>NZ_BAAGDO010000001.1:0-495930 GCF_054661255.1 Herbidospora sp. RD11066
GGCCGGTCATGTTTCCTAGCCCACCTGTAAAGCATGTGCTGGGACAGAAACGTCAATCATCTCGTGGGACTGGACAAATGGCGGGTTCAGCTTCGCAGTCAGGGGATCTGTCGGGCTGGTGTCTGATGCCGCGTGACGGGATTAGATCAGAAATCGGTGTTCACGTCGGTTTTGGCTGCTGCGCGTATCTCATCCGGTGACATGCCTCGCACTCGGTTCAGGTCCGCGCCCGTCAGGTTCGCGTAGGTCAGGTTCGCGCCGGTCAGGTCTGCGTCGCGCAGGTCCGCGCGGTGCAGGTTCGCGCCGGTCAGGTCTGCGTCCGTCAGGTTCGCGTCGCGCAGGTTCGCGCCGGTCAGGTCCGCGTCGCGCAGGTTCGCGTAGCTGAGGACCACGTAGGTCAGGTCCGCCTCGTTCAGGTCTGCGAAGGTCAGGTCAGCCTCGTTCATTTCTGCGTAGATCAGGTTCGCCTCGTTCAGATCCGTGTAGGTCAGGTTCGCCTCGTTCAGGTTCGCGCTGGCCAGGTCCGCGCCGCGCAGGTGCGCGCCGCGCAGGTACGCGTCAGTCAGGTCCGCGTGGTTCAGGTCCGCGCCGGTCAGGTCCGCGTCGTGCAGCCACGCGCTGCGCAGGTCCGCGCTGGCCAGGTCCGCGTTGCGCAGGTTCACGTTGCGCAGGTCTCCGTAGGGGAATCGGGTATTGGAGAAGTCGGAGCGGTCGGTTTGGGTGTTGGTGTCGTTGGTCGCTGGTGGTGGGTTGGTGAGGGTCGGGGCGATGGTGAGGGCGGCGTATACGTCGGTGGGCAGGCGAATGGTTTCGGTTGTGGAGGATTTCCTTTTTAGGGCGCATTGCGGGGGCGGGGGTGTGGGGGTGCAGAGGTCGTGGTTGCGTACGAATGCGGCTAGGACGTTTTTGATGGTGGGGCGGTCGCGTGGGGAGTCGTTGGCGAGGCGTTGGAGCGAGTAGATGGCTGCAAGGCGGACGTCTACGGCGTTGTGGGCGAGTTGTTCGGCGGCTTTGGTGTAGCGGTCGGTGATCTGGCCTTCCTGGGTGGTGCCGAGTGCGCGGGCGGTGTAGTCGAGGGTGCCTGCGGTGTAGTCGAGGGTGCGGGCGGTGAACAGGATGCCCAGGATGACGGTCACGGAGGTGATGAGTGAGGTGATGGCTTGAAAGGGGCGTTGGCGGTGTGCGTCCCAGAGTTCTTGGCGTTCTTTGGGGGTGAGGTCTGCGAGTTCGGCGAGGGTGGGCCGGTTGACGGGTGGGTGGCGGCGGAGGAGTCGGCCCAGCCATGAGGCGGCGCGCGGTCGGGCCGCTGCGGCGGGCGTCGGTATCGGTGCGTCAGCGGGGGACGGTGGCCGCTGCGGGAGGTTGCGGTATCGGCGAGTGAAGCGCGGATGGCGGGGGGTAGTCACGGTTTAACGCTACGGAAGGCTGATTGCTAAGCGTTGAATGCGATCGCGCCGGTTGTATTCGCGAGTGGGGGTGCTGAGGCCGGTTGATGTCGTAGGCACCCCGTAGGGGCGACCGTGAGGGAGTCTGTCGGCGTCAGTTGTGAGCATTGGTGCAGGTTGCAGGTCTTCCGGGCATTTTGTTTGGGCCATGGTCAGGCCGATGCGCGATTGTCGGGCGCGACTTCGATGCTGTCTGGTTGTAGTGAGTGTGCGAAGTCTGGCGGCGTTGCGCTGTCGGATGCACGATGTCGTTGGAGCGCGTTTCCTTGTCCCGTGTGGTTGCCGGGCGGGGGCGCGTGACCGGTCCGAACTGTTGGTCCCTGTCAGGGATGGAACTGCGAGAGGCAGAAGAGGAGGGTTGATCACCAATGTCATATGTGTCATATGCGCTGTTCAGCTCGCCTCCGTGCGCTCCTCGCATGCGGGGCCGTTCGGCGTGGGCGGGATAATAACAGCGGTTTCCTGATTTGGGAATGCGCGATTGATGCCGTCCGGTTATGGCTGGATCTGTTGGCCTTCTCGGGCCGTTTACTGGTCACAAGCCCGTCGAGTCAGATCACTTGTCAGAGAGCAGGTGGCAGGGCTCGGGCGGGGACCGGCTATCGAGGAGGCTGATGCCAAATTGATTAGGGGCCCCATCCCCGTGCACCACGCGTTCGTGTTTCCCAGCGGTGCCTTTCTGTCCGGAGAGGTCACCCCGGTACTCGACTTCGACGCGAGTACGAAAGACCGTCCCGTCCAGCAGCGCGACAAGATCACCGGTGAGCCGGTGTGGTCGGTCGCGGTGACCAACGTCGATCCGAATGTCCGCGCGGCGGACAAGACGGTGAGCGTGAAGATCGTTGCGGCGGTCGCTCCGGAGATGCCTCCGGTCCCTGCCGCGATGGCAAGTCTCGGCTTGCCGTTCGTTCCGGTCGAGTTCATTGATCTTGCGGTCACGCCGTATGTGAACTCGGCCAACAACCGGATGGCTTACAGCTTCCGGGCTCGCGGGTTTCGTCCTTTGGCGGTCGCCCGTTCGCAAGAGACCAGCAGGGGATGATCCTGCTGAGGACCTGAGGGTCTTGATTCAGGGCCGGTAGTGCCGGTGCCTGCTGCGGCGCGGTAGCCGCCGATCATTCAACACGCCTGAGTCCCCGTGATCCGCTGCGCGGTCGGGGGCCTGCCCCGGCATGCCGGGCTGCGCGTGGGGGCTTGGAACCCCTTCCGCGTGTGGTCCGGCGTGCCGTTCGGGGCCTGCGTTTTGCCCTGTTCCCCCGATTCGGAGCCTGGGGGCTGGCCGGTGCTTGGTGGCGCTGGCCGGTCCTCGGGTTTCGGCACCGCTGGTGTGAGCGGCTCTCGCTGCTAGGCGCGGGCTGCGGTGTGGGGTGCGGGGTCCTCTGGTCTGAATGGGGGTGTCCCATGATCTTCCGTAAACTTCCTGGTCAGGAAATCGTCGGCGTCGTCTCTACCCGTCCTGACACCACGGTCGTGTTCGCTCCGACCGTCGTCCGCACCCCGGCTTTCATCGCTGTCGCGGTGTGGCTGTGGCGGCTGCTGGCCGGTTCGGTCCGCATGCTGTGGCGTCATCCGGTGGCCTGCGCGGTGCCGATCGTCACGGGCTGGCTGTGGTCGTTCGGCGCGTGGCAGCTGGTCGCGTTCATGGTGGTCGATCTGTCGGCTATCGCTGTCCTGTGGGTCTGGGCTTATCCGCACGTGTTCGGCCGGTGGGTGGGCTGGCCGCTGATGGCGTGGTGGCGCTGGGTGTGGGTGTACCGGCGTAAGTGGCAGTCGGTCATGGTCATGTCCGGGCTGGCGGGCAACTTCGGCGGTCGGCTGTATCTCCCCGATCTGGTGCGGGTCCGCTGTGATGCCCGTTGCGATGTGGTGCGGGTGCGGATGCTGGCCGGTCAGGCGGTGGAGCAGTTCACCGATCACGCGCCGAACCTGTCGAGCGGCTTCGGCGCTGCCCGGGTGCGGATCACCTCGCCCAAGCCGGGGTGGGTGACGCTGGTCTTTCCGCGGGCCGATGTGCTGTCGCGGGTGATTCCGGCGATGCCGATTCCGGACCGGCCGTGGGTGGGGCCGGTGGAGATCGGGTTGTCCGAAGATGGCTTGGTGTTCCGTCTCCAGGTCCACGGAACCCATGTGCTGATCGCGGGCGCGACCGGTTCGGGTAAGGGGTCGTGGTTGTGGGGCATCGTTCGGGCTCTGCTCCCGGCGTGTGCGGCGGGCATCGCGCAGGTGTGGGGCCTGGACCCCAAGCTCATGGAACTGAGCTTTGGCCGTGAGCTGTTCGACCAGTACGCGGGAACGCCTGAGCAGTGCGCGGACCTGCTGGAACAGGCCGTGGCGCTGATGCAGGAGCGGGCGCACCGGTATGCGGGGGTGCGGCGCAACCACATCCCGACCCTTGAGGACCCGTTCGTCCTGGTAGTCGTGGATGAGGTGGCGTTCCTGACCGCCTACCAGCCGGACAAGGCGTTACGTCTGCGGATTTCGGCGGCGCTGGCCACGCTCACCACCCAGGGCCGCGCGGTCGGTATCGCGGTCGTGGCGGCGATCCAGGACCCGCGCAAAGAGGTTCTGAACATTCGGAACCTGTTCCCGGACAAGGTCGCGCTTCGTCTGGACGAGCCGGGTCAGGTCGACATGGTCCTCGGTGACGGTGCTCGGGACCGGGGCGGGGTGGCGGATCAGATTCCGCGTGATCCGGATGACCCTTCGGTGGGCGCGGGTGAGGCGTACGTCAGGTTGGAGAACAGTCCGGATCCAGTGCGGGTGCGGGCCGCGTATGTGTCGGATGCCGACATTCGACAGATGTGCGACTGGTTCGGGGGTCGCTCGTGGTGACCTCGGGCGGTGGGGCGAGCGACGTCGGGGCGTCCGGTGAGCGGAGGCCGGTTGATGCCGTCAGGCACCCTGTAGGGGCGACTGCGAGGGAGTCTGCCGGCGTCGGCGGTGGTACGTCGGACCTGGGGTCGGGCCTGGTCAGCATGGCTGCGGTGACGGCATCGGGGCTGGTGTCCCGTGAGGTTGCCGAACAGCTCGCGGTGGCGAACGGGGTGTGTCTTCGTCCTATCCCGATGCGTCGTCAGGACGTGGTGACGGGTGTGGTGGACACAGTGGATCTGCCGTGCGGGTCCTGGCGGGATAGCTGGTGTCCTCCGTGTGCAAAGCGGGCTCGTCAGGTGCGGCAGGCACAGTGCCGTGAGGGCTGGCACATGGAGTCCGAACCGCTCGTGGAGTACACGCGGGGCGAGTACCGGACGTATCTGCATGACCTTCGGGAGCAGGCTCAAGGCTGGCGGGAGGACGCGGCGTCGGCCGGTGAGGACACCACGGATCTCGATCTGGCGCTGGCGGAGCTGGATGTCGAGATCGGCGCGTTGGAGCCGGTGAGCCGTACCACGGAAGTCTTGGCCGATGCGGAGGACGCGGGCGACGACGGGGCCTCGGCTGACGTTGTGGTGGAGCGGCGTTCGCGGTCGACGCGGCGTCGGGGTGACGCGGTGAATCTTCCTCGGCGTGAGCAGGTGCCGGGGACGCTGGGGCGGGTCTATGAGGGTCGGGACGGTAAGGGGTTCCGTCCGTCCATGTTCCTGACGCTGACGCTGCCGTCCTACGGGCGGGTGCTGAACGGTGTGCCGGTCGATCCGAAGACCTACGATTACCGGTCGGCGGCGCGGGATGCGCTGCACTTCTCCAAGCTCGTCGACCGGTTCGTGCAGAACCTCCGCCGGGTGGCGGGGTGGGATGTGCAGTATTTCGCGGCGGTGGAGCCGCAACGGCGGCTGACCCCTCATCTCCACATGGCGATCCGGGGGACGCTGCCCCGGTCGGTGCTGCGTCAGGTGGTGGAGGCTACCTATACGCAGGTGTGGTGGCCTTCGGTCGATCGGGTGGTGTTCGGTGAGGGTGACGCGGAGCCGGTCTGGTCGGAAGGTCACGGGTACGTGCATCCGGGTACGGGTGAGGTGCTCCAGTCCTGGGACGAGGCGGTAGACGCCCTGGATGATGGCGGCTCGTCGGGCGGCGGGCTGGTGGAGCCGTTGCATGTGGCTCGGTTCGGCTCTCAGATGGACATGCAAGGCGTGTTAGCCGGGACGGCCGATGCGGATCAGCGGGTCCGGTACCTGACGAAGTACCTGACCAAGTCGCTGTCGTGGGACGCGGTCCTGAAGTCCGACGACATGGGTTCGTCAGGTCGGGCGGGGCATGTGGCGCGGTTGGCTGAGGCGCTGCGGTGGGAGCCGTGTAGCCCTGAGTGTGCGAACTGGCTGCGTTACGGGGTGCAGCCGCGTAAGGCGAAGTTGGGTCTTCGGGCGGGGTGGTGCCGGAAGAAGGCGCACAGTCCGGACCGGATGGGGTACGGCGGCCGTCGCGTGCTGGTCTCGCGCAAGTGGTCGGGTAAGACGTTGGCGGGTCATAAGGCGGATCGGCGGGCGTGGGCTCTGGCTGCGGCCGGGCTGGATCCGGAGCAGGAAGCACAGGAGCCGGGCCGGTATGTGTGGCGTCGTCTGAGCGCGTCTGATCCGGCGTTGGAGCCGGTGGCGGTGCGGCTGTTGCGGCTGGTGGCGGCTCGGCAGGCGGCGCGTGCGGCGCGTGAAGGACCTGCGGGGGGCGGAGGCGGCCCGGGTGGTCCACCGACGTGGGGGCCTTCTCCTGGTGAGTTGCCAGGGTTGGCGGGTTCGTCGGGTTCGGTGGGGGCTGGTGCTTGATGGGTGCCCGGGGTCGCGCGTCGGTGCGGTCGGGTGCGGGTAAGCGTCGCCGTCGTTCGGCAAAGAGTCCCGTAGGGGCTGCTTCGTCTGGGCCTGAGTTTCTGCCGGGTATGGATGAGTGGTTGTCGGCGGTGGCCAGCCACGACTCAGCGGAGGGTGGGCGGGCGGGATGCGGCGAGGCCGATCAGGGAACCGCCGCGAATGTTGATCTTGCTGGGGGGCCTGAGAGCACGTCGGCGGGAACGCGGCACCGGGCGGACGTCGGCGACATGACCTCGGAAGATCAGGTCATCGCTGCCTACGCCCGATCGATCGTGGCTGCGGCGGGGCCTCTCAGCGATGATGCCGTGGATCGGCTGGCGGCCTTGCTCGGCTACCGGTAGCGGCGCCCACCTCCCCTCCTCGTCTGCGGACGGGCAAGCCTTCGCCGGTAGCTGCTGGCGCGGGCCTGCCCGTCACGGTCGCGGCTATGCGGCATCGCGGACCCACGTGAGGCGCTCGTGGGCGGGCAGGCGCTTGCCCGGCGTCTTGGGGTTGAGCCGGACCTGACCCAGGAAGGGCGGGCTAAGAAGGACCTTGGCGATCTTGCGGCGGACCTCGACCGGGGCGTCCCGCCACCGGGTCACCGCGTCGGCGACCGGGCCGCCGTCATCGGCCGCCAGGAGAGAGGCCAGCTCGGACGGGGTGGTCAGCTCACGCAACTGAGCTTGCTTGTCCGACAGCTTCGGCCTGATGTCCTCGATCAACTGGGCGAACAGGCGGGCCTCGGACACGTTGGCCGGGACGGCGGTCTCAGCCTCCGTCAGCTCGGCGCGGAGCTGCGCGATCGCGGTCTCCAGCGCGCGAACCTGCGGAGTGTCCACCCGGCGGGCTACCCGCGCGCTGAAGTCCGCTTGCGACAGGAAATCCTCGATGACCTCATCAAGGATCTTGTCCACGGGGCCCTTGGTGATCCGGGCGCATCCCCCGGTCTGGCACATGTAGTCACCGCGCTTGCTGTTGAGCGTGGTGATCGGCCCCAGGCACTTGGCACACCGCATCGTGCGCGTGTACTCGTGCTTGACGCTCCCGAACCGGGGCGCGGGCGCGGTGGTCTGGTGCGCGGGCTCGGTCAAGATCCGCTGAACGTCCCACCACAGGTCGCGCTCGATGATCCCCTCCCAGGTGCCCTCGATCAGCTCGCCATGCCAGACGCGCAGACCGGAATAGGCGCCCTTCTGCGCCATGTCCCGCAGGTGAGCGGCACCGTAGGGCTTGCCGCTCTTGTTCCGGTACCCCTTGGCCTCGAACGCTCTGGCCAGACTCCGGAAGCTCCGTCCCCGGCGCAGCAGCGTGAACAGCTCCACGATCATGGGGCCCTTGTCCGGGTCGCCTTCCCAGGTGATCAGCTTCCCGGTGCGCTCGTCATAGACCGGGCGCAACCCCACCGGACACAGACCGTGCGGTCGGCCCTCGGCCGCGTTGGCGGCCATGTCCCGCCTGATCCGCTGGGCGATCTTCGCTGACTCGTACTCGGAGTCGTTGGCGTCATCGATCAACCCGCGCCGGTCACGCGGGTTGGCCGGGTCATACAGACGGCCGTGGGTGGTGACGAAAACCAAGATCCCCTGCTGCTCCAGCAGGTCGAGCATGGTCACCCACTCCAGCACCCGGCGCGATCCCCGGGAGCTCTCCCACAGCACCAGCACGTTCGCGCCGAACTCCCCGCTGCGCAGGTCCGCCATCAGGCGGTCGAAGTCGTCGCGGACGTCGGTGCTGTAGCGGGACGCCGACACAGCCCGGCCCTCGCGGTACGGCTCGCCCAGAGTGATCCGATGCGCCACACATGCCCGCTCGTTGTCCTCGTGCTGCTGAGCGGGCGACTTCATACGCTTAGACCGGTCTTCACTGACCCGCAGGTACTCCCGGCCGACCAGTTCCCTGCTTCCCGGCAGGTCACCGGGGTACAGGGCGGCAGCGGAGGAAACACTCTCTGACCTGGGACGTAATCGCTTCTCCATACATTCAAGGTAACTCTAAGAAGGCGGGAGTACTGAGGAACGCAGGAGAGCGCAGCGAACCGGAGTGACGAGGGAAGGCGCGGACTGAAGGCGGCCACGCCCGCCGTGCCGGAGGCGCGGCCATAGACACAGAGAGGGGCGGTTCGTCACCACGGGGGGAGTGTGACGAACCGCCCGCTCCACGTCCCCTCCGCGTGGGAGGGGAGTCAACCGGGTCAGCGGCGCTTCAGTGACCGCCGCCAGGAGAAACCAGCGGGCAGGTCGACGCTGACCTGCTTTCCACCGTCGGCGCGCTTGGTGTATCGCACGCCGCCCTTGCCGACGCTGTGGCCGACTCCACCGCGCGAGAAGTTGATCCGGAACGGACCGATCTTGATGGTTTTTCGGAAGCCCCAACTCATGACGATCTGAACTACCCGCCGATACGGGAATAAACAGGCGTCAGCTGTCGGCGGGGGCCGGAAGCGTCGACGGGGCCGGGGATGACGAGATCGCGTCCTGGGGTGCGGCCGGGTCGCCGGAGGCGGGCGGCGTGGTGGCGGGAGGCGGTGTGGCGGGTGTGCTCGGGACGGTCTTCACCTGGCCGGGCATGCCGGGGAAGGCCACGATCTCCGGCTGCCAGCCGTAGCCCCGTACGGCGCACTCCTGGGTGGCCAGCACGGCCAGCCGCCGCAGCGCCTGGTCGGTGTCGGCCGACAGCTCCACATAGGCCGCGCAGACCCGCTCCTCGATGTAGGCGGCCAGCCGGGCCGCCTGCGCGGGCGTGGTCACCACGAAGGGCAGCTGGTAGCTGCCCGGCTCGGCGGGGGTCTCGCCCCGGCGGCGCATCAGGTTGCGCAACTGGTCGCGGCGGGCCCGGTGGGCGTCGAACCCGGTCGTCGCCCTGACCCGCAAGGCGCCGCTCGTCTTGGCGCCGATGACACCGTAGGCGTAGACGGCGGCGTGCTCGGCGGCCAGCGCCTTCGCGAGGGCGGTCACTTGAGCCGCCCCAGAGCCTGCGCGTGGACGGCCTCACACGCCCCGATGCTCGCCACGAGCTGCGCCACCACGGGCACAGCGGCGGCGGCCTGCTCCGGCCGGGACGCCGCGGCGGCCCGCTCGGCCTCCTTGAGCGCTTCCACGGTCACCTCCGGGTTGACCACGGGGGTCGGGGTCGCGGCGGGGGAGCCGGGCTTGGACAGATGGCGCCGCAGCGCCGCCAGATGATCGAGATGCCGCTGCTGGAAGGGTTGCAGCGCGGGCGCCAGCTTCACGTGGGACAGGGCGGCCTGCTGATAGAGCGCGACCAGCTTCTCCTTGCCCTCGATGAGCCCGGCGAGCAACACCGCCTGCGGATCGGGGGAGGGCGAAACGGGCGCCGAGGCGGGCTCCTGCCCCTTCGCGCAGCCCACCAGCACCAGGCCGGCCCCGGCACCCAGAAGGGTACGCCGGGACATGTTCATACCGGACTCTCCCACAGGCACCCGCCCATGGTAGAGCGCTCCAGAGCCCATCCGGCCCGCGCCACACTGGCGGCCCACGCTCTCACTACGCGTAGAGCGCTCCAGGGTCGTCCGGCCACGGGACACTGGCGGGGGCGCGTTCGCGGGGCGCGGCGAGCGGTGCCCGGCTGTCGATAGGCTGTGTGCACGTTGGGCGAGGTACGCCCCCGATGGCCATTGGTAAGGAGGTCACCATGGGCGAATCCGCCCGACGCGACCGCCTCGTGGCGCTGCTCGCCCCGGTCGTCGAGGCCGAAGGTCTCGACCTCGAAGACGTGACGGTCACCCCCGCAGGCAAGCGCCGGCTGGTGCGGGTGGTCGTCGACCGTGACGGCGGCATCAGCCTCGACGACGTCTCAGAAGTCAGCCGATCGGTCTCCGAGAAGCTCGACGCGAGCGACGCGCTCGGCAACAGCCCCTACGTGCTGGAGGTCACCTCCCCCGGTGTCGACCGCCCGCTGACCGAGCCGCGCCACTGGCGCCGCGCGCGAGGCAGGCTGGTGAAGGCGGCGCTGACCGACGGCACCGAAGTCGAGGGCCGGATCGCCGAGGCCGACGACGAGGGTGTGGAGATCGAAGCGGCCGGCCGTTTCGCGTACGCGAATCTGGCAAAGGGCAAGGTCCAGGTGGAGTTCAAGCATCTGGACGACGAGGACGAAGATGAAGATGACATCGCAGACGGCGATGAGGGCTGAGGGGAAGCCTTGTGGACATTGACATGAGCGTCCTGCGCAGCCTCGAACGGGAGAAGGACATCTCGTTCGACCTGGTCGTGAAGGCGATCGAAGACGCGCTGCTGATCGCCTACTTCCGCACGGAGGGGGCCGCGCAGAAGGCCCGCGCCGAGCTCGACCGGGTGTCGGGCCACGTCTCGATCCTGGCCGCCGAGATCGGCGAGGAGGGCGAGGTCCTCCGGGAGTACGACGACACCCCGGGCAACTTCAGCCGCATCGCCGCCACCACCGCCAAGCAGGTCATCCTGCAGCAGCTCCGCGACGCCGAAGACGAGATCAACTTCGGCGAGTTCGCGAGCCGCGAGGGCGAGCTGGTCGCGGGCGTCATCCAGCAGGGCAAGGATCCGCGCGTCGTGCTGGTCGACCTCGGCAAGATCGAGGCCATCCTGCCGCACAACGAGCAGGTCCCCGGCGAGGAATACGTCCACGGCGAGCGCATCCGCTGCTACGTGGTCCAGGTCAAGAAGGGCAACAAGGGCCCTTCGGTGACGCTGAGCCGAACCCACCCGAACCTGGTGAAGAAGCTGTTCGCGCTGGAGGTGCCGGAGATCGCCGACGGAACCGTCGAGATCGCCGCCATCGCCCGCGAGGCCGGTCACCGCACCAAGATCGCGGTGCGCTCCCGTAAGCCCGGTGTCAACGCCAAGGGCGCCTGCATCGGCCCGATGGGCTCCCGGGTGCGCAACGTGATGACCGAGCTGCACGGCGAGAAGATCGACATCATCGACTGGTCGGAGGAACCGGCCAACTTCGTGGGCAACGCGCTGTCTCCGGCGCGGGTCTCGCGGGTCGAGGTCGTCGACGCCGAGGGCAGGGTCGCGCGGGTGACGGTGCCCGACTACCAGCTGTCGCTGGCGATCGGTAAAGAGGGGCAGAACGCCCGGCTGGCCGCCCGGCTGACCGGGTGGCGCATCGACATCAAGCCGGATACTCATGAGGCACCGGCCGATCCCGCTGATGCGTCGGCAAGGTAAGCTGGAATATGGTGGCCAGGCCGTCCCGCTGAGAACGTGCGTGGGCTGCCGGGTTCGCACGGCCAAGTCCGAGCTACTCCGACTGGTGGTGGCCGGGGATGTGATCATCCCTGACCTGCAGAAACGGCTTCCAGGACGCGGTGCTTCGCTGCACCCCTCCCTGCCCTGTCTGCAGCTCGCAGAACGTCGCCGGGCGTTCACCCGCGCTTTCCGCGTGGAGGGAACGCTCGATCAGGCGCGCTTGCGGGCTTACCTGGAGGACTTGACGAGGAAAGGCGCCGGGTGAATGGTTACCAACTGTTTTGTAAGAAGCCGAGTTGATGGGCGGAGTCAGATTGCTATGAGCGCCTGATGAGCACGCGGCAATGAGTACGTCCAGGTAGCGACGGTCCGGCGGCACAGCCTCCCGGGCCGAGTTAGGGAGTGCAGTGGCGAAGGTCCGGGTTTACGAGCTCGCCAAGGAGTTCGGGGTAGAGAGCAAGGTCGTCATGGCCAAGCTCACCGAAATGGGCGAGTTCGTTCGATCGGCATCCTCAACGATTGAGGCACCGGTTGTCCGCAAACTGACGGAGGCGTTCGGTAAGGGCGACTCCAAGGGGGGCAAATCCCCCCGTCCGGCCCCACGGCCGGCACCCCGGCCGGTCGGCAACGACCAGGCCGGCAATGGCGCGTCCGCGCCCGCTTCACCCTCGGAATTCGGCAACCGGCCGATTCCCAAGCCCGGTCCGCGGCCCGCGCCGCGTCCGGTTCCGATGCCGCATCCGGCGCCGCAGCAGCCCGCTCCCCAGAGCGAGCCGACTCCGCGCCCGGCGGCTCCGCCCGCTCCGGCTCCGCGCCCCGAGGCGCCCCGTCCGGCTGCGGCGGCCAACCCGCCCGCGGCTGCTCCGCAGGCTCCGTCCGCACCGAGCCCTTCTTCGGCGCCTTCGGGTTCCGGCCCGCGTCCCGGCCCCAAGCCGGGTCCCCGGCCCGCTCCCGCTCCGCGTCCGGCCGCCGGCCCCGCCGGTGGTGGCGCTCCGCGTCCGGGTGGGTCCAACTCGCCCAAGCCGGGTCCGCGTGGCCCGCGTCCGGGCAACAACCCGTTCTCTTCCAACGCCAGCGGCATGGGCCAGCGGCCCGCCCGTCCCGGCGACCGTCCCGACCGTGGTGACCGGCCCGCCGGTGACCGTCCCGACAGGGGCGGCGAGCACCGTGGTGACCGTCCCGACCGCGGCCCTCGCGAGGACCGTGGCGATCGCGGGCCCCGCGAGCCGCGCCGTGAGGGCGGCGGCCCGCGTCCCGGTGGTCCCCGTCCCGGCCCCGCCGGTGCGGGCGGTCCTCGTCCCGGCCCCGGTGGCCCGCGTCCCGGCCCCGCCGGTGCGGGTGGTCCGCGTCCGCCGGCGGGTGCCGGTGGTCCTCGTCCCGGTGGTCCCCGTCCCAACCCGTCGATGATGCCGCAGGGCCGGCCCGCCGGTCCCGGTGGCGGTCCCGGCGGTGGCGGTGGCCGTGGTCCCGGTGGTGGCGGCGGTCGTCCCGGTGGGGGCGGCGGCGGTGGCCGTCCGGGTGGCGGCGGTGGCGGCGGCGGTCGTCCCGGTGGCGGTGGCGGTTTCGCTCCGCGCGCCGGTGCCGCCGGTGGTGGCGGTGGCGGTCGTCCCGGTGGCGGCGGTCCCGGTGGTGGCGGCGGTGGCTTCGGTGGCCGTCCCGGTCCCGGTGGCCGTGGTCGTGGCGGCGGCACGGCGGGTGCCTTCGGGCGTCCCGGTGGCCGTCCGACGCGTGGACGTAAGTCGAAGCGTCAGAGGCGCCAGGAGTTCGACAACATGTCGGCGCCGGCGATCGGCGGCGTGCAGGCTCCCCGTGGTGGCGGTCAGACGATCCGCCTGCCGCGCGGTGCCTCGCTGTCCGACTTCGCCGACCGCATCGGCGCGAACCCGGCGGCGCTGGTCCAGATCATGCTCCACCTCGGTGAGATGGTGACCGCGACCCAGTCGGTGAACGAGGAGACGTTGCAGCTCCTCGGCGCCGAACTGGACTACGTCGTCCAGGTCGTCTCCCCCGAGGAGGAGGACCGTGAGCTGCTCGAGTCGTTCAAGATCGAGTTCGGTGAAGACGAGGGCGACGAGGCCGACCTTGCGCCGCGTCCGCCGGTCGTGACCGTCATGGGTCACGTCGACCACGGTAAGACCAAGCTCCTCGACGCCATCCGCAACACCAACGTGGTGGCGCGTGAGGCCGGTGGCATCACCCAGCACATCGGTGCCTACCAGGTCCACACGCAGCACGAAGGCGAAGACCGCAAGATCACCTTCATCGACACCCCGGGTCACGAGGCGTTCACCGCCATGCGTGCCCGTGGTGCGCAGGCCACCGACATCGCCGTCCTGGTGGTCGCGGCCGACGACGGTGTGAAGCCGCAGACGATCGAGGCGCTCAACCACGCCCAGGCGGCCGAAGTGCCGATCGTCGTGGCGGTCAACAAGATCGACAAGGAGGGCGCCGACCCGACCAAGGTCCGTGCCCAGCTCACCGAATACGGCCTGGTGGCCGAGGAGTTCGGTGGCTCGACCATGTTCGTCGACATCTCGGCCAAGCAGGGCCTGGGCATCGACAGCCTGCTCGAGGCGATCCTGCTGACGGCCGACGCGGAGCTCGACCTTCGCGCCAACCCCGACATGGACGCCCAGGGCCTCGCGATCGAAGCCCACCTCGACAAGGGCCGCGGCCCGGTCGCGACCGTGCTGGTCCAGCGCGGCACCCTGCGGGTCGGCGAGTCGATCGTCTGTGGCGAGGCCTTCGGCCGCGTCCGGGCGATGCTCGACGACAACATGCAGCCGGTGGAGGTCGCCGACCCGTCCCGTCCGGTCCGGGTGCTCGGCCTCACGGCCGTGCCCCGCGCGGGTGACAACTTCCTGGTCGTCTCCGACGACCGGATGGCCCGCCAGATCGCCCAGGAGCGGGCGGCTCGTCAGCGCATCGCGGAGATGGCCAAGGCCGGTCGCCGCCGTACGCTCGAGGAGCTGTTCAGCGACTACGAGAAGGGCAAGATCGACGAGCTCAAGCTCATCATCAAGGGCGACGTGTCCGGTTCGGTGGAAGCACTGGAAGACGCGCTGCTCAAGATCGATGTGGGCGAGGAGGTCAACCTCCGCGTGCTGCACCGCGCCGTCGGTGCGATCACGGAGTACGACGTCAACCTGGCGATCGCCGACGACAACGCGGTGATCATCGGCTTCAACGTGCGGCCGGAGGTCCGGGCGCGCGATCTGGCCGAGCGCGAGGGTGTCGACATCCGCTACTACTCGGTCATCTACCAGGCGATCGAGGAGATCGAGGCGGCCCTCAAGGGCATGCTCAAGCCCGAGTTCGAGGAGATCCAGACCGGCACCGCCGAAGTCCGCGAGGTCTTCAAGGTTCCGAAGATCGGCAACATCGCCGGTACCTTGGTCCGTTCGGGTGTCATCACCCGCAACAGCAAGGCTCGGATCATCCGCGAGGGCGTCGTCATCGCCGACAACCTCACCGTCTCGTCGCTGCGCCGGTTCAAGGACGACGCGACCGAGGTCCGCGAGGGCTTCGAGTGCGGTATCGGTGTCGGTTACAACGACATCAAGATCGACGACGTCATCGAGACGTTCGAGATGCGGGAGAAGCCCCGCGACTAAGGGCTGATCGACCCGGTCCCCCGCCTCGTACGCGAGGCGGGGGACCGGTTTCCCAGATAGACCCACTCACGACCCACGCGCCAGGGTCTATTGGCGCCACAACATCACATGTATGTCGGTGCTCTGACGTTGGACATCATCCTCGGCGACGTTCACTCGCTGAAGGAGAAACGGTCCGTTGTCCGTCCCCTCATCGCCGAGTTGCGCCGGCGGTTCCCCGCGGTCGCGGTGGCCGAGACCGGCCATCAGGACCTGCACAGAAGAGCCGAGATCGGCGTCGCCGTCGTCTCGGGCTCGGCCGGGAACGTCGATGAGGTCCTGAACGCGTGCGAGCGGGCCGTCGCCTTCCGCCCGGAGATCGAGCTGCTCTCGGCTCGGCACCGCCTGTTCAACGACGAGGAATAGACCGCAGGGTCGCAGCGTCAGCCGTACATCTGGAAGAAGGGGGAGCGCGCCCATGGACGCCGCGCGAGCCAGGAAGCTGGCGGACCGAATCCAGCAGATCGTCGCCGAGATGCTGGAGCGCCGGATCAAGGATCCGCGACTCGGTTTCGTCACCATCACCGACACCCGGGTCACCAACGACCTGAGTGACGCGACGGTTTTCTACACCGTCTTCGGGTCGGACGCCGAACGCAAGGACACCGCCGCGGCGCTGGAGAGCGCCAAGGGGATCATCCGTTCGGAGGTCGGCCGGCAGACCGGGCTTCGGCACACGCCCACCCTCACGTTCACCCACGACCCCCTGCCCGACAGCGCCCGTCACCTCGACGGACTGCTGGCCGAGGCCAAGGCGCGGGACGCCGAGATCGCCAAGAAGGCGGAGGGCGCCGCCTACGCGGGCGACGCCGACCCGTACAAGAAGGACGACGAAGAGTTCGACGAGGACTCCTTCGAGGACGACACCGATGAGGTGTCCGGGCGTAGCGCGAAGTGACGCTGCCGCCAGAGGCCGAATGGGCGCGCGCGGTCGCGCTCATCGGTTCGCACGACTCGATCGCCCTGGCCTGTCACGTCACCCCCGACGGCGACGCCCTCGGTTCGATGCTCGCCGTCGGACAGGCCCTGCGGCAGGCCGGTAAGCACGTGGTCGCCTCTTTCGGTGACCACGTGCTCACCGTTCCCCGGCTGCTGCGCTTCCTGCCCGGCCAGGACCTGCTCGTCGAATCCGCGCGCTTCCCGGCCGAGCCGGACCTGATGATCACCTTCGACGCCGCCACGATCGAGCGGCTCGGCCTGCTCGTCCCCGCGGCCAAGGGGGCACGCGAGCTGGTGGTGCTCGACCACCACGCGTCCAACACCGGGTTCGGCA
The DNA here is from genome assembly GCF_054661255.1 of Herbidospora sp. RD11066. Taxonomy (NCBI): domain Bacteria; kingdom Bacillati; phylum Actinomycetota; class Actinomycetes; order Streptosporangiales; family Streptosporangiaceae; genus Herbidospora; species Herbidospora sp. RD11066. The sequence goes on from NZ_BAAGDO010000001.1 coordinate 16,282, forward strand.
CGGTTCCGCTGGTCGACGCCTCGGCGGCGGCCACGGCGGTGCTGGCCGAGGAGCTGCTCCGGCGGCTGGGGCTCCAGATTGACCGCGACATCGCGACCTGCCTCTACACCGCTTTGGTGACCGACACCGGGTCGTTCCGCTACAGCTCGACCACCCCGGCCGTGCACGCCCTGGCCGGCCGGCTGCTCGACGCGGGCCTGAACCCCGATGTGATCGCCCGCGAGCTGTGGGACCGCTCGCCGTTCGGCTACCTGCGCGTTCTCGGCTCGGCGCTGTCCCGGGCCGAGCTCGACCGGTCGGCCGTCGGTGGCGCAGGGCTGGTCTGGACGACCGTGACCCGCGCCGACCGGGCCCTCAACGCCCTGCCCTACGACGAGGTCGAGGGCGTCATCGACGTCCTGCGCAAGGTCGACGACGCCGAGGTGGCCGTGGTCTTCAAGGAAGACGACGAGGGCGCCTGGAACGTGTCGACCCGATCGAAGGGCGCGGCCGACGTGGGCCGTGCCTGCACCGCTCTGGGGGGTGGCGGGCACCCCGGCGCGGCCGGGTTCTCCTCCCGCGAGACCCCCGAAGAGACCGTCGCCCGCCTCACGGAGCTGCTCGCGTGACCAGACGCCCCCCGCCCCCGAGCGGGATCATCATCATCGACAAGCCCTCGGGCTGGACCTCCCACGACGTGGTGGCCAAGATGCGCGGCATCGCGGGCACCCGCAAGGTCGGCCACGCCGGCACCCTCGACCCGATGGCGACCGGCGTGCTGGTCGTCGGGGTCGAGAAGGCCACCCGCCTGCTGGGCCACCTGGCGCTGACCGAGAAGGTGTACGAGGCCACGATGCGCCTCGGCGTCTCGACCAACACCGACGACGCCGAGGGCGAGGAGACCGGCCGTGCGTCGGCCGCCGCGGTCACCGCCGACGACGTCCACAAGGGGGTCGAGGCCCTGACCGGGTTGATCATGCAGGTTCCGCCGCAGGTCAGCGCGATCAAGGTGAACGGTGAGCGGGCGTACAAACTGGCCCGCCAGGGCGAAGAGGTGGAGCTCCAGGCCCGGCCGATCACGGTGTACTCCTTCGAGGTGACCTCGGTCGCCCTGGGTGAGCACGTCGACGTCACGGCTGTGATCAGGTGCTCTTCCGGTACCTACATCCGCTCCCTGGCCAGGGACCTGGGCAACGGCCTGGGGGTCGGCGGGCACCTGACGGCGCTGCGCCGCACGCGCGTGGGGCCGTACACGGCGGAGAGCGCGAAGACCCTGGAGGAGCTCCAGAAGGAGTGCGTCATCCTGCCCATCGCCGACGCCGTCTCCCAGGCCTTCCCGCGCCGCGACGTCACCGAGGAGGAGGCCCGCCTGGTCTCCCACGGCGGCAGGCTCAAGGCGGCCGGGCTGGGGGAGGGCCCGATCGGGGTCTTCGCCCCGGGCGGTGAGCTCCTGGCTCTGGTCGAGGAGAAGGGCGGCGCCGCCAAGCCGCTCGCCGTCTTCGTGGGCTGATAAGGGCTTTCTTCCGATACGGCTCCGGCGCCACCGGCCGTGTTCGGCCTCGCCGTCTACGGGTTCGGGGACGTGTGGGACGCTTAGGGTTACTTCGCTAATTGCCTGTGGGGGTCGACGTGCGCGGCTGGCTCGGACTTGACGACGTGCCTACGGACTGGGGCCGGTCCGTCGTCACGATCGGGGTGTTCGACGGCGTTCACCGGGGTCACCAGACGCTGGTCCGCAAGGCCGTCGAGCTCGCCCATGAGCTGGGGGTCGCCTCGGTCGCGGTGACCTTCGACCCGCACCCCGACGAGGTGGTCCGGCCCGGCAGCCACCCGTCGCAGCTGTCCACCCCCCACCGGCGCATCGAGCTGCTCGGCGCCCTCGGGGTCGACGCCGTGCTGATCCTGCCGTTCACGCTGGAGTTCTCGCGCACCTCGCCCGAGGAGTTCGTGCAGATCGCCCTGGTCGACCGGCTCCACGCCGCCGGGGTCGTGGTGGGGGAGAACTTCCGGTTCGGCCACAAGGCCGCCGGCAACCTCGCCACCCTGCGGGAACTCGGCGAGAAATACGACTTCGTCGCCGTCGGGGTGCCCCTGGTGAGCAGCCTGGAGGACATCACGTCCTCGCTGATCCGCCAGCACCTCACCGACGGTGACGTCGCGGCCGCCGCCGACGAGCTCGGCCGCCTCCACCGGGTCGAGGGCGTCGTGGTCCGGGGCCACCAGCGCGGCCGGGCCCTCGGGTTCCCGACCGCCAACGTCGAGTCGGCGTCCCACACGGCGATCCCGGCCGACGGCGTCTACGCCGGCTGGCTCGAGTCGCCCGACGAACGCTGGCCCGCCGCGATCTCCATCGGCACCAACCCCACCTTCGAGGGCGTCACCCGCACCGTCGAGGCCTACGCCCTCGACCGCGACGATCTCGACCTCTACGGCCTCCACGTCGGGGTCGACTTCCTGGCCCGGCTGCGCGACACCCTGAAGTTCGACTCGATCGACGCTCTGATCGAACAGATGCGCGCAGACGTCGACGAGGCCCGGAGACTGACCGTCTCGGCTGGTTAACGCGCGGTGGTACCTTTGAATGTCGGCTGAGTCATCACCGGCTTCTCGTCACGGCGACTGTAGGCACGCACGGTCGTTCGCGGGATTTTGAACCAGTTTGCGCGTGCCCAGGGAACAAAGGAGAAGCAGTGTCGCTCGACACCGCCACGACCAAGGCCATCGTCGCCGAATACGGCGCCAGCGAGGGCGACACCGGGTCCCCCGAGGTCCAGATCGCGCTGCTCAGCAAGCGCATCAGCGACCTGACGGAGCACCTCAAGACCCACAAGCACGACCACCACAGCCGTCGCGGCCTGCTGCTGCTCGTCGGCCGCCGCCGCCGCCTGCTGAAGTACCTGCAGGCGAAGGACATCACCCGCTACCGCTCGCTGATCGAGCGGCTGGGCCTGCGCCGATAGTGCGCGGTAAGGGAGCGGCGATCTGTTCGCCGCTCCCTTACGTGTAGTACAACCGAATACCGAAACCACCCGTGAAACCAGTGCCCCGCGTCAATCCGCGGAAAAAGAGGGCCGGTCCTCGGTAGTGGCCCCCGGTCGACGCGACCGGGCGCTTCGATCGAAGACCGGCGCCGCACCTCCGGGAGCCGGCGACGTGGGGTGACCGACCCGACAAAGGAGGTCCCCCGTGGAGGGTGTCCACAGCACGGAAGCCGTTATCGACAACGGCTCTTTCGGCACGCGTACGATCCGGTTCGAAACCGGTCGTCTCGCCCGCCAGGCGGCCGGGTCCGCCGTCGTCTACCTCGACGACGAGACGATGGTCCTTTCCGCGACCACCGCCTCGAAGAACCCGAAGGAGAACCTCGACTTCTTCCCGCTGACGGTCGACGTCGAGGAGCGCATGTACGCCGCGGGCCGCATCCCCGGCTCGTTCTTCCGGCGTGAGGGCCGTCCGTCTGAAGACGCGGTCCTGACCTGCCGTCTGATCGACCGGCCGCTGCGCCCGTCGTTCGTCAAGGGTCTCCGCAACGAGATCCAGATCGTCGCCACCGTCATGGCGCTCCAGCCGGAGCACCTCTACGACGTCGTCGCGATCAACGCCGCCAGCCTCTCGACCCAGCTCGCTGGGCTGCCCTTCTCGGGCCCCATCGGCGGCGTCCGGGTCGCGCTGATCAGCGGCCAGTGGGTGGCGTTCCCGACCCACACCGAGCTCGAGGGCGCGACCTTCGACATGGTCGTGGCCGGTCGCGTGCTCGCCGACGGCGACGTCGCGATCATGATGGTCGAGGCCGAGTCGACCAAGGACACGCTGAAGCTGGTCGCCGAGGGCGCCGTCGCGCCCACCGAGGAGACCATCGCCCAGGGTCTCGAGGCGGCCAAGCCGTTCATCAAGGTCCTGTGCGAGGCCCAGTCGCAGATCGCGCGGGTCGCCGCCAAGGAGACCGGCGAGTTCCCGATCTTCCTCGACTACCAGGAAGACGCCCTGCAGGCCGTCGAGGGCGCCGTGCGCTCCGAGCTGGCCGCCGCCCTCACCATCGCGGGCAAGCAGGAGCGCGAGGCCGAGATCGACCGGGTCAAGGCCCTGGTCGGCGAGAAGCTCCTCTCCGACTTCGAAGGCCGTGAGAAGGAACTGTCGGCCGCCTACCGCAGCCTGACCAAGAAGCTGATGCGCGAGCGCGTCATCAACGAGGGCGTCCGCATCGACGGCCGTGGCCCGAAGGACATCCGGCAGCTCAGCGCCGAGGTCCACGTCGTGCCCCGCGTCCACGGCTCGGCGCTGTTCGAGCGCGGCGAGACCCAGATCATGGGCATCACCACGCTGAACATGCTCCGCATGGAGCAGATGATCGACACGCTCAACCCCGAGCGCACCAAGCGCTACATGCACAACTACAACTTCCCGCCCTACTCGACCGGTGAGACCGGCCGCGTGGGTTCGCCCAAGCGCCGCGAGATCGGCCACGGCGCGCTGGCCGAGCGGGCGCTCATCCCGGTTCTCCCGAGCCGCGAGGAGTTCCCGTACGCGATTCGCCAGGTCTCCGAGGCCCTCGGGTCCAACGGTTCGACCTCGATGGGCTCGGTCTGCGCGTCCACGATGGCGCTGCTCGACGCCGGTGTGCCGCTGCGCGAGATGGTGGCCGGCATCGCGATGGGCCTGATCGGCGAGGGTGACCAGTTCGTCACCCTGACCGACATCCTGGGCGCCGAAGACGCCATGGGCGACATGGACTTCAAGGTCGCCGGCACCAAGGACGTCATCACCGCCCTGCAGCTCGACACCAAGCTCGACGGCATCCCCGCCTCGGTCCTGGCCGCCGCGCTCAAGCAGGCGCGCGGCGCCCGCCTGGCCATCCTCGACGTGATGCAGGAGGCGATCGACTCTCCGGCGGAGATGAACCCGACCGCGCCGCGCATCATCACGATCAAGGTCCCGGTAGACAAGATCGGCGAAGTCATCGGCCCGAAGGGCAAGATGATCAACCAGATCCAGGACGACACCGGCGCCGAGATCACCATCGAGGACGACGGCACGATCTACATCGGCGCCACCGACGGCCCCTCGGCCGAGGCGGCCCGGAGTGCGATCAACGCCATCGCCAACCCGCACATGCCGGAGGTCGGCGAGCGCTACCTGGGCACGGTCGTCAAGATCGCCGCCTTCGGTGCCTTCGTCAGCCTGATGCCCGGCAAGGACGGCCTCCTCCACGTCTCCCAGATCCGCAAGCTGCACGGCGGCAAGCGCATCGAGAACGTGGAAGACGTGATGGGCGTCGGCGAGAAGATCCAGGTGGAGATCGCCGAGATCGACTCGCGCGGCAAGCTGTCCCTGGTCCCGGTCGAGGTCGTGGAGAAGGAGGCGGCCGAGAAGGCCGCCCGCGCCGAGTCCGGTGAGCCCGAGCCGGTGGCCGCCGCCGGTGCCGACTCCGACGACGACGGTGGCGACGGTGGCGAGCCCCGCCGCCGCCGCACCCGCAGCCGTTCCGGACGGGACGACCGCAACTCGTGATAACGACGACGCTGTTCCCCGGAAAGGACGGTGCGGGGGTCATCCGCCGCACCGTCCTGCCCGGTGGGCTCCGCGTGGTCACCGAGACGATGCCGACCGTGCGCTCCGTCGCGGTCGGCGCGTGGGTCGGCATCGGCTCACGCGACGAGGACCCCGAGCACACCGGCGCCACCCACTTCCTCGAACACCTGCTGTTCAAGGGCACTCCCACGCGCGACGCGATGGAGATCTCCGCCTCGATCGAGGGCATCGGCGGAGAGATCAACGCGTTCACCGCCAAGGAGTACACCTGCTACTACGCGCGGGTCCTCGACGAGGATCTGCCGCTGGCGATCGACGTCCTGGCCGATGTGGTCACCTCGTCGCTGATCACGCCCGACGACGTCGAGTCGGAGCGGGGCGTGATCCTCGAAGAGATCGCCATGCACGACGACGACCCCTCCGACGTGGTCCACGAGGCGTTCTCCGAGGAGCTCTACGGCGACACGCCGATCGGGCGCCCGATCCTCGGCAACGACGACACGATCAACGCCCTCACGCGCGACCGCATCCACGAGTACTACCAGCGCTTCTACCTGCCCACCCACACCGTGATCTCGGTCGCGGGCAACGTGTCCCACGAACACGTGGTGGAACTGGTCGCCCGCGCCTACGAGCGCGCCGGCGCCCTGGGCGGCGACGCCGCGCCGATCCCGCCCCGCGTCGGCGGCACCGGACTGCCCGCCCACAGCGGCGTCAAGGTCGTCGACAGGCCGACCGAGCAGGCCAACCTGGTGCTCGGCACGACCGGCGTGAGCCGCACCGACGAGCGCAGGTTCGCCCTCGGTGTCCTGAACGCGGCGCTCGGCGGCGGCATGTCCTCGCGCCTGTTCCAGGAGATCCGCGAGAAGCGCGGCCTGGCCTACAGCGCCTACAGCTACACCTCGCAGTACGCCGACACCGGCCAGTTCGGGGTGTACGTCGGGTGCCTGCCCGCCAAGATCGACGACGTCCTCAAGATCTGCCGCGACGAGATCGCCCGCGTGGTCTCCGAGGGCTTCACCGAGGAGGAGATCACGCGCGGCAAGGGCCAGATGCGCGGCGGTCTCGTGCTCGGGCTTGAAGACACCGGCTCCCGCATGTCGAGGATCGGCAAGAGCGAGCTCGTCTACGACCGGCTCATGTCGGTCGACGAGGTCCTCGAACGCATCGACGCCGTGACGGCCGCCGACATCGCCGAGGTCGCCTCCGACGTCCTGACCCGCCCCCTCACGCTGGCCGTGATCGGGCCGTTCGCCGGGAAGGACTTCTCGGACGCGGTGAGCTGACCGCTAGCCTTAGCACGTGATCAAAGTAGGTGTGCTGGGCGCGCGTGGCCGCGTCGGGGTGGAAGTGTGCAAGGCCGTCCACGCGGCCGACGACCTGGAGCTCGTGGGCGCCGTCGACAAGGACGACGCCCTCGACCCGATCGCCGCCGCGGATGTGGTGGTCGACTTCACCCACCCCGACGTGGTGATGGGCAATCTCCGCTGGTGCATCGAGCGGGGCGTCCACCCGGTCGTCGGGACCACCGGTTTCGACGCCGCCCGCCTCGACGAGGTCAGGGCCCTGCTGGCGGCCAACCCCGGCACCAACGCGCTGATCGCGCCCAACTTCGGCATCGCGGCCGTGCTGATGATGCACTTCGCCCAGCAGGCCGCGCGCTTCTTCGAGTCCGTCGAGATCATGGAACTCCACCACCCGAACAAGGCCGACGCCCCCTCGGGGACCGCCCGCCGCACGGCCGAACTCGTGGCCGCCGCTCGCGCCGAGGCGGGGCTGGGGCCCATGCCTGATGCGACCTCCCAGGAGCTTCCGGGGGCGCGCGGGGCGGATGTCGACGGGGTGCGCGTGCACGCTGTGCGCTTGGCCGGGCTGATCGCGCATCAGGAGGTCATCCTGGGCGGTGACGGCGAGATCCTGACGATCCGCCACGACACCATGAACCGGGCGTCGTTCACGCCGGGCGTGCTGCTGGGGGTGCGGCGGGTGCGCGAGCTTCCGGCCGGTCTCACGGTGGGGCTCGACGCACTTCTCGACCTCTAGGTCTCCACAGGTGGCGTCGGGCGCCGCGAAAACGTCGGTCGGCCGCGTCACGATGACTCTGCCCGGGGTGGGTGGGTGCCGGTGGGCCAGGATCGTTACGGGGGTCCTGGCCTTTCGTCATGCGTGTTCCGCCGTTGCGGGGCGGAGTCGGCGCGGCCGGTTGGCGCCGGTGACGGTGGCTCTCGGTGGGGCGGGCGGTGCCGGGGTCGGCGAGAGCCGTAACGGAAAAAGAGCCTTTACAGCGTGATCGAGAGGCCGATCGCGAAGAGCAGGCCGAAGACGATCTGGAGCCGCCCTGTCTGCTGGAGGGTGGCGATCAGCGCGCGACCCTGGAGGCCGCCCAGGACCTCGCGCACCGGCGGCACGGCCAGCGGGAGCGCCAGCAGCCCCAGCGCCGCGAACGGCCGTTCCCACAGCAGCGGCAGCACGCACGCGAACGGGACCAGCAGGCAGGCCGCGTAGAGAACCCGCGTGCGACGGTCGCCGAGGACCACCGCGAGGGTGCGTTTCCCGGCGGGTTCGTCGGTCTGGATGTCGCGCAGGTTGTTGACCACGAGCAGCGCCATGGCCAGCAAGCCGACCGGCACCGCCACCCACACCGACAGCCACGACCAGCCGGTCTGCACGTAGGCGGTGCCGATGACGGCGACCAGCCCGAAGAAGAAGAACACCGACAGCTCGCCCAGCGCCCGGTAGCCGTAGGGCTTCGAGCCGCCCGTGTAGAACCACGCCGCCAGGATCGACAGCGCACCGAACGCCAGCATCCACCACGCCGAGGTCGCCACCACCAGCGCGAGGCCGACCACCGCCGCCGCCGCGAAGCAGCCGAGCGCGGCGGTCAGCACCGCCTTGGGCGTGGCCGCCTTCGAGCCGACCAGCCGCATCGGGCCGACCCGGCCGTCGTCGGTGCCGCGCACGCCGTCGCTGTAGTCGTTGGCGTAGTTGACCCCCACCTGGAGGACCAGCGCCACGAAGAGCGCCGCGAGCGCCGCCCACCAGACGAAGCGGCCGTCGCCGATGGCGACACCGGTTCCGGCCGCCACCGGGACGACCGCGGCGGGGAGAGTGCGGGGCCGCGCACCGGCGACCCATTGAGCGGGGGTGGTCACGCGCGTGAGATGTCCGTGGTCATGCGGACCATCCGGATCGGGCGGCCCATGTCGAGCACGCGCTCGGCCATGTCCTCGCCCCAGCCGGCCGACTCGAGGAACCCGAGCATCGCGTAGTTCTCGGCGAACACCCAGGTCACGACCGACGAGTAGTGGTCGTCGCGCAGGTGGTCGACGGTCGCGTTGAGCAGCCTGCTGCCGTGACCGCGCCGGATGTGGTTGGGGTCGACCAGCAGCGTGAGCAGTTCGGCGGTGAAGCCGGGGTGCAGATCAGGGTCTTCCGCGGGGCCGTGGGAGGCGAGCCCGACGACCCGGTCGCTGGCCCGCTCGTTGGCCGTCGGCAGCGCCGCGAGCACGCCGCCCGGACCGAGCGCGTGCCATTCTTCGGTGTCGGGAACGACACGTTCCACGGCGACGAGGACCCGGTGCCGCGGAGAGGGGGGCGACATGATCGCCTCATCCCACTGGCGCCGCCACATCTTCTCGGCGGCGGGGCCGGTCATCTGCTGCAGCGGGCCGGGGGGCAGGAAGTCGCGGTAGCCGTGCTTCCACGCCCTGATCTGGGTGTTCGTCACCGCGTCGACATCTTCGAGACGGGCAGGTCTGACACCCATTTGGCCGGCTCCTTTCTGTGCCAATGACACCGTACTGGTCAGGCGGACATCCCCGGACCTTCAGCCTGACGTCGTGCCCTATATGTCCGGGTTTTCGTGCGATTTCCACACACGCGCATCGAGCACCAGGCCCGCGACCGGTTCTTCGACGCGTCGATGAACGCAGCCTGGCAGGTGCTCTCGACGCACACCTTAAGGCGTGGCCACGTGCCGTCGGCGTGCGCCGCAACGATCATCGCGACGAGTCCCGCCAGACCTCGATGCGCCGCGCCGTCGACCGGCACGAGCCGAGGCGCCCCGCCGTCGATGGTGACCCGCAGCGAAACCGCCGCCAGCGCCGTCTCCAGAGGTTCGGGGGTCGTGTACGTCACCACGTCGTGGTGGTGCCGCAGACTCACCCTGAGCCCTTCCCGGAGTTCTCGCGCCAGCGCGAGATCGGCACCATCGGGTTCGAGCCCGTGGTCGGCCAGCCAGGCGGCCAGATCCTGGTCGGACGTGAGGTCGTCGGTATCGGTCTCGACGTCGTAGGTGTTGACGAAGTCGCGCAGCAGTTCGGCCGGACCGGACACGTTGATCACCTCTTCCGGGGCACTCTAGCGGGAATAATCAGACACCCTTGAAACGCTTTAGCCGGTGTCGAGAATTCCTCAAAGGAGAGATCATGCACGTCAGCTACCTCGCCTACCTGGCCTTCCAGCAGAAGAAGCGCCGGGAACGCCAGACGCAGACTCCCCGAAAGCCCGCGCGAGACGAATAACCCCTTCGGCGAGCTCGGCCCGATGAGAAGCGGCCGTATGCGTGAGCCGCAGCCACGGCCCCGGCGGCTCGGCGGCGTGATAGATCGTCCCGGGGCTGACCAGCACGCCCGCCCGCTGGGAGCGTTCGACGAGAGCCGATTCGTCCAGCGCGGGCGGTAGCCCCACCCACACGTGCAGCCCACCCTTGGGCACCAGCTCGGCCCGGACCTCGGGGAGATGCCGGTGCAGGCCCTCCAGCAGAATGTTCCGCCGCTCGTCTATTTCCGCCGCGACGGCCATCCGATGCCGCCGCCAGGCCGGCGCCGATACGAACTCCAGCGCGGTCTCCTGCAGAGGCCGCGCGACGAAGAACGACTCCACGATCTGCGCCGCCCTCAGTCTCGCCGCCGCGGGCCCTCGCGCGATGAGCCCCGCCACCCGAAGGCTGGGCGCCGTGATCTTGCTCAGCGACAGGACGTGGACGACGGTGCCATGGGTGTCGAGCGCGACCAGCGGAGGCGGCGGGGGAGTGGTGGCGAGATAACGGGCGAAGTCGTCCTCGACGACGAACGCGTTGGCGGCTCGCGCGATGTCGAGGACCTGCTGCCGTCTCTGCCGTGACTGCGTGGCACCGGTCGGGTTCTGCAGGGTCGGCTGGCAGTAGAAGACCTTGGCCCTGGTCCGCGCGAACGCCTCCGCGAGGTGGTCGGGGCGGACCCCTTCGCCGTCCGTCGGGACCGGTACGATGCGCAGCCCCGCCGTCCTCGCCGTCGCCAGGGCGCCCGGGTAGGTCGGGGTCTCGACCAGGAGGGGATCGCCCGGCGCGGCCAGGGCACGGAAGGCGTGGGTGAGGGCGGCCTGGCCACCGCTGACGATCAGGACGTCGTTCTGCGTGGTGCCGGTCTCGCCGGCGAACCAGGTGCGCAGCTCGGGGATGCCGGTGCGCGGGGGCATCGACCAGGCGTCCGGCCTTTTGACCGCGCGGATCGCGGCGGCGCTGAGTTCCTTGGTCGGTCTGAGGACGGGGTTGAGATAGCCGCCGGTGAGAGGAATGACGCCGTCGGCGGGCTGCTGAAGGATCGACGTGAGGGGGGCCTCGTCGATGACCTTGTCGCTCAGCGCGACCGTCTGCCAGGAGGGGTCCGTCTCGAGCCGCTGCGGCGGCGTCGCGACGAACGCGCCCGCACCCGGGCGGGTGACGACGACACCCTCGGCGACGAGCTTGGCGATGGCCTTGGAGACGGTGCCCGGAGAGACGTTGTGGGCCTGGACGATCTCCCGGCTGGAGGGAAGCCGGTCACCTGGGCGGAGGGCGGCGGCGTGAGCCCGCAGGGTGTCGGCGAGACGAGCGATACTGCTATCGTCGTTCATGAGGAATAAGGATAGCGCTACTGGCTCGAATGGCGTAGCGGATGCCAGCCTGGTTCTGGACGGGATGGCGACTCAGCCCACCGCTATTCGTTCTGGAGATGTGGCGGATAGCGCTGCCCCGGCCGACCGCAGGGGATCTTCCGGCGTGCAGATCGCAGCGGCGAAATCGCGGGCTCGCATCGGGACGGCGCTCGCCGCAGTCGGGGTGCTCGCCTTCTCCGGCTCGTTTCCGGCCACTGTGTACGCCATGCGCGGCCTGGACCCCTTCCTGGTCTCCATCGGCCGGGCCGTGCTCGCCCTGGTCGTGGCCGTCGGATTCCTCCTGATCGCCCGCGCGCCCCTGCTGCCGCCCCGCCGCGACCTCTGGTCCTACGTGGTCATCGCCGCCGGTGTGGTCTTCGGCTTCCCCGTGTTCAGCGGCCTGGCCCTGTACGGCGGCGCGTCCGCCTCCCACTCCGCCGTTGTCATCGGCCTGCTCCCGGCCGCCACCGCGGTCTTCGCCGTCCTGCGCGCGGGGGAACGCCCGAGGCCCGCGTTCTGGATAGCGTCCGCCCTGGGAGCGCTCTCGATCACCGCCTTCACCCTCGCCCGGGGCGGCGGCCACGTCACCCCCGCAGACCTGCTGCTCGTCCTCGCCCTCGTCTCCGCCGCCGTCGGCTACACAGAAGGCGCCCGGCTGACCCGCACCACCCCGGGCTGGCGCGTCGTCTCCTACGCCCTCGTCGTGGCCGCCCCACTGACCGTCCCGCTCACGGTGTGGCTCGCCCTGACGACCGACGTCACCCTGACTGGGGAGTCGATCTCCGGTCTCCTGTACGCCGGTCTCGTGTCCATGTACCTGGGCTTCATCCCCTGGTATGCGGGCCTCGCCCAGGGCGGCATCGCCCGAGCCGGCCAGACCCAGCTGGCCCAGCCACTTCTGACGCTGGCATGGGCGTGGCTACTCCTCGGCGAGGCCTTCGACCCATGGATGATCGTGGCGGCGGCCGCCGTACTGATCTGCGTCGCCGCGACCCAACGCTCCCGAGCCAGATGACCCAGCAGTTCATAGCTCACGGCAAGTGTCCCTGGTCGGGGCGCCGAGATCCGGATTGGCGTGGCCGGCTCCGGATACCGCCAATCTGCTGCGGGCTGTTCTCAGCGGTGCCATGAGGAATCCGCCGACCATAGTTCGCAGGACACGCCTGACGACTAGTCATAGCGCGTGGGAACTCGCGCAGCTCGGCGGTGTCAGTGCAGTGAGGAGACTACGGAGGGGTGAAGCGGGGTCGGCTGTGATGGTGTGGCCCTGTTCGGCGGGGTGAGATCGTTGCGGTGGTGGGCGCGGCGAAGATCAAGATGCTGCCTGCCAAGGTGACTGGTGCTCGTCAGGAGCCAGGCCGTGTGCATCGGTTCGATGGTCCGATAGACATCACGGCTCAGGAGCACACTCGAAGCCAGGAGATCAGAGGGGGCGCGGCATGAATGGGCTCAGGAACGCGGACATGCTCGCCGGTCTCGACGCCGACCGCCGCTCCGGTGGCGAGCTCGCCGGACACGGCGGCGTGGTCCGCGAACGCTCGGCCGACGGCGCCGAATGCCGGATCACCTACAGCCGTTGCACCGCTGAGGAGATCGACGAGGTCATCGCCGCAGAGACCGCGCTGGCCCGCTCCGGCGGCTACACGCTGGAGTGGAAGACCTATGGCCACGACGAGCCACCCGATCTGGGCACTCACCTGGTCGCCGCAGGCTTCACCCCCGAAGACCCGGAGAACGTCCTGGCCCTTCCGCTCGACGACGCGACCCTGACCGCCTTCGACCCCACCGCCTTCGACATCCGACGCGTGACCGACCCGCAAGGTCTGGCCGACTATGCGGAGATCTCCCGTGAGATCGGCCGCCGTAACGTGGACGCAGAACAGGAACGGCTCGCGCGGATCCTGCGTGACACGCCCGAAGCGATGAGCATCCACATCGCTTACGTGGGCGACGAGCCGGTAGCCGCAGGGCGGATCTACTTCAAGCAAGGCAGCCGCTTCGCCGAACTGGCCGGCGCCAGAACCAAGACCACACATCGCCGACGAGGCCTGTTCATCGCGACCGTGGGCGCCAGACTCCACGAGGCCCGCGACCGGTCCCGCACCCACGTCTTCGTCGACGCGTTGCCGACCTCGGAACCCACCCTCAGCAAACGAGGCTTCAAGCTGTTGACCCGCACCCAGCCATACATCTACGAACCCAAGTCCCACGCGGGGCCGCAGCCCGAACCCTGAGTCCACCACGCCAACCCGCCAAGCGCCTTGTCCAAAACCACTATGTCTGACCAGAAGGTCGAACATCACGCCAGCACGGGACGACGGCAGGCGTCGATGCGCTGTGCCCGACCCAGGAGGATGAACGAGCCGAGGCAGTTGGACGACGGCAGGCATGGATCGGGTGGAGCCGACTTGGTCCGTGTGACGGTATGCGCTCGTGCGCGATGCGCTGCTCAGGCGGGAAGGCGGCCAGCCAGGCCAGGCGACGGGAGGTATGGATCGGCTGCGGCCATCTTGGCAGGGCAAACATGACATCGGTCCGCGTGACGGCATGCACGAGTGCGCGATGCACCGGTCAGATGGGAAGACGGCTAGTCAGGCGAGATGGCGGCAGGCGTAGACCGGCTGCGGCCATCTCGGCAGGCAAACGTGGCATCGGCCCACGCGAAGGCAAGCATTAGCGCGTGACGCCCTGATCGGGCATGGCGGATGCCTAGACGAGGGCAGGCATAGCTCGGCTGGGCCCGACCGGGCAGCGCAAAAGTGGCGTTGGCCCGCGCGCGATACCCGGATTGGGTATGGCGGATGCCTAGGCGACGGCAGGCATAGCTCGGCGTGCGCCGACTTGATACGCGGCGTCCGCCCTCGCGACTGCAGACAACGAATGTGCGGTGCTCTGCTCGCGCAGACCAAGTGCTCATCAGGCCTTACCGATGACAGACACGGATGCGCTATGCCTCGCCAGGGAGGCCGAACGCCCTGCCGGCCCGCGTGACGGTGCGATGCTCTGCTCGGGCAGGCAAGTGCTCATCAGGCCTGGCCGACGGCAGACACGGATGCGCTATACCTCGCCAGGGAGGCCGAATGCCCTGCCGACCCGCGTGATGGAGCGATGCTCTGCTCGGTCAGGCCAACACCTGGCTGTCCGACGGCAGGCAAGGACGCGATCCGGCGAGGGCGAATGCCGTGGTGGCCCGCGCGACGGTGCGATTCCCCGCTCGGGGCAGGGCAACTGCCCAGTCTGCATGGGCACGGCAGGCATGGATGCACGTTGCCTGACCAGGAACGGCAAGCCCCGCGACCCGCGCACGTCGGACACGGATGCGCCGACCCGGAGCAGGTGGTCGCCTGCCCCGGATCGTCACGTCCTGCAAACCGGGAGCCCCGGACCGGAGCGTCCGGTGTCAGCGTCCGTTCAGACGGTTCGCCGGGGGACGCTTCGGCTTGGGCCACTTCTCCCGGGCCGTCGCATACGTTCCGCGATAAGGCACCGTGAACACGTAGCCCTGTTTGCGCAGGGTCGCGATCGCCTGGCGGACCGTCGCCTTGGCCACGCCGTGTTCGGCCATCAGGGCCTTCTCGCTCGGCAATGCGCGGTTCGCCGGGAACTCGCCTGAGCGGATCTTCTCCGCCAGGACCTTCGCGATCTGCTGGTAGACCGGGAGTTCCGACCGCGGGGTGTCGGGCGTGCCCACGAAGGTGCCCTCGCCCTGGATCGTGTAGGCGAGACCCTGATCGCGTAGTTCGCGGGCGACCCGGCGGGCGGTCATGCGCGCGACGTTGTATTCGGCTTCGAGTTCCGCCTCGCTGGGGATGGCGTCGCCGGGGCTCAGCTCACCGTCGGCGATCTTCCGCCGGAGCTCATCGGCTATCTGCTTGTAGACCGGCACAGGTCCCTCTCGGTCGAGCATCTTCGTATCCTAGACCAAACAGTACGTATACCCAGAAACCAGACACTTGCTAAAACTGCATAGACGGCGACTAGACCACTATGTACATTGGCATCAAGCGACCCGGCGCCACCGGGTGTCGGTGACAACAAGGTGATCGAGGAAGGTGAGGCCAACGATGTCGGAAGCGTGTCGCAGGTGGTCGGTCGAGGCCACGTCGCCAGGGCTCGGCTCGACGGAGCCGCTCGGGTGGTTGTGGGCCAGCCCGAACGCCGCTCCCCCCGAGGTCAGCACGGCGGTGATCACGTCGCGGACCGGAAGGGAGGTGTGGTCGCTACCGCCCTCCGTGACCACCGACTGGCGCAGCACCCCGCCGGCGGAGTCGCAGACCACCAAGACCAGCCGCTCCTTCGCCTGCTCCCGCAGCAGTGGGGCCACCAGGGCGGCGAGATCGGCCGAGGTGGTGATGCGTAATGGGCCGGGGCTGCTTTGCGAGCGGCGTACAAGATGAAACGCGGCCGCGACCCGGGCGGCCTTGGCCGGCCCGACCCCCGGAACGCTGAGCAGCCGATGTGGTTCGGAACGCGAGAGTTCCCCGAGATCGCCGCAGTGGGAGATCACCCGCGAGGCGAGCTCGACGGCACTCATGCCGCGGCTGCCCGATCCGAGGAGTATGGCCAGTAATTCACGATCGGCCAGGGCGTTTCCTCCTTTCTCCAGCAAACGCTCACGTGGCTGATCGCCAGCCGCCATGTCCTTGACCCGCAACCCCATGACGCACGTTTTACCATCACCCACCGACGTTCTTGCGGTGCCCGCATTTGTCCATCCGGTATGCAGCTGAAAGTGGTTTATGTCCCGGGCATGACTGTGACGTGATTTCCCTGATTAGAACTGCTTGTTCTACCAGGATGTCCTGTTGCCTCGTTCGCGAGAGTATGTCTGCGTCACTGCTGTCTGGGCGTGTTCGTCCCTTCTCTGAAGTTCCTGTACGACCTGGCGAAGGCCGGGAAGCCTGCCGTGCGCCCGCGTTGAGAGTGCGAGATCGCTTTCCGTGGAGCTGAATTGACCGCCATCCCCTGACCTGGGGGGATGCTGGCTGGTCTCGAGTGGCGGGCCCTGTAGACCACAGAGAACGGTCGCCACCCTGCGCGTACCGAAATGATCAATTTGCGTGTCACTCGATCGCGTCTGAGCGTTGTCGTTGTCGAATCCACGTCTGGACAATTCGTATTTGTCCGATTTGTGGTGCCTGTGCGAGGGGGGCGTGCTGCATCACCCAAAGCGCTCGCCATTCCATATCGCCCCCATTTGTGGAGTGGCGAGGGGCCGGTCGCTGGAGCTCCAAGAGGACGAGGGAGGGTTCCAGCGACCGGCAGATCTCCTGCGATGTCAGCAAAGGCGAACGCCCAGGCTTTGTCATTGAGGTGCGTCATTCCTCGATCGACGCGAGAGCAGGGCCCTCGCGAGCACTCGCCACCTGTCTGCCTTGTCAGGCGGCGAGGACACCGGCCGCTGGAACGCGACGGTAGCTTCCAGCGGCCGGTTGACCCACCTCGGGTGAGGCCGGGACAGCCCCGGACGGCGTGCTTAGAGGTCCTACACCATGACTCCGGTGCCCGACAACTCGCCGTTGCCGAGCGCCGCCCATGCAGGTGATACATCTCGCCGCACCGGCGCCGGATTCAGCCAGCTTCATTCTGGTAGGTGCTCTTAGGTGCCGGACTTGGACGCTGGAGTCGGACGCAGGAGCCGGAGCTAGATACGGGGGCTGGACCGCCGGACTTGCATGCGGGACTTGGATGCCAGAGCCGACGCAGGAGCCGGAGTTTGATACTGGGGCTGGACCGCCGGACTTGCTTACGGGACTTGCATACGGGAGTTGGATGCCGGGGCAGGACGCCAGAACAGGACCGGAGCCGGAGTTAGATACTGGGGCTGCCGCAGGACCTGAACGCGGGACTTGAATGCTAGGGGCAGGTCGCCGGAGTTGATGCTGGGGCTGGACTGCTGGCCTTGGAGGCGGGCCTTGGACGCTGGGGCTGGATGCCGGGGTGGACTGTCTGGGCGTCAAGACGCGGAACTTCTGCGCTCGATCGGGTGAGGGCCAAGTAAGACCTGTTCGGCTTCTGGGCGCTTTGTGCGAGGTAGGTGTGTCCACCGACGACGCTGATCCTGATCGGTCGTCGCGTTGACGCTGACCGGCTTGAGTCGATGGAGGCCGGCCAGGGTTCGGGAACGCGTGGACCGGTGTGTTCAGGCTTGCTGTTGCGATGCGCGTCATCCATGAGCGCTGGTGATGAAGAACCCCGCTAGGAGCGGCATCGCGACGGCAGTAGCGCATTCCTGTGCGCAGCTGATGCCCACTGATCTCTCGCCGCTTGTGATCCGTGTTCAGAAGCGGTGAGGGCCGGTCGCTGGAGCCAGTCGGGGGGCTCCAGCGACCGATGGCATGGTTAGGAGCTCAGTGACTTCGACAACCCTGTTGGATCAACCTGCGAGACGACTCACCGACCCGATTGCTGATGCGGCCCAGCCGTCGCGGAGATGGCTGCCTGATCAGCAGCGGTTGTCTCAGCCATGCGGGGAGCCAGCGTTTCATCGCGGACTTGTCCGTGATTCTTGACGCCACACCAGGGCTGAACGACGCCGACGCGCTCGTCGTGAGAGTCCATCGGTCAGTGTGTGGTTCGGCTGTCTGGCACACGTGCGTTGATCACTGAGCTGTGGTGACGGCCCATGGCAAGCCTGAGATTGTTCGTGGCTTGTTGGGCAAGCGCAGCTGCTCGTGGCGAGGTTGGTGAAGGCGGATCGCGCGGGCCGGATAGTCAATCCGCGTGATTCGGATGCGGGGGCGAGCTCGCACGGCTGTCGAGGCATGTGTTTCGGACGAACCCCAGAGGTTGCCGCGAGAGGCGTCGGCACGCTCAGAGGTTCAAACAAAATGACACCGGCACTCGGGCTGCTCGCCGTTGTCTTGCCCCGACTATGCAGGTGAGGCACCTCGCCGCACCGGCGCCAAGACCGGTGATGCTCATCTGTTAGGAGCACTTAACCGGGGCGCTAGAGCGAACCTGAGCATGCGCGGCGAGGACTTTGGCCCATGGCGAGCCGGCGATCGACCACGGCTTGTTGGGCAAGCGTTCGTCGCGCCTCGGCGCGGCATGCATGCGGAAGGAACACGTCGAGACGCCCGCGTCGACAGTCAGACGAACGTTGCGTTGATGCGCCACTCGCAGCTGGAACATGTGAAGCGGGTCGCGGGGACCCTGCCGAAACAAGGTCCCCGCGACCCGGGTCGTACACAAAGCAAGAAGCCCGTTGGAAGGAGGGCCTCAGCGGCTGGTCGGTTCTCCGTAAGGTGCCGGGAGGGTGTAGACGAGCCGGAACTGGTCGCACGGGATGATCACGTCGCTGGTTTCCACGGGTTTGTCGCCCGCCCAGTGGGTGCGTTCGACGTGGAGTACGTGAACACCTGCCGGAAGGTCCAGGACGTCGCTCTCCACGGGCTGGGGGACCCGCGCGTAGACGTGTTCGGTCACCTCGGTCAGCTTCAGGCCGTTGCCGCCGAGGCGGTGGGCGACCTGGGTGACGTCTTCGGTGCCGTCGTTGTAGACGACGGGTTCGTACGACACCGCGAGTTGCACGGGTTTGCCGTCGCTTCGATAGACGATGCGCGTTCTCGTGACGGGGGATTGGGCGGCGATGCGCAGGCGTATGGCGATATCGGGCCTGGCCTCGGCGGAATCGGTCTTGACGTCACACGTCGGGCGGCGCCCGATGGCGTGCATGTCGGTCGAGAAGTGGGCCTGTGCACGGTGGAGCGGGAGCAGGTCCGGCCGTTGGCGGACCCGATGGCCCGACCCGACGCGGCCGATGATCAACCCTTCTTGGGCCAGCACTCGAAGCGCGTGGCGGGCGGCGGTCTCGCCCACGCCGTACTTCCTAGTGATCTGGTGCCGTGAGGGAATCGGCGCTCCGGGTTGCAACAGGCCCTCCGTTATCTGACGGCGGAGGTCTTCGACAACACGCAGGTAAACCGGATCGGAGTTGGCCACTTATCCATCCTTGGACTGTAAAGCGTTAATTCCGATCCTCCCGTATCCGATGCACAACCCAGAGTAATGGCCATCAGTTGTGATTCCAACTTTACTCTTGACCTGTGGAGGATCCTGTCGTGGATCGTCATACTTTGTCCCTGCCTGGACGACCTTCGATGGCGGCCGTGGCCAGGGCATTCGTCCGTCGCTACCTCGATGGGCACCCACTTGCCCATGATGCCGAGGTCGTCGTTTCCGAGTTCTTCTCGAATGCCATTCGCCATAGCAAAAGCCTGAATGGTGGCAATGTCCGCATTTGCGTAATAAAGATGGAACGATCCATTCGTATAGAAGTGACAGATTCCGGCGGCGGAGCCGATCTGCCACACGAGAAGCGCCCCTCCCTCGCCGACGAACACGGCCGGGGCCTCGGGATCGTCCGCTCCATGGCCACGGCCTGGGGACATGAAGGTCTGGGAGATGTGTACGTCACCTCGTGGGCCCAGCTCGACGACCCCGGCGCCATGCTCCGCCCACTCCCGCAGATCGGGCCCGGATGGTGCCCGTCGGGCTCGGATCCGCTGCGCGATCTGCCGCTGAGCGTGGTTTCTCCCGGAGACTTACCGGAACTGGGTGAGGGAGCCGGCGGTCATCGAATTCCGCGATGCGAGCAGTAGGCGAACGCCCGGATCCGGTCAGAGGGGCACTCGCGGATCCGCCGTGACCCTATGTGGCGCACGAGAAGATTTTCGGACCTTATTTTCGGCTAATTCCGGACAAAGTTGTGCAGTCAAATATCCGACGGCTTCGAGATGCGCGAGGGAGAGACCCGGGCTCGCGGTCGCGAATTATGCAGAGTCCATCCGTTGTCCTGAAATTTCGGACAGTGATGGAGGCGTGTGGTCACGACTTGGGGCCCGAACAAATTGGGCGGGCTGTGCCGGGGCGTGGCTCGAACTTGATGCTCGGACATATCGAAAGATGTCGAGGGGGGCGGCCGGAAGCTTCACGCAACGAAGCTCCGGGCGCGCTCCACCTCGGTGTGATCGATTTCCTCCCGGTCACGCCAGGTTAGGGAGGGTTTCTCCGGTTTCCAGGAGGGTCTTCAGGTTGGAGAGGATCGGCGGCCAGCCCTGGGTGATTTCGGGAAGGATGCCGCTGCCCTTCATGAAATCGTCATGGACGACCGTGAGTTTCACGAGCTCACCCATCGGTTCCAGCATGAACGTAACCTTCGAGCGCGGCTCCGCACGCCAGGCATCCAACTGCTCCCCGCCGAACTCGACGGCCTGTGCGAACTCATCGGTGAAGGTGTGCCAGGTGTATGCGAGCCGTTCGAACGGCTTGGACTCCAGGACCACCTGGTGGTCGGGGTCGTCCATGACCACCTCGCCCATGCCCCACACGACCGGCGCGCCGACCTCCCATGTCGATTCGAGGGTCACTCCCCAATACCGCTTCGTGAACTCCGGGGTGGTCAGCGCCTCCCAGAGGCGCTGGGGGGTCGTCTTGATGTACGTCGTGTACGCGAACTCGGTCGTGGTCATGGGCGTTACCTGCTCCAATGCGGTCTTGAGGTCGGCGAGGGCGCCGGCGCGAGCCCTGGCGTACTGGCCGAGCCAGCGGTCGGCGATCGCGTTGATCGGTTCGGCATTGAGGTAGTGGAGTTTTTCGCGGCCGCGCCGGGTCGTGGTGATCAGTCCGGCCGACTCCAGGACGGCCAGGTGCTTGCTCACCGACTGGCGGGCCATCGTCAGGCCGTCACACAACTGACGCAGTGTCTGGCCGTTCACGGCGTTGAGCCGGTCGAGCAGCCGGCGGCGGCTGGGGTCGGCCAGAGCTCGGAAAACACCGTCGAAAGCCTCGTCCCTCACGCCGACGCACGATAGGCAGCCATCCGGCTGCATGTCAACGCGGGAAAATATTTTCCAAGAGTCTGTAACGCGGCCGTAAGAGAGCTCGATTGAGGGATAGAGGCCGCTGATGTGTGTACCCCCGAGCACATATCGGCGGCCTCTTTCGTGCCCCGATATCCGCGCCGGGTTATCCACAGGCGGGGTGGCGGGGTCCACCGTTTGGGCGGATCCGGGTACCGTTCGGTCTATGGCATCGCCAACTGGAACCTCTGACGCCCCCTTCGGCCGCATGCTGACCGCGATGGTGACCCCTTTCACCGTCGACGGAGCCGTCGACTACGACGCGGCAGGGCGGCTCGCCGGCTATCTCGTCGACGAACAGCGCAATGACGGCCTCGTCGTGAGTGGAACCACCGGTGAGAGTCCCACCACGACCGACGAGGAGAAAGAGCTCCTCGTCCGGGCCGTGGTCGAGGCGGTTGGCGACCGGGCCTTTGTCATCGCGGGAGTGGGTACCTACGACACCGCCCACAGTGTGAAGGCGGCGAAGGCGGCCGAGCGGGCCGGTGCCCACGGTCTGCTGGCGGTGACGCCTTATTACAGCCGTCCGCCCCAGGAGGGGCTCTACCGGCATTTCGTCTCGATCGCCGATGCGACCGAGTTGCCGGTGATGCTCTATGACATTCCGGGGCGTTCCGTGGTCCCGATCTCGCGGGAGACGCTCATCCGGTTGGCCCAGCACCCGCGGATCGTCGCGGTGAAGGATGCCAAGGCAGATTTCCACACCACGTCCGAGGTCATGCTCGCGGCCGAGTCGCTCGCCGTCTATTCGGGCGACGACGCGGTGAACCTGCCATGGTTGTCGATCGGGGCGGCCGGGTTCGTGAGTGTGATCGGCCACGTCGCGGGGGCAGACCTCGCAGAAATGATCAAGCGGTATCGCAAGGGTGACATCGCGGGGGCCCGCGAGATCCACCAGCGTCTGGTGCCCGTCGTTTCGGGGATCATGAACCAGGCGGGTGGGGCGATCATGGCGAAGGCCGCTCTGAGACTTGTCGGCCAGGAAGCCGGTCCGATGCGGCTGCCGCTGGTCGAGGCGACACCTGAACAGATTTCGCTGCTCCGCGCCGACCTCGTCGCGGGCGGCCTGAAGGTCATAGGAGATTGAGTGCTGCTGGTTACACCCCATGATCTCGGGGTGCGTGCATGAGCCATCCCCATCCGGAACTCGGTCCGCCTCCGGCCCTACCCGAAGGAGGCTTGCGGATCGTCGCCCTGGGCGGGCTCGGGGAGATCGGCCGCAACATGGCGGTCTTCGAATACGAAGGCCGGTTGCTGGTCGTCGACTGCGGGGTCCTGTTCCCCGAGGTCGACCAGCCCGGGGTCGACCTGATCCTGCCCGACTTCGAATACATCCGCGATCGCCTCGACAAGATCGAGGCCGTCGTCCTCACCCACGCCCATGAAGACCACATCGGCGCGGTGCCCTACCTGCTGCGCGAGCGGCGTGACATCCCGCTCGTCGGCGCGAAGCTGACGCTCGGCCTGATCGAGGCCAAGCTCACCGAGCACCGCATCCAGCCGGTCACCGAAGAAGTGGTCGAAGGGGAGCGGCGCCGGTTCGGGCCGTTCGAGCTCGAGTTCTTCGCGGTCAACCACTCGATCCCCGACGCGCTCGCGGTCGCCGTGCGGACGCCCGCCGGCATCGTGCTGCACACCGGCGACTTCAAGATGGACCAGCTGCCGATGGACGGCCGCCTCACCGACCTGGGCGGTTTCGCCCGGCTCGGGGCCGAGGGCGTCGACCTGCTGATGTCCGACTCGACCAACGCCGAGGTGCCCGGGTTCGTCACCAGCGAGCGTGACATCGCGCCGGTGATCGACGACGTGATCAGGGTCGCCGAGAAGCGCATCATCGTGGCCTGCTTCGCCTCGCACATCCACCGCGTGCAGCAGGTCGTCGACTCGGCGCAGAAGCACGGCCGCAAGATCGCCCTGGTCGGTCGGTCGATGGTCCGGAACATGGGGGTGGCCCGCGAGCTGGGTTACCTCAAGGTCCCGGCCGGGCTGCTGGTCGACTCGCGCGAGATCGAAGAGTGGCCGCCGGAAGACGTCGTCCTCATCTGCACCGGTTCGCAGGGGGAGCCGATGGCGGCGCTGTCCCGCATGGCCAACCGCGACCACCCGATCCGCATCGCCGAGGGCGACACGGTGCTCCTGGCGTCGTCGCTGGTCCCCGGCAACGAGACGGCGGTCAACAAGGTCATCAACGGGCTCACCCGCTGGGGCGCCAAGGTCGTGCACAAGGGCAACGCGCTCGTGCACGTCTCCGGCCACGCCGCCGCAGGCGAGCTCCTCTACGTGCTCAACGCGACGAAGCCGTCGAACTTCATGCCCGTCCACGGGGAGTGGCGCCACCTGCGCGCCCACGCGAAGCTCGCGCGGCTGACCGGGGTGCCCGAGGAGAACATCGTCATCGCCGAAGACGGGGTCGTGGTCGACCTGGTCGACGGCCAGGCGAAGGTGACCGGCGCCGTTCCGGCCGGTTACGTCTTCGTCGACGGCACCTCCGTCGGCGACATCACCGAAGTGGCGCTGAAAGACCGGCGCATCCTCGGTGACGAGGGCTTCATCTCGATCGTGGTGGTCGTCGACTCGACCACCGGCCGCCTCACGGGCGGTCCGGAGATCACGGCGCGCGGCTCGGGCATCGACCCCGACTCGCTCGACGCGGTGATCCCCCAGATCGAGAAGGCGCTCCAGGAGACGGCGGCGGCCGGAGTCGCCGACGTCCAGCAGATCCGCCGCGTCCTGCGCCGCACCGTCGGCCGCTGGGTCAGCGACACCTACCGCCGACGCCCGATGATCATCCCGGTCGTCGTGGAGGCCTGACCTCCGAACAGTGGCCCTTCCTCGACTGGGAAGGGCCACTGCTTTAAAGCCTTTTCTCCGTTACGGCTCTCGCCGACAACGGCACCGCCCGCCGAGGCCGCCCCCCGCCGCATCCGGCGCCGACCGGCCGCGCCTCCTCGCGCCGCGACGACGGGCGCAACTCGTCCAAGAAAAAACGGCCCTGCCCCCGTGGGCGGGCCGTTTCTCCATTAGCGGACCGGTTCTTCGACGTGCCCGGTGTCGTCGAGGATGACCTCGGGGATCTCCTTCGGGGTGCCCCGCAGGGCCCACAGGCACGACACGGCCAGCACGACCATCGAGACGCCGCCGACCACGAGGGTCGCGTGCATCGCGTCGACGAAGGTGCGCTGGGCGGCGTCCAGGAGCTGGGTCGCGGCCGGGGCGGGGAGCTGGGACGCCACGTGGACGGCGCCGCCCAGCGACTCGCCCGCGATGGTGGCCGCGTCGGCGGGGACCCCCGGCGGGATGGCCAGGTTGGCGGTGTAGAGGCCGCCGAGGACGCTGCCCAGGACGGCGATGCCGAGCGCGCCGCCGACCTCGGTCGCGGTCTCCGAGATGGCGGAGGCCGCCCCGGCGCGTTCGCGGGGGACCGAGGCGATGATCGTGTCGTTGGTCACCGCGAAGGTGAAGCCCATGCCCAGACCGGCGACCACCATCGGGATCAGCATGAAGGCATAGCTGGTGTCGACGTCGACCAGGCCGTACAGGAAGAACCCGGCCGAGGTCAGCGCCAGGCCCAGCGCGATCGTCTTGGCCCGGCCCAGCGCCATGACCAGGGTGCCCGCGAAGCCGCCCGCGATCGCGGCGCCGACGCCGCCCGGCAGGCCCGCCAGCCCCGAGATCAGCGGCGACCAGCCCCGGACGAGCTGGAAGTACTGGGCGAAGGCCACCGAGACCGACAGCGTGCCGAACATGATCGCCACGTTGGCGCCGACGGCGCCGGAGAAGGCGGGGACCCGGAACAGCCGCACGTCGATCAGGGGCTCGGCCAGCCTCGTCTGACGGACGACGAAGACGGCGAAGGTCACCAGGCCGATCACGGCGGAGATCCAGACCGCCGGGTCGGCGATGCCGTCGTGGGCGGCGACCTTGATGGCGTACACGATCGCGACGACGCCGACGATCGACAGGGGGATGCTGACGACGTCGAGGCGGCCGGGACGCGGGTTGCGCGACTCGGGCAGGACCAGCGCGCCGCCGACGACCAGGGCGATCGTGATCGGGACGTTGATCAGGAAGACCGAACCCCACCAGAAGTGGTCGAGGAAGGCGCCGCCGACCACCGGGCCGATGGCGAAACCGAGGGCCGAGACGCTGCTCCAGCTGCCGACGGCGGTGGTGCGCTCCTTCGCGTCGGTGAAGACGTTCCGGATGATCGACAAGGTGGACGGCATGATGGTCGCGCCCGCCACACCCAGCAGGGCGCGGGCGGCGATCAGCAGTTCGGGCGTCGGGGCGTAGGCGGTCAGGGCCGACGCGGCGCCGAAGGCGACGGTGCCGGTCAGCAGGAGTTTCTTGCGCCCGATGCGGTCACCGACGTTGCCGAACGTGATCAGCATGCCGGCCAGCGCGAAACCGTAGGCGTCCAGGATCCAGAGCAGCTGGGTCGCCGACGGGGTCATGTCCTCGACCAGGCGGGGCGTGGCCAGGTGGAGAACGGTCATGTCCAAAGCGAGCAGCAACATGGCGAGGCACGAGATGACCAGCGTGCCCCACTTCTTCCCGGCGGTGGCGGGGGTGGTGGAAGTCATGGCCTCAGCCTCCGGCAGGCCGCTGACCTGCGGCTGACCGCCTGCTGACGGCGCTGACGGAACGCTGACGCCTCAGGCGAGTTCCAGGACGACGGGGATCAGCCGGTCTTTCGGCATGTCGAGGCCGCGCGCGTGGGCGGTCGTGTAGACGGCCTCGCCGAGGATGGCGCGGCAGCGGGTGGCCAGGCGCGTCGCGTCGGGTTCGTCGCTGGGCAGGCCCTCGCGCAGGGCGGTGCTGATGCCGAGAAGGGCGGCCGCGCCCGCGGGGTCGTCGCGGAGGAGGACGGCTCCGGCCAGTCCTTCGGTGACGCGGGCGGCGTGGAGGCGGTTGCGCTGGACGTACACGGAGGAAAGGGCCTGGCGGTGGTGGTGTTCGGCGCGGTCGGGGTCGCCTTCGCCGTAGGCGGTCCAGCCCAGGGTCAGGTGGGCGGCCACCCGGATCTCGTCGAGGCTGAACCAGTCGCCGCCGCTCTCGGTCAGGTCGGTCAGCACCCGTTCGGCCAGGTCACGGGCCTCGGTGAGGGAGCCGTGCAGGCGGGCGAGGTCGGCGAGGCCGATGTGGGCGCGGCCGATGAGTTCGATGGCGCCCGCGTGGCGGGCCAGTTCGGCGGCGCGGGAGAAGTCGGCCCGCGCGCTGCCGCGCATGGCCGGGCCCGCCGCGCCCGACCGCTCCGACAGGACCAGGGTGTTCTGGGCGCGGCGGCAGAGCAGGTCGGCGATGTCGACGGTGGTGCCGAGCGTCTGCACCAGGTCGAGGGCCTGGTTGACGAGGTCGAGCGCCTCGGTGCGGCGGCAGGTCCATTCGGCGATGTCGGCCAGGCCGGTGAGGCCCATCGCCATGCCCCAGCGGTCGCCGATCTTGGTGAATCCGGCCAGCGAGGGGAGGAGGTGCTCTTCCGCCTTGACGGGATCGCCTTCGAACAGCGCCAGCAGGCCCCAGCCGAAGCGGGACAGCGAGCGGGTCCAGGCGTCGAGGTCGTAGGTGGCTTGGATGGCGATCAGCTCGTCGGCCAGGGCGGGGTCGGGCGGGCCGACGGCCTGCGACCAGAGCACCCAGAGGAGTGGCTGGCGGTTGGGCGCCCGGAAACCGTCGATCCACGCGGCGACGCGGTCGAGATGGGGGCGCAGCTCGGGGGTGGGGCCGCCGCCGACGATCGCGCTGAGCACGCACAGCGCGATCTCCTCGGTGATCTCGGGCTCCGGGCCGAGGCGGGCGAGGAGTTCGCGGGCGCAGAGGTCCGACTCGCTGCGCAGGCCGCGCAGCCACCAGAAGCCGGTCAGGCCGGAGAACAGCAGCAGCGCGTCGCCGGGAGTGGCGTGGCGGAGGGCGGCCAGCAGGTTCTCGTGGTCGGCGTCCATGCGGCGCAGCCAGTCGATCTGGTCGCCGGTGCGCAGATGGGGGTCGGCGGTGGCGACGAAATCGAGGAAGTAGGCGACGTGGGCGTCGCGCAGCCGCCGCTCCTCGCCCGCCTCGGCGAGCTGTTCGGCGCAGAACGCCCGGATGGTGTCGAGCATCCGGTAATGGGTTCCGGCGACCTCGATGAGCGACTTGTCGGCCAGGCCCGCGAGCAGGTCGAGGACCTGGTGGGCGGGCAGGCCGCAGACCTCCTGCGCCGCCTTCAGCGTCGCGCCGCCCCGGAAGACGGTCAGGCGGCGGGCGAGGGTCCGCTCGTCGTCGTCGAGCAGGTCCCAGCTCCAGGCGATCACGGCGCGCAGGGTGCGGTGTCTCGGTTCGGCTGTACGGCTTCCGCGCGCCAGCACGGCGAACGGGTCGGTCGCGTCGGCGATGTCGGTCACCGGGAGCGTGCGCACCCTGGCCGCGGCGAGTTCGATCGCCAGCGGCAGCCCGTCGAGGGCCCGGCAGATCCTGACCACGGCGTCGAGTTCGCTCGCGTGGGCCTCCTCCCAGAAGCCCGGCCTGACGGCGGCGGCGCGGTCGGCGAACAGGCGTACGGAGGGGAAGGACAGGGCGTCGGCGGGGTCGATCCCCGACGGCGGGAGGGCCAGCGGCGGGATCGGCCGCAGGCGCTCGCCGGTGATGCCGAGGGGCTCGCGGCTGGTGGCCAGGATCCGCAGGCCGGGACAGGCGGCCAGCAGGCGTCCGGCGAAGGTGGCGGCGGCCTCGACGAGATGCTCGCAGTTGTCCAGCACGATGAGCATCGGGCGATCGCCGATCCCGGCCGCGATGCGGTGGAACGGGTCGCTGACGGGCTGGCTGTCCTGCCGCAGCAGGCGTCCCTCGCGCAGGCCGAGCGTGCTGAGGACGGCTTGGGGGATCTCGCCGCCGTCGGCGAGCGGGGAGAGCTCGACGAAGTAGACGGGCGTGTCGACGTGGGCACAGGCCTCGACGGACAGCCGCGTTTTGCCGGTGCCACCGGGGCCGGTCAGGGTGACCAGGCGGGCGGTCGAGATCAGCTCCCGGATGGCGGCGAGTTCGGCGTCGCGTCCGACGAGATCGGTGAGGAGCGTGGGGATTCCGACCCTCTCGGGCGTGTCGTGAAATTTCGGGCGGGGGGTGGATGTGGCGGACGTGTCGGAGGCGGGTCCGGTCGGAGCGTTGGCAGCTTTGGGCGAGCCGGGGAGCCGGGATTCATGCGATGTCGGGCCGAAGCGCGATTCATCCGGCGTCGGGCTGTGACCTGATTCATGCGCTATCTGGTCGGGATCCGATCCATGCGCTGTCGGGCTGTGACCTGATTCGTGCGGTGTCGGGTCGAAACGCGATCCATGCGGTGTCTGGTCGAGACCCGATTTATGCGGCTTTGTCGCGAAACTCGCGCCGCCTGCCGTGGATGTGGGGCTTTCGCCGCGCAGGACCGCCAGGTGGGCCGCCGCCAGTTCGGGGGATGGCGTCGTGCCGAGTTCTTCGTCGAGGAGACGTCGGGCCTCTTCGTAGGCGGCCAATGCCTCGGCCGGGCGGCCCAGCGCGGCCAGCACCCTGATGTGGCGGGCTCGCAGGCCCTCGTGGAGGGGGTGGCGGGTGATCATCTCGGGCAGGCCGGGGATGGGGCCGATGCCGGTGAGCAGGGACGACGCGTCGGTGGGCGTGTCGGCCAAGGCGAGGAAGGTCGTCAGGTGGAGTTCGGTCAGGCGGGCGGCGGCGGGGGCCAGGGTGTCGGGGAGGCCCTCCAGGGCCGGGCCGCGCCACAGGGACAGGGCCTCGGTCAGGTGGCCCGAGGCGGCCAGGCGTTCGAAGCGGTGGGCGTCGACGTCGCCCGGGTCGGCGTCGAGGCGGTAACCCGCCGGCGTGTGGGTGAGGTGGCCGCCCAGGGCGGTGCGGAGGCGGCTGACCTGGGCCTGGAGGGCGTTGGCCGCTCCGGCGGGGGGACTGGTGCCGTAGAGGACGTCGATCAGGCGGCCGGTGGTGACGACCCGGCCGGCGTCGAGGGCGAGGGCGGCGAGGAGGGTGCGTCCGCGCGGGCCGGTGAGCTCGACGGGGGTGCCGTCGTCGCGGCGCACGTCGAGGGGGCCCAGAATGGCGAAACGCATACCTCTGATTCTGTCCCACCTTCGGTTAAGGTCGGATGACGTGACGGACCTGGCGATCGTTTACCGCAAGTACGACGAATCCCTGCACTGGAACTTCCCGGGCGTCCTCCTCGGAGAAGACGAGCACGGCGTCTGGACCGGCCACCAGAAGGGGATCGTGGGCCGCAAGGGGCACGAACCGAAGTTCGTCTACGAGTTCCCCTTCGTGATGCTCTTTCCCCGGCACGCGTGGTGGACGGCCTCGTTCAACGCCTACCCCCACGAGACCGCCGTCTACGTCGACGTCACCACGATCCCGGTCATCTCCGACACCGAGATCACCATGATCGACCTCGACCTCGACGTGATCCGCAAGACCGACGGCCGGATCTTCCTCGACGACGCCGACGAGTTCGAGGAGCACCAGGTCCGCTTCGGCTATCCGCCCGACGTCATCGAGCAGGCCGAGCAGGCCGCCGAATGGCTGATGGACGCGGTGACCCACCGCCACGAACCGTTCGGCCGGGTGGCGGAGGACTGGCTCGACAAGCTGGAGGGACTCGTCACCAGCTG
This sequence comes from Herbidospora sp. RD11066, assembly GCF_054661255.1. Lineage (NCBI taxonomy): Bacteria > Bacillati > Actinomycetota > Actinomycetes > Streptosporangiales > Streptosporangiaceae > Herbidospora > Herbidospora sp. RD11066. The sequence continues at coordinate 46,172 of NZ_BAAGDO010000001.1, forward strand.
AGCATTGGTGACAATGTCATATATTACCAAGTGGAGGAATCGATGATCAACGAAGCTGCCCGCGCCGGTGAGATCTGGCGCACCCGCCCCGCCGCGGAACGCGCCGACGTGCTCGACCGCGTCGCCGACGCGCTGCTCGCCGCAGAAGACGACCTGTGGCCGGTCGCGCGCGACGAGACGTCGCTGCCCGAGGCGCGGTTGCGCGGTGAGATCACCCGGTCGGCGGTGCAGTTCCGGCTGTTCGCCACCGTGCTGCGCGACGGAGGGCACGCCGAGGCGATCGTCGACCACGCCGACGCGTCGGCGACTCCGCCCAAGCCCGACGTGCGGCGGATGTTCCAGCCGGTGCCGGGTGTGGTCGGGGTGTTCGCTGCGTCCAACTTCCCGTTCGCGTTCTCGGTCGCGGGCGGCGACGTCGCCTCCGCGCTGGCCGCCGGATGCGCGGTCGTCGTGAAGGCCCACCCGGGGCACCCCGAGCTGTCGAAGCTGGTGGCCGAGGTGATCAAGGGCGCGCTGTCCGACCCCGACCTGCTCGGCCTGGTCGAGGGGTTCGACGCGGGGCGTGAGCTGGTGCAACACCCGCTGGTGTCGGCGGTCGGGTTCACCGGCTCGCTGCGCGGCGGCAAGGCCATCCAGGCGCTGATCAACGAGCGGCCCGACCCGATCCCGTTCTACGGGGAGCTCGGAAGCGTCAACCCGGTCGTGGTGCTTCCTTCGGCCACTTCCGATCCCGTACGCATCGCGGAGGGTTTCGCCGCCTCCCTCACGCTGGGCGTGGGGCAGTTCTGCACCAACCCCGGCCTGCTGTTCGTGCCCGACGACGCCGAACTGCTGAAGTCGATCACGGCCGCCGTCGCCGCGACCACCGGCGGGACGATGCTGACCCCCGCGATCCGCGAGGGCTTCGAGAGCGGCGCCTCCACCCTCGACGGGAAGCTCACCGAGCTGGCCCGGGGGCTGGCCGGACCGGCCGAGGGCGCCGTCGCGCCGCGCGTCTACACCGCCGACCTGACCACCTTCTCGATGGGACTGCCCGACCTGGCCGAGGAGTGCTTCGGGCCGTCGGCGATCGTGGTGACGTACACGGAGATCTCGGATCTGCCCGAGGTGCTCCGCAACCTGCCCGGGTCGCTGACCGCCACCATCCACTCGGCCGATCCGGTCGAGGCGGCGCCGCTGGTGCCGGAGCTCGCGCGGCTGGCCGGGCGGGTCATCTGGAACGGCTGGCCGACCGGCGTCGCGGTGACGTGGGCGATGCACCACGGCGGTCCGTGGCCCGCGAGTACCACGCCGATGCACACCTCGGTGGGCGCGACGGCGATCCGCCGCTGGCAGACCCCGGTCGCCTACCAGGACCTTCCCGACGCGCTGCTGCCCGCCGAACTGCGGGAGGGGAACCCGCTCGGGATCCCGCGACGCGTGGACGGGGTTCTGTCGGTGGCGTAGGGCATGCTGCGCGGGTGACCTCATCGGCCCGCCTGCTCCGCCGCCTGACCGACTCGGTGCCCGTCGAATATTCGGCGATCCACCTCGACGGCACGGGCGACGTGGAGATCGGCCACGACGAATACGACGCGTCCTTCTACGACGTGGACCTCCGGATCGAGGCGTGGGATGGCGAGCCGCCCGGTCCGGGGGAGTCGTGGGAGGTTCTCCGGCGGCTGACCTTCGTGGCCGACACCGGTGTGATCGGCGTCCAGTTGCCCGAGGCGGCGGCCCGTGAGTTCGTGATCGGCCCACCGCTCTTCGAATACGGCCTGGCGGCTTACGCCGACGCCTCGAACCCGACGCTGTGGCTCTTACGGGTGTGGCCGATCCGCGACGCGTTCGATCCGCTCGTCCACATGAGGCCCAGAGAGCCGGGCGGCCTGGCGCCGCTGCCGGTGCCCCGGCCGGTGACCGCGCCCGTCACGGAGGCCGGGTGGTGGGCGGCCATGCGGCCCGACAAATCGCATGGGTGGGGGAACGCCGACTGGCCGCTGGCCCGGTTGGAGGTGCCGATCGAGTCCATGTTCGGGCCGCTCGCGGTGTTCCCGTGTGATCCCGTCAGCGACGCGCTGAACCCCGATCACGCGCTGACCTTCCAGGTTCCCCTCGAGTTGGGAGACCTGCGCGACAAGGAACCGGGATGCACATTTCGGGCGTGGCGCTGGGAGCCCGACACGCCTGACGGGCGGCCGGAAGACGGCCATCTGCTGACCGACCGGACCGTCCATGTGCGCGACGCTGTCGGGCGGAGGGTGCTGGTCTCGGGCATCGTGACGGCCCTCGGCGAGAGCGCCGGATCGGTGAAGGTCCGCGACGCCGAACCCCACGAGGCGGCCCGCGTGCTCTGCGCCGAAGAGGTGTGGCAGGCCTGATCTGGTGGCGGTCCCGCGCCCCCCGCAAGTCGAGGCGCGGAACCGCCGGTCAGAGGGTTCGGAGTGCGTGCCCGTGCCCGGAAGTCGCGGTTGTCGGTTACGGGATCTTGCCTGCGCCTGCGTGCCTGGACACGTCCTTGTGGACGTCGGCAGCCGGGTCGATGCCGGTGTGGAGGGTGGGGGTCCAGCCTGCGTCGGTGCCGAAGTCGGGGTCGTTGGCTGCGTTGTAGGCGGCGATCGGGTCGAAGGGGGTGACTTGGCCGCCGACCCGCAACAGGTCGCCCTTGGCGGTGAGACTCGTGCCGCCCCAGTTGTAGAGGATTTTGGCCGGGTCGATGCCGCGGCCCAGGCGGTAGAAGTTGTTCTCGCTGTAGATCTGGGACTGGACGCCGACGCCGAGGGCGTAGACGAAGGCCGCGGGGTCGTACACCTCGTAGTAGTTGTTGTAGACGTGCACCTGGCCGAAGCGGACGCGCGGCAACCGCTGGAGGGTGTTCTCGAAGTGGTTGTGGTGGACCGTCACCCTGAGCTTGCCCAGGTCCTGGGACGGGTTGTTGGTCGAGCCGATCAGCATGGTCTTGTCGTGGCCGGAGAAGCGGTTCCACGACGCCGTCACGAAGTCGCTGCCGTTGGTGATGTCGAGCTGGCCGTCGTGGACCTGCCAGGGGCGGCCGAAGTAGACCGGCTGCGCGCTGTCGGGGTTGGTGCCGTCGGTGAAGGTGTTGTGGTCGGCCCACACGTGGGTCGAGCCGGTCACCGAGATGTTGTCGTAGAGGGAGTTCCAGTTGCCGGTGGCGCCGTCGAGCGGGTCCCACTGGGGGAAGCAGTCGTGGGCGTCCTCGAAGGTGATGTTCCGGATGATGACGTTGTCGGCCTTGTCGACGTGGAGGTTGACGCCGCGCAGGCGGGCGGTCTTCCCCTCGCCGACGATCGTTGTGTTGGAGCCGACCTTGAGCTTGATCCGCGCGGTCTGCCGGGCGGCCGACGCCGCGCGGGCGTCCTCCAGCGGACCGGCCGGGTCGACGCGGCCCCAGGTGGCGGGGTCGTAGGCCTGGAGGTAGGCGTCCAGGGAGTAGCCGCCGGTCACGTACGACGAGCAGGGCAGGTTGCCGTCGATGGTGCCCCTGATCTTGATGATCTTCGGTGCGGGGGCGGCGAGGGCGGTCACGAGCTGGTCCCTGGTCGAGACGGTGTGAACCGTACCGCCCGATCCGCCCGACGTGCCGGTTCCGTGTGAGGCCCAGCCGTCGTTCGCCGGTAGGGGCGAGAGCAGAAGGCTGAGAATGAGCATGCTGCGCATACCTGTGTCTCCTGGGTGAAAAGAGCCCGTACGGCTCCCGCCAGGTCAGGGGGCGGGAGACGTACGGGAGAACGGGTTCAGCCGCCGTTGCGCTGCTTCCACTTGGCCTGGGCCTCGGTCAGCGAGGCGGCCATGCCGTCGAGGAAGTCCTTGGCCGACAGCTCGCCGAGCAGCACCTTCTGGAAGTTCGGCTCGGCGTCGGTCTTGGTGATGGCGTTGAACTCCGGCAGGTAGTAGGGCATCTGGACCACGGCGGTGGCCGGGTCGTTCAGCACGTCGAGGGCCGCCGAGATGTGCTGGCGTTCCTTGATCCACGGTTCGGAGTTCACCTCGGTGTTGGCGGGCAGCACGCCCGTCTTGTCGGCCCAGTAGCTGTTCATCGCCTTGCCGGCCGCGAACTTCGCGAACGCGAGCGCGGCGTCCTTCTTCTCGCCGCTGGAGAACAGGCCGATCCCGGCGATGGGGTTCGACAGCACCGCGCGCGGCGCGCCGTCGGCCGGGCGGAACACGGGCAGCGCGGCGACCTTGTCGGCGCCGAGCGTCTTGGCGTGGTCGTTGTACGACCCCAGGTTGTGCTGCATGACGGCGATCGAGCCGCCGTCGAACTGGGCGACCATCTTGGCGTAGTCGTTGGTCGCGTCGGCCTCGGGTGTGGCGTTCTTGAACAGGCCGGCCAGGCGTTCCAGCGCGGCGACGTTCTTGGGGTCGTTCACCGTCGAGACGCCCGCGCTGGAGAACATCTCCGTGATGCCCGACTGGCCGTACACGACCTCCAGCGCCTGGGCGATCGAGCCCGCGCCGCCGCGGATCGTGAAGCCGTAGCGGTTCTGGGCCTTGTCGGTGAGCTTGCCGACCGCGTCGAAGAACTGGTCCCAGGTCTCCGGCGGGGTGATGCTCTTCTCCTTGAACCAGTCGGTGCGGTACCAGAAGACGCCCATGTTGGTGGACATCGGGACCATGTAGGTCTTGCCGTCCGGGACCGTCGACTTGACCGAGGTCACCACCTGCTCGTTCAGGGGGAGTCCGGCCAGGTCGACCGGGTCGAGTGACTTCTGGGCGACCAGGTTGGCGAGCATCGCCGTCGAGACGCCGCCCACGTCGGGCAGGCCGCCTCCGGCGATGGCGGTGTCGTATTTCTGCTGGACCTGGGCGATGGGGATGCCCACGTACTGGACCTTGATCTTCGGGTTGGCCTTCTGGAACTCGGCGATGATGTGCTGCCACACCGGCGTGCGGGCGGGGCCGCCGTTGTCGTCCCAGAAGGTGATGGTGGTCGTGCCGTCACCGGCGGGAGCGGACTCGCCGCCGCATCCGGTCATGGTCAGACCGGCGCCTATCAACAGGGCACACAGCAGGCGTCTGGCCATCGTGTCTACCTTTCTCGTTGGATGTCCCCGATGTCTGTGACCAGAGCGGCGGCCTCGTCGGGCGTGAGGCGGCCGTCGGCGATGATGGTGACGACCCTGCGAGTCAGCTCGCGCTCGACGACGAGCGGAACCTCCCAGGCCAGGGCCGGTCCGGCGCCCGGATATTCGTCGACGCGGACGAACCACGGGTCGGTGTCCTGGACGAAAACCAATGTCCAGAGATCGCTGGACATTGCGAGCCAGGGGGCGCGACTGCCGTGGGGCTCGTCTCCGAGAGCGGTGAAGGCCGTCCGGTTCGGCGCGGAGCCGGGTGCCCGCCAGAAGAAGCCGCCGTATCCGGCTCCGGCGCGGCCCTTGGTGGCGGAGCTCTCGATGGTGAGCGGCTCGCCGGTGAGGTTCGTCAGGGTGAACTCCACGTCGAGGGCCCAGCCCCGGCGCAGCGGGTGGGCCGTGACCGAGCGGCGTTCCTCGATGAGGTCGAGGCCGTCGACGCCCGTCCAGCGGAGGGTCTCGGTGAAGGCGCGGGCGTCGCGGCGGGTGAAGGCGACGTGGTTCTGGGTGCCGTGGTTGTCGAGCCAGGTCGGGCCCCGGTCGCGCACGTAGGTGCGGCCGCCCCAGAAGTTGCGGCCGGACACGTCGGCGACCGCGATCGAGGCGCCCAGGTGGTGGACGTGGTCGGCCGGGTTGACCTCGGTCACCGGCACGCCGTTCAACGTGCGCACGGGATGGAGGTAGGGGCGGGGCGAGAGCGTGGTGGCCAGTTCGGGGCGCCAGTTGTACTCGGCGACGGGCCGGTCGGCCACTTCGAGGACCGCCCGAGCGGCGGCCCAGGGGACGTCCAGTTCGGAGAACAGCGCCAGGTGCTCGGCGCTGCGCGCGGTCAGGTTGGCGACGCCGGGGATGGTCCGGCGGTCGGGGTCGATCTCCTGGTATTCGTCCGGGATCGGCAGCGGGTCGGGCGCGAGCCGGATCTCCTCCAGCACCCGCATGAACGCGCCGGTCTCCGTCAGCGGCACCAGCAGCGGCGCGTCGCCGCGTACATGGGAGATGAGGTTCTCCAGCAGGTCGGCGCGGGCGTAGGTGGTGGTGGACACGCCCCGTGCTCTGCTCTCCACCCGCACCTGGTCCATCGTGTACGTCAGCGTGATGCGCCCCTCGGTGCCGTGCACGGTCACGTAGGGCTCGTGCCTGCGGTCGGCCGTCAGGGTGACCGCGATCGTGATCGGCGGCCCGTCGGCTAATCGGATGCGCAGGCAGGAGGTGTCGTCGGCCTCGATCGGGTTGGCGTGGAACAGCTCCGCGTCGATCCCGGCGACGTCCTCGGCCAGGCCCTTGCCCGCGACGGCCAGGGCGGTGGCGACGGCGTGCGCGAACGGGTTGGTGAGGGCGCCGTCCATGACGTCGACCCGCCCGGCGCGGCGTTTGCCCGCCCACGCCGAGCGGGTGAAATAGGCCGAGGGGCGCTCCCAGGCACCGGCGACGCCGATGCCACGCACCCGGCCGATGACGCCCTCGGAGACCAGGCGGCGGATCGCGGGGATCGCCGCCGAGCCGAGACTCTGGAACCCCACCTGACAGGCCAGGCCGGTCCGCCGGACGGCCGCCTCGATCTCCCGGAACCCGGACATGGTCGAGGCGGGCGGCTTCTCCAGCAGCAGGTGAGATCCGGCGTCCAGGGCGCGGATCGCCAGGTCGCGGTGGGTGTGGATGGGGGTGACGAGGATGGTCACCTCGGCGCCGGTCCGCTCCACCAGTTCGCCGAGGTCGCGGGACTGCTCGGGGCGGCCGAGGCCGCGCAGCAGGCCGGGTTCGATGTCCCGAACGTCGCAGACGCCCGCCAGCCGGACCAGCCCGCCGTCGGTCAGCCGCCGCAGGTTCTCCAGGTGCCACCAGCCGTGGCCGTAGGCGCCGGCCAGGACCACCGGGATGGTGCGCGTCGTGGTGCCGTTCATCGTTGACCCTCCAAGGTGGGAAAACGCAGGCCATGACCGAGATGGGCGCCCACCCGGGCCCCGCCGGGGCCGAGCTCGACCGGGGGCGGCCCGTCGAGGAGGCCGAGCGCGGCCAGGGACGCGTCCTCGACGTCCTCGACCATGCACGGCAGCGGGAGCGCCAGGGCGAGCTGCGCCGACAGGTCGGGCAGCAGATGGGGGAACGTGGGCACGCCGTGGATCCGGGCCAGCTCGGCGATCCGCAGCAGCGGCGTGATCCCGCCGACCCTGACCACATTGGGCTGGACGACGTCGGCGGCGTCCAGCAGCCTCGCGAAGTCGTGGATCGTGGACAGGCTCTCACCTGCGGCGATCGGGACGTTCACCGATGCGCGCAGCCGCCGGAGCCCGTCGATGTCATCGGCGGGGAGGGGCTCCTCGACCCAGTACAGACCAAAGTTCTCCAGTTCCCTGATGGCCGTGCGAGCCTGGAAGAGGTCCCACCGCTGGTTCGCGTCGACCATCAGCAGGGTGTCCGGCCCGATGACCTCACGGACGGCGGCCACCCGTTCCACGTCGTCGTCGCGCCCGACCTTGATCTTCACGGCCGGGTAGCCGATCCAGCGCCGGGCCTGTTCGACGAGCTCGTCGAGCGAGTAGTGCCTGTTCACACCACTCGCGTAGACCGGCACGGTGTCGCGGCGGCGTCCAAGAGCGTCGACGAGCCCCAGGCCCGACGACCGGGCGTGCAGGTCCCACAGGGCGATGTCCACCGCCGCCATGGCGATGGTCGTGATCCCGCCGCCACCGGCCTCGCGCAGGTGCCGCCACAACAGGTCCCAGACGACCTCCGGGTGGGGCGGCAGCCCCTTGATATAGGTGGATATGTCGTGATCGAGCAGGGCGGCCACCGCCGCCGCTCCGATCGAGGGGGTCCAGGAGAACCCGGTGCCGGTACGCCCGTCGTCCAGGACGAGCGTGCAGGCGATCACGTGGTTGTACGGCACGTCGGGCCCCCACGGCCGGGGCAGCGCTGCCCGCAGCGGGAGCGTGTGCAGGCCCGCGATCCGCGTCATGTCAGATCGAGTCCAATCTTGATGAGACGGTCGAGTTCGGCCAGGTCGTCGGGGGACAGATCGGTCAGCGGCGGCCGGACCGGCCCGGCGTCGAGGCCGCGCAGCCGCACCCCGGCCTTGACCAGCGAGACGGCGTATCCGGCGACCTTCGACCGCAGCTCCACCAGCGGCACGTAGAACTCGTTCAGCAGCCGCTCGTTCCCCCGGCCGTAGGCCACCGCGATCTCCGGTGCGAAGGCGAACACGGCGGAGCTGTACAGCTCGACCCCGATCGCCCGGTAGGCGGGCATGGTCAGCTCGGCCGTCGGCAGCCCGTTGAAGAAGGTGAAGTCGCGCCCGTCCATCGCCCGCACGATCCGCTGCATCCGGTCGATGTCGCCGACGCCGTCCTTCAGCCCGACGACCCCGGGGACCTCCGCCAGGGCGAGCACCTCGGCGGGCGACAGCACCAGGTGGTCGCGGGCGTAGAGGATGACCGGCAGCCCCTCGGCCGCGACCGCTCGCACGTAGTCGAAGTAACGGGGACCTTTCGTGTACGGCGGGAGCAGAAGCAGACCGTCGGCCCCGGCCTCCCGGGCGTTGCGGGCATGCCGGAGCGCGGCACCCAGGGGACCGCCCGCCCCGGCGAACAGAGGTGCCCGTCCGTTCACGGTCTCGGCCGCCACCCGGACGACCTGGGCGTGCTCGGCCTCGGACAGGGAGGCGAACTCGCCCGTGCCGCAGGCGGCGAACACCCCGCCGGGCCCGTGGGCCAGGCCGCGGGACAGGTGCTCGGCCAGCACGTCTCCGGCCACCCGCCCCTCGGCGTCGAAGGGGGTGACGGGGAAGAAGAGAACCCCGCTGAGGTTCATTTCAGATGTCTCCCATCTCGGTACGCCAGCTACGTTTGGCCTGCCAGCCGAGCAGTCGCCCGGCCTTGGCGGCGGAGAAAGCGGGGGAGGTGCCCGTCAGCCCGGCCGCGAACGCGGCGGTCGACGGGATCACCTGGGGGAGCAGGTCGGCCAGCGGTTCCCTGGCGAGTGCGTCGGCCGCCCCGGCGAAGAACACCTCGCCGCTGGGCACCTCGTGCATCCGGTCGACCAGGGTGAGCACCAGGTCGGAGGCGTCGCGCGCGTCGACGTAGTTGAACAGCGACACTCCGGCGACGTCCGGCCGGTCGAGGCGCTCGCGGATCGTGTGGCCCGACTGGGTCGGCGCGCCCTCCCACTCTTCGGGGGCGACCACGAAACACGGCCGGATCGCCGCGAAGTGGGTGGCCGACGACCTCGCGAACGACGCCATAACCTGCTCGGCCACCAGCTTGGACACCGAGTAGGCGTTCCAGGGCCGCGCCGGGTGGTCTTCGTCGATCGGCAGATAGGACGGCGTCCAGCCGCCGGGCGCTCCGTAGCCGATGACCGTCGGGCTGGAGGCCACGACGACCCTGCCGACCCCCGTGCCGGCCGCCGCCTCGCACACGTTGAACGCCAGTTGCGTGTTCACGCGGAAGGTCAGCCCGTCCGTACGGGAGAAAGGCGTCGCGACGGCGGCGAGGTGGACGACGGCGTCCGGCCGGAACCGGGTCATCACCCCGAACGCCTCGCCCAGATCGGTGAGGTCGGCCGGGAGCCACACGGCTGGCGCGGGAGTCCCCGCGACCGTGTCGATCCCGATCACCTCGTGGCCCGCGTCGGCCAGCGCCACCACCACGCTGCGCCCGAACCGCCCGGCGCTACCCGTGACCAGTACTCTCATCAGCCCTTCACCGCCCCCGCCGACAGGCCCTGCACGAGATAGCGCTGGATGACCGCGAACACGAGCACGACCGGCACCGCCGCGACCACGCCTCCGGCCGCGAGCGCCCCGAAGTCGGCGCTGAACTCGCCGATCGTGAACGCGAGCCCGACCGGGAGCGTGAACTTGTCCTGCTCGTTCACGAACATCAGCGCGAAAAGGAAGTTGTTCCAGGAGTGGATGAACGCGAACGACCCGACCGCCACCAGCGCGGGCCGCAGCATCGGCAGCACCACCGCGAAGAAGCCGCGCAGCCGCGAGCATCCGTCGACCCAGGCCGCCTGTTCGAGCTCGACCGGGACGTTCTTGACGAACCCGCTGATCAGGATGAGCGACAGCGGGAGCTGGAAGACGGTCTCGGCGATCACCAGCGCCCACAGCGAGTTGACCAGGCCGAGCGTGCGGAAGATCTCGAACAGCGGGATCAGCATCATCGCGCCCGGGATGAACTGGGTGCACAGCATGCCGACCAGGAACGCCTGACGGCCCCGGAAGTCGTAGCGGGCCAGCGCGTAGCCGCCCGCCAGGGCGATCACCGTGGTGGAGATGAGCGAGGCCACGCCGACCAGCAGTGAGTTCTGGAAGAAGATCGAGAACCCCATGCCGGTCCACACGTGCTCGAAGTTCTCCAGCGTGACCGGCCACGGCAGCAGCGAGTTCGAGCCGCGCGGCCGGAAGGCGAACACCACCATCCAGTAGAAGGGGACCAGCGTGAACAGCAGATACAGGCCCAGGGGCACGTAGATCTGCCAGCGACTCACCCGGTTCATGTGCGGGCTCCGAACTTGCTCAGTCTCAGGTAGACGATCGAGAAGAAGGTCAGCACCACGAACGCGGCCGTGGTCAGTGCCGAGCCGTAGCCGAAGTCGTGCGACTGGATCGCCTTGGCGGCCACGTAGAGCGGCAGGGTCGTCGTCTGGTGGGCGGGACCGCCGCCGGTCAGCGTGTAGAGCAGGTCGACGTTGTTGAACTCCCACACCGCCCTGAGCAGGGTGGACAGGATGATGGCGTCCTTCAGGTGGGGGAGCGTGATGTGGAAGAACCGCCGTAACCGGCTGGCGCCGTCGACGGACGCGGCCTCGTACAGCTCCCCTGAGACCGTTTGCAGGTCGGCGAGCAGCAGGATCGCGAAGAACGGCACCCCGCGCCACAGCTCCGCGACCACCGCGGCGGTGAACACCGTCGACGGGTCGGCCAGCGGCGCGGTGTCGTAGGTGCCGATGCCGAGGTCGGCGAGGTAGCGGAAGATCCCGGTCGAGGGGTTGTAGAGCAGGATCCAGATGCCGGTGGTGAGCACCCCCGACACGGCCCACGGGGAGAAGACCAAGGCGCGCGAGATCGCCCGTCCGATGAAGGATTCATTGACGATGAGCGCCAGCGCGAGCCCGAACAGCAGTTGCAGGACGACCTCGACGACCACCCATTTCACGCTGAACCCGAGGCTCTGCCAGAACAGCGGGTCCTCGAACAGCAGGACGCGGAAGTTCTCCAGGCCCGCGAAGCCGTTGTCCCAGGGCTGGGTGACGTCGTAGTGCTGCAGGCTGTAATAGATCACGCTGCCCATCGGGTAGACGAGAAACCCGAGCATCGCGACGACCGCCGGGGCGATCAGGACATAGGGGGTGCGCGGCGACCGTGCGACACGCATGGCCGTGACTCCTTAGCGGGAGCTGATAGGGAGTGACACTGCAACCGGTTGCACGAAACATTCCCTTCACTCGCAAGAAACGTCAAGGGGTCAATTTCTACGGCTTGACATGGTTGCAACCGTTTGCATTAATTTCCCCGTGGCAGCAACGATCCGTGATGTGGCGCAGATGTCCGGGGTCCATGTATCGACCGTCTCGCGCACGTTCTCGGCGCCGCATCTGGTCAACACCGAGACCAGGAACAGGGTCCTGGCGGCGGCGGAGGATCTCGGCTACCGCCCCAACCGGGCCGCCCGCGCGCTCACCACGGGCCGCACCCACAACCTCGGCCTGATCGTGGCCGACATCGCCAACCCGTTCTTCTCCCATCTGATCAAGGGCGCCCAGGCCCATGCCCGCACCCGCGACTACCACGTGTTCGTCGCCGACACCGACGAAGATCCGCAGGTCGAGGAAGAGCTCATCCAGACGCTCGCCAAGCAGGTCGACGGCGTGCTGCTGTGCTCCCCGCGGCTGTCCAACCGGGTGATCGAGAAACTGCGCGAAGACGTGCCGTTCGTCGTGGTCAACCGGCGGATGAAGGGCATGTCCAACGTCCTGATGGACGTCGGCAGCGGCGCCCGCGAGGCCATCGCCCACCTGGTGTCGCTCGGCCACTCGCGCATCGCCCTGCTGGCGGGGCCTGCCGGGTCGTGGACGTCCAAGGAGATCACCGAGGCCGCCCGGTCGGTGCCCGGCATCGACCTGACGGTCTTCGGCCCCAACTCCCCGACCGAACACGGCGGCCTGGCGCTGGCCGAACAGGTCGCCTCGGCCGACGTGACCGGCGTGCTCGCCTACAACGACCTGATGGCGATCGGCCTGGTCGAGGGCCTGACCGAGCTCGGCGTCGAGGTGCCCGAGCGGGTCAGCGTGGTCGGCATAGACGACATCGTGGCCGGGCGGGTCAGCCGGCCCAAGCTGACCACCGTCGCGATGCCGGCCGTGGCCGCCGGGCGTACCGCCGTCGACCTGCTCCTGCAACTGGTCGGCGCCGGAGAGACGGCCGCCCCGGCCCTCGCCACGCTGGCCACCAACCTGATCATCCGCGACTCGACGGGACCGGTGAGGCATGAACTTCGGACAGACCCCTGAGGGCGAGAAGGTCGAACGCCATGTCCTGACCGGCGGCGGCCTGACCGCCGCCGTGCTCACCTACGGCTGCGTGATCCAGTCGCTGGAGGTCGACGGGGTCAACGTGGTGCTGGGCTGCGACACCCTCGACGACTACCGCACCAGAAGCCGCTACTTCGGCGCGGTCGTCGGCCGCTACGGCAACCGCATCGCCGAGGGCCGCTTCGACCTCGACGGCATCAGCCACCGCCTGGCCCGCAACAACGGCACCGCCGCGCTGCACGGCGGGGCGCGCGGCTTCGACAAACGCGTCTGGGCCGCCGAGGCGTCGTCGGATTCGATCACCCTGCGCTACGTCAGCCCCGACGGTGAGGAGGGCTACCCGGGCACCCTGTCGGTCGCGGTCACCTACACCCTGGCCGACCGCGCCCTCCAGATCCTGTACGCCGCCACCACCGACGCCCCGACCGTGCTGAACCTGACGAACCACAGCTACTTCAACCTGGCGGGGAGCGGTGACGTCCTCGGTCACGTGGTGACGATCGACGCCGACGCGTACACCCCGGTCGACGAGCACAAGATCCCCACAGGGGAGCTCGCGCCGGTCGAGGGCACCCCGTTCGACTTCCGGCGGCCGTGCGCGGTCGGCGCCCGCATGGGCGGCGCCTACGACCACAACTACGTGCTCAACCCCGGCGGCCGGATGAGGGTCGAGTGCGGCGACCGGGTCATGGAGGTCACCACCGATCAGCCGGGCGTGCAGTTCTACGCCGGGGGCATGCTCTCGCCCGAGCTCACCCCCTATGGGCCGTTCTCCGGCCTGTGCCTGGAGACCCAGCACTTCCCCGACTCCCCGAACCGGCCCGGCTTCCCGCCGGTCGTGCTGCGGCCCGGCGAGGAGTTCGTCTCGCGCACGGAATACCGCTTCCCCTCCCGCTGATCGCTCTCTTATGCTCTCGGTTGTTCCATGTAGCGGTTTCTTCTTCTGTCTTATGGAATCAGGTGGAGGGTTGAGAGATGGACGTCCGGCACGCCACCGCCCCCGACCAGATCCCCGGCATGACGACCGAGCGCCTCCGCGCCCGGTTCCTGGCGGGTGACCTGTTCCGCCCGGGGGAGGTCCGGCTGCTGTACTCCCACGAGGACCGTCTCGTGCTCGGCGGCGCGCTCCCGGCCGCCGGGCCTCTCACGTTGCCGAGCCCGTCGGCGCTGGGCTCGGCGACCTTCCTCGAACGCCGCGAACTGGGCGTCGTCAACATCGGCGACCCCGGCACGGTGACCGTCGACGGCACCGTGTTCGACCTGGCGCACCAGGAGGTCCTGTACGTCGGCCGGGGCGCCCGCGACGTCGTCTTCGAGGGCGGCGCCTTCTACCTCGTCTCCACCACGGCCCACGCCGACCATCCGACCACCCTGTCGAAGGACCCCGAACCGGTCGCCCTCGGCGGGCCGGAGGGCGCCAACGAGCGGGTGATCCACAAGCACATCCACGCCGGCGGGATCCAGAGCTGTCAGCTGGTGCTCGGCGTGACGGTGCTCGCCCCCGGCAGCATGTGGAACACCATGCCCTGCCACACCCACCACCGCCGCACCGAGGCCTACCTCTACTTCGGCCTCGGCCCCGACGACCGCGTGATCCATCTGATGGGCGAGCCGTCCGAGACCCGCAACCTGGTGCTCGCCGACCGCGAGGCGGTCATCTCGCCGCCGTGGTCGGTCCACTGCGGTTTCGGTACGCGCAGTTACGCCTTCGTCTGGGCGATGGGCGGCGAGAACCAGGACTACCAGGACGTCGTCCCAGTCGCGATCGGCGACCTGCGGTGAACCCGTTCTCCCTGGAGGGCACGACCGCGCTGGTCACCGGGGCGCGGACCGGCATCGGGCGGGCCATCGCCGTCGGGCTGGCCCAGGCAGGGGCCGATCTGGTGCTCCACGGCCACCGCGACGACCTCGACGAGGTCGAGGCCGACGTGGTCGCACTCGGCCGCAAGGCCCGGCGCTGGGTGCTCGACCTGGCGGCGCCGGAGGCGATCGCCCCGGCCGCCGCCGAACTACTGGCTTCGGTGCGGGTGGACGTGCTGGTCAACAACGCCGGCATCATCAGGCGCGCCCCGGTCGCGGAGCACTCGTACACGAGCTGGAGAGAGGTTCTCGACGTGAACCTCGACGCCGTCTTCCTGCTGTGCCGGGCGTTCGGCGTCCCGATGCTGGCCCGGGGGAACGGGAAGATCATCACGCTCGCGTCGATGCTCTCCTTTCAGGGCGGCGTGACCGTCCCCGGCTACGCGGCGGCCAAGCACGGCGTCGCCGGGCTCACCAAGGCGCTGGCCTGCGAATGGGCGCCGTCGGGCGTGCAGGTCAACGCCATCGCCCCCGGTTACGTCGCCACCGCCAACACCGCCGCGCTCCAGGGCGATGCAGAAAGGGAGCCCGCGATCCGCGCCCGCATCCCCGCCGGGCGGTGGGGCACCCCCGAGGACATCGCGGGCGCCGCGGTGTTCCTGGCGTCGTCCGCCTCCAATTACGTCAACGGTCATGTTCTGGCCGTGGACGGCGGCTGGCTGGCCCGCTAGTAGGCTCAGGGCGTGGTCAGGGAAGGCAGTTCCATCGACAAGGCGCTCGCGGTTCTCGAGGCGATCGCCGAGCATCACCGGATCACCGACATCGCGGCGGCCACGGGCGTCTCGAAGTCGACGGTGCACCGCATCCTCCAGTCACTGGTGGAGTGGGGCTTCGCCCGCACCGACGGCAACGGCGGCTACGAACCGGGCCCCCGCATCCTCACCCTGGCCGGGCGCGTGATGAGCCGCTTCGACCCGGCCCGCCAGGCCGCCGGAGCCCTGCGCAGCCTCCACGAACGCACCGGCTTCACCACCCACTTCGCCATCCGCAGCGGCGACGAGGCCGTCTACGTCGAGAAACTCGAAGGCCGCCGCCCCTACCAGATGCCCTCACGGGTCGGCATGAGCCTGCGCCTCCACTCGACCGCCATCGGCAAGGCCGTGCTGGCCCAGCTCGACGACGACGAGGTGCGCGGCATCGTCGCCCGCACCCAGCCCATCAAGCTCACCCCCCAGACCCTCACGGGCGAAGAAGAGCTGCTCACCCACCTCGTCGCCGTCCGCGCGGTCGGCTACGCGATCGACGACGAGGAGAACGTGCCCGGCATCCGCTGCGTCGGCGCGGCCGTCTTCGACCACACGGGCCAGGTGCTCGGCGGCATCTCCATCTCCACCCTCGCGATGGACCTGGAGCCCGAGGCCCTGAAGGAACTGGCCTCCGACGTCGTGTCGGCCGCCCGCGAGGTGTCCCTGGCTCTGGGCGCACCGACGACCCTGACCCGGCGCTGAGAGACTCGCGCCGGGCCAGGTCGCTCCGGCGTCTTCGCCCTACGCCGGAACCGTGATCTTTCAGCCGCCGCCGACCGGGTCTCCCAGCAGGTCCTCGATCTCGGCCGCCGCCGCGACTCGGCCCGTGCCGCCGCGTCCGGCCAGGGAGAGTGAGGCCGCGGCGGTGCCCGCCCTCACCGCTTCGGGCAGGGAGGCGCCCCGGGCCAGCCAGGCGGCCATGGCGCCGGTGAAGTTGTCGCCCGCGCCCGTCTGGTCGACCACCAGGCGCGCGGGGACCGCGGGTATCTCGTGCAGGACGTCGCCGTCGGCCAGCAGCACCCCGTCGGCGCCCATGGTCACGGCCACCGAGGGGGCGCCGAGTTCGCGGAGCCGATGGGCCGTTTCGACCGGATCCGCCGAGCCCACCAGCGCGAGACTGTCGGCCGGGGCTGAAAGTTTCACCACCGAGGTGTGCGGGGCGACGGCGCGCAGGGTCGCCGCGGCGGCTTCCGGGGCGGTCAGGCGGGCCCGGAAGTTGGCGTCGTAGACGACCTGACCAGTCGCGGTCTCCGAGGCGGTGCGCACCGCCTTCTCACAACTGGCCGACAACGCGGCGGTGATGCCGCTCAGCACCAGCACCCTGGCCACGGCGGCGGGGGAGTCCGCCAGATCCTCATACGACAGACGGGAGGCGGCCGACCCCTGGCGCAGGTAGGCGAAGGCGCGTTCCCCCGACGGGTCGGCGCCCACGGCGTAGGCGCCCGTCGGGCCGGGGCCAGCCGTCAGCCAGCGGGTGTCGACGCCGTGGCCTGCGGCGAAGCGGATCAGGCGTTCGCCGAACTCGTCGTCGCCGAGCCGGGCCACGAGGGCGGTGCGAGCCCCTGCGGCGGCCGCGGCGACGGCCACGTTCAGGGCGTCGCCGGAGAAGGACAGCCGGAAGGTCTCGGCCTCGGTCAGCGGGCGGTCGGCGGAGAATTCGATCAGTGGTTCGCCTGCCACGACCACATCCATGCGCACCTTCTTCTGTTGTTGTTCCATGTAGCGGAATATGGTCTTATTTTACGCAACGCCTAGGGAGGACGTCATGCCCAACATCACCGTGGAACTGTTGTCCGGCCGCACCATGGACCAGCGCAGGGAGTTCGTCGCCGCCGTCACCGAGGCCGCCGTGGACATTCTGAAGGCCCGCCCCGAAGCGGTGCGCATCGTCTTCTGGGAGATCGAGAAGTCCGACGTCGCCAACGGGGGCACGCTGGAGTCCGACCGCTGAACCCGCAGGTCACGTGTGGGCCGGATCGCGATCGTCGCCCAGCGAGTCGATCAGTTCGTCGCGATCCGGGCTGCGCTCGGGGCGCAGGAACCCGACCAGCACGTACAGGACCAGAGACGTGACCAGAGGCACGCCGACCACCACGGCCTGGTCGGTCGAGCCGATGATCCATTTCACGTAGGCCCAGACGCCCAGCCCGGCGGCCCACGACACGATGGCCGCCCACGGGCCGCTGCGGCGGAACCACGGCAGCATGCCCAGCATCAGCGGGATCGAGATCGGGCCCATCGTGGCGGCGACCAGGTCGACCACGATCTTCAGAACCACTCCCTGGCCCTCGGTGGTGATCGCGATCAACATGCTGATCAGCACGAACGCGAAGGTCGTGACGCGGGCGAAGGTGAGCTGGGCCGCGTCGGCCAGGCGGCGCAGGCGGGGCATCAGCACGGGCGCGATATCGCGGGTGATCACCGAGGAGATCACGTTGGCGTCGGAGGAGACCATGGCCATCGTGTGGGAGAAGAAGCCCGCCAGCACCAGCCCGATGATCCCCTGCGGCAGCAGCGTCTGCGCGAGCTTCACATAGGCCTCCTCGGCGTTGGCCAGGCCCGGCACGATGAGCGGCGCCGCGAACATCGGCACGAACAGGATCAGCGGCCAGACCAGCCAGAGCGCGCTGCTCAGCAGCGCGGAGCGCTTCGCGTCGCTGCCGCTCGGCGCGGCCATGTAGCGCTGCGCCAGGTTCCACATCCCGCCGTTGTACTCGAAGGTCTTGATGAACAGCAGCGCCAGGAAGAACGTCACCGTGTACGGCCCCGCGAACGGGTCACCGTGCCCTTCGGGCAGCCTGTCCCACATCGTCCACAGCGTCGGGAGCCCGTCGAGATGGCTCAGCACGGCGAAGAACATCGCGATCCCGGCGACGCCCTGGATGACGAACTGCCCGAAGTCGGTGAGGACGTCGGCCCAGAGCCCTCCGGCCGTGATGTAGACCATGGTGACCAGGCCGGTGATCAGGATGCCCCAGAAGATGGGGATGCCCGCGAACCCGCGTAACAGGATCGCGATGGCCACCCATTTGGCGGCGATGTCGACCACTTTCAGCAGCGCGCCGCTGTAGGCGAGCACCTGCTGGGCCGGCAGGTTGTAGCGCCGGGCCAGGTATTCGAGCGGCGAGGCCACGCCGTGCACCGCGCGCAGCCGGTTCCACCGCGCGGCCCACAGGAACGCCCCGATGCCGACGCCGATGCCGATGGTGAGGGCCCACCACACGTACATGGCCAGTCCGTAGTTGTACGCCACCGCCGCGAACGCGACGAACATGATCGCGCTGTAGCCGGACATGTGGTGCGAGATCCCGGCCAGCCACCAGGGGATGCGGCCTCGGGCGGTGAAGAAGTCGATGACGGTGTGAATGCGGCCCTTGGACCAGACGCCGATGCCGATCATCACGACGAAGTAGGCGGCCAGGACCGACCAATCGAGAGCTGACATGCCTTGGAGATTCCACTACACAGAACGGCGTGTCAACACATAGAAAACTGTTCCATGTCATGAAACTTTCAGCCCTCATTTCCCGTACGCCCACGTCGCAGAGATCGCCAGGACCTCACCGTTTCACTACATGAAACGTGCGCTTATGTTGTGCACCGAATCTGAGAGAGGAGCTTCACACGTGTCCAGATTGAGTGTCAGAGGACGGTTGCTCGCCGTCTTCGGCGCCGCCGTCATGGCCGTCGCCGGTGTGGTCATCCCCTTGGCCACCAGTGCCCAGGCCGCTCCCGGCGCGGGAACCTACTCCGTCGTCAACCGGGGCAGCAACCTCTGCCTCGACGTGCTGAACTTCAGCACGGCCGACAACGCCGGGCTGATCCAGTACGCCTGCACCGGCACCACCAACCAGCGCTTCACCCTCACCGCCCAGAGCGGCGGCTACCGCATCACCGCCGGTCACAGCGGCAAGTGCCTGGGCGTCCAGGACAACAGCAGCTCGGCGGGCAAGGCCATCGTGCAGCAGACCTGCAACGGCTCGGCCAGCCAGACGTGGACGTTCTCGGACGCCTCGAACGGCACCCGGATCATCAACGGCAACGGCGCCAAGTGCGTGAACACGCGCGACAACTCGACCGCGTCGAACGCCGTGATCCAGCAGAACTCGTGCGACAACGTCGTCACCAAGCACTGGACGTTCACCCCGTCGAGCGGCCCGCAGCCGACGCCGACCCCCACGGTCGGCCCCACCCCGACGCCCACTCCCACGGTCGGCCCGCCGCCCGGCGGACTGGTCGGCTGGGCCACCCAGGGCGGCGGCACCACCGGCGGCGGCAGCACCTCGCCCACCACGGTGACCAGCTCGTCGGCGCTGGCCAGCGCGGTCTCCGGCTCCGGCTCCGCGGTCGTGCGGGTGTCCGGGACGATCTCGTGCTCGGGCATGATCTCGGTCGGCTCGAACAAGTCGATCATCGGTAACTCGGGCGCGGTGATCCAGGGCTGCGGCCTGAACGTCTCCAACGCCTCCAACGTGATCATCCGCAACCTGACGTTCCGGAACTGGAACGACGACGGCATCAACGTCCAGTACTCCACTCGGGTCTGGATCGACCACAACACCCTGTCCAACGGCTACGACGGCGCCATCGACATCAAGCGCGCCAGCGACTACGTGACCGTCTCGTGGAACCGCATCTACGACCACGACAAGTCGATGCTGCTCGGCCACGACGACGGCAACGGCTCCGAGGACCGCGGCCACCTGCGGGTGACCTACCACCACAACTGGTTCGACGGCACCGGCCAGCGTCACCCGCGCGTCCGGTTCGGCAACCCGGTGCACGTCTACAACAACTACTACGGCGGCGTGACCAGCTACGGCGTGGCCTCCACCGAGGGCGCGGGCGTGCTCGTCGAGGGCAACTACTTCGAGAACACCGAAGACCCCTACCACCTGGGCGAGGGCGACTCCGGCCCCGGCACCCTGGTGGCCCGCAACAACCACTTCGTCAACTCGGGCACGGGCCAGGCGGGCGGCAGCGTCAACTCGATCCCGTACTCCTACTCCGTCGAGACGGCCTCCAACGTGAAGTCGTCGGTGACCAGCGGCGCGGGCGCGGGACGCATCTCCATCTAGAAGGTCACCCGGTTACCTGACCTGACCGGGCGACAGAAAAGGAAGCGCCGGCCCTCACGGGGGCCGGCGTTTTCTCCTGTACGACCTGGGCGCCGCCCCATCGCATCGGGCTCCGGCGTCGGGGGGAGACCGGCGCCGCTCGCATGGCCGGAGGGTGTGCGGAGCCGTAAAGAAAGAAGGCCTTTCCGCGCACGACGGCGGGGAGGTTCCCGGCGGTGCTTCCGACACGCTCGGCTGCCTTACGTGTTTATGGGGCGCTTGCGCAATACCGTGACCATCATGGCCACCCGTGCGTCCTCCGGTGGGAAGCGGCCGACGTCTCGGCAGACGCCTCGACCCGCCCCCCGCCCGCCCGTCAAGAAGAAGGCGCCACCGCCCCGCCGGAAAGCGGCGCCGCCCAAGCGGCCGATCGGCACCGGGAACGATCCGCTCTCGTGGGTGTTCCTGATGATCGGCAAGCTCGTCGTCGGCATCTGGACGCTGCTCGCCAACGCCATCGGCGGCGCGGCGCGGGCCATCGGCAACGGCGCCCGCGACCTCGACCCGGCCCACCGGCGCGACGGCCTCGGGCTGGCCGTGCTGGCGGGGGCGATCGTGCTGGCCGCGATGACCTGGCGGACGACCAAGGGCCAGGTGGCCATGGTGGTCGACGCGGTCGTGCGCGGCACGGTCGGGTCGCTCTTCTGGGCGATTCCGCTGATCATGGGCCTGATCGCCTGGCGGCTGCTGCGCCATCCCGACCAGAACGGCGAGACGGGCCGCATGCTGATCGGGTTCACCGCACTCGCGGCCGGGATCCTCGGCATCGTGCACGTCGCCCACGGCACCCCCTATCCGGCGGGCACCTCGAACGACGGGATGGACAAGGTCTCGGCCGCCGGGGGCATGCTCGGGTTCATCGTGTCGGCGCCGCCCGACAGCATCCTGCCGTCGTTCATCACGATCCCGCTGCTGCTGATGCTGGCCGGGTTCGGCGTGCTGGTGGTCACCGCCACGCCCATCCACCGGGTGCCCGAGCGGCTGGGCGAGATCAAGGTCCTGCTGTTCCAGAAGCCCTTCGAGGGGTCCGGCGAGAAGAAGCCGAAGAAGAAGCCGGCGCGCCCGGAGCCGGGCGAGCACGTCAAGCCCTACGACACGCCCATCCTGCGCGAGCCGGTGAAAGACCATTCGCCCGAGATCGTCCCGGGCCTGGTCGACGACGTGCCGCTGCCGCCGCCCGTGCCGGCCGACGAGCCGCCGGTCCCGCAGCAGACGATCCCGCCCGAGCCGACCCCGGCGCCGCGCAAGGTCGAGCAGCTCATGCTCTCGCCGCAGGCCGGCCCCTACACGCTCCCCGACCCGCAGATGCTGCGGGCGGGCAGCGCGCCGAAGGCCGAGACCAAGGCCAACAAGATCGTCGTGAACGCCCTGACCAGCGTGCTGGAGCAGTTCGCCATCGACGCCCAGGTGACCGGTTTCACCCGTGGCCCGACGGTGACCCGCTACGAGATCGAGCTCGGCCCGTCGGTCAAGGTCGAGAAGGTCACCGCGCTCACCAAGAACATCGCCTACGCCGTCAAGTCGGCCGACGTCCGGATCCTGTCGCCGATTCCCGGCAAGTCGGCGATCGGGGTGGAGATCCCCAACGTCGACAAGGACCTGGTCTCGCTCGGCGACGTGCTGCGCTCGCAGGTGGCCCAGAACGACCAGCACCCGATGATCGTCGGCCTCGGCAAGGACGTCGAGGGCCGCACCATAGTCGCCAACCTCGCCAAGATGCCGCACATCCTCATCGCGGGCGCCACCGGCGCGGGCAAGTCGACGTGCATCAACGGCCTGATCACCTCGGTGCTGATGCGCGCCACGCCCGACGAGGTGCGCATGGTCCTGGTCGACCCCAAGCGCGTCGAACTGAGCGCCTACGAGGGCATCCCGCACCTCATCACGCCCATCATCACCAACCCGAAGAAGGCCGCCGAGGCCCTCGACTGGGTCGTGGGCGAGATGGACCGCCGCTACGACGACCTGGCCGCCAGCGGTTTCCGGCACGTCGACGACTTCAACAAGGCCGTCCGTGCCGGGGCCCTGACCGCCCCGCCCGGGAGCGAGCGGGTCTACCAGCCCTACCCCTACCTGCTGGTGATCGTCGACGAGCTCGCCGACCTCATGATGGTCGCCCCGCGCGACGTCGAAGACTCGATCGTGCGGATCACCCAGCTCGCCCGCGCCGCCGGCATCCACCTGGTGATCGCCACCCAGCGGCCCTCTGTCGACGTCGTGACCGGCCTGATCAAGGCCAACGTGCCCTCGCGGCTGGCGTTCGCCACCTCGTCGCTGGCCGACTCGCGGGTCATCCTCGACCAGCCCGGCGCCGAGAAGCTGGTCGGCCAGGGCGACTCGCTGTTCCTGCCCATGGGCCAGAGCAAGCCGATGCGGCTCCAGAACGCCTTCGTGTCGGAGAAGGAGATCGCCGAGGTCGTCGGCCACTGCAAGACCCAGATGCAGGTCGAATACCGCCCGGACGTCGCCCCCACGGCCGCGGCGAAGAAGGAGGTCGACGAGGAGATCGGCGACGACCTCGACCTGCTGATCCAGGCCGCGGAGCTGATCGTGACGACCCAGTTCGGCTCGACGTCGATGCTCCAGCGCAAGCTGCGGGTCGGCTTCGCCAAGGCGGGCCGCCTGATGGACCTGCTCGAATCGCGCAACGTCGTGGGCCCGAGCGAGGGCTCCAAGGCCCGCGACGTGATGGTGAAGCCGGACGAACTCGCCGGGCTGCTCGCGGATCTCCGGGGTGGTGACCCCGACGCCACATCATAGTGTTGTTACTGATTGAATGTGACTCACTACACAGCGTCGGGATGGGCGGGGGGCCGCAGATGTCCATCGGTGGAACGATTTCGGAGGCGCGGGAGCAGAGAGGGCTGTCCGTAGCCGACCTGAGCCAGCGCACCCGGATCCGCGAGGCGATCATCGCCGCGATCGAGCGAGACGACTTCTCCGCCTGCAACGGAGACTTCTACGCCCGTGGTCACCTGCGGGCGCTGGCCCGCGAACTGGGCCTGGAGGGCGATGCCCTGGTCCGTGAGTACGACGCCCTGACGGGCGGTCCACGCCCCGGCGTGGGCGCGATGTATCCGATCGACAAGGGCATCAAGCTGCGCGAACGCCGGGCGCCCAACTGGACGCTCGCGATGGCGGTCGCCCTGGCCATCGTGGCCGTGTTCGGCATCGGGCGCATCATGGGCAGCGCGATCAAGGCGCCCGAGCAGCAGGCCGTCAAGGTCAAGTCGGCCCCGGCGGCGGCCAAGGCCGCACCCGCGGCCCCGGCGGTCCCGGCGAAGGCGACCCACGTGACCGTGAAGATCAAGGCGCTCAGCGAGGCCTGGATCCAGGTGCGCGACGCCAAGAACAAGCGCGTCTTCATGGGGGTGATCCCGACCGGGAACACCCGCAGCTTCCGGATCAAGGACAAGGTGAAGCTGACCTTCGGCAACGCGGGGTCGGTGCAGCTCAACGTGAACGGCCAGGACCTGGGCAGCCCGGGCCGGGCGGGGGAGACGGTCCGCAAGACGTACGGGCTCGACATCCCGCGTCCCCGGTAGTGGCAGATCCCCGATACCGTAGCTTCATCATGTCTGCACGCCGAACCGTATCGATGATCACGCTGGGCTGCGCCCGCAACGAGGTCGACTCCGAGGAGCTCGCCGCGCGCCTCGAAGCCTCGGGCTGGGCGCTCGGCGACGACGACCCTGACGTGATCGTGGTCAACACCTGCGGCTTCATCGAGTCGGCGAAGAAAGACTCGATCGACACCATGCTCGCGGCGGCCGACTCCGGCGCCAAGGTCGTCGCGGCCGGCTGCATGGCCGAGCGCTACGGCGCGGAGCTGGCCGGTGCGCTGCCCGAAGCCGCGGCGGTGCTGTCGTTCGACGACTACACCGACATCGGCGCCCGCCTCGACGACGTGCTCGAAGGGCGGGCGCTGACCCCCCACACGCCGCGAGACCGGCGCACCCTGCTGCCCATCACCCCGGTCGAGCGCCACGCCTCGCCCGTCGCGGTGCCGGGGCACGGCGACCTGCCGAGCGGGCTGGCGCCCGCCTCCGGGCCGCGCACGCTCCGGCGGCGGTTGACCGGTGGCCCGGTAGCCTCGCTGAAACTGGCCTCGGGCTGCGACCGGCGCTGCACCTTCTGTGCCATCCCGGCCTTCCGCGGCGCCTACGTGTCGCGGCATCCCGAGGATCTGCTCGCCGAGGCCTTCTGGCTGGCCGACCGGGGCGTGCGGGAGCTCGTCCTGGTCAGCGAGAACTCCACGTCCTACGGCAAGGACCTGGGCGATCTGAGGGCGCTGGAGAAGCTGCTGCCGCAGCTGGCCGTCATCGAGGGCATCGACCGGGTGCGGGTCAGCTACCTGCAGCCCGCCGAGCTCCGCCCGGGCCTGCTCGACGTCATCGCCGGGACCGAGGGCATCGCCCCCTACTTCGACCTGTCGTTCCAGCACGCCAGCAACCCCGTCCTGCGGCGCATGCGGCGCTTCGGCGACCCCGACCAGTTCCTCGGGCTGCTGAAGCAGATCCGCGACCGCGCCCCCGAGGCCGGGGTGCGCTCCAACTTCATCGTCGGCTTCCCCGGTGAGACCGAGGAGCAGTTCGGCGAGCTGGTCGACTTCCTGACCGAGGCCAGGCTCGACGTCATCGGCGTCTTCGGCTACTCCGACGAAGACGGCACCGAGGCCGCCGGGTTCGACGGCAAGCTCGACCCCGACCTGGTCGACGAGCGGGTCGCCGCCCTCAGCGAGCTGGCCGAGGAGCTCACCAGCCAGCGCGCCGAGGAGCGCATCGGCACCGAGCTGTCGGTCCTGGTCGAAGACGACCTGGGCGACGGCGGCTACGAGGGCCGCGCCGCCCACCAGGGTCCCGAGGTCGACGGATCGGTCACGGTCCAGGGCATCGGGCTGGTGCCGGGTCAGATCGTGCGCGCCGTCGCGGTCGACTCGGAAGGGGTTGACCTGATCGCGAGGATCAAGGCTTCGACGTGAGTCAGAGCAACGACCCGCCGCCGTCGGTCGTGGCCGACGACGCCCCGGAACGACTGGTGGTCACCGACCCGGTCGAACCGCCCGCGCCTCCCGTGAGCCCCTGGAACATCGCCAACGCGCTCACGGTCGCGCGGCTGCTGGTCGTCCCCGCGTTCATCGTGTTCCTGTTCGTCGAGGGCACCGGCTGGCGGCTGGCCGCCCTCGGCGTCTTCATGTTCGCCTCGATCACCGACCAGCTCGACGGCTTCCTGGCCCGTAAATACGGCCTGATCACCGACTTCGGCAAGATGGCCGACCCGATCGCCGACAAGGCGCTCATCGGGTCGGCGCTGGTCTGCCTGTCGATCCTGGGTGAGATCCCCTGGTGGGTGACGGTGGTCATCATCGTCAGGGAACTGGGCGTCACGCTGCTGCGGTTCGCGTTCATCCGCTTCGGCGTCATCCCGGCCAGCACCGGCGGCAAGATCAAGACGGTGCTCCAGATCTTCGCGATCGGTTTCTTCCTCGCGCCCGGCCTGCCCGACATCATCCGCTGGGCCACCATGGGCACCGCGATCCTCGTGACGGTGGCCACCGGCGTCGACTACGTTGTGCGGGCAGTGAGGCTCCGTCAGGTGGCCCGGAGGGAACAGGTGTGACCCATTCGACCGCAGCGAAGATCGTCTCCCTGCTCGCGGAGCGGGGTGAGACCTTCGCCGTGGCCGAATCGCTGACCGGTGGGCTCATCGGGGCCACCGTGACGGAGGTGCCCGGCTCGTCGGCCGCCTTCGTCGGCGGGGTGATCAGCTACGCCACCGATTTGAAGGCGAAGCTGCTCGGCGTCTCCGAGGGGCTGCTGGCCGCCGAGGGCGCCGTCCACCCCGGCGTCGCGGCCGAGATGGCCGCAGGGGTCCGTGGCCTCACCGGCGCGACCTGGGCGATCGCGGTGACCGGCGTGGCCGGCCCCGACCCCCAAGACGGGAAACCGGTCGGCACCGTCTTCTGCGGGCTGAGCGGTCCCGAGGGCACCTTGAAAGTCGTTGACCTGCGGTTGACCGGAGACCGTCACTCCATACGTATCCATACGTGTGAGATGGCTTTGGATCTACTTCTAGGTGTGCTACTGACCAATTCGGGGGAACATTCGGGGTGATTACCGCGTTACGTCCCCAGCGAACATGCTCACCATGGTCTGCCGTGGTGTCGCTCGATACAGGTACGGTGGAGCTGTGAGTGAGGTCCGTGAGCCATCGGCGAGGAGTAAGTCCACCGCGCGCCCGGCGCAGGGGCCGAGCGACCCAATGATGACGGCGAGGAGTATGTACGAAGGGCGTGGAAAGAACGGGCGATATGAACCGAAAGCGCGGAGCGTCGTGACGACTCCCGCGCCGGGAAGGGAGCGACAGATGGTCCTGCTGCGTCAGCTTCTCGGCGACGTCCTGCGGCGGCTACGCGTGCGGCAGAGTCGCACGCTGCGCGAAGTCTCCACGCTGGCCCGTGTTTCCCTCGGTTATCTGTCCGAGGTGGAGCGCGGTCAGAAGGAGGCGTCGTCCGAGCTGCTCGCCTCGATCTGCGGTGCCCTTGGCGTGCCGCTGTCGCAGGTGCTGCGGGAAGTCTCCGATCAGTTCGCTCTCGCCGAGCTTCAGCACGCGCCTGTTCTGGCCGACGTGCCCGAGCGTGAGCGCCTGCCCATCACGGAGACCGTGCCCTCCGGGCCGGAGTTCGACGGTTTCCCCGAAGTCAAGGACATGGTGGCCGCCTAGCCCCGCTGGCAGCGCGGGCACCAGTAGATCAGCCGCTCCTGCGGCTGTGACCCCATCTCTTCACGTTCGACGCTCGTTCCGCACACGCGGCAGGGGCGGTGTTCCCTGCCGTAGACGAACAGCTCACGACCCGGTCTCGGGTCGCCGGTCGTGACCGGTCCATGTTCGTCCTTGCCCGCGTCCATCAGGCGATGGGCCGTCTCGGCCAGCCCCGCCACATCCGCCACGTCTCCGGCGCGCCGCCACGGCCAGACCCGGGCGACGAAGAGCGTCTCCGCACGCCATATCGTGCCGATCCCCGCCAGATTGCGCTGGTCGAGCAGTGCCTCCCCGATCGTCCGATCGGGTGCTCTTTGTAGATTCGCCGCCGCCGTTTCGATGTCCCAGTCGGGGCCGAGCAGGTCGGGGCCCAGGTGACCCACGACCTCGTCCTCCCTGGACGTCGGCAGCAGGTCGACCACGCCCAGCTTCGTCCCGACCGCCTGCCAAACGGTGTTGGCCAGCACGACCCGCACGACGTCGCCGCCCCTGAGGGGAGCGCCTGCCTGGGTGATCCGCCAGCGCCCCTCCATGCGCAGATGGGTGTGGAGAGTGACGCCGCCCTCGACCCGGGTGAGCAGGTGCTTGCCCCGGGACGCCGTGGTCAGCACCCGGCGTCCGCGCAGGTCGGCGGTGGCGTAGCGGGGCACGCGGAAGTCGGAGCGGGTCAGCTCACGGTCGTCGAGCGCCTCCCGCAACCGCTTCGCCGCCCGCCAGACGGCATCGCCCTCAGGCATCCGAGCCCCAAGGCTTCACGGCGCCCCAAGGCTTCACGGCGCCCCAAGGCTTCACGGCCCCGGACGCGAGTCGTCTGGACTCGGGCGCCTCGGACCCGAGCGCCTCGGTCGTCGGTTCGCCGGTCGTCGGGAAGCCGGGCATGGAGGTCGGTGTGTCAGACCGGGGCGTTGGGGGAGTCCCAGGCTGATGGGTCGTCGGACAGGTCGGTCACCCGCTTGGGGAGGTCGCCGGTGGCGATCTGGTCGAGGGTGACCTCTTCGAGGATGGCCCGCTCGCTGGCCCGGAGGGCGATCCAGACCTGCTGGAGCGATTGGGCCGCGCCGGTGTAGCCGACGTGTTCGGGCCGCTCGCCGCGGACGTTGGCCAAGGGGCCGTCGACCGCGCGGATCACGTCGGCGAGGGAGATCTGGCTGGCCGGACGGGCCAGCACATATCCGCCCTCGGGGCCGCGCTGGCCGCGGACCAGGCCGGCCCGGCGCATCTGGAGAAGGATGTTCTCCAGGTATTTGGGCGGCATCTCCTGGCCCTTGGCGAGCTCGCCCACCGTGGTCGGGCCGTCGCCGGACGCGGCCAGCTCGGCCGCCGCCCGCAGGGCGTAGTCGACACGCGCAGAAAGTCGCATGTAAACGATTATCCCGCCTGGTTAGGACTGGTTGGCCTCGTACCCCTCTATTCAGTCGACCCGGATTCGCGTCACGACCGGAAGGTGGTCGGAGAACGGCACCCTCGGCGCCTCGGCCGACACGGCGGTGAGGCCCTCGGTGAGCAGAACGTGGTCGATCCGCTTGACCGGATTCTCGGCCGGAGACGTCGGCGGGTCGCCGAAATCCTTCAGCGGGTCGGTCAGGCCGATCTTGGTGAGCAGGGCCTGGAAGGCGGGGTCGGCGGGGGTGAGGTTGAGGTCGCCCGCGATCAGGGCGGGCGGCTCGGGCGTGACGCTGTGCAGGGTGGCGCTCTGGAGTTCCGGCTCCTGGAGGTGGGTGTTGACGATACCGACCGGCCTGCCGCCGACCTCGACCACCACCGTCTGGGCCTGCGCGCCGGTCGGATATCCCTCGGTGACCAGCGGCGCCGACTGGATGTTCCGGATCGGGAGGTTGGTCAGCACGGCGTCGCCCCACAGCTCGTCGGCGGCCGGGGCGAAGTGGAAGTGCATGCCCAGGCGGGTGGCGATGCGGTCGAGGTCGTCGTGGCCGCCGTTGAGGAACCAGCCCCGGTCGACCTCGCTGAGCAGCACGACGTCGGGCTTCTTCGTGGCGGCCCAGTCGGCGATCTCGTCGAGGTCGAGGGTCCCCGTGGTGCCGAAACCCATTCTGATGTTGTACGTGATCAGGGTGAACTCGTCGCGGTCGACCGCCTGCCCGGGGCTCTGGACGACCCACTCCTTGGGGAGCACCCACAGGGCGCCCACCGCCAGCGCGGCGGCCACCACGGGGAGGAGCCGCGGCAGGTCGGGCAGCCGGACGCCCATCCCCGCGACGATGAGGCCGAGGCCCAGCGGGATGGAGGCGTTGTCGATGCCGAGGTTCAGGTCGTAGGTGGCGTAGTAGAGGAAGGTGCCGACGAAGAACAGGATCATGCCGCCCAGCAGCGCGATTCCCGGGCGGCGGCCCGGCGGGCCGTCCCCGGCCACGTTCAGGCACCAGCCCAGGCCGAGGGCGAAGACCGGCAGCGTGACCATCTGGAGGTGGCCGTCCGAGTGCGCGAACCAGGCGCCCGCGCCCATCAGGATCGGCGCGAGCTGGGCCGGATGGCCCGCCACCCCCGCCACGGCCAGCACGACCAGGGCGGCCAGCAGCGTGAGCGTCGGCCAGAGGCGGTCATGGGGGCCGCTTCCCTCGCCGATCAGCGCCGACGGGCCCAGGTACATCCCGGCCAGCAGGATCGCGGGGCCGAGGGCGAACCACAACCGGCCGGGGGCGAGGTCGCCGGCCTGCCGAACGCCCAGCACGGCCCAGGCGAAGGCGGCGGTGATCAACACTGTTGGGATCCACGGCAGGAGGCCGTCGCGCCAGACCAGGTCGATGTGGCCGATCGACAGGTGGAGGGCCTGGGAGAGCGCCAGTCCGAGGGGAAGGGCCGGCCGGATGTGGGATTTCGCCACGAGTTTGGCGGAGCCGTACAGAAAAACGATGGCGGCGGTCACGGAGACGGCGCTCACATACAGCTGGGGGAAACCGCCGTCGGTGGCCTGTAAGGCCACCCGGCCCAGTGCCAGAACTCCGGCGCCGCCTAACAAAGCCCATCGCGGCGGAATGAGAAGTGCCAATAGCGGCAGGACGAACCACAACGCCGCGAAGAGGCCCAGTTGTTCGGGTGGGGTGTCGCCGGCCTGGCCGTAGATGGTGATCAGGGACGGGAGCAGGACGCGGACGGCGTCCATGAACAGGAGCAGGCCCAGGGTCACTGCCGCTACGGGGCGCATGGAAATGATCCTTACGTCCATATGGGAGCGGTATCAAGGTCCAATTTCCGGGAGCCCGTATAGTCGCTAAGCTGGCCGGGAAAGTTTGTTGACAGTTTCGCGGGGGCGACCATCGAAAGCAGGAACATGGAGCGACGTCCTGGCGTGCCCAGGTTGCTCCGGGAGATCAACGACCGGGCCGCCCTCGAATTGCTGTTGTCGTCCGGGCCGCTCACGCGCGGCCAGATCGGCGACCTGACCGGACTGTCGAAGGTGACCGCGTCGCAGACGCTCTCACGCCTCGAGGAGCGGGGGCTCGTCGAGGTCGTGGGCGAGCAGGCCGGGAACCGGGGGCCCAACGCGGCCCTCTACGGGGTGATCGCCTCGTGCGCCTATGTGGCGGGGCTCGACGTCGGGCCCGAACACGTGACGGCGGCGATCGCCGACATCAAGGGCGACGTGGTGGCCGAGGTCACCCTGCTGCCCAACGGCGCCGACGACCCCGTCTCCATGGTCCACAACGCCGTGGTGAAGGCCTGCCGGTCGGCCAAGGTCGCGCTGTCGCGGCTGAAGGGCGTCACGATCGGCACGCCGGGCGTGGTCGATCCGCGCACCGGCGACGTGCAGTTCTCGTTCGACCTGCCCCACTGGCACGAGGGCATCCACGAGGCGCTGGCGCGCGACCTGAAACGGTCCGTGCGCATCGAGAACGACGTGAACCTTGCGGCCATCGCTGAGCGGTCGAAGGGGGCGGCGCGGCAGGTCGACGACTTCGTGCTGCTCTGGGTCGGGCGCGGCATCGGTCTCGCCGTGGTGCTCGGCGGGCGGCTGCACCGCGGCCGGTCCGGCAGCGCGGGCGAGATCGGCTATCTGCCGGTTCCCGGGGTGCCGCTGGCCGAAGACGTGCGCTCCGAGCCGGGGCGGCTGCCCTCGCTGGCGGGCGGTCTCCAGTCGCTGGTGAGCTCCGTGGCGGTGCTCGACCTGGCGCGTGACCTGGGCTTCGAGGGGGCGACGGCGGCCGAGTGCGTGACCGCCGCCGCCGACGCGGGAGACCAGGGCGACCGGCTGCTCGACGAGATCGCCTCCCGGCTGGCGCTGGGTGTGGCGTCGGTGTGCGTGGTGCTCGACCCCGGGCTGATCGTGCTGGCCGGAGAGGTCGGGCTGGCCGGGGGGGTGTCCCTGACCGGCCGGGTCGAACAGGCGGTGGCCCGCATCTGCCCGATCCGGCCGCAGGTGGTGACCTCGTCGGTCGTGGGCAACCCGGTTCTGCGCGGCGCGGTGATCGCCGCCCTCGAACAGGCCCGCGAGGAGATCTTCGCCTCCTAGGCGGTCAGGAGTTCGACCGCCGCCTGGGCGTTGGCCCGGGCGGCGCCATAGGTGGCGATGTGCACGCCGTGTTCGGGGCGCCAGATCGGCAGGCCCATCTCCATGACGACGCCGTCGGGGCGGGCCCGGATGAGTTCGGTGACCAGGTCGCGGCTCGCGGGGTAGCGGTGGGCGTCCTTGACGACGACGACCAGTGAGCGGCCCTGGGCGCGGGCGAGCAGGTCGGCGGCCTGCGCCTCTTCGGGCTTGACGCGGACGATCTCGGCGTCCGGCAGCCACGGCGCCACGCCCCACGGCACGTCGCCGACGGCGATCGTGGGTGGGGTGTCGACCTCGACGACGAACGGGTCGGTCAGCGTGGTCCGGGTGCCGGTGAGGCGGACCGCCCGGCGGGCGGCCTGGAGGCCGATCACGGTGTCGCCGGTGTGCTGGACGCGGGTCTCGCGGGCCCAGTCGCGGAGCCTCTGCGCACGGGAGACGGCCTCTTCGAGGCGCTCGATCGGCAGGTCGCCCGCGACGACGGCGGCCACGATGGCGTCGACGACGGCGGCGGTCTCTTCCCGCGTCGGGATCGAGCCCATGCACAGCAGGTCGGCGCCCGCCTTCAGGGACAGGACCGCGCCGCCGCCCAGGCCCACGCTCTTGGTGATGGCGTGCATGTCGAGGGCGTCGGTGACGACGACGCCGTCGTAGCCGAGTTCGCCGCGCAGCAGCGTCGTGAGCGCCCTCGGGCTGAGCGTGGCGGGGGTGCTGCCGGTCAGCGCGGGGACGGCCACGTGGGCGGTCATGATCGACCGGGTGCCCGCCTCGATCGCGGCGCGGAAGGGGGCCAGCTCGCGCTCGCGCAGGACCTCCAGGGTGGCGTCCACGACCGGGATGGCCAGGTGGGAGTCCTCGGTGGTGGCGCCGTGGCCGGGGAAGTGCTTGACGCAGGCGGCCACGCCGAGCGACTGGAGGCCGCGCACGGCGGCGACCGTGTGGCGGGAGACCAGCGCGGGGTCGGAGCCGAAGGAGCGGGTGCCGATGACGGGGTTGTCGTCGGCGGTGTTCACGTCGGCCGACGGGGCCATGTCGAGGTTCACCCCGGCGTTCACGAGGTCACCGGCGATCGAGCGGTAGACCCGCTCGGTCAGGTCGACGTCGTCGACCGCGCCCAGCGCCGCGTTGCCCGGATATTCGCTGCCCACGTGGTAGGCCAGCCGGGTGACGTCGCCGCCCTCCTCGTCGAGCGAGATCACCGGGTCGCCGGCGCCGGTCAGCACCGACGTGAGCGCGGCCACCTGGCCGGGGCTCTCGACGTTGAAACCGAAGAGGCAGACGCCGCCGAGACCGTCAGAGAGGCCGTCCAGCACCCAGTCGGGCGCGGTCAGGCCTCGGAAGGTCACGAGCAGCGTGCCGGCCGCGAGACGGCGCAGCCCCCGATCGCTGTGGCTCGCGGGTACTCCAGGCATGGGAACTCATGACTCCGATCAGGGACATGGAAGGGACGGCCCCCGGGTGTGCCCGGGGGCCGTGCCCGCTCAGGGAAGGGTTTCGGGCTGGTCAGCCCTTGACGGCGCCGGCGACGAGTCCGGAGACCATGCGCCGCTGCACCAGCAGGAAGAACACGACGACGGGGATCGTCATCAGGGTCGAACTCGCCATGATGGCGCCCCAGTCGGTGCCCCGCTGCCCGAAGAAGAACTGCAACGCGACCGGCATCGTGTAACCGGACGAGTCGCTCATCAGCACCAGCGCGAAGATCAGCTCGTTCCACGCGGTGATGAAGGAGAAGATGCTGGTCGCCACCAGGCCCGGCGCCACCAGCGGGAAGAGCACCTTCCAGAACGTCGTCATCCGGCTCGCGCCGTCGATCCACGCCGCCTCTTCCAGCGACTTCGGTACGGCCGCCACGAAGGTGCGCAGCATCCAGATGCCGAAGGGCAGGGTCAGGCCGACGTTGACGACGATCAGGCCGAGCAGCTGGTCGTACAGGCCCAGCCGCTTGATGCTCAGGAAGAGCGGGATGAGCAGGGCCTCGGCCGGGATCATCTGCACGACCAGCAGCGTGATCAGGAACGAGGTGCGGCCCTTGAACTTGAAGCGGGAGACGGCGGTCGCGGCCAGCAGCGAGAAGACCGCGCCCACCGCGACCGTGCCGAGGGCGACGATCGCGCTGTTGCGCAGGTAGAGCCAGATGGAGTTGCCGGCCACGCCCTCGCTGAGCACGCGTTCGATGTGCTCGAAGGTGAAGCTCGTCGGGAACGGGATGAACTCCGTGGTGAAGATCTGGTCGTTGGTCTTGAACGCCGTCGAGACCATCCAGTACACGGGGAACATCGCCACGACGAAGACGGCCGTGGCGGTCGCGTTGAGGGCGAACTTGCGCGCCTTGCTGCGGAACTTCGCGGACTTGCGCATGCGGTCCATGTCGTACGACGTGACGGTCACTGCACCTCCTCCGACTTCACCATCTGGCGGACGTAGAACGCGGTGACGACCAGCAGGATGATCGTGAGGATCACCGCGATGGCCGCTCCGGAGCCCATCTTGGGCGGGCTGCGGAACGCCTCCGCGTACGAGAACATCGACAGGTTGAACGCCTCACGGTTGGTGGGGCCGTTCATGAGCACGTACAGCTGCGAGAAGACCTTGAAGTCCCAGATGATCGACAGGATCGTCAGGACCGCGAAGACCGGCTTCAGCAGCGGGAATGTGATCTTGCGGAAGGTCCGCCAGGGGCCCGAACCGTCGACCCTGGCCGCTTCGTAGAGTTCACCGGGGATGCTCTTGAGCCCGGCCAGGACCGAGACCGCGATGAACGGGAACGACGCCCAGACCACCGTCATGACCAGCACGATGTAGATCGTGAACGCCTCGTTGAGCCAGGGTTCGCCGGTCCAGTCGGCCCGCCCGAACAGGGCGTTGGAGAGGAAGTCCGGCAGCAGGTTGAGGGCCCAGTTGATGATCCCGGCCTCGGCGTCGAACAGCCAGCGCCAGATGACACCCTGCGCGACCGGCGGGACCGCCCACGCGAACATGATGCCGATGATCAGGAAGGTGGACATGCGCTTGCTGAGCTGCTGGAGCAGGACCCCGACGGCCGTTCCGACGATCAGGGTGAGGCTCACCGCCACGAAGGCGAACACGAGGGTGTTGCGGAGCGACGACCAGAAGACGTCGTTCTCGAAGACCTTGGTGTAGTTCTCCCAGCCCAGCCAGTCGGCCGGACGGGGGTTGACCTCCCGGATCTGCGGCAGCCCGACCTTCTGGAAGGACATGACGATCACTTGGATCATCGGGTACAGCAGGAGCGCCACCATGACCAGCAGGCCGGGGATCAGCAGCGCGTACGGGATGAATCTCGGGTTGAGGCCCGATGCCTTCTGCGGACGGTGAGAGCGGCGGGGGCGCCCGGCCGGGGCGGAGGCGTTCTTGCCTCCACCCCGGCGGGCGATCGACGTGTCGGTCATCGTCGCTACTGGTTCAGGATCTCTTCGAGTTCCTTGTTGGCCGCCGCGAGCGCCTCATCGGCCGAGGCCTTGCCCTCGATGACCGAGCGGGCCGCGTTCTGCAGCACCGCCTTGGTCTCGCCCGCCTCGGTCCAGTTCGGGTCGGCCGGGAACGAGCGGGCGTTGGCGAACGCCGCCGCGAACGGCGCCTGGACCGGGTCGCTGGCCAGCGAGGCCAGGGTGTCCGGGTAGACGGGGAGCAGACCGCCGTCCTTGGCGTAACGGTCGGCCCACTGCTTGCTCGTGGCGAGCTTGATGTACTCGTTGGACAGCTCGGCGTTCTTGGTGGTGCCCCAGACGGCGATGTCGTTGCCGCCGAAGAAGGCCGGAGCCTCACCGCCCGACTTGGCGGGGAGCGGGAAGAAGGCGAGCTGGTCGGCCTTCACCTTGCCCTTGGAGTCGGTCTCGATGCCGGGGATGTCCCACGACGCGGTCAGGTACATGCCGACCTTGTCGTTGGCGAAGCGGGTGCGGATGTCCACGGTGTTCTGGGTCAGCCGCGCCTTGCCGGACAGACCGCCGGTCACCAGGCCCGTGTACGTCTCGAAGCCGGCCTTGAAGGTCGGGTCGGCGAGCTTGCCCACCCACTTGTCGCCTTCCTTGACGGCGTACTCGCCGCCCTCGGACCAGGCCATCGCGCCGAGGAGGTGGTTGGCGTCGGAGCCGCCGTTGAAGGCGAAGCCGTCGACGTCCTTGCCCTTCTCCTCCTGGATCTTCTTGCCGGCGGCGAGGACCTCGTCCCAGGTCTTCGGCACCTCGATCTTGAGCTCGTCGAACCAGTCCTTGCGGTAGAGGACCGCGCGGGTACCGGCGCCCCACGGCACGGCGTAGACCTCGCCGTCGATGGTCTCCAAGCCGAACAGGTTCTTGGGGATCATCGCCTGCTCACCGGCGGAGGTGAGGGGGGTGATCGGCGACAGCGCCTCCTGGCTGACCCACAGCGGCACCTGGTCGTTGCCGATCTCGGTGACGTCGGGGCCCGCGCCACCCGCGGCGGCGGCGGTGAACTTGTCGTTCACCTGCGGCCACGGGATCCACTCCAGCTTGACCGTCGCGCCGGTCTGCTTCTGGAACTCGGCGTTGAGGTCGTCCATGTAGGCCTGGGCCGGCGGGTTCGAGTCGCCGAGACGCCACATCGTCAGCGTCTGACCGGCGAACTTGGGTCCGGTCTCCGCGGGGGCGGCGGCGGAGGCGGAGGCGGCGGGGGCCGATTCGGTGGTCTCGCCACCACCACAAGCGGCGACACCCAGGGCGAGGGCGGCGGTGATGCCGGCGATCTTCACGATCTTCACGATTGGGGTTCTCCCTTCCCGGCTTCGCGTCGAGGCAAGTTGTGAGGTGACGGCGGGCCGCGCACCTGAGGTTTGCTGACGGTCGGCGTTTGTGGCACCTCAGAGGCTTGATCGCTTGCCTATGGGGTGACTGCCGTTAAACTAACAAGAAACTTTCTTAAAAAAAACCCGCGTTAGCGGATCGTGACGAGAAGGGAGAGTGCGGTGCCCCGACGCCCCGGAACACCCCGGTTGCTCCGGCAGATCAATGACCGATCAGCCCTGGAGCTCCTTCTCCTGCAGGGCCCGCTCACCCGGGCTGAGCTGGGCGAACTCACCGGACTGAGCAAGGTCACCTCCGGCCAGCTACTGGCCCGCCTCGAAGACCGGGGCCTGGTCACCACGGCCGGGGAGAGGGCCGGTGGACGCGGTCCGAACGCCGCCCTCTACGCCGTCAACCCCCAATCGGCCTACGTCGCCGGACTGGAGGTCTCCCCCGACAGCGTCACCGCGGGCGTCGCCGACATCACCGGCCGGGCCATCGCCGAGGTGACCGTCGACCCCAGCGAGGCGCGCGATCCCGTCAAGCTCGTCCACAACGCGCTGTTCCGCGCCTGCGAGAGCGCCGGGATCGGCCTCGACCAGCTCATGGGCCTGGTCATCGGCACCCGGGGCGTCGTCGACCCGCGCAGCGGAGACGTCCGCTACTCCTTCGACCTGCCCGCCTGGCACTTCGGAGTCCTGGCCGAGCTCCGCGCCGATCTGGGGCGGGCGGTACGTATAGAGAACGACGTCAACCTCGCCGCCCTGGCCGAACAGGCCCACGGCGCCGCGCGGGGCCTCGACGACTTCGTCATCATGTGGGCTGGAATAGGACAGGGCCTCGGCGTCATGCTCGGTGGCCGCCTCCACCGCGGCATCACCGGCGGCGCGGGCGAGATCGGCTGGCTCCCCGTCCCCGGCGAACCGCTTCCCTCTGATGTACGCGACCCGCAGTCGGGCTCCTTCCAGCGCCTGGTGGGCGGGGAGGCGCTCTACGGCATGGCGCTGGCCCACGGGGTGAACCCGAGGGAGGCACCCGTCGCCGAACTGGTCGCCAAGGCCGTCGCCGAGGGGAACGGGAGCTTCCTCGACGAACTCGCCGGCCGCCTGGCCGTCGGCGTCGCGGCCGTCGCCGTCGTTCTGGACCCCGGCCTCATCGTCCTGAGCGGAGACGTCGGCCGGGCCGGAGGCCGCGAGCTGGCCGCCAGGGTCGAGGACGAGGTCGCGCGGGTCTGTCCCTCACGCCCGAAGGTCGCGGTGACCGAGGTGGACGGGAACCCGGTGCTCCAGGGGGCGCTGGTGGCCGCCCTGGAAGAGGCGAGAGAGCAGGTCTTCTCGGATACGGTCTGACTTTATGGGCGACGTCATTCTGATCTCCGACCCCCGGGTGACCTCCATACCGGTGACCGATTGCCTCGAACCGCTCGTCGATGTGCGGACTTTCCTCCGCGTTGACGAACGGCTGGCCGACCCCGCGGGCGCATTCGCGCACCTGCGCGCGGGGGTGGCCGACCGGCTGCGGCGGGTGGTGCTGCCCTTGGGGGTGCACCTCGTCGTGGTCGAGGGGTACCGGCCGGTGTCCCTTCAGCGGAAGTGGTTCGAGGAGTACCGGGAGACGCTGCGGACGACATTTCCGGAAATGTCGGGAGATGAGCTCCACGTGGCGGCCAGCCGGTTCGTGTCGCCTGTGGAGGTGGCGCCCCACACGGCGGGGGCGGCCGTCGACCTGACGCTGTGCGATGACGAGGGCGTGGAACTCGACATGGGGACGCCCGTCAACGCCACGCCGGAGCAGAGCTCCGGGGCCTGTTACACGGCGTCGACCGATATCTCGGCGGAGGCGATGCAGAACCGGAAGGTTCTGGTGACGGCCCTGGAGGGCGTGGGGCTGGTGAACTATCCGACGGAGTGGTGGCACTGGTCTTATGGCGACCGCTACTGGGCGATGACGCGGGGGCGGGAGTCGGCGGTTTACGGTCCGGTCGAATTCTGAGCTGAGCGGCGGGGCCGCACTGCTCTCCGACGCCGGGCCAGGGTTCTGTGCTGTCTGTCCTGCGTCTTCGACATGCGCCACGGCGCACGTCGCCGTGAGGACTCCTAGAGGTCTCTCGATCTGCGGGCCTCGCGCCAGCGGAGCGGGTCGCCCGGGGCGGTGGCGATGAAGCGGCCCGCGTGGGCGGTGAACGTCGTCGTTCCCTCGGGGAGGTCGCCCGCTGGGTGCCACTCGTCCGTGGCGTTCGGGCGGCGGGTGACCAGGGTGCCGGTGCTCGTCAAGGCGTAGAGGCGGCCGTTCATGCCTGTCATGGCCACGGCGTCGCAGGCGCCTCGGTCCTGCCAGGTCTCGCCCGTGAAGGGCAGGGCCCAGAGACGGCCCTCTTCGGTTGCGGCCCAGAAGGTGCAGTCGGCTATCGCGATGGCCACGGTGCCCTGGGGGCAGGTGGCCTCGTCGGTCCAGGGAGCGGGGATTTCGACGGCTGCTCTTGATCTCAGGGTGCCGTCCGGGGTGACGCCGTACAGGAGGACGCCTCTTGAGCCCGCCGCTTCGCGGGGGGTGTCGAGGCAGATCACGTCGCCGGCCCAGCCGATGGGGCGCCACGGCAGGTTCTGGGCGCAGAGCTCGCGGCTCATCAGGGCGCCGTCCGCGCTGACGCCGTAGAGGACGCGGGCGTCGGCGGCCAGCGCGCGGATGTCGGCGGAGTCGCCGATCGCGTCCCAGCCTTGGTGCGGGGAGCTCAGACGGGTCATGACGTTGCGGGTGATGCGGTCGACCACGGGGTCGTGGAGGGTGTTGCCCCAGTTCACCGTCGCGGCGTTGAAGACGGTGCCGCGGCCCGAGGTGAAGACGCCCATCGTGGCCCAGCCGCCCTGGCCGCCGCCGCGCCAGTGGCGGAGGTCGGCCGTGGCCAGGATGGTGAAGGACGACGGGGTGCCGTCCCGTGAGGTCACTCTGGGGACGCCGCCTACTTCGGTGAATTCGGCCGCGTCGGTTTCGTAGCCCAGGGCGCCTTGGGCGAATTTGTCGCCTTCTGTCAGGCCGGTGCCGTCGAAGGCCCAGTGGCCCGCGAAGCGGGTGACGTACGACTCCTCGTTCATGAGAGGCATCGACGGGCCCCAGGTTCCCGCGCCCGCCCGGAAGCTGACGCCCGTCAGGCTGTTCTCGGGGCGGCCGACGCTCGACCACTCGGCGGTGACCAGCGCGGGATCCTCGACGGGGTCGGTGAAGGGGTCGCGGTGGCAGACCAGGGTGCGGCCCTCCAGCCGGGCCTGCCACCAGGCGGTGTTGCCGCCGAAGATCGCCATGTTGCCGCCGCGCCGGACGAAGTCCTCGCACGCGTCGCGCATCTCGCGGGTCCAGTATTCGTCGTGGCCGTTCACGACCAGGAGCTTGTAGCCGTCGAGCAGGCCGGGGGACAGGTCGAGGCCGTCGCAGAAGTCGGCGTCGAAGCCCGCGGGGCGGAGCCAGCGCAGGAAGCCGTCCTCCCACCTCTCCGGGGACGGGCCGCCTCCTGGACGGTCGAAGGTCACCTCGGTCGCGCGGGACGGGTCTTCGGTCCAGTAGAGGCCCTCGCCGGGGACGCCCGCCCGGTTGTAGGCCTGCCAGGTGCCGAAGGGGATGGAGACCAGGATGTCCTTCCTCGCGCCGGACGCCGTCACGACGAAGTAGACCTCGTCGTCGCCGGAGACGTTCGTGCCCGGCAGTTCGCCTGTCGCCCTCGGGACCTCACTGGTCGGGGCGTCGGTGAAGTGGGCGCGGTAGAGCGAACTCGGCCAGTCGCCGGGGATTTCCAAAACCCATTCCGGGCCGGTCGCCCGCGTGGTCAGTACGTGGGCGCCGGTGGTGGCGTCGTGGATGTGGACGCCGCTGTCGCCGCTCAGGTGGAAGGTCAGCGGGGCGCCCTGGGGGCACGACGTCGCCGCCGCGTAGGCGATCACCGCAGGGCCGCTTCGACCAGCATCGTCTCCAGGCCGTGCAGGAAGCGTTCCATGTCGGCCCGGGACAGCCAGCGGGTGTCGGCGGTCACCGAGACGTCCATGGTTCCGCTCAGATGGACGCAGAACCGGCAGTTCAGCTGATCCTGCGACATCGGCCAGCTCAGTGTGCTCTCGCCCAGTGCACGGCGGATCAGGGCCTCGTCGCGGTAGACGGGGTTGTCGGCGAAGCGCATGTCGTTGAAACAGCACCACGGGTGCACGGTCGTGCCCCGGTCGGCGGCGACCCGGGCCAGGGCCGCCGAACGGTCGGCGGGGTCGTGGTAGGCGCTCCGGTAGGCCCGCAGTGCCGCCGCCCCCGCGAGGCCGAGCAGCTCGTCGAAGCGGACCTTCTCGACGTCCAGGACGAAGAGTCCTTCCTGCGACATCGTGGTCACGGCGGTGCGGGTGTCGGCGCGGAATCGGTTTCCGACGATCGGGAGCATCGCCACGGTCTCGTGGCCGGTCATTTCCGAAACCAGCGCCGTCACCGCCGTCAGCAGGACGGTCGAGGTGCTCGTGCCGTGCCGGACCGCGAGTCGCTGCGCGGCCAGGTCGACGGCGGGGGAGCGCAGCGACGCCCGCCAGATCGGCGGCGTCTCCCCGGCGCCCGACGGCACGTGGAACATGGTCGGCGGGATCCTGCGGTGCGCGTCCTCCCAGTAGGCCGCGGCCTCGTCGGCCACCCGGCGCCCGGCGGGGGACCCCTGCCAGCGGGCGATGTCCATCGGCTGCGGCGGACGGGTCGCGGGGGTGCCGCCCCGGAGCAGCAGCAGCCGCAGGTCACGGATGGCCTGCTCGGCGCCCAGCCCGTCGGCGGCCAGATGGCAGAAGACCAGGACGAGATGGGTGACCTCGCCCTGCTCCGACAGCACCAGACCGGCCCGGAGCGGCCACTCCTGCTCGTAGTCGAACGGCGCGGCGGCCAGCTCGGCCAGCAGGGTGTCGGGGTGGTCGCCGGTCCGGACGGTCAGCTCGCCGCCCGCCTTGAGCGACTGGCCGCCGTCGTGGACGAGGGTGCGCAGCGACTCGTGGCGTTCGACCAGGCGGCCCAGCGCCCACAGCGCCGACGACACCGACGCCGGGCGCGCGCCCAGCGGCAGCACCCGGCCGAAGTTGAAGTAGTGGTCGTCCGGGCGGGTGCGCTCGATCGCCTCCCAGATCGCGCGCTGACCCCACGTGAACGGCGCCGTCCCGGTGCGGCCGCCGGAGAAGACGACCCGCGTCATGCCGGTGACCGGGCGGCCTCGACCCAGGCGGCCAGCCCGTCGACGCTGTCGAGGAACGTGACGTCGCCGCTCAGGTCGACCTCGACGCCGTATTCGCGTTCGACGGCGTCGATCAGCCGCATCTGCGCCAGCGAGGTCACGCCGAGATAGGCCAGCGGCACGGTCGCCGCCAGCACGTCGGCCGGGGTGAGTTCGCCGTCACACGACTCCGACACCAGTTCGGCCAGTCTTTCCCTCATTGCTTACCTTCCGTTCCAGCCCGACCAGGTCGTCGGGGGTGGCGTCGGGGACCGCGTCGTCGAAACGGGCCAGCCTCTTCGTGAGCAACGCTCCCACGGCGACCAGCAGGATGAATCCGGCGAAGACGGCGTACATCAACGAGACGTCACCGAGCAGTTCGGTGCCGACGGGAGCGATGATCCCGACGCCGATGGGGATGGTCGACCAGGCGACCATCTGGTTGAGCGCGAACACCCGGCCGTGGAACCGCTGCGGGACCTTGACCTGGATGATCGTGGTGTAGACGCCGTTGACCAGCGCGAGGCCGAAACTGACGCCGAACGCGCCGACGCCGATGAGGGTCAGGTCGTCGCGCAGCGCCACGACGCCGCACGACACCGCGATGATCAACGTGAGGAACAGCATGCCGCGCATCCGGCGCCGCGACGGCCCGCCCCACAGGCCCATCGTGAGACCACCCGCGACCGCGCCCGAACCGGCGGCCAGGGCGATCACGCCGGCGTCCTGGATGGTGCCGAACTCCAGCACGAGCGGGGAGTACATCATGAAGACCGGCGACAGCCCGAGCGACAGGAACGCGAAGAAGATCACCATCGCCCGGAAGTAGGGGTTGCCGAACGAGATCCTGAACCCTTCGGCGATCTCGCGCCCGACGGTCTCCCGCCGCTTGAACGCCATCGCGGCCGGGAAGGCGACCAGGGCCAGGACCGCGATCGTGAAGACGTGGCCGACGACGTCCAGGACCAGGATGCCGCTCAGCCCCCAGACCGACATGAGCCCGACGGCGGCCAGCGGGGCGACGAACTGGGCCATGCCGAGCGCCATCTGGGCGATGCCGTTGGCGTGACCGAGATACCGCTTCGGAACCAGTTGCGGTACGGCCGCGGTGAACGCCAGCCGTTGGGTGGTCAGGGCGACCGAGAGGATCGGAAGCAGGATGTACAGGGTCCAGACGTGCAGGTTTCCGGTCCAGACGAGGATTCCCGTGGCCGACTGCACCGCCAGGGCCGCCGCGTTGCCGCCGATCATCACGGCGCGCTTGGACGAACGGTCGACGATCGCGCCTGCCAATGGGGCGGCGAGAACGCCGGGGATGACGGCGAGGACCTGGAGGATGGCGAGCTGGGTCATCGACTGGTGCTGGAGGTAGACCCAGAGGGGGAGCGCGAACTCGGTCAGGGTGGATCCGGCCAGGCAGACCATTTGTCCAAAGGCGATCAGGAGGAATCTCGTGACCGAGGGGGCCGGTTTGGACAATGCGGTTTTGGACGACCGGCCTGTGGGCGGCCGGCCGTTGGCCGAGCTGGATGCGGCCGAGTTGAATGCGGGCGAACTGGATGCGGCCGAGCCGGCTGTGGATGAGCTGGCCTTGGATGAGCTGGCGCCAGTCGAACCGGCCTTAGATGAGCCCGCCTTTGATGAATCGGTCTTGGATGAATCGGCCGGGGTCGGTCCGGCTTTGGACAATGCGGTCGGGGTTGATCCGGCCGAGCCGGATGCGGGCGGCTCGGCCGGACCTGCATCGGCGCGCGAGGCGAGGTCAGGGTCGCTCGCGCCCTCTGCGGTTCCCGTGGTCTCTGCGGTGCCCGCGGTTTCCGCGGGTAAGGTCGTGACGATCTCGGCGAGTTCGTCCGGGCGATATTTCAGGAAGTAGTGACCCGCCTCGTCCAGGACCACGAGCCGGGTCTGTTCCGCGATGAAGCCCCACTCCGCGAAGCGTTCCTCGTAGTAGTCAGTCGCGGGGTCGTACTCGCCGACGACCGAGACGATGGGCGCCTTCAGTTTCGGGGCGCCGCTGTCCATCAGGGTCGTGAAGTAGTCCTCGGCGGCGCGGGCGTCGTGGCGCATGTTCCCGATGACGAACGCCTTCTGGGCGTCGTCCAGGTCCGACAGGTCGGCGCCGAGCGCGGTCAGCCAGTTCAACTGGCCTTTGTCGCTGCGGAACCGCTCCAGCCTGGCCAGCTTGGCCCAGCGCCCGAGCACCCCCTTGGTGGGGCGGGCGAACGGGAAGATTCCGCCGAGGAAGACGGTGTCGATCGCGCGTCCGGCCGCTTCGAGGCGGCGCGCGATCTCGACGGTGAGGGCGCCGCCGACGCCGCAGTGGCCGTACAGGGTGAGGGGCGCCTCGATGCGGAGGATCTCCTCGACGCACCGTTGGGCCACCACCTCCAGCGGCTGCGACTCCTCGGCCAAGCCGAGGTCGTGGCCGGGCACGGCGACCGACCAGAGCTCCCACTCCGGCGGGAGCGCGTCGGCGAGCGGTTGGTAGACGACCGCGCTGCCACCGCCGTAGGGCAGACAGACGACGGCTTTGGTGCCCTTGC
Organism: Herbidospora sp. RD11066; assembly: GCF_054661255.1. Lineage (NCBI taxonomy): Bacteria > Bacillati > Actinomycetota > Actinomycetes > Streptosporangiales > Streptosporangiaceae > Herbidospora > Herbidospora sp. RD11066. Next base: position 90,302 of record NZ_BAAGDO010000001.1, read on the forward strand.
CCGTCAGGCGGTAGAGGAGCGGCCTCGGTCCACCGGCCGAGCGGGCGACGGTGGCGAGGTCGCGGATCGTCGGATGCTGGAACAGGTCCATCAGCGCGATCGGCGACGAACCTTCAGGCAGGGTCCTGCGGAGTTTCGCGACCACCCGGGTGGCCAGCAGGGAGTGGCCGCCGAGGTCGAAGAAATCGTCCAGAACGCCCACCTGCTGGAGCCCCAGGACCTCGCACCAGGCGGTGGCGATGGCCTCCTCGACCGCGTCGGCCGGAGGTTCGAAGGGGGCGTCGGAGTCGGGGCGGGCGTCCTCAGGCGCGGGGAGCGCGGCGCGGTCGACCTTGCCGTGGCCCTTCAGCGGGAGCTCGTCGAGGAACACCCAGCGGGTCGGCACCATGTACTCCGGCAGCCGCTCGCCCAGGTATTTCCGCAGGTCACCGACGGTCGGCCGAGGATCGGCGACGACGTAGCCGACCAGCTCGCCCTCGCGCGCGTCGGTGACCGCATGGGAGATCCCGGGCAGCACGCGCAGCGCCTCGTCGATCTCGCCGAGCTCCACCCGGTAGCCGCGGATCTTGACCTGGAGGTCGCGACGGCCCAGGAACTCCAGGTCGCCGGTCGGGAGCCAGCGGGCCAGGTCACCCGACCGGTAGAGGCGGCCGTGCACGGGATGTTCGACGAACTTCTCGGCGGTCAGCTCGGGACGACCCAGGTATTCGCGGGCCAACCGGCCACCGATGCACAACTCGCCCGCCACGCCGGCTGGAACCGATGCCAGGTGCCGGTCCAGCACGTACAGGCTCGAATGCCCCAGTGGCTTCCCGATCGGGGTGATCGGGCCGGTCGGGGTCACGTCGGGCGAGACGCGGTGGGTGGAGACGCCGACGATGGCCTCGGTCGGGCCGTAGTGGTTGACGACCGGAACGCGTCTGGCCAGGTCACGCGCGAAGTCCCAGCTCGATCCCTCGCCACCGAAGATCAGCAGCTTCCTCGGCAGGAGGTCGCCGACGTCGTCGATGTCGGCGGCCAGCGCGCCCAGGTGCGAGGGGGTGAGCTTGATGTAATCGATGCCGCGCATGTGGGCGGCCAGTTCCGGGCCGGAGATGCGCGCGGGCAGCAGATGAAGGGTGCCGCCGGTGCTCAGGCACAGGTAGAGGATCGTGATGCCGAAGTCGAAGGCGAGCGACTGGAGGAGGGCGTACTCCGCTTGCTCCTCGACCGCGAAGCGCTGACGGGCATCGGCCAGATAGCGAAGAATCTCCCGGTTCTCCACCGCGACGCCCTTGGGCTTTCCGGTCGAACCCGAGGTGTAGATGACATAGGCCAGATCGTCGGCGGTGCCGAGCGGTTCGAGGTCGTCGGCCTCCGCGTCGTCGATCTCGGTGAGCAGGAGCGCGGCGCCCGAATCCGCCAGCATGAAGGCACGGCGTTCTTCGGGATATTCAGGATCGATCGGCACATAGGCCCCGCCCGCCTTCAGCACCGCGAGCAGCGCGATGGCCAGGTCGATCGACTGCTCCATGCAGACCGCGACCCGAACCCCCGGGCCGACCCCCCGGTTCCGCAGCTTCCTCGCTGTCCCGGCGACCCTCCGGTGCAGTTTCCGGTACGAGATCGCGTCGTCCCCATGCCGGATAGCGACCCGTTCGGGTGACGTGTGCGAGATGACCTCGGCGAGCGTCTCTTTTTCCGGAGTCTCCGCATGCTCTGCCGATGACCACGTGCCGAGAAGAGACTGCTCATCAGGCGAGATGAGGCCGAGGCGCGAGATCGGCTGCCCCGGGTCGTCGACGATCGACCGGAGCAGCGTCTCGAAGTTCGCGGCGAACCGCTCGATCGTCTCGTGGTGGAACAGATCGGCCGAGTAGACGAAGAACGCGTCCAGGCCCTCGGCGGTCGGCGTGATCTCCAGAGACAGGTCGAACTTGGCCTGGTGGAAATCGGGGTCGACCGGTTCGGCGACGAGTCCGGGCAGGTGGAAGCGGGTTCCGGCCTCGCTGCGCATGCTGAACTGCGTCTGGAAGACGGGCGTCCTGCTCAGATCGCGGGCCACCCCGAGGTCCTGCACGACCCGGTCGAACGGGGTGTCGGCATGGGTGAAGGCGTCGATCGCGGTCCGGCGGGTGCGCTTCAGCACCTCCCGGAAGGTCGGATCTTCCGCGAGATCGGCGCGCAGCACGACCGTGTTCAGAAAGAACCCGATGAGTTTCTCGGTGTCCTCGTCGGGCCGGGCCGCGACGGGCGTGCCGACGGCGAAGTCCGAGGCCCCGGTGTAACGGTGCAGTTGGGTCTGGAAAGCGGCCATGAGCAGCATGAACAGGGTGACGCGCTCCTTGCGGGAGAGCGCGTTGACCTGGTCGGTGAGCTCTTTCGGCAGTTTCCGGGTGACGACCGCGCCGTTGGACGTGCGCACCCGGGGCCGGGGCAGGTCGGCCGGCAGGTCGAGCACCGGCACCCGGTCGAGCGTGTCCCGCCAGAAGGACGTGTCGACCGGACGTCTCCGCTGCTCACGGGCGTGATCGCCATACTGCATCGGCAGGTCGGGCAGGTCGCCGCCGGCGTAGAGGGTGGCGATCTCCTCGTACAGCAGCCCGAGAGACCAGCCGTCGCCGGCGATGTGGTGCAGCACGATGACGAGCGTCTGGTCGGCGGTCAGGTAGGCCCGGACGACGGGCCCATGGGCCAGGTCGAACGGCCGGTTGGTGAGCTCCTCCAGGCCGGTGTCCACGCGTTCGAGCGGGAGGAACCGGTCGTCGACCACCGCGACCGGTTCGCCGTCGACGGCCGGATAACGCGTCCGCAGCACCTCGTGCCGCCGCGCCACCGTGTTCAGCGCCCGCTCCAGTGCGGCCACGTCGAGATCCCCGACGAGCCGCTCGGTCACACAGATGTTGTACGACGCGTCATCGGGGTTGAGCTCGTGCAGGAACCAGAGCCGTTCCTGTCCGAGCGAGAGCGGATTGGCCGGTGTGACGGCGAGCATCTTCCCTCAAGTGATCGGACGACTGCAGCACAAAGAGGCCAAACGCCTCGGCCGGGGAAGCTAACTGGAAAGGTTCTTTGCAATTAGCGGACGGCGTCAGTCTGGCACGCCCCTGCTCCGCTCACAAGCCTCAAACTGGCCAACCCTATTGGGCTGGCGGAGCCTGGCACCCCTTGTGACGAGGCTCTGCGCCATGCCAGACTGGCGACAGACCCAACTGGAAAGATTCTTTCCAGTAATATAACGCACGGGCATAATTCATCCGATCTTTGAGGAAGTCCCATGACGCTCTCGGATCTGCTGGCGGCCCGCGCCGCCGCCGAGCCTGACGGCGTCGCCATGATCGTCCACGGCGTCGGGGAACTGACCTACGCCGGGTGGGACGCGCGCTCCGGCGCGGTGGCGAACATCCTGATCAACGACGGTGTGCAACCCGCGGAACCGGTGGGGCTGGTGTTCCCCCACGCGGCCTGGCTCGACTACGCCGTGGCCTTCATGGGAGTCCTCCGGGCGGGGGCCGTCGCGGTGCCGATGTCCGACCGGATGCCCGAGGGAGAGATCCGACTTCTGGCGGATCGAGTCGGAATCAAGCGGATTCTGCGGGATGTCCCGGAGGGTGCGGAGGGTTCGGCCTCCGTGAAAGTTTCAGGTTCCGACCCCGCGCAGATTCTTTTTACGAGCGGGACGACGGGCGTGGCCAAGGGCGTCACCGCCACCCACGCCAACCTGGCCTTCGGCCTGCACCAGGACCCGCGCCGCCGGGCGTTCCGGCACTCGAAGCACCTCGCGCACGCCTTCCCCATCGGGACCAACGCCGGCCAGATGATGCTGGTGAACGCCATCGCCGCCCACCCGGCCGTGGTGACGACCCCGCTCTTCACCCCCGCGCGGTTCGCCTCCCTCATCGCGAAATATCAGGCCGGAACGGTCTTCCTGGTGCCCGCGATGGCCATCGAACTGCTGTCGGCGAAGGTCGACCCGCTCGACAGCGTGCTGCTGCTGGGCTCGGCCGCCGCGCCGCTGCCCTCCGCCGTGGCGACGCGGCTCGGAGAGCTGTTCCCGAAGGCGATGATCACGAACTACTACACCTCCACCGAGGCCGCGCCCGCTCAGACGATCATGGTGTTCGACCCCGAACGCCCCGGTTCGGTGGGACGGGCCGCCGCGGGCGGCTCCGTGCGGATCACCTCCTCTGAGGGGACCCCGGCGGCCGCAGGGGAGATCGGCGAGGTGTGGATGCGGTCGCCCGCGCCCCGCGCCTACCTCGGTGAACCCGACTCGGACACGTTCCGGAACGGGTGGGTGCGCATGGGGGACCTCGGCTACCTCGACGAGGAGGGCTACCTGTTCCTGGTCGACCGGACCGGCGACGTCATCAAGTCGGGCGCCCACAAGGTCTCGACTTTGAAGATCGAGGAGGCGCTGCACGCGCATCCGCTGGTCAAGGAGGCGGCGGCCTACGGGGTGCCCCATCCGGTGCTCGGGAAAGTGGTGGCGGTGGCCCTGGTCGTCCAGGAGGAGATCACACCCGTCGATCTCCGGGCGTTCCTGCTCGAAAGGCTCGCGTCGCACGAACTGCCCGCGAAGGTGACCACGATGGACGCGCTGCCGCGCAACCGGGGCGGCAAGGTCGACAAGCGGGCGCTGTCATGACCGAGGCGTCGTTCGCGCAGACCGGGATGTGGATCACCGAGCGCATGGGACGGGCCCGGACGGCCTACCACATGCCGCTGGTCATCGACTTCGAAGGAGCGCTCGACGCGTGCGCGCTGTACGCGGCGTGCGAGGCGGTCATCCGGCGGCACGCCGTGCTGTCCACGGCGGTCGACGAGGACGACGGGCTTCCGGTGATGGTCCCCGGACAGCGTCCCGAGGTGCGCCTGACGAAGGTCACCGACCTTCCGTCGCTTGTACGGGAGGAGACCCTCCGGCCGTTCGACGTCGGGAACGGGCCACTCGCCCGATTCGTGATCGCCAAGCTGGGGCCCGAGCGGCACGCGCTGGTGTTCGTCGCGCACCACCTCGTGTTCGACGGCGAGTCGAAGGACATCCTGGTCAGAGACCTGGCCGACTTCTACAACGGCGAGTCGCGGCCCCGGCTGGACATGACGTACGCGAGCTTCGCGGAGGACGAGCGGGAACGGGTCCGCGACGATCTCGCCGAGGCGAAGGCCTACTGGGCGTCAAGGCTTTCAGGGCCCGTTGTGACAGACCGGGCATCAGCGCCTGTTTCGAGCAGGGGCGCGGCGGCATCGGTTTCAGGCGAGGGAGCGGTGGCGCCGGCTTCAGACAGAGAAGCGGCGGGGCCAGCTTCAGACAGAGGAGCGGTGGGGCCGGTTTCAGACATGGGCGTGGTGGCGCCGGGTTCAGACATGGGCGTGGTGGCGCCGGGTTCAGACAGGGCCGCGGCGGCGCTGGTTTCAGACATGGGAGCGGTGGCGCTGGGTTTAGGCAGAGAAGCGGCACTGGTTTCAGTCAGGGGTGCTGCGGGGCCGGGTTCGGACAGGGGAGCGGCGGGGCCGGTTTCAGACATGGGCGTGGTGGCGCCGGGTCCAGACAGGGGAGCGGCGGCGCTGGCTTCAGGCAGTGGAGCGGCGGCATTGGTTTCAGGCAGGGGCGCCGCCGAGACGCTGCTGCCGGGCCTGACCGCGACCGGACTCGGCGCGTCTGAGGGTGCGGTGCACACGTTCCGCGCCCGGATGCCCGACTTACCTGGCATCTCGCGATTCGAGCTGTTCCTCGCCTCCGTGCACACCCTGCTGCACCGCTATGGCAACCCCGCGCCGACCGTCGCCGTCGACCTCTCCACCCGCGTCCCCGGCGTGCGCGACAACATCGGCCTGTTCGTCAACGAACTCCCCGTTTCGGTCACCGTCGAGGGGACCGTCGCCGACGTCGCCCGGACGCTGCACCGCGATCTGCGCGAGATGTACCGGTTTCGGCACGTCCCCTACGCCCGCGCCGTCAGGGGAGTGCGGCCGCGCACCGCGCTCGCGCAGGTCTCCGTCAGCTACCGCAAGCGCCGCCCCGACCCCGTTTTCATCGGTGTGCAGACCACCATCGACTGGGCCGTTTTCAACCATTCCGTACGCAGCGTCCTGCACCTCCAGGCCGTCGACCATCCCGACGGCCTTTACGTGATCATGCAACACGGCGCCGGTTCCGACGTCGCCCGGATAGCGGAGGACCTTCTCACCATCATGAACAACCCCGAAACCCCTGTGGACGGCACCCCACAGGCGACCGGCCTGGACGACGCCATCCGTGAGATCTGGCAGGAAGTGCTCGGCATCGACGAGATCGGCGACGACGAGGACCTGTTCGACCTCGGCGGACACTCCCTGACCATCACCCAGATCATCGCCCGCATGCGCAAACGCCTGGGCGTCGAGGTCCCCTTGGACGTCTTCTTCGACACCCCGACGATCGCGGGCGTCGTGGAGGCGATCCGCGAGGCGGAACCGGCCGTCAGGTGACCACCGACGTCGACCGGTTGCTGCTCATCCGCCATTTCGAACGCGCCCTGCTCGACCTGTTCGCGAAGGGCGAGCTCAACGGCACCACCCACACGTGCCTGGGCCAGGAAATCGTTCCCGTGGCCCTGGCGCCGCTGCTCGGCCCCGCCGACCACGTTTTCAGCAACCATCGGGGCCACGGCCACTACCTGGCCCGCTTCGACGACCCCGCCGGACTGCTGGCCGAGATCATGGGCCGCGAGGGCGCGGTCTGCGGCGGCGTCGGCGGCAGCCAGCACATCCTCCGCGACACCTACCTGTCGACCGGTATCCAGGGCGAGAGCCTTCCGGTGGCCGCCGGCGTGGCCCTGCACCTCCAGGGTTCGGGGGCGCTGGCCTGCGCCTACATCGGTGACGGCACGTGGGGGGAGGGTTCGGTCTACGAGACGCTCAACCTGGCCGGCCTGTGGGGGCTCCCGTTGCTGGTCGTGGTCGAGCACAACGGCATCGCGCAGACGACGCCGACCGCGCTCGCCATGTCCGGAGACATCGGGTCACGCTGCGCGGCCTTCGGCGTCGCGCATGTGGCGTTGCCCGCCGAGGACATCTCCGAGATCCGGGCGGTTCTCACGCCTTTGATCGCTTCTGTACGTGCCGGGTCACCTCTCGTGGTGGAGTTCCAGGTCAACCGCCTGGGTCCGCACAGCAAGGGCGACGACACGCGTTCAGGCGTCGAGGAGCTCCGTGACTGGTATCGGGAGATGTCGGGTGCGATCGATTTCGCGGAGGCGGATGCCCGTGCCCGCGACCTGGTCGACGCGGTGGTACGCGATGTGAAGGCTCGCCCGCTGTCGAGGTGGGACCGGTGAACCGGTCGGGTCTCAGGGTGTGCGGAGCCGTACAGAAAACTGGTTTTTCCCGATGAGGCGGACATGCGAGTCGTAGAGAACCTCAACCATGCACTCCACGAGGTGCTCGCCGCCGACCCGAGGGCCCGCCTACTCGGCGAAGATCTCCTCGACCCCTACGGCGGCGCCTTCAAGGCGACCCGGGGCCTGTCGACCGCGTTCCCCGCGCAGGTCCTCACCACCCCCATCAGCGAATCGGCGATCACCGGCGTCGGCGCGGGCCTGGCGCTGTGCGGGAACACCGCGATCGTCGAGATCATGTTCAGCGATTTCGTCACGCTGGCGTTCGACCAGATCGTGAACTTCGCCGCCAAATCGGTCAGCATGTACGGCTCCCGCGTGCCCATGCGCCTCATCGTCCGCCTGCCCACCGGCGGCGGACGCGGCTACGGCCCCACCCACAGCCAGAGCTTGCAGAAACATTTCATCGGCGTGCCCGGCCTCGACGTCTACGAGATGTCCCCCCTGCACGACAACCACGCCGTCTTCACCCGGATGATCGCCTCGGAGCGCCCCTGCGTCTTCTTCGAGGACAAGATCCTCTACACCAAGCGCATGCACGAGATCGACGACCTGTTCACCTGGGACGAGACCGACGGCCTAGCCCGCGTCCACGTCGACGCACCCCCCGACTGCGTGATCATCGCCCCCGGCGGCGTCACCCACCGTGCCATCGCCGCCATGCGCCGGCTGCTGATCGAGCAGGAGATCATCTGCACCCTGCTCGTCCCCTCCCGCCTCCACCCCCTCGACGTGACCCCGCTCGTCGCCCACGCGAGAAGCGCGAAGTCGGTCGTCGTCGCCGAGGAGAGCACCGCCGGCGGAACCTGGGGCGCCGACGTGGCCCACGCGCTGCACCGGGAGCTGTGGGGCGTACTGCGCAATCCGGTCGCGCTGGCCCATTCGGCCGATAGCGTCATCCCGACGGCGTCCCACCTGGAACGTGCCGTCCTGCTGACCGAGAACACCATCCACGACACGGTGCTGGAGTCCCTCAAGTGAAGGTCCCCAAGCTCAACAACAACGACGACTCCTACGTCCTGGTGGAGTGGCTGGTCGCCACGGGGACCGAGGTCAAGGAGGGCGACCCGATCGCCGTCCTGGAAACCTCGAAGTCGGCCGAAGAGGTCGAGGCCGACGCGACGGGGGTATTGCGCCAGGAAGTGGCGTTGATGGCCGACTGCGCGCCCGGGGACCTCCTCGCCACCATCGGCGCTTCGCCGTATCCGGACACCCTGACCTCGGGCGCTTTCGAGAAGGGCGCCCTGGCGGCGGCCGGAGTGATTCCCGCCCAGCGCCCCGGCCCGGTGATCACCGCCCCCGCGCGCGCCGCCATGGACGAACTCGGCGTCACCGAAGACCAGGTCGCCGCCCTGGGGATCCCCGTGATCCGGCGGACCGACGTGGAGCGGTTGGCGGTGGCGAACTCCGTCCCGACGGCACCGCTGTCCAAAGTGCAGCAGGCCGTGGGGCGAGCGGTCTCGCTCTCGCACTCCACGATCCCCGCCGCTTATGCCGTCCTCGACATGCCCCTAGACGAGGAGCTGGCCGCGACCCGCCGCCTGACGAAACAGGTCCGCCGCCCGGTCGGACTCCCCGAACTCTTCGTCATGGCCGTCGCGAAACTCCACGAGGAATTCCCGCTGTTCTTCGCGACCCTCAGCGACGACCGCACCTCGGCCGTCCTGTCGGAAACGGCGAACGTCGGCGTGACCTTCGACACGGGCGATGGCCTGTACGTCCCGGTCATCCACGACGCCGCCGCGAAATCCCTCCAGGAGGTCGCGACGAAACTCATGGAATACCGCGTCGCCGCGATGAAAGGCGACTTCAAAACCTCGGACCTGTCGAATGCCAACATCGCCGTCACCCTCCACCACGACGGCGGCATCAGCCTGGCGATCCCTTTCATCTTCCCCGGCACCGCCTGCGCCCTGGCCATCACCGCCCCCCAGCAGACCCTCTACCTGGACGGCACCGAAGTGAAATCCCGCCAGGTCTCCCACATCGGCCTCGCCTACGACCACCGCCTCATCAACGGCCGCGACGCCGCCAGATTCCTGCACGCGCTCCAACGGGAGACCAAGGCCCTGGCGACTACGGATTGACGGTCTCCCCACCCCATTCCTCGGGCGCGACGTCGTAGAGCGTCTGGGAGAAGGTCCATTGGTGCCCGGCGACGTCCTCGGCGGAGTACTGGCATTCTCCGAACCCGAATTCGGCGGGCTCCATGATGATCGTGACCCCGAAGGCCCTGGCCCGCTCGAAGTGGGCCTGCACGTCGTCGACCCGCACGATGACCGAATGGGTGACCTCACCCGGGCTGGGGGGCCGCTGGGCGCCTCCCATATCCGCGAGGATCACCGCTCCGTCGCCGACACGAAGCTGCGAGCGGTGATTCTCCCCAATGCGCACCCGCTCCACAAACCCAAACGCCCCGGAAAGCCAAGCAACGGCCTCCCGGACATCGGGATAAATCAAAACGGGGATAACGGTGGCGGCCGGAACAGACCGATTAGTTTTCACCATTCCAGTCAACCACACGTGACCACAGGCGCCGCGCGACCAGGTCGAGCACCAGAGCCGCCGCTTTCCATTCGTCGTTGCCGCCGCGATGTTCCACGCCCTCGAGAAAGGCTTCCGGGGGAGAAAGCCCATGCGCAGCGCTTGGCGTGATCGGGACCGAACAGGTAGCGCACACCAGAACGAGCGCACTGTTCCGAGAACCGCCGCCGATCGAAATCACCCCAGCTGGCCCGGGGTCTGGCCTTGCCTTCATGTGCCTGTACGAGCAGAGAACAAGCTTCGGAGAAGGAAGCACCGGTGCCGGCTTCGCTTTGTGTGAGACCGGTCAGCTCGGTACAGAATTCGCTGACCGTGGACCACTCCGGCCGACCGGAATCCGATGCCGCCCGACCCGTGCTTGAGAACCGAGATCCACCACGCACAGCCTGATTTCGATGATTTCCGGAACTGCCCATCGGGTGGAACTCAACCGGGCCTATAGGTCGCCTCGATATCAACCAAATTAAGTAACACCGAAACCCTGGCCGACCAAGACTGAAATCGGGAATGGTTTCCCGGCCGTTCTTCAACATCAGGCCGATCCCGTTGTGCCGCCGCGGCTCTGCTGGCGATCCGGCATGACTCCGTCATCGCCACGAAGGCCTGATGGGCGCTGAGAACCTCCACTCCAACCGCTAGCCCGCGAAGCTGTATCGCACTCGTGTCATGGCGCCGCGTCCTGCGAAGTTGTGCCGCACTCCGGCCGCGGTGTCCCAACCTGAGATGCTGCCGCGATTCCGCCACGGGCCTCATGCCGTGAAGCTGGATCACTCTCGCGCGTCACGGCGTTGCGTCCTGCGAAGTTGTGCCTCGTTCTGGTCGCTGCGTCCAACTTGAGATGCTGCTCCGCATTTCCGTCACGGATCTCACATCGTAAAGCGGCGCCGCATTCCGTCGCAGCGCTGCGTCCCCTCCTGTGACGCTGTGCCGCATTCCGCTACGGCCCCACGCCACGAAGCCGTATCGCATGCGTGCCGCGGAGTCGCCTCCTGTGAAGCGGCGCTGTGTTTCGGTCGCGACATCCCCCCTACGAAACCAAACCGCATTCCCGGGATAGACCTCGCCTGTGAAGCTCTATCGTGTTCCCGCCACGGTGTCTCACCCCGTAAAGCTGTATCGCACTCGCATCATGGCGCTGCGTCCTGCGAAGTCGTCCCGCGTTCCGGTTGTGGCTTCTCCTCCCGAGATGGTGGCCGCATTCCCGGCACGAGGCCCCACACCGCGAGTCCGTATCGCACTTACGGCGCTTCACCCCGCGAAGCTGTACCGCACTCCCGTCATCTGCTCCGACTCATCCCAAAGCCGCCGAGCCACAGCCTCGTCATGCGACGCCGGGCTGCTCTCCACCAGCGTCGGATACCCCCGCATCCCCGCGCGCCCGTCAGGCCCGAAATACCCCGCACGCGGTACCCCCGGCGCCGTCGCCGCGTAGAGCTGCGGCAGGGCGCCCATCTCCGGCCGCTGTGCCATGACCGAGTTGACCGCCCGCACCACCGCGGCCTGCCACGCGCTCCCCGTCATCCGGGGCCCCGCCTCCTGCAGCCCCGTCGACGCATACCCGGGATGCGCGGCCAGGGACAGCAGCGAGGTGGCCGCGGCCCGCCGCTGCAGCTCATAGGTGAAGAGCAGGTTGGCGAGCTTGGACTGCGAGTAAGCCCCGTAAGGCGTGTAGCGCCGGTTCCCGTTCAGGTCGTTGAAGTCGATCCGTCCCCGCGTATGGAGATTGGAACTCACCGTCACCACCCGGGGCGAACGCCGTAGCAGCAGAGAGGGCATCAGCAGCCCGGTCAGCGCGAAATGCCCCAGGTGATTGGTCGCGAACTGCAGTTCATATCCGTCGGGGGAGACCCGCCGGGGCAGCGCCATCACGCCGGCGTTGTTCATCAGGATGTCGACCCCGTGGGGGAACACCTCGGGGATACGACCGGCGAAGTCGCGTACAGAGGAAAGGTCGGACAGATCCAACCGGGACACCACGATCTCGGCTTTCGGTGCCGCAGATCGGACCCTAGCCGCAGCCGCTTCGCCTTTGCCCACGTCACGTACCGCGAAGACGACTTTCGCTCCTCGCCGGGCGAGTTCACCCGCCGCGATGAGCCCGAGCCCGTTGCTGGCACCGGTCACGATCGCGCCCTTGCCCGACAGGTCGGCGATGTCCGCCGCAGTCCATGCCATTACGCCTCCTCGCCTCAGCCCGCATCATTCCTCACCATAAGCGCCGATCAGCCCCTTATCCGCAGGCCTCGCGGTGTCGGGTGGAAACCCGCCGCCTCCAGCGCCGCACCCAGGGGCGAGTCGTTGATCGAGGCGCCGTCGGCCCGCTCGACGGTCAACCGCCCCAGCGCCCCTTCCCTCACTGCCCCGGCCAGCGCCGCCACCGCCACGGTCAGATGCTCGTCCTCCCCGAACGACAGCAGGGTCTTCCCGCCTCGTTCGACATAGAGCACGAGCCTCCCCGCCACGGTCACCACCAATGACCCGGCCTTGCGCCCCGGCCGGTGCCCGGCGTCCCCGCCTCGGTCGGGCCACGGCAGCGCCGCCCCGAACGGGTTGGCCGGGTCGGCCGCCGCCATCACGGTCGCCTTGGGGGCCTCGCGTTCGGCGCCCTGGGGACGCCAGGCCGTCCACGGATCGACGTAGTCACCCTCGGCCGGAGGCGGCACCACCGCCGCTTCCTTCTTCTCGGACGCCCGCAACCGGTCGACCGCCCCCGGCAGCGCGAACTGCGCCCCGCCCAGCCCCTCGACGAAATAGCCCCGTCGGCACCGCCCGCTCTCCTCGAACGCCCGCAGCACCTGGTAGACGGCCGCGAACCCACCCGGCAGCCGCTCGGCCATGACCCCGCCGCGCGTCACCACGCCGTGGCGTTCGAGCAGCATCTCGGCCTGCGCCTGGGCCCGCAGTGTCACCTCACCCGAGGGTTCGGGCAGCAGCCACCACCGCCCCCCGACCGTCGGCGGACCCGAACGCGTCGGCAGCACGGCCCGGCGCCGCCGCGACGGAGCGGCGGGACGATGCGCCGGTTTGCCCGTGCCGAGGGTGGCGCGCAACGGTGCGAGCGTGTCGCCCGTGACCCGCCCCGACCAGACCAGATCCCACAGGGCCGCCGAGAGCGTGGCGTCGTCGGGTATCCCGCCGTGCACCACCCGGTTCGACAGATCCCGGAAGAACAGCGCCCCGCCCCCCGAGAGCACGCCGAGCACGGCCTCGTGAACCGGGGTCATGGTGATCTCACCGGGCACCGGCATCAGCACCGGCGCCGTGTCGGCGAAGTAGAGCGACACCCACCCGTCACCGCCGGGCAGCGCCCCCTGCCCGACCCAGAGCACCTCCCCGGAGGAGGTCAGCTCGTCGAGCAGCGCGGGCGAATACCCGGGCACCCGCCCCGGCAGCACCAGCGTCTCCAGCGCCGAAGCGGGCACCGCCGCCCCCTGCAACCGCTCGATCGCCGCCACCAGCGAATCCATCGCCCGATAGGAAGCGGCAGATCCAGAGACACCCGACCCGCCACCGGCGGACGCACCGACAGCCGACCGGTCGGCTGCGTTCGAAGGGCCGTCGCCTGTTCCGAAACGGCCACCTCCCGAAGGGCCAGGCGGTTCGTAGGTCCGGATCCCATGCCACCGGGGCAGGAACACCGCCAGTGCCTCCGGCGGCACCGGCTCGACCTCCTTGCGCAGCCGGGCGAGCGACCGCCGCCGCAGCAGCCGCAGCACCCCCGCGTCGCACCACTCCTCGCCGCGCCCACCCGGCCGGAACTCGCCCGAGACCACCCGCCCGGACGCCGCCAGCCGAGCCAGCCCATCGCTCACAACAGCGATCCCCACCCCGAACCGCGCCGCCGCCGTGGAGGCGGGGAACGGCCCTCGGGTGCGCGCGTGCCGGGACAGCAGGTCGCCCAGCGGATCGGGCCGCGCCGACGTCTCGGGCGCGTCGAGGAACTCCAGCGGCACGCCCACCGGCAGCGGCGCCCCCAGCGCGTCGCGCAGCCGCCAGGCGTCTTCGATCGCCGCCCACTGCTGCACCCCGGCCACCCGCACCTGGATGGCCCGCCGCGACCGCTCCAGCTCGGTCAGCCAGCCAGGATCGCCCTCGCGGATCGCCACGTCTTCGGCGAGCAGCGGACCGTGGGAGCGCAGCAGGTCGGCCAGGTCCTCCACGTCGCGCAGCGGCCGGTCGAGGCGGGCCAGCTCGCGCTCGGTCTCGGCGATCACGTCGGGATCGAGGAGTTCCCGCAGGTCGGCCTGGCCCATCAGCTCGGCCAGGAGAGAGGTGTCGAGGGCGAGCGCCTGGGCGCGGCGTTCGGCGAGGGGGGCGTCGCCTTCGTACATGAACTCGCCGATGTAGTTGAACAGCAGCGACGCCGCGAACGGCGACGCCTGCCGGGTCTCCACCTCGACCACCCGCAGCCGCCGCGCCGAGATGTCGCGCATGAGCTGCACCAGGCCGGGCACGTCGAAGACGTCTTGCAGGCACTCGCGCATCGTCTCGAGCACGACCGGGAATCCGGCGTATTTGGCCGCCACCCCCAGCAGATGGGCCGACCGCTGCCGTTGCTGCCACAGCGGGCTCCGCTTCCCGGGAGTGCGGCGCGGCAGCAGCAGCGACCGCCCGGCGCACTCGCGGAACCGGGCCGCGAACAGGGCGGATCCGCCGAGCTCCTCGGTGACGATCTGCTCGATCTCCTCGGGATCGAACGCCGCCACGTCGCTCGGCGCCTCGTCGAGGGTGTCGGGAACGCGAAGAATGATCCCGTCGTCGGAATGGACGGCCTGGACGTCGACCCCGTAGCGCTCCCGCAGCCGCCGCCCGATGGCCAGCGCCCACGGCGCGTGCACCCGCGCGCCGAAGGGGGAGTGGATGATCACCCGCCAGTCGCCCAGTTCGTCGTGGAACCTCTCGACCAGCAGGGTTCGATCGTCGGGTACGTATCCCGTCGCCTCCCGCTGCTCCGCGAGATAACCGACGAGGTTCCCGGCCGCGAACTCGTCGAGCCCGGCGGCGCGCACCCGATCTCCGGCGGCCGGACCGGCTCCGGCGAGCTCCCGGACGAACGCGCCGATCGCCCGGCCCAGCTCGGCCGGACGACCCTGCGGATCGCCCTTCCAGAACGGCAGCTTCCCCGGCAACCCGGGCGCGGGGGAGACGAGCACCCGGTCGGCCGTGATGTCCTCGATCCGCCACGACGAGGCGCCCAGCACGAAGACGTCGCCGACGCGGGATTCGTACACCATCTCCTCATCGAGCTCCCCGACCCGGGACGCCTTCTCGCCGACGAGGAACACGCCGAACAGCCCCCGGTCGGGGATGGTGCCGCCGTTGGTGACCGCGAGCCGCTGTGCGCCGGGCCGACCCCGCAGAGTGCCGGTCACCCGATCCCACACCAGCCGGGGACGCAGCTCGGCGAACTCCTCGCTCGGATAGCGCCCGGCCAGCATGTCGAGGGTGGCCTCCAGCGCCGACCGCGGAAGCGTGGCATAGGGCGCGGCCCGGCGGATCACGGTCTCGAGCTCGTCGACGGTCCACTCGTCGAGCGCGGTCATCGCGACGATCTGCTGGGCCAGGACGTCGAGCGCGTTGCGGGGATAACGCAGCTCCTCGATCTGACCGGCCTTCATGCGCTCGGCCACCACCGCCGTCTGGACGAGATCGCCCCGGTATTTCGGGAAGATCACCCCCCGCGACACCGCCCCCACCTGGTGCCCCGCCCGCCCGACCCGCTGCAACCCACTGGCCACACTCGGCGGCGCCTCCACACAGGCCACCAGATCGACCGACCCCATGTCGATCCCCAGCTCAAGGCTGGACGTCGCCACCACAGCGGGCAGCCGCCCCGACTTCAGCGCCTCCTCGATCTGCGACCGCTCCTCTTTGGACACCGACCCATGGTGCGCCCGCACGACCTCGGGAATCGCCCCCTTCGACGCCCCCGCCTGCGCCATCACCTCGGCGGGCACCCCGGAGGGCATCGACTCGGACGTGCTCCGCTCATAGGCCAGCTCGTTGAGCCTGCTGCACAACCGCTCCGACAGCCGCCGCGAGTTGGCGAAGATGATCGTCGACCGGTGGGCCTCGATCAGATCGAGCAGATGCTCCTCGACATGCGGCCAGATGCTGCGCTGGCCGGGTTGCCCGTCGTCACGTGAGGTGATCTCGGCCATGTCCTCGACGGGAACGACCACATCGACCTCGATCACCTTCTCGGACGGCGGCTGGACGACCTTCGCCGGCCGCGCACCCCCCAGGAACGCCGCCACCTCGGAGGCCGGCCGCACGGTCGCCGACAGCCCCACCCGCTGCGCGGGCTTCGGCAGCAGAGCATCGAGACGTTCGAGGGTGAGCGCCAGATGGGCCCCGCGCTTGGTGCCCGCCACCGCGTGGACCTCGTCGACGATCACCGTCTCGACCTCGCGCAACGCCTCACGCGCCTGCGAGGTGAGCAGCAGGAACAGCGACTCGGGCGTCGTGATCAGAATGTCGGACGGCTTGGACGCGAACCGCCGCCGCTCCTCGGCCGGGGTGTCGCCCGACCGGATCGCCACCGAGATCTCGGGCACGGCCACCCCCATGCGCCGCGCCGTCTGCCGCACCCCCGTCAGCGGCGCCCGCAGGTTGCGCTCGACGTCGACCGCCAGCGCCTTCAGCGGCGACACGTAGATCACCCGGCACTTCTTCGCGGGATCCTCACGAGTGGCCAGCCGGTCGATCGACCACAGGAACGCCGCCAGCGTCTTGCCCGAGCCGGTCGGGGCCACCACCAGCGTGTGGTCACCGTCGGCGATGGAGTTCCAGGCGCCCTCCTGTGCGGCGGTCGGCTCGGCGAAGGCCCCGGTGAACCATTCGCGGGTCACCGCCCCGAACCTGCTCAGCGCACCTTTCGCCATGCCCCCCACCTCCTCCGCACATCATGCCTCCCGCCACCGACGGTTTCCGTTGGCCCTGATGTGGTTGATCTGCGGTTAAAGCGACAATCATGTGAACTATGGACATCGACTACGAAGCCATAGAAGCCACCCGCGACTCCATAAAGGAGCGCCATCTCCACGAGCGCCGGCCCCCGAGCAGCGCGCGCGGCCTCCACCACTTCGCGCTACTGTCTTCCAATGTCGAACGCACGATCGAATTCTACCAGGACCTTCTGGAGTTCCCGCTCACCGAGATCTTCGAGAACCGCGACTACAAGGGCTCCAACCACTTCTTCTTCGACATCGGCAACGGCAACCTGCTGGCCTTCTTCGACTTCCCCGGCCTCGACCTCGGCCCCTACAAAGAGGTGCTCGGCGGCCTCCACCACATCGCCATCTCCGTCGACCCGGTCGTGTGGGAACGCCTGCGCGGCAAGCTGGAGGCGGCCGGAGTGCCGTACATCATGGAGAGCGGCGCCTCCATCTACTTCAGCGACCCCGACGGCGCCCGCCTCGAACTCCTCGCCGACCCCCTCGGCGAGATGTACGGCTCCCGCGTGCTCTGACCACCCTCACGACCCGGCCATACTGGGGGCCATGCGACTCACGGAATTCTGGAACCGCATGTCCAGCCATTTCGGCCAGACGTACGCCGAGTCCTGGGCGAAGGACTACGTGATCGCAGGACTCGGCGGCCGGACCGTGGAGCAGGCACTGGCCGACGGGTTCGCGGCGAAGCAGGTCTGGCAGGCGGTCTGCCAGGTCGTCGACGTCGACCCGAGACTCCGCTAGCAGGAGAAGATCAGCAGATGACCCTCCCCGCACCCACGCGAACCCCCCTCACGGCAGAGGAGCGGATCCGCGCCGAGGCGAACTTCGTTCCCCTGGTCGCCGAACACCTGGCCGCGAGCGGTCGGTTCCGGATCAGCGCCGACACCCCCGAACTGGTGGAGCTCTTCCAGGGCGTGGCCCACACGGTGGGCGAGCGGTTGGGGCGTCCCGTGGTCAGCTACGCCAATGGGCGATACATGGTGATCACCTTCGCGGAGTCCACGCCGCTCGACAGGTGAACGCCGTGATCTCGGGCCGTTTTCAGACGATGAGCCCGCCGGTCGCGCGCAGATTCTGACCGGTGATCCACTGTGAGTCGGGCCCGGCCAGGAACGCCACCACGTTGGCGATGTCGGCCGGTTCGCCCAGCCGCCGCAGGGCCGTCTTGGCGGTGATCCCGTCGAACGTCTCGTCGGCGCTCGCGCCCGACGACTCGCGCATCAGCTCGGTGTCGGTCACCCCGGGCGAGATCGCGTTGACGGTGATCCCGCGCTCACCCAGCTCCCGCGCGGCCACGGCGGTCAGCAGCTCCAGCGCCGCCTTGCTGGCCAGATAGAGCGACAGCCCCTCGGCGGGCGCACGTGTGCCGAACGAGGAGATGTTCACGATCCGCCCGCCCGCGCGCAGAATGCGGGAAGCGGCCTGGATCGCCAGGAACGGACCTTTCGCGTTCACGCCCATGACCCGGTCGAAGTCGTCGGCCGTGGCGTCGATGATGCGCCTGATCGGGTTGATCGCCGCGTTGTTGACGAGGATGTCGAGCGCGCCGAGATGGCGTACCACCTGCTCGAACAGCAGTTTCACGTCGTCGGGACAGCCCATGTCGGCGCGGACCGCGTGAGCGGTGCCGCCGAACCTGGCCACCTGGGCGACGACCTCCTCGGCCGCCGATCGGTTCTCGTTGAAGCTGAAAACCACGTGGGCACCCTCGCGGGCCAGTTTCTGTACGACAGCCCGCCCGATCCCCCGCGAACCACCCGTCACCAGAGCCGCCTTCGCCTCCAGTGCGCCCATCTGTCATCTCCTCAACGCCGGCGGGCCCAGCGGATCAGCGTGCCACACATTTGTGGAGATGGGGTGTCAAGCCGCTTGAGAGAGGAGTTTCTCGAGTGTGTCGGCGGCGACGTCGGGATCGTCGGCGTTCTCCTGCCCGTCGGGCGACCAGAGGAACAGCCATCCGCCCCCCGACTGCGTGGCGAAGACGATCGTCTGCTTGCTGGTGCGGGGATGCCAGATCCACAGCACGGGCTCGCCCCCGCCCAGCATCCGGCTCTGGAGCCCGCGCTCGGGGAGCCGCTCGGCGAGCGTCTCCAGAAGAGCACGGCGTTCGGTTTCCTTCGACACGGCGCCGCCTTCTCACTCGCGGGTTCTGGTCTGGCTGATTCGCCCGTCTCCTCCAGGATCGCCGCAGGTCAGCGGCATGGCAACACCCTGATCACAATGCCCGGGAATGTGACCTTCCGGATGGGTTCCCTTTCCTTCTCCGTACGCGAACTCATAGGTGGTTCCGGGTGTGATCGAACAGTCGTTCGGCTATATTTGAACCCGCCGCCCTGGAGGCAGCGTCTCCAGAAAATGTCAGTGGCACCCCATAGCGTTCCGGTGACCGGAACAACCCACGACCCTCACAGGGGGCACCCCAAATGGCAGTGAACGACCGCGAGAAGGCCCTCGAGACCGCCCTCGCCCAGATCGAGCGGCAGTTCGGCAAGGGCTCCGTCATGCGCCTGGGTGAAGACGCCCGCGCCCCCGTCGAGGTCATCCCGACCGGCGCGATCGCCCTCGACGTCGCCCTCGGCATCGGCGGCTTCCCCCGCGGCCGGATCGTCGAGGTCTACGGCCCCGAGTCGTCCGGTAAGACGACCGTCGCCCTCCACGCCGTGGCCAACGCCCAGCGCCAGGGCGGCATCGCCGCCTTCATCGACGCCGAACACGCGCTCGACCCCGAATACGCCAAGAAGCTCGGCGTCGACGTCGACGCCCTCCTCGTCTCCCAGCCCGACACGGGCGAGCAGGCGCTGGAGATCGCCGACATGCTGATCCGCTCCGGCGCGGTCGACATCATCGTCATCGACTCGGTCGCGGCCCTGGTGCCCAAGGCCGAAATCGAGGGCGAGATGGGCGACAGCCACGTGGGTCTCCAGGCCCGCCTGATGTCCCAGGCCCTCCGCAAGGTCGCCGGCGCCCTCAACAACACCGGCACCACCGCGATCTTCATCAACCAGCTCCGCGAGAAGATCGGCGTCATGTTCGGCTCGCCCGAGACCACGACGGGCGGTAAGGCGCTGAAGTTCTACGCGTCGGTCCGCCTCGACGTGCGCCGCATCGAGACCCTGAAAGACGGCACCGAGCCCGTCGGCAACCGCACCCGCGTGAAGGTCGTCAAGAACAAGATGGCCCCGCCCTTCCGCACGGCCGACTTCGACATCCTCTACGGCTTCGGCATCAGCCGCGAGGGCGGCCTGATCGACATGGGCGTGGAACACGGCTTCGTCCGCAAGGCCGGAGCTTGGTACACCTACGAGGGCGACCAGCTCGGCCAGGGCAAGGAGAACGCCCGCAACTTCCTGAAGAACAACCCCGACATCGCCAACGAGATCGAGAAGAAGATCAAGGAAAAGCTCGGCGTCGGCCCCCGCCTCGACGCCAAGCCCGAAACCCCCGCCGTCCCCGTGGCCGCCCCGGCCCCGACCGGCCGAGGTTCCAAGGCCGCCGCCACCCCGAAGCCGGGTGACGTCTAACCGATCCCGTGCGACCTTCCGACTCCTGGGACAGGGGCCCCTCCGGGTGGCCCTATGACAACGACGACCGCTGGGGAGAAGAGCGCGAGTCCGACGATTCGCGCTCGGTGTGGACCTCAGGCGGTTCGACGTGGTCGGAAATCGACCCGGAGCTAGTACGGGGTGGGGGTGGATGGCCGGGCGAAGAGCCCGGCGCCCACCTTGATCGGGGTGCCAACGACGATCTGGCCGACGATCTGCGGGCCCGTTTCGGCCGCTTGCCCGACGGCGAGAGGGCATCCCCGGCAGACGCCGATCGGGGGCGTGCGAGTCGGTCTTCTCATGAGCGCGATCCGGGGGGTTCGGGCCGGATCACTCGTGGTGGCGATTCGGGGGGTTCTGGCCGGGTCACTCGTAGCGGTGATTCGGGGGGTTCGGGCCGGGTTACTCGTAGCGGTGATTCGGGGGGTTCGGGCCGGGTTACTCGTGGCGGCGATCCGGAGGGTTCGGGTCGGGTCACTCGTGGCGGTGATTCGGGGGGTTCGGGTCGGTCCGCTCGTGGGGACGACCGAGAGAGGTTGGCTCGGACCGCTCGCGGAGACGGTCCAAAGAGCTCGGCTCGAAGTGGCGATCTGGGGAGTCCGGGTCGATTTCCTCGTGGCGAGCGAGGGGGAGCTGGGCGCTCTCTGAGGGCGGATGGGGAGAATCGCGACCGTTCTCTTGATGCCGACGCCCCTGAGTTGCCTGGTGACGGGGAGTACGCTGACGGGCCTTCTGAGGGCGGTCGGCGGAGGCTGGGTCGATCATCTCCTGGAGCTTCACGGGAGGGCCGGAGTCGCGGTTCTGGCGATGATCAGCCGGAGAACTTGAGCCCATTCTCACCGGGTGACAGTGGGGAACGTTCGGGCTGGTCATCTGGTGAGACCGAGCAGGAGCGGGAAGATCGCTCGTCTGCTCGTGGTGGCCGGAGGCGTGTGGGCCGGTCTTCTCCCGGAGCTGTGGGGGAGCGACTGAGTCGGCTTTCCGGCGGTGATCAGGTGGAGCAACCGAGCCCGTTCCCTGTGGATGACAGAGAAGATGAGGTTCGGCAGGGAGAGGAAGGCCGCCCACCTGCGAACGACGACCGCAGAGATGGTGTCCCGACCTCTCGTGGTGATGGTCAGGGCAAGGACGAAGGGCCGAACGCTTCTGGAGAGGGTCGGCCGGAGAGTGCTCATCCGTTCGTCGGGGGCGCGAGATCCGGTGAAGTTTCGGGTGATCGGCCGAATCCCCGTGACTGGGGTGGGTTGCCGGACGACGAAGCCGTCGGCCGGGGGCGGCGTGGGAAGGCGGGGCGGCGGGCGTCTCGTCGTGGTGATGCGGATGGCGGCGGGGTTGCCGAAGGCGAAGGGCTCTTCGGCGGTGGTGACGATGCCGGTCGTCGGTCGAAGCGGCGGGGGGCGTCTTCCGAGGAGAACAGTTCCGATCCTGAGGCGCGAGCACGGGGGATCTGTCTGCGGCTGCTCACTCTCGCTCCCCGGACACGGGCCCAACTCGCCGAGGCGCTGCTGAAGAAGGAGATTCCCGAAGAGGTGGCCGAGCGGGTGCTCGAACGCTACTCCGAGGTCGGGCTCATCGACGATCAGGCGTTCGCGGCCGCGTGGGTGAGCTCGCGTCATCACGGGCGGGGACTGGCACGGCGGGCGCTGGCTCAGGAGTTGCGGCATCGCGGGGTCGAGGAGGAGACCGTCAAGGAGGCGGTTGAACAACTCGACCCCGATGAGGAGGTCGAGACGGCTCGTCGGCTGGTCGAACGGAAGCTGCGCTCGACCAGGGGAGCCGATCCCCGCGCCCGGACCCGGAAGCTGGTCGGCATGCTGGCGCGGAAGGGGTATTCGGCCGGGCTGGCCTTCCGGATCGTCAGAGAGGCTCTGGAAGCCGAGGGTGAGGAGACCGACGAGGGCGAGGGCGGCTACCTGGACTTGCTGTGATCGCCGGGCACGGCCGGTTGGCGCCGGTTACGGGGAGGTTCGGAGGCGGTGGGCGGTGCCGGCCAGGCGGAGCCGTAACGGAGACAAGGCTTTTGGGGCTTTGAGTGAGGGGTTTCTCCGCGCCTTTCCCGGACGGCAGCAGGCGTCTGCCGTCGCTTCGGCAGGGCGATCGGGGTGCTGTGGATGGCCGGGCTTGGGGTGTCCCGTTCGGGGTGGTCTGGGGGTGTCCGGTGGCCGCGTGTCTTGACGCCGAGTATGACCGTCCCCGTGCTCAAATGATCCTGATCGTGGTTGTTGGCCGTCTCTGGGACGTTGTCGCAACGGGTTCTTTGCGGCATCTCGGGCCTATCGGTCATGACGTTCGGAAACGGATCAAATCCATTCCGTGATCGCTTGCCCCGTCCGGCTCGTCCGGAAACCGGGAAATGATGATCGAGAAAAACTCGCCACCTGCCGCGTCTTTGCTTGCTCGTTACCCGAATGACGCTTAACCTCGACCGCAGTAAGGAGTTACTCCGCGCAGCGCGGATTGCCATAACGGTGAACCACGGCCCTCGATCTTTTCGGGGTACGAATATATGTCCTGGTGGTGCCACCAGGTGTCTTCGTGCTGTGCTGGTGACCCCTTGTCGGCTTGACGCTAGAAGGGGTGGGTGCGCATGGACATGACGATCGTGATCGTGCTTGCAGTGGCGGTGCTGCTGCTTGCCTTCGCGGCGATTGCGGCCCTCCTGATCATTTTGCTCCGTCGTACCGCCCCGAAAGAGCTCGGTCCGAGTCAGGAGCAGCTTGACCAGATCCGCGCGGAGCTCAGCGAGAGCCTCCGCGAGAAGGAGTTGGAGAGGGCTCGCGAGGAGGCCGCGGAGATCCGCGACAAGGCCGAGAACGACGCCGGGGAGATCATCCGGAAGTCCGAGGCGATCGTCGAGGGCGCCGCGGTGATGCGGCGGGAGGTCGAGGAGGAGTCGCGCACGCTGAAGAACGAGCTGAAGGAGCTGCGCGCCGACCTCGAGCGGCGGGAAGGGCGGCTGGCGGAGCGGGAGCGGCGGCTCGACGAAGAGGGGCGGCTGCACACCGAGCGGGTCGGGAAGCTGGCCGAGAGCGAGACCGATCTGGCCGGGCGCCGGGCCGAGCTCGACAAGATGGGCGAGCAGCGGCGGGAGATCCTCGAGCGGCTGGCGGGGCTGACCGCCGACCAGGCCAAGGGTGAGCTGGTCAAGGAGATCGAGAACCAGGCCAAGCGCGAGGCGGCGCTGATCATCCGGGAGATCGAGGGTGACGCGCGGAAGGAGGGCGAGAAGCGGGCCTGCAAGATCGTGACGCTGGCGGTTCAGCGGGTCGCGACCGAGCAGACGGCCGAGTCGGTCGTGAGCGTGCTGCACCTTCCCGGCGACGAGATGAAGGGGCGCATCATCGGGCGCGAAGGCCGCAACATCCGGGCCTTCGAGTCGACGACCGGGGTGAACCTGATCATCGACGACACGCCCGAGGCGGTGCTGCTGTCGTGTTTCGATCCCGTGCGCCGCGAGACCGCCAGGCTGACCCTGGAGAAACTGGTACTCGACGGGCGCATCCATCCGCAACGGATCGAAGAGGCCTACGAGCGCAGCAAAGCGGAAGTGCGGGATCTCTGTGTACGAGCCGGGGAAGACGCCCTCGTCGAACTCGGCATCACCGAGATGCACCCCGAGCTGATCACCCTGCTCGGGCAGCTCCGCTACCGCACCTCCTACGGCCAGAACGTGCTCAAGCACCTCATCGAGTCGGCCCACATCGCCGGCATCATGGCCTCCGAGCTGCGGCTCGACCGTGACCTGGTGAAGCGCTGCGCGCTGCTCCACGACATCGGCAAGGCCCTCACCCACGAGGTCGAGGGCAGCCACGCCCTCATCGGCGCCGAGATCGCACGTCGATACGGGGAGCACGAAGACGTCGTCCACGCTATCGAGGCGCACCACAACGAGGTCGAGGTGCGTACCGTCGAAGCGGTTCTCACGCAGGCCGCCGACGCGATCAGCGGCAGCCGGCCGGGGGCGCGGCGGGAGAGCCTGGAAGCCTACGTGAAGCGGCTGGAGCGGCTCGAGGAGATCGCCCAGGGGCACGAGGGCGTGGAGAAGGTGTTCGCCATGCAGGCGGGGCGCGAGATCCGCGTGATGGTGCGCCCCGACAACGTCGACGACATCCAGGCGCAGGTGATCGCACGTGACGTGGCGAAGCAGGTCGAGGAGGAGCTGACCTACCCGGGTCAGATCCGGATCACGGTTGTGCGAGAGTCGAGGGCCACCGAGTTCGCACGCTAGCGGCGATCTTCCGGCCCTCGAGTTGTGCAGGCGATCGACTCCTCGGTCGCCTGCACTCAGGAGTTCAAACAGCATCATTCCGGTGCTCGGCGACCCACCGTTGCTGTGCGCCGACCCCGCAGCTGAGGCACCGCGCAGCACCCGCGCAGGGACCAGCGATGTTCATTTTGTTAGCAGCTCATAGAGGTCCGCGGAGAAGACGCCACTACCCATCTGCCGCTTACACAGGGCGGGCATCGTCACACCGCTCAGCTGCCGCAGCGATGGGGCTTCACCTGCGCTTCCCGGTCAGCCGGGTGTTCCGCGATGCATGCGATGTGCCGCCCCGCAGGTGATCGACCATGCGGCAGACCCATTGATGAGACAGGCCGCGCCGCCGCCAGATCGCAGCGAGGGAAGCCCGGCGCCGGACCGCCGTTTGGCCGACTCCATCGGCGCGCATGCCCTTCTGCTGGCTCAGCGCCCCTCGAACAGCGCCGCAGGCCGACAGGAATCGAGGAAGTTCGGCCAGGTCGCGTTAGCCACCGATCGATCGAGCCAGGCGCTCTGTCGCCGGGGCGGTGGATCGGGTTCGAGTCGCTGACCTGGCGGAGCAGGCTGATGCGTTGATCGCGTTGGTGGGCGGTCGGGCGCTTCACGGTCCGTCTACGAGCTCCGAGAGGCTCACAGGTCACAGCCCCGCACTGTGCGGAATTCGGGTGCGTGGAGGTCGGCTTCCCGCTTGTCCCGCCAGATCTGCGACAGGCCGCGCGTGGACACGGAAAGCACGTGACGGCACCGGGACATCTCGCGCAAAGACTACGAAGACCACATGATTCGCCAGCATGTCCGTCCCGCACACGATGAGCGCATGACCCGCTTGTTCAAGACCCTTCTCGCGACCTTCCTCCTGGCCGGACTCACCATCGCCGGACCGGCCCAGGCCGCCGGCACCCCCAAGCCGAAGCCGACCATCGTGCTCGTCCACGGTGCCTTCGCCGACTCCAGTGGCTGGAACGACGTCGCCGGCCGGTTGATCCGCAAGGGCTACGAGGTGACCGCGTTCTCCAACCCGCTGCGCGGCCCCGCCTCCGACGCCGAGTATCTGCGCCAGTTCCTGACGACCATCCCCGGCCCCGTCGTGCTGGTCGGGCACTCCTACGGCGGCGCCGTGATCAGCAACGCCGCGACCGGGCTCGCCAACGTCAAGTCCCTCGTGTACGTCGCCGCCTACGCCCTCGACGAGGGTGAGAGCGTGTCCGACGCCAACCACCTGGCCGGTGGCGAGACCGAGGTCACCAGCCACCTGAAGACCAAGCCGTTCCCCGGCGCCCAGGGGGGCGACGCCGACGCCTACATCGACCCGGCCCACTTCCACCGTCTGTTCGCCCAGGACCTGCCCCGCAGCACCACCGCGGTGATGGCCGCCACCCAGCGTCCCGGCGCCCTCGCGGCTCTGGTGACCCCCTCCGGGCCCGCCGCCTGGAAGACGATCCCGAGCTACTTCGTGGTCGCCAAGCAGGACAACATCATCCCGACGGTGGCCGAGCGCGCGATGGCCAAGCGGGCCAAGGGCGTGATCGTCGAGGTCAACAGCTCGCACGTGCCGATGATGAGCCACCCCGACCTGGTGACCTCGCTCATCCTCAAGGCCGCGACCCGCTAGTCCCGCTGTGCGGAGGGCCCGCCCGCCAGGCGGGCCTTTCTGGTTGGAAATGATGTTGTACGTCATACTCCTCGCATGCTGTGTCTCGACTGCCGGACGGACACGGTTCCCGACTGGCTGACCTGCCCGGTCTGTGAGCAGACCGCCCCGGCTCCGGAACGGCGGCGCGTCCGGTGGGGGGATTTCGCCGGTGCGGTGGCGATCGTCGGGTATGTCGGGTTGAGCCTCGATGAAGATTTCCGGTTGGCGGGATGGTCGGGCCTGTTCGTCGCCGACCGCGACCTGTGGATCTCGCTGGTGGCCAATCCCGTGTTCTATCTCCCCCTGATCGCCGCAACGCTGCTGTTGTTCCGGCGGACGGCGTGCTTCGGGCAGGCTTTCACGCTGGGCCTTCTCGTCTTTCACGCTGCCGCCGCGGTTCGCCGTCCGCTCGACGCGGTCTGGGTCGACCCTCCCGTTCACGACTGGTGGCGGCACTGGGGCATGCTGGCGGTGCCGCTGCTGGTCGTGTTCGCGGTGGTCTGGCGGGAACGGTGGAGGTTCCGGCTGTCCCGGCCGAACCTGGTGCTGGCCGTCGTGGGTGTCGCAGTGGGAACGGGCTACATCTACGTCTGGACCCTTCCGTGGACCGTGATCGAACGATGGGACGGCTCCCGTTTCGCATGCTGCACCGCGTCCACGGACACGGTGATCGACCTCGCGTGGCTTGGAAGTCGCTGGACGAGCCTGGTCGTCATCCTGGTGCTCGCCTCGCTGGCCCGGTCGAGGCAGGTGGGTGCGGGGCTCATGGCGTCGTGCCTGGCCGGCACGCTGCGGGGGGTCTCGGTTCTGCACATGCTCGAGGTCGAGATGCTGCCCGCGTTCTGGTTCGGCCTCGCCGCGTCCGTCGCGGTGGTCGTGCTCGCGTTAGCCAAATATCTGCAGGTAGAAGGACAGTTCGGCGGCGAGGGCGGCGGTTCGGGTCTCGATGCGGCGGAACCCGTGGCTCTCGCCCTCGAAGGCGAGATACGTACACGGAACCTCTCGCGCCGTCAGCGCGGCCTCGAACGTCTCGGCCTGCGACGGCGGCACGACCGGGTCGTTGAGCCCCTGGAGCAGCAGCACGGGACAGTCGATCTCCCCGACCCGGGCTAGCGGCTCACGGAGTGCGCCGTCGGGCCCGGCGAGCCATCCGGCGTACTGCGACTCGAAGTCGTGCGTCGTCTCGATGAGCGGCCCCAGCGAGGTGACCCCGGCGATGGAGACGCCCCCGGCGAACACGTCGGAGGCCGCGCAGGCCGCCAGCACGGTCCAGCCTCCCGCGCTGCCGCCGCGGATCGCGATCCGGTCGGGGTCGGCGTGGCCGGAGAACGCCAGCCATTCGGCCGCCGCGACGACGTCGTCGACGTCGACCACGCCCCACTGGCCGCTCAGTTTCTCCCGGTAGGCCCGCCCGTATCCGGTGGAGCCCCCGTAGTTCACGTCGAGCACCCCGATGCCCCGCGTGGTGAAGAAGGCCCGCGCCAGGCTGAGCTCCGTCGTCACGTGTCCGGTCGGGCCCCCGTGCGCGAACACCACGAAAGGGGAGGGGCCGGTGGCGTCGAGCGGCGGGTACAGATAGGCGGGCACCCGGTGGTCGATCATCACCGCCGAGGGCCGGGGCAGGTAGGCGACGTCGGGCAACTCGGCGATGTCCCGCCGCAGGCCCTCGACCCGGCCCGTCACGGTGTCCACGCGCACGACGGAGCGCGGCAGGTCCCAGCCGTATCCGACCCCGACGAGCATCCGCCCGTCGGCCGACAGCGCGGGCTGGAAGCCGTCGTAGGGGACGTCGAGATCCTCCAGGAGGCCCGACTCGACGTCGAGCAGGCCCAGCCGCAGGTTGCCCTGCCCGTGGAGCACTCCGAGGCGGCCGTCGCCGAGCACCACGTAGGGCCGCCCGCCGAGCTGCCACAGCGGTCCGGCGAACTCCTCCTCCGAGGGGAACAGCGCGCGGGGGGAGGTGCCGAACATGCCGATCTGGTAGAGGTTCCACCAGCCCGACCAGTCGGACACCAGGTAGAGGTTGCGGTCGTCCTTCCACGTCGGCGCGAGCACCGATTCGGCCGGGCCGCCCTTGACCGTCCACGACGAGCCGTCGTCGATGCGGGTGATGCGCAGTTCGGTGCCGACCCACGGCATGCGCGGGTGGTTCCAGCAGATGTAGGCCACGTGTTCCCCGTCGGGGGAGACCGTGGGGGACGCGTAGAAATCCGACCCCGACGCGATGACCGAAACCGTGCCGTTCAGCGAAACGGCGACAACGGCGCGTTCCACCTTTCCGTCGTCATGGTGTTTTTCCTGTACGCCATAAACGCGCCCATGAGACCAGGAAAGATCGGCGTATCGGCAGTCGGGTTCATCGGTGATCGCCCGGGGTTCTCCCGAATCGACCAGGTAAAGACGCTGGTCAGAATGTTCGGCGAAAACGACGCCGTGTTCGGGGATGACGAGATACGACCGCCCGCCGTATTCGTGCACCCGCGTGCGGGCGTCCCACGGTGCCGGGAGGATCTCGCGCCGCTGCCCGTCGGCGGCGCGGTGGACGATGGTCCGGCGGCCCTGCTGGGCGGGCCGGTCCTCCTCCCACCAGACCTCGTCGCCGATCAC
Source organism: Herbidospora sp. RD11066 (assembly GCF_054661255.1). Classification (NCBI taxonomy): domain Bacteria; kingdom Bacillati; phylum Actinomycetota; class Actinomycetes; order Streptosporangiales; family Streptosporangiaceae; genus Herbidospora; species Herbidospora sp. RD11066. The sequence continues at coordinate 119,203 of NZ_BAAGDO010000001.1, forward strand.
GGTGGGGAAGCCGAGGTCCAGTCCGGAACGGGCGACGTCGGCGGTGGATATGCGGGCGGCGTACGGCAGAGGCGCGCGCTCGGGGAGCATGCACGGCATCCTGCCCGAACGCGGCTGGTGATGTCGTGCGGTTACCGCTTTTCCAGGGCGGGCGGCATCTCGTACTGGGTGGCGAGCTCGCCGAGGTAGTCGATCACGGCGCGGTGCCACGAGCCGTCGTCGAACATCTGGCGTAGCGCGTCCTCGATCTCGCCGCGCCACGACTCGGTGCGTTCGGACAGGCCGATTCCGTACCGTTCCTGGGCGAGAGGGCGTCCGACCAGCCGGAAGCGGCCCGGATACTGCGCCGACAGACCGGCGAGCACGGGAGCGTCGGCGATGATCGCGTCGGTGCGGCGGTCGGCCAGCAGCGGCCCGCACGCGGCGGGCACGTTGGCCTCCGCCAGGTGCTCGGCCCGCCAGGCGGCGCCGAACCGGCCGCTCAGCCCGAGGGTGTCGGCCCTCGTGCCGCAGACCATGCCTCCGGCCAGGTCTTTCAGGGTCCGGTCGCGGTCGCGGACCCGGACCAGGATGTCCTTGGCCGCGACGAGGTAGGGACCGACGTACGGCTCCCGCGCGGGGCCCATGACCAGGTCGGCTTCGGCCAGGTCGGTGGTGTACCGGATCTGGTCGTTCCGGTAGCCGAGCTGCCGGGCCACGTAATGGGCCACGGCGATGTCGAAGCCCGACCAGCCGCCGCTGGGCTGCCGTTCGGCCAGACCCGGCTGGCCCGCGCGGACGCCGATCAGGAGGCCGGCGCCCGAACAACCAGAGAGCCCGGCCGCGATCGAGAGGGCCGCGATACCCGCAGCCAGGACGCGCCACACCCGATCAGGATCAGATCTTGATCGCCCGTCGCGCCGATACGACACGTAAAGGCTTACCCCACGCCGACCGACTGAGGTGCCTCGATGGGCTTGATCGTGGTCTTCCTGCTGCGGCGGGAGCGGCGTTCCAGCCAGTTGGCGACCAGCCCGACCGCGACGTTGATGATGATGTAAATGATCGCGACGACGATGACCGCCGGGATCAGGTTGCGGAAGTTCGCCGGGAGGATGCGGGCACCCGCGTTGAGCAGGTCTTCGAACGCGACGATGAACCCGAGCGCGGTGTCCTTGAGCAGCACGATGAGCTGGCTGACGATGGCCGGCATCATCGCGGTGACCGCCTGCGGCAGCAGGATGAGCCGCATCACCTGGCCCTTGCGCAGCCCCACGGCCAGCGCGGCCTCGGTCTGGCCGCGCGGCAGCGACTGGATTCCGGCCCGGACGATCTCCGCCAGCACCGACCCGTTGTAGAGCACCAGCCCGAACACCACGGCAGTGAACGAGGTCACCGTGAGCCCGAGCACGGCCGAGCCGCCGTACTGTGCGAAGAAGATCATGATGAGCAGCGGGATGGCGCGGAAGAACTCCACGACCGCCCCGGCCGGCACCCTGATCCACCGGTGCTCCGACAGCCGCGCGATGCCGAACACGAACCCGAACGGCACCGCGATCAGCGTCGCCACGGCGGCGGCCGACAGCGTGTTCAGCAGCCCCGGGATGATCAGGTTCACCCACACGTCGGCCTGCAGGAACGGCTCCCACAGGGCGGCGTCGAACTGGCCCTTCTCGTCGAACTTCAGGAAGACGAACCACGCCGCCACGATCAGCCCGGCGGCGAACACGAACGTCAGGATCCGGTTGCGCAGGATCCCGCGCGGGCCGGGAGTGTCGTACAGGACGGAGCTCATCGGACCACCTTCAGCCGTCGGGACAGCCAGCCGAACAACAGGCCGGTGGGGAGGGTGAGCACGAGGAAGGCCAGCGCGAACCCGAAGAAGATCGCCACCACCGAGTCCTGGTGCCGCTCGAACAGCGACTTCATGGTCAGCGACGCCTCGGCCACGCCGATGGCGGCGGCGACCGTGGTGTTCTTGGTCAGCGCGATCAGCAGGCTGCCCAGCGGCGCGATGATCGCCCGGAACGCCTGCGGCAGCACGACGAACCGCAGGTTCTGCGTGAACGTCAGCCCCAGGGCCCGCGCCGCCTCGGCCTGCCCGACCGGGACGGTGTTGATGCCCGACCTGATCGCCTCACAGACGAACGCGGCGGTGTACGCCGACAGCCCGATGATCGACAGCCACAGGTAGTTGGTCGACAGCGACTCGGAGAACGACACGTCGAGCACCAGCCCGAGCCCGAGCCCGCAGAACACGATGACCAGCGTCAGCGGGGTGTTGCGCAGCACGTTGACGTAGGTGGTGGCCACCCCGCGCAGCACGCCGAACGGGCTGACCCGCATGGCGGCCAGGACGGTGCCCAGCACGAGCGCGACCACCGCACTGGCCAGCGTGAGCCGGATGGTCAGCCAGAACGCGCCCAGGATGACCGGGAACTCTTCGACGAGGGCACCCAAGGCCCACACCTTTCAGAAGAAACGGCCCTCCCCGAAGGGAGGGCCGCGAGCCGGTCAGATCAGTACTTCTCCAGCGCCGGCGGGGTGGCGAAGGCGGTGGCGAACTCGCCGAAGTTGGCGTCCACGGCCTTCTTCCACGAGCCGTCGCCGAACATCTTCTCGATGGCCGCGTTCACCTTGTCGCGGGTCTCCTTGTCGTCCTTCTTCAGGCCGACGCCGTACTTCTCCTCGGAGAAGGGCTGGCCCACGAGGCGGAACTTGCCGGGGCTCTGCGCGGCGAAGCCCGCGAGGATGGTGGCGTCGGTGGAGATGGCGTCGACCTGGCCCTGCTCCAGCAGCGGCAGGCAGGCGCCGTAGCCCTGCTGCTCGGTCAGGAACTGGCCCTTCCACTCTTCGCCGAACTTCTCGACCAGGCGGGCGGGGGAGCTGGAGCCCTGGGCGCCGCAGACCTTCTTGGTCTGGAGGCTGTCCTGGCCGGTGATCGTGGTGTCGTCGGCGCGGGTCAGGATGTCCTGGCCGGTGATCAGGTAGGGGCCGGCGAAGGAGATGATCTCCTTGCGGGCGTCGGTGATCGAGTAGGTCGCCACCACCATGTCGACCTGGCCCTGCTGGATGAAGGGCTCGCGGTTGGCCGACACGGTCTCCTTCCATTCGATCTGCTCAGGCGTGTAGCCGAGTTCCTTGGCGATGTACGACGCGATGTCGACGTCGAAACCCTTCACCGAACCGTCGGTCTGCTTCAATCCGAGGCCGGGCTGGTCGAACTTCACGCCGATGACGAACTTGTCGTCGCCACCACACGCGGTCAAGGTCGCCGCAAGCGTTGCGGCGGTCAGCAGGAGAGCACCAATACGACGGACACGCATGACAGCCACCTTCAGTGTGTGAGGATCTTGCTGAGAAAATCGCGGGCACGGTCGGTGCCCGGATTCGTGAAGAACTCGTCGGGGGTGTTCTGCTCGACGACGGCGCCGTCGGCCATGAAGACCACCCGGTTGGCGGCCCGGCGGGCGAACCCCATCTCGTGGGTGACGACGAGCATGGTCATGCCGTCTCTGGCGAGCGAGATCATGACGTCGAGCACCTCCTGGACCATTTCGGGGTCGAGGGCCGAGGTGGGCTCGTCGAAGAGGATCATCTTCGGGTCCATGGCCAGGGCGCGGGCGATGGCCACACGCTGCTGCTGGCCGCCGGAGAGCTGGGCGGGGTACTTCTCCGCCTGCGAGGCGATGCCGACCCGCTCCAGGAGCTCCATGCCGCGCTTCTCGGCCTGGTCGCGGGCGATCTTGCGCACCTTGATCGGGCCGAGGGTGACGTTCTCGAGGATCGTCTTGTGGGCGAACAGGTTGAACGACTGGAACACCATGCCCACTTCGGAGCGCAGCTGCGCCAGCGCGCGGCCCTCCACGGCCAGGCTCTTCCCGTCGAAGGTGATGGTGCCCGAGTCGATGGTCTCCAGCCGGTTGATCACCCGGCAGAGCGTCGACTTACCGGCGCCCGAAGGGCCGATGGCGACCACGACCTCGCCGCGTGAGATGTCGAGATCGATGTCCTTCAGCACGTGCAAGGCGCCGAAGTGCTTGTTGACGCCCTCGAGCCTGACAAGAGAAGTCGATCCCTTGGCTTCCGTCATGGGCTTCAAAGTAAAGGGGCCGATATCTCCAAGTCAGCAGCGGAGTTATACCGATCACATCACGACTGTCCTGTGCATCCCGGCAGGTCGGGACATTTTTCCCGAGCATGACTCATGAGTTTTGGGGCACGTTGTCGGTTGGCTGAAGGCATGACCGATAAATACCGGCGCACCGTCGCCGCCGGGGCGCTCGTCGCCTGGCCCGTCCTGCTGTTCGCCGCCTTCCTCACCTCACCGCCCAGCGAGGAGCACGACCCGGTCCTGTTCGCCTCCATGCCGGGCCAGGTGCAGATCAGCGGCCTTCTCTTCCTGTACGCGTCCCTCGCCATGATCCCGGCGCTGTTCGGCCTGGCCGCGCCCCTCTACCCGAGGGCCGGGACGCTCGCCAACGTCGGCCTCACCCTGGGGCTGTTCGGCGCGGCCGTGGCCTGCACCCTGTTCATGACCGACTTCTACGACCTGGCGCTGGCCCAGAACGTGCCCGCCGAGACGGCCGAGAAGGTCACCGCGGCGGCGGGCGAGCTGCCGGGCTTCCTGTTCGGCATGCTCTTCCCGGCCTTCCTCTCCCACGTCGGGGTGCTGATCCTGGTCGTGGGCATGGCGGTGAAGAAGGTCGCGCCGTGGTGGGTGCCGGTCGGGGTGGTCGCCGGCATCGTGTGGCCGTTCGTGGTGCTGAGCTCCTCGCCCGCGATGCAGTCGATCGGGTCGCTGCTGGAGCTGGCCGCCCTCGCCTGGGTGGCGAGGACCGTGCTGCGGACTCCGGTCAGAACCCCGACTCCCGTGCCCGCGTGATCGCCTGCGCGCGGTCGGCGACGTGAAGCTTGGCGAAGATGTTCGACACGTGGTTGCGGACCGTCTTGCCGCTCAGCGCCAGCCGCTCGGCGATGTGGGGGTTGGTCATGTGGGCGGCCATCAGCGAGAGGATCTCCCGCTCGCGGACGGTCAGCTCGGGGAACCCCTGCTCGCGCTTGGCCAGCCCGGTGAAGTAGCCCGACAGCCGGGACGCGATGGCCGGCCCGAAGAGCGCCTCGCCCCCGTGGACGGCCAGGATCGCCCGCACCAGCTCGGCCTTCCTGGCCCCCTTCAGGACGTAACCCCGGGCACCGGCCCGCAGGGCGGCGAAGACCGAGTCGTCGTCGTCGGCCATGCTCAGCACCAGCACCCGGATGTGCGGGTGGTCCCTGACCAGGCGTTCGGTCGTGCCCACCCCGCCCATTCCGGGCATCGCGAGGTCCATCAGGACGACGTCGGGCTGCACCTGGGGGACGAGGGCCAGCGCCTGCTCGCCCGTCGACGCCTGGTCGACGACCTGGATGCCGATGACCGGCTTGAGCAGGGCCAGCAGGCCCGCCCGGAAGGCGGGGTGGTCGTCGACCAGCAGGACGCGGATCTGTTCCATTCAGGCTCCTATAGGCAACTGGGCGCGCACGGTGGTGCCGTGTGCAGTGGTGATCACAAAGGAGCCGCCCAGTTCGGTGGCCCGTTCGCGCATGGAGGTCAGGCCGACGCCCGGTGGTCCTCCGGCCCCGAGGCCGTCGTCGACGACTTCGACCAGCAGGTTCTTCCAGGGGACGAGCCGGAGGGTGACGGTGCCGGCGCCGGAGTGGCGACGGGCGTTATTGATCGCCTCAACAGCGATATGGTATGCCGCCACCTCGGTGGCCGCCGACAGTTCGGGCAGCTCGACAGGCAGATCGAGACCTACTCGAGGCTCTCCGGGCAGCCCCGCCACATGGGCCCGCAGCGCCCCGAGGAGCCCGAGGGTGTCGAGCGCGGGGGGCCGCAGCCCGTCGATGAGGGCCCGCACGTCGGTGGTGGCCGCCTGGGCGGCCCCGATCATCTCCTCCAGCAGCTCCTGCGCCGCCGGGTCGGAGACCAGGTCCTGCACCGCCTCGGCCCGCATGGTCAGCGCGGCCAGCGTCGGCCCGAGACCGTCGTGCAGGTCGCGCCGCAGGCGCCGCCGCTCCTCCTCGCGGGCCACCACGAGGCGCTCCCGCGAGGCCCGCAGATCGGCGGCCAGCCGCTCGGCGTGCACGACAGAGCCCATCTGCCGGGCCAGATCCTCCAGCAGCCGCAGGTCCCTGGTGCCGAACCCCCGCTGCCCCGGCCGCGGCGCGAGGGCGAGATGCCCCACAAGCTCATTTCTGTACGTGAGCGGCAGGCGCACCAGCCCGGGATCTCCGGCCGTTCCGAGGGGTTCCACGGCGGCGTGGGGGAGCTTGAGCGCCTCGGCCACCGACTCGGCCGCGGCCCGGGCGTCGGGCCGGACCTCCAGGCTGCGCCCCAGGTGGGCGATGGCGGCGTAGGGGTCGTCGCGGCGGCCGTACATGAGCACGTTGACGGCCCGCTGGACCGCCGAGCGCAGCGGCGCGAACACGACCGCGACCACGGCGGCGGCGGCCACCGAGAGGGGCAGGCCCCGGCTCTCGAAGACGGCGCCCAGGTAGCCCACGATCGCGACGTATCCGCCGGTCACGAACGCGGTGAGGACGGCGTAGACGAGCGTGCGGTTGATGACCAGCTCGATGTCGAACAGGCCGTGCCGGACGATCGCGATGCCGATGGCGGCCATCACGAGGGTGATCGCGGCCGTCCCGGCGAGCTCCCAGAGGCCGCTGTCGATCGGCCACAGGTCGTCGGGAAGATCGTCGGTCAGGCCCGCGACCAGCCGGAGCACGATCACGATTCCGGCGATCGAGACGGCGTACACGAGCCACTGGACCTGGGCCCGCTCGATCCGGCGGGCCCGGCGGGCGAGGTCGGCGGCGCCGGCCAGGAACAGCAGCCCGGCCACCACGGTGATCGCGACCTCCATGAATTTCGCCGTGCCGGCCAGGGCCTCGATCCCGAGGGGGTTGCGCATCGGGGCGCCGTACCCGAGCTGCTGGTTGGTGCCCGGCGCGAACGCGCACGGGAGCGCGGCCAGCGCCACGACGGCGACCAGGATCTTCGGCCGGGGCAGCCTGCGGTCGGGGAAGCAGATCGGGATCGCGGCCATCGCCAGGTTCGCCGGCACCCACAGGAAGTTCTGCGGCCAGGCCAGCAGGGACAGTTCGGGCCGCCAGAGGGCGACCTGCCCGAAGAAGTCGAGGGCCGTGAACGCGAGCCCGGTGATCAGCAGCAGGATCCCGACGGCGTTGTCCGGCCGGTGGACCCCGATCACGGTGCCGATCACGACGCACGCCGCCACGAACAGCAGATGGCTGAGCGTGACCACCCCCAGGCCGTTGACCAGCCCGAGAACGAGAGCCACGGCCACCGCCGCGAGCCCGGCCACGCAGACGGCCCATCTCACTGTCATTGCACGTCAGGATATAGAGCGATATGCCCGTTTAACCGGGACATTGTCCCGGGCTTGGCGGGTCCGCCGGAGCGCCTAGGCTTGTGGATTGAGATGACTGCGACAGAGGAGAGCACCCGCACGTACGAAGTACGGACCTACGGGTGCCAGATGAACGTCCACGACTCCGAGCGCCTGTCGGGCCTGCTCGAGAACGCCGGCTACGTGCGCGCGCCCGAGGGCGCGACCCCCGACGTTATGGTGTTCAACACCTGCGCCGTGCGCGAGAACGCCGACAACCGCCTCTATGGCAACCTCGGCCACCTGCGCAAGGCCGCGGAAGACGGCATGCAGATCGCCGTCGGCGGCTGCCTCGCCCAGAAGGACCAGGGCGAGATCGTCCGCCGCGCGCCGTGGGTCGACGTGGTCTTCGGCACCCACAACATCGGCTCCCTGCCCGTCCTCCTCGAACGCGCCCGCATCGAGCAGGAGTCGCAGGTCGAGCTGGAGGAGTCGCTGTCGGTCTTCCCGTCGACGCTGCCGACCAAGCGCGAGTCGGCCTACGCCGCCTGGGTCGCCATCTCGGTGGGCTGCAACAACACCTGCACCTTCTGCATCGTCCCCGCTCTCCGGGGCAAGGAGAAGGACCGCCGTCCCGGCGACATCCTGGGCGAGATCCAGGCCCTGGTCGACCAGGGCGTCATGGAGGTGACCCTCCTCGGGCAGAACGTGAACACCTACGGCGTCGAGTTCGGCGACCGCCTGGCGTTCGGCAAGCTGCTGCGGGCCTGCGGCGACATCGACGGGCTGGAGCGGGTGCGCTTCACCTCGCCCCACCCGGCCGCCTTCACCGACGACGTGATCGCCGCGATGGCCGAGACCCCCAACGTGATGCACCAGCTCCACATGCCGCTCCAGTCGGGCTCCGACCGGGTCCTGAAGGCGATGCGGCGCTCCTACCGGGCGGAGAAGTACCTGGGGATCATCTCCCGGGTCAGGGCCGCGATGCCCGACGCCGCGATCTCGACCGACATCATCGTCGGCTTCCCCGGCGAGACCGAGGAGGACTTCCAGGCCACGCTCGACGTCGTGCGCGAGTCGCGGTTCGCCAACGCCTTCACGTTCCAGTATTCGATCCGCCCCGGCACCCCCGCCGCCACGATGCCCGACCAGATCTCCAAAGAGGTCGTCAGGGAGCGGTACGACCGTCTCATCGCCGTCCAGGAGGAGATCGCCTGGGCCGAGAACCGGGCGCAGACCGGGCGGGTCCTCGAGGTGCTGATCGCTGAGGGCGAGGGGCGGAAGGACGACGCGACGCGGCGACTGTCGGGGCGGGCTCCCGACAACCGCCTGGTTCACGTGGCCTGGGCCGACGCCCGGCCGGGTGACGTGGTGACGGCCGAGGTGACCTATGCGGCGCCGCACCACCTGGTGGCCGACAAGGTCGTCGGGGTCCGGCGCACCCGCTCCGGTGACGCGTGGGAGGCCCGTCAGGGTCGGCCCGCCGCGCCCAAGGGGGTCAGCCTGGGCATGCCGACCATCGGGCGCCCGGCTCCGCTGCCGGTCGTCTCGGGGTGCGAGGTCTCGTAGGCCGTTGTGGTCGCCGGGCCGGTTTTTGGATGGTCAGGCATGAGTCGTTGGCCGAGGACCGGGAGCGGGCGGTCGGCGCTCGGATGCGGTGCTCGGCGGGGGCGGCGGTCGGGGTCGGGGTGGGCGGAGCCGTAACGGAAAATGGCTTTTCTGCTTTTTCTGGACGCCTTGGTTCCGAGTTGTCGTGATTCTTTCGTGATTCGCGTGCGGCGAATTCGTTACTGGGAATAGTGTGTCCACCGTTCGCGGAGTGACACAGGAAGGTCCCGGATGCCCTCGTTCCGGCAGCGTGGCTGGCTTCTTCTGGTGCCCGCGCTCCTGACGGCCTGCGGGAGCGGGCAGACCGGGGCGTTCGACATGGCCAGTGAGCCTCCCGTGCCGGTCGACTCCTACACGGTCCCGAGCGCGGAGCCGAGCCCCGCCCCGCCGAAGCAGAAGCCGACGGTCCGGGTGAAGACCAACAAACCCGCCCGCAAGACCAACAAGGAACGCGCCGGAACCGCCCCTGTCGCCGCCACCGCCCCGTCGAGTGCGATGAAGGTCGCCGAAGACGAGGTGGTCCGGCTGACCAACGTGGCCCGGCGGGCCGAGGGGTGCAGGGCACTGCGGATCGACGAACGCCTCCGCAAGGCGGCCCGGCTCCATTCGGCCGACATGGCCGCTCGCGACTACTTCAGCCACGACTCCCTCGACGGCCGTTCCCCGTGGGACCGCATCGAGGCCGCCGGCTACGACTACCCGGCGGCCGAGAACATCGCGCGCGGCCAGACGACGCCGCGCGAGGTGGTGCAGGCGTGGCTCGACAGTCCGGGTCACCGGGCCAACATCCTCAACTGTGATCTCGTGGCGATCGGCGTCGGGCTGAAGCAGGGCGCCGAGGGGCCGTGGTGGACCCAGGACTTCGGCTACCGCTGATTTGTACCTAAATCAGCATTTATAGGCATAGATTTCGGGATTGTGGCTAGGCTGCTGGGACCCTCAACCCGAGCAGCATGGAGCCACCCTCATGAACCGATCCGCGCGAAAGGCACCCCCGCCAGGCCGCGCACGATCTGGCGGCAACACCAAAACGATCGCGATCGTCGCCGGCGCCCTGGTAGCGGTCGTCGGCGGAGCCGGCATCGGCCTCGCCCTGAACGGCAACTCCTCCACCCCCACCTCGGGCCCCGCCCCCGCCGCGACCTCCGCGCCCCCACCCGCAGCCGCGGACACCGAAGAAGCGGGCGCCCCAGAAGCGGAATCCCCACCGGACTTCCCGGCCGAAGGGGGCGAAGCGCCCGCCGTCCAGGATGACGTCCAGGACGACGCGCCCGTGGCCTCGGGCGACTCCCCGGGGACACCGGAGGAACAGGGCAGCGGCAGCACGAGCGGCCAGAACAAGCCCGCCCCGAAGCCGACCAAGAAACCTACGGCCAAGCCGACAAAAGCCGCCCAGACCGACCCGGACGCGATCGACCGGACAGGGGACGCGGGCGCGGTCGAGCCGGGCGAGCCGATCGGCGGCTATTAAGCCGATTCGGCAGCCAGACCGACTCCGGCGTGTTCGACTCAGACCGATGTTGCGGGCGCGATGAAGTTCGGCGAGCTCATCGGCCGGTGAGGTGGAAAGCGGCCCGAGCCGGGTCGGTGTCGCATTGAGTGTTGAGTCTGGGAAGTGATCGGGGCCGATGGACTGATCAGCGGTGGATACGCTGGGGCGTGCTCGTCGCCGCTGCCGTGTGCCCGAATCCACCGCTGATCGTTCCCTCTCTCGCGGGGGCCGCGTCGGCTGAGCTCGATCCCCTCAGGGCCGCCTGTTTCGCGGCCGTCGAGGTGCTCCACTCTGCTTCGCCCGACCTGATCGCGGTCGTAGGGGGCGCCGAGAATGGACGCGCCTACCCCCCTTCCGCCGCTGGGACGTTGCGGCCGTGGGGTGGCGACGTGACGGTCGGGAGCGGGGTGCCGGTGCTGCCGCTGTCGCTGACGATCGGGCGGTGGTTGCTGTCCTCCTCCGAGGTGCCGCTCCATCTCGAATCCGTTCGGTACGACGCCACTCCCGATGCCTGCCGCGACCTCGGGTCACGGGTGGGGGAGCTGGCCGGGCGCGTGGCGCTGCTCGTGATGGGCGACGGGTCGGCCCGGCTGACCGAGAAGTCGCCGGGCTACCTGCATCCGGGCGCCGTGGCCTATTCGGATCGGGTGGTCTCCGCCCTCGTCGAAGGGCGGGCCGCCACGCTCGATCCGGCCGAGGCCGAAGAACAGTGGGCGGCTGGGCGGGCGGCCTTCCAGACGCTGCCCGACCGGCCTCTCGACCTGCTCTACTCGGACGCCCCCTACGGGGTGGCCTACTACGTCGCCGCGGCCCGTTTCGGGACCGGGACGCGCATCAGGTCTCTGGCCACCACGATGTCGCCCGAATAGGCCTTTGCGGCCTCCTCGCCGAAGCGGCGCTCGTCGTCGTGGACGTAACGCTCGGAGAAGTGGGTCAGCACGAGTTTCCGCACGCCCGCCGCCGCCGCGACCTGACCGGCCTGGGCGGCGGTGAGGTGGCCGTACTCATGGGCGATGGTCGCCTCCGACGACAGGAACGTCGACTCGATGACCAGCAGGTCGACGCCCTCGGCCAGGGCGTGGACGTTGTCGCACATCCGCGTGTCCATGACGAACGCCATGCTCTGGCCCAGACGGGGTTCGCTGACCTGGTCGAGGGTGACCTCGCCGAGGCGGCCCTCACGCTGGATCTCGCCCACCTTGGCGCCGCTGATGCCGTACCGGGACAGTTCCGACGGGATCATCCGGCGGCCCGACGGCTCGTCGAGACGGTAGCCGTAGGCGTCGACCGGGTGGGACAGCGGGCGGGCGGTCAGGGTGAGCCCGGGGAGCGGCAGGGTCATGACGTCGCCCTTGGCCGGGTGGGGGGTGATCGTCGCGGTGTCGGCGAAGGCGGTGGCGTGGCGCAGGCGCAGCCAGTAGTCCTCGCCGCTGGCGGGATAGACGGCGCCGACCTCGTGGGGCACGCCGTCGCGGGAGATCCGCTGGATGATCCCCGGGAGGCCGAGACTGTGGTCGCCGTGGAAGTGGGTGACGCAGATCCACGTGAGGTCGTGGGCGCTGACCCCGGCCAGCCGCATCTGCCGCTGGGTGCCTTCGCCGGGGTCGAAGAGGACGCCCTGGTCGTCCCAGCGCAGGAAGTAGCCGTTGTGGTTGCGCGACCGCGTCGGCACCGCACTCGACGTGCCGAGAACGATCAGCTCACGGTTGGACATCGCAACATGGTAGGAGGTCCGGTTCTGTCGGTGGTCCGGGCTAGGGTCCGTGGGGTGAGGCATGACTGGGCGCTGATACTCGAAGGACACACCCGGGGAACCGCCGATGTGACGGCCCTGGAGGCGCGCCTGGGGGTCGCGCTGCCGCCGAGCTATCGGTCGTTGCTGCTGGTGAGCGACGGGATCGACGAGATGCTGTGGCCGGCGGCCGAGGTGGGCTGGGTGCGCGAGGTGAGCCCGGAGCGCGTCGTCGGCGCGTCCGGCTACGAGATCCCCCCTCCCGGTGACCCGCTTCTCTCCTACGATCCCGCGCGGTCCGAAGACGACATCCCACCCGACTACATGCCGGCGATGCTCCAGATCGGCGACTACGACGGCGAGATCCTGCTGAACCCTCTCGTCCAGAACGACGAGGGGGAATGGGAGGCCTTTCATCTGGGGTCGTGGCGGGGGGAAGTCCTCCGTGCACCGTCATTCCGGGATCTGTGGGACGACCTGTGAGGAGGCCGTTGTGGGGCTGAGTTTCGTGTCCGTGCAGACCGACGTCGGTCTCGTCGTGGCCGCGGTGACCCCGGAAGGGGTGGTGGCCACCTCGTTCGAGGACACTCCGGAGTTCCGTGAGCGCGTCCGAGAGCGGATGCGACCTTTTCTGGACGATCTGGCGCCCGACTCCGGCGATGAGGCTCTTGGTGATGCCGGTGGCGCGTCAGACGCGCATGACCGAGGCGAGTCGTCCGGTGATCGACTGGGCCGCTCCGAGGCCGCTGTTCGTGATGACGTCGGGAGTCAGCTCGCCGCCTATTTCGCCGGTGAGCTGAAGGAGTTCACGATGCCCATCGACTGGCGGCTGATGTCCAAGACGCAGCGGCGGGTGCTGGGGTTGCTGTTCGAGAGCGTGCCCTATGGGCAGGCGGTGACTTATGGCGATCTGGCCAACGAGACCGGGATTCCGGCGCGGGCCATCGGGTCGATCATGGGGAGCAACCCGATCCCGATCATCGTGCCGTGTCACCGGGTCGTGGCCGGTGGCGGGCTCGGCGGGTTCTCCGGGGGTACTGGCGTCGAGTCGAAGAGGTGGCTGCTGACCATGGAAGGGCATCTTCCGCCGACGCTCTTCTGAGGGAGGTGCGTCGACCCTTTCACGTGGCTTGTGGCGCGTGTCGTACACCCCCCGAGGGGCCGCCCGCCCCTCGCTTTTGAGGGCGGGCGGAGTGGAGGAGCCTAGTCCGGTTTGCCGTCGATCTTGTCGGCGGCGTTTCTGGCGGAGCCCGCGGTTCGGTTGATCTGGTCGCGGTACTTGCCCTTGGTCATTTCGTCGGCCTTGCGTGCCGCGGTGTCGATGCCGCTCTTCACGGAATCCTCCACCTTGTCACGGAAGCCGTCCTGCTCGGTTCCGGGCATGCGCTGGGGCCGAGGTGACGTGGTGGCGGAATGGGTGTGATGTCCGCCGAACATGTCCCTGACCTTGTCGAAGAACGACATCAGAGTTCCCCCTACCGCTGGTCGTCGATCTTGTCGGCCGCTTCCTTGGCCTTGTCGGCGACCTTGTCGATCTTGTCGTCGTATTTGCCGCCGGTCTTGTGCCGGGCGGCTTCCGAGGCCTTGTCGACGCCCTTCTTGGCGGCGTCCTCCACCTTGTCGGAGTGCTCGCCGAGCTTGTCCTTGGCCTTGTCGAACATGGACATGTCGTATCCCCCGATCGTGACGCTGACGGGCGCCACTCGTCTCATTGTTACCCGGGAGCCTGTGACACTGGAGGGCGTGGGGCAGCTACCAGTCATCGCCGTCGTGGGGCCCACGGCGGCCGGAAAGTCCGATCTCGCCGTGGAATTGGCGATCCGCCTCGGCGGCGAGGCGGTGAACGCCGACTCGATGCAGCTTTACCGAGGAATGGATATCGGTACGGCCAAATTGACCATCCCCGAACGAAAAGGTGTGACCCACCATTTGTTCGACATCTGGGACGTCGATCAGACGGCCAGCGTCGCCGAATACCAGCGGGTCGCCCGCTCTGTGATCGACGGACTGCTGGTCAGAGAGGTCACCCCGGTGATCGTGGGAGGTTCGGGGCTGTACGTCCGGGCGATCCTCGACGATCTCGAGTTCCCCGGCACCGACTCCGCGATCCGGGCTCGCCTGGAAGAGGAACTGGCCGAGAAGGGCGTCGCGCCCCTCTACGCCCGGCTGCGGGTCGAAGATCCGGTGGCCGCCGCCGCGATCCTGCCCAGCAACGGCCGCCGGGTGGTGCGGGCGCTGGAGGTCATCGAGCTGTCCGGACGGCCCTTCTCGGCCACCATGCCGTCGTATGAGTCGGTGTATCCCTCCGTACAGATCGGACTGCAGATTCCCCGGCCGGTGCTCGACGAGCGCATCGAGGTCCGGGTTCACCGCATGTGGGCGGCCGGTTTCGTGGAAGAGACACGGAAACTGCACGAGGCCGGTCTCGGCACGACCGCGGCGCGGGCGCTCGGATACGCGCAGGTGATCAAATACCTCGACGGCGAGTGGAGCGAGGAACAGGCCGTCGACGAGACGATCAGGGCGACGCGGCGCTTCGCCCGGCGCCAGGAGTCGTGGTTCCGCCGCGATCCGCGGGTGGTCTGGCTGCCCTACGACGCCCCGGACCTGCCTGCTCAAGCGATTAGAGTTGTGTCATGCGCTTCGTGAAGGGTCATGGGACCGAAAATGACTTCGTCCTGCTTCCCGACCCGGAGGGGCGTCTCGACCTTCCCGCCCCACTTGTCGCCCAGATCTGCGACCGCCGGGCCGGAATCGGCGGCGACGGCGTGCTCCACGTGGTGCCGACCAAGCTGGTCCCCGAGGTGGAGTCCCAGGCGGCCGACGCCGAGTGGTTCATGGACTACCGCAACGCCGACGGCAGCCTCGCCGAGATGTGCGGCAACGGCACCCGCGTGTTCGCCCGCTACCTGGTCGACGCCGGTCTGGCCGAACCCGGCGAGTTCGGGGTGGCCACCCGTGCGGGCGTCCGCAAGGTGCGCCTCGGCGCGACCGGTGACGTGCAGGTCGACATGGGCAGGCCGGTCGTCTCCGGCGAGAGCCGCACGGTCCTGAACGGGCGCGAATACCGCGGCCTGCGGGTCAACGTCGGCAACCCCCACCTGGCCTGCGTCATCACCGACCCGGTGACCGAGCTCGACCTGTCCGCCCAGCCCTCCTTCGACCGCCACGCCTTTCCCGAGGGGGTCAACATCGAGTTGATCAACCCGATCGGCGACCACTCGGTGTCGATGCGCGTCTACGAACGCGGCTCCGGCGAAACCCGCTCCTGCGGCACCGGCGCGGTCGCCACGGCGGTCGCGGCGGCGCACATGGCGGGGGAGCAGGAGGGCGTCTGGTCCGTCCGCGTCCTCGGCGGCACCCTGACGATCACCCTCGACGCCGAGACCAGCTACCTGGCGGGCCCGGCCGAACTGGTCGCCAGCGGCGACTACCACGGCTGAACCTCTCTTAAAGGCGCTGCCTGAGGAGTTCGGCGGCGATGGAGTAGGGCGGAGCCGCCGATGGGGATCGTCGGGCGTGGGTGACGATGGCGTCCGGGATCGAGGTGTCGTCGGGCGGCTTCGGGTAGGCGGCGCGGACGGGGGCCAGCAGCTCGGGTGGGAGGCCGGTCGCGCGGCCGGCGTCGGTGAAGACCGCCTTGTGGGTCAGATAGGTCAGCAGGCCCATGCGTTCGGCCAGGCCCATTGAGGTGTGGAGGGCGATGGCCTCCCACACTCGGGCTATGTCCGCTTCGGCGACTCCGTGGTCGGACAGCAGGGCGGCCGCCAGGTCGGCGCCTTCGATCTCGAATCTGGTCTTTCCGGGAGCCAAGCTGCCGAGGCCGAGGTCGTGGAGCAGGGTCGCGGCGAAGAGGAGGTCCTCGTCGTAGGCCGCGTCGGTCAGGCACCCCTCATGGGCGGCGATCAGCCGGGCGAAGTGGAAGCTGCGCAGGCTGTGGTCTTCGATGGGCCGGTTCTCCAACGTGCGCAGGAGGGTGAGGGCCGCGTCGGCCAGGGCGCCGACCGGCAGCGAGAGGTTCATGTGCCGACCGTAGAAGTGAGCCGTACTGGGCGAACAGTGGCCCGGAGGTCAACCGTCGCTAGGATCGGGCCATGCATCGCGTCGTGGTCCTGGCGCTGCCCGGCGTCCTCCCGCTGGAGCTCGGCATCGCGGCCCAGATCTTCAGCTCCGACCCCCACTACGATCTGACCGTCGTCTCCCCTCACCGGCGTCAGACGGTCGCGGGGTCGGTGTTCGCGGTCACCGGGACGTCCACGCTGGAGGTCTGTGAGAGTGCCGGCACGGTGATCGTGCCTGGCTACGAGGACCTCGACATGAGGATCCCGGGCGAGGTGCTCGCCGCACTGCGGGCCGCGCATGCCCGGGGTGCCCGGATCGTCTCCATCTGTTCCGGGGCGTTCGCGCTCGCCGCCGCCGGGTTGCTCGACGGGCGGCCGGTCACCACCCACTGGCAGGTCTCGGCCGAACTTCGGCGGAGGTATCCGGCGGTCGACGTACAGAAGGATCGGCTTTTCATCGACGACGGCGACATCCTGACCTCGGCGGGGGTCACGGCCGGCATCGACCTGTGCCTGCACCTCATCCGCGCCGACCACGGCGCGGCCGCCGCGAACGCGCGGGCGCGGGCGCTGGTCGCGCCGCCTCGGCGGGGCGGTGACCAGGCACAATATGTCGAGCGGCTGCGGGCGGAACCGGGGGGTGGGGAGCTCGAAGGGCTGCGGGTGTGGTTGCGGGGCAACCTCGCCGAGGCGGTCACCGTCGACGGGCTCGCCGAGCGGGCTCACATGTCGCGGCGCACCTTCGTTCGGAGGTTCCGGGAGGAGACCGGCACCTCGCCCATGTCGTGGCTGATCGACGCGCGTCTCGACCGGGCGCGGGAGCTGCTGGAGACGACCGACGAGCCGATCGAGCGCATCGGCGGGCTCACCGGGCTCGGGAATCCGGCCTCCGTGCGGGCCGCCTTCCATCGCCGGCTGGGGACCTCGCCGCAGGAGTATCGCGCGGTGTTCCGGGATAAATCCCCACTCGATCGCTAGGTTGCAGAATATTGTTCTGTATTCCATTCTGGCCGACATGTACAAGAAGGCGATCGGCTCGCTCGGCGGCAGGTTCATGATCTCCCGGGAGGTCAGGGCGCTCTGTGAGGAGACCGGGCTGGGGCGGTGGGAGATGTACTTCCGCGGCCGCTGTGGTGTCCTCGGTGAGGTCGACGCTGAGGTCGTCGTCGCCGTCGCGCTCTTCTTCGAGCCCGGCTTCGTGCGCGCGCAGTGGGAATCCGGCCGGTCGCTTCCGGCGGAGAAGGCCGCTTTCCTGTACGCCCAGGCGTGCGCGAACTGGGGCCGCCGCAACCTGGCCTTCGACGGCGCCGGGCGGCTGGCCGACCTGCTCACCAAGGCCACGTCGGCGGCGTCGCCGCTGGCCGCGCCGCTGTTCGCCGGATGGCGGGCGCTGCCGCTCCCCGAAGACGCGCCGGCCCGCGCGGCCCACGCGCTCCAGGTCGCCAGGGAGCACCGTGGGGCCATGCACTCCATCGCCGTGGCCGCCGGGCTGATCGACCCCCTCATGGCCACCCTCGTCGGCAGCGAGGAGTCGGGGGCGCCGCGCACCGCCGCCAGCACTGCCGAGGTCGCCAGGTTTCTGTCGTGGCCCGAGCCCTATCCCGTACCGGCCGAGGAGGACGTGGAGAAGCGCGCCCGCGCCGAGGAGCTGACCGACGTGCTGGTCGCGCCCGCATACTCCGTGCTCACCGGCGGGGAGGCCGAGGAGCTGGGTGAGCTGCTCCGGGAGGCGGAAGCCAGTGTGAAATAGTGCGCGCAGCCGTGCGGACGTTTGGGGCAGCCCTGGTGACCTGGCAGACTGGCTGCCCATGGACGTGGACATCTGGTCATGGGTCGGCGGCACCCAGCGGCAACTGCACGAAGCGGGAAATGTCGGACTGGCGATGGCGCTGGGCGACGTTCCGGCGCAGGCCCTCGAAGGCCGCTACGGCCAGCTCGACGTCGTGGCTCCGGCGATCGCGCAGCAGGCGGAGACCATGGAGCAGCCCTGGCTTGAACTCTTCGCCCGTTATTGGCATCTGATCGGCCGGGTCGGTGACCGCGCGAACGGCTCGGTGGCCATCGACGACGCCCGTGAGCTGGTCGGTTTCGCCGCCCGCGGCGACGTGGCCGACTGCCCGGCGGCCTCCTGCGCCGTCGAGGTGCTGGCGATCGCCCAGGCCAACACCGACGGGCCCGGTTACGCCGACGAGCGGCTCGGGTCGCTCGGGCGCGCGCTGCAGACGGTGGGTCCCGACTCGCTCGCCTTCTCGGGGCTGACCACTCAATATGTGCTGGCACTGCTCGACGCGGGCAAGCCCGCCGAGGCCGTCGCCTACGCCGAGGCGGCCGTCGAGCGGCTGCGCGGCGCCGGGCGCGAGGCGTCGTGGGAGCTCGCCGCGATGTCGGCCCGCGCGCTGCTGGCGACCGGCCGCGCGCAGGACGCGCTCAACGCGCTCCACGCAGCCAACGGCTTCAAGCCCGACGACCCGGTCTCCAAGGGCCGCCGCGAGGGCATCCTGCACTCGCGCATCCTGGTCGAGATCGGCCAGACCCAGCACGCCGTCGAGTCGCTGCCCGACCTCGACGTCGTCGGTGAGCACCCGCGCGACTGGGTCGAGTGGGCGCAGGTCGTCTTCAAGCTCGCCGAGCAGGACGCCATCCAGAACTCGTGGCAGCTCGGCCGGATCGTCCGTCAGTGGATGAGCTACTTCGAGACCATGGGCTCCCCGCGGGCCCGCGTCGAGCTGGCGTTCACCGGCGCCCGGCTGGCGCTGCGCCGCAACGGCGTCTGGCAGGCGCGGCTGCTCGCCGACCTCGCCGAGGCGGCCTCCCGTGAGCTGAAGTCGTCCGAGGGCGTCGCCGAGCGGATCGCCGCGCTGCGCGCCGAGTGCGACGCCGCCGTCGAGACGCCCGCGCCCGGCCCGCAAGACGAGCTGGTCGCCTACTTCGACGCCGCCGACGGCCGCACCGCCGACCCCGAGCGCTGGGTCGGCTGGCTCTGGCCCCTTTCGGGCAAGGACCTGGAGGCCACCCGCCGCCACACCACGACGCTGGGCTTCCTCGGCTACGCCCCCACGGGCGCCGACGTCTACTGGCAGATGGCCGCCGTCGAGGGCGACCCGGCCGAGGCCGACCTCGAAGACATCGCCTACCTGACCGGCCTCCTCATCGAGGCCGAGCAGGACGAACGCGTCCACGACCTCGCGGGCCGCCTCAAGGCGCCCAGCTCCCACCTGGCGCTGGCGCGCCTCCACCGGGCGCGTGAGCGCTGGGAGGAGACCGCCGACGAGGGCGAGAAGGCCGCCAAGGGTGGCGCCGGTCTCGAGGCGCTGCGCCTGTGGTCGGGCGCCGTGCAGCAGCTCGGCGACAACGTCCGGGCCGCCGAGATCCTCCGTCCGATCATCGACGGTGAGGTCCAGGGCGAGGAAGAGGACATCTGGCGCGTGATCGTGCTGGCCACGGCCGCCGAAGACTGGGTGACCGTCCGCAAGGGCGCCGCCAAGCTGGGCATGCCGATCCAGTCGACCGAGGGTCCGATCGAGGAGGAGTGGCACCTCATCCGGACCATCCTCCCCGCGCCCGACGGCAGCCAGCGTGAGGTCCTCGCGGTCCGCACCGGCCCGGCTACGGCCCGGCTGGCGATCCCGCAGCCGCGCGGCATGGAGTACAACGCCGGCGACATCGTCGTCATCGACCCGCGCCCGCTGGAGCCGGTCCCCGAGTCCGACGAGGAGAAGGAGAACTTCGTCATCCCGTTCGCCGGGGTCACGATGCTCCGTCCGGGCGGCTACACGAGCTGGTTCTTCGACGGCGCGGCCCCCACCGACGAGGAGTGGGCCGAGTTCGACGAGCTGATGGCCGAGCGCGGCTGGCCGATGTGGGTCTACTCCGACAAGGGCTACGAGGTCACCCACCCCGGCACCGGCGAGCAGCTGCCGGGCGTGTTCGGCTGGATCGCGATCCCGCCGGACGCCAGTGCGGTCGAGCTCGACGCCGTCCTCGACGACGTGACCGAGACGTGGGTCCACCCGCTGGCCTGGCTCGACCTGGCCCGCGAGGTCGGCGTCGAGGCCGAGCGCCACGAGCACATCGTGAAGGAGTACGGCCTCTAGAACTTGGTTCGGTAGTGTGGCGGCCGTGATTCTCGAACGTTTTCGTCTGGACGGGAAAGTCGCGGTCGTCACCGGAGCCTCGTCCGGCCTGGGTGTCGCTTTCGCGCGCGGGCTGGCCGAGGCCGGAGCCGACGTCGCCATCGGGGCACGCCGGGCCGAACGCCTGGAGGAGACACGGCGGCTGGTCGAGGAGACCGGCCGCCGTTGCGTTGCCGTCCCCACCGACGTGACCTCACCCGATGACTGCGCCCGCCTGGCCGCCGCGGCCGTCGAGGAGCTGGGCTCGGTCGACATCCTGATCAACAACGCCGGGGTCGGGACGGCGGTGCCGGCGCTCAAGGAGAACCCCGACGACTTCCGGGCCGTCGTCGACGTCAACCTGAACGGCGCCTACTTCATGGCGCAGGCGTGCGCCCGGGTGATGCGGCCGGGGTCGTCGATCGTGAACATCGGGAGCATCCTGGGCGAGACGACCGGCGGGCTGCCGCAGGCGGCCTATTCGGCGTCCAAGGCGGCGATCACCGGGCTGACCAGGGATCTCGCCCAGCAGTGGACGGGCCGCAAGGGGATCAGGGTGAACTGCCTGGAGCCGGGGTTCTTCGCCTCGGAGATGACCGAGCAGTATCCGGCCAGCTATCTGGAGACGATGCTCAAGATCCGCGTTCCGGCCGGCCGGGTGGGGGAGGCGGAGGAACTGGTCTGCGCGGCCATCTTCCTGGCCTCCGACGCGGGGTCGTACGTGACGGGCGCCGTCCTCCCGGTCGACGGCGGAATCCTGATCACATGACCTCTTAAAGCCCGAAATTTGGGCATTTGCTATACCTGGGCAGGAGATTCCATGACCTGGGGGTGAGCGGTGCTGCGCAAGATGGGCGCCGGGTTCGTGCTGGCCGGATTACTCGTGTCGGGCTGTGGGGCGATCGACGCGGCGTCGCCTCCGGGTGACTCGGGTGGGGGCGGGGCGTCGTCCGGGACCAACCCCCTCGACAACCCCGAGGGCACCAAACCCGGGCTGGCCGTGATCGACTCCAAGGCCGATCTCAAGGACGCCCGTGAGCTGATCGGCAAGGTCGAGACCAAGGGGCGCGGCCCGAAGACCGGCTACGACCGCGACGAGTTCGGCTACGCGTGGGCCGACAACGCCGACGACGTCCCCCTCGCGCGCAACGGCTGCGACACCCGCAACGACCTGCTGCAACGGGACGGCGAGGACCTCGAGTTCCGGAGCGGCTCCGACTGCGTGGTCGTGGCGATGACCCTGGACGACCCGTACACGGGGAAGACGATCGACTTCCGGAAAGAGGACGCCTCGGAGGTCCAGATCGACCATGTGATCCCGCTGTCGTACAGCTGGCAGATGGGCTCCTCGCGCTGGAGCGACGCCGAGCGCAAGCGGCTGGCCAACGACCCGCTGAACCTGCTCCCGGTCGACGGGTCGACCAACTCCTCGAAGAGCGACTCGGGCCCCGCGTCGTGGTTACCGCCGGTGCGGCAGATCCGCTGCTCCTACGTCGTCAGGTTCGCCCAGGTCGCGCTGAAGTACGACCTTCCGGTCACCACGGCCGACAAGGACATCATGCTGACGCAGTGTGCCTGACTGTTACGCTTTCGCGCCCCTGACCTCCAAAGCGGCCAGCAGTTTCGCGCTGGCGGCGGTGATCTCGGCGACGGCCGCGTTGAAGGCGGCCTCGTTGTGGGCCGCCGGGGCGCGGAAGCCGCTGATCTTGCGGACGTATTGGAGCGCGGCCGCCTCGACGTCGTTCTCGGTCACGTCTTCGGTGAACGGCGGGCGGAGGGTTTTGATGCTTCGGCACATGCCGTCAACCCTAACCTCGGGCTCCGAAGACCTCCGCGCCGAAGTCGTCGGCGATCTTCCGCAGGCCCCGGGCCAGCTCGTCGCGGTCGAGGGCGGAGATCCGCTCGGACGGGCCGGAGACCGACATCGCCGCGACCACCCGCGAGCCGTCGGCCACCGGAACGGCCAGGCAGTGGACGCCCGACTCCTCCTCGCCCAGGTCCATCGCGTAACCCCGGTGGGCGACCGCCGACAGTTCGGTCATCATCGCCGGGATCGACGTGATGGTCTGGCCGGTGCGCCGGGGCAGGCCGGTGCGTTCGAAGACGGCGGCCGCGTTGGGGTGGTCGGCCAGCAGGACCTTGCCGACCGCCGTGCTGTGGGGGAGCACCCGCCGCCCCACCTCGGCGAACATGCGCAGCCTCCGGGGGGAGGGCACCTGGGCGACGTACACCACGAAGTCGCCTTCGAGGACGGCCATGTTGGCCGTCTCGCCGGACAGTTCCACCATCTTGGTCAGGTAGGGCTCGGCCCAGGCGCCGACCAGCCGCTCGGCCGCGCCGCCGACCCGCACGAGGGCGCCGCCCAGCGCGTAACGGCGGTCGGACTCCTGGCGCACGTAGCCACGGGACAGCAGCGTCTGCAGCAGGCGGTGGATGGTGCCGTAGGGCAGGCCGGTGCGGGCGGCGATCTCCGACAGGCCGGCCTCACCACCGTGGTCGGCGAGGGCTTCGAGGATGTCGAGCGCGCGCTCGACCGACTGGACGCTCACCGCACCGCCCCGAGCCCGCGCAGCGAGGCGTCGAGGACCTGGGCGGTGTGGGCGACCGGCATCACCGGGAGCCCCATCCGGCGCATGGCGGCGGTGATCTGCATGGTGCACCCGGGGTTGGCGGAGACGAGCAGGTCGGCGCCGGTTTCGTCGACCCGGCTCGCCTTGCGTTCGCCGAGGTCGCGGGCGGCGACGGGCTGGAACAGGTTGTAGGTTCCGGCCGACCCGCAGCAGATCGCCGACTCGGAGATCTCCCGCACCTTCAGGTCGGGGATCTCACCGAGGAGTTCACGAGGTTGCGACCGCACCCCCTGAGCATGGGCCAGGTGGCAGGCGTCGTGGTAGGCCACCGTCACCGGCAGCGGATGCCGCACCGCCACCGGGCCCAGTTCGACCAGGAACTCGGCCAGGTCGCGCACCTTCAGGCATTCGGCCCGGCGCTGCCAGCCGGGGTCGTCGGCCAGCACGTCGGCGTAGTCCTTCATCGACGACCCGCATCCGGCGGCGTTGACCACGACGGTGTCGACCCCGGCCTTCTCGAACGTCTCGATGGTCCGCCGGGCGAACTTGTGGGCGTCGTACCCGGAGTGGAGGGACAGCGCACCGCAGCACCCCTGGCCGGGCGGGATGACGACGTCGCACCCCTCCATCGCCAGCACCCGGGCGGTGGCCCGGTTCACGTCGGGGAAGAACGCCCCCTGCACGCAGCCGGTCAGCAGGCCGACCCGGGCTCGCCGCCGTCCTCGCGCGCGGACGAGCGGAGGCAGCACCCGGGTCCGCGACCTGGGCGGGGTCAGCTCGGCCAGCGCGCCCAGCGTGGGGTGCACGCGTTCGAGGAACGGCGCCAGACGGCGGTTCAGGCGGGTGAACGGCTTGATCAGCCGCAGCCGCCGGGGATAGGGGAACAGGCCGAACACCAGCGCGCGGACCGCCCGGTCGGCGGGCGCCCGGGAGTGCTCGCGTTCGACGACCGGCCGGGTGTGCTCGATGAGCTTGTCGTACTGCACCCCCGAAGGGCACGCCGTCACGCACGCCATGCAGCCGAGGCAGGCGTCGAAGTGGCCCGCCATCTCGGGCGACATCGGGGCGCCCTGGTTGTGCTGGGCCATCAGGTGGATGCGGCCGCGAGGGGAGTCCATCTCCTCGCCCCACAGCACGTAGGTCGGGCACGTCGGCAGGCAGAACCCGCAGTGCACGCAGTCCTTGATGAGCTCTGGGTCCATCTCAGATGCCTCCCGCGAGCCGTCCGGGCGACATGCGCCGCTCGGGGTCGAACCGCTCCTTGACCCGCCGCATCAACGGTAGCGAGGGAACCGGCCCCCACCGGTCGCCGCCGAACTCCCCGGACAGGCCGACCAGCCGGGCGTGGTCGGGCAGTTCCGCCCGCCAGGCGTCGAGGTCGGTCGATCCGGAGGCCAGGTAGACACCGGTGGCGAGCGAGCCGCGTACCGACACCCCATCTGGGACGAACGGTGCCACCCGGCACCGCAGTGAGTACAACGGCTCGCCGGGTGGCCGCCCCCACCACGGCGGAGCCTCGGTGTGGACGTCGCCACCGCCGAACAGCTCCCGCGCAGCCAGAGCGCGCTGCTCGGACGCGGGGCCCTCGAACAGCGCAGCCACCGTCGACAACTCATTGAACGGATGGTCGATCTCGACCGCGCTCGGTTCGAGCTGCGACTTCAGCAGGGCCGAAGCGTCCTCCCAGCTCTCGCACTCGAAATAGAGCCAGCGGCGGTCGGCCGGGATCGGGTGGAGCCGGAAGGTCGCCTCGGCGATCACCCCGAGCGTCCCGTAGGAGCCGGTGAACAGCTTGCCGAGGTCGTATCCGGCGACGTTCTTCACGACCTTGCCGCCGGCCTTGGCGACCGTGCCGTCGGACAGCACGACCGTCACCCCGATCAGCAGGTCGCGGGCGTTGCCGTAGCGGAAGGCCCGGGGGCCGGGACACGGCGCGGCCAGGGTCCCCCCGATGGTCGCCTCGGCGAACGGGACGTCGAGCGCGAGCTCCTGCCCCGCCTTGGCCAGCACCTCGGCCAGCCGGGCGACGGGGATGCCCGCCTGCACCCTGACCACCAGGTCACCGGCCACGTGTTCGAGCACCTCGTGCATCGCCGACAGGTCGAGCAGGACGTCGGCCCGCTCGGGCGGCGCCGCCCAGCCGAGCTTGCTGCGGCCCCCGGCGGGGGTCACGGACAGCCCGGCGTCGGCGCAGGCGCCCAGGATGACGGAGATCTCGTCGACGCTCTCGGGCCGGGCGACCCAGCGCGGCACCACCCCGCCGACCGCGTCGAGCGGGCCGCCGTCGCGGATCATCACTCCCGTGTGGCCGAGCATCAGAAGATCTCCCCGGGTGAGCCCTTGTGGACGCGGGGCACCTCGCCGCACAGCCTCGGCGTCGGGAAGACCTTGCCGGGGTTGGACCGGCCGCCGGGGTCGAAGGCGCAGCGCAGACGTTGCATGGTGTCGAGGTCGGCGTCGGTGAACATGCGCGGCATGTAACGGGCCTTGTCGACGCCCACGCCGTGTTCGCCGGTGATCGAGCCGCCGTGCAGGATGCACAGGTCGAGGATCCGCCCGCTGACGATCTCGGCGCGCTCGCCCTCGCCGGGGGCGGCGTCGTCGAAGAGCACCAGCGGGTGGAGGTTGCCGTCGCCGGCGTGGAAGACGTTGGCGACCCGGATGCCGAACTCGGCCTGCAGCGCGTCGATCCCGGCCAGCACCTCACCGAGGGAGGTCCGGGGCACGACGCCGTCTTGGACGATGTAGGCCGGGCTGATCCGGCCCACGGCCGCGAACGCCGACTTGCGGCCCTTCCAGATCTTCGCCCGTTCGTCGGCCGAGGCGGCCACCCGCTGCTCGAACGAGCCGGTACCCACGCAGATCGCGATCACCTCGGCCAACTGGGCCTCGACCTCGGAACAGGGGCCGTCGAGCTCGACGATCAGCACCGCCCCGGCGTCGGCGGGATAACCGCAGGCCACGGCGGCCTCGGCGGCTTCGATGGCGAGGGCGTCCATCATCTCGATGGCGGCGGGCAGGATGCCCGCGCCGATGATCGACGACACCGCCTGGCCGCCCGCCTCGATCGACGCGAAAGCGGCCAGCAGGGTGGTCACCGACTCGGGGGCGCGCATCAGCCTGACGGTGATCTTGGTGGCGATGCCGAGCGTGCCCTCCGACCCGACGAACGCGCCGAGCAGGTCGTAGCCGAAGTCGTCTTCGGAGATCTCGACGATCTCCCCCTCGGGGGTGACGATCTCCAGGGCCAGGACGTGGTTCACGGTGAACCCGTATTTGAGGCAGTGGGCCCCGCCCGAGTTCTCGGCCACGTTGCCGCCGATCGAGCAGATCTGCTGGCTCGACGGGTCGGGCGCGTAGTAGTAGCCCTGGGCGCGGACCGCCTCGGTGATCGCCAGGTTGGTGACCCCCGGTTCGACCACCGCCCGGCGCTGGTCGAGGTCGATCGAGAGGATCCGCCGCATCCGCGACGTCACGATGAGGACCCCGTCTGAGCGGGGCAGTGCGCCCCCCGACAGCCCCGTGCCCGAGCCGCGCGCCACGAACGGCACGCCGAACTCGGCGCAGACCTTGACCACCGCCGCGATCTCCTCCGTGGTCTCCGGCAGGACCACGACCATCGGGGTCGCGCGGTGGTAGGTGAGGCCGTCGCACTCGTAGGTCCGCAGCCTGACCGGGTCGGTGATGACCCGGTCGGGCGGAAAGAGCGCGTCGAGCCGGTCGAGCACCGTCACGGCATCTGAGAATACGCCGGAAGGGTCAAAAACTCGGCGAAGTCATCGTCAAGGGCAACTTGCTTGAACAGCGCGGTGGCCTGGGTGAACAGGGTTTCGTCCCAGATCGGCTCTTTTCTGATTTTGCCGAGTTCCTCGTCGATGATCCGCTCGACGAGCTCCTTGGTGACCACCTCGCGGGTGTCGGCGAGCTCGATGTCGTTGTGGATCCACTGCCAGATCTGCGACCGGGAGATCTCGGCGGTGGCGGCGTCCTCCATCAGGTTGTGGATGGCCACCGCGCCGCTGCCGCCCATCCAGGCCGCCAGATAGCGCAGGGCGACGTCGACGTTGTTGCGCAGGCCGGTCTCGGTGATCTCGCCGGGCGTCTTGGAGACCGACAGCAGGTCTTCGGCGGTGACGGAGACCTCTTCGCGCTTGCGGTCGAGCTGGTTCGGCTTGTCGCCGAGCACGCCGTCGAAGACCTCTTCGCAGATCGGCACCAGGTCGGGGTGGGCCACCCACGAGCCGTCGAAGCCGTCGCCCGACTCGCGGGTCTTGTCGGCGCGGACCTTCTCCAGGGCGACCGCGTTCACTTCCGGGTCTCTGCGGGAGGGGATGAAGGCGGCCATCCCGCCGATGGCGTGGGCGCCGCGCTTGTGGCAGGTCCGCACCAGCAGTTCCGTGTACGCCCGCATGAAGGGCGCCGTCATCGTCACGGTGTTGCGTTCGGGGAGCAGGAACTCGCGGCCACGCGTGCGGAACTTCTTGATCACGCTGAACAGGTAGTCCCACCGGCCGGCGTTGAGACCGGCGGAGTGGTCGCGCAACTCGTAAAGGATCTCTTCCATCTCGAAGGCCGCCGGGTAGGTCTCGATGAGGACCGTGGCCCTGACGGTGCCCAGGGGCAGCCCGACCGCGTTCTGGGCGGCGACGAAGACGTCGTTCCAGAGGCGGGCCTCCAGGTGCGACTCGATCTTCGGGAGGTAGAAGTAGGGCCCCTTGCCCTTGGCCAGCAGGCGGCGCGCGTTGTGGAAGAAGTAGAGCGCGAAGTCGAAGAGCGAGGCGGAGACCGGCTGGCCGTCGACGGTCAGGTGCTTCTCGTCGAGGTGCCAGCCGCGCGGGCGGACCACGATCGTGGCCAGTTCCTCGTCGGGCCTGAGCGTGTAGGCCTTGCCGCCGCTCTCGAAGTCGATCTCACGGTCGAGCGCGGCCCGCAGGTTGAGCTGGCCGTTGATGTTGTTGTCCCACGTGGGGGAGTTGGCGTCTTCGAAGTCGGCCAGCCACACGCGGGCGCCCGAGTTGAGGGCGTTGATGGTCATCTTGCGGTCGACCGGGCCGGTGATCTCGACCCGGCGGTCTTCGAGGCCGAACGCCGGGGGCGCCACCTGCCAGTCGCCGCGCCTGATCTCCTCGGTTTCGGGCAGGAACCCGAGCGTGCCCCCCGCCGACAGCTCGGCCTGGCGGGTCTGACGGGCGGCCAGCAGGTCGCGGCGGCGGGCGTCGAAGGCCCGGTGGAGTTCCGCCACGAAGGCGAGGGCCTCGGGGGTGAGGATCTCGTCGAATCGGTCGGACATCGGGCCGTTGATCTCAACGCCGTTCGTCATTCGCCCCACTCTTTTCCACTCTATGGAAACTCGATTCTGTCCAATGGAAGATTATCAGAGGGCGTTCCTGAGGGTCCGGTCAGGGAGTCCTGGGGGCCATCCCCGATGGGACCGGGGCTCCGGCGCTCCCAGACTGATGGCATGAGAATGAAGAGCCTCGCGGCAGCGGGTCTGCTGGCCGGATCCGCGCTGCTCCTGACCGCCTGTGGCGACCTCGACTTCGACCTCGATTTCGGGCCGCGCAACGAGGCCGTCGAGAAGTACGACGTCAAAGACGCCGTCACCAAACTCCGCATCGAGGCCGGCTCGGGCGACGTGGTCGTCAACGAGTCCGACCGCACCGGCGTCTCGGTGACCGAGACCCTCCACTACCGGGGCGACAAGCCGACCGACGGCCACAAGGTCGGCGACGGCACTCTGACCCTCTCCTACAAGTGCGGCGACTGCTCGATCGACTACACCGTCGAGGTCCCCAAGGGCCTCGACGTCAACGTCGACACCGGTTCCGGCGAGATCACGCTGCGCGCCCTCAGCGGCCCGGTCGACGTCTCGACGGGCTCGGGCGAGGTCGACGCCTCCGGCCTGCTGGGCAAGACCTTCGTCGCCGAGGCCGGTTCGGGCACCGTCGAGGCCAAGTTCGGCGCCGCCCCCGACTCGGTCGACATCCAGACCGGTTCGGGCGACGGCATCGCGTGGGTCCCCGGCGGCAGCTACCACGCCACCCTCCACACCGGCTCGGGCGAGCGGGTCGTCGAGGTCACCAACGACCCGGCCGCCGCCAAGAAGATCGTCATCCAGACCGGTTCGGGCGACAGCAAGGTCCTCAAGCTCTAGTTCAGCTCACGGGGTGGTTACTGCGGAACGTGCCCAGGGGGTCCCGCCGGGTCTTGATCCGGCGGAGCCGGGTGAGCGTTTCCACGGGGAAGGCGTGGTCGGCCGGTTCGTCGTGGCCGAGGAACGTGAAGACCTTGCGGTCGGACGTGCAGGGCTCCAGTGCCCGCGCGATCGAGGCCTGCCGCTCCACGATCGGCCCGGCCATCTCCGGCCAGATCAGCATCCCGGCCGCGTGGACCTGGTACTTCTCGGTCAGATGACCGCAGGCGCCCGCGTCGGGGCTCTCGACCGCCAGGGCGCCGCCGAGGTGGCGGATCATGACGAAGGCGAGCGGGGCGACCGTGCCGGGGCCGGTCGCGGCGAGCAGCGTGGTCGCGGCCCGCTCGTCGAGGTCGGTGAGCAGGTGTGAGGTGACCAGCGCGGGGGTGGGGTCGGTCGGCTCCATGCAGATCTCGCCGAGCCGGTCGACCGGCATCATGCCGCGGGTGTCCATGACCGCGCCGGGGATCGCGTCGAAGCGGGCCAGCAGCTCACGGGCCCGCTCCTCGCCGCCGAGGTAGGTGACGTCCAGGCAGACCGCCGACAGGCCGCGCAGCGGCTCGGGCAGTTCGGGGAGCGGCGGGAGCTGGAGCAGGGTGAACCACAGGGTGAGGTCGTCGGGGGCGGTGCGGGTGGCCTCGCGGAAGGCGGTCAGCACCTCGGCGGCGCGGGCGGCCGGCCACATGAGGCGGCCGCCGAACAGCTCGGGCGCGGGGAACAGATTGATCTCGACGGCGGTGACGATCGCGTAGTCGCCGCCGCCTCCGCGCAGCGCCCAGAACAGGTCGGGGTCGGTGTCGCCGGTCACCCGGCGGTGCTCGCCCTGGGCGTCCACCAGCTCGAAGGCGACCACGTTGTTGGCGGCGAAGCCGTGCTTGCGGCCGAACCAGCTCAGCCCGCCGCCCAGCACGAACCCGGTCACGCTGACCGCGCCGGTGCTGCCGGCCAGACCGGTCAGGCCGTGCTTGGCGGCGGCGGTCAGCACCTCCTGCCACGACGCCCCGGCCTCCACCCGGGCCACCCGCTCCTCGGGCCGCACGTGCACCGCGCGCATCCGGGAGGTGCGCAGCAGGATCGTCCCGTCGAACCCGGCCGAGGGCGCGTGGCCGTTGGGCTGGGTGGCGATCGCCAGGCCGTAGAGGCTCGCGTGGCGGACCACGGCGGCCACGTCGGCGGCGTCCTCGGCCTCCACGACGGCCAGCACGCGCTGGTCGACGGCGCCGTCCCAGGGCTCACGGGCCCGCTCGAAACCCTCGTCGCCGGTGGTGAGCACCCGGCCCCTGACTACCTGCCGCAAGTCGTTGATCATGGTTCCTCCTCGTTCGTCTGGATCGAGGATCCGTGCGGGGGTTTGGGGTCGAGTTGCGATGCGGTTGGAGAGTGACTTGAAGCCGCTTTGAAGGGGTGCGAATCGGTCGTAGTGTGGGCGTCGATCGATGCAAGGAGAACCGTGGAACCGCTGTTCTTTCGCCTGTTCGGGCCCTTGGAGGTCCGTCCGGGGAACGGCGGGCCGCTTGATTTGGGCCCGCCCAAACAGCGGGCCGTCCTGGCGCTGCTGGCCCTGGAGGCCGGGCACATCGTGCCGCTCGACCGGCTGATCGACGAACTGTGGGCCGACGAGGCGCCCTCCAGCGCGACGGGGACGCTCCAGGCGTACATCTCGCACCTGCGCCGGGCCCTGGAACCGGGCCGCGCGCCGCGTACGCCGCCGAAGATCCTGCTGACCAAGGAGCCCGGCTACCTGCTGGCGGTGCCGCCGGGGCAGGTCGACCTGGCCAGGTTCACCCGCCTGGCCGAAGACGGGCGCCGGATGCTGGTCAGGGGCGACCATCGTGGCGCGCTGGAGACCCTCGACAAGGCGCTCGGCACCTGGCGCGGCGAGCCGCTGGCCGAGTTCTCCGACTACGAGTTCGCCCGGCCCGTCGCCGCCCGCCTGTCCGAGGTGTACGCCTCGGCGTCGGAAGACCGGCTCGACGCCCGCCTGGCGCTCGGCGACGCCGCCTCGTGCGTGGCCGACCTGGAGAGACTCGTCCAGGCGCATCCCTACCGGGAGCGGATGTGGGGGCTGCTGGTGCTGGCCCTCTACCGGTCGGGGCGGCAGGCCGACGCGCTGGCCGCCATCCGGCGGGTACGCGCCCTGCTGGCCGACGAACTCGGCATCGAGCCCGGCCCCGACCTGCGGCGGATCGAGAAGGCGGTCTTCGAGCAGTCGGCCGATCTGGCGGGATACGTCCCGGAGACCCCGGTCACGGTCGTGGCGCCGGTGACCACGACGGCGCCCCGGCTGATCGCGCGCGGCCCGCAGCTCGCCCGGGTGGCCGAACGGGTCATGGACGCCCGGCGCGGCCGGGGCGGGATCGTCCTGGTCACCGGCGAGGCCGGGATCGGCAAGACGCTGTTCGCCCGGACCGCCGCCGAGGAGGCCAGGGATCTGGGCCTGCGGGTGGTGTGGGGCCGCTGTTCGGAGGGCGACACCGCGCCCGCGTTCTGGCCCTGGCTCCAAGCGGTCCGCGAACTGGGCGAGCCCGGCCTGGAAGCCGCCGGGCTGCTGTCCGGCGACGTCGCCACGCCGACCGTCGACCCCGGCGCCGCCCTCTACGACCTGCACGACAAGGTGTTCGGCGCGCTGGTGGCGGGCGGTCCGACGGTGGTGGTGTTCGACGACCTGCACGCCGCCGACATCGCCTCGCTCCGCCTGCTGGCCTTCGCCGCCGGGCAGGTGCACCGGCGCTCGGTGCTGATCCTGGCCACGATGCGCCCCGAGCCCGGCCGCGAGCCCGAACAGCTCAGCGGCACCCTGGCCGGGCTGGCCCGCGAACCCGGCACCGAACGCCTGCCGCTGCCGCCCTTCGGCGTGGCCGACGTCGCCGCCTTCCTCGGCCGCGACGACCCCGCCTTGGCCGAGACCCTCTACCAGCGCACCGGCGGCAACCCCTTCTACCTGGGCGAACTCCTGCGCCTTGCGGACAGCGAACACGGCCTGACCGAGGTGCCCGACGGCGTGCGCGAGGTCATCGGCCGCCGCGTCGCCCGGCTGCCCGACCGCTGCCAGGAACTCCTCCGGGTCGCCTCGGCGCTCGGCCGCGACGTCTCGCTCGACGTGCTGTCGGTGGCCGCGGGGGACCCCGCCGACCAGGTCATGTACGAGCTCGAACCGGCCGTCGCCGTCGGCCTGCTGTCCGAATCCGACGGGTTCGACTACCGCTTCAGCCATGTCCTGGTCTGCGACGCCCTCTACGCCGGGCTGCCCCGCCTGGCCAGAGCCCGCCTCCACCTCAAGGTGGGCGAGGCGATGGAGTCGCTGCCCGGCGGCGACGTCACCGCCCGCCTGCCGGTGCTGGCCCACCACTTCGCCATGGCCGCCCGCGTCGGCGGCGCCAAGCGGGCCGTCGAGTACGCCGCCCGCGCCGCCCGCCGCGCCGTCGCCCAGCGCGCCTACGACGAGGCCGTCGAACTCTGGCTGCGCGCGCTGGCCGCCCACGGCGCCGCCGACCCCGCCAAACGCGTCGAACTGCTCACCGAACTCGGCCGGGCCCGGCGCGCCACCGGCGACGTCTCGGGCGCCCACGCCGTGCTGGAGCAGGCCATCGAACTGGCCGAGACCCTGGGCGACCGCTCGGCGATGGCCGAGGCCGCGATGGTCTACGGCGGCGTCACCGTCTGGAACTGGCGCCGCTACGGCGTCGTCGACGACCGCATGGTCGCCACCCTCGAAGACCTGCTCGCGGGCCCGCTGGAGGACTATCAGCGCGCCGCCCTCCTCGGCACCCTGAGCCTGGAGCTCCACTACGGCCCCCGCGTCCTCGAAGGCCGCGCCCACGCCATGGAGGCCGTCGAGATCGCCCGCCGCCTCGGCGACCCCGACCTGCGCGCCCAGACGCTCAACAACGCCATCACCGCCTTCTGG
The DNA here is from genome assembly GCF_054661255.1 of Herbidospora sp. RD11066. Classification (NCBI taxonomy): domain Bacteria; kingdom Bacillati; phylum Actinomycetota; class Actinomycetes; order Streptosporangiales; family Streptosporangiaceae; genus Herbidospora; species Herbidospora sp. RD11066. The sequence continues at coordinate 152,251 of NZ_BAAGDO010000001.1, forward strand.
ACCGACGACGGCCTGGCCCAGCGGGTCGCCTACTGCGACGAGATGCTGGCGCTCCCCGGCCTGCCGAAATCCACCGAGCTGGTGGCCCGCATCCTGCGCATGGTCGTCACCCTCCAGATGGGCGACCTGGCGGCCTGGACCGACGACCTCGGGCGCTGCCGCCACCTGCTCGCCGAGGTCCACCGGCCCGACCTGGCCGCCATGGTCTGGCTGGCCGAGTCGACCGGCGCCGCGCTGGCCGGCCGCTTCGACGAGTCGCTCGGTTTCTACGCCGACACCGGCCGCCTCCTCGACCTCACCACGATGTGGGGCATGGAGGACTGCCGCCTGCTCAACCTCTACACGGCCCGCGAGGCCCAGGGCCGCGCGGGGGAACTGGCCGACGAGCTGATCGCGGCGGCCCACGAGCCCGAGCACGCCCCGATGCGCACCATCGCCGTGCTGGCCGCGATCGACGCGGGCCGGATCGAGGAGGCCCGGCGGCTGGCCGAGCGCTGGAGCGGCTGGATCCCGCTCGACTGGAGCCACGACTTCATCGCGGCGAGCTGGGGGCTGGTCGCGGCCCGGATCGGGGTCCCCGACCCGGCCGCCAAATACGCCGAGCTCGAACCGCTCGCCGACCGGTTCGTCGAGATGGGCAGCTCGGTGAGCTGCTGGGGCTCGATGCGGCTGGTCCTGGCCGAGCTGGCCGCCGCCCTCGGACGGCCGGATCTGGCCGGGGAGCACGCCGCCGCCGCGCTCGGCGTCCACACCCGGCTCGGGCTCCCGCACCTGGTGGAGCGCAGCCGCGCCCTGCTCGACCGCTACGCCAGCACGGGGTAGTTGCTGCGGAAGGTCCCGTGCGGGTCGCGGCGCCGCTTGATCTCCCGCAGCCGGGCCAGCGCGTCGGCCGGGAACGCCGCCGCCGCCTTCTCTCCCGGGCCGAGATAGGTGAAGGGCTTACGTCCGGTCGTGTACGGCACGAGCTCCCGCGAGATCTCGGCCTGCCGCCGCGTGACCATCTCGGCCACCGGCGGCGCCGGGGCCACCCCGAGCAGGCCGAGCAGGTAGGGCTCGGCGATGTGGCCGTGCGCGCCGTGGGTCTCCGACGGCCGGGCGAGCGCGCCGCCCAGGTGGCGGACCTGCACCGACACCATCGGTCCTCCCGCGGCCGACAGGATCGTCCGGGCCGCCTCGTCGGGCAGGCCGGTCAGGATCTGCCCGGAGAAGATCGACGCGCCTGGTTCGGTCGGCTCGTTGCAGATCGAGCCCATCTCGCCGGCCCGCAGCGGGCGCCGCGAGTCGATCATCAGGCCGGGGATCGCCGCCAGCCGGTCGGTCAGCGCCCGGCCCTCGGCCTCCGCGCCCAGGTAGGCCAGGTCCAGGACGACCGCCGACAGGCCCCGGATCGGCTCCGGCACCTCGGGGAAGGGCGGGAACTCCAGCCGGTTGAACCAGAGCGTGAGCTCCTCGGGGGCGGTCGCGGTGGCGTCGCGGAAGGCGTCCAGGACCTCGGGGGCGTGCTCCGAGGGCCACAGCAACCGGCCGCCGAAGATCGACGGCGCCGGGAACAGCTCGATCTCCACCGCCGTGACCAGCGCGAAGTCACCGCCGCCGCCGCGAAGCGCCCAGAACAGGTCGGGGTCGGTGTCACCGGTGACCCGGGCGGGGTGCCCGTCGGCGTCGACCACCTCGAAGGCCCGCACACTGGACGCGCCGAACCCGTGCTTCCGCCCGAACCAGCTCAGCCCGCCGCCGAGCAGATACCCGGTCGCGCTGACCACGGGGGAGCTGCCGCACAGCCCGGTCAGGCCGTGCTCGGCCGCCGCGGCCTGCACCTCGCCCCAGCTCGCGCCCGCCTCGACGCGGGCGATCCGGCGGAGGGGGTCGACCGACACGCCGCGCAGCAGGTGGGTGCGGAGCAGCACCTCGCCGTCGAGGCCGCCGCCCGCGCCGTGCCCGTTGGGCTGGGTCGCCACCGGCACCCCGGCCATCCGCGCGCACCGCACGGCCGCCGCGGCGTCGGCCGCGTCCTCGGGGACCACGACGAGCCGTACGCCGCCCTGGTCGACGGCCCGGTTCCAGGGCAGCCTGGCCGTCTCGAAACTGTCGTCGCCGGGCACCAGCACCCGGCCCCGGATCGCAGTGGTGAAGTCATCCATGACGCCACTCTGGGTTGACCCGTTTGCGGTGGGGCTGGGGGTGACTAGTGACCCACTAGTGGTCGTAATGTGACGCTCATGGACGTTCGCCTCTTCGGTCCCATGGAGGTGCGGGACGCCGACGGACGCCGCATCGAGATCGGCACCCCCAAGCAGCGCGCCGTGCTCGCCATGCTCGCGATCGATCCCGGCCGGGTGGTCTCCCTCGACCGGCTGATCGACGAGCTGTGGTCGGGCGAGGCCCCTTCGAGTGCGACCGGAACGCTCCAGGCGTACATCTCCCAGCTCAGGCGTGCCCTCGAACCGGGCCGCGCGCCCCGTACCCCGCCCAAGGTGCTGCTCACCCGCGAGCCCGGCTATCTGCTGGCGGTCGCGCCGGGCGAGGTCGACCTGGCCAGGTTCCGGGCGCTGGCCGACGACGGGCGCCGCCTCCTGGCCCAGGGCCAGCACGCCCGCGCCCTCCAGGCCTACGACCAGGCCCTCGCCGTCTGGCGGGGCGAGCCGCTGGAGGAGTTCGCCGCCTACCCCTTCGCCCGGCCGGTGATCGACGGGCTGGCCGACCTGTGGGTGTCGTCCACCGAAGACCGCTTCGAGGCCCGGCTGGCGCTCGGCGAGAGCGGGTCGTGCGTCCCCGGCCTGGAGGCGCTCGTCAAGGAGCACCCCTATCGCGAACGCATGTGGGGCCTGCTCGTGCTGGCCCTCTACCGGGCCGGGCGCCAGGCCGACGCGCTGGCCGCGCTCCGCCAGGTCCGCACGATCCTCGACCGCGAGCTCGGCATCGAACCCGGGCCCGAGCTGCGCCGGCTCGAACAGGCGGTGTTCGGGCAGTCGGCCGACCTCGACGGGCCCGCGCCCGCCGTGACCGCCGCCCCGGCGCCGCCCGCGCCGCAGGTGCCCGGGGAACGGCTGATCGCGCGGGGCGAGCAGCTCGCCCGGATCGACGAGCGGCTGTCGGCCGTCCGGCGCGGCCAGGGCGGCGTGCTGATCGTGACCGGGGAGGCCGGGGTCGGCAAGACCCGGCTCGCCCAGGCCGCCGCCGAGGAGGCCGAGGCCCGGGGGATGGCCGTGGGCTGGGGACGCTGCGCCGAGGACACCGGCGCGCCCGCCTTCTGGCCGTGGCTCCAGGCGCTCCGCGACCTCGGCAGGGACACCGCGCTGTCGCTGCTCACCGGTGACGTGGCGCTGGCCGACGACCCCGGCGCGGCCCTGTTCGAACTGCACGCCCGGGTGGTCGACGACCTCACCGCGGCGCCGCTGCCCGCCCTCGTGGTCCTCGACGACCTCCACTGGGCCGACGCCGCCTCCCTGCGTCTGCTCCAGTTCGCCGCCGGAGAGCTGTCCCGGCGGCCCGTCCTGATCCTGGTCACCCTCCGGCCCGATCCCGGCGACCTGCTGCGCGACACCCTCGGGGCGCTCTCCCGGGAACTCGGGGTCGACCGGGTGCCGCTGCGGCCCTTCAGCCCCGCCGAGGTCTCGGCCTACCTGCGCCGCCGCGACCTCGACGATCCCGCACTGGCCGGACGCCTCCACGAACGCACCGGCGGCAACCCCTTCTACCTGGGTGAGGTCCTGCGGCTCGCCGACAGCGAGCGCGGCCTGACCGAGGTGCCCGACGGAGTGCGGGAGGTCATCGGACGCCGCGTCGCCCGGCTGCCCGAGCCCACACAGGAGGTCCTGCGAGCGGTCGCGGTGCTCGGCCGCGAGGCCGAGCTCGACGTGCTCGAACGCGTCACCGGCACCGACATCGAACAGGTGATGTCGCTGCTCGAACCGGCCGTCGGCACCGGCCTGCTGATCGAGTCGGACGACGGCTACCGCTTCTCCCACGCCCTGGTCCGCGACGCCCTGTACGCGGGCCTGTCCCGCCTCGCCCGCGCCCGCCTCCACCTGCGCGCCGCCACCGCCCTGGAGAGCCTGCCCGCCGTCGAGGTCTCCGCGCTGGCCCACCACTACGGCCTGGCCGCCCGCGTCGGCGGCGCGGACAAGGCCGTCGAATACGCGATCCGGGCCGCCCGCCAGTCGGCCACCCGCCACGCCTACCACGAGGCCGCCGCCTTCTGGGCCCGCGCCCTGACCGCCCTCGGCCCCGGCGACCCGGCCCGCCGCTGCGACCTCCTCATCGAGCACAGCCAGGCGCTGCGCGCCGTCGGCGACCCCCAGCAGGCCCGCGTCGTCCTGCTCGACGCCATCGGCCTGGCCGACGAACTCGGCGACCGGGCCGCGGTGATCCGCGCCGTCTCGGTCTTCGGCAGCGCCACCGTCTGGAACTGGCAGCCCTACGGCTGGGTCGACGAACGCGTGGTCGCCGTGCTCGAAGGGCTGCTGCGCCAGCCCCTCGACCTCGCCGACCGGGCCGCCGTACTGGGCGTGCTCGCCCTCGAACTCGGTTACTCACCCCGCCGCGCCGAAGGCGAGGCCATGGCGGCGGAGGCCGTCGAACTGGCCAGAAGGGCGGGCGACGACGACCTGCGCGTGCGCACGATCAACAACTACCTCGTGATCGCCGACCTCAGCGAACGCGAGGCCGAGCGCACCGCCGCCGCCGACGAGATGCTCACCATCCCCGGCCTGCCCGCCCGCACCGAGATCGTCGCCCGCGTCTTCCGCATGTCCAACCTGCTGCGCGGCGGCCGCCTGGCCGAGTGGGAACACGACCTGGCCCGCTGCAGGCACCTGCTCACCGAGGCCCGGCGCCCCGAACTCACCGCGATGGTGCTCAACGCCGAATCGGCCATGCGGATCCTGCGCGGCGACTGGGCCGAGGCCGAACGCCTCGCCGGGGAGTTCGGCGGCCTGCTCGGCGCCACGACCATGTGGGGCCGCGACTACCCCCGCCTGGTCACCGTCTTCATCTCGCGCCGCGCCCAGGGCCGGACCGCCGAGATCCTCCCTGAGCTGGTCGAGTTCGCGCGGCAGCCCGACATGACCCCGCTCCGCCCGGCCGCGATCCTGGCCACCCTCGACGTCGGCGACGCCGAAGGGGCCCGCCGGATGATCGCCGAATGGGGCACCGAGATCCCCGACAACTGGAGCACCGGCTTCCTCACCGTGCTCTGGGCCGAGATCTCCAGCCGACTGGGCACGCCCGACCCTTCCTTCCTGTACGGCAGACTCAAGCCGTACAGCGAGAGAATCGTGGTGAGCGGGACGGGCACGGCCGCGCTCGGCAGCACCCACCTCCCCCTGGCGCGGCTGGCCCGCGCGATGGGCGACCACGACCTGGCCCGGCGGCACGCCGAGGCCGCGCTCGGGCTGCACGAACGCCTCGGCCTGGCCCACTGGGCGGGCGAGAGTCGCAGGATCCTCACCGAGCTGGGAGCTTAACGTGATGCGGGGGATTCCCGTGTCGTGCCACCATCGGTGGGAAGACACGGTGGTGTCGCATTGTTAACAAGGGAAATGACATATATGACTAACGAGCCCGAAGACATCGGCGATTACGAACTCGAAGAGCGTCAGGCGCTACGGAGGGTCGCGGGTCTTTCGACAGAGCTCGAAGATGTCACCGAAGTCGAATACCGGCAGCTCCGTCTGGAACGGGTCGTCCTGATCGGCGTCTGGACCAGCGGCAGTGTCTTCGACGCGGAGAACTCCCTCCAAGAGCTCAAGCTGCTGGCCGAGACGGCCGGTTCCGAGGTCCTCGAAGGCCTCATGCAGCGACGCGACAAGCCCGACCCCGCCACCTACATCGGTTCCGGCAAGGCGGTCGAACTGCGCGACATCGTCGCCTCGACCGGCGCCGACACCGTGATCTGCGACGGTGAGCTGAGCCCCGGTCAGCTCCGCCAGCTCGAAGAGGTCGTCAAGGTCAAGGTCATCGACCGCACCGCGCTGATCCTCGACATCTTCGCCCAGCACGCCAAGAGCCGTGAGGGCAAGGCCCAGGTCGAACTGGCCCAGCTCTCCTACCTGCTGCCGCGCCTGCGCGGCTGGGGTGGCAACCTGTCCCGTCAGGTCGGTGGCCGGGCGGCCGGCGGCGTCGGCATCGGCGGCCGCGGCCCCGGTGAGACCAAGATCGAGCTCGACCGGCGCCGCATCCGCGAGCGCATGTCGAAGCTGCGCCGCCAGATCAAGGAGATGTCGACCGCGCGCGACACCAAGCGCAACCGCCGCCAGCGCCGCGAGGTGCCGGCCGTGGCGATCGCGGGTTACACCAACGCGGGCAAGTCGTCGCTCCTCAACCGCCTGACCGGCGCGGGTGTGCTGGTGGAGGACGCCCTGTTCGCCACCCTCGATCCGACGGTACGCCGCGCGCGCACCCCCGAAGGCCGCCTGTTCACCCTGGCCGACACGGTCGGGTTCGTGCGCCACCTGCCCCACCAGCTCGTCGAGGCGTTCCGCTCGACCCTGGAGGAGGTCGGCGACGCCGACCTGATCCTCCACGTGGTCGACGGCTCCCACCCCGACCCCGAGTCGCAGCTCTCGGCCGTCCGCGAGGTGTTCTCGGAGATCGAGGGCGCCCGCGACATCCCCGAGATCGTCGTCATCAACAAGGCCGACGCCGCCAGCCGTGAGGTGCTCGACCGCCTGACGATGCGCGAGCGCCACAGCATCGTGGTCAGCGCCCGCACCGGCCAGGGCATCGCCGAGCTGATGGACCTCATCGAGCAGGAGCTCCCGCACCTCGACCACGAGATCCACATGCTGGTCCCCTACGACCGGGGCGACCTGGTCGCGCGGGCCCACAAGGAGGGCGAGGTCCTGTCGGTCGACCACACCGGCGACGGCACGGTTCTGCACGCCCGGGTCCCGTCGGCCCTGCTCCACGAGCTCGACCGGGTGGCCAAGCCGGTAGAAACCGTCTAATTTCGTACCATTCCCGCAAAACGGCAGGAAAGCGGCGGTAGCTAGCATGCTTCGCCGTTGGTACGATATGCCGAAACTTGCGGCGAGTTTCGCTGTGAGTGTGGTTACGCGTGGGGGACGCGCGCTTTACCGGGCCCTACCTGGGGGAATGGGTCCCGGCGTGACAGGAGAGCAGGACGGGCCAACCGGATGCCCAGGAGGCGAACCGGCGTTCTTCTCAATAACCCTGTACAGCGAGCCGACCTGTGAAATAACGTAACTGGACTGAAATCGCCGAGGTAACCCCCCCGGCGATCGGTCCATCGCACAACCCGGTGCGCGATGAGAGCAGGAGACCCCCCGATGACGTCCGGACACGGCGCGGACCCAGTGGGTTCACCAGTGGCGACGGCATTGGCGTCCTCATTGGCGGTGGTCGGATGACCGTTCGGCTGCTCACGAACATCGGCCGTCTCTGGACCGGCCACGATGTCTGCAGCAACGCTTCTATTCTCGTCCACAACGACCGCATCGCCTGGGTCGGCCGGGCGGCCGACCTGCCGCAATCGGTCCCCGGAGTCGTCGACGACATCACCGACGTCGACCAGGTGGAGAACCTGGGCGGCGCCCTTGTGACGCCCGGCCTCATCGACGCCCACACCCACCCCGTCTACGCGGGCAACCGCTACGCCGAACTGGCGATGCGGTCGGGTGGCTCGTCGGCGTCGGCGATCACCGCCGCCGGTGGCGGCATCGGCTCCACCGTCACGGTGACGCGCGGCACCGACCCCTGGACGCTGTGCAACGGTGTCCGCGAGCGGCTGCGCGAATGGCTCCTCAGCGGCACCACGACCGTCGAGGCCAAGACGGGCTACCACCTCACGCGCGACGGCGAACTCGCCGACGTGCGCCTTCTCCGTGAACTGGAGAAGGAACCGATGATGCCGCGCGTCCACGTGACGTTCATGGCCGCCCACGTGGTCCCGCCGGAATACTTCGGCCGTCAGCGCGACTACGTCGAGGCCGTGGCGGCGTGGTGCGCCGACGCCGCGGCGGCCGGCGCCGACTCCGTCGACGTCTACTGCGACGACGGCCACTTCTCCACCGAGGAGGCCCGCTGGGTGCTCGCCTCGGGCCGCAACGTCGGCCTGCTGCCGCGCGTCCACGCCGGCGCCTATGCCAAGCGCGGCGCCGTGCAGCTCGCCGCCGAGATGGGCTGCGCCTCCGCCGACCTGCTCCACCACGTGACCGACGAGGACATCGCGCTGATGGCCCGCTACGGCGTGCCCGCGGTCGTCTGCCCCGGCACCGCCCTCCAGCAGGGCTCGCTCCCGCCGGTCCGCCGCCTGCTCTCGCAGCACGTGCCGGTCGCGCTCGGCAGCGACCACAACCCCGGCCACTGCGGCATCACGTCGATGTCCCTCGTCATCAGCCTCGCCGTCGCCGCGTTCGGTATGAGCGTCGGCGACGCCCTGCGCGCCGCCACCCTCGGTGGCGCCCAGGTCCTGGGAGCCCCCGACCGGGGCATCCTGGCCCCCGGGCGGCTCGCCGACATCGTCCAGTGGGACGCCGACCACGAGGGCGCCTTCGCCTGGGCCTTCGGACTGAAGCCGCGCCGCGTCTGGCGTGGCGGCGTGCCCGTGCAGTAGATGACGGTCGCCGTCGTCACCGACTCGACCGCCTACCTCCCGCCCGGGGAGGTTTCCCGGTACGGAATCGCGGTGGTGCCGGTGACCGTGGTCATCGGCGGACAGGAGTTCCTGGACGGAGCCCAGATCTCCGCTGAGGCCGTTTCCGGTGCTTTGCGTGAGCCTGGTGGGGTGACGACCTCCCGGCCTTCTCCTTCGCGCTTCGCCGAGGTGTACGCGGCGGCGGCCGCCCGGGGCGCCACGGGGGTGGTGTCCGTGCACCTGTCGGGGGTGCTGTCGGGGACGGTGGACGCGGCTCGTCTGGCCGCCCAGTCCGCGCCTCTGCCCGTCGAGGTCGTCGACAGCCGGTCGGTGGGGATGGGGCTCGGGTTCTCCGTTCTGGCCGCGGCGCATTCGGCTGCTCGGGGGGAATCGCTTTCTGCGGTGGTTTCGGGTGCGCGGTGGTGTGCTTATGGGACGCGGTCGTTCTTTTACGTGGACACGCTGGAGTATCTGCGGCGGAGTGGGCGGATCGGGGTGGCGGCCGGGCTATGGGGGACGGCGCTTTCCGTTAAGCCGCTGCTTTATGTGAACGACGGGGCTGTTTCTCTTTTGGAGAAGGTGCGGACTGCTTCTCGGGCGTTGGCGCGGCTGGAGGATCTGGCGGTGGTGGCGGCGGGGGAGGAGCTCGTGAACGTGGGGGTGCAGCATTTGGGGGCTGCTTCGCGGGCTGAGTCGTTGGTGGAGAGGTTGCGGGGGCGGGTGCCCAAGCTGGGAGAAGTTTGGGTGGGGGAGATGGGGGCCGCGATCGGGGTCCATACGGGGCCTGGCGTGGTGGGGGTCACGGTTTCACCTGCGTGAGCGTCGTCAGTGTGGGGGTCTTGGGTGGAAGCGTTACTCGATCCGGCCCGGCTTTACAGGGCCGAGGAGATTCGCTCACGGGACTGCCCGATGCCGGCGGCTGCGGGTGTTTATGCCTGGTATTTCACGGCGGCGCCGCCTGGTGTGCCGCTGGAGGGCTGTCACGTGTGGCAGGACGCGGTGCTCCTCTATGTGGGCATCTCGCCGAAGGCGCCACCTGTCAACGGACGTGCCCCCAGTCGGCAGACGATCCGGAGCAGGGTCCGGTATCACTATCGGGGCAACGCGGAAGGTTCGACCCTTCGCCTGACTCTTGGGTGTCTTCTGGCGGATGAGCTGGAGATCGGTCTGCGCCGGGTGGGGAGTGGTAAGCGCATGACGTTCGGCCGTGAGGGGGAGGCGCGGCTCACGGAGTGGATGGCTCGGCATGCTCGTGTCGTCTGGATGGTCGCGGACCGTCCTTGGGAGATCGAGGAGCAGCTGATTCGGTCGCTGGTGCTGCCGCTCAACCTTGATCAGAACCGCCACAGCCCTTTTCACCAAGAGCTTTCCGCACGTCGTGCGGAGCAGAAGGCGCTCGCCCGGTCGCTGCCGGTTGAGAGAACGTGATCGTTCCGCAACCGGTCTGTCGGCGGGGGCGCGAGTGTGACGTGAACGACCAACGGATGATGAGTCCGATGCTCTGAACGCCTGTGCCGAATTAGGGCGTAGGTTCCCGCGCTCCCGCCGTGTCGATCACTTCTCCTCGGGCTCGGCGAAGGTCACGTCGGCGGCGTTGACCACGGCTGTTTCGCGGCCGGGGGCGGACTGGAACTTCCAGTACAGGTTCGTGTGGGCGATGACCTGGTCGACCGGCGGGGCGCCGTAGGCGGTGAGGTCTTCGGTGGTGTGGGCGTCGGCGACGAGGGTGACGTCGTAGCCGCGGGTGAAGGCGCCGTGCATGGTCGAGCGGATGCACGCGTCGGTCTGGGCGCCCGTGACGATCACACGGCCCACACCACGTTCGGCGAGCAGGGTCTCCAACTCGGTGTCTTCGAACGAGTCGCCGTAGAGCTTGTGCACCAGCGGCTCCGACTCCTCCCGCGCCAGCTCGGGGACGTACTCCCAGATGTCGCTGCCGTATTTGAGACCCTCGTCCGAATGCTGAACCCAGACGACCGGAACGTCCTCCGCGCGGGCCTTGCCGATCACAGTGTTGATGTTGGCGATCACTTCGTCTCGGCGGAGCGCACCCTCCACCACTCCGTTCTGCACATCGATGATGAGCAGCGCGCTGTTCGGGCGGTTGGGCAGGGTCGTCATGGGACCTCCTGGTGCTCCGTAGGGATGGCCTCGCACTCACCGGCGGGGACTGTCCGGCTGTTCACGGCCGACGACGTACCCGTCCACACTAGGCCGGGCCACCGACAATTTCGGATGCCGTCCCCACCAGGGCGGAGGCAAGAGGAGGCGTCTTGGCGGACGTGGTCGTGGAGAGTTATCTGCTGGTCGGCGGTGGTTTCGTTCGAGTGCTCGATGTGGACGTTCTCCCAGGTGATGGGCGGTACATCGAGGGCGCGATCGAGTTGGTCATCGACGGCACCGCGATCCTGGACACGACCCTTTGGGATGACGTCGATGTGCTGTGGGCCTACATCGTCAACATGATGGAGGAGCTGGAGACCGGCGACTCGGCCGAGACGTACTTCCCCGACCAGCCCCTGAAGCTCAAATGCGAGCGCGTGCGATGGCGGGGGATGCTGAAGGTCTCCCTCACCTGGGCGAGCACGACCCGGACGGCCATGGTGCCCGAGGACGAGTTCCGCTCCGCCCTGTGCGATCAGGCCACGACGTTCTTCGAGAAGATGATCGAACTGGCGCCGGTCAACGAACAGGGCTACTGCTACTGCCTGACCAGGATCGCGGAGATAAGGCGCTCCGGGCCGTTTCGATGAGTCCCCGTCATTCAGGATCACAGATGGGGAAAGCCGAGTCATAAAGTCCGGCTTGCTCGGTATTTTGGCATTTGCTTTCGAGGAGTTATCCACAGAATCGTTTTCTGTGGCGGCGGGATCACCGCGTGAGGCTTTACCTTCGCCGGGTGCGTAGCAGGGAGCGGGAAAGTCACCAGGCCGTGGCGCAGGCGCGTCTGAACCAGATCGTCGATGGGCCGCCGCCGTCTTTCGGCGTTGATCAGCCCATGCCGAAATACCCGGTGCAGTCGGAGTCCAGGGCCCCGAGGCCGGCCCGCCCCCGTGGGCGCGACCCCTACCGTCCAGAGCCGTCGCCCGACGCTCAGCCTTTCTCTCCCGGTGGCGTACCACCCTCGTTCGGCAAGGCACCACCGTTGCCCCGATGGCCTCTCCCCGAGGAAGACGAACTCGACGGCCCGCTCGACCCCGGTCGCCGGGGGATCAAGGGCCTGATCGTGGTGGGCATCGTGGCCGCATTGGTCGCGGTGGCCATCGCGATCTGGACACGTCCACGCGAGGAACCACTGGCCCCACCCACCCCCGTGGCCGGTTCGTCTGTGGCTCCGACCCCGTCGAAATCGGCTCCCACCGGCGAGGTGACGGTCTATGTGACCGGCAAGGTCAGGCGCCCGGGTGTGATCGCACTGCCGCTGGGATCACGCGTGGTCGACGCGATCATGGCGGCGGGCGGCCTCAAACAGGGCGCCGACCCGGGAGGGCTGAACCTCGCCAGACGGGTGATCGACGGAGAACAGATCGCGGTCGGAGAACCTGGTTCGGCCATCCCGCCGCCGGGAGTCACCGATTCTGGCGTGGTCAGCCTCAACTCCGCCACCGCCGATCAACTCGATCAGCTACCCGGTGTGGGCGAAGTCCTGGCGGAACGCATCGTCGAATACCGCGACACCAACGGCGGCTTCCAGAGCATCGAACAGTTACGCGAGGTCGAAGGAATCGGCGAAGCAAAATTCGCCGACCTGAAAGACCAGGTCACCCTCTAAAAGCCCAAACCCGTTTTCTGTACGACTGGATTGAACGGAGTTGCTCGACGACCTGGCCGGCTATGCCATGTCGGCTTCTATTACATGCGACTGACGAACGGTGTAAGGGATGGGCGTGATGCTCCAGGTCGCCTTTGGCAGGCGCTGAGAAACTCAAGCGGAGGGTCCGGTAGGGCAGCGTTGCTTCCCTACGTTTCTGAGCCCGAGAGAGCAAGCGCCCACGCAGCCGCAAGCTTGACGGGAGGAAGCAACGGGAAGCGGCCGTCGCGTCGCAATCCTGGCCGTCCGAGTTCGCGGAGCTTGCCAGCCGCCTTGGTGCTGGTGAAGCGCTGCGTTCCCGCTTCAACAAGGTGAAGGCGCACTGTGGCCTTGGCCGTTCGGCGTCGCCGAGGTGGCCGACCGCTTTGGTATTGGTGCGGTCCCGCGCCACCTCCGCGAGGCCGGTGAACGCGAGGGACCCACCGCGATCCTGGCTGAACGCGTTCCACCAAGGTCGTCGGCTGCCTTGGTTCTGGTGCGGCGCTGCGATCCGGTCCTGCTTCCCCGAGGCTGTTGACGGCAAAGGTCCATCGCTCCCCTTGAGGAAGGGTTCCACCAAAGCCGCCTTGGTGCTGGTGCGGTCGTACGCCACTGATCACCTGCTTCAACCGCGGGCGGTGGTGTGGAAGGTATCGGTTCAGCTCAGTGAAAGGAGTTTCCGTGAGTTGCCGGGTTCGGGGGTTCCGTTCGGCCGCCTCTTCATTGGGCGGCCAGTGCGGTGGCTCCCGATGAGCAGTCGGTTGCGCTCAAGCAGAGGGCTTAAAGTCGCCGATGAGCTGAGGGCTCACGTCCAGCGGCGGAAGGATCGGTATCGCCCCAAACGGCCGAGGCCTGACGACGAGGTCATCGTCCCGCCCGCCAACGTCTGGCAGGGGCACTCCGTCGAGTTGGTCGTCCCGGCCGTGGTCGCTTGGTTAGCGGCGCTGTTCCTGATCGGGCTTCCGGCCTGGGTCTCGTTCATGGCCGCAGGTGTCTTCTGCCTGGTCGCTCTGGCCAGGAAGAGAGTCCTGGTCGCGGTCGCCATCGCGGGATGCGCGGTCTCGGTCATCGTCGGGATCAAGGTGCACGGCGTCACTTCGGGCCCGCTGACCCAGATGGCGCAGAAGAACGCCACCGTCTCGGCCGAACTCATCATCTCCGCCGACCCGCGCGTCAAAGAAGACCTCGTCTTCGTCGAGGCCCGAGTGGTCGCAGTGGATCAGCTCAGGCTCGATGCCCCGGTGCTCGTCTTCGCCCGAGGCGACACCTGGGCAACCCTTCTCCCCAGCCAGCACGTCAAAGTCTCCGGCCGTCTGGGAGTCGCCGAACCGGGCGAACTCCTCGCCGCCGTCTTCATGGCGAGAGGACGACCGCAGGTCCTCACCCCGCCGTCCACCTCACACGGTCTCGCGGGCGTCATCAGGGCGGGTCTCCGCGAGGCCAGCTCCGTACTCGCCCCCGCCGAACGCGGCCTCCTCCCCGGCCTGGTCGTCGGCGATGTGACCAATCTCAGCGAAGACGTCAAAGCCGACTTCAAAACCGCCGGCCTCTCCCACCTCACGGCGGTGAGTGGCGCCAACTTGGCCATCATGGGCGGAGCGATCCTCCTCCTGGGCAGGGCCGTCGGGCTCACGCTCGTCTGGCGGGCCGTGCTGGTCGTGGCCGCCATGGTCGCGTTCGCGTTCGTCGCGCGGTTCTCGCCGAGTGTGCTGCGGGCCCTCGTCATGGGGACGGTCGCCGCGCTCGCCCTCGGCACCGGGCGTCAGCGGGACGGCGTCTCCGCCCTCTCGGTCGCTGTGCTGCTGTTGCTGCTGTTCAACCCCGGGCTGGCCAGGGAGTACGGCTTCGCCCTCTCGGTGTGCGCGACCGCCGGGATCATCCTGCTGGCTCCGTACTGGCGCGATCGGATGGCCACGCGGATGCCCCGCTGGTGCGCGGAGGCGATCGCGGTCCCGGCGGCGGCGCAGGTCGCGGTCACGCCTGTCCTGGTGCTCATGTCGGGGCAGATCGGGCTGATCGCCATCCCGGCCAACCTGCTCGCCGGTCCGGCCGTGGCTCCGGCGACCATCATCGGGTTCGTCGCCGCGATCACGGCGCCGATCAGCATGGACCTCGCCCAGCTCGTCACCCGTCCGGCGGGGCTGGCCGTCGGGTGGATCATCCTGGTCGCCGATCGGGCGGCCGACGTACCGGCCGCGACCATCGGGTGGCCCGGCGGGCTGGTGGGGGTGGCGTTACTCGTACCGATCGGATTCGCCCTGTGGCATCGAGGGGCCAGGCGCGTGAGCCTCGCCGTCGCGGCGGGGGTGCTGGTCGCGACGCTCGTGGCGGGGCCGGTGGTGTCCGGTTGGCCGCCCAGTGGGTGGCTCATGGTGATGTGCGACGTCGGGCAGGGCGATGCGATCGTGCTCGACGCGGGAGACGGGAAAGGCGTGGTCGTGGACGCGGGGCCGGAGCCCGACCTCGTCGACGCCTGCCTCGACCGGCTGGGGATCGAGGCGGTGCCGCTCCTCGTGCTGACCCATCCGCACGCCGACCACACCGGCGGGCTCGCCGGGGTTCTCCGCGACCGTCAGGTCGGGGCCGTCGTGGTCAGTCCGCGCCGGGTGGTCAATCCGGAGTTGGTCACGCGCCGCGTGCCCGAGTGGGTCGTCACGCCGGGCACCACGTGGAAGTTCGGCGATCTCGTCCTCACCGTCGTCTCGCCCCCGCCGGACGCGCCGCCGAAGGGCGCGGGCGAGGGGTCGGTGCTGAACAACGCGAGTGTGGTGCTGCACGCCAAGTGGCCCGAGACGTCGGCGCTGCTCGCGGGTGACCTGGAGACCGAGGCGGAGTCCGCTCTCGTACGCAGTCTCCCGCCCGCCGACATCCTCAAGGTCCCCCACCACGGGAGCGCCAGGCAAGACCCCGCCTTCCTCGCCGCCACCCGCTCCCGGCTGGCCCTGATCAGTGTGGGCGCCGGAAACGACTACGGACACCCGGCGCCCTCGACGGTCAGCACCCTGACCATGCTCGGCAACCGGATCCACCGCACCGATCTTCAGGGCGACATCGCGGTCGTGACCAGGGACGGCGTGCTGGCCGTGGTCGCGCGGGGGCCGTGATGTGGCATGCTGCCGGGATGGGGAACGCCGCGCCGGTGACGCTCGTGTCGGGTGACGAGGAACTGCTCGCCGACCGGGCGGTCGCGTCGGTCGTCTCGGCCGTACGCACCTCGGAGCCCACCGCCGAAGTCCACGACCTCACCGGTGGGAAGGTCGAGCCCGGCGAGCTGACCCGGCTGATGTCGCCCTCGTTGTTCGGCGACCGTTCGGTCGTGGTGGTCCGCAACGCCCAGGACCTGTCGAAAGACGTCATCACCGAGACGGTCAAATACGCGGCGCACCCGTCCGACGACGTGACGCTCGTGCTGGTCCATCCGGGCGGGGTGAAGGGGAAGGCGCTGGTCGACGGGCTGAAGAAGTCCGGCGCCCAGGTGGTCACGGTCGCCAAGCTCACCAAAGCGGGCGAACGCATCGACTTCATCCGCAACGAGTTCCGCAACCTCGGCCGCACGATCGCCCCCGCCGCCGCCCACGCCCTCCTCGACGCGGTCGGCAGCGACCTGCGTGAGCTGGCGGCGGCGTGCAGCCAGCTGGCGTTCGACACCCAGGAGAAGACGGTCGGCGAGACCGCCGTGGCCCGCTACCACCGGGGCCGGGCCGAGGTGAGCGGCTTCAACGTGGCCGACATGGCCATCGAGGGCAAACTCGCCGAAGCCCTCGAACAACTCCGCTGGGCGCTGTCGACCGGTGTGGCCCCGGTGCTGATCGTCAGCGCGATGGCGGGGGGCCTGCGCGGGCTCGCGAAGGTGTCGGGCGCGCCCAGGAACGCCAACGAGAACCAGCTCGCCGGCAAGCTGGGCATGCCGCCCTGGAAGATCCGCAACGCCCGCCGCCAGCTCAACGGGTGGGGGCCCGGTGGCCTGACCCGGGCCATCCAGGCGGTCGCATCTGCGGACGAACAGGTCAAGGGCGGCGGAACCGACGCGGCCTACGCTCTGGAGAACACCATCCAGACGATCGTCCACAGCCGAAACGGCCGCTGACGCACCACAGGGAGCGTTTCTACATATCGCTATCCGTAAGTGATCGTTGTGTTCGGTAAGGCGGCCGAGGACGTCCCGCCGCGTATGCTCCGTCAATGCCGGATGATCTCCCCATCCTCTTCCTCGACGTAGACGGCCCGATCATCCCCTTCGGCGGTCACCACCCCCCGAGGACCACCATCCAAGGCGCGAACCCGCTGCTCTCCCGCATCGACCCCACCCTGGGCGAAAAACTAGCCGCCCTCCCGGTCACCCTCGTCTGGGCCACCACCTGGACCTCCGAGGCCAACGACGTCATCGCCCCCCTTCTCGGCCTCCCCGACCTCCCCTACGTCGACTGGCCCGACACCGACACCTGGGGCGAACTCCACTGGAAGACCGCCCACCTGGTCACCTGGGCCAACGGCCGCGACTTCATCTGGCTGGACGACGAACCCACCGACCTGGACCGCCGCTGGATCACCCGCCACCA
The DNA here is from genome assembly GCF_054661255.1 of Herbidospora sp. RD11066. Taxonomy (NCBI): domain Bacteria; kingdom Bacillati; phylum Actinomycetota; class Actinomycetes; order Streptosporangiales; family Streptosporangiaceae; genus Herbidospora; species Herbidospora sp. RD11066. The sequence continues at coordinate 169,196 of NZ_BAAGDO010000001.1, forward strand.
CCCGGCAAGAGCTCTGGTCCACCAGGTCAACCCCACCCAGGGAATCACCGACGAAGACCTCCAGACCGTCAGGTCGTGGCCGGCTCGGCTTCCAGGAAAACCCCGTCCCGCAGCTCCAGCACCCGATCAGCCAAGGTGATCAAACTCGGATCGTGAGTGGCCACCACAGCCGTGACCCCTTCACTCCGTACCAGAGCCCGGATCAGTTGCATGATCTGCCGCGCCGTCTGAGAGTCGAGCTGCCCCGTAGGCTCATCCGCGATCAGCAACTTGGGCCGATTAGCGAGGGCCCGCGCAATCGCCACCCGCTGCTGCTGCCCTCCGGACAATTCATAAGGCCGCTGATTGGCATGAGCCTCAAGCCCGACCAGCGCGAGCAGAGACTTCACCCGCTCATCCCGCTCACCGGGCGCAGTGCGGCTGAGCCGCATCGGCACCCCCACGTTCTCCGCCGCCGACAGCACCGGAATCAGCCCGAACGACTGGAACACGAACCCGATCACATCACGCCGCAGCTCCAGCAACCCGGCCTCGGGAAGAGACGTCACCTCTTTCCCATCCACGACCACCCGCCCCTCGGTAGGAGCGTCCAGCCCACCGAGCAGGTTGAGCAGGGTCGTCTTCCCTGACCCCGACCGCCCTCGAACAGCGATCAGCTCGCCCGGGTAGGCCGAGAAGGACAGCCCCCGCAACGCCTCGACCCCGCGCGGATAGACCTTCCGCAGCCCGTCCACCACAACAAGCGGTTCGCTCATTCGCCGTTCTCCTCACCAGCGCCGGCCGGCCACACCCCGATGTGGTCGCGCTCGAGTTCGAGACGGACGCGCCGCTCCATGGCCAGCGCGTTCGTGAAATCCCTGGGGAGCTGCAGGCGGCCCACCCGGTCGAGGACCGCGTACTCCTCGGCGATGACGTCGCCGTCCTCCGAGGTGCGGCGGAGGGTCTCGCTGGAGGTGCGGCCGTCGCGGATGCCCACCGTGCGGTCGACCTGCTCCGACACCAGCGGGTCGTGGGTGACGATCACGGCGGTGACGCCCAGTTCGCGGTTGGCGCGGCGGAGGGCGCCGAACACCTCTTCGGAGGTGTCGCTGTCGAGTTCGCCCGTCGGCTCGTCGGCCAGGATCACCTCGGGGGAGTTGGCCAGGGCCACGGCGATCGCCACGCGCTGCTGTTCGCCGCCGGACATCTGGCCGGGGCGGCGCAGGGCGCAGTCGGCCACGCCGAGCAGTTCGAGTAGTTCGTCGGCGCGGTCGCGGCCCGCCTTCCGGCCGGCCAGTTTCATCGGGAGCATGACGTTCTCGCGGGCCGTCAGGTAGGGGAGCAGGTTGCGGGCGGTCTGCTGCCAGATGAAGCCGACGACCGAGCGACGGTAGTGCAGCCGGTCTTTGGCGGTCATCGACAGCAGGTCCATGCCGGCCACCCGCGCCAGGCCGGCCGTCGGGATGTCCAGGCCCGAGAGCACGTTCAGGAGGGTCGACTTGCCCGAGCCCGACGCTCCGACGATGGCGATCAGCTCGCCCTTCTCGATGAGCAGGTCGAGGCCCTGGAGGGCGACGACCTCGACGCCCTCGGTCTTGTAGATGCGGACCAGGTTGTCGCACAGGATGTGGGCGTGCTCGCCGAACGCGGGCTTGAGCCGCGTCGCCTGGGCCTCCAGATCGGACAGTGTGGTCATGAGGATTCCCCCACTCGGAGTGCGGTGGTGACGCGGCGGCCGGCGGTCGCGTGGGCGAAGGCGCCGAGGATCGAGACGGCGGTCAGGCCCGCCGCCAGCAGGGCGGGTGTGGTGAAGGTCAGCGGGAAGTCGGTGACGCTCAGGCCCGCGAACGCCGACAGGTCGAGGCCGGGGCCGAGCACCAGGGGCAGGGCCAGGCCGAGCGCGAGACCGGCCAAAGCGGTCAGGACGATCAGCGGTGCCACCTCCAGCACGGTCAGCGTGCGGGCCTGCTGCTGGGACAGCCCCAGCGTACGCAGGAACGACAGCGCCTTGGTGCGGTCGGCGGCGCCGATGACCAGGGCCACGATCACCGCGATCAGCGCGTAGACGCCCATGGCCACGGTCGCGATCGTGAAGGCGGTCGTGACGGCGCTGGTCAGCGGGGTGTCCTTGACGTCGGCCAGCGAGGTCGCATAGGTGTCGACCTCCGCGTCGGCCAGGCCCACCGCGCGGATCAGGGCCTCGCGGTCGACGTCGCCGTCGATGAGGAGCATGTTCGTGTACGTCCGCAGCCCCGCCCGCTCCGGCCCGTCGAACGGCATCACGATGAGGTTCTCGCCGGGGAACGTCAGGCCGGGCAGTTCGTCGAGGCGGCCCATGTTGCGGACCGTCATCCGGGTGTGCCACCCGATTTCCAATTCCTGGTACGGCGCCAGCGTCCGCGACAGCAACGCGGGGATGCCGAGCCCGCGCGGGGGGTCGGGCACCACGAGGGGCGAACCGGCGACGAGCTCGCGGTAGTCCTTCAGGTCGATCGAGACCACCGTGGCCCGCAGCCCGCCGACCTCGACCTGGACGCTGCCCTTGCCCGCCCGCACCACCCGGTTCACCCCGGGCAGCGCCTCGACCTTGGCCACCACGTCCTCGGGGATCTCGGCCGACCGCTCGATGCGGGCGGAGGCGCCGACGTCCTGCCAGGCGGCCCGGCTCTGGGTGTCGGCGATCGCGCCGGAGACCAGCGCGCCGAACACCGACACGGCCAGCGCGGGCAGCAGGATCAGCACCGGCAGCGCCGCCCCGCCGCGCGACCGGGCGGCCAGCGTGAGGCCGAGGAACGGGACCGCGCCGGGACGCCGTCCGGCGAACTTCGTGAGCAGCTTCAGTGGCAGGGGGTACAGGCGCAGGGTCAGGATCCCGGCGGCCAGGGCCAGCCCGGCGGGCGCCAGCATCAGGAACGGGTCGGCGCCCAGTTCCTGCGCCTCGCTCGCCACACCCCGCGAGCGCAGCAGATAGGCGCCGCCCGCGCCGAGCAGCACCACGAGGAGCTCCAGGGCGACGCGGCGGGGCGACGAACGTACAGAGACGAGATCGGAGCGGGTGTCCTTCAGGGGACGCCGGTGCGCCAGCGCGAGCCGGCCGGTCGCGAACAGCAGCGTCGTGACGGTCAGCACGACCGGCACCAGGTGCGAGACCAGCGACGTCGGGCCCGGGACCAGGTAGGACAGGCCGTAGCCGACCAGGGCGGCGGGCAGCACGGCCAGCGTGATCACCGATACCCCGGCCCGCACGACCTGGCCGAGGGAGGCACCGCGAGCTCGTACCAGAGAAAGACCCGTCCGCATCCGCTCGGTGAGCAACTGGACGGCGAGCGCCAGCACCCCGATCGCCACCACCGCGAGCCCGCCCAGCAGCAGGAAGAGCAGGGTCTCGGCGGTGCGCAGCACGCCGGTGAAGTTGGTCAGCACCAGCACGAGCCCGGTGTGCAGCTCGAAGCGGAGGTCGAACGGGCTGCCCGCGCGGCCCCCCGACAGGTCGGTCAGGATCCGGGTGAAGTCGTCGACCTGGGTGATCATCGGCTGCACGTCGGCCGCGGCGACCTGGCCGCGGTTCAGCCCGAAGACCCAGAAGTAGCTGAGCTCGCGGCGGTCGTCGAGGTCCTCCAGACCCTCGTCGCCGACCAGGCCGGTGGTCAGCCACTCGCTCTCGGTGTCGCGGGGGATCGGCCGGATGATCGCCCGGGTGACCTCGTAGTTGTGCTCCCAGAACCGGTCGGACGGGTCGGTGACCTCGTAGATCCCCGTGATGCGGGCCACGACCGGATAGCTGTTGCCCAGCAGCAGGGTCGCGCCGACCGGGATCTTCATCTTGTCCCGGGCCTCGGCGACGACCCCGAGCTCGATCACCTTCAGGTTCTTCAGCTCGGGACGGCCCGGCACGGTGGCCAGCGTCGACGAGGGGCCGGGCGGCGTGCCCTCGACCCACTTCACCCGGCTCGCCGCGCCGGGCAGCCAGGCGAAGTCGACGTACTCGTGGGAGGCCCCGGTGGGCCCGGTGATCCGTTCGGCGACCGGGGTGCCGTGGGTCTTGGCGGCGACGTGGGAGGTGCCCTGGCCGAGCGGGACGACGACCTTGCGCAGGTCCGGCGGCAGGTTCTCGCCGAACTCCTCGTAGCGGTTCTCGAAGTCGCGCGGATGGGTGATCAGCGACTGGGGCGCGAGCGCCCGCGTGGTCACCGTCAGGTCGGTCTGCTGGGCGGTGACGTCGCCGAGCATGCCGCGCACGGCGTCGTCGTAGGCGTCCTCGAACCCCCTCGGCAGCGCCGCGAGCAGCAGCGACGCGGAAAGGGCCAGCAGCGCCAGCACCAGGGCGGCGCCCCGGTGCACCTTGACGAGCTGCCAGACGTTCACTCAGTCCTCCCCGATGCGCAGCGCGCGGCCGAGACCCTGGCGGCGGAGCGTACGGGCCAGGCCCGCGACCACCGCGAACAGCAACAGCGCCACCGCTGCGAGCAGGGCGGCCGTCGCGCCCCACGGGATGTCCAGCAGCACTCCCGGCGTCACCGCGGTCGCCTGACCGGTGAGCACGATGTGCGGCACGACGAGGGTGGCCACGGCGACCGCGAGAGCCGTACCGGCCAGCAGGGACAGCCCGATGATGAAGGTCTGCTCGACGGCGAGCAGCCCGAAGACCTGGTTGAAGCTCACCCCGAGCGCGCGCAGCAGCGCGAACTCGGTGGTGCGTTCGCGGGCCGCGACGGCCGCGTTGACGAGGAAGCCGAGCACCGCGAACACCAGCGCCGCCGCGAAGCCCAGGATCAGCGCGCCCTGGAGGCCGCTGGCCAGCGGGTCGTCCTGGAGCTGGGTGGTCAGCGCGGCCCGCGAGACGATCGTCTGGTCCCAGTCGATGTGCCTGGTCATCTCCGCTTCGGCGCGCGCGTCGCCGGTGGCGAGCCACCATTCGGTGGCCTGATGGGGGGTGTACGCCCCCGCCAGGTCCCGGGCCTGGACGGTCTCCAGATCGGCCAGCACGGCGGCCTGCCCGCCCTCGGTCCCGGGCATCGCGTCGAGGAAGGCGATCGGCGTCACCGGGGTCGGCGTGCCGTCGATGGCCATGGTCGTCGTCTTGCCGATCACGAGCTTCGCCTCGGCGGCCAGGCCCGCGGTGACCGCGATCGGCAGCGCCGCCGGGTCGGCCGGGCCCGGCACCAGCGCGAAGTGCTCCGACTCGACCGGCACGTCGGCCGGGTGGGAGGCCGGCTGGTCGGTCTTCAGCTGGAGGAACCCGCCGGGGGTGAGCACCGGGGTGCCCAGGCTCTGCTTCCCGCGCTGGACGACCGTCCAGGTGGGGGTGGCGAGCGTGGTTCCGGCGTCGGTGGTGACCGCGTCGACGGCGACCGTGATCGGGGTGCCCTCGGGCGGGATCGGCACGTCGAGCAGCAGGCCCTCGACGGTCAGCGGGTAGGCGATGGCGCCGGAGCGCCCGGCCAGGGCCTTCAGATCGGCGGTGAGCTGGTGGGTCCGTCCGTCGGGGGTGAGCACGCCGGTCGGCGCCTCGGCGCGGGTGCCGAGCCGGTCGCGGACCACCAGTCGCAGCGACAGGCCGGTGTACCCGGCCGCGCGGGCCGGGTCGTCGAGCGTGAGCCGGACCCCCAGCTTCAGCGCGGCGGGCTCGCCGGGGACCGCGATCGAGGCGGGGTCGGGCCGGGAGGAGGAGAGCTCGCCCGCGAGTTCCGGCAGGGTCATCGGGGTCAGGTCGGGACGCAGGTGCATCAGCCCGTCGAGGCGCTCCGCGTCGGCGGCCAGGAACACCGCGTCGTCGTCGCCCGTCTCGATCGTGCCCCGGTAGACCGGGCTGATCCCGGTGACCCCGGGCAGCGCGGCATAGGTGCCCGCCCGGCCGAGCGAGCCGAGTTCGGTGCCCGCGACCGGCCCGGCGACCCGCAGGTCGGCGGCGGCGATGTGGCGGGCCTGGTCGATCTGCGAACCGCGCCAGGTCGCGGCGGTCGCGATCGACACCACGCCGATCGCGATGGCCATCGTCAGCAGCAGCACCGGCCCCGAATAGCGCAGCGGGCGGCGGCTGACCTGCCAGGCGCCCAGCGCCGGCGCGAGACTGGACCTGCGGCTGGTCCACCGTTCGGCGATGCCCGAGACGATCGGGACGAGCCGCAGGCCCAGCATGCCCCCGCACAGAAGGGCCAGTGCCGGTCCCGTCACGATCAGCGGGTCGATGCCGAGCCCGCCGCTCGAAGTGGACGTGACCGGAGCGCCGTACCTCTGGAGCTGCCAGACCGCGAGGGCCGCCACGACGAGCAGGGCCAGGTCGCCACCGGCGCGCTGGATGATCCCCTGCTTCTCACCGCGTCCTCGCGAGGACTGTTCTTCGATGTACGTCCGCCGCGCCCCCCGCAACGCCGGCAGCGCCAGCAGCACGGCGCACGCGATCGCCACGCCCGCCGAGATGAGGAAGGTCGACAGGTTGGGCGTGGGCGTGAGCCTCACCCCGGTCGCCCGCAACCACGGCAGCGACCCGATCAACGTGAGCACCGGCGGCGCCAGGAACGGCGCCACGATCGCGCACGGCAGCGCCACCAGCAGCGACTCGGCCCCCGCCAGCAGCCCGAGGCGCAGCGATCCGGCGCCGCGCGAGCGCAGCAGCGCCACCTCCATGCGCCGGTGGTCGGCCAGCAGCCGCGCCGTCAGCATCAGCGCGTACGCCGCCAGCACCAGCAGCTGCAGCACCGGCACCAGCATCGTCGAACGGGCCACCAGCGCGGCCTGGTCGAGCTGGCCCAGCATCTCGGGCAGGCTGCTGGTCGCCGAACAGCCCGAGCACTCCTTCTTCAGCTCGTCGTTCAGCCCCGCCACCGACTCGGCGAAGGGCCGCAACTGCTCGCGCGGCAGGTCGCGCAGGTCGGGCACCGCGAACCAGGTCGCCGTCACGTTCGTCGCGAACCGCGCCACGAACGTCTCGGGCGCCGTCATCATCGGCCCGTACGTCGTGTAGTTGCGGATCTCCGAGCCCCGCCGCAGCAGCTCGTCGCCGTTCCACCGGTCGCTGTAGGGGTCGTCGAGCTGGTAGATCCCGCTGACCCGCACGTCGACCGGCTTCTTGTCGAGCCGCCCGACGATGGTGAAGGTCGCGCCCGTGGTCAGGTTCATCGCCTGCGCGGCCGGCTGCGACAGCGCGACCTGCACCGGCCCCGACGGAGCATCCGCGGGCCAGGCGCCGTCGACGAGCTGGGCGAAGCGGTCGAAGTTCTGGTAGGTGCCGAACCGGGTCAGCTCGGGCTGCTCCAGCTTCTCCTGGCCCGGCATGGCGTAGGAGTCGGAGCGGATGGCGACCGTGACGTCCGCGGGCACGTCGCCGTAGGTCGTGGCCAACCGGCCGCGGATGAGGGCGTCGCGCTCGGGGTAGGTCTTCGCGTCGACCGGGGTGGTGACCCGGGCCGAGGTGGTCTTGATCGGGGCCGTCTCCATGGTCCGCCGGACACCGACCTCGGCGACGGTGACGGCGTACATGATCAGCGCCACGAGCGCCGTGGTCGCCAGCAGGATCGAGCCGAACGCGGCCACGAGGAGGAGCGGCTGGCTGAGAGCGCGCCGCAGGACCAGCGGAATACGCCCCCGCATGAACCGACTCCTATCGTTTTCACCGTTGTGCGGCACACGATAGGGGAGCAGGAAGCCTTGACGACGGGTCAGGGAAGACGGTGACCTAGCCGGTACGCTGCGGCGATGCCAATGTGATATCGAAAACGTGACATATCACGGGTTGAATCGCGGCACGGATCTCCGTGGTCTCCGCAAAAGGCGGAAGCCGTGTCCCGGTATGACGGGACACGGCTTCCGGACGCGTTGTGAACGCAGGCCTTAGTTGGCCGCGAGCGCGGCGGCGCGCTTGGCGATCGCCGACTTGCGGTTGGCGGCCTGGTTCTTGTGGATGACACCCTTGCTCACAGCCTTGTCGAGCTGACGGCTGGCCGCCAGCATCGCCGCGGTCGCCGCAGCGGCGTCGCCGGTCTCGGCGGCCTCACGGAACTTGCGGACAGCCGTCTTGAGGGACGACTTGACGGCCTTGTTACGCATCCGGGCCTTCTCGTTCTGCCGGTTGCGCTTGATCTGGGACTTGATGTTCGCCACGAAGAAGCCTCAAAAAGAAGTCTGGGTTTCGGTATGGGCCGCGCTGGCTCGATGAGAGGGCGTGCCATACGCAGTTGCTTAGGATACCAGCACCCATGACGTGAGGTACTCCTTCCAATCCTGCTCCGTGGCGGCGAAGTCCACGTAGAGGGCCAGCCCCGCGTTCTCGCGCGGCGTCTCGGTGATCGCCAGCCGCATCCCCTCGGCGGCCATCTCCACACTCTCGGCGTAGTCGCTCACCCCGACCATGTGGTCGTGGTAGGCCGGGGCGCCGATCAGCACACTCGTCTCCTTCGGCGCCAGCGCGAACGCCTTGCGGGCCTGCCGGGCGACCCAGCCGCCGTAGAGCGTCTGGAGCGGCGTCCACGAGTCGTAGGTCATCACCGCGACCTGGTCGACCTTCTCCGCCACGGTTGTGAAATAGGCCTCCGACCAGTACTTCCCGTGGCCCACGACCGTGTTCCAGGTGAACACCGCCCCGGGGAAGGGCTCGATCTGGTGGCTGGAGACGGAGATGCGGGCGTTCGGGATGGCGGCGCGGGTCTCGTCGAGCAGCTTCAGGTAGTCGGCGTCGCCGTCCACGACCGGCTCGAAGTTGTAGTGCACCCCGTCGTAGCCGAGCGCCACGATCTCCCTGGCGCCGGCGATGATGTTGGCCCGCGTGGCCGGGTCGCCGAGGTCGAGGGACCCCCGATCCTCCTCGTCGACGGTCTGCCCGAGCCACGGCAGCACCCGCACGCCGGGGAGCTGGTTCCGCGCCCAGTTCAGGAAATCGCGCGATTTGGGGTGCAGATTCGGATCGAGTTTCCCGTCGGGACCGTAGGGCCCCGAGTGCACGAACAGATCCCGCATGTGGGTGAGGCGCGGCTTCAGTTCCTCGAGATCCTTCTCCGTACGCCGCCCGTCGACCCACATGTGCCCCATCCACAGCGCGTCGGTCCCGGCCGAACGCGCCGTGGCCACGGGAGTGCCCAGGTAGTCGAGCCGGAGGACGGCCATGCCGGTCACCGCGAGCACCAGCGGAACAGCCACGACGATCAATAAGCCGAGCAGCGCACGGCGGCGCGTGGTCGAGGCAAGCATGGGGACATGCCACCATGGAGGGTGGCTGCCTCGCCAGCCGACGACCGCCTCAAACCCTGCTGAAACGGACCTCGGTGCGCACTCAGACCGGCCAGACCGACCCCGCGTTGATTCGCAACTTCTGCATCATCGCGCACATCGACCATGGCAAGTCAACGCTTGCCGACCGGATGCTGCAGATCACCGGTGTCGTCGACGACCGATCGATGCGCGCCCAATACCTCGACCGCATGGACATCGAGCGCGAGCGCGGCATCACCATCAAGTCGCAGGCCGTCCGGCTGCCGTGGAACGGCCACGTGCTCAACATGATCGACACGCCCGGCCACGTCGACTTCACCTATGAGGTGTCGCGGTCGCTCCAGGCGTGCGAGGGCGCGGTCCTGCTGGTCGACGCCGCCCAGGGCATCGAGGCGCAGACGCTGGCCAACCTCTACCTGGCCATGAACAACGACCTCAACATCATCCCGGTCCTCAACAAGATCGACCTCCCGGCCGCGCAGCCGGAGAAATACGCCGAAGAGCTGGCCAACCTGATCGGGTGCGACCCGTCCGACGTGCTGCGCGTCTCCGGCAAGACCGGTGTGGGCGTGAAGGAGCTGCTCGACCACGTGGTCGACGCCGTCCCCGCCCCCGTCGGCGACGCCGACGCCCCCGCGCGGGCCCTGATCTTCGACTCGGTCTACGACACCTACCGGGGCGTGGTCACCTACGTCCGGGTGATCGACGGCCACCTGTCCAAGCGCGAGCGCATCCTCATGATGTCGACCAAGGCCCAGCACGAGACGCTGGAGATCGGGGTCATCAGCCCCGAGCCGCTCCCGTCCGACCGCGGCCTCGGCGTCGGCGAGGTGGGCTACCTGATCACCGGTGTGAAGGACGTCCGCCAGTCCCGCGTCGGCGACACCGTCACCTCGGCCGCCAAGCCCGCGGAGAAGGCGCTCGACGGCTACGCCCACCCGAGGCCGATGGTCTACTCGGGCCTCTACCCGATCGACGGCGACGAGTTCCCCGAGCTCCGCGAGGCCCTCGACAAGCTGCGCCTCAACGACGCCGCCCTGGTCTACGAGCCCGAGTCGTCGGCCGCGCTGGGCTTCGGCTTCCGCTGCGGCTTCCTCGGCCTGCTCCACATGGAGATCGTGCGCGAGCGCCTGGAGCGCGAGTTCAACCTGGCCCTGATCTCGACCGCGCCCAACGTCATCTACCGCGTGATCATGGAAGACGGCACCCACCACACGGTGACCAACCCGTCGGAGTTCCCCGAGGGCAAGATCGCCGAGATCTACGAGCCGATCGTCAAGGCGACGGTGCTGGCGCCGTCCGAGTTCATCGGCGTCATCATGGAGCTCTGCCAGGGCCGCCGCGGCAACCTCCAGGGCATGGACTACCTGAGCGAAGACCGCGTCGAGATCCGCTACACCCTGCCCCTGGGCGAGATCATCTTCGACTTCTTCGACCAGCTGAAGTCGAAGACCCGCGGCTACGCCTCCCTCGACTACGAGCCCTCGGGCGAGCAGGACGCCGACCTGGTCAAGGTCGACATCCTCCTCCAGGGCGAGGCGGTCGACGCCTTCTCGGCGATCGTCCACCGCGAGAAGTCCTACGCCTACGGCGTCGACATGGCCAAGAAACTCAAGGAACTCATCCCGCGGCAGCAGTTCGAGGTCCCCATCCAGGCGGCCATCGGCGCCCGCGTCATCGCGCGCGAGAACATCCGCGCGATCCGGAAGGACGTTCTGGCCAAGTGCTACGGCGGCGACATCTCCCGCAAGCGCAAGCTCCTCGAAAAGCAGAAAGAGGGCAAGAAGCGCATGAAGATGGTCGGCCGCGTCGAAGTGCCGCAGGAGGCCTTCGTCGCAGCGCTGAGCACCGACAGCGGCGCCGTGGAGAAGGCCAAGAAGTAGCACGACAAGTTTGTGACAGGTAAAGACAGATAAAGACAGGTAACGCGGCCGGGTGACGCTCATACACTCCTGGTATGAGCGTCATGCGGGATGAACTTCATGAGCTGGTCGACGCGCTCCCTGAAGAGAAGGTCGCACCTGTGCTGCGGCTCGTCCGCGACCAGCTCGCCGATGCGCCCAAAGTGCGGCATCTGCCGTGGATCGGGACGATGGAAGCCGGACCTGATTTTGCCGAACGGTCGGAAGATATCCTTCGGTCAGGGGACAATCACCCTTTGTGACTGTCCTTGCTGCCGGACCTGTTGTCGTGGACACAGGGCCGTTGGTCGCGGCCTTCAACCGTGACGATCGGCACCATAAGGTCTGCGCTGACCTCGTTGAACGCTATCCCGGCCCCCTGCTCGTCCCGCCGACGGTGATCGTGGAGGTGTGCCAACTCGTTGAGAAGGAATTGGGGAGTAGGTCGGAGGCGGACTTCCTCGCTTCCTTCCCCGATGCGCTGATCATGGTTGATCTTGTCGACGATGATCTACGTCGGATGAGTGCCTTGGTCAATCAGTACGCCAGCCTCCGGTTGGGGGCGGCTGATGCGTCAGTGATCGCGGTCGCAGAGCGGCTCAACATCCCCACAGTCGCCACCTTGGACCGGCGCCACTTCACCGTGGTGCGGCCATGTCACGTCGACTCGCTCGTTCTGCTGCCCTTCGAACTCTGAGCTACGGCCGGGAATTCGATCGCGGAACGGGTGCTCGCCCAGTAGCGTCCCTCCTTCGCCCCCAACGAAGAGAGGTCGACCCATGCCCGGAATCTGGGAGCTCGCCGATCTGATCACCCCGATGGCCATCAGGACCGCCGCGCACCTGCGCCTCGCCGACCACCTGGCCAAGGCTCCTCGTACCGCCCCCGAACTGGCAGAGCTCACCGCCACCGACGACGACGCCCTCACCCGGCTGCTCGCGCATCTCGTGCACATCGGTGTTCTGGAGAGATCCGGCGACCACTACCGCCTGACCGAACTCGGCGAGCCGCTCCGTGACGACCACCCCGACGGCTTCCGCGCCTTCGCCGACCCCGCGTCCATGATCGGCCGGGGTGATCTGGCCCTCGTCCATCTCCCGCACAGCGTCAAAACGGGGGAGGCCGCTTATCCCAAGCTCTACGGCGCCGACTTCTGGACCGACGCCCGCACCCACGCCGCCGACTACGACCACCAGATGGGCCTCGACGTCTCCGGCGACGCCCCGGACATCGCCGCCGCCTTCGACTGGGCCTCCCTGGGACACGTCGTCGATGTCGGCGGGGGAGACGGCACGCTCCTCGAAGCCCTGCTCGACCGGTTCCCCACGCTCACCGGCGAGGTCTTCGACCAGCCCGCCACCGCCGCGACCGCCGCCCGCCGTCTCGCGCGGTTCGGAACCAGGGCCTCCGCCACTGGAGGCTCCTTCTTCGAGCGCGTCCCCGCGGACGCCGGGGGCTATCTGCTGACCGCGATCATCCACGACTGGGACGACGCCCGCTCGATCGAGATTCTGCGCAGGGTCGCCGAGGCGGCCGGGCCCGGCGGGCGGGTGTTCGTGATCGAGAAGGTCACCGGCGACCAGGTCAATACCAGGATGAACCTGCGGATCCTCGTCTACATGACCGGCAAGGAGCGCGGCGTCACCGAACTCGCCGTGCTCGGCGAACGGGCCGGGCTCGGCCATGTCGCCACCCACGCCTCGGGCGGGATGTCCGTCGTGGAGTTCCGCGTACACGAGAAATGAGAAAGAGCCGGAGCGCGACCCAGTGCGCTCCGGCTCCCGTCTTCAGGTCAGCGCAGGACCTTGTACAGCGCGGTCGTCAGGGACGCCTTGCTGTCGTCCTGGTCGATCGACCACATCATCGAGCCGCCGAGGCCCTTCAGGCGGATGTAGGCCGCCTTCTCGACCAGCGAGATCGGGTCGTCGTACGACCAGAACTCGTTGCCGTCGTACAGCCACAGGGCGCCGGTCAGCAGGTCGCGGTGGCGCTTGCCGGGCTTGTTCACGAGGTCCTTGTAGTCCTCGGAACCGGCGGCCCACTTGCCGGGGGCGGGGCCCGTGGCGGGCTTCCAGAGGCCGTTGCCGCCGGCGGTCACGCCGGTCCAGCCCTGGCCGTAGGCGGGGACGCCGACGACGATCTTCTTCTTGGGGGCGCCGCGCGAGATGTAGTCGCGGACGGTCTGGTCGACGCTGTACTTGACCGGGTTCGGGTCCTTGCGGTCGGTGAACAGGTTGCCGTTGTGACCGGTCACGGTCTCCCACGAGCCGTGCAGGTCGTAGCCCTGGACGGTGGCGAAGTCGAGGTAGGAGAAGACCTTCTTGACCTCGAAGCCGGCGTCGATCTTCGCGGCGGCGGCCGGGAGGAAGGCGGTGAGCTCGTGCTTCTTGTTGTAGGCGTTCATCTGGCTGCGCAGCTCGGCCAGGAACAGGGTGAAGTTCTGCTTGTCCTCGGGACGGATGACGTTGCCGACCTCACCGGACGAACCGGGCCACTCCCAGTCGAGGTCGATGCCGTCGAAGACGCCCGCGCCCGCGCCGGGGGCGGCGCCGGGCAGGTTGCCCTTCAGCCAGAGGTCGATGCAGGAGGCGGCCAGCTTGGTGCGGGCCGCGGGGGTGAGGACGGCGTCGGAGAAGTACTTCGAGCCGGTCCAGCCGCCGAGCGAGATCAGGACCTTGAGGCTCGGGTGCTTGGCCTTCAGCTTCTTGAGCTGGTTGAGGTTGCCGGCGATGGCGCCGGTGCCGTCGTCGGCCACGCCGTCGACGCTCTGCTCGGCCGGGACCGGGCGCTGCCAGTCGGCCCACGGGTCGGCCGAGTAGCACTCGCTCTGCTGGTTGACGAAGCCGAAGGCGTAGTTGATGTGGGTGATCTTGGAAGCGGCACCGCTCGTGTCCACGTCCTTGACGTGGTAATTGCGGCCGTAGATGCCCCACTGGATGAAGTAGGCGACGCGCTTGTAGCCCGAGTTGCCGGTGGAGGCCTGGGCCGGAACGGGCGCGGCGGTGGCGACCAGACCGGCCACCAGCGCTAACAGAAGGGGGGTGCGTAGTCTCGGCACTCTTGTCTCCGCTGCTAGGAGGCACTTCTTATAGGAAAGTTTCCTGTAAGTTTGCCGGGATCATAAAGCGGCTCCGGTGACCCCGTCAATGAACCTCCCCGCATCGGGCAGACTGGGCGGATGCCTTCCGTGTTGCCTGACGGTGAGACCGTCCCCACGTCCGGTGAGATTCCGGCCGCCGCGCTCGCCACACTGGGTGACCGTCCGTTCGGTTTCTATGTGCACGTGCCCTTCTGCGCGTCCCGCTGCGGCTACTGCGACTTCAACACCTACACGGCGTCGGAGCTAGGCTCCGGGGCCTCACAAAGCGCTTACGCCGACACCGTGATCGAGGAGATCCGGCTCTCGCGCCGGGTGCTCGGCGACGCCGATCTGCCGGTCCAGACCGTGTTCTTCGGTGGCGGCACCCCGACGCTGCTGCCCCCCACCGATCTTGTACGCATCCTCAGGGCCCTCCACGAGGAGTTCGGCATCGAGCACGACGCCGAGGTCACCACCGAGGCCAATCCCGAGTCGGTCGGCCCCCGTGAGCTGGCGATCCTGCGCGAAGGCGGCCTCAACCGCATCTCCTTCGGCATGCAGAGCGCCCGCGACCACGTGCTGCGGGTGCTGGAGCGCAACCACACCCCGGGCCGGGCCGCGCAGGCCGTCCGGGAGGCGAAGGAGGCGGGGTTCGCCCACGTCAACCTCGACCTGATCTACGGCACCCCGGGCGAGACCGACGACGACTGGCGGGCCTCCCTGGAGGCGGCCATCGCGACCGGGCCCGACCACGTGTCGGCCTACTCGCTGATCGTCGAGACCGGCACCCGCCTGGCCAACCAGATCAAGCGCGGCACCGTCCCCATGCCCGACGACGACGTCGCCGCCGACCGCTACCTGATCGCCGACGAACTGCTGGAGAAGGCCGGTTTCTCCTGGTACGAGGTCTCCAACTGGGCCACGAGCGAGCAGGCCCGCTGCCGCCACAACCTGCTCTACTGGTCGGGCGCCGACTGGTGGGGCGCCGGTCCCGGCGCGCACAGCCACGTCGGCGGCGTGCGCTGGTGGAACGTCAAGCACCCCTCGACCTACGCCGCCCGCCTCGCCGAGGGCCACTCACCGGCCCACGCCCGCGAACGCACCACCGCCGAAGAGCGCACCTTGGAGCGGGTCATGCTCGAACTCCGGCTGCGCGACGGCTACCCGCTCGACGACCTGGCCAAAGAGGTCCGGCCCGCCGCGGCCAAGGCCCTGGCGACGGGGCTGCTCGACGTCGAGGCGTTCAAGAAGGGCCGCGCCGTCCTCACCCTCCAGGGGCGGCTGCTGGCCGACGCGGTCGTCAGAGATCTGACGTGACGAAGTCGATGAGTTCCTCGACCCGGCCGAGGAGTTCGGGCTCCAGGTCGGCGTAGGTGGTCACCCGGCCGAGGATCCGGCGCCACGCGTCGGCGGGTTCGAGGCGCCAGCCGAGCGCCGCGATCACGCCCTCTTTCCAGGGGATCCCGCGCGGCACGTCGGGCCACGCCCTGATGCCCAGCACCGACGGCTTGACGGCCTGCCAGACGTCCACATAGGGATGGCCCGCCACCAGCACGTGGGGGCCGCTCACCTGGGCGGCGATGCGGCTCTCCTTGGAGCCGGGCACGAGATGGTCGACCAGCACGCCGAGACGGCGGCCGGGTTCGGGAGCGAACTCGGCGACGATCTCGGGCAGGTGGTCGACGCCCTCGAGGTATTCGACGACCACGCCCTCCACCCGGAGGTCGTGGCCCCAGATCTTCTCCACGAGCGCGGCGTCGTGGACGCCCTCGACGTAGATCCGGCTCTGCTGGGCGACCCTGGCCTTCAGGCCCTCGACCGCGATGGAACCCGAGGCGCTGCGCCTCGGGGCCTGGGGCCCGGCCTGGGGGCGGACCAGAGTGACCGTCTTCCCCTCCAGGAGGAAGGCCGCGGGCTCCAGCGGGAACAGCCGCCGTCGCCCGAACCGGTCTTCCAGGGTGACGGCCTCCTTGTCGCAGGCCACCACCGCCCCGCAGAACCCGTCGTCGGCCCACTCGACCACGAGGTCGAGCTCGGCCGGGATCTGCGGGATCGTCCCCTTCTTGGGGCGCCGCCAGTCTCCGGAGAGCACGTCCCGCTCGTACATGGCGGGAACGTTAGTACATCCCCGCCATCCGGCGCCGGGCCCGGCCGCGCCGCACCAGCACCACGATCGTGGTGATCAGGGCGAGCAGGAAACCGATGCCGGGCAGGATGACCAGCGCGGCCAGGCCGCCCACCAGACCACCCGCGGCCTCGCCGGTCACGGCCGACAGGAGCTGCTTGCCGACACCGAACGTGACGCCCTCGCCGTCGCAGGCGACCTGGTATTCGCCGGCCGCCGGGACGCCGATCGTGAAGAGCATCTCCCAGTCGTTGCCGTTGTAGGAAAGGGTCTGGTTGCCGACCGCCTTGTCCAGGGTGATCTTCTGGCTTGCGTCGGCGCCGGTGACCTGGCACGACACGTCGGTCGGCTGTCCGGCGGCGGCCCAGATGGCGGGGCTGTCGGCCGGGTCGAGGTTCACCTTGACGGTCTCGCCGCCCTGGAAGGAACTCTGCGGGGCGATCTCACCGATGTTGGCGATGGTCGAGCTGACGCCGGTGGCGAAGATGACCCCGCCGACGACGATGGTGACGAGGAAGAACACCCACGACAGAACGATCCAGAGGACGCGCGGGCGGATGGGGCCCTGAGGGGGCGGGGCGCCGTAAGGGGAGCCGTAGGGAGCCTGGGGGGCGCCGTAATAAGGGTGGGGCTGCTGGCCATGGCTCTGGCCATAAGGAGCGGTCATAGGGGACATTGTGGGATAGGCGACTTGCGGCGCATTTGCAGTCGGCTTGTTCCACCGGGCCGGGGCCGTGTTATCGCACCCTGGGAGCGGTGGCCGTACACTTGGCACTCGGGAACACAGAGTGCCAGGGAGGTGAGACCGTGCTTGACGACCGGAAGCTGGCGGTGTTGCGGGCGATCGTCGAAGACTACGTCTCCACCAACGAGCCCGTGGGTTCCAAGGCGCTCGCCGACCGGCACAACCTCGGCGTCTCACCTGCCACGATCCGCAACGACATGGCGGCCCTCGAAGACGGGGGCTACATCCACCAGCCCCACACCAGCGCGGGCCGGGTTCCGACCGACAAGGGCTACCGGTTGTTCGTCGACCGGCTGTCCCAGGTCAAGCCCCTCTCGGGTGCCGAAAGGCGGGCCATTGAGACCTTCCTGGCCGGCACCCTCGACCTCGACGAGATCGTCATGCGGACGGTCCGGCTGCTGTCGCAGCTGACCCGGCATGTCGCGGTCGTCCAGTATCCCTCGCTGACCCGATCGACGGTCCGCCACGTGGAGATCGTGCCGCTGGCCGACACGCGGGTGATGCTGGTCCTGATCACCAACACCGGCCGGGTCGAGCAGCGGGTGGTCGACCTGCCCGAAGTGATCGCCGACGACCGGGTGTCCCATCTGCGCGCCGTGCTCAACGCGGCGCTCGACGGCTGTGGCCTGGCCAAGGTCCCCGAGACCGTGGCCGCACTGCCCGAACGTCTGTCCCCCGAAGACCGGCCGGTGGCCGCCACGATCCTGTCTGTGATCCTGGAGACCCTGGTCGAACGGCATGAAGAGAAGATCGTGTTCGCCGGGGCCGCCAACCTCGCCGCCGCCGATTTCACCGTCGGACTGCGCGATGTGCTGGAGGCACTGGAGGAGCAGGTCGTCCTGATGCGTCTCCTCGGCGAGACCGACGATCTGTCCGAGCTGACCGTCCGGATCGGCTCGGAGAACCCCTACACCGGTCTGCGCGGCACCTCGATCGTGGCCGCCGGATACGGTTCGGGCGACAAGGAACTGGCCCGGCTCGGAGTGCTGGGCCCGACGCGAATGGATTATCCGGTGACGATGGGTGCGGTGCGCGCCGTGGCGCGCTATGTCGGCCAGATCCTGGCGGGGTCATAAGTGGCCAAGGACTATTACGCCACCCTCGGCGTACGCCGCGACGCCAGCCAGGAAGAGATCAAGAAGGCGTATCGCCGTCTCGCCCGTGAGCTGCATCCCGACGTCAACCCCGACCCGGCGACGCAGGAGCGCTTCAAGGACATCACCGCGGCCTACGAGGTGCTGTCCGACCCCCAGAAGCGCCAGATGCACGACATGGGCGGCGACCCCTTCGGTGGCGCGGGCGGCGGCGCTGCGGGCTTCGGCGCGGGCTTCCCGTTCAGCGACATCATGGACGCCTTCTTCGGCACGGCCTCGGCCGCGCGCGGCCCCCGTTCGCGGGCGCGGCGAGGGCGCAACGCGACGATCCGGGTCGAGCTCGACCTGGCCGAGTCGGGCTTCGGCACCACCCGCGAGCTCGTGGTCGACACCGCGATCCTCTGCGAGGTCTGCCAGGGCTCCGGCGCGGCGGCCGGCACCCACCCCGACACCTGCGACATGTGCCACGGCCGGGGTGAGGTCTCCCAGGTGACCCGCTCGTTCCTGGGCCAGGTCATGACCTCGCGGCCGTGCCCCCAGTGCGGCGGCTTCGGCAGCGTCATCCGCCACCCCTGCCAGGAGTGCTCCGGCGACGGCCGGGTCCGCACCCGCCGGACCATCAAGGTCCGCATCCCCGCGGGCGTCGAAGACGGCACCCACATCCAGCTCGCCGGTGAGGGCGAGGTCGGCCCTGGCGGCGGCCCGCCCGGCGACCTGTTCCTCGAGATCGTCGAGCGTCCCCACCCGACGTTCGAGCGCCGCGGCGACGACCTCCACTGCACCGTCCAGATCCCCATGACGGCGGCCGCCCTGGGCACCTCCCTCACCATGGAGACCCTCGACGGCGCCGAGCAGATCGACGTCCGGCCGGGCACCCAGTCGGGCCAGGTCATCCCCCTCTACGCGCGGGGCGTGCAGCGCCTCAACGAGACCGGCCGGGGCGACCTGCTGATCCACGTGAGCGTCGAGACGCCGATGAAGCTCGACCCCGAGCAGGAAGAACTGCTCCGCAAGCTGTCCCAGCTCCGAGGCGAGGAGCGCCCGCCGGGTAAGTTCGCACCCGGGCAACAGGGTTTTTTCTCACGGCTGAAAGACGCTTTCAACGGCCGGTGACCTGACCCCTTCCACGCTTCGGGAGTTTCCGAGTGACCGTCCCCGTCTTCCTGGGCGAGGTCTCCCCGGGCCCGCGACTCATCCTCGACGGGCCCGAGGGCCGTCACGCGGCGGCCGTCCGCCGCATCACCGCCGGTGAGCGCGTCGACGTCACCGACGGCGCCGGCCGGGTGGCCGAGTGCACGGTCGAGTCGGCCGGTAAGGACCACCTCGACCTCACGGTCCTCCGCGTGTACGAGATCGCGCCGCCCTCACCACGTCTGGTGGTCGTGCAGGGGTTGCCGAAGGGCGACCGGGGTGAGCTGGCCGTCGAGATGATGACCGAGGCCGGGGTCGACGCGATCGTGCCGTGGTCGGCGTCGCGGTCGATCACCCAGTGGAAGGGCGACCGCGCGGCGAAGTCGCTGGCCCGCTGGCGCTCGACGGCGCGTGAGGCCGGGAAGCAGGCCCGGCGGTTCCATCTGCCCGAGGTCACCGAGCAGGCGTCCACCAACCAGGTGGCGGCGCTGCTCGCATCGGCCGCCCTGGCGCTGGTCCTCCACGAGGAGGCGGCCGAGCCGCTGTCGCGGCTGGAGCTGCCCGAGAAGGGCGACATCGTCGTGGTGGTCGGCCCCGAGGGCGGCGTCTCCGACGACGAGCTCACCCGCTTCCGCGCGGCCGGCGCGGTGCCCGCCCTGCTGGGCCCGACCGTGCTCCGCACCTCGACGGCCGGGGTCGCGGCGGCGGCGGTCCTGCTGGCCCGCACGGGCCGCTGGTAGCCGAGGGTGCCCTTTCAGTCCGGATATTCCGGTTGGACATTTGCCGTTCAGATTCCGTTCGCATTCGAAATGCGTACCGGAAAAAGAAAACGGGCCCCTTCGGGTGCGCTTGGCACGTTCCGAGGGGCCCGCCTTTAAAAAACGCGAACTCACGACGCCGGGGTCGAGACCTCCACCGTCGTCGACGGTGTCTCCGTAGGGGTCGGGTCGGCGGTCGGGGTCTCACAGGTGTCGCCGCAGCCCGTGGGGGTCGGGGAGGGAGTGTCGGCCGACGGCGTCGGAGACGGCTTGTTCGGGGTCTTGGTCGAGGTCGGTTTCGGCTTCGGACCAGTTCCCGAGGTCGGGTTGGCCTCTTCCGTCGGGCACTTGGCCGCGGCGTTCTGGCCGGGGTCGGGCGTGGGCGTCGGCTCGTGCGTGACGCACGGGTTGGCCGACGGCTCCGGCGACGGGACGACGGCGGGCTGAGACGGGGCCACCGACGTGGCCGGGGCGGGTGTCTCAGGAGCCTTGGTCGGGTCTTGGGTCGTGATCGCGATTCCGGGCTCCGACGGAGCCGGCGGAGGCTGGAAGGTCGAGTCGGACGAAGGAAGCACTCCCTGAGGAGTCTGATCGGTTCCGTTGACGACCTCGATGATGCCCACGTTGTCCCGTATCTCGGGCACGGACACGACGACGATTCCGGCCACCAGGGCGGCGGCGGCCACGGACGCACCTATGCGCCACCACAGGAGACCGCGGAGCCCGCGGTTCTCGATGCGGTGACGGATGATCTCCAGTCCGTCGGGAGACGGCACGACCGAGTCCGCCTCCGCGCGCATCACACGGCGGAGGAGGTCACCGTGTTCGTCGGGGGGGATGGTCATGAGAACTTCTCCAGCACTGCTCGTAGTGAGGCCATGCCTCTGGCGGTGTGACTCTTCACCGCGCCTTTGGAGATGCCCATGGCGTGGGCGATCTCGGCCTCGGAAAGGTCGCCGTAGTAGCGCAGGACCAGGGCTTCGCGCTGCCGCTGGGGCAGGGCGCGGAGCGCCTCGATCACCGCGCTGCGCTCAAGCTCGCCGATGGCGCCGTTCTCGGCGCTCGGAGCGTCGGGGAGGCCCTTGGGGGCGTACTTCTCCACGACGGCCCGATGGCGCAGCACGGAGCGCGAACGGTTGACGACCGACTGTCGCAGGTAGGCCAGTGCCTTGTCGGGGTCGCGCAGCCTGCGCCAGGCGCCATGGATGGCGACGAACGCGTCTTGAACGACTTCCTCGGCGCTGGCCACATCCCGGACCAGCAGTACCGCGAGACGCACCAGCGACCGATAGTGGGCGCTGTAAAGCGCCGTAACGGCCACGTCGGCATCCCACCCGACGGGCACCGTGCCCAGCGACCTGTCGGCCACGAGGGTCTCGGTGGTCACATCAGTAGGACGCTCGTCCTTGCCAGAGGGTTTACGTTCTTCCGAATCATTAGGGGGCATGACCCAGTTGTGTCCTCGCCCGACACAGGGATTGGTTGACGGTGCAGTGTCGCACATAAACCCTATCCGGGCAGATCTTTGCCCGGGACGATCCGGGGATTACCGATTGGCAACGCTAGGCTTCCCTCGTGAAGAATGAGTGCTTGTTCTGCGCAATCGTGGCCGGTGAGATACCCGCGACGGTCGTTCACGAGACGGACACCACCCTTGCCTTCCGTGACATCAACCCCCATGCCCCCACTCATGTTCTGGTCGTGCCGAAAAACCATGTGCGCGACGCCGGTGAGTTGGCGGAGGCTGGTCTCGCCAACGAGGTGATCAACGCGGCGAAGGCGGTCGCGGTCGCCGAGGGCATCGCCGAATCGGGCTACCGGCTGATCCTGAACAGCGGACCCGACTCGGGGCAGAGCGTCTTCCACGCCCATCTCCACGTGCTGGGCGGGGCTCCGCTCACGCTCCAGATGGGGTAGCGGACGGCTACCATTGACAGCGGAAATAGGGAGGCGAGCAGGCCCGACGAGGCCGCCCATGTCCGAGACGCGCGAAACACAGAAGACCCACGCCAAGGTCGTGATCCCCGACGAGCACGCGATGATCAGCATCCTGGGCTCGCGTGACGAGCTCCTCCGGGTCATCGAGAAGAGCTTCCGGGCCGACATCCACGTGCGGGGCAACGAGATCACCATCACCGGGTCCCCCGATGAGAGCGGTCTGGTCGTCCGGCTGTTCGAGGAACTGGTCGAGGTCGTCCGGGCCGGGGCGCAGCTCACCCCCGACGCGGTCGAGCGCAGCATCTCCATGCTGCGCAAGAGCAACGGCCGGCCGGCCGAGGTGCTCTCGCTCGACATCATCTCCTCGCGCGGGCGCACGATCCGTCCGAAGACGGTCAACCAGAAGAACTACGTCGACATGATCGACAAGCACACGATCGTCTTCGGCATCGGCCCCGCGGGCACCGGCAAGACCTACCTGGCGATGGCCAAGGCCGTGAAGGCCCTGCAGGAGAAGCGGGTCAACCGCATCATCCTGACCCGTCCGGCCGTGGAGGCCGGTGAGCGGCTGGGCTTCCTGCCCGGAACGCTCTACGAGAAGATCGACCCTTATCTGCGGCCGCTCTACGACGCCCTCCACGACATGATCGACCCCGACTCGATCCCGCGCCTGATGGCGGCGGGCACGATCGAGGTCGCTCCGCTGGCCTACATGCGCGGCCGCACCCTCAACGACGCCTTCATCATCCTCGACGAGGCCCAGAACACCTCGCCCGAGCAGATGAAGATGTTCCTGACCCGCCTTGGCTTCAACTCCAAGATCGTGGTCACCGGTGACGTCACCCAGATCGACCTGCCCGGCGGCACCGACAGCGGCCTCAAGGTGGTCCAGGGGATCCTCGACGGCATCGACGACATCCACTTCAGCCGCCTGACCAGCGCCGACGTCGTCCGCCACAAGCTGGTGGGCCAGATCGTCGACGCCTACGGGCGCTACGACGCCGCGGTCGCGTCCGACCCGCGGGCCAACGGCAACCGGCCCAGGGGGCGACGATGACGATCGAGGTCAACAACGAATCGGGCGCCGAGGTCGACGAGAACCGTCTCGTCGCCCTCGCCGCCCACGTCCTGGGCCAGATGGGCATCAACTCCCTCGCGGAGCTGTCGATCCTGGTCGTCGACGAGGCCGCGATGACCGCCCTCCACGAACAGTGGATGGGCGAGCCCGGCCCCACCGACGTCCTGGCCTTCCCGATGGACGAACTGCGCCCCGGCCAGGGCCGCAACGACGACGCCTCACCCGACCCGGCGCTGCTGGGCGACGTGGTGCTGTGCCCGACCGTCGCGGCCCGCCAGGCCGCCGAGGCGGGTCACTCCACCCAAGACGAACTCGATCTGCTGTGCACCCACGGCATCCTCCATCTACTGGGCTACGACCACGCCGAGCCGGAGGAGCACGCCGAGATGTTCGGCCTCCAGGGTGAGCTGCTCGAGTCGTGGCGTAAAACAGCCCCCTAAGGACCATGAGTAACGGCTGGTTGATCTCGGCCGTCGCCCTCATCATCGGCGGCGGCCTGCTCGCGAGCGCGGAGACCGCGCTCACCCGAATCTCCCGCGTGCGCGCCGAGGAGTTCGTCAAAGACGGACGCCGTGGCGCGATCCGCCTCCAGGCCATCGTGGCCGACCCTCCTCGCTACCTGAACCTGCTGCTCCTGCTGCGGATGAGCTGCGAACTCGGCGCGACCGTCATCGCGACGCTGCTGTTCATCGACTGGCTGGGCGACACGGGCCAGGCCTACGCGGCGGCGGCCGGGGCCATGATCGTCATCGCCTACGTCATCGTCGGCGTCTCCCCGCGCACCCTCGGCCGGCAGCACGCCGAGCCGATCGCGCTGGCCGTGGCGCCCGTCGTCTACGGGCTGACCCGGATCCTCGGCCCGCTGCCGACGCTGCTGATCCTGCTCGGCAACGCGGTCACCCCCGGCAAGGGGTTCCGCGAGGGGCCGTTCACCTCCGAGGCCGAGCTGCGCGACCTGGTCGACCTGGCCGAAGAGCGGCGGGTGATCGAACCCGACGAACGGGAGATGATCCACTCGGTGTTCGAGCTGGGCGACACGCTCGTGCGCGAGGTCATGGTGCCGCGCACCGACATGGTCTTCATCGAACGCCACAAGTCGCTGGAGCAGGCGCTGTCCCTGGCGCTGCGCAGCGGCTTCTCCCGCGTCCCGGTGACCGGCGAGAACGAAGACGACGTCATCGGCATCGCCTACCTGAAGGACATCGTCCGGCGCATCCAGGAGACCGGCGACGACGAGGGCGCGGTCGAAGAGCTGATGCGCCCGGCGACCTACGTCCCCGAGAGCAAGCCGATCGACGACCTGCTGCGCGAGATGCAGGCCCGGCAGATCCACCTGGCCGTCGTGATCGACGAATACGGCGGCACCGCCGGGCTCGTCACGATCGAAGACGTCATTGAGGAGATCGTCGGTGAGATCGCCGACGAATACGACCAGGAGGCCCCCCGGGTCGAGCACCTCGACGACGGCGCGGTCCGGGTCACCGCGCGACTGGCGGTGTGGGAGCTCGAGGAGCTGTTCGGCACCGAGATCGAGTCGGAGGACGTCGACACGGTGGGCGGCCTGCTGGCCCAGTCGCTCGGGCGGGTGCCGATCGCGGGTTCCGAGGCGACGGTGGCCGGGTTGCGGCTCACCGCCGACGAACTGGCCGGTCGCCGCAACCGGATCAGCACGGTGGTGGTCCGGCGGGTCGACGACGACGCGGTGGCGAGGCACTAACTCCTGAGCGGATGCACGCGGAACTCGTAGGCGTTCTCGTCGAAGAGTAACCACTCGGTGACGTCGATCCGGTAGAGCTGCTCGCCCGGGGCCAGGCGCACCGGGTCGGGCGACTCGGCGACGCTGGTCAGCCCGGCGAACGTGACGCCTCTGCCGGGGGCGGCGATGATCGAGCCGGCCACTTTCGGTCGTGCCGCCAGACCGGCGACCAGTGGCCGCTCGCGGTGGGCGATGAACATGAGCCGATCCGGGCCGAAGGCCGCGTGGAAGGGCAGGGGGAGAAGGGCCGGCGCCCCGTCGTCACCGACGGCGGACAGGGACATGAGCCGGGCGTTGCCGACGTACTCGAGCAGGAGACGGCGGCCGTGGGTTGGTGCGGATGTCACGTGCCAAGGATGCTCTCACCTGCTTGGTCATGTCTTGCATCCGAAGTGGAGTTTCTCCGCAAGCGTTCTTTAAGCGACTTGCAAGTCATCTCGTGCATTCTTCTCTCAAGGCGCTCGGGAGGGGTTCGGGGCGCCGAACAAAGGGGTCGATCGGTGCGCCGGGAGGGGTTCGCGGCGCACCGGAAGATCCGAGGGGGATCATCGATTAGGGGGCTCTCGTCCGGCGAGAGCCCCCTAATGATGTTTTCGGCCCCATGGTTGTCGAATTTCCGCCCGGGAATGTAGCCCGGGGGAGATCGACGAGGGGACCTTCAATGCGCGTGGCGAGACTCACGATCGCCTGTTGCCTGCTCGCCGCGGCGGCCGCCTGTGGTTCGGCGCCCGTGGGCGACGCCCGCACCACCCCGCAGGCGCTCAAGATCAAGGCGCTGTTCGCCGATCTCGACGAGATCCCGCGCGGGTTCGCCACCCGCTCGCGTCCCGGCTGGGAGCAGCCGTTCAAACCGGTCGTCCAGGAGTGCCGCCGCCTGTTCAACCTGGTGTCCGGCCGTCCGGCCAAGAAGGGGCTGACCGCCACCGCCGCCGCGACCTATCTGGGCGAGGGCGTCGGCCAGACGGCCGCCGTCTCCCTTGCCCTGTACGGCTCCCGCGAGGCCGCCACCGAGATGGACGCCCTGGTCAAGGCGTCGCGCAAGTGCACCACCGTCCGCGACCAGACCGCCGGTGAGGTCAACCGGCTCACCGTGGCGCCGCTCGCGGTGTCGGAGAAGATCCTTGAGGGCGGGGGCATCGCGCGGCGGCTGGTGGGGCGGGTGGGCGGCTATCCGTACGAGATGCATCTGATCGTGGCCCGCAAGGGCCCGGCCGTGATCGGGCTGGTGAACGCCGGCATGAGCGGCCCCGATGCCCGCACCACCGAGGAACTGGCCCGATTGGTGTCCCGCAAGGTCGCTACCCTTGACCTGTGACGCTCGACCCTGAAGACGAAAAGATCCTCACCCTGGCCCGGTCGGCCAGGGCCAGGAACGGCACCGCAGAAGGCGCCGCCGTTCGAGACGAGACCGGCCGGACCTACGTCGCCACCGACGTGAACCTCCCCTCGCTGCGGCTGACCGCCGTGCAGGTCGCGGTGGCGATGGCGGTGTCGAGCGGAGCCGAGGGCTTGGAGGCCGCCGCGCTGGTCAACGACGCCGAGGAGCCGTCCCAGGAAGACCTGGGCGCGGTGGAGGACATGGGCAACGCGATCATCTTCCACGCGGGTGCCGACGGTTCATTGAAAGGTCGCTATGTCTGATCGGCGGGGGTCTGAGTTCCGCGCGGGGTTCGCCGCGTTCGTGGGGCGGCCCAACGTGGGCAAGTCGACCTTGATGAACGCCCTGGTCGGCACCAAGGTGGCCATCACCTCCTCCAAGCCGCAGACCACCCGCCGGGTGATCCGCGGCATCGTCCACCGGCCCGACGCGCAGCTCGTGATCGTCGACACCCCCGGTCTGCACCGGCCGCGCACCCTCCTGGGGGAGCGGCTCGACAGCCTGGTGCTGGCCACGCTGACCGAGGTCGACGTGCTCGGGTTCTGCGTCCCGGCCAACGAGCCCATCGGCAAGGGCGACCGGTTCATCGCCGAGAAGCTCGCGGCGGTCAAGAAGACGCCGGTGGTCGCCGTGGTCACCAAGTGTGACCTGGCCTCGCGCGAGCAGGTCGCCAAGCAGCTGCTCGCGGTGTCCGAGCTGGCCGAGTTCGCCGAGATCGTGCCCGTGTCGGCGGTCGGCGACGACCAGCTCGACGTGCTGGCCGACCTGCTGACCGCCCGGCTGCCCGAGTCGCCGCCGCTCTACGTCGACGGCGTGCTCACCGACGAACCCGAGCAGACGCTGGTCGCCGAGCTGATCCGCGAAGCGGCACTCGAGGGCGTCCGCGACGAACTGCCCCACTCGATCGCCGTGGTGGTCGACGAGATGGGCCCCCGCGAGGGTCGCGACGACCTGCTCGATGTATACGCCCACATGTTCGTCGAGCGCGACTCCCAGAAGGCCATCGTCATCGGTCCCAAGGGCAGCCGGCTGAAAGACGTGGGGAGCAGGGCCCGCCACCAGATCGAGGCGCTGCTCGGCAGCCGCGTCTACCTCGACCTGCGGGTGTCGGTCGCCAAGGAGTGGCAGCGCGACCCGAAGCAGCTGCGGCGGCTCGGCTTCTACGACTGATCGGGCGGGCCCATGACCTTGCGCCCGGCGAGCGCGAGGCAGGCCAGCGAGGCGACCACGACCGAGGCGCCCAGCCCGGCGAACCAGCCGAAGGAGATCGTGGGTTCGACCCGAACGAGGCCAGGGATGGCCATCGTGAGCCGGTCGAACCCAGGGGGTCTGGTCAGGAACATCGCCAGCGAGAAGGCCGCGATCGCGCCCGGCAGGATGGCCATGCCGGTGATGAGGCGGCTGCGTTTGATGCCCAGCGCGCCGAGCCCTGCGGCGGCGACGCCCGCCCCCATCACCCACCAGCCGGCGCCGTCTTCGATGCCGTGGACGGTGGTCAGGTCGGCGTTGACGACCCCGATCGTGGCGCTGACGCCCGCCCAGGGCAGCACGCCGGTCATGGCCAGGGCGAGCCCCGCGACGACCACGGCCAGCCCGAGTAACGTGCTCGTCCCGCTTCGATCCGGTGTGGGGGGATGTGCGGTTGCCACCACTCCACCCTAGGGGAGAACGCGGCCCTCGCCCCACGAGAGCCGCCGGCGGAGTTCGACGGCATCCCCTGCCAGGGCGGAGATCAGGGTTCCCGGCCCGGCCAGCGGCAGTACCGCCACCCCTTCGGCCACTTGGGCCTCTTTGACGTTGGCCGGGGAGATCAAGGTGCTGCCGACGCAGCGGGCGGTGCCGAAGACCGCAGGGCTGCCGTCGACGTCGGGGTCGCCGACGACGAACTCCTGGCGGAGCAGGGGGCGGCCGCCGGCCAGGGCGTCGAAGCGGGAGTGGCAGCGGCCGGGCTTCTCTCCGTGGCGGCCGAAGACGATCTCCTCACGCCAGTAGAGGTCGGCGTCCTCCTCCAGGTGGACGGTGGTCGTCATCGCGTGGTCGCAGCCGGCCGCCAGGACCGTCGGTTCGGGGGCGAAGACGAGGGTGGCTCCGGAGGCGACGTACACGTGGATCTCCATCAGGGAGCGGCCGGTGCCGGGGAGCACCAGCGTGCTGGCGATGGAGCGGACGGTCAGGGACGTGTTTTCGACGACCTCGATGTCGAGGCGCAGGTGGTCGCCGCCCAGAGGGCCGGCGCCCGTGGAGACGAGGTGGATCTCGCCCGGGGCGGTCTGGCGGAGGGTCAGGGGAGGGTCGGAGCGCATGGTCTCAAGGCGGGTGAGGCCTCGGTCGTCCAGGCCCGTGCGGAGGACCGCACGGGCCCGGACCAGCGCTTTCGTCATCACAGGTGGCTGTGGGAGTGCTGATGGCGCCAGGAGTCGACGATGCCGACGACCCATTCGGCGACCGAGTGGGCGCCCTTGTCCTCACGGATCGAGGTGAACAGCACCGGTTTCCCGTCGCGGACGGCGGCGGCGTCACGGGACATGACCGTGAGGTCGGCGCCGACCATCGGGGCGAGGTCGGTCTTGTTCACCACGAGCAGGTCGGCCGACGTCACTCCCGGGCCGCCCTTGCGGGGGACCTTGTCGCCGCCCGAGACGTCCAGGACGAAGATCTGGCGGTCGGCCAGGCCCCGGCTGAACGTCGCGGTCAGGTTGTCGCCGCCCGACTCGACGATCACCAGGTCGAGGGGGCCGAAGCGGGCCTCCAGGGTTTCGACGGCGTCGATGTTGGCGGCGATGTCGTCGCGGATCGCGGTGTGCGGGCAGCAGCCCGTCTGCACGGCCGTGATCCTGGCGGGATCGATGACGCCGGCCCTCTTCAGGAAGTCGGCGTCCTCGGTCGTGTAGATGTCGTTCGTCACCACACCCAGGCGCAGCGAGGGGCCGAGGCTCCGGCAGAGCGCCGCGGTGAGAGCGGTCTTGCCGCTCCCGACGGGGCCGCCGATGCCCAGGCGCAGCGCCCGGCCGTGCCCGTCGGGCGCGTCGTGGTGGTCATCGTGGTTAGCTGACAAAGAGCCTTACCTCCGTACGTAGGTGCTGTTCAGCCAGCAGATCGAGAGCGGGGGCGGCGTGCGCGGGTAGCGCTGACCAGTCGTGCTGTTCGGCGATGACCGAGTCATAGGGGAGCTCGGCCAGGACGCGGTGGACGGTCACGGGGTCGAGCCCCAGCAACCGCACCGCGGCCGTGGCCGGCCCGGTGACGGAGGTGTACGCGGCGGCCATGGCGGCCTGGCCGGGCGAGCACCCGGCGGCCTGCGCGGCGGCCCCGAGGGCGATCGGGTGGTGAGCCCCCTCGGGGAGGGCCTGGGCGAGGTCGTTGAGCGTTGTGGACGGCCAGATGCGCCTGGCCGTTCGCACCAGCAACCGGCCTTGGGTACGACTGGCCAGCCGCTGCGCAGGGGACGCGATCCGCGCGTCGGCCTCGGCATCCAGGAGACGCCACGCGTCGAGAGCCGAAGCCTCCATGGCCGGATATTTCTGGATATCGGCTGCCGCGCAGGCCGACCAGGCCAAGGCCGCGGCGACGCGGCCGGCCGTCGCGAGCCGGCCCCGGAGGAACCGCGCCAGGTCCTCGGGGCCGGAGATCGCGCCGGTGCGGCAGGCCTCTTCGGCGCCGCCCGAATGGGCGTGGCCGCCCGCAGGCAGCCGGGAGTCGGCCAGCAGCAGGAGGGCGGCCAGACCGTGGGTGGGCAGACCGCCTGTGGGCAGACCTCCGGTCGGAGTTCCACTCGGGGGCGGTCCTTGCATGGGCATCCTTAGAAGAGGAAGTAGCGCTGGGCCATGGGCAGGACCTCGGCGGGGGCCGGTTCGATCAGGTCGCCGTTGATCTTGACGGCGAAGGTGTCGGGGTTGACGTCGATGTCGGGCAGGGCGTCGTTCAGGGGCATCGACTCCTTGCCTCGGGAGCGCACGTCGGCCACGGCGACCAGGCGGCGGTCGACTCTCAGCCTGTCGGCGAAGTCTCCTTCGAGGGCCAGCGGCGCGACGAAGTGGACCGACGTCGCGGCGGGGGCCGCGCCGAAGGCGCCGAACATGGGCCTCGGGAGGACCGGTTGCGGGGTCGGGATGGAGGCGTTGGCGTCGCCCATCTGGGCGTAGGCGATCATGCCGCCCTTGACGACCAGGTCGGGTTTCACGCCGAAGAACGCGGGGCTCCACAGGACCAGGTCGGCCAGCTTGCCGACCTCCACGGAACCGACCTCCGCGTCGAGACCGTGGGCGATCGCCGGGTTGATGGTGTATTTGGCGACGTAACGGCGGGCTCTGAGGTTGTCGGCCGGGCCCTCCAGGGCGCCGCGGCGTTTCTTCATGACGTGGGCGGTCTGCCAGGTGCGGATGATGGTCTCGCCGACGCGGCCCATGGCCTGGGAGTCGGAGCCGATCATCGAGATGGCGCCGATGTCGTGCAGGACGTCTTCCGCGGCCATCGTCGACGGGCGGATGCGCGACTCGGCGAAGGCCAGGTCTTCGGGGATCGACGGGTTCAGGTGGTGGCAGACCATGAGCATGTCGAGGTGCTCGTGGTGGGTGTTGACCGTGTGGGGCCGGGTCGGGTTGGTCGACGACGGCAGGATGTTGCGCTCCCCGGCGACCTTGATGATGTCGGGGGCGTGGCCGCCTCCGGCGCCTTCGGTGTGGTAGGCGTGGATGCTCCGCCCGGCGATGGCCGCCAGGGTCGACTCGACGAAACCGGCCTCGTTCAGCGTGTCGGTGTGGATGGCGACCTGCACGCCGGTCGCGTCGCAGACCTTCAGGCAGGCGTCGATCGCGGCGGGGGTGGTGCCCCAGTCCTCGTGCAGCTTGAAGCCCGACGCGCCCGCCCGCAGCTGCTCCAGCAGCGCCTCTTCGCTGACGGTGTTGCCCTTGCCGAGCAGCGCCACGTTGACGGGCATGCCGTCCATGGCCTCCAGGATGCGGCTCAGGTACCAGACACCGGTCACCGTGGTCGCCTTGGTGCCCTCGGCCGGGCCGGTGCCGCCGCCGACCACCGTGGTCACGCCGCTGGCCAGGGCCTCGTCGACGATCTGGGGGCAGATCAGGTGGACGTGGGAGTCGACCGCCCCGGCTGTGATGATCTTGCCGTTGCCGGCCAGGATCTCGGTCGACGGGCCGATCACCAGGTCGGGGTGGACGCCGTCCATCGTGTCGGGGTTGCCGGCCTTGCCGATGGCGACGATGCGGCCGTCGCGTACCCCGATGTCGGCCTTGACGACGCCCCAGTGGTCGAGGATGACCGCGCCCGTGATGACCAGGTCGGGGGCGCCCTCGGCGCGGGTGGCGCGGGCCTGGCCCATCGACTCGCGGATCACCTTGCCGCCGCCGAACACCGCCTCGTCGCCCGCCCCTGCGGGGCCCATGGCGAGGTCGTCGGTGACCTCGATGAACAGGTCGGTGTCGGCCAGGCGAATCCGGTCGCCGGCGGTGGGGCCGTAGAGGGCGGCGTAACGGGCTCTGCTGATCTCAGGCATGCGGGGTCCCGTCGAGAGGGCCGGCCCATTCGGAGCGCAGGCCGGGCACGACCCGGTTCCCGGCGATGGGCACCAGGGTGACGTCGCGCTCGACGCCCGGCTCGAAACGGACGGCGGTGCCCGCCGCGATGTCGAGACGGTGACCCCAGGCGGTCTCGCGGTCGAACTCCAGCCCCGGGTTGGCGGCGGCGAAATGGTAGTGGGAGCCCACCTGGATGGGCCGGTCGGCGGTGTTCACCACGCGCACGGTCACCCGCTCACGCCCCGGGTTCAGCGGGACGGGGGTCGTGCCGGGCACGATCTCTCCGGGGACCGTCATGTGATCGGGTGGTGGACGGTGACGAGTTTGGTCCCGTCGGGGAAGGTCGCCTCGATTTGGACAGAATCCAGCATTTCGGGCACCCCCTCCATGACGTCCTGGCGGCGCAGCACCTTGCGGCCGGCGTCCATGAGGTCGGCGACGGACCGACCGTCGCGGGCACCCTCAAGAAGGAACGAGGCGATGATCGCGGTGGCCTCCGGATGGTTGAGCCGCAGGCCACGGTCCATCCGGTCGCGCGCGACGCCCGCCGCGACGTGAATGAGCAGGCGTTCCTGCTCGTGTGGGGTGAGCCGCATGGCCGGACCCTAAGAAAGATCGGTTTCATTGGCGTTTCCGCACGATGACGGCAGCGTTTCCGAACTTTCCGGCACTCGAATCCATGATAGCGCGATCCGCCGTACTCGTTGATTGAGTGAAGTTTCGGTAATCGGCTATTAACCTCCCCGATTTTCCCGGGAAATCGCGTTCGATCACCTTTGCGGCAGATGGGTCGGTGCGGGGGCCGTACTGGCAAGGAGGAAATGCATTGCGCAACGCATTCTTACGGACCGCCGCTGCTGCGGGGCTCGCGCTTGCTCTCGCGGCCTGTGGTGGCGAGGCGACCGAGAGCACGACCGGTGGTGGCGCCGCGAGTGGTGACACCATCAAGGTCGGTCTGCTGCACTCGCTGAGCGGCACGATGGCCATCAGTGAGGTCACCGTCCGCGACGCCGAGCTCCTCGCGATCGAGGAGATCAACGCCGCCGGCGGCGTGCTCGGCAAGAAGCTCGAACCGGTGGTCGAGGACGGCGCGTCCGACTGGCCGACCTTCGCCGAGAAGGCGAACAAGCTGATCAGCCAGGACAAGGTCGCCACGGTCTTCGGCGGCTGGACGTCCGCCTCGCGTAAGGCGATGCTGCCGGTCTTCGAACGGCACAAGGCGCTGCTCTGGTATCCGGTGCAGTACGAGGGCCTGGAGTCGTCCCCGTACATCTTCTACACGGGCGCCACGACCAACCAGCAGATCATCCCGGGTCTGGACTACCTGAAGGAACAGGGCAAGACCAAGATCTTCCTGGTCGGCAGCGACTATGTCTTCCCGCGGACGGCGAACAAAATCATCAAGGCTTACGCCGCCGCCAACGGAATGACGATCCTCGGCGAGGAATACACGCCACTCGGTCACACCGAATATTCGACGCTGACCAACAAGGTCGTTCAGGCCAAACCCGACGCGGTGTTCAACACGCTCAACGGTGACTCGAACGTCGCTTTCTTCAAGCAGCTGAAGAGCGCCGGGGTAACGGCCGAATCGATGCCCGTCCTTTCCGTCTCGGTCGCCGAAGAGGAGGTCACCGGAATCGGCGTCGACAACATCGTCGGCCACCCGGTGGCGTGGAACTACTACCAGACCACCGAGAACGCCGCGAACTCCAAGTTCGTCGCCGCCTTCAAGGCCAAGTACGGCGCCGCGAAGGTCACCTCCGACCCGATGGAGGCCGGCTACAACGCGGTCTACCTGTGGGCCGAGGCGGCCAAGAAGGCCGGAACGGTCGAGGTCGAGGCGGTCAAGAAGGCCTCCGGCGGGATCGCGCTGGAGCGTCCCGAGGGCCTGGTGACCATCGACGGCGAGACGCAGCACATGTACAAGACGGCCCGCATCGGCATCATCCAGCCCGACGGACTGATCAAGGAGGTCTGGAACTCGGGTGAGCCGATCAAGCCCGACCCCTACCTGAAGTCGTATCCGTGGGCCGGGAGCCTCGCCTCCTGACGCCGACTTCCCGGGGCGTCGCGCGGGCGCCCCGGGACCGTACTTCCAGAAAGGGGGCAGGGTGGAGGGAATCCTCAACCAGCTGCCGATCGGGCTGTCGATCGCGGCGGTCCTGCTGCTCATCGCGCTCGGCCTGACGTTCACGTTCGGCCAGATGGGCGTGATCAACATGGCTCACGGCGAGTTCATCATGGCCGGGGCGTACACGGCGTACCTGCTCCAGGACTTCGCCGACCGCAACGCCGTGCTGGTGGCCCTGCCCGTGGCGTTCCTGGTGGCCGGGCTGATGGGGCTGATCCTCGAACGGACGGCGATCCGGCACTTCTACGGACGCCCGCTCGACACACTCCTGCTGACCTGGGGCGTCTCCCTCGTGCTCCAGCAGGTGGCCCGTGACCTCTTCGGGGCGCCGAACGTGCAGGTGCAGTCGCCGACCTGGCTTCAGGGGTCGCTGGGGCCGATGCCGTACAACCGGATGTTCATCCTGCTGCTGGCCGTGGGCTCCGTGGTGGCGATCTGGGTCTACATGAACCGCAGCGCCCAGGGGCGGCGGATGCAGGCCGTGATGCAGAACCGGCAGCTCGCCGCGACCAGCGGGATCAACACCGGCCGGGTCGACCAGCGGACCTTCTTCATCGGCTCCGGCCTCGCCGGGATCGCCGGGGTCGCGCTCACCCTGATCGGGCCCGTCGGGCCGACGCTCGGCACCTACTACATCGTCGACGCCTTCCTCGTGGTCGTCGCGGGCGGGCTCGGGCAGCTGCGCGGTGCGGTCATCGCCGCGCTCGCGCTGGGGCTGCTGAACTCCTACGCGGAATTCTGGACCAACGCCAGCCTGGCCAAGGTCATCGTCTTCGTCGTGATCATCGCCTTCCTCCAGTTCCGGCCGCAGGGCCTGTTCGTTCTCCGATCGAGGGCACTCACATGACAGCCACTCTCGAGAAGCCGCCCGTCGCCGAGGCCCCCGTCAAGGAGCCGCGCGACTGGCGCGGGCCCGCCCTGTTCGCCGCGGTCGCGATCATCGGCCTGGTGGTCATGCCGCTGGTGCTGGAGCCGTTCCGGCTGGGGCTGCTGGCCAAGTACCTCACCTACGCGATCGTCGCCCTCGGCATCGGCCTGGCCTGGGGCCAGGGCGGCATGCTGACCCTCGGGCAGGGGGTGTTCTTCGGCCTCGGCGGCTACGCGATGGGCATGCACCTCAAGCTCAACGACGCCGGGGACGGCCTGCCCGACTTCATGGTCTGGAGCGGCGTCGAGACGCTGCCCGCCCTGTGGGAGCCGTTCCGCAACCCCGTCTTCGCGATCGCCATGGTGGTGGTCGTGCCGGGAGTGCTCGCCTGGCTGCTCGGCACGCTCGTGTTCCGGCAGCGGGTGCGGGGCGCCTACTTCGCGATCCTGACCCAGGCCCTGGCCGCCGCGATGGTCATCCTGCTGGTCGGCCAGCAGGGGCTGACCGGCGGCACCAACGGCCTGACCAACTTCTTCGAGTTCTTCGGCCAGGACGTCGCGGCCGACTCGACCCAGCGCGGCCTCTACTTCACCGTGGCGATCGTGCTCGGGATCCTGTTCCTCGGGGCCTGGCAGCTCCAGCGGTCGCGGTTCGGGCGGCTCCTTCTCGCGGTACGGGACGGCGAGGACCGGGTGCGGTTCCTCGGCTACAACCCGGCCACCGTGAAGACGATCACGTTCACCCTGTCGGCGGTCATGGCGGGCATCGCGGGCGCGCTGTTCGTGCCGATCGTCGGGATCATCTCGCCGGCGCTGCTGGGCGTCGTGCCGTCACTGGAACTGGTGGTGGCCGTCGCGATCGGCGGGCGGTTCGCGCTCGCCGGGGCGGTGCTCGGCGCGGTGCTGATGGGTTATGCCAAGACCTACTTCAGCGAGGAACTCCCCGACGCCTGGCTCTACCTCCAGGGCGCG
Source organism: Herbidospora sp. RD11066 (assembly GCF_054661255.1). Taxonomy (NCBI): domain Bacteria; kingdom Bacillati; phylum Actinomycetota; class Actinomycetes; order Streptosporangiales; family Streptosporangiaceae; genus Herbidospora; species Herbidospora sp. RD11066. The sequence goes on from NZ_BAAGDO010000001.1 coordinate 204,869, forward strand.
CTGTTCATCCTGGTCATCGGCCTGGCGCCGAAGGGCATCATCGGGCTTCTGGGGTCGCTGCGTCGTAAGAAGGAGGTGGCGGCATGACGGCGCTGCTGGAGGTCCGCGACGTCTCGGTCGTCTTCGACGGGTTCCGCGCGCTCGACGGGGTGAACTTCACCGTCGACCACGGCGAACTCCGCTTCCTGATCGGCCCGAACGGCGCCGGCAAGACGACCCTGATCGACATCATCACCGGGCTGACCAGGCCGACCACGGGCACCGTGAGCTTCGACGGCGCGGTCGTCAACGGCAAGCGGGAGCACCAGCGGGTGCGGCTCGGGATCGGCCGCACCTTCCAGACCTCGGTGGTCTTCGAGGAGCTGACCGTCCTGGAGAACCTCGACCTCGCCGCGTCGTTCCGCAAGCCGCTGGTCTCGCTGCTGGCCCGGCGCAGGGGCGTGACGGAGAAGGTCGAGCAGGCGCTGGAGACGACCCAGCTCACCGACCTCGCGTCGAAGAAGGCGGGCGTGCTCTCCCACGGCCAGCGGCAGTGGCTGGAGATCGGCATGCTGATCGCCCAAGGCCCCCGGCTCCTTCTCCTGGACGAACCCGTCGCCGGCATGTCGTCGGAGGAGCGCGTCAGGACCGGCGACCTGCTGACCGAGATCGCCAAGGACCACACGGTGATCGTCATCGAGCACGACATGGATTTCCTCAGACGTTATGCCTCGACCGTTACCGTGCTTCACGAGGGAAAACTCCTGATAGAGGGCTCGGTCGACGAGGTGCGCGCCGATCCGCGGGTACAAGAGGTCTATCTGGGTCGCGCGCGCGAGGAGGCCGCACACGATGTTGTCGGTTGATGGTCTGGAGGCCGGTTACGGCCGCGCCCGGGTGCTGTTCGGGGTCGGCCTGGCGGTCGAGCCGGGCCAGCTCGTCTGCGTCATGGGCCGCAACGGGGTCGGCAAGACGACCCTGCTCAACACGATCATGGGCGTCATCCCGGCGACCGCCGGGACGGTGACCTTCGAGGGTCACGACGTCACGAAGATGAAGCCCCACGAGAGGGTCAAACTGGGCATGGGGTACGTCCCCCAGGGCCACGAGACCTTCCCCCAGCTCAGCGTCCTCGGCAACCTGCTGGTGACGCTGGAGGCGTCGGGCAACCCGCAGTCGGCGCTCGACGAGGCGCTCGACGTGTTCCCCCGCCTCAAGCCGCTGCTCAAGCGCAAGGCCGGATTCCTGTCCGGCGGCCAGCAGCAGCAACTCGCCATCGCGCGATCCCTGGTCACCAGGCCGAAGCTCCTGATCCTCGACGAACCGACCGAGGGCATCCAGCCGTCGATCATCATCGAGATCGAGGAGGCGATCGAGGCGCTGCACGCCTCGGGCATCGCCGTCCTGCTCGTGGAGCAGTATCTCGACCTGGCCATGCGCCTGGCCGATCGCTACCTGATCCTCGACGGAGGTCACGTCGTCAACGCCGGAACGGCCGCCGACCTCCAGGGAGAGGAGGCCCGTAAGCTGCTCGCCGTCTGACCGTTCTTGACAGTTCTCAGTAACGGCGCAGCTCAACGGCTCGAAGAAGGGTAGCGTCTTAGTCAGGACCCGTCGGGACTCTCCCGGACTTGGTGGCACAGTCCGGGCCGTCCCGACGGGTCCGTTTTTTCATCGTCCGGCGGCTCTGTCGCCGCGCAGCGTCATGACCGTGCCGGTGACCATGGCGGCGGGTCTGCCGTCGGCCCGCGTGATCTCACACGCGTAGTGCGTGATCGTCCGCCCCTGGTGCGCGGGCCGGGCGGTGGCCACGAGACGGCCGCTCCACACGGGCCGCAGGAACACCGCCCTGATGTCGATGCTGGTGAAGGTCTCACCCGGCTCCATCAGCGTCGAATGCGCGGTCCCGATGGCCGCGTCGGCCAGTTCCACGAGGAAGCCGCCGTGCACCGTGCCCTGCTGGTTGCCGTGCGAGGCGGCGTCGGCCTCGACCTCGACGGCGGCGAACCCCGGCCCGACCTCGGTCACCCGGAAGCCCAGCAGCCGGGAGATCGCCGTCGGATAGCGCATGTGGGTCCGGTCGCCCGGTTCGAGGGCCCCGGCCAGTTCGCGCCGCAGATAGTCGAGGACGGACAGGTCTGTCATGGGTGCGATGCTAGGAACGTGGCACTGGTGCGATCAACGAATTGTCCTAGGTACAAGTCCATCGCCACCGGGCTCGCCGACGCCATCCACAGCGGCGCGCTGCCGCCCGGCACCCGGCTGCCGACCCATCGCGAACTGGCCCGCGACCACGGCGTGGCCCTCGCCACCGCCTCCCGGGTGTACGCCGAACTCGCCGCCGCCGGGCTGGTCACGGGCGAGACCGGCAGGGGGACGTTCGTTCTCGACCAGAGCGGCTACGGCGGCCTCGAACCCCGCCGTCTCGGGCACGCCGGGCGGGTCGCCGACCTGAGCTTCAACCAGCCGCAGGCGCCGTTCCTCGGGGACCTTCTCCGGCCCGCCCTCCGGGACATGGCGGGCCAGGGCGCCCTCGACGGGTTGCTCCGGCAGCAGCCGCCGGGCGGGCGCACCGCCGACCGGGCGGCGATGGCGACCTACCTGCTGGCGCGGGGGATCGACGTGCCGCCCGCCAACGTCCTGCTCACCTCCGGTGCCCAGCACGCCCTCGACGTGGCACTCGGCGCCCTGGCCGCACCCGCCTCCCTCATCGGCGTCGACGCGCTGACCTACCCGGGCGTCAAACTCATCGCCGGGGCCCGCCACCTGCGCCTGGCCGCCTTCCCGACCGTCGACCATCTCGAAGCGTCGCTGTCCACGAGCCGGATCCCGGCCCTCTATCTCATGCCGACCCTGCACAACCCGCTCGGCCACGTGCTCGGCCTCGACGACCGGGTGCGCATCGTCGAGCTCGCCCGGCGCCATGACCTCGTCCTGATCGAAGACGGCACCCACGCGCATCTGGTCGCCGACGCGCCGCCCCCGCTCCAGGCCCTCGCTCCCGAACGCACCCTCTACGTGGGCGGCCTGTCCAAGAACCTGGCCACGGGCCTGCGGGTCGGCTTCCTGGTCGCGCCCGACGAACACCTCCCCGCCCTGACCACGATGCTGCGCGCCTCGACCTGGGGGACCCCCGCCCTCACGACGGCCCTGGCGGCCCGCTGGCTCCGCGACGGCACGGTCGTCAAGCTCGACGACCACCACCGCGCCGACGCCCGCCGTCGCCAGGAGATCGCCCTGGCCGAGCTGGGCGACCTCGGCTGGCGGGCCCACCCCGCCTCGTCTTTCGGCTGGCTGCCCCTGCCGGAGGAGATCAGGAGCGACACGGCCGCCGCCGACCTGGCCTCGCAGGGCATCCTGGTCGCCGCGTCGGACGCCTTCGCGGTGCCCCCCTACACCGCCAACGGGCTGCGACTGGCCCTCGCGAACCCGCCTCTCGACGACCTTCCGGCGATCCTCCGGGTCATACGCGGAATTCCCACTCGTGCCATACGTCGAGGAGCCGGTAGCCCATTCGCTCGTTGATCGAGATCATCGGGCCGTTCGCGACCGCGTTCCAGGTGATCACGCGGTCGAGGTCGGGCCGGGCGCGCTTCAGCCAGATGGTGTTGGCCTCCTTGATCCACATCCCGAGGCCGCGGCCCCGGTGGGCGCGGACCACCCCGGTGTCGGTCTGGCGGGCCCAGCCGCCGGGCTCGACGGTGTCGGCGAACAGGCGGGTGTAGGCGGCGACCGAACCGTCGCCGGCGCGGGCGATCACGGTGAAGACGTCCTGGCGGGTCAGGTCCCAGGCGTGCTCCATGGCCTCGATGTCGGCGCGGGTCCAGCTCTCGGCGTTGACCTGGAGGTCGTCGAGCGGCGCGTCGTTCATGATCTCCATGCACGTGATCATGTCGGCGATCATCGGCTCATGGGTGCGGCCGCGTAGGAGGTTCAGCCGATAGCCGGGGATCTCCCGCTCGGGCCGGTCGTTGCCGGTGAGGTCGAGCACCCGCCGGGCCTGGGTGGCCACTTCGCGCGCGCCCTTGGCCTTGGCGAACGCCTCGCCGACGGCGCCCTCGGCGACCTCGATGAGCAGCATCTCGCGCCCGTGGACGCGGGCCCGTTCGGAGGCGTGGGCCAGCAGCGCGCCGCCCACCCCCCGCCGCCGGTGGCCGGGCGCGACCTGGAGGTAGCGCATCAGCGCCAGGTGGGTGTTGTCACGGTCGGGCAGGTGGACGGTCACGCCGCCGATCACCCGGTCGTCGTCGATCGCGAGCCAGGTCTCGGCGGGCATGGCGCGCCACCCGCGCTCGGCGAGCAGCCGGAACAGGTGGGCGGGCAGCCGCGGACCCGGCGCCATGGTGTCGGCCGTGAGCGCGTGGTATTCGGCCAGCCTGCCGGGCTCGGCCGTGAAGTCGAGGGGGACGATGTCCATGGGACACAGTCCACCCCGGCGGTCGCCCTGAGGCGACCGAATTTATTGGATGTAGCCCTCGACCTCGGAGACCGGGCGGGCCGCCGCGCCGTCGGGATTCTCGCCGACGCCGCGCCGGGCGCGACGCTGGCGGAGCAGGTCCCAGCACTGGTCGAGGGACTCTTCCAGGTTCTTGATGCGGCCGTGGTCGTCGGCGCTGGCCTCCCCGCTGGAGATGCGGGAGCGGAGCTCATGCTCCTCGTCGATCAGATCGCCGATGCGGCCGAGAATCTCTTTGTCCTGCATGATCCCCACTCTATGGGTGCTCGCGCGGAGGTCAGTCGCGGGGCTCTGGTAGCCTCGAACCCATGCTGCGCTGGCTGCTCCTCCTTAGCCGCCGCGTCGAGGGCCTGTAACAGGCCGGCTCCCTCGTCGCGGTGCGAGTCATGCGCGTCGGCCACGTCTTGTGATGTGACCACCCACGAGGAGCCTCGAAAAATGTACCCCCGGCAACAGCCCAGCCCCATGCCCTTCCGGCGCTATCAGCCCTTCACCCCCGTCGCCCTGACCGACCGCACCTGGCCCTCCAAGGTCATCGACCAGGCGCCCCGCTGGTGCGCGGTCGACCTGCGCGACGGCAACCAGGCGCTGATCGACCCGATGGACTCCACCCGCAAGCTGAAGATGTTCGAGCTGCTGGTGCAGATGGGCTACAAGGAGATCGAGGTCGGGTTCCCGGCCGCCTCCCAGACCGACTACGACTTCGTCCGCAAGATCATCGAAGAGGGCCGCATCCCCGACGACGTCGTCATCCAGGTGCTGACCCAGGCGCGGCCCGAGCTGATCGAGCGCACCTACGAGTCGCTGCGCGGGGCCAAGCAGGCCATCGTGCACCTCTACAACTCCACGTCCACCCTGCAGCGCCGCGTGGTGTTCGGGCTGGACAAGGAGGGCATCACCGCCATCGCGGTCGAGGGCGCCAAGCTGTGCAAGAAGCTGGCCGACGACATGGCGGGCGAGACCGAGATCTACTTCGAATACTCGCCCGAGTCCTACACCGGCACCGAGCTCGAATACGCCGTCGAGGTCTGCGACGCCGTCAACGACGTGTGGCAGCCGACCCCCGACCGCAAGGTGATCATCAACCTGCCGGCCACGGTCGAGATGGCCACGCCCAACGTTTACGCCGACTCGATCGAGTGGATGCACCGCAACCTGCGCTACCGCGACTCGATCGTGCTGTCGCTGCACCCCCACAACGACCGGGGCACCGCCGTCGCCGCCGCCGAGCTCGGCTACATGGCCGGGGCCGACCGGATCGAGGGCTGCCTGTTCGGCAACGGCGAGCGCACCGGCAACGTCTGCCTGGTCACGCTGGGGATGAACCTGTTCTCGCAGGGCATCGACCCCGAGGTCGACATCTCCGACATCGACGAAGTACGCCGGATCGTCGAATACTGCAACCAGCTGCCCGTCCACCCGCGTCACCCGTGGGGCGGCGAGCTCGTCTACACCGCGTTCTCCGGTTCCCACCAAGACGCGATCAAGAAGGGCTTCGAGCACCTGGAGCGCGACGCCGCGGCGGCCGGGGTGCCGGTCGACGAGTTCACGTGGGCGGTGCCCTACCTGCCGATCGACCCGAAGGACATCGGCCGCACCTACGAGGCGGTCATCCGGGTCAACAGCCAGTCGGGCAAGGGTGGCGTGGCCTACATCATGAAGGCCGACCACCAGCTCGACCTGCCCCGGCGGCTGCAGATCGAGTTCTCCCGCGCGGTCCAGGCCCGCACCGACGCCCAGGGCGGCGAGGTGACCCCCGCGCAGATGTGGGAGGCGTTCACCGACGAATACCTGCCCAACCCGGCCAACCCGTGGGGCCGCGTCGGCCTGCTGGCCCACCGCAACATCGCCGCCGTCGACGACAAGGACGCGATCAGCGTCGACGTCCGCGTCGAGGGCCAGATCCGGGAGATCCACGGCACCGGCAACGGCCCGATCTCGGCGTTCTGCGACGCCCTGGGCTCGATCGGCATCGACGTGCGGGTCCTCGACTACACCGAGCACGCCATGAGCGGCGGCGCCGACGCCAAGGCCGCCTCCTACGTGGAGACCGAGATCGACGGCCGCGTCCTGTGGGGCGTCGGCATCGACGCCAACACCACCACCGCGTCCCTGAAGGCGATCATCTCGGCCGTGAACCGGGCGAACCGCTAAGAAACGCGAAAGGCGCGGGGCCGCTGTGGTCCCGCGCTTTTCTTTTTCTTCCGTTACGGCTCCGCCCACCCTGGCACCGCCCGCCGCCGCCGGTTCGCGCCGTATCCGCCGCCAACCGGCCGCGTCACCGCATCGCCGTCACGCGAAACGGCTCGGAGAGAAGCCCTCCGGAGGAGCCTCCAGGCCCAGCACCATCTCGGCGACGATGCGGCCGACCGCCGGGGCGATGGCGAAGCCGTGGCCGCTGAAGCCCGCCGCCACGTAGAGGCCCTCGGGGCCGGCCGGGCCGATGAGGGGGGCCAGGTCGGGGGTGATGTCGTAGCAGGCGGCGTAGGACCGGGGGAAGACGACGTCGGGGAAGGCGGGGAAGCGGGTGGTGAACCTGGCCGCGGCGCGTTCGAGTTCGACGTCGGTCGCCTTGTTGAGGTAGCCGTCGGGGGTGGTCAGTTCGGCGCCGGTGTGGGAGCCGATGAGCAGGCGGCCGTGGTGTTCGTGGCGGACGTACTGGAGGCCGACCAGGTCGGTGAAGGCGGGGACCGGGCCCACGGGGGCGCCGGGGGCGGCGATGACGATGGGCTCGCGGATCGCGCCGATCGGGAGGGTCACGCCCACCTGGGCGGCCAGTTCGGCGGTCCAGGCTCCGGCCGCGACGATCACGGTGCGCGCGCCGACCACGCGGCCGTCGACCAGTCGTACACCCGAGATCGAGGAGGAGTCGCCCAGGAGGGCGGCGACCTTCGTGTGTTCCATGATGCGGGCGCCGCCGCGCTGGGCGGCCTGGGCGAAGTGGCGGCAGGTGGCGACCGGGTCGCCGTGGCCGCCGCGGGGTTCGAAGGCGAAGGCGGCGAAGTCCTTGGTCTCCAGGCCGGGCCACAGGGCCGCGACGTCGTCGTGGGTGACGGTGGCGACGTCGACGCCCAGGGCCTGGCGCATGGCCACGTTGGCGCGGAGGGCGGCGGCGTCGTGTTCGCCGACGCCGACGATGTGGCCGGTCTGCTGGAAGCCCAGGCCGGGGTGGCGCTCGTAGAAGCGGGTGCCCTCCCAGGCCATGGCGGTCAGGGTGGCGCAGTCATAGTGGCAGCGGACCAGGCCGCTGGACTTGGCGGTGCCGCCGGAACCGGTGGTCCGGCGCTCCAGTACCAGCACGTCGCGCTGCCCTCGGGCGGTCAGCGCGGCGGCGATCGACAGGCCTTCCAGCCCGCCCCCGATGATCACCACTGCGTGGGAGCTCATGGCGGGAAGTGAACACTTGTCACATTGCCCCCATGTGGCCCGCCGGTTTCCGGTGGGTAACCTTCGGGCCATGAAGATCGCAATGATCGGGCTGGGATCGATCGCGCGCAAGGCGTACCTGCCGGTGCTCAGCGCCATCGACGGCGCCGAGCTGGTGTTCTGCACCCGTGACCCGCAGACCCTGCGTGAGCTGGGCGACGCCTACCGCGTGCCCCGGCGGCACACGTCGGTGACCGAGCTGCTGAAGGACGGGGCCGACGCGGCGTTCGTGCACACCGCCACCGCCGCCCACCCGGCGATCGTGACCGAGCTGCTGGAGGCCGGGGTGCCGGTCTTCGTGGACAAGCCGCTCGCCTACCGGCTGGAGGACTCCGAACGGCTGGTCGAGCTGGCGCGCAAGCGCGGTGTTCCGCTCATGGTGGGCTTCAACCGCCGGTACGCCCCGGGCATCGCCGCACTCAAAGCGCTCCCGCGTGATCTGATCATCCTGCAGAAGAACCGGCACACCCGGCCGGAGGACCCGCGCACGATGGTCCTCGACGACTTCATCCACGTCGCCGACACGCTGCGGTTCCTGGCCCCGGGGGAGATCACCGGCACGTCGGTGCGGGTCAGAGTGCAGGGGAACCTGCTGGAGCACGTCGTGCTCGACCTGTCGGGCGACGGCTTCACCGCCCTCGGGATCATGTCGCGGGTGAGCGGCCAGACCGAGGAGACCTGCGAGGTCATCGGGCGCGGCGAGAAGCACAAGGTGCTCGACCTCGGTGAAGAGATCTCCTTCACCGAGGCGGGCGAGGTGAGCGGGCGGCGTCCCGACTGGGTCCCGGTGGGGACCCAGCGCGGGTTTCACGGCGCCTGCCTGGCCTTCCTGACGGCGGTCGGCGAGGGCAGGCTCCTCGACGCGGGCGACGCGCTGGAGACGCACCGCCTGTGCGAGCGGATCGTCGAAGCGGTGTCAGACGCCGCGTGACCGGCAGGCTTCCGCCACCCGGCCGACGGCGATCACGTGGGCGGCCTGCCGCAGCGTGAGGCCCCTGTCGCGGGACATCGCCTGAACCGCCCGGTAGGCGGGTTCGAGGTGTTCGCGTAGCCGGGAGTCGAGGTCGCCGACCGTCCATTCGCTGTGCGAGGCGATCGCGCCGCCCGCGTTGCCCAGCAGGTCGGGGACGACCACGCAGCCCCGCCCGGCGAGGATCTGGTCGGCCGCCGGGGTGATCGGGCCGTTCGCGGCCTCGATGACCATGGGCGCCCGCACCCCGGTGGCGTTGTGGGCGGTGATCGTGCCGGTCGTGAGCACGAGCACGTCGGCGTCGGCGGTCAGCGCGTCGAGCCGGACGGCATATCCAGCTGAGGCCAGGGTGGCGACGACCGCGCCCGCGACCGAACCCGAGCCGTGGACGGCCACCGTCTTCGTGGTGTCCCCGGCCAGCAGCACCCGCACGCCGAGCGCCACCGCCTCGGACAGGTCGGGCCGCGCGGTCGGGAACGGCATGTCGCGGCCGATCAGCGGCTGGATCTCGTGCGTGTAGCGGCGGGTGAGCCGCTCCAGTTCACGCTCGGACAGGCCGGCCGGGTCGACGGCCACGCCGCCCTTCGCGCCGCCGTAGGGCAGCCCGGCCAGGGCGCACTTCCAGGTCAGGCCCATGGCCAGGGCGGTGACCTCGTCGAGGTCGGTGCCGGGATGAAACCGCACACCGCCCTTCGCCGGGCCGCGGGACAGGTTGTGCTGGACCCGGTAGCCCTCGATCACGTCGATCCGGCCGTCTTCGCGGCGGACCGGGACCGAGACGGTCAGTGACCGGCGGGGCGTGGCGAGCAGGTGGTGCAGGCCCTCGTCGAGGGCGAGGAAACGCGCGGCCTCGGCGAGATGGCGCTGGGCGGAGGCCAGCGGTGCCGACGACTCTGTCGGGATGTCCGTGACGGTCATGTTGGTGGTGCCTCTCGGATTGATCAGCCGTCGCCATTGACGGGTGATGTCCACCATTGTCCTGAAGTTCGATCACGGCGATGTCCCATTTACGGGCTTGATCACCGTTTTTTCGTGGAACCTGGCTCCACTATCGCACCACTTTTGTCACGGGCCGTGAACGGGGTGTTACAAACCGAGGTATCTCGCCAGAGACCGCATGCCGTGGTCGAAGAACTCCCGGCGGTGCGTGATCGTGTTGTCGAACTGGCCGAACACCTCGAAGCTGACCGCGCCGAACAGGGCCGTCCAGGCGGTGAGGGCGCGGGTGACGGCGTCGTCGGAGGTGCCGGGCATGACCGACCTGACGGCCTCGACGTCGGGGCCGATCACGGCGGGGACGTCCGGCGCGAGGGGCGGGGGCGTGGGCCTGGCGTCGGCCATGAGGCGGCCGAAGACGAGGATCGTGCGGGCGGCCGGGACGACGGTGTCGGCGGGGGCGCGGTAGCCGGGCACGGGGGAGCCGTAGAGCAGGGCGTATTCGTGGGGGCGGGCCAGCGCGAAGTCGCGGACGGCGTGGCAGAGGGCCAGCCACCGGCCGGCCGGATCCTCGACGCCCGTTTGGGAGTTCTCCGCGGCGTCGCCCAGGGCGGTGTAGCCGTCGATGATCAGGGCGGTCAGCAGGTCGTCTTTGGTCGGGAAGTAGCGGTGGATGGCCGAGGAGACCATGCCCATCTCGCGGGCGACGGCCCGGAGCGACAGGCCCGAGGCGCCCTCCCGCGCCAGGTGGGTGCGGGCGATGTCGGTGATCTCGCGGATCATCTCGGCCCTGACGCGTTCCCTCGCGGTCCGTGCTGCGCTCATTTCCGCAGCTTAACAGAGCGGCGTACAGAAAAGAGAGCAGTGCTCTTGACGAACACCGCTCCGAAAAGAGAGCATTGCTCTCATGACAGATCTGCACAGGGACTACGCGATGAAGGGCCGCATCGACGAGCGGGCCCCGGTCACCAACACCTCGTCGATCGAGGTCGACGCCCCGATCGAGAAGGTGTGGGGGCTGATGATCGATCTGCGCGGCTGGGAGCGCTGGTGGCCCGCGCACAAGGTGCTCGAACTGGGCGAGATCGCCCCCGGCGAGCGGTACCGCTGGCGGCTGGGCGGGGTGAAGATCACGTCCCGGTTCGCCGTCGTGGCCGAGGGGCGCGAGCTGACCTGGAGCGGGGTCGTGCTCGGGGTTTACAAGGCCGTCGACCGGAACACCGTCGAGGCGCTGCCGGGCGGGCGCACTCGCGTGACCATCTCCGAATCGCTGACCGGACCGCTGGCCAGGCTGCTCTACCCGTCGGCCAAGCTCAGGGTGGGGCACGAGGCGTTCCTGAACGCGATCAAGACAGAGTCGGAGAGGTGAGCGGTGGCGTCCATCACGAAACAGCCGGTATGACTAGGAGCGTGGCACAACTAGTGATCGGCCCCCTCCTCCGCCACGTCGACGCGGCGACCGCGTCCATCTGGGTGGAGACCAGCGACCCCTGCACGGTCACGGTCACTGCGGGCGCCGAACAGTCGGCAGAGCGCACCTTCACGGTGCACGGACACCACTACGCGATCGTGGACGTCCCCGTCAGCGAACCCGTCCCCTACGAGATCCGCCTCGACGACGAGGCGGTGTGGCCGCTGGACTCGATGGACCCCAGCGTCATCCGTCCCGTCGCGCGGCTGAACAAGGTCGTGTTCGGGTCGTGCCGGACCAGCGTCCCCCACGACACCTCACACACGATCTCCCACGGCGTCGACACCCTCTTCGCCCTGGGCCACGCCCTGACCGTCCACGACGACCTGCCCGACCTGCTCATCATGCTCGGCGACCAGGTCTACGCCGACGAGCCGTCGCGCGAGATGCTCGACTACATCACCGAACGCCGGGGCGACCAGGAGCCCATCGGTGAGATCGCCGACTTCGAGGAGTACGCCGAGCTCTACCGGCAGGCGTGGAACGACCCGGAGATCCGGTGGCTGCTCTCGACCGTGCCGACCACCATGATCTTCGACGACCACGACCTGCGCGACGACTGGAACACCTCCAAAGACTGGCGCGCCCAGATGGCGAAGGTGCCGTGGTGGCCGCGCCGGGTCGTGGCCGGGCTCGGCGCCTACTGGGTCTACCAGCACCTGGGCAACCTGTCTCCGGCCGAACGGGCCTCCGACGAGGTCTACACGAAGCTCAAGGCGGCCGAGGGCGACGGCGCCGCGGTGCTCGACGCCTTCGCCGAGCGGGCCGACGCCGACCCGACGACCAGCAGGTGGAGCTACGCGCGTGATTTCGGCGACACCCGGCTGATCATGCTCGACTCGCGGTGCGCCCGGCACCTGGAGCCGCGCGAGCGGTCGATGCTCGACGCCACCGAGTGGGCCTGGCTGGAGGAGACGATGGCCGACCCGCCCGAGCGGGTGCTCATCGGATCGTCGGTGCCGATCCTGCTCCCGGCCGGGATACACCACATCGAGACCTGGAACGAGGCCCTGTGCGACGGGGCCTGGGGCAAGACGGTGGCGCGGATCATGGAGAAGATCCGCCAGGCCGTCGACCTGGAACACTGGGCGGCCTTCCGCCGCTCGTTCGACCGCCTGCTGAAGATGCTGGCGGCCTCGGGCACCACGGTCATGCTCATGTCGGGCGACGTGCACTACTCCTACGTCGCGCGGGTACGCGGTCTGCCGATCTACCAGCTCGTCTGCTCACCGATCCGCAACCCGCTCAGCCGCACGCTCCGCCTGGCCAACGTGATCGCCCAGTTCGGCGTGGCCACGCTGGTCGGCGGCCTGATCGCCCGCACGGCGAAACTCCCGAAGCCGCCGGTGAAGTGGCGCATCACCGACGGCCCCTGGTTTCCCAACGCGCTGGCCACCCTCACTCACGAGAACGGCAAGCACGTGGTCCGGTGGGATACGCCGACCGTCCTCGACGACCCACCGAAACTCAAGGAGGTCTCGCGGGTGGAGCTCACTCCGATCCGCTGAGCACGGCCTCCAGCTGGCGCAGCGCCCACTCGATCTCGGCTGCCTCGACCACCAGGGGCGGGGCCAGCCGGATCGTGCTGCCGTGGGTGTCCTTGGCCAGCACACCCCTCTTGCTCAGAGCCTCGCAGACCTGGCGTCCGGTGGCCAGCGACGGGTCGATGTCGACCCCCGCCCACAGGCCCCGGCCGCGGACGGCGGTGACGCCGGGCAGCGCGCGCAGGCCGTCGAACAGGACCGGCTCCAGTTCGCGGGCGCGGGCCTGGTATTCGCCGCTCTTCAGCAGGTTGACCACGGTCTCGCCGACCGCGCAGGCCAGCGGGTTGCCGCCGAACGTCGAGCCGTGCTGGCCGGGCTTGATCACGCCCAGCACGTCGGCGTCGGCCGCGACCGCCGACACCGGCACCACGCCGCCGCCGAGCGCCTTGCCCAGGACGTACATGTCCGGGACGACGTTCTCGTGGTCGCTGGCGAAGGTCTCGCCGGTGCGCCCGAGGCCCGACTGGATCTCGTCGGCGATCATCAGGATGCCGCGCTCGGTGCACAGCTCCCTGACCTGGCGCAGGTAGCCGTCCGGCGGGACCAGCACCCCGGCCTCACCCTGGATGGGCTCCAGCAGCACGGCGACGGTGTTCTCGTCGATCGCGTCGGCGATCGCCTCGGCCGAGCCGTACTTCACGATCCGGAACCCGGGCGTGTACGGCCCGAAGCCGCCGCGCGCGTCGGGGTCGGTGCTGAAACTGACGATCGTGGTCGTGCGGCCGTGGAAGTTGTCCTCCATCACGACGATGTTGGGCTCGGTGACGCCCTTGACGTCGTGGCCCCACTTGCGGGCGACCTTGATGGCCGTCTCGACGGCCTCGGCGCCGGTGTTCATCGGCAGGATCATGTCCTTGCCGCACAGCTCGGCCAGCCCCGCCGCGAACGCGGGGAACCGGTCGTTGAAGAACGCGCGGCTCGTCAGGGTGACCCGGTCGAGCTGGGCGTGGGCGGCCGCCAGGATCACGGGGTTGCCGTGGCCGAAGTTCAGCGACGAATATCCGGCCAGGCAGTCGAGGTAGCGGTTGCCCTCGACGTCGGTGACCCAGGCGCCCGAGGCCGAGGCGATCACCACCGGCAGCGGGTGGTAGTTGTGCGCGCTCCGGCTCTCGGCCAGCTCGATCATCTCTCGCGTGTTCAAAGGCGGATCTCCAGGGTGCAGCACTTGGGGCCGCCGCCGGCCTTGCGCAGTTCCGACAGGTCGACCGGGATGACCGAGTAGCCGCCCCGCTCCAGTTCGGCGATGAGCCCGTCGGCCTCGGCGTTGACGATCACATTCTTGCCGTCGGAGACGGCGTTCAGCCCCAGCACGAGCGCGTCGTCCTCCGAGGCGATGATCGCGTCCGGGAACATCCGGCGCAGCACCCGCAGGCTGCCCTCGGAGAAGGCGCCCGGGTAGTAGGCGACGTTGCGCCCGTCGAGCGCGAACAGCGCCGTGTCGAGGTGGTAGAACCGCGGGTCGACCAGCCGCAGCGTGATCACCGGGCGGCCGAGGAACTCCTGCGCCTCCATGTGGGCGGCGACGTCGGTCCGGAAGCCGGTGCCGGCCAGGATCACCTCGTCGAGCGTGAGGAAGTCGCCCTCGCCCTCGTTGGTGAAGTTGGCCTCCTTGACCGGCAGGCCCAGCTCGGCGAACCACTTGGCGTACGCCGGGCCCTCGTCGGCCCGCTCGGCGTGCGCGAACCTGGCGCCGTAGACCTGGGCGTCGACCACGAGGGCGCCGTTGGCGGCGAACACCATGTCGGGCAGCCCGTCGATCGGGTCGATCACGCTCACCCGGTGGCCCAGCGACTCGTACGCGGCCTTCAGGGCGTCCCACTGCTCCAGCGCCTTCCCGGCGCTCGCACCCGCGACCGGATCCATCCACGGGTTGATCTTGTACGTGACGTCGAAGAATTCCGGGCGGCACATAAGGAAGTGACGCGTCGTGGCCACCCGCTCGCGGGTGGTGGTCGCAGTCTCGAAAGCGGGTGTGTTCACGCACGTCTCCGGCGGTGAGCTGGGGTAGTGCTCTCAGACTAGGAAGCGGCGGCCGGTGCTCCAATGCGGCGACATTGCGTCCTTAACGCGGTCTCTTGCGTCTTCGGGCCGGTTCGCGGTGATTTGTTGCTCAGGTGATCAGCCGGGTGAGGACGATCGCGCTTTTCGTCCTGGTGACGAAGGGTTCGGCGGCGATGCGTTCGATGACCTGCTCGACGTGCCGGACGTCGGTGGCCCTGATGTGCAGCAGCGCGTCGGCCTCGCCGGTCACCGTGCAGGCGCTGACCACCTCGGGGTGCCGCGAGACGGCCAGGCCGATCTCGGCGGGGGAGGTCTTGCCCCGGCAGAACAGCTCGACGTAGGCCTCGGTCGTCCAGCCGAGGGCGGAGGGTTCGACACGGGCGGTGAATCCGGTGATGGCCCCCTGCTGGACCAGACGGTCGACCCGTCGTTTCACCGCAGGAGCGGACAGGCCGACCTGTCCGCCGATCTCCGCATATGTCGACCGGGCGTCGTCTACGAGGGCCCCGATGATCGCCCGGTCTAGCTCGTCCAACTTCACGAGCATCTGTATACCGCCTGGCGGTGCCCGCTCACCGGGCGGGACGCGCCCGCGCGAAGTCGGGGGCGGCGCGGTCGAGCAGGTCGAAGGCCCTGACCGCCTCCCGCCGGAGGTCGGGCAGGATCGTCTCGGGCGTCTCGCCGGCCGTGCGGCGGTCGTAGTAGGAGGAGGCCGTGATGCGGACCACGGCGCAGGTCACGGCGGCGATGATCCGGGGCGTGATGTCGCCGGGGTCGGCGTCGGCCTCCTCGGCGAGGGCCTCGGCGAGGATCTCCTCCCGCCGCTCGTGGAGCTCGCGGGTGCGGGAGACCAGCGCCGGCGAGTCGTTGATCATCTTCGCGACGAGCTCGCTGCCCTCGGAGGTGCCGTAGCGCCAGTCGCGGGTGTCGATGGCGTCGAGGAAGTCGCGGCGCAGCGCGTCGACCGCCGACTCGCCCGGCTCCCGGTCGCGGACCACGACGGCGAGGAGCTGCTCGGCCTCGTCGATGCGGTCGAGGCAGAGGTCTTCCTTGGTCTTGAAGTAGTTGAAGACCGTGTTGACCGACACGTCGGCGACCCGGGCGACCTCGGCGACGGTGATGTTGTCGAAGCCGTGGTGCAGGAACAGGCCCATCGCGACGTCGGAGATCTTCAGCCTCGTCTCGCGCTTCTTGCGCTCGCGCAGGGTCTCCATGGCGGCGATCCTACCAAACTTGTAGTGACACCAAATTTGTGGTTACTCTAAAAAACATGATTCACGCGAGAGCGCTGACACGGGCCTTCAAGGGGGTCGAGGCGGTGCGGGGCATCGACTTCGACGTCCACGAGGGCGAGATCGTCGGCTTCCTGGGTCCCAACGGCGCAGGGAAGACGACCACACTGCGGATGCTCACCACCCTGCTCAGGCCGACCTCCGGCACGGCCACCGTGGCGGGGCACGACCTCGCCTCCGACCCTTCGGGGGTGCGCGGGTCCATCGGGTACGTCGCCCAGGGCGGCATGTTCACGCCGCTGTCGGTCATCGGCGCCGAACTGCGGCTCCAGGCCCGCCTCTACGGCCACTCCGCCCGGGAGGCCCGGCGGCGGACGGGGGAGGTGCTGGAACGGGTCGACCTGGCGGGGTTCGAGGACCGGTCGCCCGCGTCGCTGTCGGGCGGGCAGGCGCGGCGGGCCGACCTGGCGCTCGGGCTGGTGCACACGCCCCGGCTGCTGTTCCTCGACGAGCCCACCAACGGTCTCGACCCCCGGGCGCGGTCGGAACTGTGGTCCCACATCCGGGGGCTGGGCACCACGATCTTCCTCACCACCCACTACCTCGACGAGGCCGACGCGCTGTGCGACCGGGTGCTGATCATCGACGGCGGCCGGATCGTGGCGACGGGCTCGCCCGCGGATCTCAAGCGCGACCACGGGGCGGCCACCCTCGACGCGGTCTTCCTGGCCGTCACGGGCCGGGCGCTGGAGGCGGTGGCATGACCGGCGCGGTCGTGCCGGAAACGCGGAGTCGGCCGGCGATCCGGCACCTCCCGCGTGTCACGAAATTTCGGGCGGACTGCCGGGACGCTCGCGTCGGCCGGGCGGGCGGGCCGAGAAATGGGGGCTGCGGTTGTGCGGAAATGTGTCTTCGGATTTCTCCGGATGGCCACATCGGATGGGTACCCGGAGTGCAAACGATCATGGGCGGGAAACGTCCCGTAATTTCGGATGACTCGAAGGAGGTCATCGGATGACTGCGTTTGTTGTGGCGGCGCATTATCTCCGGGAAACGTACCGACACAAGTTTGTTATCGTTTTCGGTGTCGTTCAGCCCGCGCTCTATCTGGTCTTCTTCGGGCCGGTGTTCACCGGTGCGGGGATCGGCGACTGGAAGGTGCTGGTCCCCGGGCTGCTGATGCAGCTGGCGCTGCTGACGTGCGGGCTCACCGGGTTCAACATCGTCTTCGACCACCGGTTCGGGGTGCTGGAGCGGCTGCGGGTCACTCCGGTCAGCAGGTTCACGCTGCTCGTGGGCCGGGTCATGAAGGACGCCGTGCTGCTGCTGGTGCAGGCGGTCGTCCTGCTCGCGATGGCCGCCGCCTTCGGGCTGCGGGCGTCGGTGCCGGGCCTGGTCGCGGGGCTGGTGCTGGTGGTCGCGATGGCGCTGGGGCTGGCCGCGCTCTCGTACGCCGCGGCTCTCACGCTGGGAGACGAGCTGTTCGCGCCGGTCGTCGGCACGGCGGTGGTGCCGCTGCTGCTGCTGTCGGGAGCGCTGCTCCCGATGGATGGAGCTCCAACTTGGCTGGACGTCGCCTCGCAGGCCACCCCGTTTCGGCACGTCGTCGACGCGGTGAGGGCGCTGTTCGCCGGCTCTGCTGAGGGCGTCGGGTGGGCGGTCGTCGGGGTGGCCCTGTTCCTCGCGTTCGCGCTCCCCCTGGCGACGCGGGTCTTCAACCGGGAGAACGCCTAACCCATCAGGTGGTCGAACCGTCCCGACTTGATCTCGGTCAGCATCGCCGTGAGCGCCTCGGAGCCGAAGACCAGGGCGGGGCCCTCCGGATCACGGGAGTTGCGCAGCGCCGTGGTGCCGTCGGGGAGACGGGCGAACTCCACGCAGCTGCCGTTCGGGTTGCTGTGACTGCTCTTCACCCAGACGGCATGCCGAAGCTGACCTGAATTTGGAACGTATCCCATCGTGCCCTCTCACTTGGTTCAGAGGGCCACCTTATTAGGTCATCTGCACGTGCATCGGCAATTACAGAGAGCCTCTGATCTCCATCAGGAGATCGCGGGTCTGGCGGGCCTGGTGGGCCTCCACGCACAGGCTGTTCATCACCTGCATGTAGCGGTCCACTTCGTCGAGTTTCTCCAGGTAGAGGGCGCTGGTGAGCTGTTCGAGGTAGACCACGTCGGGCAGTTCGCGCTCGTCGAAGCGCAGGATCGTGAACGGGCCGCCGGCGGCCGCGTGGCCACCCCGGTCGAACGGCACGATCTGCAGCGTGACGTGGGGGTGCTCGGTCATCTCCAGCAGGTGGTCGATCTGGGCCTTCATCACCGCGCGGCCGCCGAGCGGGCGCCGCAGGGCGGCCTCGTCGATGACGGTCCACAGCTTCACCGCGTCGGGGCCCTGGAGGCGGGCCTGCCGGGTCATCCGCAGCGCGACCCGGCGGTCGATCTCCTCTTCCGGGGCACCGCCGTTGGCCAGCAGGATCACGGCGCGGGCGTAGTCGGGGGTCTGGAGGAGCCCGTGGACGAACTGGACCTCGTAGGCCCGGATCACCGACGCGGCCTCCTCGAGGCCGACGTACATCTCGAACCAGGAGGGGAGCAGGTCGCTGTACTTGTGCCACCAGCCGGGCGAGTTGGCCTGCCGGGCCAGGGTGATCATGGCGTCGCGGTCGGCGGAGCCGGTGACGCCGTAGAGGGTGAGCAGGTCGGCGACGTCGCGTTCCTTGAAGCTGACCCGGCCGAGTTCCAGGCGGCTGATCTTCGCGTGGGAGGCGCGGATGACGTGTCCTGCGTCTTCGGGCGAGATGCCCTTGGCCCGGCGCAGCCGCCGGAGCTGGGCGCCGAGCAGAATGCGCAGCACCGTGGGGCCGCCACGGGAGTACGAGAGTACGCCGGCGGAATCCGGATCAGCGGTCACGACAGTCTCCAGCACGAGTCAGCACGAGTGGGGCATTTCATAGCCCAGTGCATCATTGTCGCATCAGCGGCTCTTGGCAAACAGTCATCATTCATGGGAAATCGCCGAGAGCCGCCAATGCATGTGCATATGCGATTATTTATGGATTAGTTCAGATTCCCGGTGAACCAACACGGCAGGTTCGGCGTCGTGGTGTTTCACCTCCGGCAGCAGCCGGTCGAGCCAGCCCGGCAGCCACCAGTTGGCCTTGCCGAGCAGCGCCATCGTGGCGGGGACCAGCACCAGCCGCACCAGCGTCGCGTCGATGAGCACCGCCGCCGCCATGCCCACGCCGGTGGTCTTCACCGTCACGTCGGGGTCGAGCGCGAAGCCGACGAACACCGCCACCATGATCGCGGCGGCGCTGGAGATGACCCTGCCGGTCGAGGCCAGGCCCCGGATCACGCTGCCCTTGGCGTCGCCGGTCGCCAGGAAGTCCTCCCGGATCCGCGACAGCAGGAACACCTCGTAGTCCATCGACAGCCCGAACAGCACGGTGAACATCAGGATCGGCACCCAGCTCGACACCGAGGCGCCGTGCGGCAGCCCGACCAGCGCCGCCCCGGCGTCGGTCTGGAACACCACGGTGATCACGCCGTACGCCGCCCCGACCGACAGCAGGTTCATCACCGCGGCCTTGAGGGCGACGACCGGAGCCCTGAACAGCACGGTCAGCAGCAACAGCGACAGCACCACCACGAAGGCGACCACCACCCAGAGCCGCTCGGCCAGCCGGTCGGAGATGTCACCGAACACGGCGACCACGCCGGTGACCATGACGCCGTCGGGGAGGGTGGCGCGCAGATTCCGGACGAGCTCGGTGGTCCGTTCATCCTGCGGCCCGGTGGTGGGCTCGACGGTGATGACGGTGGCCCGGCCCTGGGTGATGGGAGGGGCCACCGCCTTGACGCCTTCCACCGTGGTCAACCGCGAAGCGGTCTCGTCGGAAAGGGAGGCGTCCATCGCCAGCACGATCGGGCCGTTGGCCCCCGGGCCGAACTCCTCGGCGACCAGGTCGTAGGCGACGCGGGTGGTCTTGCTCTCCGGCTGGGTGCCGGCGTCCTGCGGCCAGGTGCGCATGCCGAGCATCGGCGCGGCCAGCGCCAGCAGCACCACGATAGCCACCAGCGCCGACCGGATCGGGCGGTTGCCCACCCATTCGGCCCACCGGGCGGTCCGCAGCGGCCTGCGCGCCGGCCGCCCCTGACCCTGGCGCTCCCTGCGGGGCAGCACCCGGCGGCCCGCCAGGCCCAGCATCGCCGGGACCAGCGTGATGGACGCGATCATGACCGCGCCCACGGTGGCGAAGGTGGCGTACGCGAACGAGGCGTAGACCGGCAGCGTGGACAGGTTCAGCCCGAACAGCGAGACCAGCACGGTCAGGCCCGCCATCAGCACCGAGGTCCCGGCGGTCGCGGTCGCGTGGGCCGCCGCGTCCCTGGGCGACAGGCCCGCCCGCAGCGCCTCGACGTGGCGGCTGACCAGGAACAGCGCGTAGTCGATGCCGACGCCGAGGCCCACCATCGTGGCGATGGTCGGCGCGATCGTGGAGATCTCGGTCAGCCCGGCCAGCAGCGTGACGATCGCGGTGCCCACGCCCAGGCCCATCATGGCGACCAGGAGCGGCAGCCCGGCCGCGACCAGCGAGCCCAGCCCGACGAGCAGGATGATCAGGGCGGCCACGATCCCGACCGCCTCGGCGGCGCCGCTCGGCACCGAGACGTTCTCCGGCATCTCCCCGCCGAACGCGACCGTGTATCCCGCGTCCTTGGCGGGGGCGGTGGCCTCGGTGAGCGCGTCCACGCCCTCGGAGCCGGTGAAGTCGGTGACCGGGACGGCGTAGCCGATCTCGATCAGGGCGGTGTCGCCGTCGGCCGACAGGCGCGGCGGGGCGACCCGCGAGACGTCGGGCATCGCGGTGAGCCGCTCGGCCAGGGTGGCGAGCAGGTCCTGGGGCACGGCCGTGTCGCCGTGCACGACAACCCGCGACCCGGCCCCGGCCATCGCCGGGAAGTGCTCCTTCAGGTAGTCCTTACCGGCCTGGGAGGGAACGCCGGGAACGTCGTAGTTGTCATGGGGGGTGCCTCCCGCGGCCAGGGACAGGCCGGTCACCGCGACGAGCGCGACCAGCCAGGCGGCGAGAGTGCGCCACGGGTGGGCGGCGGCCGCGCCACCGAGGCGGCCGAGCAAGCGTGACATGGGGGTGTGTCCTCTCCTGGATCAGCGAATTCCGCTCATCCAGGGTCGGCCGGGCCGCTTGGGCGCCTCTTGGGGTGTGCTTGGAGGCGGGTCGGTCAGGTGGTGGGCAGCGCGGCCAGCGCCTTCTCCGCGTCGGCCGCCCACACCGGGGCGCCCCGGTGCCGGGCCACCTCGGCGGCGTGCCGGTAACAGTCGGCGGCCTCGCCGAGGTCACCCAGGCGGACGGCCAGGTCGCCGAGCAGGTGCGCCACCGGGCGCATGGCGACCGACAGGGAGGCCGCGCCGGGCACGCTGTCGCGCATCGGCAGAAGCTCGTCGCGGACCTGCCGCACCTCTTCGGGTGTGCCCACCCGGGCCACCGCCATGGCGCGCAGGCTCAGGTAGAGGGAGTAGTAGAAGTCCTTGCGGAGCGGCGGGGACTGCTGGGCCCAGAACTCGGCGGCCTCCTTGAGGCGGCCCTCCCGGGCCAGCGCCGCCGCGGCCAGGTCGTTGACGGTCGGGCCGTAGCGCTCCCGCAGCGCCCAGGCCAGGTCGGCGTACTCGCCGTGGCGGTCCTGGCTGACGCGGAGGGTGTAGACCGACAGCGCGTGGGCGCCCTCGGCGTTGATCGAGCCCTTGCGGGCCAGCAGCCCGTAGGCGGCGGCGTAGCCCGCCTCCGCGCCCTCGAAGTCGCCGGCCACGTGGCGGAGCGTGGCGTAGGCGACGTTGATGACCTCGCGCCCCTCGACCATCTGGTAGGTCGTGGCGAGGTCGTAGGCCGCCTTCAGGCGACGGTGCATGGCGGGCAGGTCGCCCAGGACCCAGCAGGCCCGGGCGATGACGAACTCGCCGTACCAGCGGTAGGCCAGCAGATGGTCGTGGCTGACGGCCAGGTCGACCAGGCGGACGGCCAGGTCGAGGATCTCCCGGGGGTGCAGCTCGAACGGGGTCTCCTTGATCCGGACCGTGAGGGCCAGCGCGGTCATCGCGGGGTCGTCGAGTGTGGCGGCCAGCGCCTCCAGTTCGGCGGCGGCCGCGGCGCTGCGCGGGTCGCCCTCGTTCTCCAGCTCGGAGACGATCGTCTCCAGGAGGCGGCAGCGGACGACCGGGTCGAGGTCGGGCCGGGTCCTCAGCAGGCCGGTGATCAGGGAGACGGTGCGTTCGTCGATGTGGGTGTAGGAACGGATGAGCCACGGGGTGGCCTCGGTCCAGCACGAGAACGCGGCGATCAGCAGGTCGTCGCGCCCGGCCGCCTGGGCGATCTCCGCCGCCTTCTGGCGGGTGTCGCGGGCGTGCGCCACCGCGCCGTCCTGCACCTGGGCGCGGACCAGCGAGGTCAGCAGGGCGACCTTGGCGGCGTCGCGGTCGGCCATCGCCTGGGCGGGCGCCCGGTCGAACGCGCTGAGCGCCTGTTCGTAGAGTTCGGTGGCGGTGTCGTAGGCGTAGCGGCGGGTGGCCAGCTCGGCGGCCTTGACCGAGTGGGCGATGGCCCGCTCCGCCGTCGCCGAGGTGCCCGCGCGGGCGTAGTGGTGGGCCAGGGCTGCGTGGTCGTCGGGGTGCAGGGCGGCCAGGGCGTCGGCGACGCGGGCGTGCATGCGGGTCAGCCTGACCTGCGACAGGTCGTGGTAGAGGGTGTCGCGGACCAGCGCGTGGGTGAACCGCACCCGGCCCGGCGACGGCTCGGTGAGCAGGCCGGTCAGCACGCCCGCCTCCAGGGCGTCGAGCACCCCGTCCTCATCGGCGTCGGCGGCGCCGACCAGCACCTCGACCTCGGCCTCCCGGCCGACGGCGGCGGCGAGCCGGAGCACGGTGACGGCGGGGGCGGGCAGCCGGGCCAGCCGGCGCCGCAGCACGTCGCGCACCCCTTCGGGGACGCTCCGCGCCACCCCCGCCAGGCTGCCCTCGGAGGCCAGGAGACGGGCGCTCTCCCGTACGTAGAAGGGGTTTCCGCCGGTACGCTCCGCGATCCAGGCGACCGTCCCGGACTCGACCTCGCGGCCGCAGACCGAGGTCACGAGGCGTTCGACGTCGCCCTCGGACAGCCCGTCGAGGTGCAGCCGGGTGGGGGAGCGCCCGGCGAGCGCGGCCAGCGCGTCCTCCTGGGCGTCGGTCACGTCGGAGGGGCGGTAGGCGGCCACCAGCAGCACCCGCGCGCTCGTCAGTTCCTCGGCCACCGCGACCAGCAGGCCGAGCGTCTCGGCGTCGGCCCGGTGGAGGTCGTCGAGCACGATCGCCAGCGCGCGGCCCCGGGTGACGGCCCGCAGCCACGCGCAGGCGGCACGGTGCATGCGGAACCGGCCGGTGGCGGCGCCGTCGGCGCCGGGACGCGCGTCGCCGAGCAGCGGGGCCAGCGCCTCGGCGTGCTCGTTCAGGGGGGCGATCTCGGTCAGCGGCGCCAGCGCCTCGATCCAGGCCCAGGCGGGCGGCGCGCCCTCGGTCTCGGGGCAGCGGCCGGTCGCGATCAGCCAGGTCGCCGGGTCGAGGTCGTCGGCGATGCGGGACATCAGGGTCGACTTCCCGGCCCCGGGCTCGCCGCTGATCAGCACCACGCGGGCCTCACCCGCGGCGGCGCGGGCGGCGGCCTCGGTGATCTCGGTCAGTTCCAGGTCACGGCCGACGAACAGCGGCCCGGCGGGATCGGTCCACTTTTCCGCCGCCGGCGGCAGCGTGATCGTCGCCGGCGCCGGTTCCGCGGGTTCGGGCGCGCGGGTGGCGGCGTGCAGCAGGTCGAGCCGCTGGGCGAGCACCGCCTCCTCCAGTTCGACCAGCGCCCGGCCGGGGTCCAGGCCCAGTTCGTCGACGAGGGTGGTGCGGGCGCGGCGCAGCGCGGCGAGCGCGTCGGCCTGCCGTCCGCTGCCCCACAGGGCCAGCGCCAGCAGCCGCCACCCCTCCTCGCGCAGGGGTTCGCGCCGGGTCAGCATCTCGGCCGCCGGTACGGCGTCGGCCGGGGGCGCCGACCGCAGGGTGGTGTCGACCAGCAGTTCCTGGGCGACCAGGCGCACCTCGGTCAGCCGGGCGGCCTCCGCCACGGCCCATTCTTCGTCGGCGAACTCGGCGAAGGCCGCGCCCTGCCAGTTGCCCAGGGCGTCGCTCAGCAGGGTCCGGGCGGCGGCCGGGTCGCGCGCGCTCAGGTCACGGGCCTCGGCGGTGGCGCGTTCGAACCGCCAGGCGTCGACGGTGTCGGGATCGAGCCGGACGGCGTATCCCGGGGCGGCGCTGACCAGCACCGAGGCGGGCGCACGGGGCGGGCGGCCGGGTTCGAGCAGGCGGCGCAGGTTGGCCACATATGACTGGAGCGAGGCGATCGCCTTGGCCGGGGGCTCCCCGCGCCACAGGTCCTCGATCATGCGGTCGACCGAGACGACGTCTCCGCGCGCGGCGATGAGAAGGGCGAGGACGGCACGTTGCCTCGGTCCGCCGAGGAGCACGGAACGCCCGTCGACGTCCGCTTCGAGCGGTCCGAGGACCCGCACGCGAACAGTCACGGAGTAATGCTATACACCCAGAACATCCCAAGAGACCTACAAGCCGTTCGGCGGACATTCAACTCCTGACCTCCACAGATAGGTGAAAAGGATCATGTCTGCCGATCGGCCCGACACCCACGACATGCTCGTGGCGCACCGGGTGTTCCGCCGCGAGTCCCGCGTGCTCGCCGAACTCGTGCCCGCCGTCGCCGCCGGTGACGTCGCCGGGGCCGGGATCCTGGCCTCTCGCTACCGGGAGTACGCGATGGGCCTGCACCGCCATCACGGCGCCGAAGACGACCTCATCTGGCCGAAACTGCTGGCCAGGGTCGACATGGAGGCCGACGTGGTGATCCGGATGGAGCACCAGCACGAACGGGTCTCCGCGGGCCTCGACCGCATCGAGGCCGCGCTGCCCGAGTGGGAGCGCACCGCCGACCCCGCCCTGCGCGACCATCTGGCCGCCCTGCTCGCCGACCACCGGGCCGACCTCATCGAGCATCTCGACGACGAGGAGAAACTCGTCCTGACCCTGATCGAGGAGCACCTCACGGTCGCCGAGTGGGCCGCGGCCGGGGCCCGGTTCGGTGCCGTACGCGGGGCTTCAAGCGGGTAACCAATCATCTCCAAGTGGTCCCTTCCACCCTGGAGCACATGACGAACGAACGCCCTTACGTCCAAGAGATGGTCATGATCCACCGGGTCTTCCGGCGCGAGTCGAAGATGATGCCCGAGCTGTTCCGCCGGGTGCGGGCGGGCGATGTCGCCCGTGCCGAGCTGATGGCCGAGCACTACCACGCCTACGCCGACGGCCTGCACGGCCACCACACCAACGAAGACGAGCTGCTCTGGCCGAAGCTGCTGGCCCGGGTCACCCTCGAGGCCGACCTGGTCAAGCGCATGGAGCACCAACACGAGTACATCGCCGACACCATGCACCGTGTCGGGGAGCTGCTGCCCGGCTTCGCGCGCACCGCCGACCCCGTCGTGCGCGACCGCATCGCCGACCTGCTCACCGACCACCACCACGCGCTCGTGGAGCACCTCGGCGAGGAGGAGGTGCACATCCTGCCGCTGGTCTCCGCGCACATCACGGTGGCCGAGTGGAACGAACTCGGGGAGCGCGGGAGGAAGGAGGCGTCGGGCGCCTCGATGAAGCAGCAGCTCATCGTGCTGGGCGCGATCCTGGAGGATGCGACTCCGGAGGAGCGCGCCCACTTCATGGGCCATCTGCCGCTCCCCGCCAAGGTCGTCTGGAACCTGGCGGGGAAGCGTCTCTACGCGAAGCGGTCGGCCCTGGTCCGGGCCTAGTTCGGCTCGGCGTCGCCGGTGGCCGCCTCGACGGCGTCCTCGGGGCTCGCCTCGAGGTCCTGCTCCGCGTTGGCCACCGCGAGCGCCGACTGCTTGTCGAGCCGCACCCAGCTCGTCACGCTCTCGACCGAGAACAGCACCACCAGGTAGAAGGTGAGCGCGCCCGCCACCCAGGTCAGGGTGCCGGTGGCCGCGCCCACGCCGAGCACGAGCAGCCGCACCTCCCAGCCGAGACCGGCCTGGAAGATCCACGCCGGGGGCCAGATGCTCTGACGGGTCCGGTAGACGGTGTCGTAGGTGTGGTAGCCCACGATGTAGAGCAGCACGAACAGCAGCCACTTGGGCGTGTCGACGGCCAGGCCGATCAGGATGATCGTGAGGAACTCGGCCGCCCGCAGCAGCGGCGGCGTCAGCCAGTCGAAGCGCCCCAGGTGGTCGTGGGCCGCGCTCGGCGCCACCAGCAGCGTCAGCACCACCGCGGGCACCAGCAGGATCGGCCCCTCGGTCAGCGACCCGGTGGCCGCCAGCGCGATGATCGCCAGCAGCGCCGCCAGGGTCGTCGGCACCGGCGGCAGCCCCCGCCCCATGCGGGGCTTCAGCAGCGCGACCAGCGGACCGTCGTCGCGGTAGGCCACCAGGCGCGCGGTCTGCACGCGCTGCCGCTCCAAGTGGGGGTCGACGACCTCGGGCTCGGGCTGGGGGTGCGTGATCATGCCATCGACCTCAGGAGACGTCCGGTCAGGGTGTACGTGGCCGCGATGCCGCCCCAGGTGATCAGCACCAGGAACGTGATCCGGGGATCGAAGAACGCGGTCACGATGGCGATCGCGGCGAACCGCTCGCCGATGGGGAAGACGATCATCTTGCGGGCCCAGTAGACGCTCCGGAACTTGCCGGCCTTCGTCCACATCCTCAGCAGCGCCTTGACGGGCGTGGTGCTGCCCGACTTGCGCACTTCGAGCGCCTCACGCAGCGGCCGGTCGTCGGCCACCGCCAGGTCGAGCGTCGGCAGCGGGTTCGGCGCCTTGCGGCGGTTGGCCGCGCCGAACGAGAAGTCGAGCAGGTGCTTGACCGACTGGAGCGACAGGGCGATCAGCGCCAGCGTCCAGATCTCGTCACTGTCCTGACCGGCCACGGTCGCGCCGACCGCCAGGCCGACGAAGACGGCGTACTCCTTGAACCGGTCGAACGTCGCGTCGAGCCAGGCCCCGAGCACCCCGAACTTCCGGGCGTACCGGGCGACCTGCCCGTCGACGCAGTCGAACACGAACGCGAAGTAGATGAGGATGCCGCCCGCGACGTATCCGGGCCGCCCGCCGGTCGCGAACGCGCCCGCGGCCAGCAGCCCCAGCGCGATCGAGATCAGCGTGACCTGGTTGGGCGTCAGCCCGCGCCGCGCCGCCCAGCGCGCGATGAAGCGGCTGTACGTGCTGACGAAATACGTCGTGAAGAAGCCGTCGGCGCCCTTCACGGCGTTGTCGAGCTTGGCCCGGTCTTCGTCGTAGGTCAGGAACTCCTGCTGCGACTCCTGGACGTTCTCGGCCGTGATCTGCCGGTAGAACAGGTCGCGGCGGCCCCGGATGCCGAGCGACACGCCGCGCCGCACCAGCCCGAGGGCCAGCAGCTCGGTCACGCCGTCTTCTGGCCCGCTCAGCGAGGCGAGCTCGGCCAGATCGGTCGCCGCCTCGGCGAGGGTCGCGACGTGGCGGCCCTTGACGTGCAACGGTCCGAGCAGCGCCGCGTTGGGCCGGGTCACCTGGTGGTAGGCGGTCCCCACGGAGATCACCCGGGTCTTGCTGATCCGGGTGCGCTGGGGGCGCCCTTCCAGGACGTTCATCCCGATCTCGGGCACGGCTTCTTCGATCGGCGCCGGCTCGGGAGCGTCGGGATCGCGCTCCTCGCGGACGACCAGGGCGACGGCGCCCTTCTTCGACTTCACGAGCTGGTAGATCAGCTCGTCGTGGATCAGGGAGTCGGCCGGCAGGACCAGCAGATCCTCGTCCAGTACGGCGGCCAGCTCGCCGATCGCCCTCAGGTCACCGGCCCGGTCGACACTCTCGACCGTCCTGGCCCCGGGGTAAAGAGAAGCTTGACCTGGTCGTACGATCACCAAGGGCTCGGGGTCGTAGGCGGCGGCCTGATCGAGCAGCCGCTGGAAGGCCATGGGGGAGCCCGGCAGGCCGGTGAGCGGCAGTGGGGGAGCTCCGGAGTCGGAGCCCAGCAGCACCACGCGGGTCATGGCACCCTTTCTCTGGTTCATGCGGCGGGCGGAGGAAACCCACGCAGAGGCCAAAGCTTAGTGACCTTTCGGTTAACCCGTCGCACCCCAGGTTTACCGGACGTACAGACATCGCCATCAGGTTACTTACTGAAATTTGGCTAAATGTGACCCGGAGTAGCATGGCCGCCGTGAGTCTCTACCGTGACGAGGGCGTCGTCCTGCGCACCCACAAACTGGGTGAGGCCGACCGCATCATCACGATCCTGACCAGACGCACCGGAAAGGTCAGGGCGGTGGCCCGGGGCGTCCGCAAGACCAAGTCCCGCTTCGGCGCCCGCCTCGAACCCTTCACCCACGTCGACGTCCAGTTCCACACGGGCCGCACCCTCGACATGGTCACCCAGTGCGAGACGATCCGCCCCTACGGTGAGCCGCTGGTCTCCGACTACCCGCGCTACACCGCAGGCACGGCGATGCTGGAGACGGCCGACCGGCTGACGATGGGCGAGAAGGAACCGGCCCTGCGCCAGTTCCTCCTGCTGGTCGGCGGCCTGCGGACGCTGGTCGACGGCTCCCACGAACCCCGTCTGGTCCTCGACGCGTTCTTCCTCCGGTCGCTGGCCGTGGCCGGATACGCCCCCGCTCTTTCGGAGTGCGCGCGTTGCGGCGCGGAGGCGGTGCGGGCGTTCGCGATCGTGGCCGGGGGAGTGGTGTGCGGCAACTGCCGCCCGTCGGGCGCGGCGGTGCCCGCGGCCGAGACGATCGCGCTGATGATCGCGCTGCTCCGGGGCGACTGGGAGACGGCCGACACGTCGGAACAGCGGAACCGGGTGGAGTGCAGCGGCCTGGTGGCCGCGTACCTGCAGTGGCACCTGGAACACGGGATCAGGTCGCTGAAGCACGTCGAACGCGGCACCAATTCCAGCGCCTAATTTCGTATTTGTCGTTTTTTTGTGCAGGTCCGCCATTCGCGGACCGGAACCGTCCTGACCTTCCACCGGGACGCAATACGCTCAGGGACCATGGTTCGTCCCCCGTCGCCCCACCCTTCCGGGGCCACCCCGCCCGCCCTGCCCGCGGACCTGATCCCCAAGCACGTGGCGATCGTCATGGACGGCAACGGCCGCTGGGCCAAGCAGCGCGGCCTGCCGCGCACCAAGGGCCACGAGATGGGTGAGGCGTCGCTGTTCGACGTCATCGAGGGCGCCATCGAGCTCGGCATCCCCTACCTGTCGGCCTACGCCTTCTCGACGGAGAACTGGAAGCGGTCGCCCGACGAGGTGCGGTTCCTGATGGGCTTCAACCGCGACGTCATCCGCCGCCGCCGCGACGACCTCAACTCCATGGGGGTGCGGGTCCGGTGGTCGGGGCGTCCCGGGCGGCTGTGGAAGTCGGTGATCCAGGAGCTCAGCGACGCCGAGGCGATGACCACCGGGAACAAGACGCTCACGCTCCAGTTCTGCGTCAACTACGGCGGGCGGGCCGAGATCGTCGACGCCGCGCTCAAGCTGGCCGCCGACATCGAGGCCGGGAGGGTCAAGGCGGGCAAGGTCAACGAGAAGACCTTCGCCCGGTACCTCCACCAGCCCGAGATCCCCGACGTCGACCTGTTCGTGCGGTCGTCCGGTGAGCAGCGCACGAGCAACTTCCTGCTCTGGCAGTCGGCGTACGCCGAGATGGTCTTCCTGAACCGGCTGTGGCCCGACTTCGACCGGCGCGACCTCTGGCAGGCGTGCGAGATCTACGCCAGCCGTGACCGCCGCTACGGCGGCGCGATCCCCAACCAGGTCTAGGACCGCTGGTAGGCGTGCACGTCGGCCACCCACTCCCAGCCGGGCTTGGCCGACGGGCCGATGCGCGGGTCGCCGGAGTCGCGGCCGTCGCGCAGGGCCTCGACGTAGGCGCGGTCGAGGTCGGCGCGGGCGCGCAGCTCGCCCTTTCCGCCGACGGAGCCGTGGCCGGGGATGACGACATCGGTCTGCACCCCGTCGAACAGGGTCAGCGCGGCGAGGTAGGCGTCGACGTCGTTCGAGCCGAGCATCGGGATCAGGACGTCCGACAGCATGTCGCCCGCGACGAGCACGCCGAGGTCCTCGATCAGCAGGGCCGCGTGGCCGGGGGCGTGCGCCTCGTGCTCGATGATCCGCACGTCCGGGCCGTCCCAGACGAGCCGGTCGGTGCCGGTGACGAGGCCGAACAGGTCGAGCGGGACCTGCCCGGCGATCTCCGTCTCCAGCAGGTGGTCGGCGATCTCGGTCTTCGTCCCGGGGTCGGCGAGCTGCTCCCGGGCGGAGGCGGCGCAGCGCTCGGTGCCGTAGCGGGGGGCCTCGCCGAGGCGGGGGTGCCAGAGCAGGTGGTCCCAGTGGGGATGGGTCGAGAAGCCCGCCACCACGGTCTGGCCCAGCTCCGCCAGGTCGGTCGCGAGGCAGCCGAGTTCGGCCTCGGTGACACCCGGGTCGATCAGCAGCACGCCGTCGCGCCCCCGCACCACGACGGTGTTGGTCTGCACGAACACGCTCTCGTGGACGTAGACCCCCTCCGCCACCCGGGTCAGCATGCGGCACCCCTGATCGCGTAGCGGTGCATCGTGACGCCCTCGGGGAACGAGCGCTGCTCCAGCAGGTCGAGGTCGAGCGGCCGGTCGTAGTCGTCGAACAGCGATCTGCCGAAGCCCAGGTAGGAGGGGTGGGTGGTGAGCATCAGCTCGTCGAGCAGCCCGGCCCGCAGGAGCTGGGTCGCCAGGTCGGCGCCGCCGACCCCGATGACGCCCTCGGTCTCCTTCCGGAGCGCGGCGAGCCGCTCGATCGCGTCGTCGCCGCCGATGATCCGGGTGCCGTGGCCGGCGCTCTGCCGGGTGCGGGAGACCAGCACCTTGGGAGTGGACGTCCAGAGCTCGCCGTATTCGCGCATGTAGTCGGGCAGCGAGGTGTCCGCGGCGGCGCGCGGCCAGTATTCCTCCATCGTCTCGTACATGACCCGGCCGTGGACGATCATGGCGAGCTCCCGGGTGCGGGCGTTGAACTCGCGGTGCAGCTCCTCGGTGATGCGCAGCCACTCGCCCGCGCCGTTGTCGCCCGGGACCTGCTCGATCCGCAGGTCGAGGGACACGTTCATCGAGTACACGAAGTGGCCCATCAGCTCCTCTTTCCGTATAGTGCTTGCAGAATGCAACCACTATATTGAGGGACGCGAAAGGCCTGTCAAGGAGGAATCGTGGATCCACGGCCGGGGCGTTCGATCGGCGCCGCCGTCGACGTGCTGGGAGATCGCTGGTCGCTGCTCGTGCTGCGCGACGTCATCTTCGGCGACCTGCGCCACTTCCGGGCGCTGCTCAACGGGTCGGCCGAGGGCATCGCCACGAACATCCTCTCCGACCGGCTGGTCCGGCTCATGGAGGCCGGGATCCTCGTGCGCGGCACGGCGGCGCGGGGCCAGCGCGCCCGCTACAGCCTCACCGAGGCCGGCATCCGGACGCTCCCGATCATCTGCGCCCTCGGCGACTGGGGCCTCGACTGGCGCGAGGGCGGCGACGACCCCCGCCAGCGCTTCATCCGCGACCAGGGCCCGGGGTTCGTCGAGGAACTCATGGACGAACTCCGCGTCCGCCACCTCGGCGCCCCGCCGGGGCCGCACGACGGCCCCGGCCCCTTCGAACGGCTCGACGCCGCCATCTAGGCCCGGCGGCGGGCCCGGTAGGCGGCGACGTGCATGCGGTTCCCGCAGGTGCGGGAGTCGCAGTAGACGCGGGAACGGTTGCGCGACTCGTCGACGAAGACGTTGGCGCAGTCGGGGGCCGAGCAGGTGCGCAGGCGCTCCCACTCACCCTCGACCAGCACGTGGGCCAGCGCCACCCCGCAGTCGGCGGCCAGGTGCTCGGCCAGCGACGCCCCGGGGGCGAAGTAGTGGACGTGCAGTGCGAAGCCGTCGTGCCTGGTCAGGCTCGGGGTGATGCGGGTGCGGCCGAGCAGGGTGTTGAGGCGGGTCACCGCGACGTCTTCGTCGGGCGAGGTGAAGACCTCGTGGAAGGCGGCCGAGAGGGCCTGGACCTCGGCCAGGTCGGTGGCGTTGACGAACTCGATGCCGCTCACCTCGCGGCGCACCACTAAAGCGCCGAGTTCCTCGAGGTCGGCCGGTGGGGTGTTCACCAGGTCGACCGCCGTGGCCAGCGAGTGCACCATGTCGTGACTGAACGGCATCGCAGCTCCTCTGGATTCTGTCCCGGAACTCTAACCCTTCGCGCAGCCCGCGCAGGTGCCGAACACCTCGACCGTGTGGGTGATGGCGGTGAAGCCGTGTTCTGCCCCGACCCGCTCGGCCCACACCTCGACGTCGGGGCCGTCGACCTCGACCGTGCGGCCGCAGGTCACGCAGACCAGGTGATGGTGGTGGGTGTCGGTGGCGCACGCGCGGTAGACGGTCTCGCCCGCGTCGGTGTGGAGGACGTCGACCCGGCCGTCGCTGTTGAGGGCCTGGAGGGCGCGGTAGATCGTGGTCAGGCCGATCTTCGAGCCGTCGGCGCGCATCTCGGTGAAGATGTCCTGGGCGCTGCGGAACGCCTCGCTCTGCCGAAGTATCTCGTGCACCGCGTCGCGGCTTCTGCTCATGCTGTCGACTCCCCTGTACGGCTCCGCCTCACGAATCTACCGATCCCGAGCGCGACCGCGAACCCGGCGAGGGCGAGCAGCACGATCGTGGCCCCGGAGGGCACGTCGAGGTAGAACGACGACGTCAGGCCGCCGACGGTGGCGAGGACGCCGAAGACCATCGACAGCGCCATCGTCGTGCGGAAGCTCCGGGTGAGCTGCTGTGAGGTGGCCACCGGCACAACCATAAGCGCGCTGACGAGCAGCAGGCCCACGGCCCGCATCGCGACGACCACCGTCACCGAGGCGATCACCGCGATGAGCAGGCCGAGGAACCGCACCGGCAGCCCGCTGGCCCTGGCCACCTCCTCGTCCTGGCACAGCACGAACAGCTCCCGCCCGAAGATCGCCAGCAACGCCAGAACGGCCACCGCGAGCCCCGCGATGACCCACAGGTCGGTGGCGTCGACGCTGGTGATGGCGCCGAACAGATAGGAGTTCAGGGACGCCGTGCTCTCACCCGGCGTGAGATAGATGATCATCACGCCCCCGGCCAGGCCGCCGTAGAACAGCAGCGCCAGCGCGACGTCGCCGCTCGTCTTCCCCCGCGCCCTGACCATCTCGATCGCCACCGCACCCAGCGCGGCCACCACCACGGCCGTCGCGACCGGCGCGGTGCCGGTGAGGAAGCCGAGCGCCACACCGGTCAGCGCCACGTGGCCGATGCCGTCACCGAGCAGGGCCAGGCGCCGCTGCACGATGAACGTGCCGACGGCCGGGGCGGTCAGCCCCACCATGACGGCCGCGACGAGGGCGTACCGCATGAAGTCGAGATCGAAGATGGTCATGCCTTCTCCTGGGCCAGGGTCCAGCCCGGCAGGGCGGCCTCGACCGGTTCGGGCTCGTGGGGGTGGACGTGGTCGTGGCCGGGGAGCGCGTGGGTTCCCACGGGTGAGGGCGGGGCGCCGTCGTGGACCTTGCAGCCCTGGTTGAGCACGACCGCCCTGCTGATCAGCGGCTCCATCGCGCCCAGCTCGTGGGCGACCAGGACCACCGTCTTGCCGCGTTCGACCAGGCCCGCCATGGTCTTGGCGAGCATCTGCTGGCTGGTGGCGTCGACCCCGGCGGTGGGTTCGTCCATGACGAAGGCGTCGGGCTCGCCGGCCAGGGCGCGGGCGATCAGGACCCGCTGCTGCTGCCCGCCCGACAGCGACGACACGGGGTCGGAGGCGCGGTCGAGCAGGCCGACCTCCTCCAGCGCCGCCGTCACCGCCTGCTTGTCGGCCGCGCTCGTCCACCTGCCGCGTTTCTGGCGGGCGATGCGGCCCGAGGCGACGACCTCGCGGACCGTCGCGGGGACGCCGCCGCCCACCGACAGCCGCTGGGGCACGTAGCCGATCCGGTGCCACTCACGGAAGCGGGCGGGGGTGTGGCCGTACAGGAGAGTGGAACCGCCCGACAGGGGCTGGACCCCGAGAAGCGACCTGATCAGGGTCGACTTGCCCGAGCCGTTGGCGCCGAGCACGGCCACGACCTCGCCGTCGTCGACCCTGAGGTCGATGCCGCGGAGGATCTTCCTGCCGTCGATCGTCACCTGACCGCCGGTCATGTCGAAAGCCGTGCTCATGGGTCGCCTTCCGGTCACTGGCAGCCGAGTGCGGTGCGGAGTTCGGTGAGGTTGGCGGTCATGCCGGAGATGTAGTCACCACCCTGGGGAGGGCTCTCCAGCGGATTGAGAACCGCCGTCTTGGCCCCGACCTCGCTCGCGAGGACCTCGGCGACCTTGGGGCTGACGAGTTCCTCGGTGAAAATGGTAGTCACCTTCTTCTCCTTCGCGATCCGGGCGGCTTCGGCCAAACGGGCAGGAGACGGTTCGGCGTCGGGGTCGATGCCGCTGATGCCGACCTGTTCGAGCTTGTAGCGGTTCGCCAGATATCCGAAGGCGGTGTGGGCCGTCACGATGACCCGGCTCGTGCAGTTCTCCAGGCCCGAGGCCATCTGGGCGTCGAGGTTCCCCAGCTGGGCCGCCGTTTCACGAGCGCGTTCCTTGTACGCCGCCTCATGGGCCGGATCGGCCTCGGCGAGACGTCCTCCCAGGGCCGTCGCCAGTGTGGCCATCCGCGAGGGGTCGAGCCAGAGGTGCGGGTCGTAGGGGACCTCCTCCTCGTGGCCGTGCTCCTCTTCGGCCTCGTCGTGGACGGCGGCCATCGTCGGCACCACGGAGGCCGCGTCGAACCCGCGGTCACCGGCGTGCTGGGCCACGGCCTCGTCGACGGCGGGCTGCACGCCCTTGACGTACACGACCAAGGAGGCCTCGGCGACCCCGGCCACCTGCTGGGGGGTCAGTTCGAGGTCGTGGGGCTCGACTCCGGGCTTGGTCAGGCCCTCGACCGTGACGTCGGCGCCGCCGACCTTCTCGGCGAGCCACTGAAGAGGGAAGAACGCCGCGTCCACCACGGGCTTGCCCGACTCGGCCGACGTGGACGCTCCACAGGCGGCGGTCATGACAAGAGCGGATCCGGCGAGAAATCGCACAACATTTCCGGGCATCACCCCACCGAGTGTGCCAGAAAATGAAAATGATTGTCAAAAACGGTTCAGAACCCTCCGAACCGTGTCACCGCCACCGCGACCAGGAACGCGACCACCGCGACCCGCAGCACCCGGCCCCCCGCGCCGAGCGACGGCCACGACAGGTAGGCGAGCCCCCCGACGAACGCGATCACCGGCAGCATCGCCAGGCCACCGCGCCAGTCGGCGATCGCGAACCCGGCCAGCAGGCAGACCACCAGCACGATCGGCAGCACGATCTTGGGCAGCTGGTAGAGGTAGACGAGCACCGGCGCGCTGCGGGTCTCGATCGTCTTGCGCAGCCCGGTCGCGCCGGGCGTGAAGAACTGCTCGCCTGGCGGCAGCGGGCGCGGAGCCTTCTTCCGCTGAGGAGGACGTCTGTTGGCCACCTGTCGAGGTTACTCGCAGGTGGAGGACCCCGGCTGATGGCATGCTGGGCTCATGCTGGCCGTGATCCGCTATTCCGTGCCCGAAGCCCGGTCCGAGGAGTTCGAGCTGCACGCCCGCGAGGTGATCGATCTGTTCTCGGCCCAGAGCGGCTTCCTGCGCGGCCAGGTCGGCCGCTCGGTCGACGAGCCGAACCTGTGGGCGCTGGTCAGCGAGTGGGAGGGCGCCGGTTTCTACCGTCGTGCCCTGTCCGCGGCCCGCATGACGATGTATCCGCTGATGACCCTGATGATCAATGAGCCAGGGGCGTTCGAGCAGGTCTATCCCAAGGGCTGAGGCCACTAAGCTTTGCCCATTCCCTTTTCCCATCGCCGACACCCAGCCGGATGGAGCACCACTCATGGCACGTCGCACCGACGTCATGGAAACCATCGTCAGTCTCGCCAAACGCCGCGGGCTGGTCTACCCGTCGAGCGAGATCTACGGCGGTCTGCGGGCGTCCTGGGACTACGGACCACTGGGTGTCGAGCTCAAGAACAACGTGAAGCGCGAGTGGTGGAAGTCCATGGTCCAGGGCCGCGACGACGTCGTCGGCCTCGACTCGTGCGTGATCCTGGCCCGTGAGGTCTGGCAGGCCAGCGGCCACGTCGAGACCTTCACCGACCCGCTCACCGAGTGCCAGTCGTGCCACAAGCGCTACCGCGCCGACCACCTCGAAGAGGGCTACGCCGAGAAGCACGGCAACCCTCCGGCCAACGGCCTGGCCGACATCACCTGCCCCAACTGCGGCAACAAGGGCACCTTCACCCAGCCCAAGCAGTTCAGCGGCCTGCTGAAGACCTACCTCGGCCCGGTCGAAGACGAATCGGGCCTGGCCTACCTGCGCCCCGAGACCGCGCAGGGCATCTTCATCAACTACCTCAACGTGCAGCAGTCGGCGCGTAAGAAGATCCCGTTCGGCATCGGCCAGCAGGGCAAGTCGTTCCGCAACGAGATCACCCCGGGCAACTTCATCTTCCGCACCCGCGAGTTCGAGCAGATGGAGATGGAGTTCTTCGTCAAGCCCGGCACCGACGAGGAGTGGCACCAGTACTGGATCGACGAGCGTCTCCGCTGGTACGTCGACCTCGGCATCTCCAAGGACAACCTGCGTCTCTACGAGCACCCCAAGGAGAAGCTGTCCCACTACTCCAAGCGGACCGTCGACATCGAATACCGCTTCAACTTCACCGGCTCCGAGTGGGGTGAGCTCGAGGGCATCGCCAACCGCACCGACTACGACCTGTCGAGCCACGGCAAGGCCTCCGGCACCGACCTGTCGTTCTTCGAGCAGGACTCCGGCGAGCGCTACGTGCCCTACGTCATCGAGCCGGCCGCGGGCGTCGACCGCGCCACGCTGACGTTCCTCCTCGACGCCTACACCGTCGACCAGGCCCCCAACGCCAAGGGCGTGATGGAGGAGCGCACGGTCATGCGCCTCGACCACCGGCTCGCGCCGGTCAAGGTCGCGGTGCTGCCGCTGTCGCGCAACGCCGACCTCACCCCGAAGGCCAAAGACCTGGCCGCCCAGCTGCGCCGCCGCTGGAACGTCGACTTCGACGACGCCGCCGCGATCGGCCGCCGCTACCGCCGTCAGGACGAGATCGGCACCCCGTTCTGCATCACCGTCGACTTCGACACCCTCGACGACCAGGCCGTCACGATCCGCGAGCGCGACACGATGGCGCAGCAGCGCATCGCGCTCGACCAGGTCGAGCCGTTCCTCCGTCAGCACCTCAACGACTAGGTCGCCGGACAGACGGTGCCCTTCGCGGGCACCGTCCCGTTGAGCAGGTAGGCGTCGACGGTCCCGGTGACACACGTCGTCTGGCCGTAGGCGCCGTGGCCCTCGCCCTCGAACGTGAGCAACACGGCGTTGCCGAGTTCCGAGGTGAGCTTCGGGGCCCAGACGTAGGGCGTGGCCGGGTCGTTGATCGCCCCGACCACCAGGATCGGCAGGGCCGTGCCCCGGGCGTCGACCTTCTTGTTGGAGTCCTCGCCCGGCGTCGGCCAGATGCTGCAGATGCCGGCGCTGGCGGCGTCCGGGCCGAAGATCGGTGAGGTCTTCGCCAGGTCCCTGGCCAGCGCCTCCGACTGCGCGAACGTCGGCCGTTCGGTGGTGTCGGCGCAGAGCACCGCGTTCAGCGACGACAGCAGGGTGTTGTACGTCCCGTCGGGCTGACGCCCGGCATATTGGTCGGCGAGGGCCTGGACCCCCGACCCGTCGCCCTTCATGGCGGCCGACAGCGCCTCGGTCAGCAGCGGCCAGCTCGTCTTGCTGTAGAGCGCCTCGCCGATGGCTGACCTGACGGTGTCGTCGGTGACGTTGCGGCCGTTCACGACCAGCGGTTTCTTGTCGACCTGGTCGAGCAGCTTCACCACGGCCGCGTTCCCGCCGAACGGGCAGCCCTGTTTCTGGCAGTCGGCCAGGTAGTTCTCGTACGCCTTCTGGAAGCCCTTGACCTGCGTCTTCGACTGGTCGAGCAGGCCGACCGTCGGGTCGAGGGCGGCGTCGAGCACCATCCGGCCGGTCTTGGCGGGGAACAGCGTGGCGTAGGTGGCGCCCAGGTGGGTGCCGTACGAGAAGCCCAGGTAGTTGAGTTTCGGGTCGCCGATGCCCTGGCGGAGCAGCTCCATGTCCTTGGCGGCGTTCACCGTGCCGACGTACGGCAGGATGCGCGCGTTGTTGCGCTGGCAGCCCTGGACGAACTCGGCCGACAGGTCGCGTTCGGTGCGCTGGTCGAGAGACGGCTCGGCCTCCAGGAACGCCTCGAACTCCTTGGGCGGCAGGCACTGGATGCCGCTGCTGCGGTCGACGCCGCGCGGGTCGAAGCTGACCAGGTCGTAGTTGCGGTTCAGCGACGCGAACGCGGTGCCCGAGTCGATCAGGGTGGTCACCCCCGAACCACCCGGGCCGCCGAAGTTGAGGACCAGCGACCCGATGCGCGGCCCGGTCGCCCGCTTGCGGACCAGCGCCAGGTCGAGGGTGCCCTTCGCCGCGTCGGCGTAGTCGAGCGGCACCGTCAGCGTCGCGCACTCGTAGGACGCCTGGGGCACCTCGGCACAGGCCGCCCACTTCAGGCCGGGCACGTCGGCGGGACCGCCGCCACCGCCGACCCCGGTCATCGCCACCAGGGCGATCGCGACCAACTTCGCTCGGCTCATCCGTCACCCTCCGAAATGGGATCTTGTCGGAGGGTGATTCCACGATAACAGGGCATTGGTCTGAACCAATTAACGGGGTCGAAACAAACGGGGTCGGCGAATTGGTTCAGACCAATGTTGGTCTTGCGAAAAAACGGCCGTTCTTTACGTTCCGGCGAATTGGATTAGACCGGTTGTACCCTGCTCACCTGCGGGAACACTTATGAGTGACAGCCGTGACGTTTCGTGTTGTTCTTATTCGGTAGTGTCCCGCACGCGGGGTGGTTCCGCGATTAATTGGGCCCCTGGAGGAGACTGTCGTGCCGAAGCTTGTCTATGACTTCACCGAAGGAAACAAAGACCTGAAGGACCTCCTCGGGGGCAAGGGCGCCAATCTCGCGGAAATGACCAACCTCGGCCTGCCGGTCCCGCCCGGGTTCACGATCACCACCGACGCGTGCCGCGCGTACATGGCGGACGGCTCCGTCCCCGCCGAGGAGATCGGCACGCACCTGGCCAAGCTCGAGGCGGCCATGGGCAAGCGGCTCGGCGACCCGGAGGACCCGCTGCTGGTCTCCGTGCGGTCGGGGGCCAAGTTCTCGATGCCGGGGATGATGGAGACCGTCCTCAACATCGGCCTGAACGACGCGTCGGTGCGGGGGCTCGTGCGTCAGTCGGGCAGTGAGCGGTTCGCGTGGGACTCCTACCGGCGGCTGATCCAGATGTTCGGCAAGACCGTCCTGGACATCGACGGCGACCTGTTCGAGGAGGCCATCGACGACCTCAAGGACGGCCGCACCGACCTCGACCTGACCGCCGACGACTTCAGGGCGCTGGTCGGGACGTACAAGGAGATCGTGCGCCGCGAGAAGGGCCGCGACTTCCCCGAGGACCCCAAGGAGCAGATGGAGCTGGCCATCAAGGCCGTCTTCGACTCCTGGAACGCCGACCGCGCGGTC
The DNA here is from genome assembly GCF_054661255.1 of Herbidospora sp. RD11066. NCBI lineage: Bacteria > Bacillati > Actinomycetota > Actinomycetes > Streptosporangiales > Streptosporangiaceae > Herbidospora > Herbidospora sp. RD11066. The sequence continues at coordinate 244,693 of NZ_BAAGDO010000001.1, forward strand.
CTCTACCGGCGCCAGGAGCGCATCCCGGCCGACCTCGGCACGGCGGTCAACGTGGTCGCGATGGTCTTCGGCAACCTCGGCATGGACTCGGGCACCGGCGTCGCCTTCACCCGCGACCCCGCCACCGGCCACCAGGGCGTCTACGGCGACTACCTCCAGAACGCCCAGGGCGAGGACGTCGTGGCCGGCATCCGCAACACGGTCCCGCTGCAGAACCTGGAGCGCATCGACGCCCACTCCTACGCCGAGCTCATGGAGATCATGGCCAAGCTCGAAGGCCATTACCGCGACCTGTGCGACATCGAGTTCACCATCGAGCGCGGCAAGCTCTGGATGCTGCAGACCCGGGTGGGCAAGCGCACCGCCGGAGCAGCCTTCTGCATCGCCGTCCAGCTCGTCGACGAGGGCCTGATCGACCTCGACGAGGCGCTGAAGCGCGTCACCGGCGACCAGCTGGCCCAGCTGATGTTCCCCCGCTTCGCGCTCGACCACGGCAACACCGTGCTGACCAAGGGCATGAACGCCTCCCCGGGCGCGGCCGTCGGCAAGGCCGTGTTCTCCTCGGCCCGCGCCACCGAACTGGCCGCCCGGGGTGAGGCCGTCATCCTGGTCCGCCGCGAGACCACCCCCGACGACCTGGCCGGCATGATCGCCGCCCGGGGCGTGCTGACCTCGCGCGGCGGCAAGACCTCCCACGCCGCCGTCGTCGCCCGCGGCATGGGCAAGACCTGCGTCTGCGGCGCCGAGGAGATCGAGGTCGACGCGAAGAAGAAGACCTTCACGGTCCGCGACGTCGTGGTCGAGGAGGGCGACGTCATCTCCATCGACGGCGGCACCGGCTGCGTCTACCTGGGCGAGGTGCCCGTGGTGGCCTCGCCGGTGGTGGAGTACTTCGAAGGGAGTCCTTCTCGGGATGAACTGGTGCGGGCCGTCGACACGATCATGAAGCACGCCGACGAGCGCCGCCGCCTGGGCGTCCGCGCCAACGCCGACACCCCCGAGGACGCCGAGCGGGCCCGCCGGTTCGGCGCCAGCGGCATCGGCCTGTGCCGGACCGAGCACATGTTCCTCGGCGACCGCCGGGTGCTCATCGAGGACCTCATCCTGGCCGAGACCCCGCAGGAGCGGCAGGCCGCGCTCGACGCGCTGGAGCCCCTCCAGAAGGCCGACTTCGCCGGGCTGTTCACGGCCATGAAGGGCCTGCCGGTGACGATCCGGCTCATCGACCCGCCGCTGCACGAGTTCCTGCCCGACATCATCGACCTGTCGGTCAAGGTCGCCACCGGCAAGGGGACCAAGAAGGACCGCCGCCTGCTGGAGGCCGTGCAGCGCCTCCACGAGCAGAACCCGATGCTCGGCCTGCGCGGGGTCCGCCTCGGGCTCGTCGTGCCGGGGCTGTTCGCCATGCAGGTGCGGGCCATCGCCGAGGCCGCCAAGGCCGCCGACGACGCCAAGCCCGAGATCATGATTCCGCTCGTGGGGGCCGTACAGGAACTGGAGAGCGTGCGTGAGGAGGCCAGGCGGATCCTCGGCGAGGTCGGGATGGAGGCGCTCATCGGCACCATGATCGAGGTGCCGCGGGCGGCGCTGACCGCCGGGCAGATCGCCGAGGCGGCCGAGTTCTTCTCCTTCGGCACCAACGACCTGACCCAGATGACCTGGGGCTTCTCCCGCGACGACGTGGAGTCGGCGTTCTTCGGCACCTACCTCGACAAGGGCATCTTCGGGGTCTCGCCGTTCGAGTCGCTCGACCGCGACGGCGTCGGCCGCCTGATGCGCGTCGCCGTGGAGGAGGGCCGCCGGGCCCGGCCCGGTATCAAGATGGGCATCTGCGGCGAGCACGGCGGCGACCCCGACTCGGTCAGGTTCTGCGACGAGATCGGCCTCGACTACGTGTCGTGCTCCCCGTTCCGGGTGCCCGTCGCACGTCTCGAAGCGGGCCGTGCGAGGGTTCTGTAACCCCATTAACACGATATGGCGGCTCGGGCAATCAGATGTTTCCAGCGTGTTTGTCGTGAAGGCCGATATTTGTGGGTACCTTCTAGCTCCCTCGCCGCGACGAAAGGGGGAGCCGTGAGGCCATATGACCAGCACGACGAGGCACGCTGGGTTCCCGAGCCGCCGGGGAATCCGGAGAGAAGCCCATTCGAGCGCGACCGCGCCAGGGTGCTCCACAGCGACGCCCTGCGCAGGCTGGCCAGCAAGACCCAAGTGGTCGCGCCGGTCGACCAGATGATGCACAGCCCGCGCACCCGCCTGACCCATTCCCTGGAGTGCGCCCAGATCGGCCGCGAGATGGGCAAGGCCCTGGGCCGCGACCCCGACCTGGTGGAGACCGCCTGCCTGGCCCACGACCTGGGCCACCCGCCGTTCGGCCACAACGGCGAGTTCGCGCTCAACCAGATCGCCGAGCGCGCGGGCGGCTTCGAGGGCAACGCCCAGAGCCTGCGCCTGCTGTCGCGCCTGGAGGCCAAGGTCATCACCGAGGACGGCGTCAACGCCGGCCTCAACCTGACCAGGGCCACCCTGGATTCCGCCATCAAATACCCGTGGGACCGCTCCTGCGGGGAGAAGTACTGCGTCTACCCCGACGACATGCCGATCTTCGAGTGGGTCCGCCAGGGCGCGCCCGTCGGCTCGGTGAGCTTCGAGGCGCAGATCATGGACTGGGCCGACGACGTCGCCTACTCCGTCCACGACCTGGAAGACGCCCTGCACAGCGGCTACGTCACGCCCACGATGCTGCGCGACCCGGCCGAGCGGCTGGAGGTCTGCAAGCTCACGCAGGAGTGGTACCTGCCCGACGCCGATCTCAACGAGCTCGAAGAGACCTTCACCCGGCTGATCGGCGAGCCCCTGTGGCCCGGCCGCTTCGACGGCGGATTCCCCGACCTGGCCGCCCTGAAGCAGCTCACCAGCACGCTCATCGGCCGCTTCTGCCGCCGCGCCCAGGACGCCACCCGCGAGGCCTACGTCCTCGACGAGGCCGGCCGCCACGACGCCGACCTCGTCGTGCCCCACGTGACCCGGCTGGAGTGCGCCCTGCTCAAGGGCGTCACCGTCCGGTTCGTGATCGGGGAGGCCGACAACCAGACCGTCCGGGCCCGCCAGCGGGAGCTGCTGGCCGAGCTGACCTCACTCACCATGCTGGGCGCCCCCCACACGCTGCAGCCCGCGCTGCGCCCCGCGTTCGAGAACGCCAAAGACGACGCCGGACGGCTCCGGGCGGTGATAGACCAGATCGCGTCGCTGACCGACGCGTCCGCCACGGCGATGCATCGCATGCTGTCCGCCCGTAGCGCGTAAAGGAGCCACCCATGTTCGTCATCATCGGAGCCGGCCTGGCCGGGGCGAAGGCCGCCACCACCCTCCGCGAGGAGGGCTACGAGGGCGCGATCACGCTCCTCGGCGCCGAGCACGAACGCCCCTACGAACGCCCGCCGCTGTCCAAGGGCTACCTCCAGGGCACCTCGGAACTCGAGAAGGTGTACGTCCATCCCGAGGGCTGGTACCGCGAGAACGACGTGGACCTGCGCCTCGGCGCCGCCGCGACCCGCATCGACCGCTCCGCGAAGGAGGTCGTGCTGGGGACCGGCGAGCGGCTGGCGTACGAGAAGCTCCTCATCGCCACCGGCGCCACCCCGCGCCCGCTCCCGTTCGAGGGCGCCGACCTCGACGGCGTCCACTACCTGCGCACCGTCGCCGACAGCCAGGCCCTGCGGGCCGCCTTCGCCCACGGCGGCAACGTCGTGGTCGTCGGCGGCGGCTGGATCGGCCTGGAGACCGCCGCCGCGGCCCGCAAGGCCGGATGCGACGTCACCGTGATCGAACCCTCCCCGACCCCGCTGTACAAGACGCTGGGCGCCGAGAGGGGCGAGATCTTCGCCGGAGTCCACCGCCGCAACGGCGTCGACCTGCGCCTCGGCGCCAAGGTCGCCCGCCTGGCCGGGGAGGGCGGCCATGTCCGCGAGGTCGTCCTGGAGAGCGGCGAGGCGATCCCGGCCGACGACGTGATCGGCGGCATCGGCGCCGCCCCCAACGTCGAACTGGCCCGCGAAGCAGGGCTGGAGATCGGCTCGGGCATCCTCGTCGACGCCTCGCTGCGGTCGAGCGACCCCGACGTCTTCGCCGCCGGCGACGTCGCCGAGGCGTTCCACCCGCTGCTGGGCCGCCGGATCAGGGTCGAACACTGGGCCAACGCCCTCAACCAGGGGCCCGTCGCCGCCAGGGCGATGCTCGGCCAGGAGGTCGTGTACGACCGGGTGCCCTACTTCTACACCGACCAGTTCGAGATCGGCATGGAGTTCTCCGGCGACATCACGGGCGCCGACGACCTGGTCATCCGGGGCGCCGACCTGGAGTTCATCGCGTTCTGGCTGAAGGAGGGCCGGGTGGTCGCGGGCATGAACGTCAACGTGTGGGACGTGGTCGGCGACATCCAGAAACTCATCCGTTCCGGCGAGACCGTCGACGCGAAGCGACTGGCCGATCCCGACACCCCTTTGGCAGGATGACCTCACCTTCGGCTCAAACCGGCCGTTGGGTCATCTCGCGTCAGATAACGTCATGAGGGTGGAGATCATGCGACCGGGGATCCTGGCCCTCGTACTGGTCGGCCTGACCGCGGGCTGTAGCACGCCGATGGGTGTGGCGGGGGTCAGCACCCGGCCACCCGAGCCGCCCGTCACGGGGCAGCCGATCAACGACGTGGCGACCCCGGCACCCGCCTTCATCTCGGCGGCGGTGCCGCCCACCGGCGACGAGCCGGTGCTGCTGCCGCCGCCGAAGCTGTCGAAGTTCGAATACGCCTTCCCGGTCAAGGGATGCCAGGTCAGCTACGCGCGCAAGCTCCTCGTGCTGCCCAAGACGACGATCTGGGCCGACAAGGGGTGCGCGTTCGTGGCGCCGGTGGCGGGGACGGTCCGCGAGGTGAACGTCCAGAACCGGTGGGTGCCCTCGACCGACAGGGGCGGCGACCGTGAGGGGCGGTTCGTCACGCTGCTCGGCGACGACGGGGTGCTCTACCTCGGCGGGCACCTCGACACGGTGAGCGAGGGGATCACGCCGGGCACGAAGGTGAAGGCCGGGCAGCGGCTCGGCACGATCGGGAACACCGGCAACGCCCGCGACACCGCCAGCAACCTCTACTTCGCGATGACCTGGAAGACCGACGCCAACGAGTGGTGGATCCGGCGCGGCATGGTCGAGCCGTGGGACTACCTCGACGCCTGGCGCAACGGCAACCGCACCTACTCTCCGCTGGCCGAGATGAGGGGCGTGCGGAAGAAGACCGGTCCGCTTCCGGCGTGCTCGATCGCCTGCGCGGCCAAGCCCGAGGTCAAGGGCGTCGAGCGGCCGCAGCCGACGCCGACGAAGAAGCCCGCCAAGCCGGTCGAGGTCGGTCCGCTGGGAGTCGATCTGCTCAGCGCTGACTAGACTCACGACGTGGCAGGCCGGATCAGTGATGATGACATTGCCCTCGTCAGGGAGCGTTCCCCGATCGCCGACGTGATCGGCGAATACGTCCAGCTCCGCAACGCCGGGGGCGGCAACCTCAAGGGCCTGTGCCCGTTCCACGACGAGAAGTCGCCCTCGTTCAACGTGACCCCCGCGCGGGGGATGTACTACTGCTTCGGCTGCTCCGAGGGCGGCGACGTCATCTCCTTCCTCCAGCGGATCGACGCCCTGACCTTCGCCGAGTCGGTCGAGCGCCTGGCCGGGCGGGCGGGCATCCAGCTCCGCTACGAGCAGGGCGGCTACGTGCCCGGCCGTCAGCAGGGCGAGCGGTCGCGGCTGATCGACGCCCACAAGGCCGCGGCCGAGTTCTACGTCTCCCAGCTGGTCTCGCCCGAGGCCGCGGTCGCCCGCAGGTTCCTGTCGGAGCGCGGGTTCGAGCGGGCCGACGCCGACCATTTCGGGGTCGGCTACGCCCCCAACGAGTGGGAGGCGCTGTCGCGTCACCTGCTGGGGCGCGGTTTCACCGTCCAGGAACTGATCAAGGGCGGGCTGGCCCGCGAGGGCCGCCGGGGGCCGATCGACCGGTTCCGGGGGCGCCTGATCTGGCCGATCCGCGACATCACCGGCGACGTCATCGGCTTCGGCGCCCGCAAGCTCCTCGAATCCGACGACGGCCCGAAGTACCTGAACACCCCCGAGAGCCCGATCTACCACAAGAGCTCGGTCCTGTACGGCGTCGACCTGGCCAAACGCGAGATCTCCAAGCGGTCGCAGGCGGTCGTGGTCGAGGGCTACACCGACGTGATGGCCCTCCACCTGGCCGGGGTGCCGACCGCCGTGGCGACCTGCGGCACCTCCTTCGGCGAAGACCACATCAAGGTGCTGCGGCGCATCCTGTTCGACCAGGGCCAGGGCGAGGTCATCTTCACCTTCGACGGCGACTCGGCCGGGCAGAAGGCCGCCCTGCGGGCGTTCCAGGACGAGCAGAAGTTCGTCACCCAGACCTTCGTGGCCGTCCAGCCCGACGGCCTCGACCCGTGCGACCTGCGCGTGCAGAAGGGCGACGCCGCCGTCCGCGACCTGGTCGCCAGCCGCGAGCCGCTGTTCGCCTTCGCCATCCGCAGCGTGATCGGCAGCTACGACACCAGCACCAACGAGGGCCGCCTGTCGGCCCTCGACGCCGCCGCCCCCGTGGTCGCCTCGATCAAGGACAAGGCCCTGCGGCACATGTACGCCGTCGACCTCGACCGCTGGCTCGGCTTCATGAACGAGCGGCTGGTCGTCGAACGGGTCACCGAGATCGCGGCCCGGCCGGTGGAGAACCGGGGCGACAGGGTGAAGAAGAAGGAGACGCCGCTCGACCCGCTCGCGCGGCTGGAGCTGGAGGCGCTGAAACTGGCCGTCCAACGGCCCGCGCTGCTCGGCCCCGAGTTCGACGTCCTCGGCGCCGGAGCCTTCACCGTCCCCGAGCACGTCGCGCTGTTCGAACTGGTCGCCTCCTGCGGCGGCACGGCCGCCGGCGGCCCCGGTGGGCGGCAGTGGGTGGAGACGCTCCTGGCGGCCGCCTCCGAGGAGCTCAGGCCGCTCCTCACGCGTCTCGCGGTCGACCCGGTGAAGGTCGAGACGAACGTCGAGGAGCGCTACGGCATGGCCGTTCTGGCCAAGCTCCAGGAGGTTACGGTCGGTCGCCGGCTCGACGCGCTGAAGGCGACCATGCAGCGGCTGAACCCGGTCGACCAAGTGGGCGACTACAACCGCATGTTCGCCGAACTGGTCGCCCTCGAACAGCAGCGACGCGTGTTGAGAGAACGCGCGGCCGGGGCGTGAATATCAATTCCTTTCCGCCCCTCACAGAGGCGAAACACGGGTTTGATATCGATTCGGTAATGACACAGATCTAACCTTCGGTGACAAAAATAGGCCTGCCGTTTTGTTGTGGTTATACCGCAGACTGTGTTCCGTGGGTGCATCGGTGCTGCCAAGCGGGCCGCCATCGGTAGACCAGGTGGCCGAGCTCGTCGTGAAGGGAAGGGAGCGCGGGAGCGTCACGGTTGACGACGTGGCCGCCGCGCTCGACCGATCCGGGCTTGAGGCCGACGCGCTGGAGCGCGTCGTGCGCATGCTCGCCGAGAACGGAGTGGAGGTCCTCGAGCCCCAGGGCGACGAGGAGACATCCAAGCCAGACGAGGAAGACGTCACCAAGAGGGCGCCGACCAGCGACCTGGTAAGGATCTACCTCAGGGAGATCGGCCGGGTTCCGCTGCTCACCGCCGAGGAGGAGGTGGAACTCGCCAAGGCCATCGAGGCCGGCCTCTTCGCGGAGGACAAGCTCTGTGAGAGCCCCGCGATCAGGGTGGCCAGGCCCGAGTTCGAAGACCTGGTGTGGGAGGGCGTACGCGCCAAGCAACGTCTCATCGAGGCGAATCTGCGGCTCGTCGTCTCCATCGCCAAAAGATATGTCGGCCGCGGAATGCTATTCCTGGATCTGATTCAGGAAGGCAATCTCGGATTGATCCGTGCGGTCGAGAAATTCGACTACACCAAGGGCTACAAGTTCTCTACTTATGCCACGTGGTGGATTCGGCAGGCGATCACCAGAGCCATTGCCGATCAGGCGCGGACGATTCGCATTCCCGTCCACATGGTCGAGACGATCAACAAACTGGTGCGGGTGCAGCGGCAGTTGCACCAGGATCTGGGCCGTGAGCCGGCGCCCGAGGAGATCGCCGCCGAGATGGACCTGCCGATCGACCGGGTCATCGAGATCCAGCGGATCGCCCAGGAGCCCGTCTCGCTGCAGTCGCCCATCGGCGAGGAGGACTCCGACCTCGGAGACTTCATCGAAGACGCCGACGCCGTGGTGCCGATCGAGGCCGCCGCGTTCATCATGCTGCAAGACCAGCTCGACGACATCCTCGCGACGTTGTCCGAGCGCGAGCAGCGCATCATCCAGCTCAGGTTCGGCCTGGCCGACGGCCATCCGCGCACGCTGGAGGAGGTCGGCCGCGAGTTCGGGGTGACCCGGGAGCGCATCCGCCAGATCGAGTCCAAGACGCTCGCGAAGCTGCGTCACCCGACGCGTGCGCAGATGCTCCGCGACTACCTGGACTAGCCGTCCATTCGGAAACGGCCCGTGCCCCGGACTGCGGGGCACGGGCCGTCCGCTTGTAGGTTCTGGGCATGCCTCTGTTCGGGAACCGCCTGCCCGCCGACGTCCGCTCCCGTCTGTCGGGGGAGCGGGTGCTGAGTTACGCCCGCACGCCGTCCGGTGACTACTCCGTCGCGACCTTCGTGGCGCTCCACCTTCCCGGTGGGGAACGGGTGCCCTGGCACACCATCGACAAGGCCGCTTGGGACGAAACCGGGGTAACCATTACAACCGTGACGGGCGGCGTTTATCGGGTCGATTTGGAAGAACCCGGCTTCTTGCCCGAAACCATCCGGGAAAGGGTGCAGAACTCCATCGTCGCCAGCCGCTATGTGAAACTCACCACAAACGCCGGGGTGCGGTTCATCGCCCGCCGGGTCGCCGACACCGACGCGATCGAGTGGGAACTGGCGTTCGACGACGGGATCGACGGGGGAGACCCGGGCGTGCTGGCCGCCGCGGAACAGGCGCTGGAGCAGGTCCGCCGGAGCCTCGGGGTCTGAACATGCGAAGGCCCGTCCTGGCAAAAGGACGGGCCCTCGGCGTCTCGTTGTCAGGTGATCCGGTTGACCTCTGGGTCTGGCCAGCCTGTCGGGCCGGCTGTGGTCTCCCCGTCCCACGGGTCAGGTCTGCGCAGGAACGGGACCCTGTCCTTGGCCGCCACGGTCATCTTCGACATGCGGGCGCCCACGAGCCCGGCCGCCTCCTGCACGGCGGGACTGTCGGACACCCTCTTCGTCGCGCGCACGATCTGCTCGTAGCGCTCACGCCCGGCGCGGGTGCCCAGGACGTATCCAAGACCCAGCCCGGCGGCGAACATCACCTTGTACCGCATCTTCCACCTCCGCGCTTCGCTACCTCGGCCCCTACCCAATGGGTTGTCATCTATCCAAACCGGGCCGACTCAAAGCCCCGATCAATGGATGTGACAGACCACCCCCGGAGTGCGCTAATCTAGTTCCGCGCCGCAAGGAAAGCCGCAAGGCCCGAGCGGAGCACCGCACGATCCCGTGTAGCTCAATCGGCAGAGCAGCCGGCTGTTAACCGGCAGGTTATAGGTTCGAGTCCTATCGCGGGAGCTGCCAGAAGCCCCGGCCTGAGAGATCAGGCCGGGGCTTCTTCGTGTGTGCGTACACCCCCGAGCTCTTGACGCTCCGTCGCCGGAGATGCACAGATATAGATGACAAATCCGGGGAGAAGCCCCGAAAATGTGATCCACGAATCCGCCTGAGACAGGCGTGGTCGCCGCGGACCAAAAAACGCACCGGCGGTGGGGAGAGGGCCACCGCGCGAGGGTCGTCGTCGCCGCCCGGAACGGCCATCGGCGATCCGCGAGGGGAAAGTCGCGATGCGGACGTGGTGGAGAAGATCCGACGAGGAGAACACCGGCGAGGGGGTCGACTGGGGAGCGGCGGAGGAGTTCGTCCGGCTGCACCGGGCCGAGGTGCCCTCAGCCGGGCCCGTGGAGGAGCGGTTGCGGGAGATCGCGGCCGAAATCGAGCAGACCGGCACCTATGCCCACACGCTCGACGAACTGACCTTCGGCGCGCGTGTCGCCTGGCGCAACAGCGGCCGGTGCATCGGGCGGCTCTACTGGCACTCGCTGAAGGTCCGCGACCGGCGTGAGATCGACACGGCCGACGCCATCGCCGACGAGTGCGCGGCCCACCTGCGCGAGGCGACCAACGGCGGCAAGATCAGGCCGACGATCACCGTGTTCGCCCCCGACCGCCCCGGGCAGCGCGCCGCCCGGATCCGCAACGACCAGCTGATCCGCTACGCCGGTTACGACCGCGACGGCGAGGTCGTCGGCGACCCCTCCCACCTGGAGCTGACCCGGGTGGCCCGGTCGCTCGGCTGGGAGGGCGACGGCGGCCGGTTCGACGTGCTGCCGCTGCTGATCGACGTGAAAGACCGCCTGGAGATGCGGGCCATGCCGCCCGAGGCCGTCTTGGAGGTGCCGCTGAGCCACCCGCACTACCCCTGGTTCGCCGAACTGGGGCTGCGCTGGCACGCCGTCCCGGTGATCTCCAACATGTGCCTGGAGATCGGCGGGGTCTGCTATCCGGCGGCGCCCTTCAACGGGTGGTACATGGGCAGCGAGATCGGCGCCCGCAACCTCGCCGACACCGGCCGCTACGACCAGCTCCCGGTGATCGCCCGGCGGCTCGGCATGGACACCTCCAACGACCGCACCCTCTGGCGCGACCACACCCTGGTCGAGCTCAATGTGGCGGTGCTGCACTCCTTCGCCGAGGCCGGGGTGACCATGACCGACCACCACACCGAGTCGAAGCGGTTCCTCACCCATCTGGAGAAGGAGGAGCGGTCGGGGCGGGTCTGCCCGGCCGACTGGTCGTGGATCGTCCCGCCGCTGTCGGGGGCGCTCACGCCCGTCTTCCACCGCTACTACGACGACGTGGTCATGCGGCCGTCCTTCACCCACCACCGGCCGCTGTAGTAGAACATTGTTCGTGAGTGACTTGGTGCTGAGCGACCTGGCCGACGGCGTCCTGACGCTGACCTTCAACCGTCCCGAGCGGCTCAACGCCTGGACCGAGGCGCTCGGCACCCGCTACTTCGACCTGCTCGCCGCGGCCGAGCTCGACCCGGAGGTGCGGGTGATCGTGGTGACCGGCGCGGGTCGGGGGTTCTGCGCCGGGGCCGACTTCCAGACGCTCACCGCGCTCCAGGAGGGCACGCTGAAGAGCTTCGCGGAGAAGCGGCCCAACACCTTCCCCACGACCATCGGGAAGCCGCTCATCGCGGCCGTGAACGGCGCCTGCGCCGGGCTGGGCATGGTGCACGCCCTCGTCTGCGATCTGGTCTTCACGGCCGACGAGGCGAAGTGGACCACCGCCTTCTCCCGGCGCGGCCTCATCGCCGAATACGGCCTCGCCTGGGTGCTGCCGAAGCTGATCGGCCAGGCGAAGGCGCTCGACCTGCTGCTGTCCGGCCGGACCTTCACGGGGGAGGAGGCGGCCGGGCTGGGGCTGGCGCTGCGCTCGGTGCCCGGAGCCGATCTGCTGGAGATGGCCGGGGCCTACGCCCGGGAGCTGGCGGCGCACAGCTCGCCCACGTCGATGGCGGTGATCAAGCGGCAGGTCTGGGGCGACTGGGACCTGTCCCTCGATTCGTCCCGGACGAAAGCGGAGCGCCTGATGGCCGAGTCGTTCGGCCGGGCCGACTTCGGCGAGGGCGTGGCCAGCTTCCTGGAGAAACGCCCTCCGAGGTTCCCGCCGTTCACTGGGTAGGGCCAGTGGCGAGGTGATACGCAATGGCGTTCCCAATCGTCACTCGGACCCTGCACCGTCACGTCGACATCGATGGGCTGCGGGTCTTCTACCGCGAATCCGTACCGGAAACGGAGCAGGCGCCGGTGCTGCTCCTGCTGCACGGCTTCCCGTCGGCCTCGCACCAGTACCGCCGGCTCGTCGACGCCCTCGGGGCCCACTACCGGCTCATCGCGCCGGACATGCCCGGCTTCGGGCACAGCGACGTCCCCGAGGGTGAGCTGACCTTCGACCGGCTCGCCGACGTCATGGCGGGCTTCGTCGAGAGGCTCCGCCTCGATCATTTCGTCCTGTACGTCTTCGACTACGGCGCCCCGGTCGGCTTCCGCCTGGCCCTGCGCCACCCCGAACGGATCGCCGGTCTGGTGGTCCAGAACGGCAACGCCTACGAGGAGGGCCTGTCGCCGATCATGCGGAACCTGATCGCGCTCCGGCCCGGCCCCGACGGGGAGAAGGCGGCCCGCGAGATGCTGACCCTGCCGACCACCCGGCACCAGTACGAAGCGGGCACGACCGACGTCAGGCTCGTCTCACCCGACAGCTGGGTGCTCGACCAGTACTTCCTGGACAAGCCCGAGAGGGCCCGTCCACAGATCGAACTGCTCCTCGACTACGGGAGCAACGTCGGCCACTACCCCGAATGGCAGGAGTGGCTCAGGACGGCTCAGCCGCCGATGCTGATCACCTGGGGCCGGGACGACATGTTCTTCCCGGAACCCGGCGCCCGCGCCTACCTCCGCGACCTGCCGGACGCGGAGCTCTACGTCTATCCGACCGGGCACTTCGCGCTGGAGGAGTACCTGCCGGAGATCGCGCCGCTGATCGCCGGGTTCCTCGACCGGGTGTGGAAGACGGTCAGCCCCAGGTGAGCGGGTCGAGGGACAGATAGAACCGGATCCGGTCGGGATCGGGGTCGAAGCCCTCCTGCGAGGGGTCCGGCCAGATCTCCTCGGCGGTGGCGAAGAGCAGGGCCAGATCGGCGTGCCGATCGGCCAGGCCCAGCCTGCCGACATCGATGAGGCCCGCGACGGTGAGCGTCTCGGGGTCGAGGATGATGTTCGGCAGGGTCAGGTCGCCGTGGCATACGACGGCCTCCGCCGTCTCCTGCCTGCGGCGCAGCTCCAGTTCGGGCGTCAGGCGGGCCAGGAGGTCGGCCGGAGGGGTGCCCACCTGGTCTTCCGGCAGGAAGTCGGGGTTGACCGCGCCGCGGGCGACGACGTCGGCGGCTTTGGCGAGCATCCAGTCGAGGTCGCGCGAGAAGGGGCAGCCGGGGAGGGCGTGGAGGCGGCGGACCGCGCCGGAGATCGACGGCCACGCCCTTTCGAGGTCTTCGCGGGACACCTGGTCGGCGGGCACGCCCTCGACGGCCGAAGTGACCAGGCAGGCGTCGTCGCCGCTCTCGCGCCAGTCGAGCACGCGCTGGCCCGGGAAGCCCCGCGCGGCCAGCCACTCGATGCGGTCGCGCTCGGCTTCGAGACCGGGGCCGAACTTCGCGTAGCGGGCGCCGTCGGGTGAGCGGAACACCCGGGCGCCCGACTCGCCGGTGGTGACCGGTGTCCACGAGCCGTCCACGCGGTCAGGCCAGGCGGCGGGCGCCCGCCGACGGGGTCGCGGTGCGGAAAACGGGGGCTTTCCAGCCCTTGGCCTCGTAGGCGTCGGCCACCGTCCGGCGCAGGGTGTCGGCGCGGTCGGTGGCGACCAATGCGATGGCCGAGCCGCCGAAGCCGCCGCCGGTCATCCTGGCCCCGCGCGCGCCGCCTCTGATCGCCGATTCGACGGCCACGTCGAGTTCGGGGCAGCTCACCTCGAACTGGTCGCGCAGGGACAGGTGGGAGGCGTTGAGGAGGGCGCCGATCTCGGCGACCGCTCCCGCGCGGAGGAGGCCCACGACGGCTTCGACCCGGTGGTTCTCGGTCACGACGTGTTGGGTGCGTTTGCGCTCGTCTCCGCTCAACTCGGACAGGGCGGCGGCGAGGTCGGTGACGTCGCGCAGCGCCTCGACGCCGAGTTTCCTGGCGGCGTTCTCGCAGTCGCGGCGGCGCTGGGCGTACTGGCCGTCGGCCAGTTCGTGGTGGACGCCGGTGTCGATGATGACCAGTTCGAGGCCGTGGGCCGGGAGGTCGAAGGGGATCGTGCGGCTGCCGAGGGTGCGGCAGTCGAGCAGGAGGGCGTGGCCCTCTTTCGACAGGGCCGAGGCGGCCTGGTCCATGATGCCGCAGGGCATGCCGACGACCTCGTTCTCCGCCCGCTGGCCGAGTTTCGCCAGGTCGAGGGGGGTCTGGCCCAGGTCGTACAGATCATTGAGGGCGAGGGCGACCGAGACCTCCAGGGCCGCGCTCGACGACAGGCCCGCGCCGCGCGGGATGTCGCCGTCGACGGCGATGTCGGCGCCGCCGACGGGGAGCCCGGCGGCGCGCATGGTCAGCGCCACCCCGATCGGGTAGGCCGCCCAGCCCTCGACCTCTTCGACCGGGCCGCCGGCCTGCACCGACACGACGCGCACGCGGTCGTCGGAGCGCCGGCCGACCGCCGCCGTCACCCCCCACGGCACCGCGAAGGGGAGCACCAGACCGTCGTTGTAGTCGGTGTGCTCGCCGATCAGGTTGACCCGGCCCGGGGCGTGCCAGACGCCCTCGGGGGTGCCGCCGAAGGCGGTTTCAAAGGAGGAGACGACCCGCATGGCCGTTAGGTTATCGCTGTGGTCTCGCCTCTCACCCCGGCCGACGGGGTCCTGTTGAAGCGCGACGACCTCCTCCATCCCGACATTCCCGGCAACAAATGGCGGAAGCTTAAATACAACATCACGGGCGAACCGCTGGTGACCTTCGGCGGGGCCTATTCGAACCACATCCGCGCGGTCGCGGCGGCCGGGCGCGAGTTCGGGTTCGCCACGGGCGGGGTGATCCGGGGCGAACCGGTGCGCAACGAGGTGCTCGACTTCGCGGTGGCCTGCGGGATGCGGCTCGTGTTCGTGACCAGGGCGCTCTACCGGGAGAAAAGCTCCCCGGAGATGCTCGACCTGCTCGAAGCCGACTTTCCGGGCTACCGGGTGGTGCCCGAGGGCGGCTCGAACGCCGCGGCGGTGCGCGGGTGCATGGAGATCGGGCCCGAACTCGCCCATCTCGGCGAGGCCGTCGTCTGCTGCCCGGTCGGCACCGGCGGCACACTCGCCGGGCTCGCGGCCGGGCTGCCGCCCGGGTTCACCGCCGTCGGGTTCTCGGTGCTCAAAGGCGGTGATTTCCTGTACGACGAGGTCGCGCGCCTCCAGACCGAGGCGCTCGGCCACGTCACGCCGAACTGGCGCATCGAGACCGGGTTCCATTTCGGCGGCTATGCCCGCACCACTCCGGAACTGAGCGCGTTCATCCGTGATTTCGAGACGCGCCACGGGCTCCGGCTCGACCACGTCTACACGGCCAAGATGATGTACGGGCTTGTCTCGTTGCGGATCCCCTCCCCGGTCGTCGCGTTGATCACCGGTAGGGTGTGAGGGTGCTGCTGGGCGAGGGCGTACACGCCGCGATCACCGACCGACACGGAGGCGTGAGCGCGGCGCCGTTCGGCAGCCGGAACCTCGGCGGGGCCGTCGGAGACGACCCGGGCCACGTGGCGGCCAACCGGCGGATGACCGCCGAAGAGTTCGGCGTCGACCCCTCGCGCGTGGTGCTCATGCGGCAGGTCCACGGCCGCGACGTCGCCTATGTCGACCGGCCGTTCGGTGACGAACCGCCCGGAGTCGACGCGGTCTTCACCGCGGAAGAGGGCTTGGCGCTGGTGTCGCTGGCGGCCGACTGCGCGCAGGTGCTCGTGGCCGATCCCGTCGCCCGGCTGGTCGGCGCCGCCCATTCGGGCCGGCCGGGGACTCTGGCCGGAGTGGTGCCCGCGCTGGTCGAGGCGATGGCCGGGCGCGGGGGAGACCCGTCGCGCATGGTCGCGCTGGTCGGTCCGGCCGCCTGCGGGCGGTGCTACGAGGTGCCCGCCGAGATGCGGGAGGAAGTCGCGGCCGTCGTGCCCGAGGCGTGGGCGACCACCTCGCGCGACACCCCCTCGGTCGACCTGCGGGCCGCCATCGCGGCGCAGCTCGCACGGGCCGGGGTCACCGCGGTGACGCACGACGACCGGTGCACCATCGAAACCGGTGATCTGTATTCATACCGCCGGGAAGGGCGCACCGGGCGCTTCGGGGCCTATATCTGGCTCGGTTAGGAACTTCCGCCCGTAACCGCTCGTTCACCGAGCATGGGATGGGACTACAGGAAGTCCGTAAAAGTCGGACCGATGCGCTTTCACCTTTCACGTCACGGCGTGTCCCGCAGCTACGGGGGCCGTCGTTTCCACGTCTACCGCACACCCGACGGACGCCGCCACGTGAGCGTGCGGCTGCCCGGTGGGTTCCACATCGGCAAGACGTTCTAGTCTCACCATTCAAGACAGATCCTCTCGTATCGCGAGACTGAGGCTACTCTCGTGCCCATGCACTACACGCATGGGCACCATGAGAGCGTGCTGCGGTCCCACCGCTGGCGCACCGCCGAGAACTCCGCGGCCTACCTGCTGCCGCACCTGACCCCCGAGACCACCCTGCTCGACGTGGGCTGCGGCCCCGGAACCATCACCGCCGACCTGGCATCCCGGGTCGCCCACGTCACCGCCACCGAGATCGGCCCCGACGAGCTCGACCTCGCCCGCGCCGAGGCGGAGCGACGGGGGACGCCGAACGTCACCTTCGAGGTGGCCGACGTGCACGCGTTGCCGTACCCGGACAAGCGGTTCGACGTCGTGCACGCCCACCAGGTGTTGCAGCACGTCGCCGACCCGGTTCAAGCCCTGCGGGAGATGGGCCGCGTCGCCGGGCTGGTCGCCGCCCGCGACAGCGACTATGGCGCGTTCACCTGGTTCCCGGCGCTGCCGGAACTCGACGAGTGGCTCGCGCTCTACTACTCCGTGGCCAGGTTGAACGACGGCGAGCCCCAAGCCGGTCGGCGGATGCTGTCGTGGGCCCGCGCGGCCGGGTTCACCGACATCGAGGTGTCCACCTCCACCTGGACCTACGCGAACCCCGACGACCGCGCGTTCTGGGGCGGCATGTGGGCCGACCGTGTCGTGAAGTCGTCGCTGGGTCGCCAGGCGCTGGCCAACGGCATCGCCACCGAGACCGACCTGCGGCGGATCGCCGACGGCTGGCTGACCTGGGCGGCCGACCCCGACGGCTTCCTGTCGATCACCCACGGCGAGATCCTCTGCCGGGCTTGACCCTGCCGCTGATGTCAAGGTTTAACCTGCGGATATGCGGATCGGTGAGCTGGCGCGGCGCTCGGGAGTGAGCGCCAGGGCGCTGCGCCATTACGAGGAGAAGGGCCTGCTGGCCGCCCGCCGGAGCGCCAACGGATATCGCGAGTACGACGAGTCGGACGTCCGGCTCGTCCAGGAGATCCGGGCGCTGATGGCGGTCGGTTTCACCCTGGAGGACGCGCGGCCGTTCGTGGCCTGCCTCCAGGCGGGCAACGACTCGGGGGGTGTCTGCCCCGAGTCGGTCGAGGTGGTCCGCCGCAAGCTCATCGAGATCGACACCGAGATCCGGGACCTGATGGCCCGCCGCGACGAGATGCTACGGAGGAACACATGATCGAGGTCACCGCCGAGTCGTTCGAGCGCGATGTCCTGGGCAGCGAACTGCCCGTGCTGCTCGACTTCTGGGCCGAGTGGTGCCCGCCCTGCAAGATGATCTCCCCGCTGCTGGAGGAGATCGAGCGCGAACACGGCGACAAGGTCGTTGTCGCCAAGATCAACGCCGACGACCACCCGTCGATCGCGCTCCGCTACGACGTCATCGGCCTGCCCACCCTGAACCTCTATCGCGATGGCGAGGTCGTGCAGCAGATCAAGGGCGCCCGCCCCAAGCGGGTCATCGTCGACGCGATCAGCCCTCACATCTGAGCTTCGAAGGCCCGCAACGCCTCACCGGTGAACAGCACGAATCGCACCTCCGCCACCTTGGTCGGCGTGAACCGCGCCGTCTGCACGGCGATCCGGGCGCCGCTGTCCATCGGCCACCCGTAGATCCCCGTGGAGATCGCCGGGAACGCGACCGTCTCGGCCCCGAGTTCGTCGGCCACCCGCAGCGACTCGCGATAACACGATTCGAGCGTCTTCGACCGGTCTTCGGACGCGCTGTAGACCGGCCCGACGGTGTGGATCACCCATTTGGCCGGGAGCATCCCGGCCGTCGTCGCCACCGCCTGCCCCGGCGGCAACCCCTTCCCATACGACGAGGCCCGCAGTTTGCGGCAGGCCTCCAGAATCTCGCTGCCACCCTTCCGGTGGATCGCGCCGTCGACGCCGCCCCCTCCCAGCAACGAGGAGTTGGCGGCGTTGACGATCGCGTCGGCCCGCTGATCGGTGATGTCACCCTGAACCACGATGATCCGCATGGCCGCATTGTTCCCGTTGGGTCAGACGTTCACCACGTCGAACTGCTCCCACGGCCCGATGGCCGCCCGGTTGGCGATGAGCGGCTGGGCGCCCCCGCCGTCGGCGCAGACATACTGACCGTTGGCCTGGGCGCGGAGGCTGATCGTCCCGTTGGGGTTGTTGACGACAGTGAAGGTCTCCCAGGGCCCGACGGCCGTCCGGTTCGCGATGAGCGGCTGCGCGCCCGCCGCCTCGGCGGCGACGATCATGTTGTTGGCGCGCGAACGCAGCGCGATGTTGCCGTTGCCCAGTTCGATGCGCTCGAACGTGGTGGCGTTGCCGTTCGCGACCAGCGTCGGCCCGGCGTTGACGAGCTGGTTGTTGGCCCGCGACCGGAGCTGGATCCCGCCCTGCGGCGGGTTGCCGCCGGTGCCGAACCAGGCCAGGTCGAAGGCGTTGGCCATGGCCTGGAACCCGGCGTCGTTCGGGTGCAGGTGGTCGCCCGGGTCGTAGGCGGGCAGGAACCGGGTCGGGTTCGCGGGATCGCGGGTGGCCGCGTCGAAGTCGACGACCCGGTCACACCCACTGCCCGAACTGCGAACCCAGGTGTTGTACGCCGCCCGGCTGTTCTCGCCCTCCTGCGTCCAGTAACCGGCCCCCTGGAAGGGGGTCAGCGTGGCGCAGATGAACTGGATGCCCCGCGCGTGCGCCCGGTTGAGCAGGTTCTGCGCCCCCGTGATGAGCTGCTGCCCGGTCGGCACGGGCCGGTTGGACCCGACGTCGTTGATGGGGTTGTCGGCGAAGACGACCCACTTCACCCCGGTCTGGTTGAGCACGTCACGCTCGAACCGGTTGATCGCGCTCTGCCCGGCGCCGTCGCGGAGCAGCTGGTTGCCGCTGATCCCCTGGTTGACGACCCCGACCACGCGCCCGGAGGCGTTGAGCCGGTTCGACAGCAGGTTCGGCCACCGCCGGTTGGCGTTGTGGCTGGATGCGACGCCGTCGACGATCGAGGCGCCGAGCGCGACAACGGTCCCGGTGCCGGAGGCGTTGTCGACGTCCACCCCCGAAAGAATGAAGTTGTCGCCCGTCTCACCCGTCGGCGTGATGGTGGCGTTCCCCGCGACGTTGCCATTGGCGATGTAGCTGGTCTGCAGCGCGGTCTGGTGGTAGGTCGCCGGCCCGGTCGCCGAGGGCAGATGGAAACTGACCGCCAGGTCGGAGGAGGCCGCGACCGGCACACTTGCCGCGTCGCTGATGGCCAGCCCCCCGACGGGGATCGTCACCGTCTGCTGCCCGCCGAACGTCACCACCCGATCGGTGGACGTGTCGATCGACGAACCACTCGTCCTTCTGGCCACGTGCACGTTGGCCACGGTGAGCGCGCGGGTGCCGAAGGCGTTCGACAGCTGCACCCTGACGGCGGTGCCGCCGATGCTGGTCCGGACGATCTGGCGCAACGTCTGGTTGTTGAACTCGCGGTTCGAACCGCTCTGCGGGGAGGCGGCCCACGTGCCGAGCCAGGTGGCTGCGGAGGCCGGTGCGGGAAGGTTGGTCGCGACGAGAAGCGCGACGAGTGCGGCGACGAGCGCCCGGATTAACCGATGCATCCTGTCCTTCTGCCTGTACGAGACCACAGGGGACCCCAGGGATCGTGATCAGGCCGAGATTAAGCTGACAGGTCTTTGTCGTCAACAGATAGGTTGGATGTATTGGCGTGGGAACGGTGCAAAGTGGGCGTTCGAGTGGCTCGAAATCGGACATAGATCGGACCTGAGGGTGGAGGAGGGGGTCCTGATCGGATATTTTCGGATATGAGTGGATTTGAAATATTGTCAGGATGGCCGTTTGGGGAGTTTTGTAACTCCTGAAACCGGGATATCTCTGGAATTCCTGCGCATCAAGTGGCGTGCCCTATAACCTCTGCGGCGTCACGTTTTCAGATGAGTGTCCAGAGGGAACCGCATGGCGTTGTCGTGGGCGGAGCTACCGGCTGGACGAGTCGTGCACCTGGCCGGAATCGACGCCGACGCCATCGAACTGTCCTTCGATTCGCTTCCCGTTGACGCGCCGGCGATCGTGACTTATAGCGCGGGGGAATCCGGGTCTGTCCAGGAAATGGTCGAAGGCGTCTTACGGGAGCTCGAAATCCTGGCCGTCGCCCTCTTCCCCGCGTGGCTCCCCGAAGGCGACAAGATTTCCGACACGAGCTCGCTGGGCCGGGCCGCCGTGCGGTCACTGGCGGCGCGACTGGCAGCGGGAAGCCGCCACTTCGGGCCGTTTCTCGCCGACCTCGCGGAACGTTCCCTGCGGCGTGATCCCGAACCGAGCGCGAGATTCCCCGCGGAGGCGCGTGCCGCCGGGCTGGCGCGGGTGCTGGCCTCGGCGTTCCGGCGGGAGCGGGCGGTGCTGGTGGTCTATGTCCCCGAGGGACTGTCGCCTCATGGGGAGACCGTGCTGGTCGCGGGCTGTGAGTGGCTCGCCTACCGGGCCGCGATCGGAGTGTGGCTGGTCGGGCCGGAGGTGCGCCGGGTCGAGTCTGTGCAGGTTCGCGTGCGGGAGGAAGTGGTCGCGCTCGTGCGCGAACTGCCCCCACGGGAACGCGAGACGCAGAAGGTGT
Organism: Herbidospora sp. RD11066; assembly: GCF_054661255.1. NCBI lineage: Bacteria > Bacillati > Actinomycetota > Actinomycetes > Streptosporangiales > Streptosporangiaceae > Herbidospora > Herbidospora sp. RD11066. The sequence continues at coordinate 265,622 of NZ_BAAGDO010000001.1, forward strand.
ATGTGCCGCCGATCGCCGGTCGGCCGCATCCCTTCAGCTGGGCCGAACAGACTTTGGAGAAGGCGCTCCGGGAGTGCGCGTGGGCGCGCGGGCGGGCGTGGAACCAGACGTATCCGTCGGTGAGTCAGCTGTCGATGCGATTCCGGCCGGACCTGATGTGGTCCGAGGAACGCTGCGTCGTGGAAATCGACGGGCCGGAGCATCGGGGCGCCCGGCAGAGCGAATACGACAGGTGGCGAGACGCGCACCTGGAGAAAGACGGGTACACCGTCTTCCGCTTCACCAATGAACAGATCGAGTCGGATCTGTTGACGATTGTCCGGCAAATAGAGAAGTTCCTTTGCGGGCAACGCTCTGGAACGATCGAAGGAGACGTCACGTGTCAACCGACAGGCTGAAGTATCACCAGATTGCCATGTTGCTTGTTCTGATGGCCGAGCGCAGGCCCGATGTTCTCAACACCACCCTGACCCTGGATTATCGGCTGCGGATCACTCCGAAGCTGCGGGATGCCCTCGAGGAGGCCAAGCTCATCGAGCGTGGTGTCCATGGGCGTGTTAGAACCTGGACGCTCACCGAAGCCGGGCGAGAGCGTGCGCTTGAAGAGGTGCGGGAGGGCTTCCCGGTTCCGGCGTCGGCGACGCTGGGCTTGGCTTTCTTGAAATTCCTCCAGAATCAGAGCGGGTCGGTAGCGCCTTCTGCGGCGCCCTCCGATGCTCCCCTCTCCCACGATGAGGTGGAGGAGCGCATCCGGCAGGCTTACAACTCCATTGAGGACAAGCCCGGCGGATGGCTTCACTTCGCCAAGCTCCGCCCGTTGCTCACGGATATCGACAGGGCCGAACAGGATGCCGTGCTTCTGAAGATGCTCCTGCAGCCCGATGTGCGGATCGTTCCCGAGTCGGTACAGCGAGCCATGAGCCAGGAGGAGCGTGACGCCGCGCTCTATGTGCTCGATGAGGCGAATCATATGATCATGATCGGAGCGCGATGATCGTCGGTGAGTGGTATGCGCTGAGTTCGCTGCAGCAGTTCAACACGGTTCACACGCTTGACGACGTATGGCATTCGGCGAAATACCACGTGGGCGATATGGCCCCATCGCCGACGGCGGCGCTGAGGGCTGGACTCAAGGCTGCGGAACAGAGCCCGGACAGCAGTCCTGTCGGCGTGGTCCTTCAAGGTGCCCACGGCACGGGCAAGACTCACATGTTGAGCTGGCTTCGCGAAGAGACCCAGACAAGCGGCGGATACTTCTTCCTCATCAGCCTGCTCGACTCGGCGAACTTCTGGGAGAGCGTCGTCGTGTCAGTTCTCGACGGGCTGACTCGGGAAGGCGCGAACGGAGAAAGCCAGCTCAAGATCTTCCTTCGCCGATTGGCGCTACAGATCGGCATTCCGCGCCTCACCCGTCTGGCGGTGATAGGCAACAAGGAACTCACTCCAGAAGATCTCAACGCCTTCGTCGCGACCCTGCGGCAGGTGCACAAGAAGGTCGGAGGGGACGCGCGCGACACCGTTCGGGCGCTTGCTCTCTACGCTTCGGACAAACTGGACCTACAAGACGTCGGGCAGTCGTTCCTCTCGTCCATTGAGCACATCGCCCCAGAAGCGCGGTCGCGTTGGGGGATTCAGGCTCCCAATCGTTCCCCGCAACAGATCGTCCGGGACATCTCGCGCCTGTTGGCGCTTACAGGGCCGAGCGTGATGGCCGTCGACCAGATCGACATGTTGCTCGTCCAGGCCCCCGAGGCGGGCCGGGTGGACAGCAATGTTGACTCTCGGGCCAAGGTGGCAGCTATTCAGGCTGCCCACGGGTTGATGGAGTTACGTGAGACGACGCGTCGGACAGTGACGGTCGTTTCGTGTCTTCCGGACACATGGCTGACGATCCGGACCATCGCTGTTGAAACCGTCCAGGATCGCTTCGCCGAGTCGATCGTCCTGAAGCGCATCCCTTCGGCCGAAGTGGGCCGCAAGCTGGTTGAGATTCGCACGGCCGAGCACTTCTCGGACATCGGATTCCAGCCGCCCTACCCCACGTGGCCGATCAAGGCAGAGGCGTTCGAAGTAGCCCCCTTGATGACGCCTCGTAGATTGCTCAAGCGCGTCTACAACCACATCGCGGCCTGCGTCGCCAGAGGCGAGGTAAGCGAGCTTGATCGCCTTGACGGCACCATCGAGGAACATGTCCCTGTCATCACGCCGCCGATAGTCGACCTGGTCGCCATCGACACGCGGTTCGCGATGCTCGCAGATTCGGTAGAGGTCGGTCGGGCACTCGACCCGGCGGCGGAAGATGAGGTCTTTCCTGAGATTCTCGCAGCCGGCCTCAAGGCATGGATCGCCGAGCAGGGGAGTGGTGACCGGGTCTATTCCGTCGACGCCGAGCCCAGTCGGAAACCTCCCCTGCATGCTCGGCTACGGCTCAGCCTGAATGAGGCCACCGAAGACGAAGTGCATTGGGCCTTTCGCGCCATCGCGGCTCCCCATCACATTGCTGCCCTCACCCGGATCCGGAACGCTGCTGTAGCGGCTGGGCTCGACGCTGGGGTTCCCAAACGTCGGCTGATTCTCATCCGGAGAACCGAGTGGAACAAGGGCAAGGTCACGCAGGAGGCTCTGAGCGACTTCCGCGCAGCTGGTGGGCGTGACATCGGAATCGATGACGAAGACCTGCGGGTGATGCACGCACTGCGTGACCTGATCAAAGAGGCTCCGCCCGGCCTCGAATCATGGTTCGCGGCGCGCAAGCCCGCGACGAACACCCGGTTCTTCAAGGAAGCGCTGGGCGACTGGCCCGACCTCACGCTGCCCGCACCGGCGCCCTCAGTCGACACCCTGGAAGAACAGGGGCCGCAGACTCCCAAAGGGCCCGTAGGCGACGTGCTGGAGGATCCGCCCGCGCAGGCGGAACCCTTACCGACGCGGAAGTCCGGTACCTCGGGCCACGGCCCGCAGAACCATCCCGTCGGGGTCCCGTCGCTGATCGTGGGGCGGTCCTACGAGCGTGGGCTTCCGGTCTCCGTTGAGCTGGAGGCGCTGCGGAAGCATGTCGCCATCTTCGCGGGGTCCGGCTCCGGAAAGACCGTTCTGATCCGGCGGATCATCGAGGAGTGCGCCATTCAGGGCGTTTCCTCCATCGTCCTCGACACGAACAACGACCTCGCTCGGCTCGGTGACGCCTGGCCCGAGGAGCCTTCGGGTTGGGGGCCGGGGGACGCCGCTCGGGCCGCTCGCTACATCGCGGACACCGAGGTCGTCGTGTGGACGCCGCGCAGGGAGAAGGGCCGGCCCCTGGCCTTCCAGCCGTTGCCCGACTTCACCAGCGTCCGGGACGACGTCGACGAGTTCAACGAGGCCGTCGACGCCGCCGTCGCCGCGCTGGTTCCGCGGGCCAAGATCGAGGGCAACACGGGGAAGGCCGAGATGGCTCGGGCCGTGCTCAAGGCGGCCGTCGTCCACTTCGGGAAGTACAAGAGTGGGGGGCTCAACGGGCTCATCAACCTGCTGGAGGACTTCCCCGAGGACATCAGTCAGATCAGCGAGGCCGTGAAGATCGCGCATGGGCTCTCCCAGGTCCTGCACGCCGCGAAGGTCAACGACCCGCTGTTCGGGGGAGAGGGGCAGCCGGTCGATCCCGGGCTGCTGCTCACCCCGGCACCGGGGAAGCGGGCCCGGGTGTCGGTCATCTCGTTCGTGGGGCTGCAGAGCAACGCCGAGCGGCAGAGTTTCGTCAACCAGCTCCAGATGGGGCTCTTCGCCTGGATCAAGAAGAACCCGGCGGGTGACCGGCCGCTCGGTGGGCTGTTCGTGATGGACGAGGCGCAGAACTTCGCGCCGTCCGGGGCGACGACGGTCTGCACGAAGAGCACGCTGGCGCTCGCTTCGCAGGCGCGGAAGTACGGGCTCGGGCTGGTGTTCGCGACGCAGGCGCCGAAGGGGCTGCACAACCAGATCCCGGGCAACGCGGCCACCCAGTTCTACGGTCTGCTCAACGCGCAGGTGCAGATCGACGCCGCCAAGGAGATGGCACGTGCCAAGGGCGGCTCGGCCGATGACATCAGCTCTCTGGTCACGGGGCAGTTCTACGTGGCGCCGGAGGGTGCCGGGTTCGCGAAGGTGCGTACACCTCTGTGCCTGAGCCACCATCCTCGGGCGCCGCTGACGACGGAGGAGGTCATCGAGCGGGCGAGCCGGTGACCTTGCAGGTCAGCCAGAACTCGCCTGCCTCGTGCTCGCCTCGCAGGGTGGGGAGGATCGTGCGCGGCACCAGGACGTTGGTGCCCGGGTGCGGCTGCACGACCTCCCCCTCCCGCCGGACCCCCGTCGGCCATTCCGGGTCCTCGTGGTCTTCTATGCCGGACCGTCCCTGGGCCGAGCTCGCCCAGGCGTAGCCGTCGCCGCACTCCCTGCCGGTTTCGGTGTCGCGGTCGACGGCGAAAGCCGCCTCGGCGGTGAACAGGCTGCGGGCCGACACCACGCGGTGGATGCGCAGGTGTGCCTCTCCCTGGGGGATCAGCCAGGTCTCGATCTGTACGTCGTCCCACGGTGACCAGCGCAGGTGGAGGTCTCCTTCGGCGATGGGGACCTCGCAGCAGCGCCAGTGGTGACCGTCTTCGCTCAGGGCCAGGGTGCTGTCGAAGGCGCCTTGTTCGAGGCCCGCACCTCCGGCGGGGACGCTGAAGCCGAACACCGTCGAATACGCGAACTTCGCGTACTTCGCCGCGCCGCCACGCGCCCACATGTTGTGCTGGGCCGCGCTCAGCATCACCACGTGCCGCCCCTCGTCGGAGCGGATCAGGGTCACTCCGGGTTCGGGCTGGTGGACGGCGCCATCCGGCACGGGAGAAGTGGACGCGGGCGTCGTCCAGAAAGGGTGGCTTTCGGGCAGGGCCAGGGGGAGGAACGCCTTCATGGCCCAATAGGGGGAACCGGGGGCGTTGTACTGCTCGGCGAGCAAAGGCTGCGGGTAGGCGTAGCCGATCGTCAACACCCCCGCCCGGTCGGCCACGTCGCGGCCCTCCCACCAGCGCAGATGGCGGAGCAGGTAGCCCTTCGTCTCGGCCCACGGCAGCGCGTCGACTTCGGCGAAGGCCAGGGCGCCCCAGAACGCGGCCTGCGCGTAGCGGTAGGTCATCGAGCGGCCGAACGGGATCGCGGCGCCGTCGGCGGCGAACCAGTGGCGGAAGTCCAGGGCGAATTCGCCCGCGCGGGTACGGAAACGCTCGGCTCTCGCGTCTTCGCTCAGACCCGCATAGATCAGGCCGTAGTAGTGCATGGCGAAGGGCACGTAGTAGTCGCGTTGCGCGGTCGGGCCGTCGGAGTACCAGCCGCGTCCCAGGGCGAACGATTCCAGGCGGTCGAGCCGGGTTTCCAGCGACTTCTCATTAAAAGGGACACCGAGGCGTCTGAGGCCCAGGCCGACCAGGACGGGGAAGAACTGCCAGTTGTTGTCGACGCCGGTGCGGTCGAGGGCCTGGGAGAGCCAGGTCGCGACGCGGTCGCGTTCGGTGCCGGTCAGGTCGTCCCAGAGTTCGGCCGGGGCCAGGGCCAGGGCGAAGCCCAGAGCCGCCGTTTCGACCAGGCGCTGGTCGATCTCGGCGATGTCGCCCCAGTATTCGGGGTGGTCGGGGTTCGTGCCCGCCGCCAGGCCCTCGCGCCACAGGTCCATGCCGTCGCCCAGAGGCGCGAGGCCCCACAGGGGGCGGGCGAAGGCCTCCAACTCGGCGGCGGTGTCGTCGTAGTGGGCGGTGTTCACACCCAGGCGCAGGCGGGCTCGGCCGGGGCTGAAGAAAGGCAGGAGCGGGTCTACGAGATCCCGTACGAGCTGGGCCATCGCCGCACGATCCGCTGCCATCTCGCTCCTGTCAATACTTATTTTTATATATAAGCTTAAGTATAGAATATAGCCTATGCACTACATCGATGGGGCTTTCGTCCCGGCCGTACACACCGCTTCCGTGCACGAGAAGGCGACCGGTGCCGAGATCGGGCGATACTCCCTCGGGGACGCCGCCGACGTCGATCGGGCCGTCGCGGCGGCGCGGAACGCGCAGCCCGGGTGGGCCGCGTTGGGGGCTCCCGAGCGGGCCGCCCATCTGACGGCGTTCGCCGATGAACTCCGCAAGAGGTACGACGAGCTCGTCGAGCTGTCGATGAAGGAGACCGGGGGAGTCCGGGCCAAGGCCGTCGACGAGGTGTCGGCGGGGCTCAAGCAGCTCGGGATCTCGGCGGTGGAGGCGTGCGGGACGGCGGGGGAGGTGCTCCAGCCGTACAAGGCGGGGAAGTTGTCGCTGTCCCGGGCGGTGCCGCTCGGGGTGCTGGGGATCATCACGCCCTGGAACTATCCGGTCAATCTGGCCATGCGGGCGGTGGCGCCGGGGCTGGCGTTCGGGAACACGATCGTGCTCAAGCCGGCCGAGCTCACGCCGATCATCGGCGGGCAGGTGCTCGCCGAGGCCGCTCACGCCGCGGGGCTGCCGCCGGGGGTGTTCAACGTCGTCGAAGGCGACGGGCCGGTGGCGGGGCACGCGCTGGCCGAGCACCGGGGGCTCGACCTGCTCGACTTCACCGGGTCGCGGGAGGTCGGGACGGCCATCGCGCTGTCGGCCGCGCGAGATCTGCGGCTGGTGCGGCTGGAGCTGGGCGGGAGCAACGCGTTCGTGGTGCTCGACGACGCCGATGTCGAGCTGGCCGCGTCCTGCGCGCTGATCGCGTCGCTGGAGTTCCAGGGGCAGACGTGCATCAGCGCGAGCCGTCACATCGTGCTCGAAGCGGTCGCCGACGCGTACGTCGCGGCGCTCGTGCGCAAGGTCGAGGCGTTGAAGGTGGGGAACCCGTTCGACGCCGACAGTGACCTCGGGCCGCTGATCAGCGAGGTGCAGCGCGACCGGGTGCACGAGCGGATCGTGCTGCCGTCCGTCGCGAAGGGCGCCGTGGTCGCGACCGGCGCCACCTACGACGGGCTGTTCTACCGGCCGACCGTGCTCACGAACGTCACCCCGGACATGCCGGCGTTCGCCGAGGAGATCTTCGGGCCGGTGCTCCCGGTCACCGTGGCGAGCACGGAGGAAGAGGCGATCGAGCTGGTCAACGGCTATCCGATGCTGATGAACTCGGTCTTCAGCCGCGACCTCATGCGGGGGCTGGCCGTCGCCGAGCGGCTGCACGCCGGAGAGGTGCACGTCAACGACGCGCACGCCCGGCACGGCGCCGAGAACCAGATGCCGGGGTTCACCCGCCGCCAGTGGATCGGTGTCCAGCGCGGGCCGCTCGACCTGCCCGGATGGACGCAGGGGTGATCGTCGACTTCGCGATGTACCCGGAGCTCACGCTCCGGCTGTTCGACCGGCCCGAGGCGCCGCTGACCGAGTTCACCAGCACGGAGGCGCGAGACAGGCTGGCACGGGCGGAGATCCTGGTGACCGGCTGGGGGTGTCCCGTCCTCGACGCCGCCGCTCTCGACGCCGCGCCTCACCTGAAGGCGGTGGTCCACGCGGCGGGGAGCGTCAAGGGGCACGTCACGCCCGAGGTGTTCGCGCGGGGGATCGTGGTGAGCTCGGCGGCCGACGCCAACGCGATCCCCGTCGCCGAGTTCACGCTCGCCATGATCCTGCTGGCCAACAAGGCGGTGCCCCGGCTGGCCCGTGCGTACTCCCGCGCGAAGACCGACCTCGGACTGCTGACCCAGGACGGCGACCTCGGCAACTACCGCAAGACCGTCGGCATCGTCGGGGCCTCCCGGGTCGGCCGGCGGGTGATCGAACTGCTCAAGCCCTTCGACCTGGACGTATTGGTCGCCGACCCCTATGCCACGGATCTGGCCACCACGGATCTCGACGCCGTGATCGGCCGCAGTGACGTGGTGTCGATCCACGCCCCGGCGACGCGGGAGACGTACAGGATGATCGGCGCGGAGCGCCTGAGAGCGATGAAGGACGGAGCGACCCTCATCAACACCGCGCGGGGTTCCCTCGTCGACGAGGCGGCGCTCATCGACGAGCTCCGGAAGAACAGGATCTTCGCGATCCTGGACGTCACCGACCCCGAACCTCCGGCCCCCGACTCACCCCTGTGGGACCTGCCCAACGTCGTGCTGACGCCGCACGTCGCGGGGGCGCTCGGATCCGAGGTGAAGAGGCTGGGGCGGGCCGCGCTCGACGAGGTGGAACGACTGACGCGCGGTGTCCCCCTCAGGTTCGAGGTGGACCCGCGCGCCCTGTCGCACCAGGCCTGACTCTTCGGGCCTAACTCTTCAGGCCGGAGAACGCGATGCCCTGCATGATGCGCCGCTGGAAGATCAGCAGCACGACCATGACCGGGATCACCGCGAGCGCCGCGCCCGCCATGATGTAGTAGGCGCGTCCCGACTCCGTGCTCGCGAGCTGCTGCAACGCCAGCGGCAGGGTGTAGAGCTCGGGGTCGTTGAGCACGATCAGCGGCCACACCAGGTCGTTCCAGTGGAAGATGAAACTGGTGATCGTCACGACGGCCAGGACCGGCTTCGACAGCGGCAGGATGACCCGCCAGAAGATCTGCATGCGGCCGGCGCCGTCGATCCGGGCGGCTTCCTCCAGTTCGACCGGAAGGGTGCGGAAGAACTGCCGCATGAGGAAGATGTCCAGGACCGAGGCGACGTTGGGCAGGATGATGCCCCACGGCGAGTCGTAGACGCCGAGCACCTGCGTGACGTGCAGGCGCGGGACCAGCAGCGTGATCGTCGGCACCATCATGCCCGCCAGCATCAGGACGAAGATCTTGTCCCGGCCGGGGAACGGGATGCGGGCGAACGAGTAGGCCGCCAGGGCGTCGATCAGGAGTTTCACCGGGACCAGGAAGCACGTGATCCAGACGCTGTTCCAGAACGCGGTGCCCAGGCCGCTGATGGTGAAGACGTACTCGTAGTTCTCGAGCGTCGGGTTCCACTCGCCGGTCTTCTTGTCCAGCGGGAGGAGCTGCGGCACCTGCGTGTAGACGTCGGGGCCGTTCTTGAACGACGTCGCGAGCATCCACACGAACGGGACGACCGACACCAGCGCCAGCAGGATCAGCGCGATGTAGATGGGCAGGCGGCGCACCGTCTTCTGGGTCACGATGCCTCCTGCTTCATGAACTTGAACTGGACGAACGTGATGATCATGATGAAGATCAGCAGGATGAACGACATCGCGCAGGCCGCGCCCATCGCGTTGTAGCGGAAGGCGTACAGGTAGATGTGCAGCACGTACGCCAGGCCCGACTGCTCGGGTCCGCCGGTGACGCTCCTGTTGCCGCCGCCGGAGAAGATGACGTACACCAGCCCGAAGACCTGGAGTGCGGCGATGATGCCGGTCACGACGAGGTAGAAGGTCGTCGGTCGGAGCATCGGCACGATCACCTTGAAGAAGCGCTGCACCGGGCTCGCGCCGTCGATGACGGCGGCCTCCTTGATGGACTCCGGGATGCTCTTCAGGCCCGCCAGGTAGATGATCATCGAGATGCCGCACTGCCAGGCCGCGATGAAGGCCAGCGCCGGGATCACCAGTTCGGGGGTGTTCAGCCAGTTCTGCCGCGGGATGCCGAACAGGCCGATCACCGCGTTGATGACGCCGTACTGCGGGTCGTAGAGCCAGCGCCAGATGGCGCCGACGGCCGCCTCGGCGGTCACGACGGGCAGGAACAGCAGCAGGCGGAACAGATTGGAGCCGCGCCTGATCGAGTTGATCAGCAGCGCCTGGGCCAGCGCGGTGACCAGCGTCAGCGGCACCGCCACCAGCGTGTACTGGAGCGTGACCATGATCGACTTCCAGAAGTGCGGATACTTCACGTCGTCGAAGAACAGGTCGGTGTAGTTCTGCAGCCCCACCCAGATGGGAGCCGAGTGCAGGTCCCACTCGGTGAAGCTGTAGTACAGGGCCGCCAGGGCCGGATAGAGCAGGAAGATGATGAAGTACACCATCGCGGGGGCGATGAGCAGCCACCCGATCAGATGGTCGCGCCTGCCGATGCCCGGACGGCGGCGCCGTCCGGGCTTGGCGGGCGTCTCGGCGGGCCGGTGGGCCACGACCGGAGATGCCACGGTTGCCTCGCTTCCGTGATGACTGGGCTAGCTGTTCCAGCCGAGCAGGGCGCGGGTCTTGGTCGCAGCGTCGGTCAGCGACTCCTGGGCGGTCATCTTGCCGCTCAGCGCCGACTCCAGAGCCGGGGCGATGATCTCGTCGTTGATCTGGATCCACTGCGGGAGCGCCGGGCGCGCCTGCGCCACCTTGAGCTGCTCGAGGAAGGCCTGCTGCTGCTCGCCGAAGGTCGCGGCGTCACGCTCGGCCGCCTCCTTGTTGACGGGGAAGCCGCCCAGGGCCTGGGCCAGGTTGGTGTTGTTGGTCGCGTTGGTCAGGTGCTGCAGCCACTTCCAGGCCAGGGCCTCGTTCTTGCCCTTGCTGAACACGACCGCGTTCTCGCCGCCGATGTTGCCCGCCGGAGTCGTCTTGTACGGCAGCGGCGCGACGTTGAAGTCGAGGTCGGGGAACTGGTCCTTGATGGTGGCGACGTCCCACGGGCCGGAGATCATCATGCCGGCGAGGCCGTTGGCGAAGGCCTGGTCGGAGTCGGTGATCTCGCGCGGCGACGACGGCAGCAGGTCGACCCAGAGCTGCAGCGCCTCCACGGCCGGGGGCTGGTCGAACAGGATCTTCTTGCCCGCCTCGTCGACCATCGAGCCGCCGGCGCCGCCGACGACACCGGGCCACATCCAGGCGCCGTAGCCGTCGCCCTTCGGCACCACGATGCCGGCGATCTTGGCGTCCTTGGCGTGGATGGCGGCGCTCATGGTCTTGAGCTCGTCCCACGTCTTCGGCGGGGTCGGAACCAGCGCCTTGTTGTAGAAGAGGGCGACCGCGGTGTGGTCGATCGGGAAGCCGTAGAGCTTGCCGCCGACCTTGTTGGTGTTGAGCGCGCCCTCCCAGTAGTCGGCCTCGTTGAGAGTGCCGGCCGGGACCTCCTTGATGGTGCCCTCCTGGGCGAACCGGGAGACCAGCGGCTGGTCGAGGATGCCGACGTCGGGAACGGTGTTCCCCGCGAGCGCGGAGCCGAGCTTGGTGTTGTAGTCGTCCTTGGGGATCTTGACGATCTTCACCGTGACGCCGGGGTTGGCCTTCTCGAAGTCCGTCCGGATCTTCTCGACCACCTCACCGGCCTGGGGGGTGCGGTCCTGGAACATCCAGTAGGTCAACTCCGTGGCGGCAGACCCCGCGCCGCCCTCCTCGGAGCCGCCGCCGCAGGCGGCGAGCCCGGCGAGCAGCACCGCTGCGGCAGCCGCCCCAGTGACTCTCCTGATCATTTCCATCTCCTTCTCGGGGGGTTGAACAGACGATAATGTAAGACGCAAAAAAAGATCAGTCCCTCGTCGGAAACGCTTTGGTAACGCGGCACCCGCTACCCTGTGCGGCGGCATGTGCCTGGTAGCCGTTTCGTTCACGCATTGAACTAACATGTCGGCAGAAAACGGGAGGACAGGCGCCATGGCGAGGCCGGAGCGTAAGACGGTCAGGGATGTCCGGAAGGGGAACCGCGGCATGCTGCTGCGGACCCTGTACTTCGGCGGCCCGCGGAGCCGTCACGAGCTGACCGGGCTCACCGGCCTGTCCGCCGCGACCATCAGCACCATGACCGGTGATCTTCTCTCCGAGAAGATCCTGATGGAGGCCGGTCAGGTCGAGAGCGACGGCGGGCGCCCGCGCGTGCTGCTGCGGGTCAATCCCGTGTACGCCTACGTCATCGGCGTGGACGTCGCCGAGACCCACGTCAGAGTGGAACTGTTCGACCTCGAGATGACCGAGAAGGCCCGGGTCGACTACACGCTCCGGCCCTCCCACCACGACATCGAGCTGGTCGCGCGCCGGATCCTGGCCGGGATCGACGTCGTGCTGGCCGACGGCCAGGTGGCCGCCTCGCAGGTGCTCGGCGTGGGCATCGGGGTGCCGGGGATCGTCGAGCGCGGGTCGTCCGACACGCTGATCCACGCCAAGACGTTCGGCTGGGACGGCGTGCCGCTCGGCGCGCTGATGCGGGCCGGGACCACGCTGCCGGTGTTCATCGACAACGGCGCCAAGACGATGGGCCAGGCCGAACTGTGGTTCGGGGCCGGCCGGGGGGCCGACCACGCGGTGATCGTGCTGATCGGATCGGGCGTCGGGGCGACGGTGGTGGCCGACGGCCTGGCCGTACGGGGGACCTCGAACTCGGCCGGTGAATGGGGTCATACCAAGATCGAGATGAACGGGCGGCCGTGCCGGTGCGGGTCCCGGGGCTGCCTGGAGGCCTACATCGGGGCGGAGGGGCTGCTGGCCAGGGCCGGGGTTCCGGCCCAGACGACCGACTGGCCCTCCGCTTTGGGACGGGTGCTCGACCTCGGCGGGGCGGTGGTCGACGAGACGGTGACGTACATGGGCACCGGCCTGGCCAACCTGATCAACATGCTCAACCCCGAGCGGATCCTCATCGGCGGGTGGGCCGGGCTGATGATCGGCGAACGCCACCTCGACCAGATCCGCGTGGTGGTGGGGGAGAACTCGCTGACCCAGCCCTACAACGCGACCTCGATCGTGCTGGGGGAACTCGGGCCCGACGCGGTGGCCATGGGGGCGGCCACGCTGGTGCTGGAGGAGTTCCTTGACACGAGCGCCCCACTGCGGCTGCACGCCGCCAGTTGATGCTTAGTTCAAAGGGTTGAACTAAGGTTCCGGCCAGATCATCAGCACGACGACCTGGGGTGTCGTGCCGTCGTAGTCGGGCTCCTTGTAGTGGAGCCTGACCCGGTATCGGCCCGGTCGTAACCCCGGCACCGTCAGCCCGTCGCCCGTGGACATCGCGTCGGCCAGCTTCATGTGGCCCTCGGGGCTGACGTAGCCGACCTCGGCGACGCGGTCCCAGCCCTTCTCCTCCGGGGGCCGCTCCGCGTAGACCTCGACCTGGAGGCAGGTGTCGTAGTCGGGGTCGGTGTTGAGGAGCAGGTGACCCGCGGAGGTCGCGATCGGCGTCTCGTAGGAGCGGTCGAACAGCTCCTCGTCGTAGTGGTCTCCCTCCCACGACTCGATGACGCCGTATTCGGTCCAGACCTGGTCCCGTACGACGTGGCGGGCCTCGACACGCGGCCGGTGGCGGGTCCGGTCGCAGTACATCGTCGACACGGCCTCCTGCGCGGCCCAGGCGGCGTCACCGGCGGCCTTGATTGCGGCGGCGTCGCGACGGGCCCGCGGGCAGATCGGATCGATCGGGAGGTCGGCCGGTTCCTTCAGCGGATGGAGCGCGCAGGCCGCGCGGCCGTAGGCCAGCAGGTCGCGGTCGGAGATCCGGGCGAACTCCGGGTCCCGCCGCGCCGCGCAGAGGAAGGACACCGCCTCCGTCTCGGCCCGCGACCCCTCGCAGTCGGGTCGGGTGATGCCGCCCTGCTGGAGATCGGCCGCCACGAGTGTCGCCACGAGCGCGACGGCGACCACCCGCCGCACCACCGGCCACCGGACGGGCGACCGCCGGACCGCCAGGAGGATCAGCGCGGCGGTGACGAGCTCGGGCACCTTGGGCAGCACGAACATCTCCACCCCCGTCCGGCCGCCCCACACCTGGAGGCACCCGGTGCCGCGGACCATGTCGTAGGCGAAGAAGAAGACGCTGTGGGCGCTCGCCACCAGCGCCGCCACCATGACCCGCACCGACGCGCGCCCCAGTCGGGGCCGCCCGGCCATGGTCGTGACGGCCATGACGACGACCGAGACCGCGACGACGATCGGGCCGGCGAAACCGGCGAGGAGGAGGCCCGTGTCACGGCCGAACCCGTCGGGGCCGGACCAGAGCGCGCGCGACACCACGTCGTCGAGATCGTGGCCCACGCAGGGTTCGAGCGGCTCGACGTAACCGAGCACGACGGACCCGCCGACGGTGGTCAGCATCCCGTGGGCGATGAAGCCCGCCGAGACGACGAAGGCCAGCGCGAAGGAGATCCATGAACGTCTCGGCACAGCCGCACACCCTAGCGACGGTGCCCGACGGCCAGCACCATCAGTGCGGCGGCCACGAAGGGCGGCAGGAACGGGGCCGCCGAGGAGAGCAGCTCGCCCCAGCTCAGCAGGTCACGATGGCAGCCGACGTCGCGGATCAGATCGAACCCGAAGACCAGGCCGCCGTGCCCACAGATCAGGAGCAGCACCCCGGCCAGCACTCGGACGACGACCCGGCCCGTCAGAGCGCGGCCTCTCGCGGTGGCCACGGCGACCACGACGATCGCGAGCACCACGAGGACGGGGCCCGCGTAGATCGAGAGCGCCTGGCCGGAGAAGCCGGGCCCGGACCACGGGCCGTCGTCCGGGGGACAGGCCGGGCCGGCGCCGTAGTAGACCAGCGACGCGCCCGGCCTCGACCGCACCGCCACGTCGAGCACCGACACGAGTAAGGCCAGCGCGAAACAGATCCACGATCTTCGAGGCACGAGCGGTCACCCTAACGGGCCGCGCCGACCTGACCCCTCTCACCGGGGAAGATCATCAGGAGCAGGGTCTGCGGGTCGTACAGGTCTCCCCCCGACTCCCTCAGGTGGGCTCTGATCCGGTAGTCGCCGGGGCGCAGGCCGGGTACTTTCAGGCCGTTCGTCCCGTCCATCGGGTCATAGAGTTCCATGTGGCCGGTGAGGCTCCGGTAGCCGACCTCGACCACGTGGTCCCAGCCCTTCGTCTCGACCGGGGGGCGCCCGCGATAGACCTCGGCGGTCAGGCAGACGGCCGGGTCTGCGTGGACGTTCAGGGCGAGCAGGCCGGGGGCGGTCGCGATGAGCGAGGCTTCTTCGGGGAGGTCCCACTCGCCCTCCTCCTCCAGCCCAGGATCCCATGACTCGATGGCGCCGTAGTCGGTCCAGGTCACGGTGCCGACCACATGGGAAGGCCGGATCAGCGGGCGGTGGCGGCCGAGGTCGCAGGAGACCTCGACGACGGCGTCGCCCAGCGCATAGGTCGCGGTGTCGGCGGCGAGCATCGCGGTCTCGTCGCGGTGGGCGAGCGGGCAGATCGGCGCGAGGTCGTGGCCGGGGAACCCCCTCAGGGGATGGCGCGCGCACGCCGCACGGCCGTAGGCGATCAGGTCGCGGTCGGGGATCGTGGCGAAGCGCCCCCCGCTGCGCATCCCGCACAGGTACGGCCCCTCGCCGACCTCGATGCCGTCGGTGTACGCCAGTCGCTCGCAGTCGGGGGCGGTGATGTCGTCCCGGTTCGCGTCGGCCGCCACGAGGCCGGCGACCAGGCCGGTCACCACCAGCCGGGGCAGCGCCGCGGGCATCCGCCACCGGATCTCGCGGCCGCGCCGGACCGCCAGCAGCAGGAGGAACGCGTTGAGCACCGTCGCCGAGGGCGGCACCAGGAGCACCAGCATCCCCTGCCGGCCCGACCACCCGCGCTCGAAGCACGCCGTGTCCCGCGCCAGGTCGACGGCGAACAGCGCGAGCTCCCACCCCTGGCCGATCAACAGCCAGCACGCCATGATCCGGACCGGTCGCCCGTTCCTGGTCAGGGCCAGTGCCAGCGCGGACGCCATGACCAGGACGACCCCGCCGTAGTGGGTGACCTCGAAGAACGCGGCGCCGAAGAGACCCAGCCCGAACGGCCGGGGGCCGCCGAGTGCCACGGCGGTGAGGCCGGAGACCTCGTCGAGCCGGGCGACGTGACGGCCGAGGTCGACGTAGAGCTCGCTCCCCGGGCAGCCCTCCTCCCCGGGGATCACGAAGAAGAAGCGGCCGTTCATCGTCGCCAGGTAGACGACGTAGGCGGCGGAGACGAGGCCCGCCAGGGTCAGGTGGAACGACGATCTTCGGGACACGGGCGGTCACCCTAGCGGGCCGGGCCGACAAGGTGGTATAAAACCATCCTGTTACATAACTGGAGGGTTATCTGCCCATGTTGGACGCCACGTTCGCGGCCCTGGCCGACCCCACGCGCCGGGCGATCCTGGCGCGGCTGGCCGAAGGCGAGGCCACGGTGACCGAGCTGGCCGCGCCCTTCGCGATGAGCCAGCCGGCCATCTCCAAGCACCTCAAGGTCCTGGAGAAGGCGGGGCTGATCACCCGGGGGAGGGACGCGCAGCGCCGCCCCTGCCGCCTGGCCGCCGAGCCCCTGAAGGAGGCGACCGAGTGGCTGGCCGGATATCGGGACTTCTGGGAGGCCCGCTACCAGAACCTCGACCTGCTGCTGAAGGACCTGGGATGACCGATGTCGTCACCCGGGGCGACCGGGAGATCGTCGTCACGCGCCGGTTCGCCGCCTCCCGCGAGAAGGTGTTCGCCGCGCTGACCACGCCCGACCTGCTCCTCCGGTGGTACGGCGCCCGGGGGTGGCGGCTGGCCGAGTGCGCCTTCGAGGCGTCGCCTGGTGGCTCCTACCGGTTCGTCTCCGAGGGGCCGGGCGGGGAACGGATGACGCAGCGGGGGGAGGTGCGGGCCGTCGAGCCGCCCGCGCGGGTCGTCATCAGCGAGGTGTTCGACGAGCAGTCGTATCCGGGGGTCACCCTGATCACCCACGAGCTCACCGCCGACGGCGCGGGCACCCTGCTCACCACGACGATCCGCTACGCCACGACCGGCGGCCGGGCCACCGCGCTGCGGTATCCGATGGCCAGGGGGATGGCGGAGTCGTACACGAAACTGGATTCTCTGCTGGAAGGGACAGGCATGAACTGGACGCTCGAAGTGGTCGTCGTACCCGTGTCGGACATCGACCGGGCCAAGGCCTTCTACGCCGGCAAACTCGGCTTCAACGTCGACCACGACACGTCATTTGGCGACGACGTGAGGATCGTGCAGCTCACTCCGCCCGGGTCGGGGTGTTCGGTCGTGATCGGCAAGGGGGCGGTGCCGGCGATGACGCCGGGGTCGCTGCGCGGGCTGCAGCTCGTGGTCCCGGACATCCGGAAGGCGCACGCGCTGCTCGTGGAGCGGGGGGTCGAGGTGAGCGACGTACAGAAAATGGGGGAGA
Source organism: Herbidospora sp. RD11066 (assembly GCF_054661255.1). Lineage (NCBI taxonomy): Bacteria > Bacillati > Actinomycetota > Actinomycetes > Streptosporangiales > Streptosporangiaceae > Herbidospora > Herbidospora sp. RD11066. The sequence continues at coordinate 282,610 of NZ_BAAGDO010000001.1, forward strand.
ACCCCTCGTCGATGCCCGATCCCCTCGACAACGTCGGGTTCGTGTTCTTCGACGACCCCGACGGGAACGGGTGGGCGGTGCAGCAGATCTCGTCCCGCGGCTGACCGCCCACGCGTTCTCAATCGGTGGCGAGGATCACGTCGGAGGCCTTCACGAAGGCCGTGACCCGGCTGCCGACGCCGAGTTTCAGCTCGTCGGCGGCCTCGGTGGTGACCGACGCGACCAGCCGGAGGCCACCCGCCGACAGCTCGACGTTGGCGGTGGCCTCACCGCGTGTGATGCCGGTGATCTCGGCCGGGATCGCGTTCCGCGCACTCAGTTTCATGATCGCCTTCTGCCCTGGAGAAGCGGGACGGAACCTCGTCAGAAGAAGGCGGCCGTGCCGGTCGGGTTGCCCAGCCAGGGGGTGTTGTACGCGTAGTGCCCGCCGGTGGTGGAGATCATGACGTATCCGGGCACGCCGTCGACGCGGTAACTGACGTCGGCGATCTCCCCGGTGACCCCGCCGGGCGAGCCGCCCATGTACAGCGCGTTGCCGTAGGCGTAGATCTGGCCGGCCTTGCTGACCATGACGTAGCCCCGGCCGTCCGGAGTGGGGGACATGGCGACGATCGCCCGGCTGAAACCGGAGGGCGAGCCGCCGAGGTACTGGGCGTTGCCGTAGGCGTAGATCTGACCGGCCGAGGTGAGCAGCCAGTAGCCCCGGCCGTCCGGGGTCATCTCCACGTCGACGAACCGGCCCGTGAAGCCCGCCGGGCTGCCGCCGTGGTAGCCGGCCGAGCCGTAGGCGTAGACCTGGCCGACCGCGCTGACCATGACGTAGCCCTGGTTGTCGGGCATCGCGGCCATGGCGACGATCTCCTCGTTGAATCCGGTCGGGCTGCCGCCCCGGTAGGGGGCGTTGCCGTAGGCGTAGATCTGGCCGATCGAGGTGAGCAGCCAGTAGCCGCCTCCGTTCGTGGTGACCTTCGCGTCGACGAACCGGCCCGTGTAGCCGGTCGGGTTGCCGCCGAGGTACTGGCCGTTCCACGCGTACACCTGGCCCGAGCTGGAGACGTCGGTGTAGCCGTTCGGGCCGGTGATGTGGACGCCGCCGCCGTTCCTGACCGCCTCGGGGCCCGGCGGCGGGCCGATGCTCAGCGAGGTGGGGGTGCGCGCGGTCAGCGTCGTTCCCATCCCCGCGTTGGCGGGGCAGCGGACGGCGCCGTTCAGCCGGATCTCGAAGTGGACGTGCAGACCGGTGGAGGAACCGTTGACCGCCGTGTAGCCGAGGAGCTGGCCCCGGACGACGGTGGCGTTGTGCGCCACGAGGCGCGAGGCCAGATGCCCGTAGCGGGTCGACCAGCCGCCCGTGTGGACGACGTCGAGGTAGACGCCGTAGCCGCCGGGGTCGGGGCCGACGGCGTCCCATCGGACGGTTCCGTCCTGGGACGCGTACACGGCGGTCGACGGGGTGCGGGCGATGTCGGTGCCCGCGTGGGGGTGGTTGGGGCGGGGTTCGCCGCACACGCCGCTGACCCGGCCGTCGGAGGGCCACCAGAGATATCCGTCGGGGGCGGCCTGCGCGGGAACGGCCCAGAGCAGGACGAGCAGTAACGCCGTCAGCATGCGCCGCATGTCACACCCGCTCCCAGATGGACACCCAGTCGATCTGCACGTTCCCGGCCGCCGCGTCGGCCGGGCCGTTCGGGGGCTGGGTCTCGGTCTGGAGCACCCAGTGCATGGGCTTGATCGGCATGAGCGCCGTGTTGGTGAACTCGCCGATCACCACCCCGTCGAGCAGGAAGCGGACCGACTGCGCCGTCCACTCGGTGACCGCCGTGTGCCAGTTGCCGAACGTCACCTGCGGTCGGTACGGCGTGGCGACCTGGGGGTTGCCGCGGTGGTGCATGTACGCCTCGATGTAGCCGTTCAGGGAGCCCTCCGGGAAGTCGATCTCGCCGTCGGCCCAGACGCCCGGGTCGTCGGGCCAGAGCAGCCAGGCGGTCTTGTAACCGGGCACCGGATCGGCGCGGAACCTCACCGCGTAGCGGCCGTGGACCATGCCCTCGTAGGCGTTGGCGTGGCCGGGGATGATCGGCAGCGGGGCGGACACCAGGTGCTGGCCGTTCTCGGTGTGCAGGAACATGTTCATCGCGCCGTTGTGGACGCTGACCACGCGGTCGGGGGCGTATCGCCCGTGGCCCGAGGTGTCCGGGAAGCCCGCGTAGGCGGTCCATCTGCTCGCCACCGCCGTCGGGAAGGAGCCCAGGGGGACGGTCTGGGTGAAGTCGTCGGTGAAGACCTGCCGCCAGCCGGGCAGGTCGCCGACCGGCATGGCCTGGCCCGACGGGGCGGGGGTGGCCAGCGGGGGCGTCCAGATCTGGGCCGGGCCCGCGTCGCAGGTGTAGACCCAGATGGGGTTGCCGTCGGCGGTGCCGACGTTCTTGGACGACAGGCACAGGCCCGAGTTGGGGTTCACGAGCGTGCCGTTCGGGCGGGGGCTCCAGATCTGGGCGGGGCCGCCGTCGCAGGAGTAGAGCCAGACCGGGGTGGTCGAGACCGTGCCGGCGTTCTTCACCGCCAGGCAGTGGTTCCCCTGGACCCGGACGGTGCCGTCGCCGGGCAGCGTCCACTGCTGGTGGGCCGTGCCGTTGCACGTCCATAGGACGATCGGGTTGCCGTTGGCGGTGTTGCCCGCCGCGTTGTCGAGGCACTTGGCGGCGATGCCGCGGACCGGGCCCGTCGCCGCCGCGTGGGCGGGTGGCGCCAGGGTGAGCAGGGACGCCAGCAGCACGAGTGCCAGCGTCGCGGCGTGTCTCACCGTTCGCATGGATCCCTCCTTGGGAGTGGGTGACGTACCGAAGCCTTGGAGGAGATCGCCCCGGCCGGGAGGCGGCTGGCGTTCCACGTAACGTTTCAGGCCGTGGCGCTGCGTGATCGCGGCGAGTATGAAACGTTCCAGAGGTGGACCGAACTCCCCCAAAGCGACGTCCCCCGGGCCCGTTGCGTGATCTTTCGCCCGATCTCGCGCCGGCCCAGGCGGCTCTGGCGACCGAACTGCGGACCGGTCGGGACAAGGCCAATCTGGGACTCCAGGAACTCGCGCAGCAGGTGTACTCGTCCAAGGCGACCGTCAGCCGGTGGCTCAACGGCCAGGCGGTGCCGACCGAGAAACAGGCCCGGCAGTGGGCCGAGACGTGCGGGACCGACGTGCCGACGATGGTGCGCTTATGGCAGGAGGCTCAGGAGCGTGTTCCCCCGGTCCCGCCGGAGAAGCCGCGCCGCCTGAGGGTCTGGCCGTTCCTGTTGGGCGCCGCCATCGCCGTCGTCGGCGCGGTCCTCTTCTGGGTGTCCGGAGAGGATCGGCCGCCGTGCGCGCTGGACTACCCGATCTCTCTGTACGTCCCCGCGCAGAGCGGCGAGCGGATGGACGTCACCGCGGCGATCAGATGCGCCCTGCCCGCCGACCGGCGTTACTTCGTGGTGGAGGAGGTGCCGAACGTCGACCCGCGCAACCCCCACCCGGCGTTCTACGTGAAGGCGCGGATCACCGAGGTCCGGGTCGGCGCCTCCTCGGTGCTGCCGATGATCCTCAAGGAGCCGGTGGGGATGAGGGCCAAGTTCTCCGTGATCAGCGTCGACGAGGCGGGCGAGCGGGCGCTGGAGGAGAACCGCGTGATCGACAACGGTCTGCTCGACCTGCCGGAGGGCGCTCGCCAGGAGTCGGCGGTCACCTGGCACGTGAAGGCCTGGGAGTAGCGTCCGCCTAGAGTGGAAACCTGGACATAGGGGGTTCATCATGCGCCTTGACGGAACGGTCGCCCTGGTCACGGGGGCGTCGAGCGGAATCGGGGAGGCCGCGGCGATATCGCTGGCGCAGCAGGGCGCCGCGGTCGCCGTGGTCGCGCGGCGGCGCGAACGGCTCGAGGACCTGGCCGCCCGCATCGGCAAGGACGGCGGGAAGGTGCTGGTCGTCGAGGCCGACATCACCCAGGAGGCGCAGGCCGCCGAGGCGGTCGAACGGACCGCCCACGAGCTCGGCCGCATCGACACGCTCGTCAACAACGCCGGGGTCATGCTCCTCGGCTCGGTCCAGCAGGCGCCGGTCGCCGAGTGGCAGCGGATGGTCGAGACCAACGTCCTCGGCCTGCTCTACTGCGCCCACGCGGCGCTCCCGCACCTGATCAGGGCGGCGGAAGACGGTCCCCGCTACGTCGCCGACATGGTCAACATCTCCTCCGTCGCCGGGCGGACCGTCCGGAGCTGGAGCGGCGTCTACAACCTGACCAAGCACGGCGTCGGCGCGTTCAGCGAGTCGCTGCGGCAGGAGGTCGCCAGGAAGCACGTGCGGATCTCGCTGGTCGAGCCGGGCGCGGTGGAGACCGAACTGGCCGGGCACAACCGGCCCGAGGTGCTGGAGACGATCCGGAACACCTTCGACGACGTCGAGCGGATGCAGCCGGAGGACATCGCCGACGCGATCACCTACATCGTCACCCGGCCGCGCCACGTCGCGGTCAACGAGGTGCTGATCCGGCCGACCGAACAGGAACGGTGACTCTGAGGAGGCCCGAGATGCCGAAAGCCTACGTGTACCGCGAATACGGAGGCCCCGAGGTCGAGGAGTTCACCGACCTGCCCAAACCGACCGCCGGTCCCGGCCAGGTCGTCGTCCGCGTCCGGGCCGCCGGGGTCAACCCGGCCGACTGGAAACGCCGCACTGGCTGGCGCGGCCCCGGGAACGGCCCCGATCACTTCCCGGCCGTCTTCGGCAACGAGGTCGCCGGGGTCATCGCCGAGATCGGCCCCGGCGTGACCGGCCTCAAGCCGGGCGAGGCCGTCTTCGGCAGCCCGCTGAAGGGCGGATACGCCGAATACGCCGTCCTCCCGGCGGCGGGCGTCGCCCACAAACCCGACGTCGTCTCGTTCGAGGACGCCGCCACCCTCCCCGTCGCCGCCGCCACGGCCTACGACGGGGTCCGCCAGCTCGGCCTGCCGCCCGGCAACACCCTGCTGATCACCGGCATCGGCGGCGGCGTCGGCACGGCCGCCGCGCAGATCGCCCGCAACGCCGGTGTACGCGTGGTCGGCACCGCCGATCCGGGCAAGCGCGAGTTCGTGGAGTCCCTCGGGGCGACCTACGTCGAACCGGGCCCCGGCGTGGCCGAACGCGTCCGCGCGGTGGCGCCGCAGGGCGTCGACGCGATCTACGACCTGGTCGGCGGCGAGGCGCTGCGCGAGGTGGCGCCCGTGCTGGGCGACCACTCGAAGCTGATCTCGGCCGGAGACCAGACGACGGCCAAGGACCTCGGCGGCCGCCCGGTCGCCCGGGTCCGTACCAAGGAGGTGCTCGGCGCCGTCGCCGAGATGGTGGCCGACGGCGTGCTCGACCCGCACGTCACCGCCACCTACCCGCTGGAGGAGGCCGACCGCGCGCTGAGGGAGGTCGAGAACGGACACGCCCGCGGCAAGATCGTCATCACCGCGTGAGCGGTTCGCCTCGGCGAGGGTGGCCCGGCTGGCCACCACAGGTCCTTTCGTCGTCCCGGTGACCTTCGCGGTCGACGGGGACGTGATCGTGACCGCCGTCGACCACAAACCGAAGACGACCCGGCGGCTGCGCCGGCTCGACGCCGTCAGGGCCGATCCCCAGGTGAGTCTTCTCGTCGACCATTACGAGGAGAACTGGGAAAGGCTCTGGTGGGTACGTGCCGACGGCGCCGCCCGGGTCGTCGATGAATGGCCGATCGATTCTCTGGCGGCGAAGTATCCCCAATATAGGGAAACGCCACCCGAAGGCCCGTTCATCGTGATCGACGTGGTGAAGTGGCGAATGTGGTCGGCGCTGCCAGAATAGGCGGATGCCGTTATGGGGAAGACGCCTGCTCATCGCCGTGGCGATCTGGGCGACCGCGATGGGTTACTTCTACTGGGAACCGCTGGATTCCGATGTGGGCAACTTCCTGGTGGCCCTGGCCGGCCCCGTGGGCCTCGGCCTGGTTCTCGGAGGGCTGGCGAACCTGCCGTGGTGGCAGGTCGCCGGGTTTCTGGCGTTTCCCGGCGCGGGCTTCCTGCTGTTCACCGTGTTCCAATGGCACCGGATCCTGATCAACGACGATCCGATGCCGGCCGCGATCCTCTTCGCCATTCCGGCGCTCGCCTGGCTGATCACGTCGTGGCTGTTCTCGCGCGGATTCATCTGGCCGAAAGCGGGCGTGTGCGCTCTGGTGGTCGCCGGATTCGTGGCGAGTTTTCCGGCCCTCGACGCCCACGAGGAGGCGGAGTTCCGGGAGGCGATCATTTCCACCGGCGCGCCATTGGTGGCACCGGTCATTCCCGGATTCACCCTGGCCTCGACCGACGGATTTCCGCTCAGTGGGATAGGGCTGAACTACAGTTCGGCCGACCGGTCGGACACGATCGACGTCGACGTGTATCCGCTGACGAGAGACCCCGGGGAGATGTGCCGGGGGATCCCCGATTCCAACTGCGAGAAGATCTGGGTCGACACGACGGTGTGGGGGACACGCCTCTACGGCCGAGTGGCCGGGACCACCCTGCGCATCGACGCTTTCGAGGCACTGGGCGACACCCTTCTCCGGGGGTTCGAACAGGCGCCCCGCCCGATCACCCTCGACGAACTGACCGATCTCAGGCGTTAGCGAACGCCTCCCGCAGGTTCCTCGCGAGATGCTCCCTGGCCTCGGTCGCCGCGTCGAAGAAGCCGGGCAGGGAGAAGAACCCGTGCAGGGCGCCGGGGAAGTCGCGGTAGTCGACCGGCACCCCGGCGGCTTCCAGCGCCTCCGCGTACAGCCTGCCCTCGTCGCGCAGCGGGTCGCATTCGGCGGTGAGGACGGTCGCGGGGGCCAGGCCCGACTTGTCGGCGAGATGGAGCGGGGACAGGCGGGGGTCCGCGGGGTCGGCGCCGGGGGCGTACTTGCGGACGACCCAGGCCATGGAGGCGGCGTCCAGGCCGTAGCCGGAGGCGAACTCGGTGTAGCTCGGGGTGGCCATGGCCACGTCGGTCACCGGGTAGACGAGGGCCTGGTGGACGAGCGGCAGCCCGGCGTCCCTGGCCAGCCAGGCGGCCACGGCGGCCAGGTTGCCCCCGGCGCTGTCACCCGCGACGGCGACTTTTCCCGGGACGGCGCCGTAGGAGGCGGGACGGTCGAAGACGTCGCGGACGACCGTCCAGGCGTCGTCGACGGCGGCCGGGAAGACGTGGTGCGGGGCGAGGCGGTAGTCGACCAGCGCGACGGCCGCTCCGGTGCGAACCGCCAGGTCACGGGCCAGGGGGTCGAGCTGGCGCGGGGTACCGTAGACCCAGCCGCCGCCGTGCAGGTAGACCACCACGGGGAGCGACGGCTCGTCGGTGGGGCGATAGAGCCGTACCGGAACCTGCGCCACGGTCGTCTCGGTGACGGAGAAGACCTCGGCGGGGACGCCGCGCTCGGCGGTCTTGTCGTCGAGTTCGCGCAGCACGAGCACCTCGTCGTCGGTGATCGAGTCGAGGTCGGCGCCGGGGGTCGCCGGGAAGCGATCGAGGAACTTTTGGGACTGCGGGTGGAGCGGCATGGGCGAGAACATACTCGACGTCTCGGGACGAATGCCTCTGACGGTGCGCAACCGGCCAGGCACCAAGGGTTTGTCAACGGAAGGTAAGTGGACCCTAACGAACGAGCTGATCACAAGTGCACTTCGGTGGGTCCCCAAGAAGGAGAACTGTGAGAGACTCCAGCATTGCGGGGCGGTAGCTCAGCCGGTCAGAGCATCGGACTCATAATCCGTGGGTCGTGGGTTCAAGTCCCACCCGCCCTACCACCTGAACAGGGCTTTCCCGCCCTCTCGTCTGGTCCTGATGATCATCCTAGGGCCTTGGGAGACCGAGGGGAGACCGCGAGTCGCGGATCCCCCAGTGATGACCGTTCCGGGGATCACTGACCGGGGGACCAAGGCCATCGAAGCCTCCATCCCTTCGCACGCGTCCGATCGGCGACGTACCGGACAGGGCCTCGTTCGAACGCCGGAACTGATGGACCATGGCGCGACGGCATTCGTCCCCGCGAAGGACTCCCATGCTGAAAAAGAAGAAGACCAAGCCGAAGAAGCCGGTCCAGGCGACGCCGCAACCCAAGCCCGAACCGATGCAGGAGGACCACGGCCTCCTCCGATTGCTCCCGCTGGCGGTCGGCGCGCCCGCGTTGGAGATCGGCGACTTCACGGCCCCGCCGGGCCTGCCCGTCCCCTCGACACCCGCGATGCAGGAGGAGGAGCTGGTCCTCCCGGACTTCCTCCCCGACGGCCCGATCGAGATCCAGGCCCCCGCGCCCGCGCCCGCCCATCTGATGCTCGTCCAGAAGGAAGTCCCGTTCACCGGCCTCGGCCACCTGCGCGAGTTCGTCACCCGCGAACGCGGGGCGGTCCAGAGCCTGCTCGCCGCCCTCACCACCGGCACCGCCGCCGAACGCCAGGTCGCCAAGATGCTCGTGGACGAGGCTCGCAAGGTCATCCCCGACCCGCCCATCGATCTGGCCCTGGCCGACGACGGCACCGAAGCCGACTTCTGGGCCCTCGCCGGTCGTGCGCTCAACGTGGCGGCGGTCGAGCCGATCGCCATCCTGGCCGAGATCGCGGCCATGTCGGCCTGGCTGAAAACGCCGGAGGGGACGCCCGGCGTCACCGCCACCATCCACAACGCCGTCGGACAGGCCAGGGGCAAGAAATTCGTCGTCGAGGTGTTCCGCCCGATGGTCCAGGGCCTGCTGGACCAGAGCCCGTTCCGCCAGGTGCCCACGGCCCGCCCGGCCAGTATGAGGAACGAGCCGGTCAGGCCGAACTACAAGGGCGTCCAGAAGCTCGCCGGCGACTGGATCGCCGCCATGGTCGGCAACCTCAAGCAGGGCGAACTGGGGGACTCCTACCCCGAGCAGCTGAAGCAGATGGCCAAACGCAAGGATCTGGCCGGCGACCGCAGCATGGACCGGCTGGCCGACATGGTCTACTGCCTCGGCCGGGGCCGCATCTGCGTCGCGATCCTGCGCCGGGGCCGCGACATCGGTGTCTTCGCCAACACGAGCTCCGACAAGATGGGCCTCGATTTCGACCGCCTCCTCCAGGCCTCCCGCCTGAGCGGCGAGCGGCGGAACACGGCGATCAACGACCTCGTCAGGGAGATGCTCGTCCCCGGCCGCGACCAGCCACAGGACTACGCCGACATCCGCAATCGCCTGGTCAAGGCCCTCGACTACCTGGCCGAGCTGGAGGCCACCCACGGCCGCCTCCGTACCAACGCCTTCAAGAACACCGTCCGCGACATGCACGCCGAGATGCAGGCCGCCGCCGTCGCCGAGAACAGCGGCTCCGACGCGCTCGGCATCTCCAAGGCCTGCTGCCTGACCTGCTGGATCATCCTCACCCAGGGCAAACCGGAACTGTTCGGCCGCACCTTCGCCACCCACCTGCAGTCCTACCCGTGGCCTCCCGGCCAGATGGTCGCCGACCCCGACGTCCTCATCAAGATCCTCGACCTCGACGCCGACCCGCCCCACCTGCCGGGCGACGCGGCGGCGCTCCTGAGAGCGGCCATCAAGACCGGCCCGAAGGGCGCCGTTCTCCTGGCCCTTTACCAGATCGCCTCGAAGGGCGGCGACACCGGCTACCTCTCCAGCGGCGACGAGGCCGACACGGTCGACATCGACCCGCACGCGGTCGCCTACCAGGCCTACCTCGACGAGAAGGGACTCGCGAAGACGAAACGCAAGGAGGCCCCGGTCGTCGTCACCCCGCCGACGAAGAAGCCCAAAACCTGAACCGAACTCCGCCGGTGGCGGCCGTCGCGGGCCGCCACCGGCCGGAACTCAGAGGCCTGATTCGGCGGTCAGGAGCGTGTCGCCGCCCTCGGTGAGGATCAGCCGGGCCTGCGTGCCCGGGGTGACCGTGCCGGTGAGGCGCACCGCCGTGTCGGTCGTGCCGGTGAAGTTCTCACTGTCGAGGACGCGGCCCGTGGCGGCGTCGACCAGGGTCGCGCGCAGCCGCTTGCCGATGGCGGTCGCGAACAGGCGGCCGGTGACCTGGCCCGACGCGTCGACCTTGACCTCGGCGGCGCCGTGGGCGTTGGCGTTGGTGACGTCGCCCAGGTCCATGGTCGGGAGGTAGGTCTCCGTCCACGACAGCGACTCGCCCGCCTTCAGGACGGCCGGGGTGAAGAACTTGGGCGAGGCGCCGGCCCACAGTTCGATGTAGGGGCGGGCCGAGTTGCCCTTGCTGTAGACGTTGGTGTCGAACGAGTTGTTCTGGCCCCATTCCCAGAACTTCATGCCCGGCGTCTTGGTGTTGTCGCCGACCCGGATGACGCCCTCGTTGTTCTCGTGGTTGATCACGCCCCACCAGTCGCCCTGCGGGAGCGTGGCCAGGTCCTGTCCGTAGGCGATGCCGTCTCTCGTCCAGTTGGACATCTGCTTGAGCCTGTCCAGCTTGAGCAGGCCGGAACCGGCCGGTCCGGCGGGCTGCTCGACGCTCTCCATCCAGCGGTAGCCGGGGTCGCGGTAGATCGTCTTGACGGGGGAGACGACGCTCATCGTGGGGGAGCCCGCGTTCGATGGGGCGCCGGGAGCGAGGGTCGTACAGGTCCAGTATTCGAATCTCCTGTCTTCGGCGCCGGGGTTGGTGATGGCGACGGTCATGTCGAGGGTCGGCTTCTTCGCGTCGATCGCGTAGGTGACCTCGGTCGTGAGGCCGGTGGGGCCGTAGACGTAACGGCTGGGCTTGTACGGGTAGTCGACGTCGTCGACCTTGGTGATGGTCAGCGCGAAACGGCCGTGCTTCTGCTCGATCCGGTAGTCCCAGGGGACGTTCCAGAACTTGCCGTGCTCGGCCTCGGTGAGCGTGGGGAACACGCCGCCCCAGACCATCAGCCAGTTCTGGTAGAACGGCGAGTTGCCGGGGGTGCCGGGGGCGGCGCTGGAGAAGCCGTAGGGGGTGCCGACCGGGTTGGTGTAGAAGAGGTCGTTGCCGGTGGGCTTGTAGATCATCGAGACGAGGCGGCCGCCGTATTCGGGGGCGAAGACGGCCTTGAGATATTTGGTGTCCACCTCGATCGTCCTGATCGTCTGGCCGGTGACCTTGTCGCTCACGCCGTCGCGCCGCACCGAGACGCCGTCGTCGCTGACCTTGTGGTCGTAACGCTCGAAGATCGTGGTGGCCCTCGTGTTGACCTTGAGGTAGTCGGGGCCGTGGACGTCGAACGACTGTTCCTTCAGGCGGCGGGGGGCCTCGACCCTGACGGGGGCGCTGACGCTCGTGGTTCCGGTGACGTCCTTCAGCGCGCCGTCGGCCAGGGTGACGGTGCCCTTGGTGCCCGGCTTGAGGGGGTCGTCCAGCTTGATGACCAGGGTCGACGCGTCGGAGAAGTAGGCCGCGTCGTCGCGCAGCGCCTCGGTGACGTCCCGGCCTGAGGTGGCACGCAGTCCGGAGAATCGCAGCAGGGCGCGGATCTGGTCGGCGGTGACGTTGGTGCCGCTCACACCGGTCCGGGTCTCCTTGACGGGGAGGTCACCGGCGGTGGCGATGCGGCGGGTGAAGCGGATCTGGATCCGGTCGCCGGTCTCCGCGACCTCGGCGCTCGCGATCTTCGGGGCGGCGTAGGCGCCGGTGCCGGGCGTGACGTCGGCGGCGACCTCGGTGGCGGTCTGGCCCGCGCCGGTGGTCAGGCGGAGGTTCGGGCCGAGAGTCAGTCGGTACGTCGCAGTGAGGTCGGCGCCGAAATAGAGGCGATAGGTGCGCTGGGCGGTGGCGGGGACGCTCTCGACGTACACGGGCCTGGCGGTGTCGGCGCCGGTGAGGGTGATGTCGGTGCCGGTGTAGACGCCCGTCGGCATGCCCGACCAGATCGTGCCGGCGAAGGTGACCTCGACGGTGCGCGCGTCGAGCTGCCGGGCGGACGCGAGTTGGGCCGGGGCGGCGTCCGACGGGTTGCCGTCGAACCGGGTGGGGCGGGTCGAGGTGCCGGGGAGGGCGGCGCCGTCGGCCGAGCGGAAGAAGAGGTCGCCGAGCCTGTCGGCGCCGCCGTCGAACCACAGGTCGTAGGCGTTCCCTTCCAGCAACGCCGCCTGGCCCAGGACCACCCGGAGGGTGCGGTGGCCGGGGGTGTCGACGGGGCGGACCGTGGTGCCGGGGATCTGCGAGATCGGCTGGCCGGTCAGGGATTCGGTGCCGCTGATCTTGATGAACTGGCCCGCGTAGGCAGGGTTCGCGGCGGTGAACTGGAGGATGTCCGGGCCGAGCTCGGCGCTGAAGGTGATGTCGATCGAGCGGTCGTCGACGGCTGTGACCTGCGCGATTCTCAGCTGGGCGTGGGTGGAGTGGGCCGCTGCGGTGTGGGGGAGCGCGACGAGGGTGGCGCTCGCCGTGGTCATCGCCAGGGCCAGGGATAAGAGGGCGCGGTTCTTCATGTGATCCTCTCCGACGTTCCGTCTGATGGAACACTGACTTGCGTGATGGAACTACCTGGACGCTAAGTCGGAGGGATCAACGTGTCAATGCATGACATAGCACCCAAAACGGGCGCTATGTCACCAAGATGCCGCTGCCCCCGATCCGGATGATGACCAGGTCGGCGAGGCTCCAGCCGAGAACTCCGCGTCGCGAAGGACTTGGAACATCACGGAAGATCGCATCTGATCGAGAATGTCGGCATGACGTCCCTCGAATGCGCATGGCGGCTGCTGGGCTCCGGGACCGCGCGGGTCGTGATCGGAGATGGGGCGGCTCCGGGTTTCTCGGCGGTGTTCGGGAACGGGACCGATGCGCTGGCCGACTTCCTCTATGGAATGACGGCCCTGTACGGCCCCCTCACCACCAACCGTTTCTTCTTCGACGCCGAACCGGAGGAGATCCGCTGGGTCACCCGCCGCGACGGCGATCTGGTCGACGTCACGGTCTACCACTTCGGCGATGTCGCCGTCAGTCTCGATCTGCCGGATTCGGCGGGCAAAGCGGTGTGGAATTCGCGGCGGTCGCGTGCCGAGCTGGTGCACGCCGCGGTCACGGCCGCGCAGACCCTCCTCGCGGAGAACGACGAGGAGGGTTATCTGGCCCAATGGATCAGGCACCCTTTTCCGGTCAACGCGCTGGCTGACCTCCTCCGCCTGCACGGCGAACACGACGGATGCGACCTGGAGACCGAACGGGCCATCGATTGGTTCCACGGGTACACCACCCGCGAAAAGGTCACGGCCCCGGAAGGCGGAGGCCCCTACGCCTGCCCCTGTTGCCGTTATCTCACCCTCGACGCAAGAGGTGAATATGAGATCTGCTCCGTCTGTTTCTGGGAGGACGACGGCCAGGACGACCACGACGCCGACGAGATACTCCATGGCCCCAACGGGCCGCTGAGCCTCACCCAGGCCCGCCAAAACTATGCCACGTTCGGTGCGAACAGCGAACGCGATATCGGTAAGGTACGAAATCCGCGGCCTCGGGAATTCCCACGGGCTACTTGACGACGACGTCCTCGATGAGCACCTTCAATTTCGGTGCGTTCGAGCCGCCGTCTTCGGAGATGATGTCGGCCTCTGTGGTGTTCACGCCGCCCGCGGCGATTTTGTCGACCACGTCGAGGCCCTTCACCACGACGCCGAACGGCGTGTAGTCGGCGGGCAACTGGGCCGCCTCGTTGCTGTACGAGATGACGAACTGGCTGCCGTTGGAGTTGGCGGCGTCGCCGTTCTGGGCCATGAAAACGACGCCGCGATTGTAGGCGGGGCCCAGATTCTCGTCGGGGAACAGATAGCCGGGGCCGCCGGTGCCGTCGGTCTTGTTCTTGCCATCTCCCTTGGCCTGTGGGTCGCCGCATTGCAGCAGGTCGAGGGCGTTGCTCTTCACGGTGGTGAGGCGGTGGCAGACGGTGTCGTCGAAATAGTTCTTCTTCGCCAGGAAGTGGAAGGAGTTGACCGTGCAGGGGGTCGCCTTCGGGTCGAGTTCGATGACGACCGAGCCGTGATTGGTGACCATCGTCATGGTCTTGGCCGCGAGCGCCCCGGCGGGGAGCTTGGCCGGCGGCATTCCGACGAACTTGGCGGGGGCGCCCGAGTCGTCTTTGCGGTAATCGCACGAGACTTTCTCGGGGGCGACCTGGGGTGCCGAACTCGGTGGCGGCAGTTGCGAGGGAATCGACGACGGCGCCGCGGCCTGGGGTGCGGGGGTCTCCTTTTCTTCTTCGGGGGAACAGGCGGTCAGCGCGACGATCGAAAGGACCGCCGCGGCGAATAAGGACGTCTGGCGCATGGTTTTAACTTTTCCTTATTTCGTCGATCATCCAAGACGGGGACGACCCTATCCACGCGCTCATGTGGTTTTTGTAAGAACAATGCGCAGCGCTTTCGCGGCGTGTTCGGCGGCTTCCGCTCGGCTCGGCGCCGCGCGCAGGCCGAGGAGTCGCTGCCGGTGGGGTTCGCCGAGCAGCAGGGTGAACAGAGAACTCGCCAGGTCACCGGCGGGAAGTCTGGTCGCGAGGGCGTCGATGTAGGCCTGGGGGCCGTCGCGGTAGAAGCCTTCGGCCAGGCCGGGGAAGGCGTGCGCCTCGGCGACCAGCATGCGGTGCAGGCCGACCGCCTCGTCGGAGTGGAGCGCGAAGACGATCGTGGTCGCCAGGTCTTCGAGGGTGCCGTCCCCGGCCAGACCGACGAGGGCGCGGAGCCGGAGGCGTTCGACGGCCGCGAGGAACATCTCGGTGCGGTCGCCGAAGTAGCCGTAGATGGTGCGCTTCGTCACGTGGGCCTCCGCGACGACGTTGTCGAGGGTGACCTGCCGGAAGCCGCCGGACAGGAACAGGCGGACCGCCGCGTCGAGGATGTCGTCGCGGCGCCGGACGCGCTCCTCCTCGGTGGGACGACCCCGTTTGCGGGCGACCATCCCGCCTCCTTACGATAATGAACCGATGTCCGTTTCATTATAGGGAGGCCGGCCATGGAGTTGGCGTTCTACCGGCAGATGGTGCTGGTCCGCCGGTTCGAGGAGCGCGCGGCGCGGGCGTACACGGAGGCGAAGATCGGCGGGTACTGCCATCTGAACCTCGGTGAGGAGGCCACGGTCGCCGGGCTGACGGCCGCGCTCGACGCGGCCGACTACGTGTTCACCAACTACCGCGAACACGGCTACGCGATCGCCCGGGGCATCCCGCCCGAGCGGGTGATGGCCGAGCTCTACGGCCGGACCGACGGCGTGTCGCGGGGATGGGGCGGGTCGATGCACATGTTCGACATCGGCTCCCGGTTCATGGGCGGCTACGGCATCGTCGGCGGGCAGGTCCCGCTCGCGACCGGCGCCGCGCTGGCGATCGACTACCGCGGCGGCACCGAGGCGGTGATGTGCCTGATGGGCGACGGTACGACCAACATCGGCGCCTTCCACGAATCGCTGAACATCGCCGCCCTGTGGGAACTCCCGATCGTGTACGTCGTCGTCAACAACGGCCTCGGCATGGGCACCCCCGTGGAGCGTTCCTCCGCCGAACCCGAACTGCACAAGCGCGCCGCCTCCTACCGGATGGCCTCGGCCCGCGTCGACGGCAACGACCCCGAAGCGGTGTACGCCGCCGCCCGGACCGCCCTCGACAGCGCGCGTGCCGGGCGGCCCTACCTGCTGGAGGCGGTGTCGGGACGGCTCAAGGGGCACTCGGTCGTCGACCCGGCCCGCTACCGCACCCGCGAGGAGGCCGAGGCGCTCAAGGCCGCCGACCCGGTCGCGGCTTATGCCGTACACCTGCATGAAAGGGGTCTGCTCACCGACGAGCTGATCGCCGAGATCGACGCCGAGGCCACCGCGACCGTCGCGGAGGCGGCGCGGTTCGCCGACGCGAGCCCCCACCCCGAGGTGTCGACGCTGTTCGACTACACCTACGCGACCCCCGTACCCAACGACTCCCGTCGGCTTCCCGGTGAGGCCCTGTTCGCATGAGCGTGATCAGCTACCGCCAGGCCCTGCACGACGCCCTCCGGGGAGAGATGCTCCGCGACGAGGACGTCTTCCTGATCGGCGAGGAGATCGGGCTCTTCGAGGGGTCGTACAAGATCACTGCGGGGATGCTCGCCGAGTTCGGCCCCAAGCGGGTGCGCGACACCCCGATCGCCGAAGAGGGCTTCACCGGCGCGGCCATCGGCGCCGCGATGCTCGGGCTGCGGCCGGTCGTCGAGATCATGACGATCAACTTCTCGCTGCTGGCGCTCGACCAGATCGTCAACCACGCGGCGAAGATCTACGGCATGTTCGGCGGCCAGGCCCGCGTGCCGCTGGTGATCCGCACGCCCGGCGGCGGCGGGCAGCAGCTCGGCGCCACCCACTCGCAGAACATCGAGCTCTACTACGCGTTCGTGCCCGGCATGAAGGTCGTCGCCCCCTCCAGCCCCGCCGACGCCAAGGCGCTCATGCTCGCCGCGATCCGCGACGACGACCCCGTGCTCGTGCTGGAGAACCTCGCCCTCTACAACACGACCGGCGAGGTCCCCGACCACGACGAACCCGCCGAAATCGGCAAGGCCGCCGTGACCCGCGCGGGCGCCGACATCACCGTGGTCGCCTACTCCCGCATGGCCGCCGTGGCCCTCCAGGTCGCGGCCCAGCTGGAAGACGAGGGGATCGACGTCGAGGTGGTCGACCTGCGCAGCCTGCGCCCCCTCGACCGGGACACGATCGTCGCCTCGGTCCGCAAGACCACCTGCGCGGTCGTGCTGGAGGACGACTGGCTCACCTACGGCATCGGCGCCGAGATCGCCGCGACCATCTCCGACGGCGCCTTCGACTGGCTGGACGCGCCGGTCCGCCGGGTCGCCATGGCCGAAGTGCCGCTGCCCTACGCCAAACCGCTGGAGACCGCCGCGCTGCCCTCGGCGGCCGACGCGATCACCGCCATCCGCGAGACCCTCGACGCCGTCGCCCGGAGGAGACCCTCATGATCGACATCCTCATGCCACGCCTGTCGGACACCATGACCGAAGGCGCCATCGCGACCTGGCACAAGAAACCGGGCGACCGCGTCGCGCCGGGCGACGTGCTGGTCGACATCGAGACCGACAAGGCCCTCATGGAATACGAGGCCTACGAGTCCGGCACCCTGGCGGAGATCCTCATCCCGGAAGGCCGGAACGCCGAGATCGGGGTCCCCATCGCCCGCCTCGACAACGGAACACCGTCAGTGGTGGATCAGCCCCGCCCGCCCGCGTCGCCGCTGGTCCGCAGGCTGGCGCGGGAGCGCGGGCTCGATCTCGCCGCGCTCACGGGGACCGGGCCCGGCGGGCGCATCATCCGCGCCGACCTGCCCGAGGTTCCTGCCGACACCAAGGAGATCGTGCCTGTAGCAGGAACCTCGGACCCGCGTGAGCCGGAAAAGGTGCCGTTCGACCCCATCCGGCAGGCCATCGCCACCCGGCTGACCCAGAGCGCCACGACCATCCCCACCTTCACCGCGACCGCCTCCGCCGACGTCGCAGACCTCCTGGCCCTGCGCTCCCAGATCAACCAGGCGCTCACCGAGGCGAAGGTCAGCGTCAACGACCTGCTGGTGCGCGCCGTCGCGTTGGCTCTGCGCGCCCATCCCGAGGTGAACGCCTCCTACTCGCCCGAGGGACGCGGCCACACCCTGATCCACCGCCGGATCCACGTCGGCGTCGCGGTCGCCTCGCCCGCCGGGCTCGTCGTCCCGGTGATCAGGGACGCCGATCGCGCCACCCTCACCGCCATCTCCGCGACGACCCGCGACCTCGTCGCCAAGGCCGAGGGCCGCACCCTCACCACCGCCGACATGAGCGACGGCACGTTCACCATCAGCAACCTCGGCATGTACGGCGTCGAGCACTTCACCGCCATCATCAACCCGCCCCAGGGCGCGATCCTCGCCGTCGGCGCCGCCCGCGACCGCATGCGCTACACGATCACCGCCGACCACCGCATCATCGACGGCGCCCTGGCCGCCCGCTTCCTCGCCACCCTCACCGACCTGCTCGAACACCCGCTACGCATCGTGGCGTGACCGGCCGCCCGAATTCGGTTGATGCCGCTTCGCCGCCGCTGTCACGATCTCAGGCATGATCACCCCCGGCCCGATCGTCCCCGACGGCGGCGGCTACCGCCACAGCTACGAGGTCGCCGCCCCCGCCCGCCTGGTCCACGTCTCCGGGCAGATCCCGGTGGCCCCCGACGGCGGCCTCCCCGAGGGATTCGCCGCGCAGTGCCGCCAGGTCTGGGCCAACGTGGAGGCGGCCCTGGCCCATCACGGCATGGGCCTGTCCGACCTGATCAAGGTGACCACGTACCTGTCCGACCGCGCCCACCGGGCGGAGAACTCCGCCATCCGCCGCGAGGTCCTCGGCGACCACGCCCCCGCCCTGACGGTCGTCATCACCGGCATCTACGCCGAAGAGTGGCTCCTGGAGATCGAGGCCGTCGCCGCCTCCGGCGAGGGCCGCTAGATGGGCCCGAAGGACGAGGCCGCAGCCTGGGACCGGCTGCTGCCCGAACTGCGTTCCCGAGGCTGGGAGATCGAGCTCACCTGCCACTACGCGCCGGTCCAGCTCGAAGGCGCGGTCCCGTCGGGGGAGCTGTTCTACTACCGCTGCCGCCACGAGACCTGCGCCCTTTCCATCGGCGGCGACGATCCCGTCGACGGTTACGACTGGATGGGCGAGCGGACCACCGAGGGCGCGTCCTCGGCGAGCTGGCTCCCTCCGGACGACGCCGTCCGCATCCTGCTGGACCTGCACGACGAATGGCTGAACCTGCGTGCGTGAAAAACGGCCCGGCGCACGTGCGCCGGGCCGTACAGAGAAGAGAGTTTCTCAGCCGAGGTGGGCCAGGACCCTCGGGCGCAGCACCATCGCCGCCACCGAGGCGAGCGCCGTCACGGCGGCCACGACCATGATCGGCAGGTTGGAGATCTCCACGCCCGCCGAGGCCACGATCACCGCCGCCGTCGCGGTCAGGCTCAGGACCGTCGTCGCCATCAGCAGGCTCGTGGTGGTCGTCGTCTGGCGGCCCATGTACGCCGTCAGCGCCGACCCCACCACCAGCAGCGACCCCACGACGCCCAGCACCGGGGGCAGCGTCTCGGTGGTCACGTCGCCGGAGGCGAGCAGTTCGGCGTGGGTCATGACCTCGTAGTCGCTGCCGAGGGCCGCGCGCAGCCGTTCCCGCAGCTCACCGGGGTCGACCCCGGAGTCGCCCTGGACGTGGACGGACTCGATCTCCAGCTTCCCGACCAGGTCGGCGGCGGCCATGGGCAGGAGCCCTAGTGTGCCGCGTACGTCGAAACTGGGGTTTCCGCGTGACTCGGTCACGCCGGTGATCTCGAACGACCGGTTGGCCCCGTTGCCGTGGACCACGATCGTCTCGCCGACCTCCAGGTGGAGCTGGTCGGCGGTCCGCCTGTCGAGAACGGCGTCGGAGGAGCCGTGCGGGATGTCGCCTTCAAGGCCCGGGGTGGAGGCCAGCAGCGCCACGTCGAGCGCGACGGCCTCGAGCGGGACCAGGGTGCCGAAGCCCACCAGGCCGACCCCGCCACCCTGCACGGGAATGGCCTCGGCCACGCCGGGTACGGCGCGGATCTCGGTCAGGGTCGTCTGTGGCAGGGACGGGATCGAGTCGAGGCCAGGGTATCCGGCCGGCAGAACGGCGGCGTCGATCGGGGATTCCTCGCCGGTCAAGCATCGGGCGAGGTGCCAGCCCGCGCCGGAGAGGTGGAGCCCCGTGCCGATCAGGAGCAGACCGGCGACGGCTGCGAAGATACAGCCTGCCAGTGCCCTGAGATGGCGACTGGTGCCCGACATTGCGCGTCCCCCATAAGAGTCATCCGAAAAGGTCTCAAATGGGTCAACACCGCCGGGCCGTAAATAAAGCCCGACGGTGCTGATTTGGCCGAAAACTTTACGTACTACGGGCGGGTGTAGGTGACCGTGAAGGAGCCCGAGCCGCTGTAGGCGTGGACGCGGTACCGGTAGGTGCCGGCGCTGCCGTTGTAGGTGATCGACTCGTCGGCGCTCGCGCTGGTGCCGCTGGCCACGGTGGTCCAGGTCGAGCCGCTCAGGCGCTGGAGGTAGAGGTCGAAGTCGGTGCCGTTCGGGCCGTCGAGGCAGACCGTGTGGGTGCCGGCGTTGGCGGTGAACTGGGCGCTGTTGCCGTACTGGTTGCTGCTCAGGGTGCCCGAGAGGGTGCCGCCGTTGCAGGTGCCGCCGCCGGGCGGGGGACCGGTGCCCGAGGTGGTCAGGGTCAGGCCGTAGGCCGAGAGGATCTCGTTGACCGGCTGGAAGTAGGTCGTGCCGCCGACGGAGCAGTTGCCGCTACCGCCGGAGGTGACGCCCTGGGCCTGGCTGCCGGAGATCCAGCCGCCGCCCGAGTCGCCGGGCTCGGCGCAGACGTTGGTGCGGGTCACGCCCGAGACGGTGCCCTGCGGGTAGGTGACCGAGGTGCCGATCTGCTGGACGGTGCCGCAGTGCCAGCCCGTGGTGGAGCCGGAGCGGCAGATCGAGCCGCCGACGACCTGCGCCGTCGAGCCCGCCACGGTCGTGGAGGTGCCGGCGATGGTCGGGGTCGAGACCCAGTTGGCGTTGGTGGCGACCCAGGCGTAGTCGTTGCCGGGGAACGAGGACCCCTGGAAGGTGCCCTGCGCGACCTGGTTGTAGCCCGTTGTCGCGTTGCCGACGTTGCCACAGTGACCGGCGGTGACGAACCCGTTGGTGCTGCCACGGGTGATCGAGAAGCCGACCGAGCAGCGGCCGCCGCCGATGTAGTAGGCGTCACCACCGCGGATGTTGTAGTAGGTCTGCGGGACCTCGGTGGAGGCCTTGAACGTCACGGCCGCCTTGTCGAGACCGGCGGACGCCACGAACGCCTCGGCGGCGGCCTGGTCGCGGGTCTCGACGACGACCGAGTTGCTCTTCACGTCGATGTAGTAGACCGGCACGGTCTGCGGGGCCGTGGCGGCGTCGAGCTTGTCCTTGAGCGCGGTCAGGTCGCCCAGGGAACGGGTCACGAGCTGCGCCTTGGCACCGCCGGCCTGGATGGCGGCGACCTTGGACGCGTCCGACGTGGCCACCGTCAGCGTGTTCGCCGTGGCGCCGTCGAGCCAGGAACCGGCGAACGAGGCGCCGGCGTCGGTACGTACTTTGCCCTCCAGCTTGCCGAGCCGTGCCTCGTTGACGAGACGGAGCCCGGCCTGCTCGGCCGTGAGGTTGAGGTCGCGCTGGAGGGCCTCCAGCATCGAGGGTGCCGGAGCCGGCGCCGCTTGGGCGGCCGGGGCGGAGGACAGGACGAGGGCGAAGCCCATGGTGAGGGCGCTCGCCGCGCTCAGGATGTGCCTGCTGCGCATCGATTCTCCTTGGGGGCTGGGAGTGACCTGAACGTAATCTCCAGGACCGCCTCCCGAGGAGCCGTCGTTTGCCCCCCTATCACGGTGTTATGGCCCGCCTATGGCATGGTTCCGTACCCGGGGTTTCGGGCCAGCCAATTCGAGTAGGGCGCGCTCTGCCTGACGGCGTCCAGGTGGGAGAACTTGGCGTGGCTGACCACGGCGGGCGCCGAGGCGGCGGCGGGGGTCTCCTGGTGCCAGCCGAGCAGCTGCCGCCAGTGCAGCGGCGCGCCCTTCACGGGGAGCGCGATCATCCCCTCGCTGGTGCGGAACGTGGCCTGGCACAAGGCGACCGCGCGGCCGACCCTGACCAGGTGGATGCAGGTGGCGACGTCGGTCTCGTAGATCGTCTCGGGGGCGAAGCCCGACCGCGAGGCGGCCACGGCGAAGCACTCGCCGAAGCAGCCGTCGCCGGGGGTGACGGCCCACTGCTCCTTGGCGAAGTCGCCGAGCTCGACCTCCCGTTCCCCGGCCAGCGGGTGGGCGGCCGAGACCAGCACGAACACCGGGTCCTTGGCGACGACGGCCCACGACAGCGCCTCGTCGCCGGGTGGCCGGGAGTCGCCGCAGACGCCCATGAGGGCGTAGTCGAGGCGGCCGAGCATCACCTTGGTGGACAGCTCGCCGGTCGACCACGAGGTGGCGGTGGTGATGACGGCGGCGGGTTCCGCGGCGGCCAGCCGGTCGACCAGGCCGCCCAGGATCGGGCCGTTGGTGGCGCCGATGCGGTAGCGGCGGCCGGCGGGTTCGCCGTTGGCGAGCCGGGCGGCCTCCTCCTGTAACTGCTGCACCGCGGGGAGCAGCACCTGCGCGCGGGCGAGCACCAGTTCACCGAGGGCGGTCGGGCGGGAACCGGTGTGGTCACGCTCGAACAGGCTGCCGCCGAGCGCCCGTTCGATCCGCTTCAACTGTGCCGTGAGCGCGGGCTGGGCGAGCCCGAGCGCACTGGCCGCCTTGGTGACGCTGCCGGTCTCGGCGACCATACGCACGATTCTGAGGTGGCGGAGCTCGAGGTCCATAACGTGAAGGTATGACCCCCGAATAACTCCAGCAATGATGATTTGTCACACAGTCTGACTAGTCATGTCGGAAAAGGTCTATCAAGACTGGACCGCCACCGTTACCCCATGGGAACCCGCAGGGTACGCCTCCCCAAAAGAACGGGGGCGTAGGTGAGGACCTTTCTCGCGCTGGCGGTGCTCGTCGGCGTGGCCGCCTGCGGTTCGGAGAGGCCCGAGGCGGAGGGTCCGGCCCAGATCATCGCACGCGGATTCAAGATCGGTCTGGTGCTTCCCGACCAGACCACCCCGCGCTGGGAGAAGTTCGACCGCCCGTACATCACCTCGTCGGTCGCGCAGCTGTGCCCCAACTGCGAGATCGTCAACGTCAACGCCGAGGGCGACCCCGTCGCGCAGCGCCGCCAGCTCGACCAGATGACCGCCCAGGGCGTGAAGGTCGTCATCCTCACCCCCGTGGACGCCCGCGGCATCCAGCCGTCGGTCGACCGCGCGGCCCGGCAGGCGGTCAAGATCGTCTCGTACGACCGGCTCGCCGAGGGCGCCATCGAGGCCTACACCTCCTTCGACAACTTCGAGGTCGGCCGGTTGCAGGGCCAGTCGCTGCTCGACGCGGTGCGGGCCGGCGGCCGGCGGGGCGAGATCATCATGCTCAACGGAGCGCCCACCGACCCCAACGCCGCCGAGTTCAAGGCCGGCGCCCATTCCGTCCTCGACGGCAACGTCCGCATCGGCGCCCAGTACGACACCCCCGGCTGGAGCCCCGAAGTGGCCGAGACCGAGACGGAGCAGGCCATCGACAAGATCGGCAGAGACGCCGTCATCGGGGTGTACGCCGCCAACGACGGCCTGGCCAGCGGCGCCGCCTCCGCGATCCGCGACTCGGGCCTGCCGCCCAACACCCCGCTGACCGGCCAGGACGCCGACCTCGACGCCGTCCAGCGGATGATGCTCGGCACCCAGACCATGACCATCTACAAACCGATCAAGCCCGAGGCCCAGAACGCCGCCCAGCTGGCCGTCGACCTGGGCGCCGGCCGCCCGATCCGGGGCACCAGCACGGTGAGCAACGACACGAGGAAGGACATCCCCGCGATGATCACCAAGCCGATCGTGGTGGTCCGCTCGACGATCAAGGACACCGTCGTCAAAGACGGGTTCTGGACGGTCAACGAGATCTGCGGCCCCGCCAACCTGAAGCCCGCCTGCAAGGAACTAGGCATCATCTGACGGATCGGGCACGTCCTTGGGCCGCAGCCGCTCCCACACCAGGAAGATCGCCGCCAGGACGAGCATCCCGACGCCCGTCCACAGGTTGATCCGCACCCCCTCGGCCTTGGCGATCTCCTCGGCCCCGTCGAGGAACCCGGCGATCACCAGGATCACGCCGTAGACGGCGAACAGGCCGCCCAGGATGCGGCGGATGTCGAACAGCATCGCGTCCCCCTTACAGGAAAGGCAGGTAGAAGGCGGCGGCCAGCACCAGCGCGCCGGAACCGAGGACGACCGGGGAGCGGTACCACTTCTTGTCCCCGGCGAGGGAGTCGTCCTTGAGGTCGACGTCGGTCAGTCCGTACACGAGACCCCGGAGCTCCTCCTCGGGTCTCGGCGTGGTGACCAGCGTGATCACGACCGACACGACCGCGTCGACCAGGAACGCCGCCCCCGCCGCGACGAACGAGGCGTTCAGGTCGGTCCCGAGGTCCAGCAGTTCCGCCCGGTACGGGATGTAGACCGCGAACGCCGCCAGGGTGCCCGCGATGATGCCCCAGAACCCGGCCCACGGGGTCATCCGCTTCCAGAACAGGCCGATGATGAACGTCGCGAACAGGGGCGCGTTGAAGAACGCGAACAGCGCCTGGAGGTAGTTCATGATGTTGGAGAACCCGGCCGCGATGAACGCGGTGCCGATCCCGGCCACCACCCCGCCGATGGTGGCGATGCGCCCGAGTCGTACATAGAACTCATCGGGTTTGTCCCCGTTCACGTGACCCTTCCAGATGTCATACGTGAACACGGTGTTGAACCCCGAGATGTTCGCCGCCATGCCGGCCATGAACGAGGCCAGCAGGCCGGTCACCGCGACCCCGAGCACCCCGTTGGGCAGGAACTCGTTCATGAGCAGCGGGATCGCGTAGTTGTAGGCGGGCCCGTCGTCCTTGCCGAGGTTGGAGAACAGCACGAGCGCGATCAGCCCCGGGATCACCGTGACGACCGGGATCAGCAGCTTCGGATAGGCCGCCACGATCGGCGTCAGCCGCGCCGCGTTGGTGTTGCGGGCCGACAGACCGCGCTGGACCTCGGCGAAGTTGGTCGTCCAGTAGCCGAACGACAGCACGAACCCGAGCCCGAACACGATCCCGATCCAGCTCGCCCCGAGCGGATTGTCCGTGGTGGCGGTGGTCGACCACGTGTGCAGCCCGCCTTCGCCGAGCACGCTCTCGCGCACCTTCTGCCCGAGCCCCTCGAACCCCCCGACCCGGATGAGCCCGAGCACGACCACCGGGACCAGCCCCGCGATGATCACGAAGAACTGCATGACCTCGTTGTAGATGGCCGACGACAGCCCCCCGAGGGTGATGTACGCCAGCACGATCGCCGCCGACACGATCACCGACAACCAGAGGGGCCACCCGAGCAGCGCCTCCATCACGAGGGCCAGCGCGTAGAGGTTGATCCCCGCGATCAGCACCTGCGCGACGGCGAACGCGATGGCGTTGAACAGCTGCGTGGCCGGGTTGAACCGCCGCCGGAGGAATTCGGGGACGCTGTGCACCTTCGACCGGTAGTAGAACGGCATCATCACGATGCCGAGGAACACCATGGCCGGAATGGCGCCGATCCAGTAGTAGTGGACGGTCATGAGGCCGTACTGGGCTCCGTTGGCGGCCATGCCGAGGATCTCGATCGCCCCGAGGTTGGCGGAGACGAACGCGAGACCCGTGATCCACGCGGGCAGGGCACGCCCGGCGAGGAAGAAGTCGCTGGAGGAGCGGATGGCGCGGCGGGCGGCGAACCCGATGCCCACCACGACGGCGAAGTAGAGCGCCAGGATCAGATAGTCCAGCGCGTTGACATCCAGGCGGAGGTCCTGGGGAGCAAGTGCGAGCACGGCCCCCCGCTACCCAGGAACCTCACCGGCTCACGTGCGTTCGAGTGCGACGACCGGGATCTGGCGGCCGGCCAGTTTCTCGTGTTCGACGAAGAACGGGTAGTTCTTCTTGATCTCCGACCAGACCGCGTCGTATTCGGCGCCCTCGGTCGGACGGGCCTTGGCGATGTAGGTCTGGTCGCCGACCTCGACGGTGACGTCGGGGGTCTGGAGCAGGTTGCGGTACCACTCGGGGTCCTTGGGCGCGCCGGCGGCGGAGGCCATGACCAGCAGGTGGTCGCCCTCGATGACGTACATCATCGGGGTGGTGTGGGGACGGCCGGTGACGCGGCCGCGGGTGGTCAGGATCAGCAGGGCGCGGCCCTCGAAGGGGCCGCCGCCCTTGTGGGCGCGGAAGTCCTCGATCGTCTTACGGTTGATCTCGCGGATGTCGCCGTCCATCGGGTTGCTCATGCGCCTGATACTTGCCGAAATAGCTGACGGTATGTGTCAGCTAGCCCCACACCTCGCCGACCTGTGCGGCCACCGAGGGCGCCTGCGCCAGGCCGGCCTTGAAC
Organism: Herbidospora sp. RD11066; assembly: GCF_054661255.1. NCBI lineage: Bacteria > Bacillati > Actinomycetota > Actinomycetes > Streptosporangiales > Streptosporangiaceae > Herbidospora > Herbidospora sp. RD11066. The sequence goes on from NZ_BAAGDO010000001.1 coordinate 308,668, forward strand.
GCCGGGGCCCACAGGCCCGGGTCGAGCACGTCGGTGCCGAACACGGCCTTCGCCGCCGCGTCGGGGCCGACCGTCGTGGTCTGCGTGGCGCCGGTCTTCTCCAGTTCGCGGGCCAGCCGCTCCGGGGGGACCATACCGATGAGCGGTTCGAGCACCACGACCGTGTCGGCGCCCTGGGCGAGGTCGGCGTTGGTGCCGCTGCGGACGCCGCCGTCCATGTAGCGGGCGCCGTTGATCTCGACCGGCGGGTAGACGCACGGCACGGCGCAGCTCGACGCGACGGCCAGCGGCAGGTCGACGCCCGACTCGCGGTTCCAGACGACGAACTGGCCGGTCGCGGTGTCGACGGCGGTGACCTGGAGGTCCCGGTCGGGCCACACCTTGACCGGCAGCCGGTTGCCGACCGACTCGATGCGCGCCATACCCTCGACGATCGGCAGCGCGAGCGCGAGCTCGCCCACCCGGCGCCGCGCCTCCTTCGGTTCGACGCTGGGGTCGAACAGGATCCCGAACGCCTGCATCACCGGCGCCATGTCGACGGGCGGCCGGGGCCCGTGGTCGGTCGTGCTCTGCTTGGCCACGGCCTGCTCCAGGTCGGCGCCGGTCGCGATGAGGGTGCCGACGACCGAACCGGCGGACGTCCCGATGATCGTGTCCGCGGTGCCGAGGTCGACGCCCTCGCGGCGCAGGCCGGTGACCATTCCCGCTTCCCAGGCGATGCCGGCGATGCCTCCGCCGCCCAGAACCAATGCTCTCGTCATGTACCGAATTATGTTCTATCGGCGGCCGCTAGGGGAGGGCGACCACGGCGTATCTCTCGTCGTGGATCCGGCGGCCCCACAGCACGGGGTCGGGCAGCGGCTCGACCACGATCTCCCTGACCATCGGGCGGACCATCCCGACCAGTTCCTCGGCCGTCAGGCCCGCCGTGCCCCAGCGGCCCTCGACCAGGATGAGGCGGCCGTCCGGGCGCAGGCTCGCGATCCAGGTCCGCAGGACGGCCACCGGGTCGTCGAAGATCCACAGCAGGTGGCGGCAGAGGATCACGTCGAAGTGGCCCGGGGGTTCGGCGGCGTCGCCGACCGTGATCTGCGGCTCGAATCCGGCGTCGGCGAGCTTGCGCCGGGCGCGTTCGACCATTTCCCTGGACTGGTCGACGCCGATGGGGCGGTGGCCCTGCTCGGCCAGCAGGAGCGAGAGTGAGCCGGTGCCGCAACCGGCGTCGAAGACGTCCGAGGACGTCTCCGGCAGCCAGGAGGCCAGGCGGCCGGCCCAGGCGGCCCGGACATGGGGGTCGCGCAGGCCGTGGTCGGGCGCGTCGTCGAAGGTGCCGGCCTCGTCGTCCCAGATAGTTGGTTTGTACGTCAAACTATTGCTACCCTCTCATCAGTTCCATGCACGCGCTGGGCGGACGGTCAGGGTCCCCACCTGATCGTGCATGGCCGGTTATCCATTCACGGAGGAGAAACCGTCCATGCGAAGAAAGATCGTCAGCATGCTCGCGATCCTCGCCCTGGCCCTGGTCGCGGCCGTGGTGAGGATGGCCCCCGCGGGGGCGGTCGCGTCCGATCCGTACACGTACAAGAACGTGCGGATCGACGGCGGCGGGTTCGTCCCGGGCATCGTGTTCAACCCGACCGAGCGCAACCTGATCTACGCCCGCACCGACATCGGCGGCATGTACCGCTGGGACCAGTCGAACACGTCCTGGAAGCCCCTGCTCGACTGGGTCGGGTTCACGAACTGGGGCTACAACGGGGTCGACAGCATCGCGACCGACCCCGTGCAGACCAACCGGGTGTACGCCGCCGTCGGCATGTACACCAACTCGTGGGACCCCAACAACGGGGCGATCCTCAGGTCGACCAACAAGGGAGACTCGTGGTCGGTCACCCCGCTGCCGTTCAAGCTCGGCGGCAACATGCCCGGCCGGGGCATGGGGGAGCGGCTCGCCGTCGACCCCAACCGGAACGGCACGCTCTACTTCGGCGCGCCGATGGGCAACGGGCTCTGGCGGAGCACCGACTACGGCGCCACCTGGGCCAAGGTGACCAGTTTCCCCAACGCCGGCAACTACAGCGACGACCCGGGTGACCCCAACGGCTACGGCTCCCACCAGCCCGGCGTCGTGTGGGTGACCTTCGACAAGCGGTCCGGTACGTCGGGCAACGCCACCCAGACGATCTACGTCGGCGTGGCAGACAAGGCCAACACCGTCTACCGGACGACCAACGGCGGCACCACGTGGGAGCGCCTGCCCGGCACCCCCACGGGATACATCGCCCACAAGGGCGTGCTCGACCACGTCAACGGCTACCTCTACATCGCCACGTCCGACACCGCCGGACCCTACTCCGGCGCCAAGGGCGACGTCTGGCGTTACGCCACCGCCACCGGCACCTGGACGCAGATCTCCCCGATGCCGTCGGCCAGTTCCGACACCTACTTCGGCTACTCGGGCCTCACGATCGACCGGACCAACCCCGGCACGATCATGGTGGCCACCCAGACCTCCTGGTGGCCCGACGTGATCTTCTGGAGGTCCACCGACTCGGGCGCCACCTGGACCCGGATCTGGGACTTCACCTCGTACCCGAACCGTAGTTTCCGCTACAAGATGGACATCAGCTCGTCGCCCTGGCTCAGCTGGGGAGCCAACCCGCAGCCCCCCGAGGTCACCCCCAAGCTGGGCTGGATGACCGAGTCGATGGAGATCGACCCCTTCGACGGCAACCGTTTCATGTACGGCACCGGCGCCACCATCTACGGCTCCACCGACCTGAAACTCTGGGACACCGGCGGCCAGCTCACCATCAAGCCCATGGTCAAGGGCCTGGAGGAGACGGCGGTCCTCGACCTGGTCAGCCCGCCGACCGGCGCGGCGCCGCTGATCTCGGGCCTGGGCGACATCGGCGGCTTCCGGCACACCAACCTCGACGCCGTGCCCCCGATGATGTTCCTCCAGCCGAACTTCACCTCGACGACCTCGCTCGACTACGCCGAACTGAACCCCTCGACGATGGTCCGCGTCGGCAACTTCACCGAGGCCGACCGGCCGGGCGACAACCACGTGGCCTTCTCGACCGACGGCGGCGCCAACTGGTTCCAGGGCCAGGAGCCCGGCGGGATCAACAACGGCGGCACGGTCGCCGCGGCGGCCGACGGCAGCCGGTTCGTGTGGGCGCCCGGCGACAGCGGTGCCTCCGTGGTCTATTCGGTCGGGTACGGCAACTCGTGGTCGGCCTCGTCGGGAGTGCCTTCTGGGGCCCGGATCGAGTCCGACCGGGTGAACCCGCAGAAGTTCTACGCCTTCAGCAACGGGCGGTTCTACGTCTCGACCAATGGCGGCCAGACCTTCACCGCCTCGGCGGCGACGGGGTTGCCCACTTCCGCGCGATTCAAGGCCGTTCCCGGGCGTGAGGGCGACATCTGGCTGGCCGGAGGCGCTGGTCTCTGGCGGTCGACGAACTCGGGGACGTCGTTCACGAAGCTGTCCAATGTGGAGGAGTCGGACAACGTCGGGTTCGGCAAGGCGGCGCCGGGACAGTCGTACCAGGCGCTGTTCCTGATCGCGAAGATCGACGGAGTCCGGGGCGTGTTCCGCTCGGACGACACGGGCGCGACGTGGGTCCGGATCAACGACGACCAGCACCAGTACGGCAACATCGGCGAGGCCATCACGGGCGACCCGAGAATCTGGGGCCGCGTCTACCTGGGCACCAACGGCCGAGGCATCCTGTACGCGGATCGCACCGGCCCCACCCCGTCTCCTTCGCCGAGCCCCTCGCCGTCTCCATCGCCGAGCCCTTCGCCGAGTCCGAGTCCGAGCCCCTCACCGAGCCCGAGCCCGAGTCCGTCTCCGAGCCCGTCTCCGTCTCCCAACCCGGGTAAGGCGTGCGTGGCGACGTACACGATCACGAACTCCTGGCCCGGCGGGTTCGGCGCGAGCGTGACCGTCAGGAACAGCGGCACCACCGCGATCACCGGCTGGACGGTCCGCTGGACCTGGGCCAACGGCCAGACGGTGACCCAGCTGTGGAACGGCGTCCACACCGCGAGCGGTGCGAACCAGACCGTCGTGAACGCCGGCTACAACGGCAACCTGAGCTCCAACGGCACGACGACGTTCGGCTTCAACGCCGGCCAGTCGGGCACCAACCCGATCCCCGCCGTGACCTGCACCCCCGCCTGACCCCTGCGAACCGGCCGGGATGGTCCTCATCCCGGCCGGCTCGACGTTTCGGGCTATTCGGTTCGTGGCGCGCAGGCGGGGATCGTCATGTCGGCCCCCGCCTGGAAAGAGCTCCGTCTCGCCCGGATGCGCTGCGGGAGTCGTACCCCCGTATGACGCAAAATCGTCCATTCGGCTGAAAGGTGCCTGCAAGGCCCCTGGTTATGCTTGCCGAGGGGGTGACACCTATATGGCTATGGCCGGACCCACCGACCCCGACGTCAATCCGAAGACGCCGGTCGCGGTGGACAACAGTGGAATCAGGGGGCGGCTCGACCGTTTCCGCGCGACCCGCACGGGCGCTCTGACCCTGAAGATCGTGGTCGGCACGATCGGCGGGGCCATGGTGATCGGTGGGCTCATCATGGTGCCGTTCCCGGGGCCGGGGTGGTTCGTGGTGTTCGGGGGGCTGGCGCTGCTGGCGACCGAGTTCAGCTGGGCCCACCGGGTGCTGGAGTTCGCCAAGCGTTACGTCACCATGGCGACCGACTGGCTGAAGCGGCAGAACTGGGCGGTCCGGATCATCGCCGGGGTCCTCACGTTCGCGGTCGCCTTCGCGATCGTCTGGGCCTGTCTCAAGTTGACGCTCGGCATCGACATGATCGAATACGGGCTGAACTTCCTAAACAAGTAGGCGCCGTTCCGCCAGGGCGGCCAGCACGTGTGACCCGTCGGCCAGCACCGAGTCGTCGAACTCGGTCTCGGGGGAGTGGTTGGTCGCGCAGGTCGCCGGGTCGGCCCCCTTGGCGTGGGCACCCAATACGAGGAACGCGCCCGGCACCTCGTCGAGGACGAACGAGAAGTCCTCCGACCCGGTGGCCGGGCGCGGCATCGTCAGATACCGGTCGGCGCCGACCGTCTCGGTCACGACCTCCCCGGCGAACGCGGCTTCCGAAGGGTCGTTGACCGTCACCGGGTAGCCGATCCCGAACGAACACTCCGCCCGCAGGCCGTGCGCCTCGGCGATGCCGGTCGCCAGCCGGACCACCCCCTCTTTCAGCCGGGTCCGGGTCTCCGGCGAGAACGCCCGCAGGGTGGCCTGGAAGAACGCCTCGTCGGGGATGACGTTGTCGGCCGTGCCGGCGTGGAACTGGCCGACGGTGACCACGACCGGGTCGAACACGTCGAAGGCCCGGGTCGTGTACGTCTGGAGCTGGCTCACGATCTCGCACCCCACCTGCACCGGGTCGAGCGCCCGGTGCGGTGTCGACCCGTGGCCGCCGCGCCCGCGCACGGTCACGTTCAGGGTGTCGGCGGCGGCGAGGACCGGGCCGGGCTTGGTCACGAACCAGCCGCTCGGGACGATCGCCGAGAACACGTGCAGGCCGTAGGCGGCGACGACCCGGCTGCCCGAGGCGTCCAATACGCCTTCGTCGATCATGATCTTGGCGCCCTCGTGGCCCTCCTCGCCGGGCTGGAACATGAGGACGACGTCCCCGGCCAGGTGCTCGCGGCGTTCCGAGAGCAGCCGCGCCGCGCCGACGAGCATGGCGGTGTGCAGGTCGTGGCCGCAGGCGTGCATGGCGCCGTCGACGGTCGAGCGGAAGTCGACCGGGACGCGTTCCTGGACCGGCAGGGCGTCCATGTCGGCGCGGAGCAGCACGCTCGGGCCGGGTTTTCCTCCGCGCAGGACGGCGGTGACCGAGCTGAGGCGTTCGCCGGTGGTGACCTCCAGGGGCAGGCCGTCGAGGGCGGCCAGGACCTTCTCCTGGGTGCGAGGCAGATCGAGGCCGATCTCGGGTTCCCGGTGGATGGAGCGCCGCAGTTCTTCCAGCTCGTCCTGAAAAGTCATGTCTCATCCTGTGCCGGTTCTCGGGCCGGGTTCAACGCGGCGCGCCTTTGTGTCCTCGGTCTGTGACAGGCTGCGATTCTTAGTGACTCAGCGTCACCGAGAATGGGAGGGAATCATGCTCGCTCCACTGCTCCTCGCACTGCTCTCGGGCGGTGTCTCCGTCACCATCGACAACGGCGTGACCGAGCTGTCGGGCCGGGTGGAGTACACGGTCGAGGTGGTCAACCGGGAGCCCCGGCCGGTCAAGGCCGATGTGCGGATCGCGTTCCCCGCCGGGCTGACCGGGCTGCGGGCCGAGGGGGCCACCCTGTCGTCCAACTACGCCGCCTGGGAGGCGCTGCTGCCGACCGGCACCAGCACGTTCCGGCTCGCCGGGAAGGCCGGTGGCGGGCGTCCGACCGACGCGGTGGCCGCGACGGCCTGCGTCTACCTGGAGAATCCGACGCGGCCCGAGGTGTGCGCGAGCGACATCGACACGATGGGGGTCAAGGGCGACTGGAGCGTGCTCGGGGTGGTGGCGCTGCTGATGGCGCTCACGGGGGCCGGGGGTGCGGCCTATCTGCTGCTGCGCACGCGGCGTACCGTCACGGAGCTGGAGGCGCCGTCCGACCGGGAGCCGGAGCGGGTCTGATCCCGAGGAACGCGCGGGCCTCCGTGGTCGTCATCGGAGGCCGCTGGGCCAATCGGGCCGCCTCGGCGGCGCGGGCGACGAGTTCCTCGTTGCCGCGCACGGGGCGGCCTCTGGCGTAGGTGAGGGTGTCCTCCATGCCGACCCGCAGGTGGCCGCCCCCGGCGAGGGCGGCGAACATCACCCGGAGCGACTCACGGCCGATCCCGGTCGCCGACCACGTCGCCTCGGACGGGAGCAGGCTCACCGCCGCCGCGATCGTGCGCAGGTCGCCGGTGAAGCCGCCCGGCACCCCCATCACGAGGTCGCAGTGCACCCGGCCTCCGGCGGGCGGGCCGTAGCGGTCGAGCAGGCGGTTCATGGTGGCGACGTGGCCGAGGTCGAACAGCTCGAACTCGGGCACGACGCCTCTGACCTGCGTTTCTTGGTAGAGCTCGGCCACGAAGCCCCACGGGTTCATGAAGACGTCGTCGCCGAAGTTCACGGTGCCGCAGGTGAGGGAGCAGGCGTCGGGTCCGGCGTCCAGCACCCTCAGTCTCTCCGTGTACGGATCATGCACCGACCCGCCCGTCGAGAGCTGGACCACCAGATCGGTCTCCCGCAGCGCGGCCACCGTCTCCTTCAGCAGCCCCAGGTCGAGCGTGGGCCGCGCCGACGCGTCCCTGATGTGGACGTGAACCACCGCCGCCCCCGCCGCCTCGCACTCCCTGGCCGTGGTGACCAGTTCGTCCAGAGTCACCGGAAGGGCGGGCACGTCGGCCTTGGCCGATTCGGCCCCGGTCGGCGCCACGGTGATGAGCGTGCTTGGCATATCCGGATATTGCCCCCTTGTTCAGGGGCGGGACAAGATGCTTTCCTGAGTCGAGACTCAGGTAAGGGCGGTGGGACCATTGCGGACGGCCTCTCCGATCGGGCTGCACCGGGTGCTGTCGCCACCGGGCGCGCTCCCTCAGGCGGCCCATCGGCTCGACGCGTCACCCGGTCTGTGGCCGGGGGAGACCAGGATCCGGGTCGAACGGCTCAACCTGGACGCGGCGTCGTACCGGCAACTGCGCGAGAAGCACCACGGCGACGGCGCGGCCGTGCGCGGCGAAGTGCTGGAGATCATCAGGACCCGCGGCAAGATGCACAATCCGGTCACCGGATCGGGCGGCATGCTGGTCGGCGTGGTCGAGGAGGGCCCGGCCTTCCCCGCCGGCACCCGGGTCGCCACGCTGGTGTCGCTGACGCTGACCCCGCTGGTGCTCACCTCGACGCCCTGGGACGGCCTGTCGGAGCAGGTGCCCTGCGACGGCCACGCGATCCTGTTCGAACGCTCGGTGGCCGCCGAACTCCCCGCCGACCTGCCGGTCCCGCTGGCGCTCGCGGTCATGGACGTCTGCGGCGCCCCCGCCCTGACCCAGCGCGTGGTCCGGCGGTACGAGGACCCGGCGGTCGCGGTGCTCGGCGCGGCGGGGAAGAGCGGTTCGCTCTCGCTGGCCGCCGCCCGCAGAGCGGGGGCCCGCACGGTCGGAGTGGTCCTCGACGAGAAGGAGGCCTGGACGATCAGGGACCTGGCCGACGAGGTCCTGATCGCCGACGCCCGCGACGCCGTGGCCCTGTCGGACCTGAAGGCCGACGTCACGGTCGTCTGTGTGGACGCGCCCGGCTGCGAGCACGCCGCCATCCTGGCCACCCGCGACGGCGGCACCGTCGTCTTCTTCTCGATGGCGACCTCGTTCTCCGCCGCCGCCCTGGGCGCCGAGGGGCTCGGCGCCGACGTCACGATGCTGATCGGCAACGGCTACGCCCCCGGCCACGCGGCGCTGGCGCTCACGCTGCTGCGCGAGGAACCGGGCGTCCGGGCCGCGTTCGAGGAGCGGCTGCGATGAAGCTCGGTCTCGACCCCGTGGTGGTCCGCAAGGCCCGTGAGCTGGCCGCCCGCGCCGCCGAACCGGTCATCCAGATGGCGAAGACCCACACGACGGTCTCCGTGGAACGGGCCGTGCTCCGGCTGGCGGGCGTCACCGGAGCGGACGCCGACGGGACCCCGTGGGTCAACCGCGTCGCGGATGCCGTACGGGACCAGGTGGGTCTGGAACACGGTGTGGCGCTGCCGTTCTTCGCGGCCGAGAACTGGCGCGGTCTGACGTTCGAGATGCCGACGGGAGCCGCCCGGGACCGGGCGCTCACCCGAGCGAGGGAGGCGGTCGGCCGGGGCATCGCCCGGATCGACCGCAACCGTGCCGACCGCGACCGGCTCCTGGAGAAACACGGCGACCCCGGGAAGCCCTGGATCTACCTGATCGTCGCGACCGGCGACATCCACGAGGACATCCCGCAGGCCCAGACGGCGGCGCGGGAGGGCGCCGACGTCATCGCGGTGATCCGCTCGACCGGCCAGTCGCTGCTCGACTACGTGCCGGAAGGCGCCACCCGCCAGGGCTACGCCGGGACGTACGCCACCCAGGAGAACTTCCGCCTCATGCGGGCCGCCCTCGACGAGGTGTCCGGCGAACTGGGGCGGTACGTCCGGCTGACCAACTACGCCAGCGGCCTGTGCATGCCCGAGATCGCGACGCTGGCCGGGCTGGAACGGCTCGACATGATGCTGAACGACTGCATGTACGGCATCATCTTCCGCGACATCAACCCCCGCCGGACCTTCATCGACCAGCGGTTCTCCCGCCAGATCCACGCGCGGGCCGGGATCGTCATCAACACCGGGGAGGACAACTACCTCACCACCGCCGACGCCGTCGACGCCGCCCACACGGTGGTCGCCTCGCAGCTGCTGAACGAGCGCTTCGGCCACGAGGCGGGCCTGACAGACGCCCAGCTCGGTCTCGGCCACGCCTTCGAGATCAACCCGCAGATCCCCGACTCGTTCCGGCTGGAGCTGGCCCACGCGCAGCTCGTGCGGGAGCTGTTCCCGGACGCGCCGCTCAAGTACATGCCGCCGACCAAGCACATGACCGGCAACATCTTCGCCGGCTACCTGCTGGACGCCTTCTTCAACCTCGCCGGGGTGATGACCGGCCAGTCGATCATCCTCATCGGCATGATGACCGAGGGCATCCACACCCCCTGGCTCTCCGACCGCGACCTGGCTTTGGAGAACGTCCGCTACGTCCGCCGCGCGGCCGGAGACCTCTCGGACGACTTCCTGCCCGGCCCCTTCATCCGCGACCGGGCCGCCCGGGTCCTGTCGGAGACCGTCGACCTGCTGCACCGGGTGGCCGACGACGGCCTGCTGAACGCCATCGCCGACGGCGTCTTCGGCGTGACGAAGCGACCCGCCGACCGTGGCCGGGGCCTCGACGGAGTGATCGAGAAGGCCGGCGACTACGTGAACCCCGCGACCGACATCCTGGAGGCGGCCCCGTGACCGTGGACACCCTCAAACAGATCATCCGCCCGTACGGCGACACGACCGGCGACGCCATGATCCAGGTCAGCTTCACCCTCCCGGTCCCGCACGGCCCCCGCGCCGAACTGGCCGCCCTGCAACTGGCCGGAAAGATGGGCCTGTCCCCGGCGAGCGTCGTGCACACCAAGGCGATGGGCCCCGACTTCACCTTCTTCATCGTGTACGGGAAGCTCGTGCACTTGATCGACTACGCCGGGATCGAGGTGCCGGAGGGGCGCGAGTTCGAGCTGCTGACGCCGTCGCAGGTGAACGGCGCTCTCAAAGAACGGCTGGGTCGCAGGCTGGTCGTGGTCGGCGCCTGCATCGGGACCGACGCCCACACGGTCGGCATCGACGCCATCCTCAACGTGAAGGGGTTCGCCGGGGAGAAGGGCCTGGAGTACTACCGGGAGATCGAGGTCCACAACATGGGCGCGCAGGTGGCGGTCGACGATCTCGTGGCGCGGGCGAAGGAGGTCGACGCCGACGCGGTGCTCGTGTCGCAGGTGGTGACCCAGAAGAGCGCCCACATCCACAACACCAAGCAGATGGCGGCGGCCTTCACCGAGGCCTACCCGACCTCGCTGACCGGCGGGTTGGGCCGCCCGCTGCTGATCGTCGGCGGTCCGAGGTTCGACACGGTGACCCCCGCCGACCTGGGCGTCGACCGTATCTTCGGCAAGGGGACCACCCCGGGCGAGGTGGCGAGCTACCTCGTCCACGCGCTGGTGAGCGAATGAAGGTTTCTCACCGGCGCTATGTCCCGGCCTCGCACGCCCACTACGGCGGCTCACTGGTCGACGGCGCCTACGTGCTCGGTCTGTTCGGCGACGTGGCGACCGAGGTGTGCATCCGCATGGACGGTGACGAGGGGCTGTTCGCGTCGTACCAGGACGTGCAGTTCAGGGCCCCGGTGATCGCGGGCGACGTGCTGGAGGTGTCGGCAGAGGTGACCCGGGTCGGCAACCGCAGCAGGACGCTCACCTTCGAGGCGCGGGTGGTCTGCCGCGCCAGGCCCGACCTGTCGCCGTCGGCGTCGGAGGTCCTCGACCCACCGCTGGTGGTGACGACGGCCGTGGGAACGGTGGTGGTTCCTACCGGCCGTCCATGACGTCGGACTTGAGGCGGTCGAACTCCTCGTCGGAGATCGCGCCCGACTGCCTCAGCTGGTCGAGCTGGGTGAGCCGCAGGATCACCGCGTCGGCGCCCGTCGGCAGGGGCGGCACCGGGCCCACCCGCATCCGGTGGGCGACCGACTTCAGGTCGTCGAGGACCAGCGGTCTGCCCGGTTTGTCGGCGTCGTAGGCGATGGTCAGCCGGGTGCCCGGCGGGACCGGGAAGATGGTCGACTGCCTGATCTCCATGCCGGGCACCTCGGGCACGTGCCCGATCAGGCGGTACATGAGCTGGTTGTTCACCCGCACGCCGGTGGGGACCACGTCGGTCACGACGGCCTCGGCGCGCAGCCCCGTCTCGCGCAGGGCGCGTTCGCGGGCGTCGGTCCGCCGCCAGGAGGCGATCATCAGGGCGAGTGCCACGACGACGACCAGCGAGATCGTTCCAAACACGAGGGAAAGCGTGAGGTGTACGGTTTCGGCGGCGTTCGTCCACAGGACGTACATGAAGACCGCAAGTGGCAGGCTCCAGATCAGTTGCAGACCGACCGAGAGGCCGATCCAGATGCGCGCACCTTTGGGCATGCGCGCACATTACCTCGGCAAGCATCGGTATCTACAAGATCTGACGTGTCGGCTTGTGCGGGCACTCGCATCGCCGGAGAGAAAGCTACGGTAGCGTAGGTTACGAAAACGTAGGTATGTGGGGAGCTGACATGGCGCGCGCACTGACGCAGACGGAATTCCTGGTCGAGCTGGAACCCGTTGTCGAGGAGAATCTCAACCGGCACATGGCCGTGGCCAAGGAATGGTTCCCGCACGAATACATCCCGTGGGACGACGCCCGCACCTTCGACGGGATCCTCGGCGGCACCGCCTGGCGGCCGGAAGACTCCACGATCCCCGACGTCGCCCGCACGTCCCTGCTGGTCAACCTGCTGACCGAGGACAACCTGCCGAGCTACCACCACGAGATCGCCACCACCTTCGGCCGCGACGGTGCGTGGGGCACCTGGGTGGGCCGCTGGACGGCCGAAGAGGGCCGCCACGCGATCGTGATCCGCGACTACCTGATCGCCTCGCGCGCGCTCGACCCCACCGCGCTGGAGCGGGCCCGCATGTCCCACATGGAGAACGGGTTCCAGACCGAATACGGCACGATGCTGGGCCAGCTCGCCTATGTCTCCTTCCAGGAGCTGGCGACCCGCATCGCCCACCGCAACACCGGCAAGGCCTCGCAGGACGAGACGTGTGAGCGCATCCTGGCCCGCGTCGCCGCCGACGAGAACCTGCACATGCTCTTCTACCGCAACCTGCTCGGCGCGGCCCTGGAGCTCGACCCGAACCAGACCATGCGCGCCATCACCGACGTCGTGACCTCGTTCCAGATGCCGGGCGCCGGCATGCAGGGCTTCGCCCGCATGTCCATGCAGATCGCCCACGCCGGCATCTACGACCTGCGCTCGCACAAGGACGAAGTGCTCATGCCGGTGCTGCGCCAGTGGAAGGTCTTCGAGAAGGAGGGCCTCGACGACGAGGGCGAGAAGGCCCGCACCGAGCTGGCCGAGTTCCTCGACAACCTTGAGGTGACCGCCAAGCGATTCGAGGAGCGCCGGGAGGCCCGGAGGGCCCGCGAAGCGGCAAAATAGCATGTATGTGGATCAATGAGCCTGCGAGCTGGACCGCCGACGGAGACGCCCTGACCTTCTCCGTCACCGGCGAGACCGACCTGTGGCGGCAGACGCACTACGGCTACACCTTCGACACCGCGCCGATGTACGGCCGCACCGTCGAGGGCGACGCCACCGTGCGGGTCACCTTCACGGCCGACTACGCCGAGCAGTACGACCAGGCCGGGGCCATCCTGCGCGCCGACGAGAACAACTGGATCAAGGCCGGGGTGGAGTTCGTCGACGGCGCCCTCCAGATCAGCGCCGTCGTGACCCGCGACTTCTCCGACTGGTCGGTGCTGCGCGCCCCCGAGGGCACCACGTCGGTCACGCTCGAACTCGTCCGCGAGGGCGACGCCGTCCACGTCAACTGGGGCGTCAACGGCGGCGCCCCGGAGACCCTCCTCCGGCTGGCCTACTTCCCGCCCGGTGTGCCCGCGCTGGCCGGGGCGATGGGCGCGGCGCCGGTGGGCAAGGGCTTCCAGGTCGAATTCTCCGAAGTCGTGATCACCGGCTAGGTACCAGAACACTGTTCCACCCCGCATACTGTGTTGCGCACATGAGCGGGAAGGTCCGGGAATGGTGAGATTCGCTCCTTACAAACGGTTCTCATGGCCGGTTCGCTGGCTGTTCCGGATCCTGACCACCGTGCTGGTGCTCGCGCTGGTCGCGGCGGGCGCGGGGGTCTGGGTGGTCCGGGCGTCGTTCCCGCAACTCGACGGTGAGCTGCGGCTACCGGGTCTGGCCAAGCCGGTCACGGTGCTGCGCGACGGTCACGGCGTGCCGCAGATCTACGCCGACACCGCCGCCGACCTGTTCATGGCGCAGGGGTACGTCCACGCCCAGGACCGGTTCTGGGAGATGGACTTCCGCCGCAAGACCACGGCCGGGCGGCTGTCGGAACTGTTCGGCGACTCCACCCTGGAGATCGACAAGGTGGTCCGCACGCTCGGCTGGCGCCGGGTGGCCGAGCAGGAGATGAACCTCCTCACCCCGGAGGCGAAGGCGGGTCTCGACTCCTACGCCGCCGGGGTGAACGCCTGGATGAAGGACAACGAGGGCTTCGCCTCGCGCAGTCTCGAGTACGCCGTCCTGAAGCTCACCAACGGCGCCTACGAACCCGAGCCGTGGACGCCGGTCGACTCGCTGGCCTGGCTGAAGGCGATGGCCTGGGACCTGCGGTCGAACCTCGACGACGAGATCGAACGCTCCGTCGACGCCGCGGCCGTCTCCCGTGAGCGGGTGGACGAACTGTTCCCGCCCTATCCGTACGACCTCCACAAACCCATCGTCACCACGGGCGGCGTGCGGGGCGGGGAGTTCACCTCCGGCGGGGGTGATCAGGCGACCGCCGCGTCCGAGGCGCTGAAGAAGGTCTCGGCGACGCTGAACGCGGTGCCGTCGCTGCTGGGCAGCGAGGGCGATCCGAAGGGCATCGGCTCCAACTCGTGGGTGGTGTCCGGGAAGTTCACCGACACCGGCAAGCCGCTGCTCGCCAACGATCCGCACCTCGGGCCCAAGATGCCCTCGATCTGGTACCAGGCCGGCCTGCACTGCCGGACCCTCTCGGAGACCTGCCCGTACGACGTCTCGGGCTTCACCTTCTCCGGCCTGCCCGGCGTCGTCATCGGCCACAACCGCACGATCGCGTGGGGCTTCACCAACCTCGCCCCCGACGTGGCCGACCTCTATTTGGAGCGGGTGCGCGAGGAGACGTACGAGATCTCGGGCACCTGGGCCCCCCTGGAGACCCGCACCGAGCGCATCGAGGTCGCCGGCGGACAGCCGGTCGACCTGACCGTGCGCACCACCCGGCACGGCCCGATCGTCTCCGACGTCTTCGAACCGGTCGACCCGCTGCGGAAGGAGGGCGTCGAGGTGGCCCTGCGCTGGACCGCCCTCGACCCCGGCATGACCGGCAACGCCATCTTCATGCTCGGCAGAGCCACCGACTGGGACGAGTTCCGCAAGGCCGCCGCCCAGTTCGAGGTCCCCTCGCAGAATCTCGTGTACGCCGACACCTCCGGCAACATCGGCTACCAGGCCCCCGGAAAGATCCCGGTGAGATCGGGCGGCGACGGGAAGTGGCCCGCCGAGGGCTGGACCGGTGACCAGGAGTGGACGGGCTTCATCCCGTTCGACGAACTGCCGATGGCGTTCAACCCGCCCGAGGGCTTCATCGCGACCGCCAACAACGCGGCCGTCGGCCCGGGTTACACCCACTTCCTCACCGACGACTGGGCCTACGGCTACCGCTCCCAGCGCATCACCGACCGCCTGACCCAGGCGATCGCGGCCGGCAAGATCACCAAAGACGTCATGTCGGAGATCCACCAGGACACCTACAACGGCCTGGCCCCCATCCTCGTCCCCCACCTGGCCCGGGTCGGCGGCGCCGACACCGCGCTCTTCACCGGCTGGGACTTCACCCAGGGCGCCGACAGCGCGGCGGCGGCCTACTACAACGCCGTGTGGCGCAACCTGCTGACCCTGACCTTCCACGACGAACTCGGCGAAGACCAGCGCCCCGGAGGCAACGACCGCTGGTGGGAGGTGGTCCGGCGACTGCTCGACGAGCCGGGGAACAAGTGGTGGGACGACGCGAAGACCCCCACGCCCGAACAGCGCGACGACATCCTGCGTTCTGCCCTGGACGCCGCCTCCAAGGAACTCCGCGAGAAGCTCGGCGACGACCCCGAGAGCTGGAAGTGGGGCGACCTGCACACCCTGGAGTTGACCAACGAGACCTTCGGCACCAGCGGCCTCGCCCCCATCGAGTGGCTGTTCAACCGCGGGCCGTACCCCTTGGCGGGCAGCAAGGACGCGGTGAACGCGACCGGCTGGGACGCCTCGTCGGGGAACTACGAGGTCGACTGGGTCCCGTCGATGAGAATGGTCGCCGACCTGGCGAACCTCGACGCGTCGACGTGGGTCAACCTGACCGGTGCTTCGGGCCACGCCTTCAACGGCAACTACACCGACCAGGCCGACCTGTGGGCCGTGGGCAAGACGACCCCGTGGCCCTTCACGGAGGCGGCGGTCCGCAAGGCGACGACCGACGAACTGACCCTCACCCCATGAGCCGGTTCAGCCACTCGGTCCTGGTGCGGCGGGCCTCCACCGAGAGGCCCGCAGCCGGGTAGAGGGCGTCGAAGCCGTGGAAGCCGCCGTCCCACACGTGCAGGTCGGCGCGGCCGCCCGCCGCCCAGATGCGGGAGGCGTAGGCGACGTCCTCGTCCCGGAAGACCTCGGCCGAACCCGCGTCGATGTACGTCGGCGGCAGGCCCGAGAGGTCGGCGGCGACCGCCGGGGAGACGTAGGCGGGGACGTCGGTCAGGTCGCCGATGACGGCCCGCCAGCCGTAGGCGTTCATCTCACGGCTCCACACCCCGGGCCCGGTGAACTGGAGCGTGGACGTGGTGGCGTCGCGGTGGTCGAGCATCGGGCAGATGAGAACCTGGGCGGCGAGCGCGGGCGCGCCCCGATCGCGGGCCATCAGGGCGACCCCCGCGGCCAGCCCGCCTCCGGCGCTGATCCCCGCGACGACGATCTTCGTGGGGTCGACGCCGAGGTCGGCGGCGTTCTCTGCGGTCCAGGTCAGAGCGCGGTAGCAGTCTTCGGCGAGGGTGGTCCCGGTGACGTCGGGCGCCAACCGGTAGTCGACGGTGACGACGACCGCTCCGAGCCGGTCGAGCCACTCCAGCGGGATGTCCAGGTTCGCGAACCTGTCGCCCATGATCATGCCGCCGCCGTGAATCCAGAAGACGCAGGGTGCGTCGGCGGCCCGGTCGGCCGGACTGAGAATCGTCAGCGGAATCGCCGCACCGTCGTCGGCGACCACGGTGACCTCCCGCCGCTCGACCTTCCGGCCCTCCAAGAGCGTGTCGAGCGGGGTGGACGGGAACCCGCGCAGCATCGCGACGACCTCGGGCGTCAGCTCGGGCATGAGCGGCATATCGGCGAACAGGGCGAGAAGTTCGGCATCGACGGCGGGCCGGACGGGGGTCATGGGGGAGTCCTCTCTGGGTGGGCTGGCGTTGGTGGGTCTGCGGGCAGACAGGTGCAAGGGCGCGAAATTTCCGGGAATGGCCGGGAGGCGGGCTGTCGGTGTTGGCCCGTGGAGGTGGCCGGAAAGCGGCGATGCCGAAATTTCCGGCAATGGCTGGGAGGCGGGCGGGCGGTATTGGCCCGTGGGGATGGCTGGAAGTGGCGATGAACCGAAATTTCCGGCTGTTGCCACTCGCGGGCATGCGGCCGGCGGTTAGAAGGTGGCCTTGCCGTTCAGCGGGATCAGGTCGGTGTACGTCGACTCGCCCGACAGCAGGGGCGCGATCTTGGCCACCATCGCCTGGGCGGTCTCGCCGGCGAACAACCGGTGGTGGTCCTCCTCGGTGGTCCAGCCCTCGGTGACCTGGATGACGTCGGGGTCGGCGGCCGAGCGGCTGACCAGGTAGACCACGCAGTGCTCGCTCGCGGCCGGGCTGCCCTCTTCGAGGCCGGTCAGCAGGAGGTCGACCAGGGCGTCGCCCTGACCGGGGAGGGCGGTCATGGTGGCGGTGAATCCGTAGGTGGCGTTCATTGCCCGTTCCTTCTCGTCGGAGGATTTTCCGTTGCCTCCATTACATTGCCTCCGACCTGCTCAGAGGTAGAACGATGCTTCCGAGGTCTTGCCTGATCCTCTCGACAGTGATGGGATCGTGGCATGGAAGAGCTACGCCGCCTGCTGGCCCGGCACGCCCGGCCCGACATGACCACCCCCATCGACGGCGTGCTCGTCTCCAGGGTCGAGCGGTCAGACCCGTCCGAAACCTCGATGTCCGGCACGGTGCTGGCGCTCATCGCGCAGGGGGAGAAGAGGCTCGCGCTCGGCGACCGGGTCTACGACTACCGGGCTGGTCAATACCTGGTCGCCTCGGTCGACCTGCCGGTCACCGGCCGGTTCGTGGGGGCGACCAGAGACGAACCCGCGCTCGGGTTCGGGCTGGTGCTGAAGCCGGAGGCGGTGGCCGAACTCCTGCTGGCCGCCGGACCGGGCGACCTCCCGCGCGAGCCGGGCGGCACGCCCTCCGGCCTCGCGGTCAGCGACGCCTCGGAGGAACTGGTCGACGCGGTCGTGCGGCTGCTACGGCTGATCGACCGGCCGCGCGACCGGGCGGTGCTGGCGCCGCTGGTCATCAGGGAGATCCTCTGGCTGGTGGCGACCGGGCCGCAGGGCGGCGTGGTGCGGCAGCTCGGGCTGGCCGACAGCGGGCTCAGCCACGTCGCACGGGCGGTGCGCTGGATCAGGGAACACTACGCGCAGCCGTTCCGGGTGGAAGACGTGGCCCGGTTGTCGGGCATGAGCGTGTCGGCGTTCTACCGCAACTTCCAGGCCGTCACCGCGATGAGCCCGATCCAGTTCCAGAAACAGATCCGCCTCCAGGAGGCCCGCCTCCTCCTGGCCACCAGCCCCGGTGACATCGCAGGAGTGGGCCACCGAGTGGGCTACGACAGCCCGTCCCAGTTCAGCCGGGAGTACCGCCGCCAGTTCGGCACACCCCCCAGCCAGGACACCATGCTCGCCTCCCGTGCGGCTGTGGCTCTGCCGTGACCGGATGACGGTCGGCCGCTCTGCCGTGATCGGTGGCGATTCAACCGGATGTCGTGACTTCATCCGGCCGGGATGCGGTGCTGATGTTCGGGACGGCGGCCTCTCCATGGTGATCGGTGGCGGTTCGGCCGGGTGCCGTGACTTCATCCGGCCGGGATGCGGTGTTGGTGTCCGGGACGGCGGATGTTCTGCCGTGGTCGGTGGTGGTTCGGCCGCGTGACGTTACTCATCCGGACGCGTGGCCTTCTGTGTGTGGTCAGGCAGGAGTGCGCCCGATAGGGACGCTGTGATCCGTTGTTGCGGTGGTGGGATGCGCGGCCGGTTGGCGCCGGGAACTCGGAGTTCCCGGGCGCGGTGGTCGGGGTTGGGGTAGGCGGAGCCGTAACGGAAGAAGAAGGCTTTTAAGAGGCTGTTACGGACGCTATTTCGTTGAGGGGGAACTCCAAGTAGTCGCCGGCTTCCTCGCACCACGCGTCGAGTACGCCGCTGTGCAACTCGCCATGGCTGACGGTGGCGGTCACCCCGTCGGACAGGGTGATCAACGCGCGCACGCCGCGATCGACGACGAAGCCCAACAACGACTGCTGGGCGGTCGGCAGACGGCTGGCCATACGGCCGATCAAGGCCCAGGTCTGGACGGCCTGGCGCGCGTCTTCACGCCCCTTGATCAGACGTTTGGCGTGCTCATGCGGGTCGGGCGGAGGTTCGGTGAGCAGCGGCGGCGGGTCGAGTTCGGCCACCCGCCCACCCGGCAGCAGGATCAGCCGCCCGCCCTGCGGCTCGCGCCGGATCTCGATGTCCCCCGTGTCGTTGACCGGGACCGGCGCATAACCCGCCTCCCGCAGCGAACGCAACGTGCGGTCGGCAGGGGCGGAGCTGGCGAGCACGGTCGGCGCCAGCTGGCGCAAGCCGAGTTTGGCCAGCTTCCGATGCCCGGCGATCTCGGCCAGCAGCCCCGGATCGGAGCCCTGGACGATGCAGCCGACCGACGTCACCGTCACCTCACCATGGCGCCGGGCGACGTCGTTGATGAGGTAGACGAGGGGCTGGGGAAGGGTGCCGACCTGGGCGAGTTCGTCGAGCAGTTCGTCGGCGGTCGAGCCGCCGTCGAGGGCGCGGCGGACGGTCGCGGCGCTGAACCGCCAGATCGACGCGGCGCCCTTCGCCTCGCGGGTGGCGACCCGGTCGAGGAGCGAGGCCAGTTCGACCGCCGGAGGGCCGGTGACCACGGCGGTCAGGTCGGCGCCGAACAGGGCGGTGCGCTGCGCGCTGGCCAGCGCCCGGGTGGACGTCTCGGCCAGCGCCGGGTCGTATTCGACCTCGGGCGCCGTGTCGTCGTTCTCGTCGCCGGAGACCGGGCCGAGGGAGGCGAGGGCGCGGCCGAGGTCGGTGAGGGAGTCGCAGGCGGTCAGGCCGAGGATGCGCGACTCCTCCAGGATGCCGGGGGTGCACTCGGCGAGCAGTTCGCGGTCGAGGAGCGGGGCCCGCCAGTGCACCGACTGGACGAGTTCCTGCAAAGTGGCGAAGCCCTGGCCGGGCTCGACGTCGGTCAGGGCGCCGAGTACGGCCCGGCGGATGCGGGCGATGGTCTCTCCGGCGGGGTCGTCGCCGAGGACGACCGGGTAGCGGCCGTCGGTGCGGCGCAGCGACGAACGCTCCATCCGCCACCAGGCCGCCAGCAGCACGCGCAGCCGGTGGGGGGCGTCTTCGAGCCGCCAGGAGTCGAAGCGCTCGGTCGGCACCAGACCGCCGGCCTTCTCGTCGAGGGCGAGCAGGCGGGCCACCGCGCAGACCTCGATGAGCAGCCGGACCTCCTCTTCGGAGGTGCCGGTCTCCTTGACGACGCGGCGGATCTCGCGCACCCCGACGCCGCCGTTCTTCAGCAGCGGGAGCGTGGTCTTGTCGGTGTTCTCCAGCAGCGCCGTCGCGCGGTCGAGCAGGTGGGGCGCGGCCAGCGCCATCGCCAGGTCGACGGCGTCGCGGTCGACCGGGATCGTCGCAAGGTCGGGCGGATAGGGGGTGAACGGGCCGTGGTATTCGGGGCCGCGCAGGCCGAGGGCGACCTCGCGGGGCATCTCGGCGACGTCCCATTGGGTGCGGAACAGCAGGCCGCGATCTTGCGCCCACTTCTCGGGGGTGCCGGGGTTGACGAAGCGGTTGCCGTCGACGCTGCGGACCGGGCCGTCCCAGGCGAAGTCGTCGAGGAGGCCGACGGTGCCCTCGGGGGCCGATGAGAGCAGGTCGCCGAGTTTGTCGGGGTCGCTGAGCAGGGCGGTGACCCTGGCGACCATCTGGCGTTTGCCGCCCGCCGGGGCGATGCCGAGCGTGCGGCACATGCGCCGCAGCCCTTCGGCGTTGAGCGCCCACGATTCGAGGTAGCCGTGGAGGGGTTCGCCCAGGCCGCAGGGGGCGGTCCACCAGCGGGCCACCGCTTCGGCGAGGTGGATGCGGCCGTCGGCGGCGGGCCAGGCCAGTGCGCAGTCGTAGAGCCGGTCGAGCCACGGGATCACCTCGGAGGTGGACACGCCGAGGAACCGGGCCAGTTCGTCTTCCGTCGGGCGGCCGCCGATGACCAGGCACGCCTGCAGAAGTTCCAGAGGGGGCAGCGGGAGGCCGCGCATGACCTCCATGACCGCGAAGGTGTTACCGAGTCGCTGCGCGAGGGCATCGATCCGCCGGGGCCAGGGCGGGGCGATCGCGTCCGGGCGGTTGGCCAGGACCCGCGCGAGCCGGTCTTCGTCGAGATGTGTCAGCCAGGCGATTAGGTGATCGTCCATCACAGATCTCTCAGGGCCTCGGGAAGCCGCGGTGGTGGAGACGCACGTGAGATCAAGATATTCGGCACCCTGGGCGACGAAAAGGTCATTCTCCTGTTCTCCCTCCTCCCCGCGAGCGTGCTGGACTCCACCTCAGCACAGGATCACGAGATAGGAAGGCGATCCCGGATACTCAATGGGGAATTCCTGGCCGGGCGTTCACACTCGCCCCAAGAGCATCTTTCTTTACGGCTCCGCCATCCCTGAGACGGTCCACGGACCCGGTGGCCGCTGCGGCATTCCACGGATCGTCGGCCAAGGGGTGCCCCCGCGTAGTCCGGGCTACACGGGGGCACCCCTCAGCCGGCGAGAACCGCCCAGACGGCCTTGCCCTGCGGGGCGAGCGGAGACCAGCCCCACTTCACACTGATCGACTCGACGATGTGCAGGCCGAGGCCGCCCGGCTCGAATGGGTTCTGCTCGCGCAGCACGGGCGAGGCCGAGCCCGGGTCGGTGAGCGCGCAGGTGACGAACCCGCCGCGCCTGATCAGGGCCAGCCTGATCACCTCGCGCCGGTGGCGTCCGCCGATCTCCAGGCCGTGGCGCAGGGCGTTGGTGGCGAGTTCGGAGACGACCAGCTCCATCCCGTCGCACAGGTCACCCAGTTCCCATCCGGTCAGCGTCCCGGTCGCGAAACTCCGGGCGCTGTGAACCGAGTCCGCCCTCGGCGGGAGGACGAAAGTGGCGGCCTGAGAGGGGGAAAACGCAGGTGGAAGGTCACGCGCGGGTTCGGGCCACCAACCCACCGGGGGCCACCATTCGAGTGCCGACCATTCGAGGACCGAGTGCACGAGATCATGATGGGGCACGGTCTCGTGCATGTGCAACAGCGGATGCACGTGCAGATGGTCGTTGCAGGCGCTACCGTTACCCAAAACGACCCTGGGACGAAAGGGGCGATCTTTGACAGACTGTAGTTCAGTCCACATACCGGAGGAATGACTCGTGTCCATCGACCCGCCAGGTTCCGGCTCCACCGTCCGGCGCATCATGCTCGGCGCCAGTCTCCGGAGGCTGCGCGAGGGCCGGGACCTCACCCGAGAAGAGGCCGGATTCCACATCCGGGCCTCCGAATCGAAGATCAGCCGGATGGAACTCGGCCGGGTCGGATTCAAGACACGAGATGTCGAAGACCTGCTCACCCTGTACGGCGTCAGCGACGACGCCGAGCGACGGCAGCTCCTGGAGATGGTCCGGGAGGCCAACACGCCTGGTTGGTGGCACAAGTTCGGCGAGGTGTTGCCGAACTGGTTCGTCACCTTCATCGGACTGGAAGAGGCCGCCAGCGTGATCCGCACCTATGAGGTGCAGTTCGTGCCCGGTCTGCTCCAGACGTCGGCGTACGCCCGCGCGGTCATCCGGCTCGGTTTCCCCGACGCCCCGGATGACGAGATCGAACGCCGGGTGCATGTGCGCATGCAGAGGCAGGAGCGGCTGGCCAATGCGGGCGGCCCGCGCCTGTGGGCGGTCATCGACGAGGCGGCACTGCGCCGGCCCATCGGGGGGCCCAAGATCATGCGCGAGCAGATCGAGCATCTGCTCGACGTGGCCCGGCTGCCCAACATCACACTGCAGGTGATGCCGTTCCGCTTCGGCATGCACGCCGCCGAAGGCGGGGCCTTCACCATCCTGCGGTTTCCGGAGTCCGACCTTTCGGACGTGGTCTACGTCGAGCAACTCTGGGGCGCTCTGTACCTCGACAAGCGCGAGGACATCGATCCGTACCTGACGGCCATGGAACAGCTCTGTGTGGAGAGCACCACGCCGGGCGGGACCAGGGACCTGCTCGATGATCTTCTCAGAGAGAAAGTGTATGCAGACTTATAACGGGATGCCCGCCCACGCCCTCAACGGTGTCCAGTGGCGGAAGAGCCTGCACAGCAACTCCACGGGGAACTGCGTGGAGCTCGCCGAGCTGCCCGACGGCGGGGTCGCCGTCCGCAACTCCCGGTTCCCCGAGGGGCCGGCGCTCATCTACACGCGCGACGAGATCCGCGCGCTCGTGCTCGGGGTCAAGGACGGGGAGTTCGACGGCCTGGTCGCGTAACGCTCACATTTAACACGAGGTTCATTCACTTAACGGCTTTGGGCCGGGGGTGTAACACGGGTCAGGCAGCATGGTTCCCATGCTGGACCAGATGACCCTGTACCCCGTCGCCGACGACGTGCTCTTCGCACCCGGCGGCCGGGTCGTGATCAGGACCTACGGCGTCGCCTCCGCGGCCGATCCCTCCGACGGCCAACCGAGGTCGGTGGCGTATCGGACCTGGGTCACCGGTGTCCGCGACCAGCCCCGCTACTGGCGCTGGGGACACTTCGAAGACGCCCGCCGAGGCCACCGCAAAGTCCTCGAATGGCTCACCGGGCGCGGACCGCAGCCCGCGCCCGTCAATCCCTAGCGGACGGGCGAGTTCCAGCTCAGGATCACTCGTTCGCCGTGCTCGTAGCCCAGTGAGCAGTAGGTTCCGGTGTCGAGCCGGAGCAGCCGCCCCTCGGAGGCGGGCAGGCCGAGCCAGCGGGCCGCCAGCACCCGCAGGAGATGGCCGTGGGCCACGAGCAGCACGGAGCTGTCCTCCCCGGTGAGCGCGTCGACCGCCCGGGTGATCGCCCGGTCGGCGCGTTCGCCCACATGGTCGACGCTCTCACCCGGATGGGCCGAGTCACCCGGGATCACGCCGTCGCGCCAGATGTACCACCCGGGGATCGTCTCCCTGATCGTGGCCGTGGTGACGCCCTCGTAGCCTCCGTAGTCCCACTCCCACAGGTCGGGGTCGGTGTCCCACTCGGCGATCCCGGCCAGTTCGGCCGTCTTGGCCGCCCGCTGGGCCGGGCTGACCAGGGTCAGCGCGAAGTCGTGGTCTTTCACGACGGCGTCGAGGGCGCGGGCCTGCGCCTCGCCGTGGGGGGTCAGCGGGATATCGGTCCGCCCTGTATGGCGACCGGTTCTGCTCCATTCGGTCTCGCCGTGGCGCAGCAGAATGATGTTCACCATCCCCATGATGGTCGCTTCGTGGTCGATAGTCTCTGATTGCCGACGTGTCGCGACAAAGGGGAGCATGCTGATGGAACCGGTATCTGTGGGGTTGATCGGGGCCGGGCCATGGGCGGGCATGATCCACGCGCCGAAGCTGGCCGCGGGGCCCGACACCCGTCTCGCCGGGATCTGGGCCCGCCGTCCCGATGCCGCGCGCGAGCTCGCCGCCCGTAACGGCACCCGCGCGTTCGAGCTGCTCGACGAGCTGTTCGACCACTGCGACGCGGTGGCGTTCTGCGTGCCCCCGGGCGTCCAAGCCGAGCTCGGGGTGCTGGCCGCCCAGGCCGGCAAGGCGCTGCTGCTGGAGAAGCCCCTCGCCGACAGCCTCGACGGAGCGCTGCGCCTGGCCGACGCCGTCGCCGAGTCGGGCGTGGCCACCCAGATGGTCTTCTCCTTCCGGTACGCCGCCGCGACCGAGACCTTCCTCGACAGGGTCGCCGGCATCGACCCCTTCGGCGGTTACGCGGCCAACATCGGCGGCGCCCTGCACGGCGGCCCCTTCGCCACCCCCTGGCGGCTGGAGCGCGGCGCGATCCTCGACGTCGGCCCCCACATGATCGACCTGCTCGACGCGGCGCTCGGCCCGATCGCCGGGGTGCGCGCCCACGGCAACTCGCTCGGCTGGGTCGGGCTGCTGCTGGAACACGAGACCGGCGCCGTCAGCGAGGCGTCGCTGACCATGGCCGCCACCGGCGACCTCCCCGACGCCCGCGTCGAGGTGTTCGGCCGCAATGGCTCGGCCACCCTGTTCGGCGCCATGATGGGCGACGACGCTTTCAGCCGCATGGTGTCGCAGTTCGCCCGCACGGTCAGGAACGGCGGCGGTCACCCGCTGGACGCGGCCCACGGCCTGCGCCTCCAGCGGGTCATCGCGGAAGCGGAGCGGCAGCTCTCCGCCTGAGCAGCAGGGCCAGCCCCAGAGCCAGCGCGGCGCTGCCGGCGGCCGGGACGAACGTGCCCGGCGTGAACCCGGTGACGGTCAGGGTGACCAGCCCGGCCGCCGACAGCCCCGCCGCGGCGACCGTCCGCAGCGGCGTGGAACTCGTCGGGGGCGCCGCCTCGAACCGGCCGAACAGGGCCGTGAGCACCGTCAGGACCAGCGCCAGCCAGCCCAGCCAGACCGGCAGCAGCGTCCACCAGTTGCCCGACCACGGCTCGGGCGTCTCGGCGCCGAGCCCGAGGAACGCGACCCCGCCGACGGTGATGAGCGCGGTCATGTGCCAGAGGTAGAAGGTCATCATGCGCGGCGCCAGCCAGCGCAGCACCGGCGCGGGCAGCGCCCGGTTCAGCCACTCGCGCGCCCAAAGGGCCAGGCCCAGCTGCCCCGCGAAGACCGCGAGCATCACGGCGCTCGGCGGGGCCATGTTCGACGGCATGCCCGGCATTCCGATCATGCTGGCCGGGTAGGGCCCCGCGATCACCAGGGCCGCCGTGACCCCGAACCCGGCGCCTGCCAGCGCCAGGGCCCTTCTGCCCGTGAGGGTGAGCCTGCCCTGGGCGTACAGGAACCCGATGTGGTGGACGGCGAGCCAGACGAACGCGACGTTCAGATATCCGGCGGCCTCGAACCCATCGAACCTGATGAAGTCGACGGCGAGCGCCCCCGCGACGCAGACCGGCAGCAGGACCTTTGTCTCTATCCGGGCGAGCAGCGGCGTCGTGACGACGGCGAGCAGATAGACGGCGAGGAACCAGAGCAGTTGCCCGACCAGCCGCGACGCGACGTCGAGAGGCTGCGCGGGGACGCCGAGCGCATTGAGCAGGTAGGGGAGTGGCAGCCAGACCGCGATCAGCGGCAGCACCGGCCAGCCGAGCCGGACGATCCGCTTGCCGATCCACTTCTCGGCGCTCTGTGGCCTCGCGGTCCAGCTCAGGTAGTTGGCGGCGCCGCCCGCGAAGAACACGAGCGGCATGACCTGGCTGATCCACGTGATCAGCGGCACCGACGCGAGCGCGTTGCCGGTGACCAGGTCGCCACCCCGGTCGAGCAGCACCGGCATCGACCAGTGCTGCACCACGACGAGCACCATCCCCAGCACCCGGATCACATCGACGAATGGGTCACGCGGCGAGGCCACGGGATGGACGGGATGGGGGTGCGTCATGGACATCGGGGGCCGCCTTCAGGGGGGATCAGGTCCCTCTCAGCGTTCCGAAAACGCCCTCCGAAGTCGGTCCCGCGAGCACCCGTCTCGATCTACGGGCCCCCGCTACCCCGGATGGTAGTGCTGGCTACACCACGGGAAGCTCCCGGCCACAGGCCGTCGTGCCCGCGCCCGAAATTTCGGCGTATGGCCGCTTGGCACCGGTAGCCCAGGACGTCGGCGTTGGCCCGGCGGCGTGTCCACCGCACCCTGCGGTTCCCCGCCCACCCTGCGGCTTCCGATCGACCTGCATCCGGGGAACGGGGCCGCAGGGTTCGCGCCCGAAATTTCGTCATATGGCCGCTTGGCACCGGTAGTCCAGAACGTCGGCCCTGGCTCGGCGCGGTGTCCAACACACCCTGTGGTTTCCTGCGGAGTCCGATCGACCTGCCTTTGGGACGGGCCGCAGGGTTCGCGCCCGAAATTTCGGCATATCGCCAACCGGCCCGGCTGCGCATCCACCGCACGCCGTGGCGGCGCCTGCTTGTGCCCGCGACGCATCAGCCCGTGCGCTACTGATGCATCCGCTCGTGCGGCTGCTAGGTCCCGGAGAGGTAGGCCAAAACCGCCAGGACTCGGCGGTGGCCGCTGTCGCTCGGGGGGAGGCCGAGTTTGGCGAAGATGTTGCCGACGTGCTTGTGCACCGCTCGTTCGGTGACGACGAGGGTGGTGGCGATGTCGGTGTTGGAGTGGCCCTCGGCCATCAGCGACAGGACCTCGCGCTCGCGCGGGGTGAGGGTGTCGATCGGGTGGGCGTGGCGGCGGATGAGGAGCTGGGCGATCACCTCGGGGTCCATCGCGGTGCCGCCCCTGGCCACCCGCTCCAGCGCGTCGACGAACTCCGACACCCGGGCCACGCGGTCTTTCAACAGGTAGCCGATGCCGCCCCCGCCTCCGGCGAGCAGCTCGGTCGCGTAGGTCTGCTCGACGTACTGGGAGAGGACCAGGATCGGCTGCCCCGGATGGTCGCGGCGGACCTGGATCGCCGCGCGGACCCCCTCGTCGCGGAAGGTCGGCGGCAGCCGGATGTCGACCACGGCGATGTCGGGCCGGTGCTCGTCGACCGCCCCGTGGAACTCCTCGGCGGTCCCGACGGTGGCGACCACCTCGTGCCCCTCGGTGTTGAGCAGCAGCGTCAGCCCCTCGGCCAGCAGAACGCTGTCCTCCACGATGATCACTCGCACGTAAGCCCCACCCGCACCGCGCCCTTCCGCCAGATGATGGAAGCCGCACCGGCTTCCCGCCCGTATGTCATGCGCAGGTCGGCCCCACCCGCTTCGCGCTCGTGCGTCACGCGCAACGCGGCCCCACCCGCTTCGCGCCCGTGCGTCATTCGCATGGCAGTTCCACTCGCAAGGTCGTCGGCCCGCCCGGCGGGCTGGTCAGGGTGGTCGTGCCGTCGAAGGCGCTGACGCGGCGGCGGATGCCGGCGAGGCCGGATCCGCCCTGTTCGTCGGCGCCGCCCTTTCCGTCGTCGCTCACTTCGGCCACGAGCCTGCCTTCCGTACGTTGGACGCCCACCCTCGCCCGGGTCGCCGCGCTGTGCCGGGCCACGTTCGTCAGGGCTTCGGCGATCACGAAGTAGGCCGCGGCCTCGACCGCCGCAGGGAGGCGCCCCACGTCGGCCGTCTCGACCTCGACCGGCACCGGCGACCGCCCGGCCAGCGCCGCGACCGCGCCGGGCAGGCCGCGGTCGGCCAGGATCGGCGGGTACATGCCGCGGATGATGCCGCGCAGCTCGGTCATCGTCTCTTCGGTGCTCAGCCGGGCCTCGGTGATGAGCGCGGCGGCCTTGCCGGGGTCGTCGGCCAGCACCCGTTCGGCGATGCCGAGCCGCATGGCGATGGAGACCAGCCGGGCCTGGGCGCCGTCGTGGAGGTCGCGTTCGATGCGGCGCAGTTCGTGGCCGTGGGCGTCGAGCGCCTCGGTGACCCGTTCGGCCAGGCGTACGTGCCGGGGCGCCAGGATCGCCTTGGCCAGCCGGAACAGCCCGTCGGCGAGCCTCGGCACCACCCGGAACCCGACCGCCCCGACCAGCCCGAGGAACACCGGCACGGTGATCACCACCCGCGCCCACGAGTCGAGCGCCCACGGCAGGTAGATGGCGTGTTCGGGCAGCGGCGCCCACCACCAGATCGGGATCGACAGCCCCCAGCCGAGCGCGCCCCACAGCCCGATCGCCAGGATCCCGCCGATCGTCCCGGTGAAGGAGTGGACGACGAAGAACCCGAGGTCCCGCCAGGTCTGCGGGTCACCCGTGACGGCGCGCACCCGCGCTAGGGGACCTCCCTGGACGGGCCGGTAGGACGCCGTCACCCGCTCCCCGAGCCACGCCGCCGCGTTCCGCCGGGCCAGCGACGCGACCGCTCGGTTGAACCGGATCGAGTACGGCAGCAGCAGCAACCCGAGATAGGTCGCCGACAGGATCATCGTGATCACGGTGCCGAGGAGGGCGAAGAAGCCCAGGGGGACCAGCAGCAGATCGAGCACCAGCCGCCCGGTCGCCCTGACGGCCCGCCACACCATGGGGTCAGCCTAGCCTCACGTCCGGGTCAAAATCGCTGTTGGTACGGTATGGGCGCGTGACGCCGCAGCGAAGTCCGGTGTGAACCCGGCGCTGTTCCCGCAACTGTGAACCCTCCTCCCCGGAGGGCAGCCAGGTCGCCTGTGTCGTCGCCGACGCCATCCGCCCTCGTGGAAAGGGTGATCCGTCCCCGGGTCTCTCGTTCCGGCAACCCCCTTCGGAGGAACCTCGTGAGGCCCTTGCGTACGGCTCTCGCGGGTGTGTTGCTGGGTGTCACCCTGCTGTCCGGTTGCAGCAGTGCCGACACCGCGACCCCCGCTTCTCCCGCCGCTCAGAGCAGCGGCCCCTTCCCGGTGACCGTGCAGGCCGCCAACGGCGCCGTCACGATCGCGGAAAGGCCGCAACGGGTCGTGTCGCTGTCGCCCACGGCCACCGAGTCGCTGTTCGCGATCGGCGCCGGGCCGCAGGTCGTCGCGGTCGACGACCAGTCGAACTTCCCGCCCGAGGCGCCCAAGACCGCCCTGTCGGGCTTCAAGCCCAACGTCGAGGCCATCACCGCCGAGCAGCCCGACCTGGTGATCGTCTCCAACGACCTCGAAGGCGTCGTGGCCGGGCTTGGCAAGGTCGGCGTGCCGGTACTGGTCCTGTCGGCCGCCACCAAGATCGACGACGCGTACACGGAGATCGAGAACCTCGGCACCGCCACCGGCAACCGCGCCAAGGCCGACGAGGTCGTGACGGGGATGAAGCAGAAGCTCGCCGACCTGGCCGCCGCCGCTCCCCAGGCGAAACTGACGTACTACCACGAGCTCGACGTCACTCCGTATGCCGCGACCTCGACCACCTTCATCGGCCAGATCTACGCCCTGTTCGGCCTGGTCAACATCGCCGACGAGGCCCCCGACGCGGCCGGTGGCTACCCCAAACTGTCGGCCGAGTTCGTCGCCAAGGCCGACCCTGATTTGATCTTCCTGGCCGACGTGAAGTGCTGCCAGCAGAACGCCGAAGCCCTCGCGAAGCGCCCCGGCTGGGGCGGCCTGAAGGCCGTCAAGAACGGCGACGTGGTCGAACTCGACGACGACATCGCCTCCCGCTGGGGCCCCCGCGTCGTAGACCTGGCCGAGGCCATCGGCGCCGGGGTGGCCAAGGCCGCCGGCTGATGCCCGACCGCCTCCCATTCCGCTCGGCCGTTTGGCACGGAGCCCTTGCCAGCGCGCGAACGCCGACCGACAGCCGCATGAGGCCTGGCCAAGAGCACGGGCCGATGCCCAAACGCCCCTTTCCGCGCCTCGCCGCCCCAAGGCCTTCCGGCAGAACGCCACGACCGAGCCCGTTCAGCGCGCGACCGCCGACCGACAGCCGCATGAGGCCGGGACGAAACCACGGGCGGCCCCAAAGCCACGACGGAGTGGCTGCATGTCCAAGCACGCGATGCCGGGAACGAGTTGGTTCACACCGAAACGCGGGGGGCTGGGGCGGGGCTGGTCCACGTGCAAGCTCGGGGTGCTGGGGCGGGGCTGGTTCACGTCCGAGCTGGGGGTGCTGGGGCGGGGCTGGTTCACGTGTGAGTTCAGGGTGCTGGGTCCGAGCGGGTTCACGCTCAGGCGCGGAGCCGTCGCCGCTGTGCGGTGATCGTGCCGGTTCGGGTCAGGACTTGCCGCAATCGCGTCGTTCGCGAGCCGGTTCAGGTCAAGCACGCCGGTCGATGACCGTGCTGCGCTCCGGTCAGGCCGCAGGCTGATGTCTCGAAATTTCTGGATCGGGGCGGCTGCCGTGGTCCTGGTCGCCTGTATGGCCGCGGGTCTCATGGTCGGTGCCGCCGGGCTGCCCCTGAAGGGGGTGGTGCTGGCGCTGGTCGATCGGCTGCCGTTCGTGGATGTCGCCTCCGGGCTCACCCCGTTGGAGAACGGGGTGCTGTTCGAGTTGCGGTTGCCCCGGGTGCTGCTCGGGGCGATGGTCGGTGGGCTGCTGGCGGTCGCGGGCGCCGGGTACCAGGGCGTGTTCCGCAATCCGCTGGCCGATCCCTATCTGCTCGGCGCCGCCGCCGGAGCCGGGCTGACCGTCACGCTGGTCATCGTGGTCGCGGGCGACGGGGTCGGGGTGCCGCTCGCGGCGTTCTGCGGGGCGGTCGGCGGGGTGCTGCTGGCTTACGGGCTCGGGCATACCGCCACGAGAGGTGGCGGGACCGCCACGCTCGTGCTCGCCGGAGTCGCGGTGACCTCGTTCCTCACCGCCATCCAGACCTTCCTCCAGCAGCTCAAGGTCGAGGAGCTCCAGCGCGTCTACGCCTGGATCCTCGGCGACGTCGGCGGCGGGTGGGATCAGGTGGTCAGGTGTGCGCCCTACGCCGCCGTTGCCGCTGCGATCCTGCTGGTGCACGGGCGGCTGCTCGACGTGCTGTCGGTCGGTGACGACGAGGCCTCCGCGCTGGGGGTGCGGGCCGGGCGGGTGCGGCTGGTCGTGCTGGTCGCGGCCTCGCTGGCCACCGCCGCCGCCGTGTCGGCCGGAGGGCTGATCGGGTTCGTCGGGGTGGTGGTGCCGCACGCGGTCAGGCGCCTGGCCGGGGGGTCGTACCGGGTGGTGCTGCCGCTGTCGCTGCTGGTGGGAGGCGCGTTCCTGGTGAGCGCCGACCTGATCGCGCGGACCGTCCTCGCCCCGGCCGAGCTGCCGATCGGGGTGGTCACCGCGTTCGTCGGGGCGCCGTTCTTCGTCACCATCCTGCGGGCCACCCGGAAGGTGGAGACATGACCGTCGAGATCACCGGTGTCGGGGTGGAGCTCGGCGGGCGGCCGGTGCTGCGCGGGGTGACCGCGACGGCCCGCGAGGGCCGCTGGCTGGCGGTCATCGGGCCCAACGGGGCCGGGAAGTCGACCCTGCTCAAGGCCATCATGGGGCTGGTGCCGTGCAGCGGGGCGATCACCGTCAAGGATCGTCCGGTACGTGGTCTCGCGCCCCGCGACCGCGCCCGGATCCTGGCCTACGCGCCGCAGAGCCCGCTGCTGCCACCCGACATGACCGTGCGCGAATACGCCCTGCTGGGGCGGACGCCGTACATCCCCTATTGGGGGCGCGAGAGCGCCGCGGACACCGAGATCGCCCGCGCGGTGCTCGACCGCCTCGACCTCACCGGCCTGGCCGCGCGGCCGCTGGAGCGGCTCAGCGGCGGGGAACGACAGCGGGTCGTGCTGGCCCGCGCGCTCACCCAGCAGGCGCCCGTGCTGCTGCTCGACGAGCCGACCACCGCGCTCGACCTCGGCCACCAGCAGCAGGTGCTGGAACTGCTCGACCGGCTGCGCCGCGACGACGGCCTCACCGTCGTCAGCACCCTGCACGACCTCACTCTGGCCGCCCAATATGCCGACGACCTCCTCCTGATGAGCGACGGCCAGGCCGTCGCGGCCGGACCCCCGGACCAGGTGCTCACCGAGGAGCTCGTGACCCGCCACTTCGGCGCCCGCGTGAGCATCGGCGCAGGACCGGCCGGACGCCCGGTCGTCCACCTGAGACGGCCTACTCCGTGAACTTCACGCTGCTCACGATCGTGGTGATCTGGGTGTCGTCACACTTGGCCGTCGGGCAGAAGAACGTCATCAGCGCCGACGGCTTGCCCGTGCGGGTCACCAGGAAGGTGCGGAAGTCGAGCCGCCCCGCCCCGGTCGAGTCGCTGAGGAAGCCGCTGACCTTGAACCCGGGCTGACCGCCCACCGTCGTCGGCTGCGGCGGCGCCGGGATCGACACCACTCCGGGCAGCGTCGCCTGGAGACCGGCCTGCACCGACTCCAGCGCGTCGCTGGCCGAGATCGTGTCGGTCGTCTGGGCGACCACGCCGCTCGACTTGCCGGGTGAGGTGGCCAGGATCGGGTTGACCGTCTTCCAGTCGGGGTTGCCGGGCACGGCGAACAGCGCGTCGAAGGCGTCGGCCGAGGCCGCGATCGTGACGTGCTGGTCGGAGAAGTCCTTCCGGGTCCAGGTGGACGGATAGGCGAAGCTGTAGGGCGCCGCGACGTTGCCCGGGAAGGTGTCCCAGGAGGCCTGGCCGTCGCCGCCGCTCTGGCTCACGACGTAGACCGCGCCCGCCGCGATCACCGCCAGCCCCAGCACCCCGGCGATCACCGGGCCCGGCGAGAACCGCTTCTTCTGCCGGACGCCCGCCGGAGAGGTCGGCGCCTGCGACACCTGCGAGGGGTGGGAGGGGTGCGACGGATAGGGGTAGGGCGGGTTGGAGTTCGGGCTCGGGTAGACCGGCGGCGACGACGGCCACGACGTGCGCGCCCCGGACATCGGCCCCGAGATCGCGCCCAGCGACGGCCCCGAGACCGGGCTGGGCACGTCGCCCTCGACACCGCTGATGGCGTCGCGCAGGGCGCTCACGAAGGCCGTGCACGTCGGGTAGCGGTCGAGCGGCGACTTCGACAGCGCCCGCGCCACCACCTGGTTCACCACGTGGGGCAGGTCGGGCCGGTAGGGGGTGAGCGGCGGCGGGTCGTGCGAGACGTGCGCGTAGAGCAGCGCGAGTTCGGTGTCGCGCTGGAACGGCGGCAGGCCCGCCAGCGCCTCGTAGACGACGCACGCGAAGGCGTAGCCGTCGGCGCGGCCGTCGACCGGCAGGCCCCTGATCTGCTCGGGCGCCACATAGCGCGGGGTGCCCATGAAGTGGCCCTGGCTGGTCAGGCCGCTGTCGGCCGAGGAGCTCTTGGTGAGGCCGAAGTCGGTCAGGTAGACGTGGTCGTTCGCCGTCACCAGGATGTTGGCCGGTTTGACGTCGCGGTGCACCAGCCCGTTGGCGTGGGCCTCGTCGAGGGCCGAGGCGATCTGCGAGAACAGGTGGTTGGCCCGCGCCACCGGGAGCGGGCCGTTCGCTTGGACGAGCTTGCGCATGTCGCTGCCGCCGTCGACGTAGCGCATGGCGATGAACAGCATCCCGTCGTGCTCGCTGGCCTCGTAGATCGGGATGATGTGCGGGTGGTCGATGGAGGCGACCAGTCGTGACTCGCGCACGAACCGGTCGCGGAAGCGGCTGTCCTCGGCGAGCTGCGGGGCCAGCACCTTGAGCGCGACCGCGCGGCCGAGCCGCTGGTCGCGCGCGCGGTAGACGGTGGCCATGCCGCCACGGCCGACCACCGCCTCGATCGTGTAGTCGCCGAGCCGCTGCCCCACCAGCGCCGGCATCTCATTGCTCATGGCGCGTCCGACGGGTGGCCGCAGAAACCGCAGAACCGGTGGGCGTGGCCCAGGCGCATGCCGCACTGGGTGCAGAACTTCTTCGACGTCCCTCCAGGGTTCGATCCGGGGTGTGATCCGGGGTTCGAGATGTGCGGCTGACCCTGGGGCGGTGACAGGCCCTGGGGCGGCGACAGGTCGACGACCGGCTGGCCCGGGTTGGGCGTGCGGTAGACCTCGGTCTGGGCCGGCCACGAGGTGACCAGCGCGTGGTTCTCGCCCGAGGCCTCGGGGTCGCCGTCGTCCTCGTCGCGGCGGCGGCGCAGCAGGAACGGCACCGAACCGGCCGCGACGGCGCCGACCAGCACGACTCCGCCGGTGATCCAGATCCAGGGCGGCACCCCCGACGAGGGCGCCGGCACCGGGACGGGCGCCGCCTTCTTCAGCGCGGCGTCTTCGGCGGTGTTCGCCTTGGCCTTGGAGACCCGCAGGTATTCGAGCGCCACCGCGTGGTCCTGCCGCAGGGTCAGCACCTGCTGGAGCACCGGGGCGGCGTTGCCGTAGAGCTTGTTGTGGTAGGCGGCCAGCGCCTGTTCGTAGACGACGTCGACGGGACCGCGACGGGGCGTCACCCCGGCCGCCACCAGGGCGGTGCGGATCTCGTCGACGGGGGTCACCGTCGCGGGCAGGCTGCCGCCGCCGGACAGCAGGCCGACCACCTCGCTCTTGAGGTCGTCGATGATCGCCGCGCCGACCGCGCCCGCCTCGATGAGTTTGTCGACCTTGTCACGTTCCGCCGCCTTGAAGTTGCGGCTGCCCGGCGGGTCGAAGTGGGCCGTGTCCATCTTCGGCGGCGCCTTCGCCGACGGGCGGGCGGTCAGCGTCATGACGTCGACCGACTCGACCTGGGCGGTGATCGTGGTGCCCATCGGCACGGTCGGCAGGTTGTTCTTCGGGCCCGCGTTGACCTTCAGCACCGCCGGGGACGACGGGGCGTCGCCCGACGAGAGCACCTCGGCCGCCATGCCCTCGGGCAGCGCCGGGTCGAGGTAGGGGAACACCGTCACCTTCGTCTCGACGGTGGCGTTGCACGTCGAGTTCTGCGAGCGCGGCGGGTAGCAGGCCTGGAGCCGGATATTCAGGTCGGGGTCGTCGATCTTGTGCCGCTCGTAGTCGGCCGGAATGTCGACTTTGAAGTATTCCGCGAAGACCCGGTTGGCGGCGTACACTTGGAGGTCTTTTTCCGGCTGGACGACCTGGGTCGCCGTCACGATCACGCCGTCGGGCGTGACCGTGAAGCCGCTGCCGGTGGCCGGGTCGACCTCGTATTCGCGTTCGACGCGCTGGAGGCGGCTGCGGTCGTCGATGAGGGTGACGGAGACGGTGGACTCGGATTCCACCCGTACCGCACCGGGGGTCACCCGGTCGGTCGAACCGCTGGGGTGGGGGTGCAACAAGGGCATGCCCAGGACACCCAGGGCACCGAGCCCCGCGATGATTGCCAGGCGGGGCATGACCGCCTCCTTTAGCCGTAACGACGAATTCCAGCGTCTCAGCGCCCGATAACCCCGGCAAGGGCTTATAGAGCCACTGACACTCATCTGATATGGGCCAATGATCACGCCAGGGCTTGCATTTCGCTTGAATCAGCTTTAACGGGGAGGATGCCGCTTCGCGGGGCGAGCCGGACACACTAATCTGCCACCATGGCCCTCCGCATACCCGCGCCCTCCCGGAGCGACCTCCTCATCGGTGCCGCAGTCGCGGCCGTCGGCACGCTCGAAGCCTTTACCACGGCGACCTCCTACGGCGCCGCCCAGAACCCCGAGCTCTGGTGGATCCCCCAGGCGCTGATCGCCGGGGGTCTGCTCTGCTTCCTCCGCAGAGCCCCCGTCGTCGTCTTCGTCGGCACGGTCGTCCTCCAGTTCCTCTGGCACCGCCAGGGGTTCGAGCAGTGCCAGGTCCACCAGATCATCGCCCTGCTCATCGGCTTCCACGGCCTCGGCGCCTTCCTGCCGCGCACCAAGGGCCCGTGGTGGGGGCTGGGCGGGATCGCGATCTTCGATCTCGGCGTGGTCGACATGCGGGTGCTGCCGTTCGACGAGGCGATCTACCTCACGGTCATGTTCGGGTTCGCCTACCTGACCGGCGTGGGCCTGCGCGCGTGGCTGATCCGGGCCGAGAAGGCCGCCAAGCAGGCGGCGCTGGCCGAGGTCGAGCGGGAGCGCCGGGCCGCCGAGGCGGTCGCCGCCGAGCGCAGCCGCATCGCCCGCGAACTGCACGACGTGGTCGCCCACAGCGTCAGCATGATGGTCATGCAGGCCGCCGGGCTGCGCCGGTCCCAGGGGGGCGACAACCCCGTGCTGATGGGGATCGAGCAGGCCGGCCGCGACGCCGTCAACGAGCTGCGGGTCATGCTGGGCGCGCTGCGGATGCCGCAGGACGAGGCGCTGCCGCAGCCCGGCCTCGACATGGTCGGCAACCTGATCTCCACGGTCAGCAACACCGCGCTGCGGATCACGCTGACGGTCACGGGCGAGCCGGTGCGGCTGGCGCCGGGTCTCGACCTGTCGGCCTACCGGATCGTGCAGGAGGCGCTGACCAACGCGGTGAAGTACGCCGGTGAGGCCGACGTGCAGATCAAGATCACTTACCACCCGCTCTCGGTCACGCTCGAAGTGACCGACAACGGGAAGGCCGTGGGCTCGGGCACGCTGTCGACCGGGAACGGTCTCATCGGCATGCGCGAGCGGGCCGAGCTGTTCGGCGGCACGCTGGATGCGGGGCCGCGTGAAGAAGGCGGGTTCCGCGTCTGCGCGGTGCTGCCGACGTCTCCGGGGGTTGTCCTGGTATGAGACAGAACATCAGGATCGTGCTGGCCGACGACCAGGCCATGATCCGGGCCGGTCTCCGCATGGTGGTGGAGAGCGAGCCGGGCATGGAGATCGTGGGCGAGGCCGCCGACGGCGTGGAGGCCGTCGCGCTGGCCCGCCGGGTGCAGCCGGACGTCGTCCTGATGGACATCTCGATGCCCCGCATGGACGGCCTGACCGCCGCCCGCCAGCTCCTCGACACCCCCAGCCCGCCCAAGGTCATCATGCTGACCACCTTCGACACCGACGAGAACCTCTACGCCGCCCTCCGGGCCGGGACCAGCGGGTTCCTGCTCAAGGTGTCGCCGCCGGAGCAACTCGTGGAGGCCATCAGGGTGGTCGCGGCGGGCGACGGGCTGCTCGACCCGGCGGTCACCACGCGGGTGATCGCCTCCTTCGCCGGCCGCCACGAGCCGGTCAGGCCGCCCCAGCTCGGCGATCTGACGCCGCGTGAGCTCGAAGTGCTCCGCATGCTCGCGAAAGGCCTCACCAACGCCGAGATCGCGAGCGCGCTCTTCGTCGGTGAGGCCACGGTCAAGACCCATGTCGCCCGGGTCCTGATGAAACTGAACCTGCGCGACCGCGCTCAGGCGGTCGTGTTCGCGTACGAGTCGGGCGTGGTGACGCCCGGCGCCGTCGGGAAGTAGGAGATCCACTCCGCGTCGCTCATGCGGAGCACCTTCACACCCCAGTAGCCGAACGCGATCACCGGCACGCCCCAGGTGATCAGGGTGAGCGGGCCGTACTCGATGACGAAGCCGACCCACCAGCCGAGCAGGATCAGGATCGTCGTCCACAGCGGGGCGAACTTCGCCCGCCACAGGGCGATGGCGACCAGGCCGGCGCCGATCGGGCCGAAGAACAGCCACGGCATCTGGAAGCCGAAGACCACGCCGGGCAGGTCGAAGATCGCGTTGAAGATCTTCTCGGCCTCTTCGGGTGAGTTGTGCTGGCCCAGATACCACTCGACCGGGTCGAGCATCAGCAGCGCCGACAGCGACAGGAAGCCGACCACCGCCATCGTGCCGCCGATGTGGCCGAGCACCGCGCCGCGCTTGCGGGCGAAGTGCAGGACGCCGATCAGGGCGACCGGCAGCAGCATCCACGACCAGTGGTACAGCGCCGACTGGAGCTGCGCCAGGGCCGGGTTGTCCTGGTAGCTGACCGACTCGCGGATGTCGCCCCACGTGCCGGGGTCGACCACCACCGCGATGAACTGCAGCAACGGCGAAACGATCAGCAGCAGGCCGGTGACCCAGCGCCGGAAGCCGGTTGAACTCTTGAACATCTCTCGCATCCCCCTCGGGTATCTCTCAACGAGGCCGAACGTTAGGGACGCGTGTCCCGGGACGACGTCCCTACAGCGGGGGATTCGCCGTCACTCCGGAGAGTGACTTGCGGTTACATCCGGACATTGGCATATATTTTTCGTCAAGAGGTATCGATAGCAGGAGAACTTTCATGACTGCGTTCCCTAAGGTGCTGTTCGACGAGAGCCACAGCGAGGCGTGGACGATCCGGCGCGACGTCGCCCAGGCGATGAACCCGGGCCATCCCGACGACAACTCCTACGCCCGAGCCGCCGATCTTCTCCGGCGTCTGGGGTCCCAGGTTTCCGCCCACACGGACGGGACACTTGTCCTGGACGGCCAGGACCTGCTGGTCATCGCCCATCCGTCGGCACAGCGCTGGGAACGCACCACTGGGCTCGGCAGCCCCGTGTTCACCTCCGAGGAGATCGACGCGATCGAGGCGTTCGTGGCCGGCGGGGGAGGGCTCGTCGTCCTCGCGGAGGAGGAGCAGGAGAAGTACGGCACCAATCTGGGTGACCTGCTGTCCCGCTTCGGCGTGACGGTCGTGCACACGACCGTGCAGGATCCCGCCAACCGGTTCAACAACGTCGCCTCTTGGGTGCTCGGCGAGCCGGGGCACGCCTCGGTCGACGGGGCCGACGTGCTGGCCGGGGTGCAGCGGGCCTGCTTCTACCGGGCCGGTGTCCTGGAGGCTCCCGGGGCGGCCGTGCTGTTCCAGACCTCGGGCAGCGCCACGCCCGCCCACGCGCCGCTCGCCGTCGCGCTGCCGTTCAAGAGGGGCCGGGTCGTCGTGGTCGCCGACTCCGACCTGTTCGGCGACGACTCGATCAGCGACCTCGACCACGCGCGCCTGTGGAGCAACCTGGTGACCTGGGCGGCCCGGTCCCCTCAGGACGCGGCGGGCCGCGAGAGTGGAAAGCCGGAGTTCGGCGCTCTGAAGGATGCGGTCGAGGCGCTCAGGCCGTACACGGAGAAGGACGGCACCTTCACCGGTGACACCGCGCTGATCTCCACCGTGGCCGACCGCCTGAAGGAGCTCGCCCCGCGGTTCCCGCACGACGCGGCCTACCTCGGCGCCGTGCAGAGCGACCTGGCGAAGTGGGCCGAGACCGGGGGCAAGCCCGACTTCCTCGACTCGCTGAACGAGTTCCACCCCGACGAGCAGCGGGTCGACGGGCTGGAGCACCTCGTGGTGTTCCCGATGTACACCCAGAACGGCAACCCGAACCGGAACCTGGAGGCGGTCTGGATCAGGACCGTCTGGCCGCAGTGGCTGGCCGACCTGGAGGCCGGGGGCTACGACAACCCGATGTTCGTGCCCATCGCCTTCGAGGACTTCACCGCCGGGTACGACACCAACTCCGCCGTCCTGTTCCCGGAGACCGTGGTCGTGCGGGAGACCCCGCCGCGCTTCACCTGGGGCGGCATCTTCTGCGACCGTGAGGCCGCCCGGTTCCGGATGGTCGTCGACGCCGCCGCGAAGACGCTCAAGCTCGACCTGCCGCCGGACGCCGCCCGCCTGGTCGCCTCGCAGGAGCTCGCCCAGGAGACCTTCACGATGTGGGACCTGGTGCACGACCGCACCCACTCCCACGGCGACCTGCCGTTCGACCCGTTCATGATCAAGCAGCGGATGCCCTTCTGGCTCTACTCACTGGAGGAGCTGCGCTGCGACCTGACCGCCTTCGGCGAGGCCGTGAAACTGGAGGCCGACGGGGTGCCGCACGCCCGTTACGTGCAGCTGGCGATCCTGTTCGACCGGCTGTTCCGCTTCCCGGTCACCGGTGACCGGGTGCGCAACTACGACGGGCTCGGCGGCCAGCTGCTCTTCGCCTACCTGCACCGCAACGACATCGTCCGGTGGACCGACAACCGCCTCTCGATCGCCTGGGACCGGGTCGCCGGCGGCGTCGCGGACCTGCGGGCCGAGGTGGAGAAGCTCTACCGCGACGGCATCGACCGCTCGAAGCTGGCCCACTGGCTGGCCGCCCACGACCTCGTCGCCGCCTACGTCGCGCCCCACCCGGCGTCGAAGTGGGCCACCCGCGACCTGCCGGAGGAGCAGAAGGCCATGGTCGACGCCGTGCTGCCGGACGAGTTCCCCCTGAGCATGTTCTACGAGGCGCTGCGCCGTAAGCTCGCCGACGTGATCGAATCGACGAAGGGTGTGCGCTGACCATGAGCCGCGTCATTCTGGTGCTGGGCGCGGGCGGCCCGGCGGGGCGGGCCGTCGTGAAGAGGTTCACCGAGCTCGGCGACACCGTCATCGGTGTCGACCGTTCGGGCGCCGAGGGCTGCCTGCCCGTCGACCTGCTCGACATCGGGCAGGTCCGCGACCTGGAGGCCCGCATCCGGGCCGACCACGGCCGGGTCGACGGGATCTTCCACCTGGTCGGCGGCTGGCGCGGGTCCAAGACCTTCGCCGAGACCAAACTGCAGGACTGGTCCGACCTCAACGACCTGCTGGTCCGCACCCTCCAGCACGTCACGCTGGCCTTCGAACCGCTGCTCAAGGCCAGCGACGACGGCCGGTTCGCGATCGTGTCGGCCAAGGCCGCCGAGGCGCCGACGCAGGGCAACGCCTGCTACGCCGCCGCCAAGGCCGCCTCCGAGGCGTGGACGATGGCCTTCGCCGACGCCCTCAAGAGCAGCGCCAGCGCCGCCTCGATCGTGGTCGTGATGGCGCTGGTCCACCAGGCCATGCGCGACGCCGCCCCCGAGAAGCCGTTCCGCAACTTCACCGACGTCGACGACCTGGCCAAGAGCCTGGCCGGCCTGTGGGAGCTGCCGGTGACCGAGGCCAACGGCCTCAGGCTGGATCTGACCGCCCATGGGAACTGACGCCGTCCGCCGCCACGACCCCGCGCTCAAGGGGTTCGCGAGCGACAACTACGCGGGCGTCCACCCGGAGATCCTGGAGGCCATCGCGCTCGCGAACGGCGGCCACCAGGTCTCCTACGGCGACGACGTCTACACCTCGGCGCTGCGGGGCGTGTTCCGCCGTCACTTCGGCGAGACGGCCGAGGTCTATCCCGTGTTCAACGGCACCGCGGCCAACGTGGTGTCGCTGCGCGCGATGTGCCAATCGTGGGAGTCGGTCATCTGCGCCGACACCGCCCATGTGCACGTCGACGAGGGCGGGGCGCCCGAGGTCGTGGGGTCGCTGAAGCTCCACACCGTCCGCACGCCCGACGGGAAGCTGACGCCCGACCTGATCGACACCCAGGCGTGGGGGTTCGGCGACGTGCACCGGGCCCAGCCCCGGGTCGTGACGATCACCCAGTCGACCGAGCTCGGGACCGTCTACACGCCCGGCGAGATCGCCGCGATCACCGAGCACGCCCACGCGCGCGGGATGCTCGTGCACCTCGACGGGGCCCGGCTGTGCAACGCCGCCGCCGCGCTCGACGTGCCGCTGCGGGCGCTGACCACCGAGGCCGGGGTCGACGTGGTGTCGTTCGGCGGCACCAAGATCGGGCTGATGCTGGGTGAGGCCGTGGTGGTGCTGAACCCCGACGCGGTGCGCGGGCTGCCGTACATCAGGAAGACGAGCATGCAGCTCGCCTCGAAGATGCGGTTCGTGTCGGCCCAGTTCGAGGCGCTGCTCGCCGGTGACCTGTGGCTGCGCAACGCCAGGAACGCCAACGCGATGGCGGCGCGGCTGGCCGACAGGGTCGGAGACATCCCCCATGTCACGCTGACCCGCAGGCCGCAGGCCAACGCGGTCTTCGCGACGCTGCCCGGAGAGGTGGCCGACCGGGTCCGCAAGGACTTCCCGTTCTACACCTGGAACCAGGAGACGGGCGAGGTGCGGTGGATGTGCTCCTATGACACCACCGAGGAGGATGTGGACGCCTTCGTCGCCGCGCTCGCCGAGGGATAGCCTTGGCCCCGTGCCATTACGGGTCGTGATCGCCGAAGACAACCTGCTGATGCGCGAGGGCGTGGAACGCGTGCTCTCCCGCGATCCCGACCTGAGCGTCGTGGCCGCGTGCGCCGACCTCGGCGGGCTGCTCGCCGCCGTCGAGGAGCACCGGCCCGACGTCGTCGTCACCGATGTGCGCATGCCGCCGACGTCGACCGACGAGGGCATCCAGGCCGCCACGAAACTGCGCGCCGGATCGCCCTCGACGGGCGTCGTGGTCCTGTCGCAATATGCCGAGCCGTCCTACGCCACCATGCTGCTGGCGGGCGGCAGCGCGGGCCGCGCCTACCTGCTCAAGGAGCGGGTGGGCGAGCCCGGCCAGCTCGTCGACGCCGTGCGCGCGGTGGCCCGCGGCGGGTCGGTGATCGACCCCGTCGTGGTCGAGGGGATCCTGGCCGACTCGATGCGGCGGCGCTCCTCTCCGCTGGCCCTGCTCACTCCCCGTGAGCGAGATGTGCTGGCCCAAATCGCCCAGGGCAAGAGCAACGTCGCCGTCGGCGAGACGCTGTTCCTGAGCGAGAAATCGGTGGAGAAGCACATCAGCGTGGTGTTCGCCAAGCTCGGGCTGGAGGCCACCCCCGAAGTGAACCGCCGGGTTCTGGCCGTTCTGCTCTACCTGTCCGAACAGGAGGGGTAACACCCTTAGCGACGGGCGCCCCATGGGCCACCATGGGTTGCCATGGGGTCCGTCGAAGTTCTCATCGTCGACGACCAGGCGCCGTTCCGGGCCGTCGCGCGGCGGCTGGTCGCCCTGGTCTCCGGCTGGCGCGTGGTCGCCGAGGCGGAGTCGGGGGAGGCCGCCGTCACCGAGGCGGCCCGCACCCGTCCCCACGTGGTCGTGATGGACATCAACCTGCCCGGCATCAGCGGCATCGAGGCCACCCGGCGCATCCTCGCCGAGCGGCCCGAGGTCACGGTGGTGCTGGTGTCGACCTACGCGGCCGAAGACCTGCCGCCCGGCGCCCACGACTGCGGCGCGGCCGGTTACATCCGCAAAGAGGACCTGACGCCCGCCCGGCTGAGGGCGCACCTGGCCGCCATGAGGCCGCCCATGCCGTGGACGCCCGCCCCCGGCGGGGTCGACGACGAGCACAGGTAGACGCCCTCGATCGGGGTGCGCCACGGCCGGACCGACAGA
This sequence comes from Herbidospora sp. RD11066, assembly GCF_054661255.1. Lineage (NCBI taxonomy): Bacteria > Bacillati > Actinomycetota > Actinomycetes > Streptosporangiales > Streptosporangiaceae > Herbidospora > Herbidospora sp. RD11066. Next base: position 352,009 of record NZ_BAAGDO010000001.1, read on the forward strand.
ACCGGCCGTCCGACGAACTGGAACAGATCGGCCGCGCCGCCGCCGATGTCCCCGCCGACGTAGTTGGCGTCGTGCGCCTCCAGCGCCCGGGGGCCCATGGTGTGCCGGGCCAGGACCAGATCCCCGAACCCGGGCGCGAACCGCTCGATCTGGGCCTCGATGGCGCCGGTCATGTCGCCGTCGTAGCCGTTCGGGACGTGGCAGTAGGCCCAGAGCGTGTGCTTGCCCTCGGGCGCCCGTGAGGGGTCGGGAGGCTGGACCAGGAGCACGTAGGGGCGCTCGCACACCTCGCCCCGCACGGCGGCCCGCTCACTGGCGGCGATCTCCTCCAGCGTGCCGCCGAGGTGGACCGTCCCGGCCTTCGCCACCTCCGGGTCGCGCCAGGGGACCGGGCCGTCGAGGGCCCAGTCGACCTTGAAGACACCGGGGCCGTAACGGAACTTCACCAGCTTCTTCCGGTACGCATCGGGCAGGTCGGCCATCTCCGCGAACTGGCGCGGGGTGATGTTCAGCAGGATCGTCTCGGCGTCGGGGAGCTCCTTCAGCGCGGTCACCCGGTGGTCCGCCACCGCCTCGCCGCCGAGCTCCCTGAGCCGGGCCACCATCGCGTCGGCCATGACCTGGGAGCCGCCCCGCACGACCGGCCAGCCGACCAGATGGGCCATGGCGGCCAGCATGACGCCGTAACCGGCGGAGATGGGGGCGTGCAGGTCGAGCATCGAGTGGGCGGACATCCCGGCCAGCGCCGCGCGGGCTCTGGGCTCGCGGAAGAGCAGGCGGGCGGCGGTCGTGGCGGGGAGGGCGGCGGTCAGGCCGTACCGGAGAAGGGAGAGGGGCGCCTTCGGGACGCCGATGGGCGCGAGCAGCGAGTCGGCCAGCGGGAATCCCGCCCGCGCGGTGGCGCCGACGGTGGCCAGGTAGGCGGCGCCGTCGCGGCCCAGGCCCGCCGCGGTGCGCTCGGCCGAGCGGTGGATCAGCACGGCGGGGCCGTCGTCGAGCGGGTGGGCGGCCGGGATCTCGGGGTGGACGGGCGTGACGCCCAGGGCGGGCAGGCGGTCGCGCAGCGCGGGGGAGGCCAGCGCGGTGGCGATCACCGTCGCGCAGACGTCGTGGGTGAACCCGGGCAGGGTGAGCTCGGTGCTGCTCCGCAGCCCGCCGCCGAAGGTCGGGGCCGCCTCCAGCAGCAGGACCCTCCGCCCCGACTCGGCCAGTTCCAGGGCGCCGGTCAGGCCGTTCGGGCCCGATCCGACGACGACGGCATCGAACTCAGGCATGTGGGATCTCCCCGCGGATCGTGGTGCCGGCGCCGAGCGTGGAGTCGACGGTCAGAGTGCCGCCGATCGCGCCGAGCCGGTCGCGCATGTTGACGAAGCCGTGCCCCTCACCTCCCGGTTCGAACCCGGCGCCGTCGTCGGCCACGCTGAACCGTAGCGCCTGGTCGTCGGCGGAGATCGCCACCTCGATCGTGGCGTCGGCCCCGGCGTGCTTGGCGGCGTTCTGGATCGCCTCCAGGCAGCAGAAGTAGACGGCCGCCTCGGTGGCCTCGGAGAACCGCCGGGGCAGCTCGACGTCGACCACGCACGGCAGCGGCGACCGCCGGGCCGCCGACCGCATCGCCTGGTCGAGGCCGTGGTTGCGCAGCAGCGGCGGATAGACGCCGTGGGCCAGCTCCCGCACCGCCGTGATGGTGCCCTGCACGTCGTCGCGCAGCTCCGACATCATCGCGGTGGCGACGGCGGGCTCCTCGGCGATGATCTCGCCGGCCAGGCTGAGCTTGACCGACAGGGCGACCAGGTGCTGCTGGGCGCCGTCGTGGAGGTCGCGTTCGATGGCCCGGCGGGCGGCGTCGGCGGCGGTGACGATGCGGAGCCTCGACGCCTGGAGCTCCTCGTTGCGGCGGCGCAGCTCGTCGAGGCTGGCCTGGAGCGCCGAGTCGAGGCGCATGTTGTGCAGGGCCAGGCCGACCTGGCGGGCGAGCTGCACGAGCACCAGGTCGTCGTTCTCGGAGAAGGGCGGGGCGTCCTGCGGGCGGCGCACCACGATCATGCCGAGGAGCTCGCCCAGGTGGGCGGCCGGGGCGACGCGCACCAGGCCGCCGCTCTCCGGCAGCATGCCGGGCAGCCAGATGGCCAGCCACGACGGGCCGCCGATCCGGGTGCGGCCGACGATGACGCGTTCGCGGTCGTTCAGGGTGATCCGTTCGGGCGGCAGGTCGGGCACGCTGACCGTCCGCTGGAGCACGCCGGCCGCGCCGACCCAGATCTCCGCGCCCGCCGGGGCCATCGCGGCCTTCAGCGACTCGGCGAGCTGGAGCAGCAGCTCGTCGAAGGGGACCGCGCGGCTCATGCGGGCGCCGAAGGTGGCCAGGATCTCCTCCGGCGGGACGCCGCCCCGGCCGGTGATCGCGCGGGCGGTGTGGAGGAGGCGGTTGCGTACCGGAATGGCCAGGACCGCCACCACCAGCGCCGCCGCCATCGACGAGACCAGCAGATCGCGCTCGCTCTCGGCCGGAAGGCGGCCCAGCCCCAGCACCACCACCAGGTAGACACCGGCGATCATCACCGCGAACCCGGCGATCACCACCGCCTCCAGCAGCGCCTTCTCCCCGAAGTGGGCGGTCGGCGGCAGATGCCCGAACAGGGCGCCCACCGGCACGATCACCAGCGCCCCCACCAGCCAGGCCATCGGATTCCCCGGTACGCCCAGCAGCAGGTACAGCCCGATGATCACGGCTCCGGCGGCGGCCGAGAGCAGCAGCGCGGCGCCCGTCCACTGCAGCGCGGCCCGCTGCCGGGGCGAGGCGGGCCCGCAGCGGACCACGATCGCGATCGTGCCGGTCCCGGCGGCGACGACGGCGGCCGTGGCGTAACCCCCGGGCGAGACGTCGAGGAGCGTCAGCGCGAGCCCCGCCACCGCCCCCAGGCCGGTGATGATCCTTCTGGGCAGGCTGCGGAGATCGCCGTCGGGCAGCGCGAGAGCGAACCCGAGCCACCCGGCGATGGCCAGCGGCACCGCCTGCGGCCAGAGCGCCGCCGCCCCCTGGAGGACCGCCACGACCCCGGCCCACCGCGCGACGGCGGGCCGCCCGGAGGCCAGGCACCCGGCGGCGGCGATCACCCACCCGGCGGCCACCACGGCGCTCGCGGTGCCGGCGCCCAGGGTCACCAGGGCGGCGGCACCTCCGACGGTGGCGGTGAGGACGCGGTTCATGATTACTCCGCTCGCAGGAGCCGCCCGGCGGGCAGCCGGGTGGCGGTACGGCCCGGCCACACGGCCAGCAGATTGGCGATCAGCAGGGCGAGGGGCCCGACCAGGAGCAGCGCCCCCACCGCCTGCGGGAAGACGTAGAGCAGCGGGGTGGCGTCGGCGGTGATCCGCCAGACCACCCGCCCGGCGATCAGCCCCAGCGGCACGCCGAACGCCAGGCCCGCCACGGCCAGCAGGGTCGCCTGGGTGACGACGACGAGCCTGGCCTGCGCCGGGGTCAGCCCGAGGGCCCGCAGCACGGCCAGTTCGTGCGCCCGCCGCCGGACCGCCGTGGCCAGCGCGTGGCCGACCGCGCCGGTCCCGAGGACCGCCAGGAAGGCGGCCAGCGCGATCGGCAGCGCCCGGTGCTGCCGGAGTTCGGCGAGCTGGAACGGCGGCTCGGCCGGCTGGAGCTCCACGGGCTCGCCGACCGCGGCGGAGATCCGGGCGTTCAGCGACCCGGCGTCGGTGCCGGGGGCGGCGGCGACGAGGATCATGTGGGTCTTGAAGCGGTCGAACAGCGCGTCGAACGTGGCGTCGGTGACCCAGCCGCCGGACGCGTAGGTGTTGTGGCTGGCCTCCGGGACGAACCCGATGCCGGTGACGGTCAGCTCCACCGGCCGCCGCCCGGTGAGGGTGATCCGGTCGCCGATCCCGGCGCCCAGGTCGCGCGCGCTGTGCGGGGCGAGCATGACCTCGCCGGTCCGTTCCGGTACGACCCCCTCCACCGTCGCCACCCGGATCCCGCCGGTCTGCCGGGAGAAGAGCGCGACGGCCCGGTCGGCGGAGACCGCCACGCCGAGCCGGGTGTCGGTCACGGCGGTGACGCCGGGGTCGCCGGCGATGGCCTTCACCCCGGCGGCGAGCACGTCGGGCGGCACCGGATCCTCACCGTTGGAGCCCACGGGCAGGACGAACCGGTGGGTCAGGCCGAAGGCCTCCGGGTTCCGGCCCGCCTCCTCGACCCCGGCGGCGAACGTGAACGCCGCCAGCACCCCGAGCACACCGGTGACCGCGCCCAGCAGCGCGGGCCGCACGGGCACCCGGTCGCGTCCCGGCTCCAGGGCGAACCTCGCGCCGACGGCGACCGGCACCGGGAGGCCGAGCCGGGCCATCCGCGACGGCCGCAGCGGGCCCCGCCCGGTCCGCGACGCGGTGAGCACACCCCAGCCGAAGACGGCCGGCGGTACCAGCACCATCCCCGGCACCAGCACGAGCGTGTCGAACCCCCGCCCCGGATCGGGTTCCCGCAGCCCGGCCGCGCCGAGCGGCATCAGCCCGGAGGCCAGGTAGGCGCCCAGCCCGCCGAGCAGCGCCCCCGCGACGGCCGACAGCGCGGGGGCCACCGACGCCGTCACCGCCGCGTCGCGGGGAGCCAGCCCCGCCGCCCGCAGCGGGCGCAGCGCCGCCGACGACGTGGCGACGTACCTGCTCACCGACTGGCCGACCAGCACCAGCGCCGCCGCCAGCGCGGCCAGCCCGAACGCCAGCAGCACGGCCGCGCCGAACCTGGCCACCTCGCGGTCGTGGTCGGCGAGCCGGCCGGACATGTCCCAGATGTCGATGTCCTGACGTCCGGTGATCGCGGCCAGGCCCTCCTTGAAGCCGGGCAGGTCGCCCTTGAGGCGGACCAGGGCGTTGGCGTAGGAGTGCCCGGGGGCGGTGAGGTTGGCCCGGTGGGCGGCGAGGAAGCCGGGGCCGGGGTGCACGAAACCGGCGCCGTCGACGTCGTCGCGGAACCACGCCGACCTGACCACGCCCACCACCCGGACGGCCACGACCGGCCCGTCGGCGGGTTTCCAGGAGCCCTCGGTGAAGTGGGCCGCGATCCCGGCCGGGGAGTAGAGGCGCAGGTTCACCACGTCGCCGGGGTGACGGCCGGTTCCGGGGGTGACGACGATCTCGTCCGGGCTCGCCGGGTCCCACATGCGGCCCTCGATGACGACGGGGCGCTCGACGGTCAGGCCGAACTGGTCGTCGGCCGCCGGGAACCAGCCGAAGGCGCCACCCTCGACGTCGTAGGAGGTGATCAGATAGCTGCCCAGCGCCTCGACCTGCGGCAGCGCCCGCACCTTCGACCAGTCGAGGTCGGTCATGTTGGGCAGCACGTTGTAGATCGCCGGCGTCGACGCCGCCCACAGCCGGTCGACGGCCGACCCGGCCCGCCGCGCTCCGGCCAGCGCGGTCAGCACGGTCGCGGTGGCCAGCGCGACCAGCAGGGCCAGCACGACCAGGGAACGCCCCCGGCTCCGCAGCTCCAGCCCGACCCACAGACGCGTCATCATTCGGCCCTCAGCGTGTCGGCGACCCGGAGCCGGGTCAGGGTACGGCCCGGCCGGAGGGCCAGCAGGCCCGCGGTCAGCAGGGCGATCGGGACGGCCAGCACCAGGGCCCAGAACGCCACCGGCGGCTGGTGGTGGATCGGCCACTGGTCGGCGACCAGCCGCCACAGCGTCCGGCCGAGCGCGACGCCGAGCGGTACGCCGAAGGCCAGCCCGGTCACGGCGAGCACGCCCGCCTGGGTGACGACGATCCGGCGGGCCTGCCCCGGGGTCAGTCCGAGGGCCCGCAGCACCGCCACCTCGTGGGAGCGGCGGCGGACCGCCGTGGTCAGCACGTGGCCGACCGCGCCGACCGCCAGCAGCGCCAGGAAGGCGGCCAGCGCGATCGGGAGGACGGCCAGTTCGGCGACCTCGGCCACCTCGACCGGCCGCCGGGCGGGGAAGGCCTGGAGGTCGCCGCCGCCCAGGGTGGCGAGGTCGGTGCCGGGGCGCACCCCGACCAGGATCGAGCGGAACTTGTAGCCGGTGCCGTAGAGCCGGGTGAAGCCCTCGGGGGTGACCGTGCCGCCCCGGTCGTAGGAGTTGTGCGCGCCGATCGTGGTGAACCCGATGCCGGTCACCGTGAACGTGGCCCGCCCCGGCTTCCCGGCGAGCGGGAGCCGGTCGCCGACGGTCACACCGAGGTCGTGGGCGGTGGTCAGGGCCAGCACGATCTCGTCGGGGGCGGCGGGGGGACGTCCGGACAGCAGGATCAGCGGCAGGTCGCCCCTGGTGTGCAGGGCGACCCGGGTCTCCCCGGTCTCCGCGACGGCGGTCCTGTCGTCGGTCAGGCCGGTCACCGCCGGGTCGGCGCGCAGGGCCGCGAGCGCGGCCGAAGGGTCGGCGCCCCGCCCGTTGTTCCCGAGGAAGATCTCCGCCTGGTGGGTCTGGCCGAACCGCTCGGGATGGGTCCCGGCGTCGGCGACCCCGGCGTGGAAGGTGAACGCCGCCAGCACGCCCAGCACCCCGACGACCGAGCCGAGCAACGCGGGCCGGATGGGGACGCCCGGCCCGTTCTCCAGCGCGAACCGGGCGCCGGTCACGATGGAGGGCGGCAGGTCGGCCCGGCCGGCGGCGGTCGCGACCACGCTCGGCCGGACCGCCCGGAACCGGTGGGGCGACAGCGCCCGCCAGGCCGTGAAGGCCGCCGCCAGCCCGGCCAGGACGATCGTCAGCAGCGCGCCGGGGGCCAGCACCCGCCAGTCGGCGGTCACGCCGGGTTCGGGCTCGACGAAGGAGGCGGCGCCGATCGGCAGCAGCGGCGACAGCGCGATCGCGCCTGCGACCCCCAGCACCGCCCCGGCCGACGCCGCGAGCACCGGCCCGGCGGTGGCGGCCGCCACGCCCTGTCCCCGGGTCATCCCGAGCGGGCGCAGCACCGCCAGCGCCCCGGCCGAGGCGGCGGCGTGCCGGGAGATCGTCTGGCCAAGGAGCACCGCCGAGGCCGCGAACAGCGCCACCCCGAACGCCAGCAGCGACATCGCCTCGAACCCGGTCAGCTCCCGCTGGTGGTCGATGATCTGGTGGACGTCCCAGACGTCGATGTCCGGCCGCCCGGTCGCCTCGGCCAGTTCCCTCGTGAACTCGGGCAGCGGCGCCCGCAGCCGCAGCATGGCGTTGTAGTGGGCGAGGTCCCGGCCTCCGGCGACGCTGTGCTCGTGGGCCCGGAAGAAGGCCGGGGAGGGGAAGACGTCTCCGGCCGGCAACTCCAGGGAGTCGGAGAACCAGCCCGACCGGATGATCCCGGTGATCCGGGTGACCACGCGGGGGCCCGTGGGGGTGATCGACTCGCGCATGGCCGGGTCGGCGATCCCGAGGTCGACCTGCTCGGGGGTGTACAGCCGGATGGCGACGGTCGTGCCGACGCCCTTGCCCCAGGCGTCGGCGAAGCCCGAGGTGACGGCGGCCTCGTCGGCGGCGACCGGCAGGCGGCCCGCCAGGACTACCGGCTTCTCGATGGTGTGCCAGATGTCGTCGTCGGTGGGCGGCGGCAGGCTGGCGATCAGGCCGGGCGGATCTTCGAGGAGCCACGAACCGGTCGCGGGGAAGACCGCCAGCGCCTCGACCGACGGCAGCGCGCGGATCGCGGCCCAGTCGAAGCCCGGCTGGTTGGGCAGCACCATGGCGTCCATCGGCAGGGTGACCGCGACCAGCCGGTCGACCGCGCTCGCGCCGCGCCGGGCCCCGGACACCGCCGCCAGGACGGCGGCCAGGGCGACCGCGACGAGCAGGGCCAGCGCCGTCAGCGCCCGCCACCGCGACCGGGTCTCCAGCCGGAGCCAGTGCCCCGTCATCATTCGGCCCGCAGCACGTGGCCCACCCGCGTCCGGGTGGACAGGCGGGCCGGCCAGACGGCCAGCAGGTTGACGGCCAGCAGCGTGACCGGGCCGACCAGCAGCAGCGCCACCAGGGCCAGCGGCGGATGGTAGAAGAACGGCATCGTGTCGGCCACCACGCCCCACAGCGCCCGGCCGAGCAGGAACCCGAGCGGCACGCCGAACAGCAGCCCGGTCAGCGCCAGCACGGTCGCCTGGGTGAGCAGGACGCCGCGCGCCTGGCCCCGGGTCAGCCCGCAGGCCCGCAGCACCGCCATCTCGTGCCCGCGCCGCCGGGCGGCGGTGACCAGGGCGTGCGCGACCGCGCCCAGCGCGAGCAGGCCCAGGAAGACGGCCAGCGCGATCGGCAGCGGTTCGACGATGCGCATCTGCGCGAGCTGCTCCGGCGGATCAGGCGGGAAGACGCCCATGCCGGGCGGGAACCGGGTGTTGACGCGCGCCATGACCGCCACGGGGTCGGCGCCGTCCTTCACGGTGACCAGGCCGAGCAGGAACTTGAAGTCGCCCGGCGCGAACAGGCGGCCGTAGCCGGTGTCGTTGACGATCGCGCCCTCGTCGTAAGCGTTGTGCGGGCCCTGCGGGATGAAGCCCAGCCCCGAGACGCGGAAGGTCCGGGGGCCGAGCGGCCCGGTCAGCGTGACGTCGTCGCCGACGCCCGCGCCGATGTGCTCGGCGCTGCTGACGGCCAGCATGATCTCGCCGTCGCCCTCGGGCGCGACGCCTTCGGAGACCACGGGTCTCCAGGGGCGGTCGTGGGAGCGGACGCCCCACATGGTGATCGAGGTGGCACCCGCCTGCACGACGCCCACGGTGGCCAGGGTCGCCGTGTCCACGCCCGGGTCGGCCGCCATCGTGGCGAGCCCGGACGCCGGGTCGCCGAACGACTGGCCGCCGATGCCGAGGAAGGCGTTCAGCTCGAAGTTCTGGCCGTACCGCAGGGGGTTGCCGGCGGCGTCGCCGACGCCGCTGGAGAACATGAACGCCGCGATGACGCCGAGCACTCCGATGACGGCGCTCAGCAGCGCGGGCCGCGTCGGCAGCGCGTCGGGACCCCGGCCGCGCTCCAGCGCGAACCTGACGCCCACCACGACCGGCACCGGCAGACCCGCCCGGGTCGCCGCCGCGACCACGGCCGACGGGTTCCGGGGGCGGCTCGCCGCGGCCGCCCGCAGCGCCAGCCACGCCTGCACGGCCGCGCCGCCCGTCACCAGGAGCACCGTGAGCGCGGCGCCCAGGCCGAGCACGGGCCAGTCGACGTCGTACCCCGGCGTCGGCTCGACCGCCGACGCCGTGCCCATCGGCATCCAGCGGGACGCCACGACGGCCCCCGCCACCGCGAACGCGGCACCGGAGAACGCGGCCATCACCGGCAGGAGGACGACGGCCGTGATCGCCTGACGCGGCGTCAGGCCGACCGCGCGCAGCGGGCGCAGCTGGGCCACGGCGACCGCCGCGTACCTGGCCACCGACTGGCCGATCAGCACCACCGCCGCGACGAACGCGGCCAGCGCGAACGCCAGCAGGCAGGCCGACTCGAAGGTGATCAGCCGCTCCAGCCGGTGCACGGCGACGGCGTTGTTCCAGACGTCGATGTTGGTCCGGCCGGTCAGCGCGGCGAAGCTCTCCTTGAACCGTTTGATCCCGTGCTCGCCGTCGCGCAGCCGCACCAGCGCGTTGACGTAGCCCTCCCGGTTCGCGCCCAGGAAGTTCGGCTCGTAGCGGCGGACCAGCGCGGGGCTGGCCAGCACGCCGCCCACGGTGTCGTTGATCGTCCACCACGGGGTGCGGATGACCCCGACGATCGTCGCCCCGACCCGGGGACCGGTGAAGGGGATGTCCCCCGAAGTCGGCGACACCTCCTCGGGCCGGCCCAGCCGCATCGTGATCCGGTCGCCCACGCCGCGTCCGAAGCGTTCGACGAACACGGGGGAGACCACGACCTCGTCGATCCGGTTCCGGTCGAACATCCGCCCGGCCAGCATCACCGGTACCTCGGTGCCGATGAAGACGTGCTCGTCACCGGGGGGCATCGCGCCGGCCCGGTCGGTGGGCGGGTCGTCCAGGCCGAAGCCGCCCACCACGAACGTGCCGACCGCCTCGACCTCGGGCATCGCCCGGACCCTGTCCCAGTCGAACCCCGCCTCGTTGGGCAGCACCGTGATGGTCGACGGCTTGGTGACCGCGTCCAGGCGCTCGTAGGCCGACAGTCCCCGGCGCGCCCCCGCGACCGCCGTCAGGACCGTCGCCAGCGCGAACGCGATCAGCAGCGCCAGCACCACGGCCGAACGCCCCCGGCGGCGCCACTCCAGGCGCAGCCACACGGCGATCATGACGATTCGATCCGTCCGTCGCGCATCCGGATCGAGCGCGACGCCCCGGCCGCGACCTCGGCGGCGTGGGTGACCATGATGATCGTCTGGCCGTCTTCGTGGAGGCGGCGGAAGAGTTCCAGCACCTCCAGGCCGCCCTCGCTGTCGAGCGCGCCGGTCGGCTCGTCGGCCAGCAGCAGGCTCGGCTGGTTGACCAGGGCCCGCGCGATCGCCAGCCGCTGCCGCTGGCCGCCCGACAGCACGGCCGGCACCTGCTGCAACCGGTCGCCCAGCCCGAGCAGGTCGAGCAGGTCGCGGGCGCGCGCCTCGGCGGCCCGCCGCTTCATGCCGCCCAGCACGCCCGGCAGCACCAGGTTGTCGAGCGCGGAGACGCCGTCGAGCAGGTTGAAGAACTGGAAGACGAACCCGATGTGGTGGCGCCGGAACTTGGCCAGCCAGTCCTCGTCGCGGCCGTCGACGCGTTCGCCGGCGACCTCGATCGTGCCGTCGTCGACGCCGTCGAGCCCGGCGATGACGTTCAGCAGGGTCGACTTGCCGCACCCCGAGGGGCCCATGACGGCCACGAACTCGCCCTGGGCGACGTCGAAGTCGACGCCTCGGAGCGCTCTGACGGGGGCGAGTTCGGCTTCGAAGGTCCGGCGGGCGCCCCGCACCCTGACGGCGGTTTCGGACATCAGTGTTCCTCCGGGAGGTGGAAAGCCGTGACGGGGGTGGACCGGCCCTTGACGGCGCGCGGTCCGAGGGGGATCCAGGGCAGGTCTTCTGGCAAAGCCGACAGAGTGCTCAGAGCGGCGACCGTCCCCGCCGGGCGGGCCAGGTCCTGCATGCGCGCCGCCAGGTTGACCGTGTCACCGACCAGCGTGTACTCGACGCGTTCCTCGCTGCCGAGCAGGGCGGCGGCGACCTCGCCCGTGCACAGGCCGATGCCGAGGCGGAACGGGGTCGTCCACTCGGCGTTGAGCGAGCGCTGGCGCACGTGCATCTGCCGGGCGGCGGCGACCGCCGAGGCGGCGTGGCCGGGCCGGGGGTCGGGGGCGCCGAAGACGGCCATGACGGCGTCGCCGACGTACTGCATGACGGTGCCGCCCTCGCGGAGGATGGCCGCGTTCATCGCCCGCCGGTGGGCGTTGAGGCGTCCGGCCAGCACGGCCGGGTCGGTGTGCTCGGCGATGGCCGAGTAGCCGCGCACGTCGCTCATCAGCACGGTCACCGTGAGGCGCTCGGTGTGGTCGAGCCGGTCGGTCAGCAGCCGGTCGGCCACGCCGTGCGGGAGCAGCCGGGAGAGGCGCTCACCCTGCTCGTCGCGGCGCAGGATCGCGGTGTGCAGCATCCGCAGGCGCTTGAGCGCGCCCTGCCGCCCGGCCGAGGCGCCCCGCGCCAGCTTGAGGAACAGCTGCTCGACCAGGGCGTTCACCTTCTCGGGGCTGTCGCCGGCCGCCGCCGCGATGGCCTTCACCGACCGGCCCTCGGCCACCTGCCGCAGCAGCGCCTCCTCGGCCGCGTCCAGCTCGGGCGACCGCGCCGGAGACACGAGATCCTGGACGATCTGGGGGTCGATCATCGACCCGCCCGCGGCCACCTCACGAATGGCCCGGCCGAGTAATCGCGCGTCCGCGATCCGGTCCTTCAGCAGGTACGCGTAGCCGTCGGCCCCCTCGGACAGCAGCTTCACCGCGTAGTCGGGGTCGTCGTACTGGCTCAGCACCACGACGCCGGTGCCCGGGAGGCGCCCTCGAACCTCCCGGGCGGCGTCGATGCCCTCGTCCTGGAAGGTCGGCGGCATCCGGATGTCGGTCACGAGCACCTGGGGCCGCAGCTCGCCGGCCCGCGCGACCAGCTCGTCGTAGTCGGCGGCCACGCCGACCACCTCCAGGGCGGGATCCCTGGCCAGCAGCGCGCGCACGCCCTCACGGACGATCAGGTTGTCGTCGGCGAGTAACACGGAGATGCGGTCCACGCGGCAAATGTCCCCCCTGACGGCAGGCCCGGTACAGAGGGTTAGCCCTCCCGCACTCCGATGGACACCTCCCTGTGGACGAAACCCCGCGATTCCTACCGTCGGGACCATGCGTGTAGAGACTCAGGCCACGTCCCTGTCCTGGATCCCGTCGGAAGCGGTCAAGGGGTACACCCGGCCGATGTTCGACGCGGGGATCTCCCACTACGACGACCCTCCTCCGGGACGGGTCGACGACCTGGAGGCGCTGCGCCGCGCCGACCGGTTCCGCTTCGCCAATGTCCTTCGCGTCTGGGCCGATTTCGGCGACGATGGCCGGGTGATCGCCCACGGCGCCGGAGGAGGCGGAGTGATGGGCTCCACCACCGTCCGGCTCGGGCCGCTGGGCCTCACCCTGGCCGCAGTCAGCCTGCCCGACCTGCGCACCGAGACCGTCGGCGAGGGCTTCGTCACCGTCGCCCAGTCGGCCGGGGGCCGCACGTCGATCCCGTTCCCGCGCGCCACCGCCGGGATCCCGCGCTGGCGTTCCCCGCTGGTGTGGACGACGCTCGCGGTCACCGTCCGCGCCGACGGCACCTCCGGCGTCACCCTCACCGGCGCCAGCCCGTTCCCCCGCCACTGGGTCTACGACGCCTCCGGCGTCCTGACCCTCAAGGCGGGCGTGACCGACTTCAAGGCCTGGGCCGCCCAGCGCGGCACCCCCTGGGGCGCCGAGGACTCGCCGGTCGTCGTCACGGCCGCCGAGACCGCGCTCGAACGCGAACTGTCCCGGCTGATCATGCGGGGGTCGCGGCGGCCGGTCGTCCGGGAACTGAAGGAGGGCGAGGCCCTGGTCCGCCAGGGTGAGCCCGGAGCGTCGCTGTTCCTGCTCCTCGACGGCGTCGTCACGGTCGACGTCGACGGCCGCGAACTCGGGCGGGTCGGCCCGGGGGCGGTCCTGGGGGAGCGGGCCCTGCTGGAGCACGGCCACCGCACCGCGACGCTGACCGCGCTCACCCCGATCAGGGTGGCCGAGGCCGGCGCCGACATCATCGACCGGGCCGCCCTGGAACACCTGGCCCAGGGCCACCGCCGCGAGGAGTTCGCGTGAGACTGCACTTCCTGGGGGTACGCGGGTCGACGCCCGCGCCCGGCGCCGAGTTCGTCCGGTGGGGCGGCCACACCTCGTGTGTGGCGGTGCTCCCCGAGGGGTGCGCGGCGCCACCCCTGGTCCTCGACGCGGGGACCGGGATCAGGAACCTCGCCCCGGTGCCGTTCCGGGGGGTGATCGCCCTGTCGCACCTGCACTGGGACCACGTGCAGGGGCTGCCGTTCAGCCGGGCGGCCGACCATCCGGAGGCGTCGCTGGAGCTGGTCGTGCCGGGGGCGGAGCCGCTGGAGCTGCTCACCCGGGCGTTCTCGCCGCCGCACTTCCCGATCGAACCGCACGGCCTGCGAGGAACCGTCTCGGTGAGCGCGTCCGGCGGGAGCCGTACATTCGAGAGCTTCGTCTTGAGACAGGCCGAAGTGACCCACAAGGGCGGGATCACGGTCGGGACGCGGGTCGAGTGCGACGGCGTCGCCGTCGTCTACCTGCCCGACCACGCGCCGCAGCTCGGCTCGTCGGCGGCCGAGGAGCTGTGCCGGGGCGCCGACCTGATCGTGCACGACGGGCAGTTCCTGCCCGGAGAGCAGGCGCTCGCCGACGACTACGGGCACGCCACCGTCACCGACGCGCTGTCCTTCGCCGAGCGGTGCGGAGTGGCCCGGCTGCTGCTCACCCACCACGCGCCGAACCGCACCGACGACCAGCTCGACGCCATCGCCAAGGAGTGGCCCGACGTGCTGTTCGCCCGCGAGGGCGACGTCGTCACCGTGTGAGCCCCGACGACCGGCCGGGGCCCCGACGGCCTAGACGATCTTGTGGCCTACTTCGTTCTCGTACGCCGTGAGCTGCTGCTCCAGCGCCTTCATCAGCTCGAAGACCTGCGCCGGGGGAATCCGGACCCGGCTCGTGATCCGGGTCGGGACGCTGATGTACTGCTGGCCGTCGCCGTTGTCGGCCAGCCCGGGCGGGCGGGTGATCACCGCGAAGTCGAGCACGAACCCATCCTGGGTATGCCAGACCGAGGCGAAGTTGGCGTACTGCCCCGCCTCCACTTCAGGCGTGATGCTGACTTCTAGACGGCTCTCGGGCTCGTTGGTCAAATCCTCATCCCTCCGGGTCGCCTCCATGGTGCCCTGTCCGAGGACCGTTCCCGCGTCCGACACGTCCTGTTTATTTGAGGATTGACGGGAGCGGCTGCGCGCCGCGCGTCGCCAGCATCTCTTTCATCAGGTCGATCTCGGCGGTCTGGCCGTCGACGATGTGCTGGGCCAGGGTGCGCACTTCCGGCCGTCCGACCAGTTCGACCGCGCCCTTGGCCATTTCGACGCCGCCCTCGTGGTGGCGGATCATCAGTTGCAGGAACAGCACCTCGGACGCCTGGCCCTTCGCGTCGGCGAGCTGCTTCATCTCGTCGGCGGTGGCCATTCCGGGCATCACGCCGGGGGTCACGCCGCTCGCGGTGTGGCCGTGACCGGCCATCCACGTCATCGGTTTCACGCTGGAGGCCTGCGACAGATCCCACTGCTGCAGCCACCCGATGAACATTCCACGCTGCGCCGACTGGGTCGTGATGATGTCGTAGGCCAGCGTGCGCACCGCGTCGTCGGTGCTCTGGTCGCGGACCGCGAACGCCATCTCGACCGCCTGCGCGTGGTGAACCCCCATGTCACGCGCGAAACCGGCCTCGGGGGACAGGTCGCCGGGAGTGCCCGGACGGGTCAGATTGACCAGCAGCAGCACGACCGCGACCACCACGACGACGGCCGCGGCGACCGGGAGCAGGAGTGAACGGGGGTTCTTCATCGCCCTCAGATTACTTGGCGTGGGGACGTCATGGGCCAAACGGCTATCTATACCCACTATTGTCCTTGTCCATATGTGACCGCGTGATGGAGGGTCGATGACCAAGGAGAAATCGCAGGCACGGCGTGACCGCATCGCCCAGATGAGGGCGGAGCAGCGGGCCAAGGAGCGGCGAGCCGGCATCCTCATGTGGGGCATCGGCGGCTTGGTCATCCTGCTCATCGTCGGAAGCGTCGCCTTCTACATCATCCGCCAGGAGATGGACAAGTCGGAGGCCGAGAAGGCCGCGACCGCCGCTCAAGAGGCGATGCTGCCGAAGGTCAAGAACTACGAGTACAAGGGCGCGGGCCACGTCGGCACCCAGGTCGCCTACAAGGAGACCCCGCCGGCCGGCGGCGAGCACAACCCGGCCTGGCAGACCTGCGGGATCTACGACCAGCCGATCAACAACGAGAACGCGGTCCACTCGATGGAGCACGGCGCGGTCTGGATCACCTACCAGCCCGACCTGCCGGCCGCCGAGGTCGACAAGCTGAAGGCGCTGGCGGGCGAGCCCTACATGCTCCTCAGCCCCTACCCCGGCCTCCCGACGAAGATCGTCGCCTCGTCGTGGAACCACCAGCTCCAGCTCGACAGCGCGTCGTCCCCCGACCTGAGCGCGTTCATCCTCAAGTTCCGCCAGGGCGAGGACACCCCCGAGCTGGGCGCGAGCTGCGACGGCGGCCAGACCCTCTCCGCCGCCGACGCCCCGCTGCCCCCGGCCGGTTCGCAGCCCGCTCCGGCCCCGACGGGCGCCGGAACGGACGCGCCCGCTCAGTAGTCACCGTTTTCTGATCCTGGACGGCCCGTGTGCCCATTTGGCCACGGGCCGTCCCGTGTAGATAGGCTCTGCGGGCGATGTCAGGGATTGAGGCCGGGATGCAGAACACCCCCGTTGCGGAGGACCCGGGTCCGCCGCAGCCGCCCCAGGCGACCAAGGGCGCCACGATCGCCCTCAGCGTCGCCTTGGTCTTCGTTGTGATCATGTCGGGCGTGCTGGCCACGGTCGCGGTGCTGATGACCAACAACCAGGACTCCCCGCCGCTGACCCAGCCGGTCGTCGTCAAGCTGGCCGTGCCCATCCACTTCGCGCCCGTCGAGGCGTCGGGCGCCGCCCCCTGCCAGGGCGAGGCCGTGCCCGACGACGTCGGCACCACCTGCTACCAGCTCGAACCGGGCGTGACCCTGACGTCGGTGCAGAAGCTCGAGACCTTCACCGAGTCCGACGACACCTACTCGATCCGCGTGGTGCTGGCCCCCGACAACCGGGCCCAGATCGAAGACCTGACCCGCGACACCGTCAAGCGCCTGCTGGCCATCGTGGTCGGCGACAAGGTGGTCTCGACCCCGAGGGTGGCCCAGGAGGTCACCCAGGACAGCCTGAGCATCGTCGGCGGCTTCACCAAGGAGGAGGCCGACGCCCTCCTCGCCCGTCTGAAGGGCACCGGCGCCCCGCCCGCCCAGCAGCCGCCGCCGTCCCAGCCCGCCGCCGACCCGGCCGTCTCCCAGCCTCCCGCGGGGACGACGACCCAGCCTCCGGCGGGCACCACCCCGCAGAACGGCGAGCAGCGCTACGCGACGTGCGCGGAGGCCAGAGCGGCCGGAGCGGGCCCCTTCACCAAGGGCGTCCACCCCCAATACGACCTGTACATCGACGTCGACAACGACGGCGTCGCCTGCGACCCCGACGACGTCTCCTAGTTACGCGGTGATCGTGAGGGCGATGTCGTCCGGCCTGATCGGCACCCTCGACAGCGGCAGGCCCGTGGCGGCGCGGACCGCCGCCGCGATGGCCGGGGTCGACGACAGCGTCGGGGGTTCACCGGCGCCGCGCAGGCCGTAGGGGGCGTGCGGGTCGGCGTTCTCCAGGATCGAGAGCCTCATGGGCGGCATGTCGAGGATGGTCGGGATCAGGTAGTCGGTGAACGACGGGTTCAGCACCTTGCCGTCGCGGACCTGGATCTCCTCCATGAGCGCCAGCCCGAGCCCCTGCGCCGTCCCGCCGTGGATCTGCCCCTCAAGAGCAAGGGGGTTGAGGATCTTCCCGACGTCCTGGACCGCCGCCAGTTCGACGACCTTGACCAGGCCGAGCTCCACGTCGACGTCCACCACCGCGCGGTGCACGCACAGCGCCAGCTGCGTGTGCGAGTCGCCCTGCCCGGTGATCGGGTCCATCGGATAGGTCTTGCGGTGCCGGTATTCGCGGGTCTCCTCGATCGGGCCCTCGGCGGCCAGCACCTCGACGAGGCTCCGCCCACCGGCCGTCAGCAGGTCGAGCCGCTCGCGGACGGCGATGCTCGCGGCGCGGACCGCGCCCCCGGTCACGTACGACTGCCGGGACGCCGACGACGATCCGGCCGAACCGACCGTGGTGTCGGCGGGCACGATGGTCACGCGGTCGATGCCCAGCTCGGTCTGGGCGATCTGGGTCTTGACCATGATCAGGCCCTGCCCGACCTCGGCCGCCGCCGTGTGCACGAGCACGTGGGGTTCGTCGCCGAGCAGCTCCACCCGGACCCGGGCGGTCGAGTAGTCGTCGAACCCCTCGGAGAAGCAGATGTTCTTGATCCCGACGCCGTAGCCGACGCCCCGCCGCACCCCCTCGCCGTGGGTGGTCTGGCCCAGCGCGCCCGGCAGTTCCCGGAGGTCGAGCGTCGACGGGCCGGGCATCGGCATCGCCTCGAGTTCCAGCAGCATCTCGGCGAGCGGCGCCGGGGTGTCGATCACCTGGCCGGTGGCCAGCAGCGACCCCTGGGACACCGCGTTGCGGACCCGGATCTCGATGGGGGACAGGCCGCAGGCCTCGGCGAGCCTGTCCATCTGCGACTCGTAGGCGTAGCAGGCCTGCACCGCCCCGAAGCCGCGCATCGCGCCGCAGGGCGGGTTGTTGGTGTAGGTGCCGTAGGCGTCGATCTCGACGTTCGGCACCTCGTAGGGCCCGACGCCGAGTGAGGCGGCGTTGCCGACGACGGCCGGCGAGCTGGAGGTGTAGGCGCCACCGTCGAGGACGATCTCGGCCTTGACGTAGACGAGCCTCCCGTCGCGGTCGGCGCCGTGCTCGTAGCGCATCCAGGCCGGGTGGCGGTGCACGTGGCCGAAGAACGACTCCTCGCGGCCGTAGACGAACTTGACGGGCTTGCCGGTCCGCAGGGCCAGCATCGAGGCGTGGATCTGCATCGACAGGTCCTCGCGCGCCCCGAACGCGCCGCCGACGCCCGCCAGCGTGAGCCGTACCTTGTCCTTCGGCAGGCCGAGGCAGGGGGCGATCTGGTCCTGGTCGACGTGGAGCCACTGGGTGGCGATGTAGAGATCGACGCCGCCGTCCTCGGCGGGGACCGCCAGGCCCGACTCGGGGCCGAGGAAGGCCTGGTCCTGCATGCCGACCTCGTATTCGCCCGTGACGACCACGTCGGCGGTGAAGGTCGACCCGACGCGCACGGGCTGGTGGCGCACCAGGTTCCCGTGGACGCTCGCCGGGGGGAGTGACAGGTCGAACGCGGCCTTGCGCGGGTCGGTGACGGCCTCGCGGACCTCGTACACGACCTCGATGAGATCGGCGGCCCGGCGGGCCGTCTCGGGGTGGTCGGCGGCCACCAGCGCGACCGGTTCGCCCTGGTAGCGGACCTGGTCGATGGCGAGCACCGGCTGGTCCTTGTGTTCCAGGCCGTAGAACTTCTCGCCGGGGACGTCCTCGTGGGTCAGCACCGCGTAGACCCCCGGCACCTTCAGCGCGGGGCCGACGTCGATGGACCTGATCCAGGCCGACGGATGGGGGCTGCGCAGGGTGGCGCCCCAGAGCATGCCGTCGAGCCACAGGTCGGAGGAGTAGGCGAACTCTCCGGTGACCTTCAGCGTGCCGTCGGGGCGGAGCAGGCTCTGCCCGATTCCCTGTCCGATGCCCTGGGACCGTCCGGTGGCGATGCTCATAACCGTCCAGTAGACCAACTTTCGCGCGCGGGACCTATCGGCGGAGGGATGAAACGCCGGGGCCCGAGGGGGCGGCGGTTGTAGATTCATCCAAATAAGGTGGGGTTGTGCAGATAAGTGAGCTGCTGGCCCAAGAGACCCTGCGGCTCATCCTCCTGACCGGCGAGCCGGTGGGTGAGATCACCGGCGTCGTCGTCACCGACCTGCCCCGGCCCGGCCGCTACCTCAACGGCGGCGAACTCGTGCTCACCGGGATGATGTGGCGCCACAGCGCCTCCGATTCGGCCACCTTCGTCGACCGGCTCGTCCAGGCCGGGGTGACCGCCCTCGCCGCCGGGGACGCCCGGCTCGGCCACGTGCCCGACGACCTCGTGGAGGCCTGCCGTGACCGGGGGCTGACCCTGCTGGAGGTGCCGATCGAGGTGTCGTTCGGCGCGATCATCGACGTCGTCGACCGGAGGGTGGCCGGAGAGCAGCGGCTCGCGCTCGGCCGTCACCGCCGCATCTTCACAGCCGTCGCCGAGGGCGCGGGCCTGCCCGAGCTCTTCGCCATGGCCCGCGACGAGCTCGGCGTGACCGGCGGCGTGGTCGCCGCGACCGGCAGGGTGATCGCCGGAGAGGTCTCCGACCCCTCGCGGATGGCCGCCGAGTTCCTGCGCGCCGTCCGGCTGCCCCATGTGACCGCCGACCCGTGCACGATCTTCACCGTCGACCGCAGCCACCGCGTGGCCGGGTGGGCCCTGGTCCTCGACGGCGACGTGAACCCCGAGATCGGCTTCGAGCTCGCCTCCTGCGTCGCGCTGGAGCGCACCCGCGCCGAGGAGGGCCGCCGCGTCGAACGGCGGCTCCTCGAACAGCTCGTCGGCCTGGCCGGAAGTGCGGACCTGCCGGAACTGTCGGCCCGCATGCGCACGTGCGGACTCGACGTGACGGCCCCCTTCGCGATCGTGGCCGCCACCGCCCTGCGCTCGGGCGCCTCGGCCGGGCCCGACGCCGCCACGCTGGGCGGCCTGGTCCTGGAGGAGATGCTCGACCGGTCGGTCGTCGCGGTCGCCGCCGCCGACGCGGGCCTGGCGCTGGTTCCGCTGCGTGACTCCGCCGAGGCGCTGTCGGGCCTGCTCAAAGCGCGGCTCGCCTCGTTGGCCGCCCCCGGCATCCGGCTCTCGTTCGGGGTCAGCGCCGCGCTGACCGGCCCCGCCGCGATCAGGGGCGGCATCGAGGAGGCCGGCTACGCCCGCCGCATGGCCGACGCCCGCGACGGCGGCCTCGTGACCAGCGACGAGATCTACACCCACGCATTGTTGCTGGCTACGGTGCCCGGCGACATCCGCAGGGGCTTCGCCGCCCGCCTGCTCGACCCCCTGTTCGGCTACGACCGCCGCCACCAGGCCGACCTGGTGCGCACCCTGTCGACGTTCCTCGACTGTGCAGGCTCGTGGAACGTTTGCGCCGAGCGGTTGCACGTGCACGTGAACACGGTGCGTTATCGGATCAGGCGCGTGGAAGAGCTCACCGGCAAGAACCTCACCACCATGGCCGACCGCGTGGATTTGTATTTGGCCCTCCGCGCCTCCTGACCAGCTTTTTTTCTTTCCTGTACGATCTCCGCGATGCGGTCACCCTTCGTGAGACTCTTCGGAGTGAATAGCCGACGTCGTTTCGGGGTGGTCGTCACCGGGTGCCGCCGACGGAAATACCGGCGGGACCTCGACTATGCGGCCGGGTGAGGCGCCGCCATTCCGGCCGGACGCGAGCGGCCGTCGCGGAGAATAGGGGTTGCTTTCCTCCACCGTCGATTTCCGTTTCGATTTCCCGCGATTCGGAGAGGAAGTGAAAGGCGATCGACGCGCGAATGGATGCAATGGTACCCACGGTCGAAGAATAGGCGGCCGGGAAACCTTTTTCCGCCGTATGAAGGCGGCTTTTCCGCCGCCCTCGGCCCGGCGGAAGCCGATCTGGACACTACGGGCTTCCAGGATGATTTCCCGCGCCGTGTCCCACGCTTTTCATGTGCACGTGCATCTGTGGCGTTCGGGGCGTGTGCGGCGCCCGGGACGGGCGTGATCGCGCGGTCCGGGGCCCGGAGGCGCGTAGGGGTGCCGCGTGACCGTCTTCGGAGGGATGTCCGGGAATGTTCTGCCTGCTCGCGGCTACTGGAGGTGGCTTCAGCGGCTCAAGGGCCCCGAGATTGGCCGGACTTCGGTGTCACACTTCAGTCGGCCGGAATTCATCACCGCGTGTAGTTATTCAAATGCAATGAGTGAAGTTGGAGGGCAGAAAACAGGGAATCGCGGCACTGGTGCGGTGCCGCGATTCCCGAGGTTCATGCTGTGGCCGGGTGCCGGTCCCGGTGCCTGGGGCCGACTGGGGGAGGCTCACATGGGGTTCACACTAGGAAACTTCTCTTGACTTTCCTGACTCGCGTAACGAGTCAGCAGCATTCGATGCTGTAAGCGCGCAAGGGGGACGAAGCGGCGCTTGCGGCCGTAGCATTGATCCCTGCGGCGGAGATTGTCGCAACAAGGGTCGTGAAGGCGATCATGATCAGGCGGCGTCGCACGGTGGGGCTCCCGTCGGGTTAAGAGGTCCTTCATCTTTCAGGGGGTGCTGGTGACCGGTCAAGATCTAGTGGGTCAGCGCATCAAGACCATCCGCCGACAGCGGGGGCTCTCTCAAGCGCAACTCGCACATCCTGAGCTGTCCGACAGCTATGTTTCCCTAATTGAGAGCGGTAAGCGTACTCCTACTCCGGCAGTTCTGGAGCTCCTGGCTCAGAAACTCGACTGTTCGCTTACTTATCTGGTCAACGGGGTCACCGCGGAGCAGATGGAGGAGATCGAGGTCGGGCTGCGATTCGCGCGGCTCGCTCTGGAGAACGGCGAAGCCCAGGAGGCGCGCCGCCGCTACACCGAGCTACTGACCGACACCAGCCTCACCGGTCTGGCCCAGCTCCGCCAGGAGGCCGAATACGGCTGCGCCCTGGCGACCGAGGCGTGCGGCGACCGGGCCGAGGCGATCCGGCTCCTGAAGGGCCTGCGCGCCGACACCGAGCGCCCGATGTCGGTCGAGTGGCAGGTGGCCGTCGCGGTCGCGCTCTGCCGCTGCCACCGTGACGAGGGCGAGCTCGGCGAGGCCGTCCGCGTCGGTGAGGCGCTGCTCGGCGGCACCTCCCGCCCGGCCTGGACCGACGCGCTGATCGAGCTCGGCTCGACCCTGCTCTCCGTCTACCGCACCCGCGGCGACCTCCTCCGCGCCCGCCACTTCGCCTCCGAGCTGCTGTCGGCCGCCGAACTGCTCGGCACCCCCCGTGCCATCGTGGCCGCCTCGTGGAACGCGGCGTTCGTCGCCCAGGAGACCGGCCGTGGCGAGGAGGGCATGAGCCTGCTCGAGCGGGCCATGGCCATCCAGTCGGAGAACGGCGACCACCGCAACCTGGCCAGGCTGCGGGTGGCCTACGCGACCATGATCGTCCGCACCCGCGTCAACGACGTCGAGGCCGCCCGCGACCTGCTGGTCCGCGCCCAGCGTGAACTCGGCGAGTCGTCGGCCTCGGTCCTCGACAAGGCCCGCTGCCAGATCGAGCTGGGCCGCACCGAACTGGCGATGGGCAACCCCCGCGCCGCCGTCGAGAACGCCCGCGCCGCCGACGACATGCTCCGCGAGTCGCGCGGCGAACACTGGGCCGACGCCAACCTCGTCCAGGGTCAGGCCCTGCTGATCCTCCACGAAGACGAAGAGGCGGCCGTGGCCCTGGGCCACGCCACCGAGGCGTTCGACCCGGCGCCGATGCGCCGCTGGGCCCAGAGCTGGATGACGGTCGCCGAGGCTTACGACCGCCTCCACGACCACGACCAGAGCATCATCGCCGCCCAGAAGGCCCTCGCCTGCGTCGGCCTGTGACCCACCGGCGGGACATGGCTCTGACGGGCTCCGGCTCCGGCGGCCTTGGCTCCGGCCGGAACGTGGCGAGGTCCGGGTGTCCCCGAGATCCTCGCCATGGGCCCGCATGAGCAGGTCATGAAATTTCCGGACAGCGGATGCTGTCCGGATTTTTCGTGCCAGATGGGCGCGTTGCGGTCAGCCGGTGCGTGGGTGGCGTACACAAGCGGCGGATCGTGACCTCAAGGCGAGACCACGGTCCTGCGTCGGTAGCCTTAGGGCGCCATGAAGAGTTCACCGATCGTCGCCGTTCTGGCCGTCGTCGCGGCCCTTCTCCTCCCCGCCGCGCCGGCCGCCGCGCACACCTCTCTGCGGGGCAGCGATCCTGCGGAGAACACCCAGGTCACCTCGCTGCCCAAGGTGACGCTCGAGTTCAGCGAGTCGGTGCGGTTCCCCGCCGTCGTGCTGACCGGTCCCGACGGTGAGCGCTACGAGAACGGCAAGCCGCGCGTCGAGGGCCGCAAGGTCCTCCAGGACGTCGGTCCGGCCGCCGCACTGCCGGCCGGGGCCTACACGATCGCCTACCGCGTCGTCTCCAAGGACGGCCACCCGGTCGAGGGCGAGATCCCGTTCACCTATGTCCCGGAGGCGACCGACCAGCCGGGGGCGCCCGCCGCCGTGCAGGCCGCCGCCGCGGCGCCCACGGAGAACGCCCCCGGGAACACCCAGGCCCCCGCGCCCGACGACGGCGGCCAGATCCCCGCCTGGGTCTGGATCGTCGTCTTCGGCATCGCCGGCATCGGGATCGGCATGGCCTTCAGTATGCGCAAGAAGCCATGAAGGCCGCCGGGATGAACAAGACCGTCCGGCTCGCGATCGCGGGCGGGTGCGCCGCCGCCGGGGCGCTGGTGGTCGGCATGGTCGCGGGCGGCGCGGCCACCCCCCGGGTCATCCCGGGCCTGCCCGACGAGGGCACCCTCACCCGGTGGATGGTCCCGGTCTCCAAGCTCGGCATGGACGTCGCCGGGCTCCTCACCGTCGGGCTCCTCCTCATGGCCGCCGCGCTCCTGCCCTCCGACAAGGGGCTGCTGGGCAAGACCGCCCTCGGTTACGTCAAGGCCGCGTCGTGGTCGGCGCTGGTCTGGGCCGGGGCCGCCGCGCTCAACCTGGTCTTCGGGCTGTCGCAGTCGCTCGGCCAGCCGGTCGACGTCGTGCTCGACGGGAATCAGCTGACCAGCTACGCCGGGCAGACCCCGCAGGGCATCGCCCTCACGCTCGTGGTGCTGTTCTCGGTGTCGATCGCGCTGTTCGCGCGGGGCGCCATCACCGTCGGCGCGGCCGGCGGGCTGCTGGCGTTCGCGCTGGCCACCCTGCTGCCCCCGGCGCTGACCGGCCACTCCTCCAGTTCGCCCAATCACGGCCTGGCCACCACGTCGGTCGCCTTCCACCTGCTCTTCCTGGCGCTGTGGGTCGGCGGGCTCGGGCTCCTGTGTTACCACGCGCTGCGCGGCTTCGACCGGCTCTCGCTCGCCGCCGAACGGTTCTCCCGCATGGCGTTCTGGTGTTTCGTCGGGGTCGGCCTGTCGGGACTGGCGTCGGTCGCGGCCCGCATCACGTCGATCACGGTGCTGTTCACCACGGCCTACGGGCTGATCCTGGTGCTGAAGATCCTCGCCTACTTCGGGCTGGGGGCCATCGGCTGGTGGCACCGCAAGCGCACGCTGCCCGACCTGGCCGCCGGGCGCTCGATGGCGTTCGCCAAGCTGGTGCTCGGCGAGATCATGCTGATGGCCGGAACGGTCGGCATCGCCGTCGCGCTCGCCCAGACCGCGCCGCCGCCGGTCGAGAACCTGCCGACCGACCGGGCGTTCGACCTGCTCGGCTATGTCATGCCGCCGCAGATCTCGTTCACGAACCTGCTCACGCTCTGGTGGTTCGATCTCTTCTTCGCCGTGATCGCGGCCGTTCTCGGGGGTCTGTACGCCGCCGGGGTCGTCCGCCTCGTCCGCCGGGGTGACTCGTGGCCCGTCGGGCGGTCGATCGCGTGGGGCCTGGGGATCCTCATCCTCGTGCTGACCACCCAGACCGGGGTGGCGCGTTACGCGCCGGTGCTGTTCAGCGTCCACATGACCGAGCACATGATCCTGTCGATGCTGGTGCCGATCTTCCTGGTGCTCGGCGCGCCGGTCACGCTGGCGCTGCGCGCGCTGAAGCCCGCCGTGCGACGGGGCGACCGGGGGCCGCGCGAGTGGGTCACCGTGATCCTGCACAGCCGGGTCGCCAAGTTCGTCGCCCATCCGGCGATCGCGACGGCGCTGTTCGTGGTGTCGACGTACGCGCTCTACTTCACCCCGCTGTTCGCCTCGGCGATGGAGGAGCACCTCGGGCACATCGCCATGTCGCTCCACTTCCTGCTGACCGGCACGCTGTTCTTCTGGGTGATCGTCGGGGTCGACCCGGCGCCCAGCAAGCTGCCCTACTTCGGGCGGCTGCTGCTGCTGTTCGTGACGATGCCCTTCCACGCGTTCTTCGCCATGGCGATCATGAGCATGGGCAGCGTGCTGGCCTCCGACTGGTACGACCAGCTCGGCCGCACCTGGGGCGCCTCGTCGCTGTCCGACCAGAACACCGGCGGCGCCATCGCCTGGGGCTTCGGCGAGATCCCCACGCTGATCGTGCTGATCGCGCTGGCCGTGCAGTGGTGGCGGGCCGACGAGCGCACGGCCAAGCGGGAGGACCGCAAGGCCGACCTGATTGCGGCGCGCTCGGGTGGCTCGGGTGACAGCGAACTCGACCAGTACAACGACTATCTGGCGAAGCTCAACAAGCGTGACCAAAAGCGCTGACGGGCATCATCTTCTGGGTTCGGCAAACCCTAAGCAAACGGCAACCGTTCCTTGAGCATCACCCGTTAGCGTCGCCGGTGAAGATCAGGGGAGTTGGAGAGCTTTGTCCGAGGAACTGCGGCTGCGCGAGGGCACGGGGCTGAAGCCCGCCCTTGAGGGATACCTGAGCGACTGGTCGGTCAGAACCGGCATCGCCGTCGAGACGTGGGCGCTGCCCGACGCGCCGCTGCCCGCAGGCGTCGTGCGGGCCGTCTACGCCGTGGTCACCGAGGCGCTCGCCAACGTCGAGCGGCACAGTGGAGCGCGCCATGTGGCGATCGCCGTCACCGTCGGCGCCACCGGTCTGCGGATGACGATCAGCGACGAGGGCGTCGGCTTCTCCGAGGGCACCACGGGCCGCGGCCTGACCGCCATGAAGGCCAACTTCGTCGAGATCGGCGGCACGTTGTCGATCAACAGCGTCCTGGGTTCGGGGACCACTCTGAGCGGTGTCGTCCCGAAGAGAGCCCTCAAGGGGGCGTAGTCCCCCGCGCACACGTAAGGGCCGAGCCCGGCGTCCGTGAGTGCTGAGCGGCTCGTTGGAGCGTGCCGGCCACCGTGATGGCCGATCGGAGAAGCGAGCCCGGCGTCCGTGAGGGCCGCCGGGCCTGGCGGACTACGGCAGCGTGAGGATTTCCGCGCCCGTGTCGGTGACCACGATGGTGTGCTCGAACTGGGCGGTGCGCTTGCGGTCCTTCGTGACGGCGGTCCAGCCGTCGGACCAGATGTCGTAGTCGATCGTGCCCAGCGTCAGCATCGGCTCGATGGTGAACGTCATGCCCGGGACCAGGGTCACCGCGAGCGAGGGGTCGTCGTAGTGGGGGACGATCAGGCCGCTGTGGAACGAGTGGGCGATGCCGTGACCGGTGAAGTCGCGGACCACGCCGTAGCCGAACCTCTTCGCGTAGGCCTCGATCACCCGGCCGACGATGTTGAGCTGGCGGCCCGGGGCGACGGCCTTGATGGCCCGGCTGGTGGCCTCGCGGGTGCGCTCGACCAGCAGGCGCGACTCGTCGTCGACGTTTCCGACCAGGAACGTCGCGTCGGTGTCGCCGTGGACGCCGCCGATGAAGGCGGTGATGTCGATGTTGATGATGTCACCGTCGTTGAGGACGGTGTCGTCGGGGATCCCGTGGCAGATGACCTCGTTGAGCGAGGTGCACAGCGACTTGGGATAGCCGCGGTAGCCAAGAGTCGAGGGGTAGGCGTCGTGGTCGAGCAGGAACTCGTGGCCGATGCGGTCGAGTTCGTCGGTGGTCACGCCCGGCACGCAGTGCTTGCCGACCTCTTCCAGCGCCTGGGCGGCGATCCGCCCGGCGACCCGCATCTTCTCGATCGTCTCGGGGGTCTGCACGTCTGACGCGCCACGTTTCGGCTCCTTCTTACCCACATATTCCGGGCGCTCGATGTGCGCGGGAACCTTGCGGGTGGGCGAGATCCGCCCGGGCCGGAGCAGTGTCGTCATGCGCGCAAGTCTATGTGCGCGCGGAAGGGGCAAGATGGCCGATGTGAGCGAGCAAAGCGGACACTGGTGGTTCTGTCTCAAGCACATGCGCGTCGAGGGCGACCAGGGGTGCCCGAACAAAGACCGCATGGGCCCCTACGACACGGAGGCCGAGGCGTCCAACGCCCTGGCGACGGCCTCGGCCCGCAACAAGACCTGGAAGGACCAGGACAAGGACTGGGACGGCGACTAGATCCCCGTCAAGATCAAAATCTTCTCTCTCCGTTACGGCTCCGCCTACCCTGGCCCCGGCCGCCGTTCGGGCAGCGCGCCGTTCCCGGCGGTCACCGGCCGCGCGGGCCGCGCGCCGTTACGAGCGAAGCCTGACCGTCGACGGGCTGTAGACGGGCGTCCGGCTCGCTCGTTGCGCCGGGGAGAGACGCGGCCGGTTGGCGCCGGATACGGTGCTTCCCCCGGGCGGTGGGCGGTGCCGAAGTAGGCGGAGCCGTAACGGAAGAAGAGCTTTTAGAGCACTGCGTAGGCCCTGACGGGGAAGGTGCCCATGCCGGCGACCAGGGGTGGGGCCGCGTGGAAGCGGAAGCCCGTCGCGGGGAGCGCGCCCAGGTTGGTGAGGTGCTCGACGATCGGGATGCCCGCCGCCAGGAGCGTCGTGTGGGCCGGGCGGTCGCCCTTCGGGGGTGTGGCGTCGATGTTGAGTGAGTCGATGCCGACCAATACGGCGCCCCGGTCGACGAGCGCGGCGGCGGTCGCGCCGGTGATCGACGGGTGGCCGGTGAAGTAGGCGTCGGTGCCCCAGTGGGTGTCCCAGCCGGTGTGGAACAGCACGGCCTTGCCCGACACGTCGAGGTCGGCGGGCAGGTCGGTGCCCTTGACGACCACGCCCTCCAGGTTCGCCAGCTTCTCCAGCGGCAGGCCCGACAGGTCGGCGCCGTCGGCGAAGCGGTGGCTGGGGCTGTCGAGGTAGGTGCCGGTGTTGGCCGCCATGGAGATGGTGCCGATGAAGAACTCGGTGCCCTCGGCGTAGACGTTCCTGGAGTCCTCGCGGCTCAGGTGGACGCCGAGCACCGGCCCGGGGATGCCGGGATAGGTGATCATCCCCTCGGTGACGGGGTGGCTCAGTTCGATGAGGCTCATGTTCTGGCGGGTGCCCTTCGTGCGACGAGCCGGCCGACGGTGAACACGCCGATGGCGGTCCAGACGATGTTGAGGATCGCCGAGGGCCACGCGCCGTGGTAGGCGCTGTTGACCGCCAGGGTGACGGCGCCGGTGAGGTTGATGGCCTGGTAGGTCATGCTGTCGCCGGTCATTTTGCCGGTGGACACGAGACCGTAGGCGATGAGGAGGGCGATCGCGCCGACGACGCCGATCACGGTGATGAAGGTAGACATTTCCCCCTCATGTTCGCGGTATGTCCATTTGAAGGGCAAGTGAAGAAAACTGAAGCCGGACATAAGGTGTGCTTCATGGAAATCGACCCGCGACGGTTGCGGATCCTCCACGAGGTCGCCCGTCGGGGTGGCGTGATGAAGGCCGCCGAGGCGCTCCACCTCACGCCGTCGGCCGTCTCCCAGCAGCTCGCCCAGCTCGAACGCGAGGTCGGCCTGCCCCTGCTCGACCGCTCCCAGCGCCGCATCTCGCTGACGCCCGCGGGCCGGGTGCTGTC
Organism: Herbidospora sp. RD11066; assembly: GCF_054661255.1. Lineage (NCBI taxonomy): Bacteria > Bacillati > Actinomycetota > Actinomycetes > Streptosporangiales > Streptosporangiaceae > Herbidospora > Herbidospora sp. RD11066. The sequence continues at coordinate 380,947 of NZ_BAAGDO010000001.1, forward strand.
CGCCTACGGAGAGCGGATCGAGGCCCAGCTCTCCGAGGCCCGCAACGAACTCAACCGCTTCGCCGACCGCCTGTCGGGCCCGGTGACGATCGCGGCCTTCCCGACGGTGATCCGCCACCTGCTGGTCCCGGCGCTCCGGGTCCTCGCCGAGCGGCATCCTCGGATCGTGCCGGTGATCAACGAGGTGTACGGCAGCGACGCCCTCCAGGAGTTGCGACTGGGCGCCGTGGATCTGGTGGTGACCGAGCGCGACATGAGCACCCCCGCGCCGTCCCTGCCGTCGATGACGCGCCACCGGCTCTACGACGACGAATACCGGATCGTCGCACCGCCGACCCTCGACCACATTCCGGCCGACGTGAGCGAACTGGCCGATCTGCCGTGGGTGGCGGGGGTGCCCTTCCAAGCGTGCGGGGTCGCCCTGGAACGGCTCAGCCAATTGCACGGGTTCGAGCCCCGGCGCAAGCACGTGATCTCGGAGTTCCCGCCGGTGCTGAGCCTGGTGGCGGCGGGTCACGGGGTGGCGATCGTGCCGTCGCTGGCGCTGCTCGACTTCCCGCGCGGCGAGGTGGTGGTGACGGGGATCCATGGAGTGGGTTCGCGGCGGATCGAGGCCCTCACGAGGGTGAGCCGGACCCGGTCGGGGGAGCCCGACCCGGTACAGGCCGTGGTGATCGAGGTGTTGCGTGAAGCGGCCGAGGAGCTGACCGAACGGGTGGCCATCCTCAGCGCTTCCCTCGAAGCCCACTGAGTCGTCAGTCCGGGACGCGAGGGCCGCTGATCTTGTCGGCGAAGCGGGCTAAGCGTTCCCTGAGGCCCTTTCGAGGGGCCTCGCCCGCGGCCATGCTGACCAGGTGCTGGGCGCCGTCGAAGGTCAGGGGGGCGGTCAGGCGGGGGACCGCGAAGGCGTCGTGGGCGAGGGATTCCAACTCCGGGTCGCCGCCGTCGATGGCCAGGATGGTCGCTCCCGTCTTGCGGGCGTCGCTGACGCGTTCCAGCAGCGTGATCGGTGCCTCGGTCTCCGATACGACCACCAGCGTCTCCCCGCGGCGCGCTTCGAGCAGGCGGTCGACGCCCACGCGCAGGTGCGGGGGGGCGGACAGGTCGGGGGACCACCGCAGGAGGGTCGGGGTGAGCTGGGACAGGCCCGTCAGGCGGGCCTCGTCGGCCAGGTGGGCGGTCAGGTGCCACGGCTCGTCGTCGGGGGTGCCGGCGATCAGCAGGCCGCCCGGCGAGCGGGTGGTCCGCATCGCCCTGCCGAGGGCGCGGGCCCGGTCGGGCCATTCGGTGGAGTCGAGGGCCTCGCGAAGGAGGCTGACCGCTTCGGCGTCCATGGCGCCATCGTGCCTCAGGGGCCGGGAGCTCATCCGGCGCTTCTGTTTTTCCAATCCCGGACAATTCGCCTGACTCGGGACTTGACTGACGTCTACTGGCGGGTAACCATCGGCTCACGGCGCCGTCCCTCGAAAAGTGATCCCCGAGAAGTGATCCCGTGAAGGGCGGCTTGTCCCATGCGTCTTCGAGTTCGTGCCACCGTGCTCGCGATCGTGGCCCTCCTCCCGCTCGCCGGGCCGTCCGTCGCCCGCGCCGCCGCGCCGGGTGACGTCGTCGAGGCCACTCCGACCACCGTCTACCTCGCGCCCGGCAGGCTGCTGGAGGTGCCGGCCAAGGCCTGGCACCTCCGTTATCAGTCGACCTCCGCCGTCGGCGGGGCGAACATCGTCTCCGGTACGCTGCTCGTCCCCAAGGCCGGATACATCGGGAAGAGACCCATCGTCGGCTACGCCGTCGGCACCCACGGCCTCGGCGACCAGTGCGCCCCCAGTGCCGCCATGGCGCGCGGCACCGAGCTCGAACTCGCCTTCGTCAGCCTGATGCTGCTCAAGGGCTGGGCCGTGGCGGTCACCGACTACGAAGGGCTGGGGACGCCGGGAGACCACACGTACATGGCGGGGAAGTCGCAGGCCCACGCGGTGCTCGACTCGATCAGGGCGGCGACCCGGGTGTCGGGGGCGGGGCTGTCGGCCGGTGGGCCGGTGGCGATCATGGGGTATTCGCAGGGCGGGTCGTCGGCGGCGTGGGCGGCCCAGCTCCAGCCCTCCTACGCCCCGGAGCTCAAACTGCGGGGTGTGGCGGCGGGCGGCGTACCGGCGGATCTGAAGAAGGTCGCCGAGAACCTCGACGGCGGCGGTGACTTCGGCCTGTCGGCGGCGGCCGGGCTCGGGTTCGACGCGGCCTACCCCGAATTGCGGCTCGGCGACTACCTGACCCCCGAGGGCGCCGCCCTGTTCGCCGACGCCCGCGACGACTGCGTCGACGACCTGCGCGGCAAGCTCGCCGGACGCACCCTCGCCGAACTCACCACCCAGGACGTCATGAACCGCCCCGACTGGACCGCCCGCCTCCAGGAGAACCGCCTCGGCGGGACGAAGCCGTCGGTCCCGGTGTTCGTCTGGCACGGCACCGGCGACGAGATCATCCCGATCGGTGTCAGCCGGACCCTGCGCTCCGAGTGGTGCGCCAAGGGCGGCACGGTGACGTGGACGAGCGTCCCCGCCCCCAGCCACGTGCTCGGCGCGGTCGAGGGCGGCCCGCTCGCCATCGCCTGGCTGGCCGGGCGCATGCTCGGACTCCCGGCCTTCGGGAACTGCTGATCCGCCACCTGGCATGATCGGGGACATGTCCGACCAACTTGAGAATGTGACGATCGCGATCCTCGGCGGCACCGGCGACCAGGGCAACGGCCTCGCCCGCCGCTTCGCCCTGGCCGGCCACCGGGTGCTCATCGGCTCCCGCAACGCCGAGCGCGCCCAGGCCGCCGCCGAGGCGCTCGCCGACGCGGGCCGCGTCGAGGGCGGCGCCAACGCCGACGTCGCCGCCGAGGCCGATCTGATCATCGTCGCGGTCCCGTGGGACGGCCACAGGGCGCTGCTCACCGACCTGCGCGAGACGCTGACGGGGAAGATCGTGGTCGACTGCGTCAACCCGCTGGGCTTCGACAAGCAGGGCGCCTTCGCGCTGCCGGTCGAGGAGGGCAGCGCGGCCCAGCAGGCGGCGGCCGTCCTCCCGGAGAGCCGCGTCGTGGGCGCCTTCCACCACGTGTCGGCCAAGCTGCTGCTCGACCCGGCGGTGGAGACGATCGACCTCGACGTCCTGGTGCTCGGCGACGACCGCGAGGCGACCGACCTGGTGCAGGCGCTGGCGGCGCGGATTCCGGGGGTGCGGGGGGTGTACGGGGGCCGGCTGCGGAACGCGCATCAGGTCGAGGCGTTCACGGCCAACCTGGTGTCGATCAACCGGCGCTACAAGGCCCACGCGGGCATCCGGGTCACGGACGTCTGAGCCTGCGCGCCGCCCAGGTGCTCAAGGCCCTCGTTGGCGGGTGATGGGTGCTCGGCGTCAGGTGTTGGCGATCAGCCAGTCGGCGACCGCTCCCGGGGCGACCACCTGGTGGAGGTGGTCGCCGGGGATCCTCGTCACCGGCCAGCCGCGCTCGTCGGCCTCTTTGGCCGTGCGTTCGTAGGGGTCGCTGAACCACAGGTAGGCGCCCGCCACCCGGTCCCACGTGTGGGGCACGGGGATGTGCTGGCTGTAGTAGAGCAGCGGCAGGCGCGGCTGTTCGGCCACGATCTCGTCGCGGGTCCCCCGGTCGGGGACCAGCGCCGACACCATCTCCTCGGGCCACCAGTCGGTCCAGCGGGGCAGCAGGCCGTTCTCGTCGGCCATCGCGCCCAGGAACGTCAGATGGTCCGATTCTGCGGCGGGGATCGACCCCCGCCGGGGTGGCAGCGCGGCGTCCACGAACAGCACCGCCGTCACCTGGCCGCGCAGGCGTTCGGCGATCAGGGGGACGTACAACCCGGCGTTGCTGTGGGCGACGACCACCACCGGGCCGTCGGGGGCGGACATGGACACCTGGTCGACCACGCGCGGCCAGTAAGGGGGCGGTCCCGTCGTCACCTCGGTCAACGTGGGGACCACGGCGCGGCGGCGGCGGGCGCGGAGTTCGGCCGCCACCGGGGCCCACGTGGACGGGCCGACCGCGGGGCTGTGCACGAGGAGGAAGGTGGCGTCCATGGCCTCCAGCATTCACCCGCGATGCCGATTTTGGGGGGCTTGTCCGCTGCCCGTGAACAATCTTCTAGACCACGAGCGTGGGCAGCGCGGGACGGCGACGAGTGCCGCTGTAGTCGTGCCAGGCCGAGGCCAGTCCCTCGACCGCGCGGGTCAGCTCCGCCTCGGGGTGGACGAACGGCAGCCGCAGCATCGCCTCGTAGCCGGTCCCGGCGGGATCGAAGGCGGTGCCGGGCGGGACCGCCACGCCGTGACGCGCGGTGACCTGGGCGAACGCGCCCGCGTCGCCGCGCGGTAGCCGCACCCACAGGGTCTGGCCGCCGGACACCGGCGTGGCCGACCACTCGGGCAGGTGGACGCGCAGCAGGGACACCAGGTGGTCGTGGCGGCGCTTCAGGACCGCGATCCGGGCGGCCCGCACCTCGTCGTAGCGGTCGAGCAGCCAGACCGCCGCGAGCTGGCCGATGACGTCGCCGCCGAGATCGTGGATGGCGCGGCGGCGGGCCAGCCGGGAGATCACCGGGGCCGCCGCCCTGATCCAGCCGACCCGCATGCCGCCCCACACCAGCTTGCTCATCGAGCCCACCGTGAGGATCTGCTCGCCACGCGCGTAGGCGGCCAGCGGGAGCGGGTGTTCGCCGTCGAAGCACAGGTCGGCGGGCACGGCGTCGTCGATCACCGGCACGTCGGCCTCCTCGGCCCAGGCGACCAGGCGCCGCCGGGCCAGCGCGGGCATGATCCGGCCGGTGGGGTTGTGGGCGGTCGGGATCGTGTACGCCAATGCGGGCTTCACCGGCGCCGACCGGCCACGGGGTGACAGCACGCCCCATTCGTGCAGGTCGTCGAGGTCGCAGGCGTCGATCCTGGCGCCCGCGTCGAGCAGGATCTCCGAGGCGCCCGTGTAGGTCGGCGACTCGACCCTGACCGTGTCGCCGGGGGTGACGAACTGGCCCGCCAGGAACGAGATCGCCTGCTGGCCGCCGTTGGTGGCCAGGATCTCGCCCGGCTCGGTCGGCAGGCCCATGCGGGTGTGGTGGCGGGCCACCGCGCGCCGGAACTCGGGGTGCCCGGCCGGGTGGTAGCCGATGTCGTGAGGGAGGCGGGTCGCCGCCTCGCGGTAGGCCTCGACCAGTTCGACCGGCGGCCCGACCGGGGCCGCGCAGGTCAGCAGGCTGACGCCGTCGGGCGGGTCGAGCACGTGGAGCAGCAGCGGATTGGCCCCGGACCCCGACGACCGGCTGATCGGGAGCTCCGCCTCGGCCACGCGCGTGCCGCTGCCCTGCCGCCGGATCAGCCGGCCCTCCTGCTGGAGGAGTTCGTACGCGGAAACGACCGTGCCCCGCCCCACCGCCAGCCGCCGGGCCAGCACCCGGTCGGGCGGCAGCTGGGAACCGGGCGCGAGCAGGCCGTCGTCGATGAGGCCGCGCAGCCGGGCGGCCAGCAGGAGATAGAGCGGCCCCCGCCCGGACGCCCAGCGCCCGAGCCAGCCGACCAGCCGATCGTCCTCGGTCATGCCGTCATCCTGACATTGGATCGGGATTCGAGCCAATTCCCTGAGATTGGCTCTCCAAGCAGTCCGCGTCAGGCCCCAAAATTGGCTACGTGACTGATTTGCGACCGGATACACGAGTTGTCCATCTTCCCAAGGTTCAACCCGAAGGCAGCACGCCGATCTCGACGCCGATCTACCAGACGTCCGGATTCGTGTTCGACGACCCGGCCGTGTTCGCCGACGGCATGACCCGCCCCGACGGGCCCTTCGTCTACGGCCGCTACTCCAACCCGACCACCCGGGTGCTGGAGGAGGCCGTGGCCGACCTGGAGGGCGGGGTCGCCGCCATCGCCGCCTCGACCGGCATGGGCGCCATCAACACGATCTTCCTGGCGCTGCTCAGCCCCGGTGACCACGTGATCGCGCAGCACTCCCTCTACGGCGGCACCGGCCACATGCTGGAGGAGCTGGAGGCGCGGTTCCAGGTCGAGGTCACCTACGTCGCCGAGGACGACCCCGAGGCGGCCCGCGCCGCCGTCCGGCCGGAGACCAAGTTCCTCTACCTGGAGACCATCGCCAACCCGATGACCCAGGTCGCCGACCTGCCCGGCATGTGCGCCGTGGCCCGGGAGGCCGGGATCCCGGTGATCGTCGACAACACGTTCGCCTCGCCGATCCTGTGCCGCCCGATCGAGCACGGCGCCTCGATCGTGGTGCACTCCTCGACGAAGTACCTGGCCGGGCACGCCGACATCGTCGGCGGCATCTCGGTCTTCGCCGACGACGACCTCTACCGGAAGGTCTGGAAGTTCCACGCCGGACTCGGCGCCGCCCCCGACCCGTTCGCGTCGTGGCTGACCCTGCGCGGGATCCAGACGCTCCAGCTGCGGATGACCCGGCACACCGAGAACATCCGGATCCTGGCCACCCGCTTCGCCGAGCACCCCGCGGTCGAGGCCGTCCACTGGCCCGGACTGCCCACCCACAAGTCGCACGCCCTGGCGACCAAGCTGCTCCCCGAGTTCGGCGGCGTCTTCTCCTTCGACCTGGTCGGCGGCCGGGAGGCCGGGGAGAGGTTCATGAGCTCGCTCAAGGTCGCGCTGCTCGCCCCCTCGCTCGGCGGCGTGGAGACCCTGGTCATGCAGCCCTCGACCACCTCGCACCGCTCGGTGTCCGACGCCGCCCTGGCCGCGGCCGGGATCAGGCCCGGGACGGTCCGCATCGCCGTCGGCATCGAGAACCCCGAAGACCTGTGGGCCGACTTCGCCCAGGCACTTCACCCTTCCGACTGACCTTTGTCATGCCCTGTTTTCCTGGACGGTCGAATGTGACTCTCCATGGGACACGGGCATCATCATCACCACGAACACCATGAATCCGACAATTCGGCCGATCTGCAGGTGGCAGACGCCGACCTGGACGCCGGAGAGCTCTCCCGCCGCTCCCTGATGCGGCGGGCGGGCCTGCTGAGCGCCGCCGCCGTGGCGACCAGCTCCGTGACGACCTCTCCGGCGCTGGCCCACACGGGCAGGGAACCGCGGCACGGCTACCAGTGGCTCGCGGGCGACCACCACATCCACACCCAGTACAGCTCCGACGGCTACTACCGGGTGATCGACCACGTCCGGCACGCCAGCGCCTACGGCCTCGACTGGATGGTCATCACCGACCACGGCGGCGCGCAGCACGCCAAGATCGGCGTCGAGAAGGTCAACCCCGACATCGTCGCCGCCCGCGCCGACTTCAAGGACATGCTGGTCTTCCAGGGCCTCGAGTGGAACATCCCCTCGGCCGAGCACGCGACCGTCTTCGTCCACCCGGGACGCGACGAGGTCGCGGTGCTCAAGGAGTTCGAGAACGCCTACGACGGCTCGGTCAAGAACGCCTCCGGATCGTCTCCGGCCAACGAGGCGCTCGCGGTGGCCGCGATCCAGTGGCTCGGCCAGGCCGTGCGCCGCCGCCGGATCCCCGACGCGCTCTTCTTCGCCAACCACCCCGCCCGGCGCGGCGTGGACAGCCCGCACGAGATCCGCGCCTGGCGCGACGCCGACCCGTCGGTGGCCGCCGGGTTCGAGGGCGCCCCCGGCCACCAGGCCGCCGGGCTCAAGGCCCCGATCGGCCCCGGCAGCGGACGCGGCTTCTACAGCGGCGCCCCCTCGGCCGACTCGTTCCCGGCCTACCCGGCCGAGAGCTACCGGACCTGGGGCGGTTTCGACTGGATGACCGCTATGGTCGGCGGCCTGTGGGACAGCCTCCTGGCCGAGGGCAAGCCCTGGATGATCACCGCGAACTCCGACGCGCACCAGGTCTACCTCGACACCGCCGCGCACGCCCCCGGCACCGACTTCGACCGCGACGGCTTCCACCTCGATCCCGTGTACGGCACCGGCGCCGTCCCCACGGCCGGAGACTTCTGGCCGGGCTACTACAGCCGCACCCACGTCGGCGCCGAGGACTTCTCCTACGCCGCCGTCATGCGCGGCCTGCGCGCCGGACGCGTCTGGGTCGACCACGGCCACCTGATCGACGGCATCGACGTGCGCGTCCGCGAGTCCCGCTCCCGCGACCGCGGCGTCACCCTGGGCGAGACCCTGAACATCCGCAAGGGCACCCGGGTGGAACTCGCGATCGAGGTCGACCTGGCGAGCAACCCGAACTGGGCCCAGTTCGTGCCGGTCCTCTCCCGGGTGGACGTCATCCAGGGCGACATCACCGGCCCCGCCGCCGACAGGGACGTGTTCACCACGCCGAACACCAGGGTCGTGCAGTCGTACGAGGTCCCGGCGAACGCCAAGGGCACGGTGACCTTCACCTACCAGCTCGGCGCCGTCGACCGCCCCGTCTACCTGCGGATCCGCGGCACCGACGGCAAGCGCTCCCAGGCGGGCGTCCTGGGCGCCGGCGTCGACCCGCACGGCCCCGCGATCGACGTGGTGGGCGACGCCGACCCGTGGACCGACCTGTGGTTCTACACGAACCCGCTCTGGATCCGTACGCGATGATGGGCCGATGAGGCTCACGCGTGACGAAGTGATTCAAGCCGCTTCGGTGATCGGCGGGCGTGTCAGGCGCACGCCGGTCGTCGAGGCCGCCCCGGGGATCTGGCTCAAGCTGGAGTGCCTCCAGCACTCGGGCTCGTTCAAGGTACGAGGCGCCTTCACCACCATGCTCTCCGCCGACGTCCCCGCTGCCGGGGTGATCGCGGCCAGCGGCGGGAACCACGGCCTGGCGGTGGCCTACGCGGCCCGCGCCCTGGGCCTCCGCGCGGAGATCTTCGTACCGGAGGTGTGCGCCCCGGTGAAGATCGCGGGCCTGCGCGCGCTGGACGCCGAGGTGGTCGTGACCGGCGCCATCTACGCCGAAGCGCTGGAGGCGTCACGCAAGCGCGCCGCCGAGACGGGCGCCCTGGAACTGCACGCGTACGACCAGCCTGGAGTCGTGGCGGGTCAGGGCACGTTGGCGCTGGAACTCGAAGAGCAGATCCCCGGGCTGGACACGATCGTCGTCGCGGCCGGGGGTGGCGGCCTGGCCGGGGGAGTGCGGGCCGCGTTCGGTGGCGACGTCGTGGTGGTCGAACCGGAGCTGATCCCCACGATCCACGAGGCGCTGAAGGCCCGCGAGCCCGTGCAGGTCGACGTCTCGGGCATCGGCGCCGACGCGCTGGGCGCGAGCAGGGCCGGTGAGATCGCCCTGGACATCCTCCAGGACCGGGTGACCAGCGTCCTCGTCACCGACGAGGCCATCACCGACGCCCGCCGCACGTTGTGGCGCGACCATCGGATCGCGGCCGAGCACGCGGGTGCGGCGGCCTTCGCGGCGCTGCTCTCGGGCGCCTGGAAACCGGCACGCGACACGACGACGGCGATCGTGGTCTGCGGCTCGAACACCGACCCCGGCACGCTGATCTGAGCCACAGGCCCGAAAAGCCCTTTTTCCGTTACGGCTCTCGCCTACCCTGGCGCCGCCTCGCCGCCCCGGCCCCGCGCCGCATCCGGCGCCGACCGGCCGCGCGGCCGGTCGCCGCGACGGCGGATCAGGCGTGGCCGCCGGAGACGAGGAGAGCGGCGAGGCGTCGCAGGGCGGCCTCGTCGCCCTCGACCTCGAGAGACGGGTCGTCGAAGGTGACCCGGCCGTCGCACACGGCCCGGAGGGTGTCGAGATCGGTGGTGAGGACCGCGTCGGGCGGCCGGGGTGAGGTCCCCCTCCCGATCAGCAGGGTGCCGCCGGTGACCTCCAGGACGTAGCCGTCGCCGTCGACCCGCAGTTCGTAGAGACCGTGGAGTTCGGCGGCGCGGGCCGCGTCGAAGACCGCTTTGACGCCGAGCATCAGCGAGTCGATGCCGAGGGGCCGGTCGGGAGGGGCGGGGGCCCGGCTGCCCCAGCGCCCGAGCCCGAGCAGGACGGGTTCCAGGTCGCGGCCCCATTCGGTGAGCTCGTAGAGATGGACCCGGGCCGGGGCGCCCAGGTCCCGCCGCCGGACGACCCCGAGGTCGACCAGGTCGCGCAGCCGCTGGGTCAGCACGTTGGGGCTCAGGCCGGGCAGGCCGGCGAGCAGGTCGCCGAAGCGCTTGGGGCCGAGCAGCAGGTCGCGCACCACCAGCGCGGCCCAGCGTTCGCCGATGACATCGAGGCCGCGGGCCACCCCGCACGAGTCGCCGTAACTTCGGGTCACCGGTCCAGATTATCCTCACTCCTTTTTTAGGAGTAATGCTTGTTTTTCAGGAGTGAAATCCTTAGCGTGAGGACCCATGGGCTTACCCCACGACGAGGCGGCGCTGCCGCAAGGTGACCTGCGACTGCTCGACACACCCCTGGCCCGGCGCCTGCTCGCCGCGCCCCTGGTCGCGCGCATGGCCTACACGGCCGCAGACGGAACGCCGAGGCTGGTTCCGGTCAACTTCCTCTGGACCGGCGAGGAGATGGTCGTCGGCGCGTTCGCCGGCACCTACAAGATCCGTGACCTGCGGGCCCGGCCCGACGTCGCGGTCTGCGTCGACACCGCCGACGGCCTCCCCGAGGTGGTCATGCTGCGTGGCCGGGTCACGTTGGAGGAGGTCGAGGGCGTGCTGCCCGAATACGCCGAGATCCAGCGGCGGGGGATGGGCGAGGAGGCGGGCTCCGCCTACGTGAAGGCGATCGACCGGCCGGGGCTGCGGATGGTGCGCATCGGGCTGCGGCCGAACTGGGCCGGGGTGCTCGATTTCCGGGATCGGTTCCCAGGGATGACGCCGCAGCCCGTCGTCGACGCGCTCCGCGCGTGACGGCGGTTGGCGCCGGATGCGGTGAGGTGCCGGGGCGGCGGGCGGTGCCGTCGTAGGCGAGAGCCGTAACGGAAGAAAGAGCTTTGTGAAAAGGGGGACCTCCCGGTCACCCCCGGCGGAGTCCAGTGTCGCGACGGGGGTGACCGGTGAGGTTAGCTGTAGCTGTGCTCCTTGGCGGGGAAGGCGCCGGAGCTCACCTCGTCGGCGAAGGCGCGGACCGCGCGGTCCATCTCGCCGTGCAGATCGAAGTATTTCTTGACGAACTTGGCGGGGCGCTCGGTGAGGCCCATCAGGTCCTGCCAGACGAGGACCTGCGCGTCGGTGCCGTTGCCGGCGCCGATGCCGATCGTGGGGATCGACAGCGCCGACGTCACGCGGCCGGCCAGGTCACTGGGGACGCATTCGAGGACCAGTGAGAAGGCGCCCGCGTGCTCCAGGGACTTCGCGTCGGCCATCAGTTCGTCGCCCGACTGGCCTCGGCCCTGGACGCGGTAGCCGCCGAAGGCGTTGACCGACTGCGGGGTCAGGCCCAGGTGGCCCATGACGGGGATGCCGGCCGAGACCAGGGCCTCCACCTGCGGCAGCACCCGGTTGCCGCCTTCGAGCTTGACGGCGTGGGCGCCCGCCTCCTTCATGAAGCGGGCGGCGGTCTCCAGGGCCTGCTGGGGGCTGGCCTGGTAGGAGCCGAAGGGCAGGTCGGCGACGACCAGGGCGCGGGACGAACCCCGGACCACCGCGGCCGTCAGCGGGATCAGGTCGTCGACCGTGACCGGCAGGGTCGAGTCGTAACCGTAGACGACCATCGCGGCCGAGTCGCCGACGAGCATGACGGGGATTCCGGCCTCGTCGAAAACCCGGGCGGTCATGGCGTCGTAGGCCGTCACCATCGGCCATTTCTCGCCGTTGACCTTGGCCGCCTGGATGTCACGCGTGGTCACCCGGCGCCCAGCGGCCCCGCCGTAAAGTGCAGAGGACATGGCTACCTCCTGGTCTCGTGGCGCCCCTGTGGCGTCCCCGGACAGTCGCATCATCGCATGCGACATCGGGATAGAACACCCCGCCCACTACCCGTAATCCGGTTCTGTCAGAAGGCTTCCGCTTGGCACAATGCCTGGCGGAGGTTGTAAGCAATGAAAACGGCGATTGAACCTTACCGGCAGCTGCTCAGGCTCCCGGGCGTGACTCCTGTGGTCATCCTGGGCCTGCTGACCCGCATCCCGGCGACCGCGACGGGGCTGACGATCAGCCTGCACGTCTACCAGACGATGAACCTGTCGTGGGCCCTGGCGGGCATCGCGATGACGGCCTCGACCGTCGGCATGGCGGTCGGGTCGCCGCTGCTGGGGCGGGTGGTCGACCGGCGGGGCGCCCGCCTGGTCGTGGTGGTGACGTCGGCGGTGCAGCTGGTGTTCTGGGTCACCGCGCCGTCGATGTCCTATGAGGTGCTGGTGGGGGCCTCGTTCGTGTCCGGTCTGCTGATGCTGCCGGTCTTCGGGCTGATCAGGCAGTGCATGGCGGCCATGGTGCCCAAGGACCGGCATCGCACCGGGTTCGCGCTCGACTCGATGTGCGTCGAGCTGTCGTACATGATCGGTCCTGCCGTGGCCGCCGCCGCGGTGACGGCGGTGTCGAGCCCGGTGGCCATGCGGGTCGTCGGCGTCGGGTTCGCGCTGGCCGGGCTGGGGCTCTACCTGCTGAATCCGCCGACCCGATCGGCCGAGGAGCTGGCCGCGGGCGCCGGGGAGAAGGTGCCGATGCGGCGCTGGCTGAACGCGCGGGTGATGACGATCTTCGTGGTGACCTCCGCGCTGACCTTCGTGCTGACCGCGACCGACCTGGCGATCGTGGCGACCCTGACGCACACCGGGGACACCGCCTGGATCGGGCTGGTCATCGGCCTGTGGTGCTTCGCCTCGCTGGTCGGCGGGTTCATCTATGGCGTGCTGCCGCGCGGGTTCTCGCCGCTGGTCATGATCGCCGGGCTGTGCGCGCTGACCATCCCGGTCGGGCTGGTCGGCGGCGGCTGGTGGTGGCTGATCCCGGCGCTCATCCCGGGCGGGCTGCTCTGCGCGCCGTCGCTTTCGACCACGGTCGACTACGTCAACAAATCGGTCCCGGCGGCCGCGCGCGGGGAATCGATGGGGCTGCACGGGACGTTCCTCACCATTGGCGTCTCGTCGGCCGGTCCCGTGGCGGGGCTGATCATCGACGGCTGGGGTCCCGGCTGGGCCTTCGCCGGGGCGGGGGCCATCGGGCTGCTGGTGGTGCTGGTCGCGGTGCCGTTCTGGCGGATGCCGGTCAAGGTGGAGGAACCCGTTCAGGTTCCCGCCTAAGTTTCGAAACGGGACCGTTGCGTATCGTTATTCGGCGGGTGTACCGTTTCGATACGAAACGCAATCGTATCGAAAGTTAACGGGGGCATCCGTGGATGCACACTCGGGACACCCACGCCGCTGGCAGATCCTCGGCGTGATGGTGTTCTCCCTGCTCGCGGTGGTGCTCGACCAGACCATCCTGAACGTGGCGATCAAGACGATCGCCGACCCCGTTCACGGTCTGGGCGCCACCCAGAGCGAGCTCGAATGGGCCATGAACTCCTACACCCTGGCGTTCGCCGGCCTGCTGTTCACCTTCGGCGTGCTCGGCGACCGGCTCGGCCGCAAGCGCATGCTGATGGCGGGCATGGCGCTGTTCCTGGTCGCCTCGGTGGTCAGCGCCTACGCCCAGGACCCCAACCAGCTGATCGCCGCCAGAGCCCTCATGGGCGTCGGGGGCGCGGCGATCATGCCGGCCACCCTGGCGATCATCTCCAACGTCTTCCCCTTCAACGAGCGGGCCAAGGCCATCGGCATCTGGGCGGCCGGGGTCGGCATCGCCGTCGCCATCGGCCCGATCACCGGCGGCCTGCTGCTCGAGCACTTCTGGTGGGGCTCGGTCTTCCTGGTCAACGTGCCGATCGTGCTGATCGGGCTCGTCCTCAACGGCATCCTCACGCCCGACTCGAAGGACCCCCACAAGGCCAAGCTCGACCCGATCGGTGTGCTGCTGTCGATCCTCGGCCTGGTCTCGCTCGTCTACGGCATCGTCCGGATCAGCGACCTCGGCACCGTCGCCGACGTGACCGTCATCGTGCCGGTCGCGGTCGGCGTGGCGATCCTCGCGGGGTTCGTCTGGTACGAATACCGCTCCGACCACCCCGCCTTCGACGTCCGCCACTTCCGCAACCCGGCGTTCTCCACCGCCATCGCCACGGTCGGCCTGGTGTTCTTCTCGGCCATCGGCGTCATGTTCTTCATGGCCTTCTACTGGCAGATCGTGCGCGGCTACTCCCCGCTCCAGTCGGGCGCGCTGGTGCTGCCGTTCGCGGCGGCGCAGCTGCTCTTCTCGCCGCGCAGCGCGGCCATGGTCGAGAAGTACGGCGCCCGGCTCGTCGGCACGGTCGCGATGGCCGTGATCACGGTGGTGCTGGCGGCCTACATCTTCGTGCAGGTCGACACCCCGATCTGGATCCTGCTGGTGCTCGGGTTCGTCCAGGGCGCCGCGATGGCCAACATCATGCCGCCCGCGACCACGGCCATCATGAACGCGCTGCCGCGTGAGAAGGCCGGCGTCGGCTCGTCGATGAGCAACGTGTTCCGCCAGGTCGGCTCGTGCCTCGGCATCGCCGTGCTGGGCGCGATCCTGTCGGCCAGCTTCCGCAGCGACATGGAGGGCCCCGCCTCCGCGCTGCCCGGTGAGGTCGGCCACGCCGTACGCGAGTCGATCGCCGGAGCGGCGGGCGTCGCCGAGGCCCTCGGGCCGCAGGGCGCCACGCTGCTGCGCACCGCCAACGAGGCGTTCGTCACGGGCGTCCACTGGGCGTCGGGCGGCGCCGCGTTCATGACGCTGATCGGCGTCCTCGTGGTGGCGAAGTGGATGCCGGGCAAGTCGGCCCCCACGGTCATCCCGGACCTGGCGAAAGCCGAGAGCGCAGTAGGGTAACGACGATCATGACCATTCAGGAACCAGCGGCGCGGGGGCGCCCTCGCAGCGAGCGCGCCGAGAAGGCGATCGTCGACGCCACCCTCGACATGATCGGCGCGGGCATCACCGTGTCGGAACTGTCGATCGAGGCCGTCGCGACCCGGGCCGGGGTCGGCAAGACGACGATCTACCGGCGCTGGTCGAACAAGGAGGACCTGGTGCTCGACGCACTGGTCACCCTCCGGCTGCCGATGCCCGAACCCGGCGGGGTCGACGTCCGGGCCGACCTGATCGGATTCCTGGAGCACATGCGGTCGGAGTCGAGTGAGCTGCGCAACCGCTGCATCACCAACATCGCGCTCAACGAGGCCGACCGCTACCCCGACCTCTACCGCCGGTTCCGCGAGCTCGTCATCGAGCCGCGCCGCGAGGCCTTCAGGCAGGCCCTGCGGCGCGGCGTCGCCGCCGGTGAGCTGCGCGCCGACCTCGACGTCGAGGTGGCCATGCTGATGCTGGTCGGGGCGATGATGTCGCAGACCAAGATGGCGGGCCCGGGCTACCCCGTACCGGAAGACCTGGCGACCCGCCTGGTCGACGAGGCCCTGCGCGGCTTCCGGGCGTCCTAGACGACCCGGAAGGTGGCATCCTGCCGATCGGCGGCGGTGCTGACCGGATCGATGCGCAGCAGGTAGTTCTGGTGCCGCAGATACCGGTCAGGGAAGTTGTACGACCGGAACGACGACCACCCTCCGTCGGCGAGCCCCGCGACCCGATAGAAGGTGGCGTCCGCCCGGAACGTGGCCGTCCCGTCGTTCGGATCGAGCCGCATCGCGTAGTTGAAGTGCCGCAGATAGCTGCCACCCCGGTTGACCGACTCGAACGACACCCCCGCCGAGTCGGCCAGCCCCGGCACCAGCCGCCACAGCTGGTCCTGGTAGGGGTCGAACGGGTAGGGGTCCACGCGCCCGACCAGGTTGGCGTGGCGCACGAAGTAGTCGGGATAGTTGTACGACTTCAGCCGCGACCAACTCGGCAACCCCCACCGCGAGACCAGCGCCGAGTATTCGGCGTCGGTGATCCCCGCGATGGAGCCGTGCTTGGCGTTGAGCGGCGGCGTGAAATCCCGCTGGTTGGCCGCGGTCCAGGCGTTGGAGCCGATGTTGGACGACGTCCACAGGTAGTAGTCGTTGTTGACCGGGCTGAACGAGTCACCCCACAGCCGCCACCCGCCCTCGTTGGTCTTCAGCAGCAGCGGCGCCTCGATGGCGCTGCCCTGCCGTAGCCCGCTCGTGTAGGTGGTGAAACTGTTCGGCTGGCCGGTGGAGGAGCGGGCGCCGTAGAGCAGGCCGTCGTTGAGATTCTTGTAGTAGAGGTACGTGGTCGAGCCGTCGACGACGATGTCACCGTCGAGGACGTTGAAGCTCGGGCTGAAGAACGTCTGCTGCGCTGTGACGGTCTGGAAGTCGCTGGTGTAGTTGACCGCCAGGATGTCGCGGCCTCCGGTGTTGTACGAGTAGACGATGCCGTACTGGCCTCTGGAGTTGTCGCGGAAGACGGTCGGGGCCCAGGTGTGGCCGCCGGTGGTGTGCATCCGGAGACGGCGGTAGCCGGTGAGGTTGGTCAGGTTGACCGAGTCCCAGACGTGGAGGTACTGGCTGACCGAGCCGAAGTTGGTGCCTCTGAGGTCGGTGGCGATGACGACGAAGGTGCCGTCTGTTTTTCTGTAGATCTGGGGGTCGCGGAGGCCGAGCTCTCCGGCTGTGGGGGTGGCGACGGGGTTGTTCTGGTTGAGAGGTTGCCAGGTGAGGCCGTCGCGGCTGACGGCCAGGTGCAGGCCGTAGTTGGAGGCCGACTGGTTGGGGGTCTCGGTGAAGTAGGCGAAGACGTAGGCGGTGTTGGCCGCCCAGGCGGCGCGGGGGAGGCCGGCTACGGCGGCGGTGGTCAGGGCGGCGGTGGTGAGGGTGGCTTTGCCGAACTGCCTGCGGGTGAGGTTCACGGGAGCGTCCTTTCTGCCGGTTCCGCCGGGTCACGGGAGCAGGGCGGAAGCAATTGTTATCGCTAACATTCGGCATGTAGTCGACGACTACATCCGACGCCCGGTCGGCCGTCAACATGTCGGTGATCCGGCGAATCCGGAGGTCCTGCAGACGGGTGGCCGTCTACCTGCACGTTCGCCCTGTGGGGAATCGGTCATTAATGACGCGCGCATCTGAATATTTCACTGGGTAACAAATGATTTCTTTGATAACCACAGGGATAGGGGCGGGCGATGAGTATGGATATCCCTATTCTCGGGTCCGCGAACTGTGCCCATACTCAGATGCGTGACCATTCTGCTGACCATCACGGCCCAGGACACGGCTGACGGGGCCCGCGATCTCTATGCGTGGCTTCGGGAGGAACCGGAACTGCGTGGCCTCGTCCGTGTGGTCGACGGTGAGATCCGGCCCGGCGCGCTCGGCGCCGGAACCGACGGGCTCCAGGTGCTTCTCGGTGCGGGAGGCGGCCTGGCCACACTGGCGACCGTGGTGATCGCCTGGCTGCGTACCCGTCGCGGGGAGGTCAGCGTGAGCCTGACCACGGGACCCGAGGAAACCCGGGTCGAGGTGACCGCCAAGGGCGTGAAGTCGCTGGACGTCGACGCCACCCGCGCGCTGACCGGGCAGATCGCCGAGGTCCTCCGCGAGGCTGCGCTCCACGGAGACAGAGGCGATCATGGCGGGGGTTGAGCCGGGGCGCTCGATGCTCGCGGTGCCCGGTGCGCGGGTCCTGATCGTCGGATCGGGGTCCTACGCCGCCGAGTCGACGCTGACCACCGTTCCCGCCGTCCCGGACACGGTCGCCGACCTCGGGCGCTGCCTGGTGGAGCGGTCCGGGCTGGATCCGTCGTCTTTGACGACCCTGGTCGATCCCCGGGACCCGCGTGAGTTCGCCCGCGCCCTGGCCCGTACGGCAGGTGAGGCGAGTGACGTCCTGGTCGTCTACTACGTCGGCCACGGCCTGGTCAGTCCTCGCAACGAGCTGCATCTCGCCACCTACTCGACCATCGACCTGACGGAGGGCGTCCCCGCCTATGAGGCGCTGCCGTACGCGGTGATGCGGGAGGTGCTGACCGACTGCCGGGCACCGCTGGTGCTGGTCGTGCTCGACTGCTGTTTCTCCGGACGGGCACAGGGGATCGGCCGGGGCGACGTGGACGAGGTGTTCGAGACCACCCGGCGGTCGGGAACCTACGTGCTGACCTCGACGAGCGGCGACGAGGTCGCCTGGGCCCCGCCGGGGCGGCGGTACACCGCGTTCAGCGGCGCGCTCATCGAGCTGCTCACGGCGGGCGACGCCACCGCTCCCCGGTCGCTGACCCTCGACGACGTCTACCGCTCCCTGTCCCGGACCCTGGTGGCCGCCGGTCTGCCCGAGCCGCGACGTCAGGCCACCGACCACGGCGACCCGAAGGTGCTCGCCCCCAACCCGGCCCACTTCGGCGTTCCGGGCTCGCCGGGGGAGCGACCGGGTGAGTTCAGCCCGTACCGCGGGCTGAACTCCTTCGGCGCGGCCGACGCCGATTTCTTCTTCGGACGGTCGGAGCTGACGCTCTCGCTCCTCGACCGGGTGGCCGGGCAGTTCACCCAGCCCGGTCCGCTTGTGGTGACCGGGCCGTCGGGCGCGGGGAAGTCGTCTCTCCTCCACGCCGGGCTGGTGCCCGCGCTGGAAGGCTCCTCGCGGGCGGACGGCAGGGCCACCGACTTCGTGGTCCTCACACCGGGTGCGGATCCGATGGGAACCCTGGCCGAGCGGTTCGCCCCGGCCGACGGCTCCCATCCGACGGACCTGCGGGCCCGCCTGCTGGCCGACCCCGGCCACTTCAGGACCCTGGTCAGGATCGCGTCTGCTGATCCCGCCCGACGCGCGGTCCTCATCGTCGACCAGTTCGAGGAGGTCTTCACGCTCTGCCCGGACGAGCAGCACCGCCGGGCCTTCGTCCAGGCGTTGAGCGCGGTGTGCGCCGACCCGGTGAAGGATGCGTCCGCCGTCGTCGTGATCGGCGTGCGGTCGGACTTCTTCGGGCACTGCGCCGCCCATCCCGAGCTGGTCGCCGCCCTCGGCCGGCCCGTGGTCGTCAGCCCGATGACGCCCGCGCAGCTGCGGGAGGTCATCGAAGGGCCGGCCAGGCTGAGCGACCTCACTCTTCAGGACGGGCTCGTCAACCTCGTGCTCGACGACCTCGGAACGAGCGCCGAACTCGGTGCGATCGGCGCCGGACGGGTCCTGCCGCTGCTGTCCCACGCCCTGCTCAGCACCTGGCAGCACCGGGAGGACAGGACGCTGACACTGGCCGGCTACCGGGCCACCGGCGGGATCAGGCGCTCACTGGCCCAGACCGCCGACGAGACCCTCATGCGTCTCGACCTGGGAGACCACGAGACCGCCCGGCGTCTGCTGGTCCGGCTGGTCAGGCTCGGCGAGGGCACCGAAGACACCCGCCGTAAGGTTCCGGTCGCCGAACTTCTCCCTTCGGCCGCCTCCGGCCGGGTCGACGACGCGCGGCACATTCTCGACCGGTTCGTCCGCGCCCGCCTGCTGACCGTCGATGACGACGGCGTGGAGATCACCCACGAAGCGCTGATCCGCGCCTGGCCTCGCTTCCGGGCCTGGATCGAGGCCGACCGCACGGCTCTCGTGGTCCGCCAGCAGCTGAGCGAGGACGCCGCCAAGTGGCAGAACCGGATGCGCGACCCCGCCTACCTCTACACCGACCACCGGGTGGCCGACGCCCGTGCTTCGGTGGCCGACCCGGCCACGGAGCTGTCCGTCCTCGAGTCGGAGTTCCTGACCGAGGGCGCCCGGCGGGCACGCCGCCGGACCAGGATCACCTACCAGGTCATCGCGGCACTGGCGGCCCTCCTGGTGCTCGCGACGTCGGCACTCGTCTACGGCACGACGAAGAACGTCGAAGCCGTCGAACAGCGTGACGACGGCATCTCCCGCCGGGTCGCGGAGACCGCCAGCCGGATCAAGGACCCGCTGCTGGCCGCCCAGCTCGCCGTGGCCGCCCACAAGATCGCCCAGACTCCGGAAGCGCGCAGTGCGCTGCTGCGCACCCTCACCCACCCCATGGGCACCGCCGTCTCGGGCCACACCCACGCGGTGGACACCATCGCCTTCGGCCCCGACCGGCGGACGATGGCCACGCTCTCCACCGGTGATGGAACGGTCCGGCTCTGGGACACCGGCGGGGCGGCCGGACCGGTGACCGTGAAGGTCCTGGGCGGCGAGGAGCAGCCGATCTCCGGTATGGCACTGAGCGCCGACCGGCCGTTGATGGCCACCTGGACCGGCAGGGCCGTCGAGCTGTGGGACGTGACCGACCCGGCCAGGCCGGTGCCGGTTCGGACGACGGCCTTCGACGAGGACGTCTACGACGTCGCGCTGAGCGCCGACGGCCGCCGGCTGGCGATCGCGATGGCCCCGGAAGAGCTCGACCAGCCGATTCAGGTCTTCGACATCGAGAATCCCGCGAAGCCGGTCGCCGGGACGACCCTGACCCTCGTCTACGCGGTGCGGAGCAACGGCGTCACCAGACAGAGCCGCTGGAGCCACCTCCTGCTCAGCCCGGACGGCAGCATGCTGATCGGCCAGGCCGCCACACAGATCCAGATGTGGAACATCACCGACGTCATGGCACCGGCCTGGTTCCCCGCGATTCCCGGTGAGGCGGCGGCCCTGGCCTTCTCCCCCGACGGATCGGCCCTCGCGATCAGCAGGGGGAACGGTTCGGTGGAGTTCTGGGACGTCGACGGGGAGAACCCGGTCCTCCGGGCCAGGGACAAGATCGGCTCCGTGGCGGTGAACCACCTGGCGTTCAACAGCGCGGGAACCCGGGTCGCCAGCGCGTCCGAGGACGGCGAGGTCCGGCTCTGGACCGGCGTCCGCACCAGGTTCCCGGTCAGCGACTACCGTTTCAGGACCGGCGGGGACGCGCTCACCGCGCTCAACTTCTCCGCGGACGGCGACAGCCTGGTCACCGGCTCCCTGCTCGGCACCCTGCGGCAGTGGCATCTCGCCGGTGTGGCCAGGCCTCCCGCCCATACCGTCGAAGGTGCCAAGCCCACAGGGGACATGGACACGAACACGATCGGGATCGCGTTCAGCCCGCGTCAGCCCGTTCTGGCGACGACATCCGACGGGGTGCGTCTCTGGGAGACACGAGGCTCCAAGCTGGTCCCCTACGGTCCCCTGCCGCAGGCGCCCGACGACCCCAACCTCGTGCTGGTTTTCAGCGCGGACGGGAAGACACTGGCCGCCCTCTCCGAGCCCGACGCCAAGGCGTGGCTCTGGGACGTGACGGATCCGAAGCGCCCTGACCGGCCCAGGATCTTCGGCCTCGACCTGCCTGAGGAGGAGCGGGGGACCACCATGATCCTGCTCAGCCCGGACGGCCGGACCCTGGCCAGCTGGCTCGAAGGTGAGGACACGACCCAGCTCTGGGACGTCACCGGCCCCTCCGGGCGCGCGGTCAAGCGGGGATCCCCGCTGGAATACGGCACGGGGAGCGGTGGCCTGCACACCTTCAGCGCGGACGGCCGGGTGCTGGCCGCCGGTGGCGGCTCCTCCGACATCCTGCTGTGGGACGTGGTCAAGGGGGGCGCGCCGGGCATCATCCGGGTCCGGGTGAACACCAAGGACGCGATCTTCAGCCCCGACGGCCGAATCCTCGCGGTGGCGCTCGAGAACCAGACGCTCCAGTTCTGGCAGATCACCGACCGGCTGCGCCCCGCCCTGATGGCGACCGTCGATGTCGAGGTGTCCGACCCCGGGACCCGCTACATCTGGAGCAGATGGGCGTTCAGCCCGGACGGCCGGACGCTGGCGGTAGCCGCGTCGGACGACACGATCCGGCTGCTGGAGATCTCCGACACCGCGATCCCGATCGACGCCGGGGCGCTGATCGGCCACACGGGCGGTCTCTTCGGGGTCGCGTTCAGCCAGGACGGGCGCACCCTGGTCTCCTCGGCCCTGGACGGGACGGTCCGCCTCTGGGATCTGGACATCACGCGGGCGGCGGAGCGGGTCTGCGAGACGATGGGAAACCAGATCACCAAGGGACAGTGGGAGCTGTTCGTCCCCCTGATCCCCTACGAACCGCCCTGCTCCGCCACCTGACGAACGGCCGCTACGACGGCATCTCGCGCCACTTGTTCGTGATGGGCAACCGGCGGTCGCGGCCGAAGTTCTTGGGGCTGATCTTCGGGCCCGGCGGGTACTGGCGCCGCTTGTACTCCGCGAAGTCCACCATCCGGATCACCCGCAGCACCAACTCGGGATCGTGCCCCGCCGCGATCAGCGCATCCCGCCCCATGTCCTTCTCGACATAGTCGTCGAGCAGCCGGTCGAGGATCTCGTACTCCGGCAGTGAGTCGGTGTCCTTCTGGTCGGGCCGCAGCTCCGCGCTGGGCTCCTTGGTGATGGAGTTCTCGGGAATGGGCGGCGGGTCCGACTGGGTGTTCCGCCACCGCGACAGCTCCCACACCAGCGTCTTCGGCACGTCCTTGATAGGGGCATACCCCCCCGCAGAGTCGCCGTAGAGCGTCGAATAGCCCGCCGCCAGTTCGCTCTTGTTCCCCGTAGTGAGCACCAGATGGCCATGCTGGTTCGACAACGACATCAGGAACATGCCGCGCACCCGAGCCTGAAGGTTCTCGGCCGCCAGCCCCGACAGCTCGATCTCCTTCTCGAACGCCGCCACCACGTCCGCGATCGGCGCGATCCGCGAGTGGATCCCGGTGCGGCGGACCAGCTCCTCGGCATCCGCGATCGAGTGGTCGGAGCTGTACCGCGACGGCATCAGAACCACGTGAACGCGCTCAGGCCCGATGGCATCGGCGGCGATCGTGGCGGTCAGAGCCGAGTCGATGCCCCCCGACAGCCCCAGGATCACCGAGCGGAAGCCGTTCTTCTCCACGTAATCACGCACCCCCAGGACCAGCGCGCCGTAGACCTCGGCGGCGTCGTCGAGGCGGTCGGCGATCACCGAGGGCTGCGGGTCGAAGGCCACGGGCTCCGACGACAGGATCAGGCGCTCGACGGTGATCGAGGTGCCGTCGCCCGCGTCGTACACCGACTCGCCCGGCTCGCCCGAGCCGATCGGCAGGTCGAGGTCGGCGAAGAGGAGTTCCTCGGTGAACTGGCCCGCGCGGGCCACCAAGGTGCCGTCGGCGCCGACCACCAGGGAGTCGCCGTCGAAGACCAGTTCGTCCTGGCCGCCCACCTGGTTGGCATACGCCAGGGCGCAGCCCGCCTCCACGGCGCGGCGGGCGCACAGGCTGCGGCGCACGTCGTCCTTCTCCCGCTCGTACGGGGACGCGTTCGGGACCACCAGCAGGCCCGCGCCGGCCGCGCCGGCGACGGAGACCGGGCCGCCCTCCTGCCACAGGTCCTCGCAGATCGCGACGGCCACGTCGACCCCGTGGAGGCGGAAGACCGGCAGGCGGTCGCCTCGCACGAAGTAGCGGTATTCGTCGAAGACGCCGTAGTTGGGCAGGTGGTGCTTGGCGGTGCGCGCCACCACCCGGCCCTGGTACAACACGGCCGCGGCGTCCAAGGGCGCGCCCTTGGGCTGGCCCACTCGGGCCACGCGGTCGGCGCGGTCGACGTAGCCGACGACCACGGGGAGGTCGCCGTAGCCGGCCTCGGCCAGGCGGCGGGCCGAGGTTTCCAGGGCCGCGATGGACGCGTCGACGAACGACGCGCGCAGCACCAGGTCTTCGACCGGGTAGCCGGTCAGGAACATCTCCGTGAAGAGCACCAGGTGGGCGCCGCCCGCGTGGGCCCTGCCGGTCCATTCGATGAGCCGGTCGGCGTTTCCGGCGAGGTCGCCGACGACGGGATTGGTCTGCGCGAGTGCGATGCGGAGTTGAGCCACGGCACCAGCCTACGGTGAGCCCTCGGTTTTCGTCTATGTGACGATAAGCACCTAGGTGCCGGGGCTGACCAAGCCCGTCTCGTAGGCCATGACGACCAGCTGGGCGCGGTCGATCAGGTCGAGGCGCTTCAGCAGGCCCGTCACCTCGGCCGCGACCTCGGTCTCGTCGACGGCCAGGGTCACGGCGATCTGCCTGTTGGTGAAGCCGCGGGCGATCAGCCTGACGAGATCTACCTCGGTGTCGCTCAGGCCGCCGGGGGACGCCGGGTTGTGGCGGCCCGCGAAGGCGGCGATGAGGTGGGTCGTCACGGCCGGGTCGATCAGCGCGTCGCCCGCCACGGCGGCCCGGATCGCGGCGATGAGCTGCTCGGGGGCCGAGGTCTTCAGCACGAAGCCGCTGACCCCGGCGCGCAGCGCGGAGTAGAGGTTGTCGTCGGTGCCGAAAGTGGTCATCATGATCACCTTCGGCGGGTCGGTGCCCGCCAGGATCCGGCGGGCCGCCGCGAGGCCGTCGAGGATCGGCATCTGGATGTCCATCAGCACGACGTCGGGCCTGGTCAGGTGCACCTGCTGGATCGCATGCTCGCCGTTCTCGGCCTCGGCGACCATCTCCAGGCCGGGCTCGCTGTCGAGAACCACTTTCAGTCCGGTACGCACCAGGGCCTGATCGTCGACCACGACCACCCGGAGCACATTCGCCGCCGGGCGCGCCACGGCGACCGCGGGGGCCGGGGCGACCGGGCCGTCGAGGTGGGCGGCCTGGCCGAGGATGTCCTGTTCCAGCCGCTGGAGCGCCGGGCCGAGGTCGAGCCCGAGGTCGTCGCGGAGCACGTCGCGGGCCCGTCGCAACGCTCCAAGCGCGTCGGCCTGGCGTCCGGCCCGGTAGAGGGCCACTGCGAGCAGCCGCCACGACTCCTCGCGCAGCGGGTGGGCCGAGGCGTGCGCCTCGAGGTCGGGGATGAGCGCGGCGCTGCGGCCCAGCCGGACGGCCGCGTCGGCCCGCCGCTCGACCGCGATCAGCCGCAGGTCGTCGAGCCGCTGCGCCTCGGCCTGGGCCCAGGGCAGGTCGCCGAACTCGGCAAGAGCCGGGCCCCGCCACAGCCCGAGGGCGGTGTCGAGCCGGGTGAGCGTGGCCTCCAGGTCGCCGCCGTCGTCGCGCTTGACCAGGTGCTCGAAGTGCCAGACGTCGACGTCCTCGACGCCCGCGCGCAGCGCGTATCCGGGCGGCGCCGAGACCAGCACCCCGGCCTCCTCACGCGGTGCGCGGTGGGGTTCCAGGGCCCGGCGCAGCCGCGACACGTAGCCCTGGATGGTCGACAGGGCCTGCGCCGGCGGACGCCCCGGCCACAGTTCGTCGATCAGCGTGCTGACGGGAATCGCCCGCCCACCCGCCACCAGCAGCCTGGCCAAAACCGCTTGCTGCCGCTGGCCTCCCAGATCGAGGGGCCGCCCGTCGGAAACGGCCTGGAACGGCCCCAGGGCCCGAAGTATCACCATGGTGCTGGTAAGCGTAGAGCAACGTCACATGCCCCCGGCCAACGGCAGCCGGGCCGCGACGACCGTGCCGCCGGTGTCGGGTGCCGTGATCGCGCACGACCCGCCGAGCTCGGCGGCCCGCTCCCGCATCGACGACGTGCCCACCCCGGCCCTGCGCACGTCGGGCAGCCCGATCCCGTCGTCGGTGATCTTCACCGTCAGCAGGCCGGCGTCCAGCCCGAGGAGGATCGACACCCGCCGGGCGTGGGCGTGCCTGCGCACGTTGGTGAGGGCCTCCTGCGCGATCCGGTACGCCGCCACCTCCACCGCCGCCGGGAGATCACCCGGGGTGCCGTCGACGGTGACGTGGACGTCCGGGTCGAGGGTCTCGGCGGCCAGGGTCCTGATCGCCTCGACCAGACCGAGGTCGTCGAGGGCGGGCGGGCGCAGGCCGTAGACGAGTTCGCGGATGTCCCCGGCCACCGCGTCCATGCCGGTGCGCAGGTCGCGGAGCAGGTGGTCGGCCTTGCCGGGGGAGCCCTTGATGGTGAGCCTGGCCATGTTGATGGTCATCGCCATCGCGCCGAGCGTCTGGCCGAGGCCGTCGTGCAGGTCGCGGCGCAGCCGCCGTCTCTCCTCCTCGCGGGCCGCCAGGATCCGCTCCCTGGATCGTTGCAGGTCACCGGCCATCCGCACGGCGTGCGCGACGTCGGCGACGTAGGGGAGCAGGGTGGCGATCACGCGTTCGTCGTGGGCGGCGCCGAACCTGCGGGTGCCTGGTTCGCCCAGGAGCAGGCGGCCGACTGGTTCGCCGTGCCAGACGAGCGGATGCTCCTTGGGGGCGGCGCCGACCTGGCCCGAGGCGACGTGGCGGCCGTCGACGACCTCGACCGCGACGCCGCCGACGGCCAGGCCGTCGCGGACCACGTCGACCACGGCGGCCAGCGCCTCCGACGGGTCGGCGTTGCGGACCTCCTCGACGAGCCGGGCGGCCAGGATGCGGGGGTCGCCGACGGGGCCGTACAGGACCCGGTCCATGCCGCGCTGGAGCAGGCGGCGCAGCGGCTGGTAGAAGACGCCGGCGAAGAGCGCGGCGGCCAGCCCGGCGACGACGTCGTACTCGGACATCAGCAGGCTGAAGACGGCGCCGGTGCCGAAGTAGACGGCGCTCACCCCGGCGATCGTGCCGGCCACGACGACGGTCCGGCTGAGCACGTTGTCGATGCCGAACAGGCCGTGCCGCAGCACCGAGAACACGATCGAGACGGGGATGAGGGCTGTCCAGACCGTGAGGAACGGCCAGAGATCCGGGTCGTCGGTCACCAGCAGCGCGACGTAGACCGCGAAGGTCAGCGCGGGCCAGGCGATGGCCCTGCGCGTCTCCGGTTCGGCGCCGCGCATCCGCACCACCATCGACAGCAGCGCCAGCACCACGCACGCCAGGACGCCGTAGAAGAGCGCCTTGGTGAGCGGCTCGAACAGGGCGGGCGGGACGAACTCCAGCGGGTTCGGGATGACGACGTACCCCGGCGCGACCGGACCCTCGGGCGCCGGCTCGCCCACCGCCACCAGCGCGCGGGCCGTGAAGATCACCCCGGCGACGACCGCGAACACCCTCCAGACCCGGGACGAGGGGAGCCGCCCGCCGATCGCGAACAGCGGCACCCAGATCGCCAGGAAGCCGTCGGTCAGCGTCCAGGCGGCCAGGCTGGCGATCCGGAAGGCGCCCGCCGCCGAGAGGTCACCGTTGATGACGGCGCGCGGGGTCAGCGCCATGAACAGCACGGCCAGCCCCGCGAGGAACCCTCCGGCGATCATCAGCCAGCCGATCGGGAGCCGGGGCCGCCGGGCCGCGATGTAGGCGCCCACGGCCGGGAACGTCGCCCCGGCCGTGTAGTGGGGGGTGGTGCCGAAACTGTCCCGGACGTGCGGAGGGAGCTGGAAGTGGACGAGCACGGCCGCGCCGACGACGACGGCGGAGACCGCGCCGGCCACGGCCGCGATCCCCAGTGCCCGACCCGAACCCCTGTCCTCCATTTCGGGCAGAATATTGAGGAAATATGACTATTAGGTGTTGGTCCGGTGCCGGATCGCCGGGGCAAGGATGATCTGTCCGACGGCGGCGATCAGGCCCAGCGCACCGGTGGTCAGCCAGAGCGCCTCGTGCCCGAGGTCCAGCAGCCGGGTGCCGAGGAACGGGGTCACCGCCGCGCCGACCGACCACGACAGACCGTAGAGGCCGTTGTAGCGGCCCCGCAGGTGCGGCGGCGCCAGCGCCGAGGTGATCGCCAGCGGCATCCCGGCGGTGAGGATCTCACCGCAGGTCCAGACGGCGATGGCCAGGGCGTAGTGGAGGGTCGTGGTGGCGAAGGCCTGCAACCCGAACCCCACGCCCACCACGGCGAACCCGGCCGCCAGCACCAGGCTCGGGCTGAAGCGGACCAGCCAGGCCGTGGTGATCGGCTGCACCACGATGATCAGCAGGCCGTTGACGGCGATGGCCGCGCCGAACGCCTCCGGCGGCAGCCCCCGCTGGGTCATCGCGATCGCCAGGGTCTGGAACGCCTGGAGGTAGGTGCACGTGTACGCCAGGTTCATCAGCACGAACGCGACCATGGTCCGGTCACGCAGCACGTCGCGGTAGCCGCCCGGCGGGCGCTCCGAGGCGGGCGGCCGGGTCTCCGGGATCAGCCGCCAGACGAGATAGCCGAAGGTCAGGCAGCCGATCGCGTCCACCCAGAACAGCAGCAGGAAACCGCCCGCCGCGAGCTGTCCTCCGGCCACCATGGCCACCGAGAACCCGAGGTTGATGGCCCAGAAGAGCAGCCCGAACGCCCGCGGCCGGTCCTTGGGCGACACCACGTCGGCCAGCAGCGCCTGCGAGGCGGGCCGGTAGAGATCCATGACCAGCCCCAGCACGAACATGCCCGCCGCGATGGCGGTCAGGTCGCGGGCGTACCCGAGGAAGATCATGGTCGCGGCGGTGCACACCATCCCGCCCGTGAGCGTCGCCCGGCGCCCGATCCGGTCGGCCAGGAACCCGGCGACCGGCTGCGACAGCAGCGACCCGCATCCCCACAGCGTGAGGATCATCCCGGTCACGGCGACCGAGACGCCCCGCGACTGGGTGAGGTAGATCCCCATGAACGGCTGGGCCATGTTGCCGAGCTTGTTGACGGCGGTGCCGGCCCACAGCACCCAGAACTCCCGGGGGAGCCCGCCGACGCGGGAGTGGAGGAAGCCACGGACGGGGGAGCGTTCGGCGGGGGGCGCGGTCATGGGACAAGCGTCCAGATCCGGTACGCGCTGACGCGAACGTTTTAGCCCGTGCTAAAACATGGCCTGGGGGAGGTGGCGTATGGCCGTCGAGTGGTCGTTCACGCCGGGGGACGTGGCGCGGCTGCGGTTCGCGTTCTCGCCCATGTGGGAGGTGGTCGCCAGCCTGCGCGCCCTCCAGGGGGCCGCGCTGCACACCCCGCAGGTGTCGTGGCTGCGGGCGGTGCGCGACCGGATGACCGCGCTGGGGCTGGGCGAGCTGACCGGGCTGGTGCCCGCCGCCGGATACGTGCCCGACTTCCTCACGCCGACGCCGGACACCCACCAGCCCGACTTCGCCGCCGAACTCGCGCTGGTCAGGGCCGCCGCGCCCGAGGTCGCGCGGGCCGAGGTGATCAGGTCGGCTCCCCGGCTCACCGGGGTGGCCGCGCGGTTCGCGGAGGATCCGGCGGGGGCGCTGGCGTGGACGGGGGAGGCGCTGGAGGCGTACTGGAACCTGATCTTCGCGGAGCTCTGGCCGAAGGTGCGCGGGGTGCTGGAGGCCGACGTGCTCTACCGGTCGCGGCGGCTGACCGAGGGCGGCGTGCGCGACCTGTTCGCGGCGCTGCACCCGTCGGTGACGTGGCACGGCGACCGGCTGCGGGCCGACAAGGGGTGCATCCACTGGGGTGAGCTGGGCGGGAAGGGGCTGGTCCTGCTGCCCAGCGTGTTCCAGCCGCTGGACCGGGTGTCGATCATGCATGAGCCGTACCAGCCGATGCTGATCTATCCGGCGCGCGGGATGGGGAACCTGTGGGCGCGGAGCCCGGAGGAGGTGCCCGGGGCGTTGTCGGCGCTGATCGGGCGGACCCGGGCGCGCATCCTGACGGCGCTGGAGAGCCCGGCGTCGACGTCGGGGCTGGCCAGGGTGATGGAACTGACGCCGGGGGCGGTCTCGCAGCATCTCACTGTGCTGTCGGACGGCGGGCTGGTGTCCCGGCAGCGGCTCGGACGTGAGGTCCTGTACCGGCGGACCGCGATCGGGGACGCGCTGGTGGGCGGGTCGTAGGAATTCGGTCACGCCTTGGCCGGTGGCCATCTCGGGGACCGGCGGGCGGGCGGGTCGGAATTCGGTGAGGCCCTGGCGGGTGGCCACGGCTCTCCGTCGTTGCGGGGCTCGCTATGCGCGGCCGGTTGGCGCCGGATGCGGCGAGGGGTGAGGCGGTGGGCGGTGCCGGGGTGGGCGGAGCCGTAACGGAGAAAACGGCTTTTCGGCTTTTAAAGGCTTTAGAGCGGGAAACGGGCGGTGATCGTGGTGCCCTGGATGTCGCAGGTGCCGCCCAGTTCGGCGGCGCGTTCGCGCAGGGACGACTCGCCCAGCCCCGGGCGGGCGTCGCGGATGTCGAGGACCAGGTCGGTGCCCCGTGTGATGGTGATCGTCGCGGTAGGGCGGCAGGACTCCTGGGCGATGCGGTAGGCGGTGACCTCGACCGCCGCCGGTAGGCCGGTCAGATCGCCGTCGACGACCAGAGCGGCCGGGCCCAGGTCCTTGAGCGCCCCGGCCAGGCCGAGGTCGTCGAGGGCGGGTGGGCGCAGGCCGTGGACGAGCTGTCTGATGTCGCCCGAGACGGTGTCCATGCCGCAGCGGAGGTCCGCGAGGAGGGTGTCGGTGGCCTCAGGGCTCCCCGCCAGGCGGGCGGACGTGATGCGCATCGCCATCGCGGTGAGGGTCTGGCCGAGGCCGTCGTGCAGGTCGCGGCGCAGGCGCCTGCGCTCCTCCTCGCGGGCGGTCAGGATGCGCTCCCGCGACTTGCGCAGCGCGGTGGTGAGGCGCAGGGTGTGGGCGGCGTCGGCGATGTACGGGGTCAGCGCCGCGATCACCCGCTCGTCGTGGGCGGCGGGGAAGCGGCGGCGGCCGGGTGGGCCGAGGAGCAGGGTGCCGACGGGTTCGCCGTGCCAGACCAGGTCGACGCGCCGGGCCACCACGGGCAGTTCGCCCCATTCGGTGCGGGTGCCGTCGAGGTCGAGGGCGGCGCCGGTCACCGCGAGGCCCTCTCGGATCGTCTCCAACGTGGCGAGCAGGCCGTGGACGGGATCGGCCTGCTGGAGCCTGCCGCGAAGATCGTCGGCGAGGGTGACCGGGTCGCCGCCGGTGCCGTAGAGGGCACGGTCGGCCAGGCGGTGCAGGGCGCGCTTCATCGGATGGAAGAACACCCCGGCGCCGAGCGCGGCGACCAGCCCGAAGTAGCGGTCGACCTCAGCCAGGAACAGGCTGGAAGCGGTCCCGGCCAGGACGTACACCGAGGCGAACACGGTGACCAGCCCGGCGCCCACCAGCGCGCGGGTGATCAGGGTGTCGATGCCGAACAGCCGGTAGCGCAGCACGGCCAGCGTGATCGCGGCAGGGATCAGCGGGATCGTGATCGCGGTGATCCACCACAGCGAGTCACCGACGATCCACGGCACGCTCAGGCACGCGATGGCCAGCAGCGGCCAGAGGATCTGCCGCCGCTCGTCGTCCTCCGCCCGCCGGAACCGGATCACCAGCGACGAGAACGCGATCACCAGGGACACCGTGACGAGGTGCCGCAGGAGGACCTCGGCCGTCAGCGCGTAGGGAAAGAAGGCCGGGATCGCGAACCCGGTCTTCCCGATGGCCCGCGTGCCCGGCCCGATGACGTCGACGATCCATTCGACGCCCAGCACCACGGCGGCGAAGCCGCCCGCCCAGCACCACTTCCGCGACAGCAGCGCCCCGGTCGGGTAGAGCATCGGCAGCAGCACGCCCAGGGCATAGGTGGTCAGGTTCCATACGCCATGGGACAAGAACCTGAGCAGGTCGCGGTCGAGCAGGAACGCCAGGTCCATCGACGCGATGGTGGCCGCCGCGCCGAGCCCGCCCAGCGCCAGCAGCCACCCGATCACCAGCTTCGGCCGCCGCAGCACCAGCAGCGCGCCGAACGCCGAGAACGTGACGCCCATGACGGCCTCCGGCGTGACCGGGAACGTCCCCGTGATCACGAGGTCGGCGGCGACCAGGAGGATCGCCGCCGCCGCGATGCCCGCCGCCAGGATCCGCGCGGCCCGGTCGGGCACCCGCATCCATCGCGGCCGGGTCTCCGCCTCGGGCATCGGCTCCGCCTTCGTCTCTGGTCGTGGACGTCTGGCTCTCTGAGACGGGGCCCAGCGGGGGAAAGTTCAGCAGATCTCCGGCATTTCGGGTGACGGTTTGTCAGAAGGAGTGGTGATGGTCCGCACGCGCGGGGGAGGCGTGCCGTAAAGGCGCTCCCGGGACCGCTGGGTCGCGCCCGGCCGCAGCTCGACGCCGGTGACGGTCGCCTGGCCGCCGTACACATCGGAGACCCTGATCGTGTACGGACCCGGCCCCGGCTCCGGCGGGAACACCCAGTAGTTGTCGGCGCCCCGCCGCAGATCACGCCAGTGCGCCCCGCTCCTGACCCGCACCTGCGCCAGCCGGTTGCCGTGGTCGAGCACCTGCACCGCGCCCCAATGGGCGGTCGAGCCGGTTTTCACCCGGAACGCCAGCCGCCGCGCCGGTTCGGGATCGCGGACCTGCCGGTAGACGATCGCGGCGCTGCCGTCGCGCTTATCCGCGATGCTGACGAACGCCTCCGCCGACAGGTCGAGGTCACCGGGCCCGCAGGCGGGGCACCGGTCGACGACCAGCACCCGGACCGTCCCGGTCGGCCCCGTCACGTCGAGATAGCCGCCGCACGCGGCCGACCCGCCGTATTCGGCCGTCGACACCGAGGCGAACAGCATGGGGTGGCGGGGCAGCGAGCAGTTCCCGGGAGCCTTCGCCTCGTAGAAGTAGGCCCGCCCCCTGGGACCCGGGGAGGCGCAGATCGGATCGGTCAGCCGGACGAACACCGCCGCCGCGACCAGAGCCGCGACGACGAACCCCACCCCGCGGCGCCGCCGGCGCCTCGCGTGTCTCATGCCGGATACATAGAGACACGCGGTGATTACGTTACGTAGATCTTCACTGGTAGCGCGGCGACTCGAGCAGCCATTCGAGGTAGGCCCTCGGCACCCCGAACAGGCTCGCGGCCACCTTCTCGACCTCGTCGGGTACCCCGAGTTCGGCGTACGCCTCGGGCAGCGCCTTGGCCGCGTCGGTCAGGTCTTCGGCCCGCTCCACGATCCGGTCGGCCACCCACTCGGCCGGGGCGGGCACCCCGATCCGCGACGCAGCCACCCGCAGGTAGTTGTGCGGGTCGCCGCGCTCCTTGCCGAGCGAGGCGATGTCGTTGCACCAGGCGGCCACGTCGACCATGGCGTCGAGGAGGGTCCGCCAGGGCGGGGTGGCGTGCAGGCGTCCGGGCACCTCGATCCGCAGGCAGCCCTCGATGATCTCGGCGCCCGCCCCGGCGAAGACGTCGCGCCGCAGCGCCGGATATTCCCCGGCCGACGGCACCCGGCCGATCGACCGGTTCACCGCCTGCATCCGGCACGCCTGGGCCTGCGCCTCCATCCGGGCGGTGAACCGCTGCTCCCACGCCGGCGACATGTCCGGCGCCGTCACCCGCCACAAATCGGCGAAGGCCGCCACGAGCGGCTCGTCGGTCCGGTGCCCGGCGTGGGCGGCGTCCCGCAGCCGTCCCTGCATCAGGTCGAGGACGGTGGTGTCCCTGCTGCCGCTACCCTCGTCACACCAGTCGTCGTAGGCGAGCTGCCAGGTCACCCAGCGGGCGAGCAGCTCGTTGCCCGGCAGCACCCGGGCGGCCAGGCGTTCGGGACGGGCGGCGATCGAGAGGCCGTACAGACCGGCCCAGGCCCCCAGCGCGCGCGTGTCGCACTCGACCGGCTCACCGGCGGTCGGCGGCAGTGCGTAGACGAGCGGGGCCAGAACGGCGGCAGCCGAAGGTATGCGCAGCTCAGGGGTCATGAGATGACACGCTAGGTGAGCATTCACCGGCTGTCCCGCAGGCGCGACGGGGAGTCCTCACGGCAGGTGCGTAACGTATGTGAAACACACAAGGGGCACACTGGTAGATGCCCAGACCTGGAACTTTCGTGAGGTAGTCGCCTTGGACCGCCAGCAGGAATTCGTTCTCCGCACACTTGAAGAGCGCGACATCCGGTTCATCCGGCTCTGGTTCACCGACGTCCTCGGCTTCCTGAAATCCGTCGCCATCGCGCCCGCCGAGCTCGAGGGCGCCTTCGCCGAGGGAATCGGCTTCGACGGCTCCGCCATCGAAGGCTTCTCCCGCGTGTACGAATCGGACATGCTCGCCAAGCCCGATCCGTCGACCTTCCAGATCCTGCCGTGGCGCAGCGAGACCCCCGGGGCCGCCAGGATGTTCTGCGACATCCTCATGCCCGACGGCTCGCCCTCGCACGCCGACCCTCGCTGGGTCCTGAAGCGCACCCTGGCGCGCGCCGCCGACATGGGCTTCACGTTCTACACCCACCCCGAGGTCGAGTTCTTCCTCCTGCGCAACCGCCCCGAGCGCGGCGTCCGCCCGGAGCCCATCGACGACGGCGGCTACTTCGACCACACCCCGCACAGCGCCGGTCACGACTTCCGCCGCAACGCGATCATGATGCTCGAGGCGATGGGCATCTCGGTCGAGTTCAGCCACCACGAGGGCGCCCCCGGCCAGCAGGAGATAGACCTCCGCTACGCCGACGCCCTGTCGACGGCCGACAACATCATGACCTTCCGCCTCGTGATGAAGGAGGTGGCGCTGGAGCAGGGCGTCTGGGCCTCCTTCATGCCGAAGCCCTTCACCGAATATCCGGGGTCGGGCATGCACACCCACATGTCCCTGTTCGAGGGCGACCGCAACGCCTTCTACGAGCCCGGATCGGACTACCAGCTCTCGAAGGTGGGCCGCTCGTTCATCGGCGGCCTCCTCAAGCACGCCGCCGAGATCACGGCGGTGTGTAACCAGTGGGTGAACTCTTACAAACGGCTCTGGGGCGACACCGAGGCGATCGCCGGAGCGGGTGGCGAGGCTCCTTCGTACATCTGCTGGGGCCACAACAACCGGTCGGCGCTGGTCCGCGTGCCGATGTACAAGCCGCACAAGGGCGGCTCGACCCGGATCGAGTTCCGCTCGCTCGACTCGGCTTGCAACCCCTACCTGGCCTACGCGATGATCCTCGCGGCTGGCCTGAAGGGGATCGAAGAGGGCTACGACATCCCGGCCGGGGCCGAAGACGACGTGTGGGCTCTGACATCCGGGGAGCGGCGGGCGCTGGGCATCCACCCGCTGCCGCAGTCACTCGACGAGGCGATCACGGCGATGGAGCACAGCGAACTGGCGGCGGAGACGCTCGGGGAGCACGTGTTCGACTACTTCTTGCGGAACAAGCGGTCGGAGTGGCGCGAATACCGCCGCCAGGTGACCGAGTTCGAACTGGGCCGTTACCTGCCGGTGCTGTAAAGGCAGGTCAGAACAGCTTTACAGTGCAAAGGGTAGGGCCGGACGGCAATCAGCTGACCGGCCCTTTGCCTTCTCGAGGCGTTAGGCGGCTTTGGCCGTCGGGGCCAGGAATCGGTGGCTTCACAGACCTTGTCCCATGGCTCATTGGGTTTGCCTTCGATAGGTAGCACGAGATGCCTGTGGACCTTGAGTGTGACGTCTGGGTTGCTCGGGCCGAGATGTGGATATGCCTCTTTGAGGCTCTTTGCTGGCGTCCCCCATCTATCATCCGGATGGGCAAGGATGCTGGGGCAGAATGCCCTCGCTAAGGTTTGTCCGATCTGAGAACATTCGTCGCAACCCAGCGCAGCGGTTCAAGCACATTGATTGGATTGACGCTACTTCGGATCCTCGTTGTGTTGTCTGCCACCGGTAGAATGTTCTGATAATCGTCCTCGGAAAAGCCGTCCTCCCCAACATGGAAGCCAATCGACGAAATGGCATAGAAGCGTGTTCTGTCGGTGTGGAAATAGCGGCGTATTCTTTCCTTGAGGGTCGACATTTCTGGCGACCGCTTACACAGGTCTTCGAACATCTCTGCAGCCTGGCTTTCGGTCGGAACCGGGGTTCGACCGTCCTCTGGTATGTCGACTAATGAATTATCCAGGGCTGGACCGAAGACCAGCGGGTCGTCCAACTTGACGATACATACGGCAAGGTGATGATGTAGTCGAATGTCGTGCAGGTGGCCGGCCTGGTATGCCGCTCTTTCGAGTTCCATCACCCACCCCAAGAAGTGGCCGGCGGTGCACCCTGGTCGTTCGAATTCCGCTATCGGATCGATGAATAAGATTATCCCGTCACATTCGGCAAGTCGAGTCAAGACCTCGCTTTGAGGTGCCTCGTCAAACGAATTTCTGGGCTCGTCATATTGCCCTCCGGGAACATCGGTAACATCTATGCCGACCACCAGGCGAAATTTTTTTCGGCGAAACCATGAAGAAGCTTTCCTGCGCCGCCTTACCAGGATGCCTAAATCCCATCCATATTCCTCCATGGATGTCGAGGCCTGGGGAAAGCGGCGATTCAGTATATCCATTGCTAATTTGATGGATAATCTCGTTGATGAATTCGTTCGACCTATGAATGACCATTGCTCTCCGGATCTGCCAATGGCAAGGTCCAGGACTGCCAGATAACAAGTCTTACCACTGCCTGGCGGTCCCACGAGCATGATCTTCTGGGAGGGTGCGCGATATGTGGGCACCGCAGACCTGATATTTGCTTCTCGCCTCAGCGTGGGGATCGACTCGGGGTCGGGAAACTCTTCGTCGACATTCTTCCTGGGGCTGTCGTTTTTATCGAGAAGGGCGATAATCAGGCCGACGAGACCCAATAGCATGCTTATAACGCTGGCCCGCTTATCCAGGATTTCCCACACGTCATCGGGAATTCCCAGTGGATCTGCCAGAAGGCCGAGAACGCCGAAAATGATGAATATCAAGCCTGCGGCCACACCGAATCTTGCGACGATCGTTCGTTTGGGTGCAGTCTTGTTGTCATCCGAACCCGAATCGTCCTGCCGGGCTGAGTCCTCCATGGGGGGCAATTATCCGCCTCCCATCTGGATTCCGCCAGATCGCTTTATAAATGATGCACAGGGGAGACCTTTGCCTGGATCCGGTGTAGCTCTTGGCCGCCTGTCGAGGCACAATGCGGGGGTATATGTAACAGGTGGTCAGGCAAAGATCGATACCTGCTCAAGGTGCTCTCGCTGTTCCGGGAGGAGGGCTATGCGCCCACCGTTCCATGCGGCTACCTCGATTGGCTGAGAAGGGATAGATCTGGGCTCGACCTGTTCGCAGACACGCCTTTTGCGTGCAGAATTCCTCGTCGGTTGGTTGTGGTTTGTGTCGCTTTGGGCAGTGTGTAACGTCCGGCGATCGCCGGGGTGTGTCTCCACTTCCTGAGGAGCCAACGGCCGGAGTGGCGCGAATGCCATTGCGGCGTGATTGAGTTCAAAACCGGGGCCGCTACCTGCCGGTCCTGTGAGGCTGGATCTTACTTCGTAAAGGGCGCGCGGACCCCAGCCCATTCGGGCAGGGGTTCGCGGCGCTCGACCCATACGGCGGGCAGGACCACGTCGGGCGAGGCCGCGATGATCCCGCCGACGATGGAGCAGGTCGTGTCGACATCTCCGCCCGCCGACGCCGTGGTCCACATCGCCTCCGCGAAATCTCGCCGGTTGCGGGCGGCGACCCACAGCGTGAACGGGACCGTGTCGTGGGCGGCGACCTGACGGCCGTTGCCCAGCATCCGGGCCACAAGCAGGGGATCGCCGATCGTGAGGAGCTGGCGGGCCTCCTCGATGCCCTTCCGGACCAGGCCCGGCGGCACGTGCTCCATGATCTGGTCGAGGAACCGCGCCGGAGGCAGTGACGGGTCAAGACCCGCAGCCACGGCGACGGCTACAGCCCCCGCGATCGCTTCGGGATGGGTGTGGGTGATCTCGGCCGACAGTGCGGCCTCCCGCGCCGCCCGGGAAGGGTCGCCCGCGAACCAGGCGCCCAACGGCGCCACCCGCATCGCGGCGCCGTTGCCCCATGAACCCCTGCCGTCGAACAGGCCGCCGGCGAGTTCGCGCCAGTCGCCGCCCTCGCGGACCAGCCGGAGCAGGCGGTTCGTGGCGGGGCCGTAGCCGCGGTCGAAGTCGTGGCGAGCGGCGAAGGCGGCGGCCAGGTGGTCGGGGTCGATGGTGCCCTGCTCGGTCAGCATGTCGTGGACCGAGCAGGCCATCTCGGTGTCGTCGGTCCACTGCCAGGGTGCCGGGGGCAGGGACCGGGCGGTCAGGTGGGGGCGGTTGGCGGGGACGAAGAACTGGGATCCGAAGGCGTCACCGAGGGCGAGGCCCAAGAGGGAGGCGCGGGCGCGGGAGGGGGACATCGCCTCCATTCTGGTGGGGTCATCTATGCACGTACCAGAGGATCAGCGCGGTGACCGAGCCTGCGCTCAGCAGGGCGCTGACCGCGAAGAGCAACCGGCGGGCGACGGTGTAGCTGAGGGGCGGACGTCCCTCGGGGCGGGATCCCGGCCGCCAGGGTTCCCGCGAAGGGCGCTCGGCGCGGGTGTCGCCGCTCAGGCCGGTCAGCCAGGTCAGCAACCCCGCAATCTCCCCGGGCTTCGGCGGCAGGCCGGAGGTCGCGTACCGGACCTCGGACCCCCGGTTCGACAGGTCGCGGACCAGGTTGCCCATGCCCATCGTGGTCAGCCACGTCCGCGGGTCGTCGTCGGCGCCCTGGCCCGTGGTCGTCCGGGTCAGCAGGTCGCCCTTGGTCACCACCACCGCGATCCGCCGCTGGAGACCCCCGTCGGTCCGGGTGGAGAGCTCGTTGCGCACCCGGTGAACGGTGTCGGCGGGGTCCTCCCGTGAAGGCACCACGCCCCCAGCCGCCAGCAGCTCACGATCGGCGGGAACGAGACTGTCCTGCACGGCGGGAAGCGCGAACGGGTCGATGAGCAGCACCATCGCCTCGCCGTGGGCCAGGTAGCCCATGGCCTCCACCTGGCTGGCCCCGGTGTAGTGCTCCCCTGAAGGGTCGAACAGGTAGAGGATCCGCGCCGACACGTCGAGCATGACGGCCTTCGGGAGCTGGGGCCCGGTCTTGGTCATCGTCCCGGCCGCCAGCTGGCTCCGCAGCCGCAGGAACGTCTGCTCGTCGCCCTGGTCAACGAACCGAGCCCCGGCCGTCTCCTGCAGGGCGTCGACCGCCACCGCCAGGAACGTCGTCTTCCCGGCATCCGGCCCGCCCACGAGCGGAACCGGCTCGACCCGCACCTTGCCGATCTTCCCGGGTAGGGTCCGCCCGCAGCGGGGGCACAGCGCCCGCAAATGGTGGCGGCCCAGCAGGATCGTGGTCGGCAACCGGGTCCCGCACCGGCACACGTGCCGGAACGCCCCGTTGCGGTCGGGGCGCAGCGCCCGGTGCTCGGCACCGCACGACGGGCACGCGTAGATCGGCCGGTCGATCCGTGCGTAACACCCCGGATAGGGGCAGGCCTGGAGGATCCGCCGCAGCAGCATCACCGCCTGCTCGACGCCCCGCAGCACCCCGACGAAGGCCAGCCACGCCAGCAGCCCGGCCACCACCGTCACCAGGTACGCGGCCGTGACCAGCACCGCCACCACGGCCAGCGGCACCAACGCCGCGATCAGCCCGCCGACCACCGCGAGCCACAGCGGGAAGAGCACATAGCGCCGCTCGTCTTTCAGGAGCAGTTTGGTCAGCCAGCGGATGATCCGGCGCACCCGGTCGTCGATCACCGGGACGGACAGCGCCAGCACCGACCACCAGTCACGCCAGACCTGCGCCACCAGGTAGTGCCGGTAGGCGGGCTCGGCCCCCTCAGGCGGCGCCCGGACAGCCCGGTCGGGCAGCAGCACCGTCCCCGCCGTCGCGAAGTACGCCCCCAGACAACCCAGAACGGCCACGACCACGGTCACCGCGAACACCACGGGGACGACGAAGACGAACACCGCCCACATGGCCAGGAGCCAGAACCCTACGAGGATGAGCCACCACATCTACCGATCTCCGCGCCCGAACAGCCGTCTCCGCTGGCCGGCCAGTTCCCGCAGCCCGGCGGCCAGTTCGGCGTCCTGTTTGAAGCGGGCCTCGATCGAGCCGAAGCGGCCCCAGTTGTTGACCTCCGAGCGGGCCCAGGCGTCCAGGCGGGGTTCGATCACCCCGGCGACGCGCATTCTGATCGCGATCTCCAGCAGCGCCATCTGCTGGTCGCGGTTGCGGCGCGGCTTGAGCCATTCGGGGATGAGCCAGCGTCTCGTCGCGTCGGTGACGGCTTTCGCCACCGTCGACCGGAAGCGGGGGTCGCGGGTGGCCAGGACCTTCGCCGCGGTCGCGCGGGTCAGGACCGCCAGGTCGGCGTTGCCCTCTCTGGTCAGTTCGGTCAGGCGGTCGATCGCGGTGGCGGCCTCGACGGGGGTGGGGGCCGAGGGGAGGCGGGCGGCGATCAGGGTGGCCTCGGCGTCGTCGGCGGGGAAGCCGGGCAGGCCGTCGCGGACGCGTTCGGCCAGGTCGAGCGCGGCGCCGTCGGCCAGGCCCGCCTTCACGAAGGCCCGGCCGGGGAGTTCGCCCAGGGTCGCGCTGGCGTCGATGCGGGGGCCGAGCAGGTCGACCAGCCGGGAGATCTCGCCCGGCGTCGGCTGGCCGGTCCACATCGCGGGCAGGACGTCCTCGCGGAAGCCCTCGAACGCCTGGTCCATCAGTTCGACCGTCACGTCGACGCGGTCGCGGCCGCCGTGGGCGGTCTGCCAGCCCAGCACCTTGGCGCCCGTGCGGGGGGCGCGGCGCCAGTCACGGGGGGTCCCGGCCAGCAGGCCGCACAGCGTGGGGCCGATCTCGCCGGGGGCCGCCTCCAGCCCGGCCACGTAACCGGCGATCATCGGCTCGCGCCAGGCCGCCGGGACCCGGGAGAGCTCGGCCGCCGCCTCCTCCTGGTTGCCGGGGAGGGCGCGGGCCGCCGCCGACTCCACCTCGGCCGGGTCGACCGGCAGGCCGCAGGCGTCGGCCACGCGGGTGATCCCGGCCACCTGGGCGGGGGTGACGGCGGACCGCAACGCCACCGTCGCCTCCGCTCCGAGCGCGGACGCGTAGCCGGGGGGCGGGAGCCGTACCGGCAAGGGCAGTTCCCCGGAGAGCAGGGCCAGCGACACGCACCTGGCCGCGGCCTCGGGGGAGTGGACGGCCACCACCGCCGCCAGCTCGTGGGTCAGCAGCCCCGCCTGGGCGCCCAGCCGCCGCCACGCCCAGTCGGGCAGGCCGTCGGCCGCCAGCCGGGCGATCGCGAGCTGCT
This sequence comes from Herbidospora sp. RD11066, assembly GCF_054661255.1. Lineage (NCBI taxonomy): Bacteria > Bacillati > Actinomycetota > Actinomycetes > Streptosporangiales > Streptosporangiaceae > Herbidospora > Herbidospora sp. RD11066. The sequence continues at coordinate 421,651 of NZ_BAAGDO010000001.1, forward strand.
CCTCGGGGGAGACCGTGTGGTCGCCCCGGCAGAGCGCCAGCAGCGCCGCCGCCGTCTCGGGGTCGTCGCCCAGCTCGCCGAGGGCGTCGAGCCCGTCGAGGTCGCCGCGCCGCCAGAACCCGGCCACGGTCCCGGCGAACCGGCCGGTCCGCACGGGCGCCGGAGGTTCGTCGAGGCGGATCACGGTCGCGTCGATGTCCGGCGGGATCCACACGTCGGGGGTGGTCCCGGCGATGACCTGCCCCGAGGAGGCCGGGTCGGCGGTGTAGGTGACGAAGGAGACCCGGATCGCCGACGCCCACGGCAGCGAGAACGAGATCACCCCGATCCACCGCACGATCTCCGCCACGTCGGCGCTGATCAGCACCAGCCGCCCGTGTCCCCGGGTGAGGAACAGCCGCACCGACTCCAGCAGCCCGCCGAGCCGCACATACGCGTCGGGACCCAGCTCGGCCAGCCACGCCACCAGCGCCTCGGGGTCGAGGAAGGGCCCGGGGGAGGGCTCCAGCGCGGCCAGATCGCCGACGGCGGGTTGGTCGGCCCACCATGGCGCGCCCCAGAACTCGATCGGCCGCAGCCCGACCAGGTCGCCCTCGCCCAGCATCACCGCGTGGGCGAGGAAGTTGCCGTACCGTCCCGAATAGTCCTGGCCCAGGTAGACGCACCGGGTCACGACCTCGCGGCCGTAGGCCAGGGAGACCGGCATCGCCGGGACGTCCTCGAAGGGGGCGTCCGGGGGCGGCTGGTAGCTGAGGAAGGGCAGGCTCCGCTCGCGGAGCACCGGGGGAAGGCCGGGGGTCTCGGCGGTCACCTGGAACCCGGCCCGGCCCGTGGGGCCCGATTCGGCCGACGTGTACTGGAGCTGCCAGGCCATGACCTACCTACCTCCGTACGCCGTCGAGCATCTTGAACCGGTGCAGAAGCCACAGAAGTGGATCTTCCACCCGGTAGGGGCGGATCCCGCCCGGACCGACCACGGCGTCACCCGGCACCTCGCCGAGCGACGACAGCGCGAAGAACGCGAAGTCGGCGTAGTTCTGCCGCAGGTAGCGGTCGAGGCCGCCCGCGTCCCAGCTCTCCAGCAGGGCCCTGACCTGCTCGTGCACGCCCTCGTGGTCGTCGAGGTCGAAGGCGCCCGACGGGGTGCGCGACCGGTGCAGCGCCGAGGCGCTCTCCCGCTTCTGGGCGTCGATCTTGCTCAGCGCGACCGCCACGGGGATCGTCAAAGACCCCGGTCCGGTACGGAGCAACTCCGTCACCCGGGCGATCACGTTCACCGGGTCGCTGTCGGGGTCGTCCACCGGCGGCTCCCGGAGCGACTCCGGGTCGACCAGGAACACCACGGCGTCGGCCGCCCGCAGGTAGCGCAGGTGGCGTTCGGTCACCTCGCGGCTGCGCAGGTCCTCGCCCGCCGTGTCGAACAGCACCAGCGTCAGCGCCGCCTTCCTGCTGCGCAACCGGCCCTTCACGGTCCGGCTGAGCAGGTAGACGAGCGGGTCGCGCAGCGTGTCGGTCACGGCCGACTGGGTGGCGCGCAGCAGCCGGTGCTCGCTGTAGAGCGGACGGGAGAAGTCGCGGCGGTAGCGCTCGATCGTGCGGTCATCGCACGGCACCAGCGACGCGTCGAGTTCGGCGCCGACCCGGTTCATCAGCTCGTGCAGCAGCACCGCGATGTACGTGCTCTTGCCCGACCCCTTCGCCCCCACCAGCGCGACGATCCGGCCCGGGTTGGCGCAGTATTCGGCCGCCAGCCCGCTGTGACATTCCGGGCAGACCCGCCGCCCGGTGTCGCGCCCGCACGACGGGCAGTCGGCCCGCCGCTTCGGCCGCCGCACCTGGAACACCGGCGGCAGCGACGGGGGAGTGCCGCCCCGCAGCGCGCCCAGCGGCTCGTCGGCCACCGGGTCGCAGCCGCCGACGCACCGGAACGCGATCCGGTCTTCGGCGACCTGGGCGAAGCAGTAGGGGCAGGTGATCATGAGCCCACCTTGAGCCGCCGCACCGGCGGCCCGATCAGCTCGACGCCGTCCCCGGCGAAGCACTTCAGCCAGTACGGCCTGGCCTGTCTGGGCACCTTCACCTCGAAGCGGCCGGGTGTCAGAACGTCGGTCCACTCGCCGAGCACCGTCCCCTGGTCCTCCGACAGCGGCTCCACCCGCCCCGGCCGCAGCACCAGCACCAGCCGGGCCAGCGCGACCGGCCGCTCGGCGAACACCTCGACGACCAGGCGGCGGCGCCAGAACGGCCCGCTCCGGGTCAGGTCGTAGCGGACCGGCGTCACCGCCTCCAGGGAACGCACCAACGAGGGGCCGCGCAGGCGCACGCCGTCGACCAGCGCCGTCGGCACCACCTCGACCGTGACCGGGGCGTCCTCGGCCACGTCCACCCTGATCCCGCCCTGCGCCCGGTAGGAGGCGGCGCTGACCAGCCGCGCCGTGCCGTTCACGATCACCTCGACCTCGGGCACGTCGGACGGCCAGTCGAGCCCCACGTGCACGGTCGGCCCGAGCCGCTCGGTGGTCAGCGACCGGGGCGGGGTCAGGTTGACGTGCTCGCGGGTGCCGCCGATCGTGGCCAGGTCGCCCGCCACGGTGACCGCCAGCAGGACCCCCGACGCCGCCTTGACGAGATGCCCGTCGGGCGCCGGCAGCACCGCCAGCGCGCGGCCGGTCGCGCGGACCTCGGAGAGCGCGATCGTGGTGCCGAAGGGCCACGGGGGAGCGGTCTCCAGCAGCCGGAACTCCACGTGACCGGCCGGAGGCGGCTCGCAGCGCAGCAGGATCCGGCCGTCGGGCGCGGGTTCGACGGTGAAGTCGCGCACCGGCACCGGCCGGGCGTGCGGGGTCGCGCGGGCGCGCACCCCGGTGGTCGTCACGCCGCCCGCGTAGACGGCCTTGACCAGGTAGACGTATCCGGCGCCGTTGCGCACCCGCCGGTCGACGAAACCCGAGCCGTCGATCTCGATGGGGGTGCCGTCGCGGGTCACCACGACCCCGGCGGCGTGCACGGGCCGGGTCCAGCTGCCGGTGACCAGGCCGTCGCCCGCCCTGATCTTCACGTCGCCGACCTCGGGCCGGACCGTCACCGGCGGCGCCACGGCCTCCCGCGCGGCGGCGGCGCCCCTGCGGGCCACCACGCCGTAGACGACCGGTTCGTCGATCGGGGGCGCGGGGTCGGTGACGCGGAACGGCTCGCCGTCGTCGAGGGGAGAGCCGTTCCGCAGGATCTCGTACGAGATCTCGCCCGCCTTCGAGCCCGACGGGCGCCACGTGACCGTCACCGACGCGTCGTCGGCCGTGGCCTTCACGTCCTCGGCGGGCAGCGGGGCCAGCCGCCGCTGGAGGTCGGCCGCGCCGGGCAGGTCGGGCACCCGGCGCAGCGCGTCGGCCAGGGCCAGCCACGCCTCGTCGGGGTCGGCGGCGGCCATCGCCTTCTCGCGCAGCGCCTCGGCGGCGGCCAGCCGGGCCCTGATCTCGGTGGCCAGTTCGGCGGCGGGCCCGTCGAGGTCGTCGAGGGAGGCGGCCAGGTCGGCGGCGGCGTGGATCTCCCCGGCGTCGGCCAGCTCCCGCAGCCGCGCCGCCGGGCCGCCCGCGACCCCGGTCTCCTGCCGCACCGCGAACACCAGCCGCCGCGCCTCGCCGGGGTCGAGCCCCAGGTCGTCGACGGCGTAGCGGAGGAGGGTGTCGTCGTAGGGGTGCTCCCGGACGCGCTCCCGCACCCGGGCCACCAGGTCATAGCGGATCAGCGCCATCGGATGGGACTTCAACGCGGTCAGCAGGGTGTCGGCCGCCGTCGTCCACGGCCCCCGGGTCTTCCGCCGCCACTCGGCCTCGATCCGCTCAAGCGGCGGCCTGATGGGCCGTAACACCTGGTACGGGCCGTCGGGGCCGAGGACGAAAGCGGCGAGATGCCGCACCCGTAGCGTCTCCAGAGCCTCCCGCACCCGGTCGTAGGCGGCGTAGGGCGGGACCGCCGGCAGCGCTTCGGGCTCCTGCACCGAGACGCCCAGCTCACGGGCGAGCGGCCCCAGATCGACCCCGGTCGAGCGGGCGATCCCGTCGACCACGTCGGGGGTGACCATCCGCAGCCGTCCGGCCGCGTCGTCGAGCCGCCGCCGGGCCTCGTCGAGGCGTTCCCGGTCGCGCTCACCGGCCTGGGCCAGCGCCCGCCGCAGTGGCCCGAGGTCGCCGCCGGCCGCCGCCTCGAAGACGGGGGCGAAGCGGGAGTGGTCGGCCTCCAGCCGGTCGACGAGACGCCGGAACTTCAGCTGGCTGCGCTGCCGCCGCCAGCACTGCCGCACCGCTTTGACCGTCTCGCCGACTTCGGCCAGGTCGCGGCCCAGGGCGTACCGGACCAGGAGATCTTCGGGTGGGGCACCCGCCGCGCGCGCCGGGTCGAGCACCTCCCGCACGTAGCGGGCCTCGTCGAAGGGCATCGCGCGGTCAGCTGACCGTCAGGTGCGACAGGCTCGCGCGCGACTCGGCGACGTCCTCCTCCGTCATCCCGCCGATCTGCACGTTCAGGCTGAGCTCCTGGCCGGTCTCGTGCTCCCGGGCGGTGACGTGCAGCAGCCCCGAGGTGTCGAGGGTGAACGTCACCTCGATCGGGAACCCGGCCGGTTTGCCCGGGGGGATCGCCAGGTCGCCCTCGGCGATCCGGTTGTTGTCCTCGACCACCTCCGACGCCTCCGCGCCCGCCTGCTCCATCACCTCGATGGCCACGCGCGTCTGGAAGTCGTCGAGCGTCGCGAAGCCCTCGGTCACGTCGGCGGGCAGTGGGTCGTTGGCCTGCACCAGATGGGCGACGTACTCGCGCCGGGTGTTGACCGAGACGGCCTTGATGCCGAAGGCCCGCGACGCGACGGTCTTGATCGTCCGCCCGGCGATGCGCTGCTGCTCGCCCGAGCTCAGGCCCGCGCGGGCGGCCATCTCCTCGGCCTGTTCGCGGGCTCCGCCCGCCAGCAGTCTCCGGTACGTCTCCTCGAAGGCGTAGAGGGCCGCGCCCTTGGCCACCGCGAGATCGGGATCCTGCAGCCGGGGCTGCACGCCCAGCTCCTTGGCCAGCGACTCGGCCACGGCGGGCATCTTCGACGAGCCGCCCACCAGCACGAGGTGGTCGAACGACTCGACCCCCTTCGACCGGGCGGTCTGGAGGGTCCGGCGGGTGATCTCGATCGTCCGGTCGAGCAGGTCGCGGGTGAGCCGCTCGAAGTCCTCCCGCGACACCTCGGCCTTGGCCACCCGGCCGTCGTGCATGACCCGCACGGTGTGCTTGGTCCGCGAGGTCAGCGACTTCTTGAGCTCCTCGGCGTCGCGGCGTAACTGCTGCTCGGTCTGCTTGTCGTCGAGCGGGTCGGTGACGTCGGGGTGCTCCAGCCGGAACCGCTCGGCCAGCAGTTCGACCAGGCGGTCGTCCCAGTCGGCGCCGCCGAGCTCGTGGTCGCCGTCGGTGCAGACGACCTCGATGTCGCCCCGGCTCAGCGTGATCACCGTGGTGTCGAAGGTGCCGCCGCCCAGGTCGTACACGAGGATCCGGCAGTTCTCGCCCGGGTTCAGCACGCCGTAGGTGATCGCGGCGGCGATCGGCTCGGAGATGATGTCGATCACGTTCAGCCCGGCGATCCGCCCCGCCTTGCGGGTCGCGTCGCGCTCGGCCGCGCCGAAGTAGGCCGGGACGGTGATGACGACGTCCTCGACCCGGGAGCCGGTGGCCATCTCGGCGTCGGCGGCGAGTTTCCGCAGCACGAAGGCCGAGATCTCCTCGGGTGTGTACGGCCGCCCGTGCATGGTCCGGGTGACGTCGAGCCCCATGTCGCGCTTGATCCGGCTGACCACCAGATCGGGTTCGAGGACCGCGCTGTCCTTGGCGGTCTGGCCGACCACGACGTTCTCCGGCGTCTCGAAGAACACCACCGATGGGGTCGTGTCGGCGTCTTCGGCGTTGCGATGGACCGTCGGCCGGCTCACCTCGTCGACGCTCGCGATGCAGGAGTAGGTGGTGCCCAGGTCGATGCCGTGCACGGCCATCAGCTGATCTCCTCTTTTCCTATGACGACCCCCGCCTTGCGAAGCACCCGGTCCCCGCACCGGAACCCGTCGCTGACCACGCCGACCACGGTGCCCCCCGGGCCTTCGGCGGTGCCCGCGGGCCGGTGGAGGTTCGGGTCGTAGGGATCCCCGGCGGCCACCTCGATCCGGTCGGCGCCGGTCCGCGCGAGGACCTCGGCGACCTCCTCGGCGATCGCCTCCAGGAGCGCGCGCGAGTGGCCCGGCTCCTGGCGCCCCGCCTCGCGGGTGACCGTGTCGTGGAGCCGGTAGAGGCCGTTGCGCACGGGGGTGAGGGCCTCTTGCAGCAGACCGTGGCGCAGTTGCTGGTTCTCGGCGTGCAGCCGGTCGATGATCTGCTCGCGGTGGGCCGCGCGTTCGTGCTCCCGTCCGACCTCTTCCGTGAGCCGCGCCAGGGAGCTCGCGAGGTCGGAGGTCAGATCGTGCTCAGGAAGCATGCGAATCCCGTTCGAGTGATTGGGAGAAGCCTGGCGCCGTCCACAGTTTCAGGAAATTTCTTGTTGCGCGCAATAGATATGGCTATTGCCGTATATCAGTGAGGTGTTCGACCAGAATCCGTACACAGCGCGGGTCGAACGCGATGGTGTAGTGGTTGCAGTCGGGGACGAGTTCGTCACGCAGTTCCGGCAGCTCGTTCACCCACTCGGCGGCCAGCGCGTCGGGGAGCAGGCCGACCTCCTGGTTCAGCAGGCCCCTGGGCGCTCTGACCAGCGACAACGGGTGCCTGACGGCGTGCAGGGCGGCGCCGATCGCGGCCGGTTCCGACAGCAGCCAGCGGCCGTCCTCGCGCACCGCGGGCTCGGCCGCGCGCGACCGGATGCCGCCTTCGACGGGGAGGGCGTCGTAGCGTACATAGCGCTCGATCGCGGGGGACCAGTCCTGCAGGGCAGGGTGTTGTTTAAAAAAGGCGACATAAGAATCTTCATTGGGAAATATCTGGCTAAGTCGGGTGAGGGCCGGGCCGAGGGTCGCCTCCAGGGCCTGGTCGACGTCCACGCCCGGCGGGAGCGGCAGCGGCAGGCCGCCGTCGACCAGGACCGTCCTCGCGTATGCGCGTTCGACCGAGTGCAGGACGGCCACGTAGGCGCCCATGGAGTGGCCGGTCAGCACGGTCGTCCCGTCGGCGCCCAGGTGCCGGGCGACGTGCTCGACGTCCTCGGCGTGGCGCTGGAGCCCGAAGGGCCCGGGGACGTCGCGGCTGTGGCCCCGGCCGCGCAGGTCCATCGCGGCGAGCGTCCACCCGTCGGGGAGGGCCTCGCCGACGGCCGCCCAGGCCATCAGGGACGCGGTGATGCCGTGCACGGCGATGATCAGACGGGGACCGGTGCCGAAGCGGGCCAGCCGGAGCTCGCCGCCGGGCACGGGGACGTTCTCTACGTACATCCCGCCATCCTGTCCCACGAGGGCTCATGTTTATGCTCGTGGGGTGAGTGCGCGTGTGACCGTCGTCGAGCACGAGGCCGAAGCTCCTCTGGGCTACTTCGGCGAGTGGCTGGGTGACGTTGAAGTGTGTCGGCCCTACTTGGGCGAAGCCGTACCGGAGGATCCCGGAGACGGCCTGCTGGTCCTCGGCGGCGCGGCGTCGGCGTGGGACGACGAGAACCACCCCTGGCTGCCCGCGACCCGCGCGCTCCTGCGCACGGCCGTCGAACGCGAGGTGCCCACGCTCGGCATCTGCCTCGGCGCCCAGCTCATGACGCTCGCCCTGGGCGGCGAAGTTGTCCGCGGTGTGAACGGGCTCGAAGTCGGATTGGGTGAGATCACGCCTTTGGTGAACGACGATCCGCTGCTGGGGCATCTGACCGGAAATGCCCTCGCGATCCAATATCACCAGGACGCCATGACCGTTCTTCCCGATGGAGCGGTCCTCATCGCAACAGGATCGCGGTATCCACACCAGGCGTTCCGGATCGGGCGCAACGCCTGGGGGGTGCAATTTCACCCGGAGGCCACTCCCGCCATTTTCGCGGAATGGGCCACCGAACTGACAACACACCCGGCAGCAGAGTTGAATGAGCAGGTCAGTGCCGCCGAAGCCGGTCTGGTGGCCTCGTGGAGGCCGCTGGCCGAGGCGTTCGGGGCGATCGTCGCGGAAAGCGCGCGTAGTGGTTCGATTACGGTCCGAAACCACTAACGACGTCGCACAAGCCACGGGGTTACCGTGTGCGGAAGTTGACGACATGGCCATTGAACTGAGAAACGCGGGGTAGCGGTCGGATGGTCGTGTCGCGAGGATTCCTCTTGGAGAAGGAAGACCATTGCGCATTGACGTCGCGGACATCGAGGCGGAGGAAGGGTCGGTGAACGCCGCGTTCCGGATGCAGACCACCGCCGGGCGCCTGGCCCGCCTCGGATTCGCCGATGGCGCCAGGGCCGAACGGCTGCTGGACGCACTCGGACCCGAGGCCGTGGCCGATTTCGACCTGCTCGACGACCTGGTCTCCGCCGCCGACCCCGATCTGGCCCTGATCTCGCTGAGCCGGCTGGTCGAGAACGACCCGAGCGTGCTGGGCGCGCTCCGCGCCGACCCCGGCCTGCGCCGCCGCCTGCTGCGCGTCTTCGGCCTCAGCGCGGCCCTGGGCGACCACGTGGTGCGCCACCCCGAACACGTCACCGGGCCCGACCCGGAAGACCCGGCGAGCCACCGCGAGGAACTGCTGTTCGCCGTCGGCGCCGACCCCGACTCGGCCGACCCGGTCGCCGCCGGGGAGAACGCCCTCGACGCCCTGCGCGTCGCCTACCGGGGCCGTCTGCTCCACCTGGCCGGGCTCGACGTCACCGGCGTGCTGACCCTGGCCGAGATCGCCGCCGAGCTGTCCGACCTGGCCGCCGCCGCCCTCGACGCCGCCCTCGCCATCGCCCGCGCCGAGACGCCGGGCTGGGAACAGGCGCGGCTGGCCGTCATCGGCATGGGCAAGTGCGGCGCCCGCGAGCTCAACTACATCTCCGACGTCGACGTCATCTTCGTCGCCGAGCCCAAAGAGGGCGTCGACGAGGCGCTCGCGCTGAAGACGGCGACCAAGCTGGCCCAGGCGATGATGCGCGCCTGCACGACCAGCACCCCCGAGGGCTCGCTGTGGGAGGTCGACGCCGGGCTCCGCCCCGAGGGCAAGCTCGGGCCGCTGGTCCGCACCCTCGACAGCCACCTGACCTACTACCGCCGCTGGGCCAAGACCTGGGAGTTCCAGGCCCTGCTCAAGGCCCGTCCGGTCGCCGGCGACATGGAGCTCGGCGAGGAATACGTCGAGCTCGTCAACGACATGGTGTGGGAGGCCGCCGCCCGCGAGAACTTCGTCGAGGACGTGCAGGCCATGCGCCGCCGGGTCGAGGCTCACGTACGTGTGTCGGAGGCCGAGCGGCAGATCAAGCTCGGGCCCGGCGGGCTGCGCGACATCGAGTTCGCGGTGCAGCTCCTCCAGCTCGTGCACGGCCGCACCGACCCGATGCTGCGCCGCCGGGCCACCCTGCCCGCGCTCGCCGCCCTCTCCCGGGGTGGCTACGTCGGGCGCGACGACGCCAAGGCGCTGGCCGAGGCCTACTCGTTCCTGCGCCACGTCGAGCACCTGCTCCAGCTCCACCGGCTGCGGCGCACGCACGTGGTGCCGTCCGACAGCGCCGACCTGCGGCGCATCGGGCGCGGGCTGGGCATGGTCACCGACCCGGTCGGCGAGTTCACCACCACGTGGAAGCGCCACGCGCTCGAAGTGCGGCGGCTGCACGAGAAGCTGTTCTACCGGCCGCTGCTCCAGGCGGCGGCGCGTCTTCCCTCCGAGGAGAGCCGCCTGTCGACCTCGGCCGCGCAGGCCCGTCTCGAAGCCCTCGGCTACGCCGACCCGTCGGGCGCGCTGCGCCACATCAGCGCCCTGACCAGCGGTGTCTCGCGGCGCGCGGCCATCCAGCGGACCCTGCTGCCGGTCATGCTCGGCTGGTTCGCCGACGCGCCCGACCCCGACGCCGGGCTCCTCGGATTCCGCCAGATCAGCGACAAGCTCGGCGCCACGCCCTGGTACCTGCGGCTGCTCCGCGACGAGACCGCCGTGGCCGAACGCCTGGCCAGGCTCCTCGGCACCTCCCGCTACGTCACGACGCTGCTGCTGCACTCTCCCGACGCGGTCGGGATGCTCGGGTCGGCCTCCGACCTGGCCGTCCGGCCGGTCGAGGCGCTGCACGCCGAGGCCAACGCGGCGGTGTCCCGCTACGGGCAGGACGCCGAGTCGTCGGTGGCGGCGGTCCGCGCGCTGCGGCGGCGGGAGCTGTTCCGGGTGGCCTGCGCCGACCTCGGCGGCCACCTCGACATCGAGGGCGTCGGGCAGGCGCTGTCGGAGCTCAACGACGCCACCATCGAGGGCGCGCTCAACGCGGCCGTCAGCAAGGTGACCGAGGAGCGGCGGGGCGAGTTCCCGACCCGCATCGCGGTCATCGCGATGGGCCGGCTGGGCGGCTTCGAGTGCTCCTACAGCAGCGACGCCGACGTCATGTTCGTGCACGCCCCACGTCCGGGCTTCGAGGAGAAGGACGCCACCGACGCCGCGCACGCCGTGGCCGAGGAACTGCGCCGCCTGCTCGTGCTGCCGACCCCGGAACCGCCGCTGGCGGTCGACGCGGGTCTCCGCCCCGAGGGCCGGCAGGGTCCGCTCGTCCGGACGATCTCCTCCTACCGGGCCTACTACGAGCGCTGGTCGTCGCCGTGGGAGGCGCAGGCACTCCTGCGCGCCCGGTTCTGCGCCGGTGACTTCGAGCTGGGCACCGAGTTCACGGCGCTGATCGACCCGCTGCGCTACCGCGAGGAGGGCCTGGCCCCCGACGCGCTGCTGCAGATCAGGAAGCTGAAGGCGCGCATGGAGGCCGAGCGGCTGCCGCGCGGCGCTGACCCGACCCTGCACACCAAGCTCGGCCGCGGCGGCCTGTCCGACGTCGAGTGGGTCGCCCAGCTCCTTCAGCTCCGCCACGCCGGGATGGTGCCCGCCCTGCGGACCACCCGGACCCTGGACACGTTGCGTTCGGCAGTCGGCGAGGGACTGCTGGACGCGACGGACGAACAGACCCTCGCCGACGCCTGGCGCTTCGCCTCCCGGGTGCGCGACGCCATCATGCTCGTGAAGGGCCGCTCGGCCGACTCGATCCCGGGGCTGGTCCGGGAACGGGCACTGGTGTCGAGGGCTCTGGGCTACCCGCCCGACGGGTCGGAGGATTTCATCGACGACTATCGCCGTACAACCCGTCGGGCACGGGCGGTAGTGGAGCGGGTCTTCTACGAGGACTGATCGTTTTCCGGCCGATGACGCGGTCCGGGCAGCGGCCGGTGCTGATCGGAAGCGTCTTGCACGAAGGGTGATCACCCGGTTGCGGTGGTCCCGGCAGGGGTGTATCACGGTCCAATGGTCTCGTACTACGTAGATCTGGCCATTGGGCTGGTGCTGGCGTTCCTGCTCTTATCCCTGCTGGTCAGCGGGTTGAATGAGGGCGTCGTCCGATTATTGGGCATCCGGAGCAAGTTCCTCTGGGCCTACCTGCGCGACACCCTCGACGGCGGCGAGCAAATTGACCGGGTGTCCGGTCTGGTGCGCTGGCTGGACAAGCGGCTGCGCGGGGTGACCTCGCTGGGGCGGCGGTTCCGCAGTGCGCTCGCCGACCTGCTGCCGCCGCTCCGGAACGCCTCCCGGTCGCGGCTGCCGGCCACCATTCTCGGCGTCTTCGTCAAACTCCCGTTCGGCAAGGACCCGCGGCCGAAGTTCAGCCCCACCCCCGCCCCGGTCGACATCGCGCCCTCGACCCCCGAGCAGGCGCCCACCCGCCAGGGTGAACCCTTCACCGACCTGCTCCACGAGCGGCTCCAGGAGATCGACGAGGCCCGGCAGGGCAAGACGTCCATCGCCCAGATCCCGCCCTCGCGCTTCAGCGTCGCGCTCCTGGAGATCGCCAGCGAGCGCGGCGGCGTCGACGCCCTGCTGGCCGAGCTGAAGCGGCTCGACTCCCCGCTCTACCGGCCGCTGGCGGGCCTGTGGGCCAAGGCCGGGGTCGACCTCGAGACCTTCCGCAAGGGCGTCGAAGAGTGGTTCGACGGCGAGATGGAGCGCCTGACCGTCCTCTACCGGCGCTTCGTCCGGGTGGCCGTCGGGGTGCTGTCGCTGCTGGTCACGCTGCTGTTCAGCATGGACTCCCTCGAATACGGCAAGACGCTGCTCAACGACAGCGCCTACCGCTCGTCCATCGCCGCCTTCGCCGAGCGGGGCGAGGAGGCGCTGGGCCCGATCAAGAAGCAGTGCGAGCCCGGCGCCGACACCTACGAGTGCGTGGCCGAGGTGCTGAGCACCCCGGCCTTCGTGAAGATCTTCACCCACGCCCCGGTCAGCGCCGAGATCCCCACGGCGGGGACCCCGGTCTGGAAGTGGAGCGGCGGCGACTGGTGGGAGCGGCTGAAGAGCCCGAGCCACTGGCCCGGGTTCCTGCTGACGCTGATCGCGCTGCTGTTCGGTTCGTCGTTCTGGTGGGACATGCTCCGCCGGGTGACCGGCCTGAAGTCGAAGACCCAGGTCACACCTTCGTGAGCAGGCTCCGGAAGGCGTCCTGACCGCGGCAGGTAATGATGAGGAAGCCCTGGGGCGCCATCCCGCCGAGGAACGCGTCGAAGTTCGCGTTCCGGCCCCCGGGGTCGATGCTCAGGCCGGGATCGGCGTCCAGGGCCGACCGGTCGGCGGTCGGCGGCAGCGCGACGATCACCGTCCCCGCGAAGGCCTGGTCGCGGTCGAGGCAGAGCACCCGCTTCCGGTCTTCGCCGTAGAGGAACAGCACCTCGTCGGTGGCCTCCATCAGCTCGTAGCCCTCGTCGACGGCGAGCCGGTAGAGACGCCGCTCCAGCGCCGACCGCCAGAACGGCTTGCCCATCCGGGCGGGCCCGGCGGGTTCGGCGGAGAGCAGCGCGTCGAGGGCGCGGGTCACGACGTCGGAGCGCCCGGCGATCATCTCGGGTGTGAGCGAGGGCCGCTTCCGGTATCCGGCGGCCGCGACCCCGGCCAGCAGCGGTTGCGCCCCCGGGAGCTCGGAGAGGTCGCGCAGCAGCGGGTCGAGCCGGGCCGGCCCGACCTCCCGCATCCACTCGACGTTCACCGCCAGCACCGACCGGTCGGGCCCGGTGGAGATGCTCCACACCTTGACCTCGCTCTTGCCGACCTGGAACGAGGCGGTCACCGACGGGTGGGCCGCCGAGCCGAAGGAGAAGCCCCGGAACGCCGGGTGCGCCTCGGCGTGCCGGTAGACGGCGAGCAGCGACTCCCGCAGGTCCGCCGGGGCGTGGGTGAGCGCCGCCAGCAGGTCGTGCTCCTCCCACCGGAACCTCTGGCGACCGGCGGGGACGACCGTCTTCACCGGCCCGCCCAGCACGGCGAGGATCGCCGCCCCCATCTCCCGCAGCCACGCGATGGCAACCGCCGTCTCGGCGGTGGTGCGGGGGGCGTGGTCGACGACGCCGCGCAGGCGCTCGCGGACCTGGTCGGGGGTGGTGGGAGCGCCCGCCGAGGTCATCTGCTCGGCGACCCGCAGCCAGAGGTCGCCGTCCATGACGTGGGCGAGGCCGTCGGCGACGGCGTCGGGCCGCTGGTGGACGACGCGGCCGAACCGCTCGCGCCAGTGGGCGGTCAAGGTCTCGCCGAGGTTGGCGCCGTTCCGGTGGACCTGCTCGAACAGCTCCATCGGGATGTCGAGCCGGAGATAGCGGCGCGGGCGGGGCAGGCTCGGGTCGAGCGCCAGCGCCACCGCCCGGTCGACGATCTCCCGGGTGATCCAGCGGTCGAGGCCGGTCACGGCCTGCAGCCAGGCGGCCCGGTGGAGATCGGCGACGTCGCGGATCGGCGCCGCACTCGGGCCCTCACTTGCAGGGATCAGGCGCTGGGCGAAGTCGAGATTGTCCGAGAACTCCTCGAACGCGGTCACGGGCGGCATCGTTTGCTCCGGTTTGAGATGATCAATACCACCTTGAACCCTATGGCAGCAGGGTCCTCTCCAGGGTCATCGTGACCCAGTCGGCCCAGCGTTCGACGCCCCAGCCCCGGTCGACCACCAGCGCCTGGATCGTCCCGGTGTTGAACAACGCCCAGATCACGTCGGCCGCCTCCTCCGTCGGCACCCGCAGCCCCGGCCCGAGTGACTCGGCGATCCTCGTCATGTCGGCCAGGCGCCGTTCTTCATAGATCCTGTAAGCCGCTCCGAGCTCCGTGTCGGCGCCCGCCGCGACGTGGAAGGCGTACATGAGGGGGAGCACCCCCGGCAGGCCCTCGACCACGAGATCGCGGAAGCGGTGGAGCGCCTCGCGCGGGTCGGGGGTGGTCAGGACGTCCTTGATCGGGCCGCGCTCGATCACCGGCTCGGGGGCGTCGTCGCCGACCAGCGTGCGATCGATCGCCGCGAGCAGGAGGGATGCCTTGCCGCCCTGGCCGTAGACCGTCTCCACCGAGACGGAGGCGCGGGCGGCGATGTCCTTCATCGTCGTCGCGGCGTATCCCTTCTCCGCGAAACACACCGCCGCCGCCTCCAGCACGGCGGAGCGCGTGCGCCGGGCCTGCTCCTCGCGGAGGGGCGATCGGTACCTCCTTGACGCGTCCGGGTTTTTGGCTACAGTCATCATGTATCCATTCAAGTTCGACTGGATCGAATACTAGCAAAGGAGCAGTCATGACGGCCATATCGACCGCCCCGCCCCAGGCCTTACGTCCGGGAGGCAGCGTGTCGCGCGTCATCGCCGCCGACCCGGCGCACCTCTACGGGTGGGTCGCCGACGTCACCCGTACACCCGAATGGAGCCCCGAGACCCGCCGCTGCACCTGGCTCGGCGACGAGCGCGGCGCGGGCGCCCGCTTCGAGGGCTTCAACGTGTACGGCCCCTGGCGCTGGTCGCGGCAGTGCGAGGTCGTCACCGCCGACCCGGGCCGCGAGTTCGCCTTCCGCACGGTCCCCGCCGACGGCGGGGTCACCGACTCGACCATCTGGAGCTACCGCTTCGAGCCCGCCGACGGCGGCACCCGCGTGACCCACGGCTACGAGATGGTCCGCCTGATGCCCTCGGGTGCCCAGCGCACCGCCGCCCTCCTGATGCCCCGCCACCGCGACCGCCGTCCCGACATGGCCCGCTCCCTCGACCGCCTCGCCGACCTGATCGAGGGCCGCGCCAACGCCCCCCAGCCCAGCCTGGGCCAGTCACACACGGCCGAGGGCCCGATCCCGCTCGGCAACATGTACGTGATGCACCACGCCTTCCGCCGTGACCTGCGCGACCTGACCCGCGCGGTGCCCGCCACCCCGCTGACCGACCGCGAGGCCTGGGCCGCCCTGGCCCGCCGCTGGACCGGCTTCGCCACCACCCTGCACCACCACCACACGATCGAGGACACCTCGATCTGGCCGAGGGTCCTCGAACGCGTCGACGCCCACGCCGTGATGGCCGCCATGGAGGCGGAGCACGCGCGGATCGACCCTCTGCTGGAGCGGTGCGCCGAGGGTTTCCACGGCATGACCCTGATCCCCGACGCCCGCACCCGCGACCGCCTGGCCGCCGACGTGACCGCCTTCCGCGACCTCCTCGACGCCCACCTCACCCACGAGGAGACCGAGGCCCTGCCCCTCGTCCAGCGCCACCTGTCCCAGGCGGCCTGGGCCGAGAGCGAGAAGGCGGCCAGAGCGGAGTTCAAGTTCGGAGACCTGGCCTTCACCGTGCCGTGGACGACCCTGGGCATCCCGGCGGATCAGTTCGACGTGGCCTTCGCCGAGGGAGGCTGGATGATCCGCCTGCTCCTGGCCATCACCCGCCGCCGCTTCCAGCGCGACCACCGTGTCGCCTTCCGCTGGCTTCAGCCCTGATAGGGGTCGACGAGCGTGAACGGTTGCTGTGCGATCTCCAGCACGTCGTGGGGGAACCGGGGCCCCGCGGTGTAGAAGCGGGCGCGGGTGCGGCCGACCGCTTCGATGACCCCCGCGACCGTCAGGTCACGCAGGTCTCGCTGGGCCTGCTGGAGGCTCAGCGTCTCCGCCTGTTCGTAGCGGCTCCGGCGCACCCGGCCCTCCATCGCGACGTCGTGCAGGGCGGTCGCCACCCGAGGGTCGAAACCCTGCGCCTGGGCGAACGTGTCGAGCATCTCCCACACCCCGGCCGACTTCGCGATGCGCTTCGCCACGGTCTGCGCCTGCTGGTGATAGGCCACCAGGTTGAAGCGCAGCCACGACGAGACATCCTGATCGGGCCGGTAGACGGAACCACGGGAGGCCAGTTCCCGGTAGTACTCCCACGTGTGCCGTGGCCGGCCCAGCCACGCCTCGATCGACGAGAACTCCGGTGCGAGCTCACCCTCCCGCCCGATCATGAGCGTCTGCAGCGACCGTGACATCCGCCCGTTCCCGTCGGCCCACGGGTGGATCGACACCAGATGCAGATGCGCCATCGCCGCTCTGACCAGCGGATGTGTGTCGTCGGGCGCGTTGAGCCAGTCGACGAGCTCCGCCATCAGCTCCGGCACCTCGGGCGCGCCGGGTGCCGTGTAGGCGGCGACCCCCGGATCGCCGGGCTCAGAGACGTAGACCGGTCCGCGTCGCCACTGCCCCGCGGGCAGGCGGGGGGTGTGCCGGTGTCCCTGCAGCATCCAGTGCAGCCCGTTGAGGAGCCCCTTGCCATAGCCGAAATCGGGCGCGTCGTGGAGCGTCTGGACGTAGGTCATCATCCGCTGGTAGGCGACCGTCTCCTCGCGATCGGTGTCGGAGACGTCGACGTCGCGCTCGCCCGCGAAGATGTCCTCCACGTCGACCGTGGAGACCCGGAAGCCCTCGATGGCGTTCGACGCCGCGACCAGATCGGCGGTGAGGAACTTCCGCATCCCGGCGGTCCACTTGGCCGGACTCTGCCGGACCTGGTGCCGCAGCGACTGCCGCATGGCGTCGATTTCCGCCAGCACTTTAAGATCAACAGCGTTCTGGGCCGGAGTGGGATACAGCATTCGTCCATCATAGGGTGATTCAATCACCACGTCATTAACCGGTCCCGGCGCTTCGCGGCGGCGAACTCGCTCTCCATGAGTTCGCGGAACGACCGATGCCGGACCGCCCCCGGATACCAGGACGCGAAATCCCATGCCTCCCACTCCCCGTCGGGGAAGACGATCCGGGGGTTCAGGAAATAGGCCTGACCCTCGTGGTAGCCGGAAACGTAGAGCAGGTCGGGAAAGTACTCGGTGCGCAGATGAATCGCGCAGTCCTGCTCGGGGCCGTAGACGAAGTACTCGTCGTCCGGCACCTCCGGGAGGGGATCGTCGGGATCGGGCCGCCACGCCTCGACGATCCCGTTGTTCATGTCCCGCGCCCAGCCGATCTCGGCCGCCGGCAGCAGCGACACCGTGAGGTGCATCCCGAGGTCCCACCCGTCGGTGACCTGGAGGAACTCCCGATAGCTCGGCGGTAGCGCGACCCCCAGTCGCTCCTCCACTTCGAGCAGCGCCGCCGGTCGTTCTCGTAGTCCTCCCGGTATTCCGGTGGCGCCTGGGCCATGTCGCGCTCATGGACGGCGTGGACATGCCGGTTCATACCTTCGAGAAGTTCGAGCCAGGAGATCATGTCCGAACATTAGTGATCATGACCGACAAAGCCCCGTGGAAAGGCCGCCGCCGATGAGCCCGAGGTTCCCCGTGTCCGTCAAAGGCGTTGTCATCCGGGACGGCCGAGTGCTGCTGCTCCGCAACGACCGGGACGAATGGGAGCTCCCCGGCGGACGCCTGGAACTCGGCGAGGACCCACCCGAGTGCCTGGCACGGGAGATCCGCGAGGAGACCGGCTGGCAGGCGGCCATCGGCCCCATCCTCGACTCCTGGCAGTACCACATCTTCGAGGGCGCCGACGTGCTGATCGTCACCTACGGCGCCACCGTCGGCACCGACCAGCCGCCGGTACTCAGCCACGAACACCTCGAGGTCGGCCTGTTCACCGAAGACGAGATCCCGGCCCTGCGCATGCCCGGCGGCTACAAACGCTCGATCGCCGACTGGTGGGACAGGCAGGCGTGATGCGGCTCAAGCTGTTCGTCGGCGCGATCGCGTCGATGGTGGTCCTGCTCGGCGTGGTGGCGGTCATCGGGCTGGATCGCTACGCGGCGTTCATCTTCGAACGTGAGGACCCGGACTGCGTCCGCGAGAGCGAGGTGGAGATCGCGCGGCTGTCGGAGATCATCGTGCCGATCCTCCCTGCGGAAGGCCGCAGCGAGGTCGACGGTGACAGTAACTGCGCACCGCCCGAGCAGGAGCCTTCGATCGCCGTGTACGTCGACGACGTCTCCGTGGACGAACTGATGAGCAGGTTCCGCCCCCTGGGATGGAGCCAGGTCTCCGTCACGGAAGAGGCCCAAGAAGGGAACGCCATCATCGCCGAAGTGGAGAAGCGGATCGACGGCAGGCGTGTCGAAGCCCAATTCGTCGAGGTGGACCGTCACCCCGACACCGTGCTCGTCGTGGCGTGGTTCCCGGCGGGCGGATGAACGCGAAAGGCCGCCGGTGGAACCGGCGGCCTTTGGTGAAGCGTGACGATCAGACGTCGTAGTAGAGCTCGAACTCGTGCGGGTGCGGGCGCAGCCGGATCGGGTCGATCTCGTTCTCGCGCTTGTACGCGATCCACGTCTCGATCAGGTCGGGCGTGAACACGCCGCCCTCGAGCAGGTAGTCGTGGTCGGCCTCAAGGGCGTCGAGCACCTCGGGCAGTGACCCCGGAACCTGCGGAACCGAACGCGCCTCCTCCGGGGGAAGCTCGTAGAGGTCCTTGTCGACCGGCTCCGGCGGCTCGATCTTGTTGCGGATGCCGTCGATGCCGGCCATCAGCATGGCCGCGAACGCGAAGTACGGGTTGCACGACGGGTCGGGCACCCGGAACTCGATGCGCTTGGCCTTCGGGTTCGATCCGGTGATCGGGATACGAACACAGGCCGAGCGGTTCCGCTGCGAGTAGACGAGGTTCACCGGAGCCTCGTAGCCCGGAACGAGACGGTGATAAGAGTTCACCGTCGGGTTCGTGAAGGCCAGCAGCGACGGCGCGTGCTTCAGCAGGCCGCCGATGTAGTAGCGCGCGATGTCCGACAGACCGGCGTAGCCGACCTCGTCGTAGAACAGCGGCTCGCCGTCCTTCCACAGCGACTGGTGGCAGTGCATGCCCGAGCCGTTGTCGCCGAAGATGGGCTTCGGCATGAAGGTGACCGTGTGGCCGAACTCGAGGGCCGTGCTCTTGATGATGTACTTGTACAGCATCAGCTTGTCGGCGGTCTTGAGCAGCGTGCCGAACCGGAAGTCGATCTCGGCCTGGCCGGCGGTGCCGACCTCGTGGTGCTGCATCTCGGTCTCGATGCCCGAGTCGATGAGGCGGCGCACCATCTCCGACCGCAGGTCGGTGAAGTGGTCCATCGGCGGGACCGGGAAGTAGCCGCCCTTGTAGCGCGGCTTGTAGCCCAGGTTGCCGCCCTCGGTCGCGGTGCCGGTGTTCCAGGCGCCCTCGATCGAGTCGATGTAGTAGAACGACGAGTGCTGGTTGGTCTGGAACCGCACGTCGTCGAAGATGTAGAACTCGGCCTCGGGGCCGAAGTAGACCGTGTCGGCGATGCCGGTGCCCTTGAGGTACTCCTCGGCCTTGCGCGCGACGTTACGCGGGTCGCGGCTGTAGGCCTCGCCGGTGAGCGGGTCGTGCACGAAGAAGTTGATGTTCAGCGTCTTGTGCTGGCGGAACGGGTCGATGACGGCCGTCGACGGGTCGGGCAGCAGCAGCATGTCCGACTCGTGGATGGCCTGGAACCCGCGGATCGAAGACCCGTCGAACATGAGGCCGTCGGTGAAGACGTTGGGGCCGAAGTTCTCGACGGGAAAAGTGAAGTGGTGCGTCGTACCCGGCAGGTCGGTGAACCTGACGTCAACGAACTGCACGCCTTCGTCCCGGATGTACGACAGGACGTCGTCGGCGGAGTTAAACACTCTCGAACCTCCCAGGGGCACTGGCTTAGCAGACTGAAAGTAGGACTGTGCCGTTACCGTCGGGTGTCTCGTTTGTTTCACACGTGTTAATGGGAAGCACGCTGTCGAAACCTGACCGCAGGGTGTAACTGCCGCCGTCGCCGCAGGTCATCGTGACGACCGAAAGGGGCGGCCATTACCCTGGATCCATGAGCAAAGAGCCCCGCTGGACGCAGACCTGGCTGACCGGCACGCCCGCCGTTCAAGCCTATCCGGGCGAGCGCCTGGGCCTGCCCGAGCAGGGTAAAGGTTCGGTCGCCCGCTTCGGCAGGCGCATCGTGGCACTGGCGATCGACTGGCTGATCTGCGTCTGGGCCATCGCCCAGGGCCTGCTCGGCGCGAAGGGCACCGACGCCACGCTGATCGCGACGGGCGTCCTGGCGCTCGAATACATCCTGCTCGTGGGCACGATGGGCATGACGTTCGGGATGCGGCTGGTCAACATCAGGGTCGTGTCGCTGGCGGGCCCGCAGCTCACCCCCAAAGCGGTGCTGATCCGGACCGTCCTGCTCATCCTGGCCGTCCCGGCGCTGATCTTCGACAAAGACCAGCGCGGGCTGCACGACCGCTTCGCCGGCACCGTCGTCATCCGCGAAAAGTAAAAGCTTCTTCTCTGTTACGGCTCTCGCCCACCCCGGCGCCGCCCGCCGCCCCGGCCGGCCGCCGTATCCGGCGCCAACCGGCCGCGCGGGTTCAGGGGGAGACGACGCGGAAGATGACCGTCCCGGGGAAATGCCGCCCGCGAAGAGGGCTCCAGCCGCCCCAGATCCGGTCGTGACCCTCGGGCCATTCGGGTTCGACCAGTTCGTCGAGCCGCAGACCGGCGCCGGTGATCGCGGCGACCCAGTCGCCCATCGTGCGGTGATGCTCCACGTAGGTGACCTCGCCCTCGTCGTTCCGCTCCAGGTAAGGGGTGCGGTCGAAGTAGGAGCGGTCACTCGTCAGGCCGCGCGGCCCGGGGTCGTCGGGGAAGGCCCACCGGATCGGGTGGGACACCGAGAAGACGAACTGGCCGCCCGGCCTGAGCACCCGCGCGACCTCGCGCAGCGCGTTGGTGGCACTGGCGACGAAGGGGAGCCCGCCGAAGGCGGAGCAGGCGAGGTCGAAGGTGCCGTCGAGAAAGGGGATCTTCTCGGCGTCGGCCTGGACGACCGGCAGGGACGTACCGGAATCGAGATCGATGCGGCGCGAGTGCTGCAACTGCCGGTGCGAGACGTCGAACGCCGCCACCGAGGCGCCCTGGGCGGCGAGGTAGCGCCCGCACTGACCGGCGCCGCAGCCCACTTCGAGGACCGAGAGGCCGCGGACGTCGCCGAGCAGGTGGGCCGAGGCCTCGTCGAGCCCCTCGGGGCACCAGATGAACCCGTCGTCACGCAGGAACGAGCCGTGTTCGGCCTGGTAGTCGTCGGCCGCCGAGTCCCAGTAACCCCGGTTGGCCTGCGCGGAGACCAGGCTGTCTGGGGTCGTCACCGGGGACGGACACCCTTGGGCAGGCGGGCGCCCTTGGGCAGCGGGCCCTTGGGCATCGGGATCGACGGGGTCAGCGCGCGCATGCGGTTGTTGACCTCGGAGACGGCCGGCTTCTTCAGGTTGCGCGGCAGCTTCATGAGGTGGCGCTGGAGCTTGGCCAGCGGCACCTGACCCTCGGCGTCGCCGCACTGCACGTCGTAGACCGGCACGTCGATGGCGACCCGCTGGACCCGCTTCTTCTCGGCCACCAGCATCTTCTGCACGCGGGTGCCGGGGCCCTCGGAGACGAGGATGACGCCGGGGTAGCCGACCAGGCGGAAGACGAGGTCCTGCTCGCGGTTGACCGCGACCGGCTTCTCCTCGACCATCCAGTTGCCGCGCATGCCCTGGAGGATCGCGTAGACCGCGCCGGGCTGGCCGTCGAGCATCGAATATTGGGCCCGCTGAGCGAACCGGCCGAACAGCAGCATGCCGGCCAGCAGCGCGACCGGGATGCCGAGAATGATCACATACCAGAACGCGCCGGTCAGCAGGCCGATGACGACCGCCAGCGCGATCACGCCGACGACCGTCGCGTATACGAGCGGCATCCCCTTGGGATTGGCCTTCTTGATGATCTGCGCGACCATCCTGAGCTGCTTGATGCGGCCTGGGTTCGCCGAGTCCTTCGCCATGTTCTGAAGGATACAAATCCCCGGTGCCAAGTGTGAAAACGTGACCTTCGCCAACCTGGGGCCGTAGTTATAAAACCGTAATAAAACTCCGTGTGATGCCCTCCCGCCGGGGCAGTGGAAGCGCTTACACACGCGAGGGAGTACGGTGTCCGACTCGACGATCTACGAAGTGGCCAGGCTGGCCGGGGTGTCCATCGCCACGGTCTCGCGGGCGTTGCGCGGCACCGGGCCGGTGTCGGCCGCGACCCGCGAGAAGGTGCAGCGGGCGGTCGAGGAGCTGCGGTTCACCCCTAGCCGCCTCGGGGTCTCGCTCGCCGAGGGCCGCCACGCCGCCAACGGGATCATCTTCCCCGACCTCTCCGGGCCCTATTTCGCCGAGGTCCTCCTGGGATATGAGGAGGTCGCCGCCGAACTCGGCCGGTCGGTCCTGATCCTGTCCACCCGTGATCGCGAGGGTGTGCCGGAGACGGTGAAAGATCTCGCCACCCGGGTAGACGGGCTCGTCGTGTTCGGCCAGACCCTTCCCGACGCCCTGCTCACCGAGCTGGCCGAGTCTGGCCTGCCGACGGTCCTGCTGGCCCGCGACGCCCACCCCGGCACCGAGGCCGTGCGCAGCGAGAACACCGACGCCGCCGAAGCGCTGACCGCGCACCTGATCGACCACGGCCACCGCGCGTTCGCGCTGGCCGGCGGCCACGACGAGGGCGACGTCAGCCGGCGGTGGACGTCGGTCGCCCGTACCCTCGGCCACCACGGGATCACTGTGCCGCGGCCGGTGGAGTGCCCGTACACGGTCGAAGGCGGCTACGAAGCCGGGCTTTCTGTCTTGAGAACCCGGCCAGACGTGATCATGTGCGCCGACGACCAGGTCGCCCTCGGCGTGATCCTGGCCGCCGAGGAGCTGAAGCTCCGGGTCCCGCACGACGTCGCCGTCACCGGCTGGGACGACATCATGGCCGCCCGCCACTCCCGGCCCGCCCTCACCACCGTGCGCCAGCCCCTGCGCGAGCTCGGCGGCGCGGCCGCCCGCCTCCTAGACGACTTGATCGCCGGAGCGGAGCCCACGAACACCACGCGCGTTCTCGCCACCGAACTCGTCATCCGGTCGAGCTGTGGCCTGCACCCCCCGGCACATCAGGAGGAACAGTGAAGAAGTACGCCCTAGGCCTGCTCGCCGTCGCCCTCGCCGCCACCGCTTGTGGCCGCGACTCGGGCGGTGGCGCCGAGGAGGCGCAGGCCGTCGACACCGCCAAGGCCACCGGAACCGTGACCGTCTGGGCGATGGGCACCGAGGGGGAGAAGCTCGACGCCTTCGCCCAGAAGTTCGAGCAGGCCAACCCCGGCATCACGGTCAACGTCACGGCCCTGGGCTGGGACGTCGCCCACGACAAGATCACCGCCGCGATCGCGGGCAACGCCACCCCCGACGTCTCGATGATCGGCAACACCTGGATGGGCGAGATGGTGAAGACCGGCGCCATCGAGGCCACCCCCGCCGACCTGGTCGACCAGAACGCCTTCTTCCCCGGCGCCTGGGGCACCGGCGTCATCGACGGCGCCGCCTACGGCATCCCCTGGTACGTCGAGACCCGCGCCTTCTACTACCGCACCGACCTGGCGAAGGACGCCAAGGCCCCCGCCACCTGGGACGAGGTCACCGCCTTCGCCAAGACCCTGAAGGACAACGGCGCCGAGCTGGGCGTCGAGCAGAACTTCCGGATCGGCTCCTGGCAGGAGATCGCGCCGCTGCTCTACCAGGCCGGCGGCGACTTCCAGAAGGACGGTGCCTGGACCCTCGACACCCCGCAGATGCTCCAGGCCCTCGAACACTGGGGCTCGTTCTTCAAGGACGGCCTGTCCGTCACCACCCAGCCCAACGGCGCCTTCCCGCAGACCTTCGTCAAGGGACGCGTCGGCGCCTTCTACTCGGGCCCGTGGATGATCACCGCGATGGAGCAGGACGGCGGCGCCGACTTCAAGGACAAGTTCACCGTCGCGCCCTACCCCAAGGGCCCGGCCGGCGGCACCAGCCTGGTCGGCGGCAGCAACATGGTCGTCTTCAAGGACAAGCCCAACCGCGACGCCGCCTGGAAGTTCCTCACCTGGCTGACCGACCCGAAGGTCCAGGCCGAGTGGTACACCACGGCGTCGGCGCTGCCCAGCGTCCAGGCCGCCTGGCAGGAACCCGCACTGACCGCCGACGAGCGGGTGCAGGTCTTCGGTGAGCAGCTCAAGGACACCAAGGCGGCCCCGCCGGTGCCGACCTGGGAGCAGGTCGCCAAGGTCATGGAGGCCGAGCTGGAGAAGTACGCCCTCGGCAAGCAGGACTCGGCCACCACCGCCAAGCGGATGCAGGAGCAGGCCGAGCAGATCGGCACCGGGGCCTGATCATGGCGACCACCCTGGAAAGACCGGTCGCTCAGAAGGCACCGGCTCTCAAAATGAAGAAGCCACGAGGCTCCTGGGTGGCGTGGATCTTCGTGCTGCCCTTCCTGATCGTGTTCGTGGTGTTCTGGGCCGGGCCGCTGCTGGCCGGGCTCGGGATGAGCTTCACCGACATGCGCAGCACCGACGTCCGCGACCCGCTCGCCGTCGACGTCGTCGGGCTGGAGAACTACCTGCGGCTGTTCAACGACGAGCTGATGCGCAAGGCGGCGCTCAACACGCTCATCTTCGTCGTGACCGCGCTCCCGCTGACCATCGCGCTCGGCCTGGCCGCCGCCGTCGCGCTCAACTCGGGGATCTCCCGGCTGCCGGCCGCGTTCTTCCGGCTGGGCTACTACACGCCGTACATCACCAGCATCATCGGCATCGCGGTGGCCTGGCGCTTCCTGCTCGACCCGGACGCCGGGCCGATCAACCAGGCGCTCGCCTGGTTCGGCATCGACGGGCCCGCGTGGCTCTCCGACGAGAGCACCGCCCTCCCGGTGATCATCGTGATGACCGCCTGGCGGAGCTTCGGGTTCGACATGGTCGTGCTGCTGGCCGCGCTCCAGGGGATCCCGAAGGAGCTCTACGAGGCCGCCGACATCGACGGCGCCGGGCGCTGGCAGCGGTTCCGGTCGGTGACCGTGCCGATGCTGCGGCCCGCGCTGCTGTTCTGCACCGTCTACTCCTCCATCGGGTTCGCCCAGTTCATGGAGGAACCCCTGGTCATGACCAAGGGCGGCCCCGCCGGGGCGACCACCTCGGCGTCGCTGGCCATCTACAACCAGTTCGGCGCGGGCGCCTACGGCTACGCCGGAGCCGCCGCCACCGTGCTGTTCACGGTGATCGTCGCGCTGGCGCTGCTCCAGTTCAGGATCGGGAGGCGCTCGTGAAACGCCGGATGTCCACCTACGTGCTGCTCACCGCCGGGCTGCTCGTGGTGATCTTCCCCTTCCTCTGGACGATGCTCGCCTCGTTCAAGCCCGAAGGCGAGATCAGGCAGAACCCGCCGACCTTCCTCCCGGCCGAATGGACGACCAGCAACTACAGCGGCCTGTTCGAGCGGATGAACATGGGCACCGCGTTCCTCAACAGCGCGATCATCGCGATCGCCCTGGTGGTGGCCAACCTGCTGCTGTGCTCGATGGTCGGCTACGCCTTCGCCAAGCTGCGCTTCCGGTTCAGGAACACCCTGTTCGGGCTGGTCATGGTGCAGATGATGGTGCCCGCGATCGTTGTGATGGTGCCGCAGTTCGTGCTGATCGCGAAGATGGGGCTGGTCAACACGTTCCTCGGGATCGTGCTGCCGTTCGTGGTGGCGCCGCTCGGGATCTTCATGATGCGGCAGTTCATCGCCGACATCCCCGACGAGCTCATCCAGGCCGCCCGGGTGGACGGCGCCAAGGAGTTCCGCATCTTCTTCTCGATCGTGCTGCCGCTGTGCCGGCCCGCCCTGGCCACTCTCGGGCTGATCACGTTCATGACCTCGTGGAACAACTTCCTGTGGCCCGCCGTGGTGGCCCAGAGCGAGGACATGTACACCCTGCCCGTCGCGCTCGCGATCTTCAGCAACGCCCAGGCGACCCAGTACGGCCTGCTCATCGCGGGTGCCGTCGTGGTGGTCGCCCCGATCCTCCTGCTGTTCCTGTTCCTGCAGCGCTACTTCGTACAGGGCATCGCCTCGACCGGACTCAAGTAAGGAACCCCGCGTATGCGCATGGCGCTGGCCGTCCTGCTGGCCGTATCACCGGCGGCACCGGCACCTGACAACAACGTTCTGAAGACCTACGCGAAGGACACCTGGAAGTCGATGGCCGCCATGGTCGACCCGGCCACGGGTCTGCCGTCCGACAAGATCGAAGGCACCCTCGACCCCGCGACCCGGGCGAAGGTGACCTCACCGACGAACATCGCGACCTACCTGTGGAGCACGGTCGCGGCCCGCGACACCGGGATCATCTCGGCCCGCGACGCTGAGAAGCGCGTGAAGCAGGTCCTCCAGAATGTGCGGAAACTGGAGCGCCACGAACCGACCGGCCAGTTCTTCAACTGGTACGACCCCCACACCCTCGCCCTGGTGAAGACCTGGCCGGACAGCGGCGATCCCGTCGCGCCCTTCGCGTCCAGTGTCGACAACGGGTGGCTCGGTGCGGCCTTACTCATGATCCGCTCGGCCGTGCCCTCGGTCGCCCGCGACGCCGACACGCTGGTGCGGAGCATGGACTTCTCGTCCTACTACGACCCGCAGGGCGCCGCCGCCCAGGGGACCGGCCTGCTCAGGGGCGGTTTCTGGCCCGAGAAGCCCGAGGGGTGCTCGACCCCCAGCGACTACAACGACTCCGGTACGACCGTCTACTCGACCTGCCACCACTACGGCGCGATGACCGAGACCAGGATCACCTCCTATGTCGGCATCGCCCTGAACCAGATCCCCAAGGCGCACTACTTCGGCATGCTGCGCACCCATCCGAACGACAACTGCGACTTCGGCTGGGCCGAGCAGCGGGCGGAGGGCTCCTGGCAGACCTTCGAGGGCGTGAAGGTCTTCGAGGGCACCTACGGCTACAAGGGCATGCGGCTGGTCCCGACCTGGGGCGGCAGCATGTTCGAGGCGCTGATGGTGCCGCAGCTCGTACCGGAGGATGTCTGGGGCGCGAAATCGTGGGGGCGTAACCACCCGGTCTACGTGAAGGCCCAGAAGGTCCACGGGCTCGACGACGCGAAATACGGTTACTGGGGCTTCTCCCCGTCGAACAACCCGGCCGGGGGCTACCGCGAATACGGCGTCGACGCGCTCGGCATGGACACCGACGGCTACACCTCCGACCAGGAACGCACCTCGGTCGACTACGGCTACGGCGACTGCCGCCCGGCCAAGCCCGAGCCCACCACTTATGGCGACGGCGTGGTGACCCCGCACGCCTCCTTCCTCGCGCTGCGCTACGCCGAGAAGGACGCCCTCGACAACCTCGCCAAGATCAAGAAGGACTTCGACTCCTACGGCCCCGGCGGCTTCTACGACGCCGTCGCCGTCAAGAGCAAGACCGTCGCCAAGCAGTACCTCGCCCTCGACCAGGGCATGATCATGATCGCGCTCGGCAACCGGCTGACCAGGGACAAGCTGCGGGGCTACTTCGCCTCGCGCGACGTCGAGAAGGCACTGAAGCCGGTGCTGTCGCAGGAGACGTGGGAGGTCCGTTCGTGAAGGCCCGTCGCGACTGGCAGGCTCGCATCCACCGCCCCTCGGGGGAGGTGACCGCGGCTCCGGCCGTGGACCTTCCCCCGCCCGGGGGCCTGCGCGCCACCCCGGGGCGCGGCTGCGTGACACTGACCTGGGAGCCGGTGCCGGGGGCGATCGGCTATGTGGTCGAGCGGTCCCCGTTCCGCGAGGGCCCCTACGCCGTGACGGGCCAGCCCGACGTGGACGTGCCCGCCGTCCCCTCCTGCCGCTACGTCGACACCGGCCAGGACCCCTGCTGGTATCGGGTGTCGGCGGTCGGCGGTCCTGCGGGGTCACCCGTGCACGGCTCGTCGGGCGGGTCGGGCGTGGCGAAAATCAACATTTCCGGAAATGTCGCCCGCGAGCTCCCCCGGCCATGGCGGTTCATGATCGGGTCGGAGCATCTGTCGTACATGTTCGAAGAGAAGGAGCTCGTCGAGGCCCTCAGGCTGGCGCACACGGAGCTCGGCGTGCAGACGGTGCGCGCCCACGCGATCCTGGACGAGGTCCGCATCGTCCCCGACGGATACGACTTCTCCCGCGTCGACCAGATCTACGACACCCTGAAGGACATCGGCCTGCGCCCGATCGTCGAACTGTCCTTCATGCCGGAAGAACTCGCCGCAGACCCGTCGAAAACGGTCTTCGGCTACGAGGCGATCATCAGCCCTCCGAAGGACTGGGACGCCTGGGGCGACCTGGTCCGCGCCTTCACCCAGCACTGCGCCGACCGCTACGGCCTCCAGGAGCTGATCGACCACTGGGCCTTCGAGGTCTGGAACGAACCGAACCTGGAGGTCTTCTGGTCCGGCACGCCGGACGACTACTTCCGCCTGTACGAGATCAGCGCCGCCGCCGTGAAGGACGTGCACCCCGCACTGAAGGTGGGCGGCCCGTCGTCGGCCGCCAACGGCTGGGTCGAAGAGCTGATCGCCCGCGACCTGCCCGTCGACTTCGTCTCCACCCACACCTACGGCAACGCGCCCCTGGACTGGCGCCCCGCCCTGGCACGGCACGGCCTGGAGGGCACCCCGATCTGGTGGACGGAATGGGGCCCCACCCCCACCCACTTCCACGGCATCGGCGACGGCCCGTTCGGCGCCTCGTTCCTCCTCCACGGCATGAAGTCGGTGGCCGGGCGCATGGAATCCCTCTCCCACTGGGTGGCCTCCGACCACTTCGAGGAGCTGGGCCGCCCGCCGAAGCTGTTCCACGGCGGCTTCGGCCTCCTGAGCGTCGGCAACCTCCGCAAACCCCGCTGGTGGGCCCTCGACCTGGCCAACCGCCTGGGCGACGAGGAACTGGTCACCAAGCTCGACGGCGACACCGGAGGAGTGGAGGTCTGGGCCGCCCGCCGCGACGACGGAACGGTCGGCATCCTGACCTGGAACGGCACCCTCAACCAGTCGAAGGCCGACGGCGACCCCGACCTCTCCCGCACCATCACGCTGACCATCACCGACCTGGGCGAAGGCGACCACACCGTCACCCACCACCGCATCGACGACCGCCACTCCAACATCCAGTCCCACTGGCACGGCCAGACCGACTGGCCCACAGAGGCGGAATGGGAGAAGCTCCACGCCGCGAACGTCCTGGAAGAACTCACCCCACCGGTGACGACCAGCGGCTCGACCCTCCGCATCGCCTTCGACCTCCCGATGCCCGGAGTCTCCTACATAGAGATCACCCCATAGCGGGCGCGCGAGCGCCTGAGGAACGAGCCAGGCAGTCGGGAACGCGCCTGTAGCCAGCGCGGCCGGCTGCCGACGAGGAACGGCCGGGGAGTTCATCCCCGGCCGTTCCGTCGTGCTCGTGCGAAAGGGGTCAGGCGCGGGCGCGCTGCTCGATCGCCTGCTGGTAGAGCCTTCCGGCCCGGTAGGACGACCGGACCAGCGGCCCGGAGAGGACCCCGGCGAAGCCGATCGCCTCGGCCTCGGCCTGGAGTTCGACGAACTCCTCGGGCTTGACCCAGCGCTCGACCGGGTGGTGACGCGGGGACGGACGCAGGTACTGGGTGATCGTCAGCAGGTCGCAGCCCGCCTCGTGGAGGTCGCGCATCGCCTGGACGACCTCTTCGCGCTCCTCGCCCATGCCGAGGATCAGGTTCGACTTCGTCACCATGCCGGCCTCGCGGGCCGTCGTGATGACACCGAGGGAGCGCTCGTAGCGGAACGCCGGCCGGATCCGCTTGAAGATGCGGGGGACCGTCTCGATGTTGTGGGCGAACACCTCGGGCTTGGCCGAGAAGACCTCGGCGAGCTGGTCGGCGTTGCCGTTGAAGTCGGGGACGAGCAGTTCGACGCCGCAGCCGGGCAGCAACGCGTGGATCTGCCGGGCGGTCTCGGCGTAGAGCCACGCGCCGCCGTCGGGCAGGTCGTCGCGGGCCACGCCGGTGACCGTCGCGTAGCGCAGGCCCATCTGCTGGACCGACTCGGCCACGCGCCGGGGTTCGTCGCGGTCGTATTCGGCCGGCTTCCCGGTGTCGATCTGGCAGAAGTCACAGCGGCGGGTGCACTGGTCGCCGCCGATCAGGAAGGTCGCCTCGCGGTCTTCCCAGCATTCGTAGATGTTCGGGCAACCCGCTTCTTCGCACACCGTGTGCAGGCCCTCGCGGCGAACGAGGGATTTCAGTTCGGTGTATTCAGGGCCCGTCTTCAGCCGGGTCTTGATCCACGCAGGTTTGCGCTCGATCGGGGTCTGGCTGTTGCGCACCTCCAGGCGGAGGAGCTTACGACCATCAGGGGCAACACTCACCTTGACAGCTTATGCCCTCGCTCAGGACAGCAGCCCGAGCCCCCTGGTCGCCCGTTCGTAGTGGGCCCGGAGCTCGAGATCGATCTGCTCCGACTCGCTGATCACGGCCACCCCGGCGCGTGACTCGCCGGTGAACATCTCGCGCATGATCGCCCGGTCGAGGGCGGCGCGGCGGATCGCGACGACGTCCTCGCCGCGCAGCGCGGCGGCCTGCATCGGGGCCAGGTAGCTGCGGGAGGTGATCACTTCGGCGAGCTCGGCGATCGCGTCGGGTCCGGCGACCCTCGCCGCCGTCTCGGCGATGCGGGCGTCCGCGCGGGCGCCGCGGTCCTCGGTCAGTCTGTTCAGTACGGCTTCCGCCAGCACGGCCGGCCATCCCACGATCCAGCCCAGCATGCGGCCGAACCAGGAGGCCGTCTCGTAACCCGTCCTGGGCGCCCACGCCCCGAGCGCCATGGCCATCTCCAGGTGGGCCTGCTGCCTGACCTGGTCGACCCCGAGCCCGAACAGCGCGACCTTGATCTCGGCCAGCGTCGACTTCGCCCCGCCCACGATCACCCCGTCGTCGAGCCGGTCGCTCGCGCAGGCCGTCGCCAGCAGGGCCACCCGCAGCGCGGGCGACAGCGCCAGCCAGACGGGCAGCCCGATCGTCAGCACCGGCCGCCGCCGCAGCCCGACCCGCTCGTACGTCGCGCCCAGGCCCAGGTCGTGGATCGCCACCACCGGCTTCGGCACCCCGGCTTCGGTGGCCACGCGCCCGGCGAGGGCGTACAGGAAAGGGGCCTGGGCCTCGGGCAGGACGTCGGCGTCGTGGGACACCCGGCCGAGGCGCGGCCGGAGCATCACCCCGACCGCGATCAGGAAGCCGCCGATCAGCCAGGTCAGGAAGAACCCGGGCGACGCGGCGATCACCGCCACCCCCAGCGCGACGAACCCCAGGGTGAACAGGTGCACCACGAGGGCCACGACGACGGCCAGTACGCGATTCATGTCAGCATTGTGCAAATCCGGACGAGACCCTGTCACCGACATTTAGCGCCAATCAGGCCCGGACCGTCGACATCTCCTTGGCGTGCCGGACCAGGGTGAGCAGGACCTCCTTGGCCGACTCGCGGTTCCTGGCGTCGCACACCATCAGCGGCACATGACCGGGCACCGCCAGCGCGCGGCGGATCACCGTCGGGTCGTGGCGGCGGGCGCCGTCGAACTGGTTCACCGCGACCATGTACGGAATCCGCCGCTGCTCGAAGAAGTCGACCGCCGGGAAGGCGTCGCCGAGGCGCCGGGTGTCGGCCAGCACGACCGCCCCCAGCGCGCCGATGGCCAGTTCGTCCCACATGAACCAGAAGCGGTCCTGGCCCGGCGTGCCGAACAGGTAGATCCACAGGCCCTCGCGGAGGGTGATCCGGCCGAAGTCGAGGGCCACCGTGGTCGTCGTCTTGCCCTCGACGCCGCTGGTGTCGTCGACCCGGGTGCCCCGGTCGCTGAGCAGTTCCTCGGTGGACAGCGGCTGGATCTCGCTGACCGCCGAGACCAGGGTCGTCTTGCCCACGCCGAACCCGCCCGCGATCAGGATCTTGATCGCCAGAGCGCCGGGGGGAGCGTCAGAGCGCGCGTAGTCCATTGAGCACTTCCTGGTAGATCCGCTCGTTGAGGACTCCGGCCGTGGCCGCCGGAGCGTCGATCGACACCAGCCCCTCGCGCCGCAGATCGCTGAGCAGTACGCGGGTGATGTTCAGGGGGAGCCGCAGCCGGGTGCCGATGTCGGCCACCGTGGTGGGCCGGGTGGCGACCCGGAGTGCGGCGAGGTGCTCGGGGGAGAGGCCGGCCTGGTCGTACGGCATGCCGATCGTGGTCACCACGGCGATCACGTCGAAGGCCTCGCCCACCGCGCGGGCGCGTCCGCCGGTGACGGCGAACATCCGGACCAGGGGTCCTGGGTCCGGGTCCTCCTCAGCGGCCATGAACCGCCCTTGGACGTGCGCTCAGGTGCTCCCCCACCCGCTTCACGAGCATGGTCAGCTCGTAGGTGACGACGCCGAGATCGGAGTCGGGGCTGGTCATGACCGCGAGCCGGGCGCCGTCCCCGGCCGCGGTGACGAACAGGAACGCGCCATCCAGCTCGATGATCGTCTGGCGGACGTTGCCGACGCCGAACCGGCGGCCCGCGCCCTGCGCCAGGCTGTGGCTCCCGGCCGCGATGGCGGACAGGTGCTCGGTGTCCTCCCGGCTCAGCCCCTGGGACCCGCCCATCGCCAGGCCGTCGGACGAGAGCACCACCGCGTGCACCACGCCGGGCACCCGCCGGATCAGGTCGTCGAGCAGCCAGTCGAGTTCCCTGCCGAGATCAGCCATGTGGCCTGTCCTTCCAAATCCCCGTTTCGCGCCGGCCGCGTTCCCAGCCGCGCTGCATGGACGTCATCAGGCCGGCCCGCCGCTCGGCGGAGCCCTCATCGGCCTGCTGTGGTTCGCTCCTCTGTGGCGCCTCTCCCCGGAGGGGCGCCACCAGGTGCGTCTGGGGGACCCGCTGCGGCAGGCCCTCCAGTCCGAAATCGTCGAAGTCGTCGTGGACGACCGGCGCCGCCGCCTGCGGGGCCGGCGTGTGCCGCGCGGGCGGCGGCTGGACCGGGGGCGCCTGCGTCGTGAAGTAGCTGACCTTCTGCTCGTCGGGCGCCGCGAGCAGGGCGGGCGGGATCATCACGATGGCGGTGACGCCCTCGTAGGGCGACCGCCGCAGCAACACGCGCACGCCGTGCCGGGCGGCCAGCCGGGCCACCACGAACAGGCCGAGCCGCTCGCTGTCGGCCAGGTCGAACTCGGGCGGTTCGGCGATCCGCTGGTTGAGCGTCTCCAGCTTGGCGTGGTCGAGGCCGAGGCCCCGGTCCTCGATCTCCAGGGCGTAGCCGTTGGCGGCGACCTCGCCCCGCACGTACACGCGGGTGCCGGGAGGGGAGAACACGGTGGCGTTCTCGATCAGCTCGGCGACCAGGTGCATCAGGTCGTTGACGGCCGAGCCCTGCACGGTCGGGGCCTGGCGCATCTCCTGCACCACGACGCGGGTGTAGTCCTCGACCTCGGTGACCGCACCACGTACGAGATCGAAGATCGGCACCGGTTCCCGCCACCGGCGGGACGGGGCCGCGCCCGAGAGGATGATCAGGTTCTCGGCGTGGCGGCGCATGCGGGTCGAGAGGTGGTCGAGCCGGAACAGGTCCTCCAGCGTCGCCGGATCCTCCACCCGGTGCTCCATGACCTCCAGCAGCGACAGCTGGCGGTGCAGCAGCGACTGGTTGCGCCGGGCCAGGTTGAGGAACACCTGCCCGATGCTGCGCCGCAGCTCGGCCTGCCCGACCGACGCCCGCACCGCCTCCGCCAGCACGAAGTTGAACGCGCCGGACACGTTCCTGATCTCCATGGTCTTGCCCTCGGCGACCGTCGGGGTCTCGGCGGCCGGGTCGACCGACTCGCCCGCGCGCAGCCGCCGCACCAGGTCGGGCAGCCGGGAGCGCGCCACGTCGACGGCGGTCAGCTCCAGGTCGCCCAGCTCACGGACCACCCGGCGGCCGAACCTGACCGAGATCAGCACCGACACGATCACGATGATCAGGCCGAGCCCGGTGATGAACGCGGTCTGCCACAGGATGGTGCTGACCCGCTGCCCGGCCGCGCCCATGGCCCGGTCCATCGCGGCGCCGGTCAGCGCGTCGACCTCGGTGGTGACGGTGACGCCGTCCTTGAGCCACTGCTCCAGGCCGTAGGGGAGCTCGCCGTCGGTCGGCACGAAGGCCACGATGCGGTTCTCGCCCTCGGTCAGCGCGCTGTAGACCGGCTTGGCGTAGAGCTGCTCCAGGCCGGCCCGCACGTCGGGGTCGAGCGCCGCCGCCTCGTTGCGCAGCAGGAACCGGCGGCTGGTGACCAGCTCGACGAAGGAGGCGTGCACCGACGGCGACAGGTCCTTGTCGGCGATCGCGTAGCCGATGAGGCTGTTCTCCCGGGCCAGCAGGTCGAGCCCGAAGTCGAGCGAGTTCAACGACCTGACCTGCGAATACTGCTCGGGCGTGAGCCCGCCGTCCTTGGCCAGGCTGGAGGAGAAGGTGGAGATCTCGTCGACCAGGTCGCTGTAGACGCCGACCGTGGTCACCGCCGTCGACACGCCGCCGTCGACCGAGCCGCGGATCGCCGTGAGCCCGTCGAGGCGGGCCAGCAGCAGCGAGGTCGTGCTCGGCAGGGTGGTGGCGTCCTGGCTCGCGGTCGCCTCACGGAAGTCGGCCAGCGCCCGGTCGGTGCCGGTGCGGCGCTCCGACAGGTCTTCGCGGGCGCTCTCGCGCTCGTCGTAGAGGGCGATCACGCTGTAGCGGCGTTCCTGCCGCAGGGCGTCGCTCAGATTCTCCAGAGGCTGGAGATAGGCCGTATAGCGTTCACCGGACCGCAGCAGACCGGTCGCTTCCGCGACCGAGGTGACGGCGACGTAGGCCCAGACGGCGGTCAGCGCGAGAAGGGGCACGACGAGGAGGGAGAACGCCTTCGACCTGATGGTGTCACGATTGAAACCCATGGCTCTCGTCTCGTTCAGAGCGACGTTCAGCGCCCCCGAACGCGTGACGGGAGCGCCCCATGGCGCCGCCCATGATGGAGCAAGATAGTTACTTTCCGGCGTGATGTAAACAATGGGGAAACACGAGGGCCAACGGGGCGACCGGGCTGTCCTGGGTCGATAGCGCTCCGCGATACCGTAAGTGATCTCCGTGAGCACCGGTGTAACGAGCGGGGTCCCGAGCCGATGGGTGTTCTTTCAGGCGAAAGGCCGGAGTATCCCGCTACTCACCGAATCCCATTCGGCATTCCTCTAACTGGCCTAATATGAGCTTCACTCGCTGTTGAAGCCATTCCGCGGCCATTACCGCGCCCTCCGGATCGTCGAGGTAGGCCACGTCGATGCCGAGCTCCAGCATCGCCCGCGCTTCGGCCGCCTGCGGGTCGCTCGGCGGGTCTTCCGTCGTGAGCTGGGAGAGCACGGCGATCAGATGGTCCAGCATCGCGTCCGGACGAGGTTCGCCGTTCGTCATGATCGCAGTCTAGGCATGGAACATGACAACCTGGGGTTCCAATTCCAATGAGTTATTACCTACGGCCCAGCAATTCCTCTTCGAACATGGACACCGGCTCGGCGCCGAACGCCACTCCGAGTCGTTTCTCGGCGAAGGGGATCACCTCGTCGACCGTGATGCGCCGGCCCGTTTCGGCCGACAGAGAGGTCACCCCGGCGTCGGGGATGCCGCACGGCACGATCCGGTTGAACCAGCTCAGGTCGTTGGCGCAGTTGAGGGCGAAGCCGTGCATCGTCACGCCGCGCTCGACCCGGATGCCGATGGCGCCCAGGCGCCGGTCGGGGATGCCGTGCTGGGCCTCGCCGCGCGCCCAGACCCCCGGCCGCCCCTCGACCCGCCCGGCGACCACGCCGAAGTCGGCGCACACCTGGATGAGCACCTCTTCGAGCAGCCGGACGTAGGGGATGACGTCGTCGATCTTCACGATCGGATAGCCGACGAGCTGGCCGGGGCCGTGCCAGGTGATGCTGCCGCCCCGGTCGACGTCGAGGACCGGCGTGCCGTCGGACGGCCGGTCGTCGGGGCGGGTGCGCTTGCCGGCCGTGTAGACCGGGGCGTGCTCGAGGAGAAGGGCCGTATCGGGGAGTTCGTCGGCGAGCCGACGCCGATGGACGACCCGCTGCAGGCTCCAGGCCTGTTCATAGGGGACATCGACGCCAAGTCGGACGATCGCCAGCCTCACACGTCAACTGTAGACGCGAGTCGCCGTGGTTCGATACGGAACTCCTTGACCCCTTCTTCACCATCCCTTTCGATCCGGTAGGCGTAACCCTCGGGCTCGACCGTCACGGCCTGGATGAACTCGGTGCCCACGTAGTGGAGCGCGACGCCCTCGTCGGCGGCGTAACCCTCGGGGAGCTCACCCGAGGCGACCGACCGCTGCAGCAGGTCACGGCGCTGGTCGTCGCTGTCGTAGTGGACCCCGCACGAATAGGGCAGCAGCCCGAGCCCCTCGGCCCACGGCCGCAGCGTCGGGCCGAACGAGTCGGTGTTGCCGCCGACGTGCCAGCACAGCGCCCCGGCGCTCTGGCCCGACAGGACGACCCCGTTCTCCCACGCCTCGGTCATGGCCTCGTCGAGGCCGTGCAGCCGCCACAGGGCCATGAGGTTGGCGACGCTGCCGCCGCTGACGTAGACGGCGTCCTGTTCCAGCAGCCACTCGCGCGGATCCTCGACGTTGGGCATCGGGAACAGCGACAGGTGGCTGAGGTCGACGTCGAAGACCCGGAAGGCCTCGTACATCTTCAGCAGCCACTCGGGGGAGTCGCCGACCGCCGTGGCGATGAGGCCGAGCTTCGGGCGGTCGACGCCGGTGAGGTCGAGCACGTAACGGAGCAGGGCCGTGGCCTCCAGCGAGCCGAAGCGCTCCGTCGGGCGGAACGACCCGCCACCGATCGCGACGATGTGCGACTGCCCGCTGCGCCCCATGGTTCACTCCCGTGTCGTCGGCAAAATGAGGGGGCCCATGCTACGGGACCCCCGCCCTCACCGCAGGGCGTCTGCCAGGGCTTCTCCGATCGTCGGGTGCGCGAAGGGGTGACCGGCCGCGGTCAGCCGGGCGGGCACGACCCGCTGCCCCATGAGGATCCCCTCGTCGGCGAATCCGCCGATGGCCGTTTTGAGAACGATGCCCGGAACGGCCAGCGGCATCGAGGGCCGCTTCACCGCCGCCGCGACCGCTTTCGTGAACGCCTTGTTGGTGACCGGCTCCGGCGCCGTCAGGTTGACCGCCCCGTCGATGTCGGTCCCCAGCAGGAACCCCGCCGCGCTCACCCAGTCGGGCAGCGAGATCCACGACAGGTACTGCTCGCCCGACCCCAGCGGCGCCCCGAGCCCGATCCGGAAGAGCGGCAGGATCTGCCCCAGCATCCCGCCCCGCTTCGCCAGCACCACGCCGGTCCGCAGGTTCACCACCCGCATGCCCGACTCACGGGCGGGCCGCGCGGCCTCCTCCCACGCCCCGCAGACGTCGGCCAGGAACCCGGCCCCCCGGGGCGCGGTCTCGTCGACGACCCGGTCGCGGGTGTCGCCGTAGTAGCCCACCGCCGACCCCGACAGCAGCACGGCGGGCGGCTTGTCCATCGCGTTCAGCGCCTTGACGAGCGTCGAGGTGCCCTTCTTCCGGCTTTCGAGAACCGTTCTCTTGTACGACTCCGTCCACCGGTGGTCGCCGATCCCCGCCCCCGCGAGATGGACCACCGCCTCCACCCCCGCCAGGTCGGCCGGGTCGAGAACCCCGCCCGACGGGTCCCAGCGCACCTGCCCGGCGCCCGAGGGCTCTCCCCGGACCAACGAGAGCACCTCGTGTCCCGACTGCCGCAGGGAGGCGGTCAGCGCCGTCCCGATGAGGCCCGAGGCCCCGGTCACCGCGATCTTCATGACTACCCCTTCGTAGCGCGCCCCCGTTCGGTGACGTACCGGACGAGAACATGTTCAAACGCGAAAGGCTCTTCTTCCGTTACGGCTCCCGCCTACAGCGGCCCCGATCGCCGGGTCCGCTCCGGCGCGCATCCGGCGCCCGGCGCCCGCTCCCGGCCGCCCGCCGGAACGCACGGAACCCCGCCAGGCGGCGCCTGACGGGGTTCCGGGGGAGAACGGGTTACGCGAGGCCGAGCTGGCTCTCGAAGCGACCCTCTTCGAGACGGCGCTTGACCGTCGTCAGGAAGCGGGCGGCGTCGGCGCCGTCGACCAGGCGGTGGTCGTAGGTCAGCGCCAGGTAGACCATCGAGCGGACCGCGATGACCTCGCCCTCGGGCGAGTCGATGACGACCGGGCGCTTGATGACGCCGCCGGTGCCGAGCATGCCGACCTGCGGCTTGTTCAGGATCGGGGTGTCGAACAGGGCGCCGCGGCTGCCGGTGTTGGTCAGCGTGAAGGTGCCGCCGGCGATGTCGTCGGGGCTGATCTTGTTGGTGCGGGTGCGCTCGGCCAGGTCGGCGATCTTGCGGGCCAGCCCGGCGATGTTGAGGTCACCGGCGCCCTTGACGACCGGGACGATGAGGCCCTTCTCGGTGTCGACCGCGATGCCGAGGTTCTCGACGTCGTGGTAGGTCACCTCGCTGGTCTCGTCGTTGATCACGGCGTTGAGCTTGGGGTGGACCTTGAGCGCCTCGACGGCCGCCAGCGCGAAGAACGGCAGGAACGACAGCTTGACGCCCTCGCGGGCCTCGAACGCGCCCTTGGCCCGGTCGCGCAGCCGCGCGATGCGGGTCACGTCGACCTCGACGACCGTGGTGAGCTGGGCCGTGGTCTGCAGCGACTCCAGCATGCGGTCGGCGATGACCTTGCGCAGGCGGGACATCTTCTGGGTGGTGCCGCGCAGGGTCGTGTCGACCTGGATCGGCGCCGGGGCGGCGGGTGCCTGCTGCGCCGGCGCGGCGGCCGGAGCGGGGGCGGCCACCGGGGCCGGAGCCTGGGCGGCGGCGGCCCGCTCGCGCTGCACGCGGGCGGCCTCGATGACGTCCTGCTTGCGGATGCGCCCGCCGACACCGGTGCCGTTGAGCTCCTCGAGGTTCACGCCGTGCTCGGTGGCGAGCTTGCGGACCAGCGGGGTGACGTAGGGCGTGTCACCCGTGGGAGCGGGGGCGGCCGGAGCGGCAGCGGCCGGGGCCGGCTGGTAGCTCTGCGGCGGGGCCGGGGGAGCGGGCTGCGGGATCGAGGAGATCGGCGCGCTCTGCACCGGCTGCGGGGCCGGGGCCGGGGCGGGCGCGGGCTGCGGGGCCGGCGCGGGGGCGGCCTGCTGCACCGGGGCGGGCTCCGGCTCGGGCTCGGGCTCCGGTTCCGGCGCGGGGGCCGCGGCGGGCGGCTCCTGCGCGGCGGCCGGAGCGCCGCCTTCGGCGGCGTTGGAGTCGATGACGGCGAGCTCGGCGCCCACCTCGACCGTCTCGTCTTCGGAGACCAGGATCTTCGTCAGGTAGCCGGCGGACGGCGAGGGGATCTCGGTGTCGACCTTGTCGGTCGACACCTCAAGCAGCGGCTCGTCGGCCTCGACGTGGTCGCCCTCCGACTTCAACCAGCGGGTGACGGTGCCCTCGGTCACGCTCTCGCCGAGCTGGGGCATGGTTACGGAGACAGGCATGGTGAGTCTTCGTCTTCCTTAGAGGGCTCTTAGTTGTGGACGTGGAGGGGTTTGCCGGCCAGGGCCAGCATGGCCTCGCCGAGGGCCTCGGACTGCGTCGGGTGCGGGTGGATGAGCTGTGCCACGTCGCCCGCCGTCGCCTCCCAGTTGTAGATGAGCTGCGCCTCGGCGATGAGCTCGCCGACCCGGGCGCCGACCATGTGGACGCCCAGCACGCGGCCGCCGTTCTTCTCGGCGACGACCTTGACCTCACCCTGGGTCTGCAGGATCTTGCTGCGGCCGTTGCCCGCCAGGTTGTAGCTCAGCTCGACCACGTCGTGGCCGCGCTCCCGGGCGGTCGCGCCGCTGATGCCGACCGAGGCGACCTCGGGCTCGGAGTAGGTGATGCGCGGCACGCCGTCGTAGTCGATCGGCACGACCGGGAGGCCCGCGATGTGCTCGGCGACCAGGATGCCCTCGGCGAAGCCGACATGGGCCAGCTGCAGCGTGGGGATGAGGTCGCCCACGGCGTAGACGCCCGGGACGCTGGTCTGGCAGAACTCGTTGACCAGGACGTAGCCCCGGTCGGTCGAGATCCCCTGCTCCTCGTAGCCGAGACCGGCCGAGACCGGGCCACGCCCGACCGCGACCAGCATGAGCTCGGCGTCGAGGGTCTTGCCGCCCTCCAGGGACACGACGACCCCGGTGTCGGTGGTCTTGACGCTCTCGAAGCGCTGACCGAGTTCGTATTTGATGCCGCGCCGGCGGAAGGCCCGCTCCAGCAGCTTGGAGTTGGACTCGTCTTCCAGCGGGAGCAGGTGCGGGAGCGCCTCGACGATCGTCACCTCGGCGCCGAACGAGCGCCACACGCTGGCGAACTCGACGCCGATGACGCCGCCGCCCAGGATGATCACCGACGACGGCACCCGGTCGAGGACCAGGGCGTGGTCGCTGGTGATGACCCGCTGGCCGTCGATGTCGAGGCCGGGAAGCGACTTCGGCACCGAGCCGGTGCCGAGCACGACGTTGCGGCCGGTGTAGACCTCGCCGTTGACGGTCACCTGGTTGGGACCGGTGAGCCGGCCCTCACCCTCGACCACGGTGATCTTCTTGCTCTTGATGAGCCCCTGGAGGCCCTTCCAGAGCCCGCTGATCACCTTGTCCTTGTAGGCGAGGACGCCCGGCACGTCGATCCCGTCGAAACGGGTCTTCACGCCGAAGGACTCGCCTTCACGCGCCTGGTCGGCCAGCTCCGCGGCGTGCAGCAGGGCCTTGGTGGGGATGCACCCCTGATGGAGGCACGTGCCGCCCACCTTGGCCTTCTCGATGAGAACGACGCTCTTGCCGAGCTCGGCCGCCCGCAGGGCGCAGGCGTAGCCACCGCTACCGCCGCCTAGGACAACGATGTCGAAGGGGCCGCTGCCTTCAGCCACTGGAAAGCTCCCTAATGAATACTGCCGTGGTACGGCATCTTTTCACTTGTCTTGGATGATCGTGTGCTCAGCCCGCATAGCGTTCGGCGATGGCGACGAGCGTGCGGGTGATCGCTCCGGTGCCGCCCTTGGGGGTGTAACCGTAGGGCTCGCCCTTGTTGAACGCCGGGCCCGCCATGTCGATGTGGGCCCAGTCAACCCCTTCCGGCACGAACTCGCGCAGGAAGACGCCCGCCGCCAGCATGCCGCCCCACCGCTCGGGGTGGAGGTTGGCGATGTCGGCCACCTGCGAGTCGAGCCCCTTGCGCAGCTCGCCGGGCAGGGGCATGCCCCACACGCTCTCGCCCTGCGCCCCGGCCAGTTCGACCACGGTGCCGCGCAGGTCGTCGTCGTTGCTCATGACGCCGGCCGTACGCCAGCCCAGCGCCACGATCTGGGCGCCGGTCAGCGTGGCCACGTCGACGATCAGGTCGGGCGAGTCCTGGGCGGCGCGGGCGATGCCGTCGATGAGCACCAGGCGCCCCTCGGCGTCGGTGTCGAGGACCTCGACCGTCTTGCCGCTGTAGGTGTGCAGCACGTCGGAGGGCCGCTGGGCGGTGCCCGACGGCATGTTCTCGGCCAGGCAGAGGTAGCCCACGGCGTTGACCTGGAGCCCGAGGCGCGAGACCGCCAGCAGGGCTCCGAGCACGGCGGCCGCGCCGCCCATGTCGGACTTCATCCAGTCCATCGACGCGGACGGCTTCAGCGACAACCCGCCGGAGTCGAAGGTGATTCCCTTGCCGACGAACGCGATCGTCTTGGTGGCCTGCGGGTGGGAGTAGGCCACCCGGGCCAGCCGGGGCGGGCGGGACGAACCCTGGCCGACGCCGACGATGCCGCCGTAGCCGTTCTCCTTCAGGGCGATCTCGTCGAGCACCTCGACGCTCAGCCCGTTCTTGCCGCCGATCTCCTCGGTGATCTCGGCGAACCGGGCCGGCCACAGGTCGGACGGCGGCGTGTTGACCAGGTCGCGGACCAGCGTGACCGAATCGGCCAGCGTCGCGGCGCGGCCGACGGCGCTCTCGGCCCCGGACGCGGAGGTGACCAGCTCCACCTCGGCCAGCGGCGCCTTCTGCTGCCCGTTGGTCTGGTAGCGGCTGAAGGAGTAGGCGCCGAGGATGGTGCCGATGGCGACCGCCTCGACCTCCTCGGCCGTGGCGGCGGGCAGCGCGACGGCCGCCGACGCGGTGCCGGCCAGCGCGCGCGCCCCGGCACCGGCGGCTCTGCGGAGGGTCTCCAGTTCCAGGGACTCACCGTCGGCGGGCGGGGCGCCGAGCCCCACCGCGACGACGAGCGGCGCCGGAATTGCGCCGAACGTGGGGAACTTGGCGATCTCCTCGGGCTTGCCCGCGAAACCCATCGCGGTCAGCGTGGCGGCGAGCCGTCCGCCCAGGGCCTGATCGAGGCCGGCGGCCCCGGCCGCGGCCTGTGGGCCCTCCGGGGTGGCGTGGATGCCGATTACGAGGGCATCGGTCTCTATGGAGACCGTGTCAGATGCATTGACGCGCACTGTGGTCACGTGAGCCGATGCTAGCTGTGCTTTCTCCGTACTCATAAACTCGGGTTCGTCCTACCAATAGGTTGGGGGATGTTTACGGGCCGGTGAACGTCACCGCACTGGCGAGCAAGCACGCCGCGGTCGCGACCTCGACGAGCGCCCCGAGCACATCCCCGGTGATCCCCCCGAGCCGCTTTTGGGCGGTGGCGAGGATGAACCAGGCGGCGGCCAGCCCGATGGGCACCGCGCTGACCAGCATCGGAACGTCGCGAAACGCGATCATAGCGACGATGACCACGATGCCAGTAGACGCCAACGCCACCGGCACCCCCACTGTTCCCGCCACGAGCGCCCCCAGCCCCCCGGGCCGGGCGGCCCGGAAGCGGGGTGTGCACGCCCACGTGACGGCCAGCCGCCCGGTGGCCGCGGCGACCGGCAACACCCACAGGACGTGGGGTCCCACCTCACCCCAGGCGGTCGCCTGGAGCCCCACGCAGAACAGCAGCGCGACCACCCCGAAGGGCCCGATGTCCGACCGCTTCATGATCGCCAGCGCCTCGGGCGCGGCCTTCCCGCTCCCGAGCGCGTCGGCCAGATCGGCCAGCCCGTCGAGATGCAGCGCCCGGGTGAGCAGGGCGAGCGTCCCCAGCGCCAGCAGCGCGGAGGTCAACCGCCCCAGCCCCAGCCACACGGCCCCCTGCCCCACCAGCGCCGCCACTGCCCCGAGTAGCCCCCCGACCAGTGGCGCCAACGCCATGGCGCGCCCGGCGACCTTGGCATCGACGGCGGAGTGCC
Organism: Herbidospora sp. RD11066; assembly: GCF_054661255.1. Lineage (NCBI taxonomy): Bacteria > Bacillati > Actinomycetota > Actinomycetes > Streptosporangiales > Streptosporangiaceae > Herbidospora > Herbidospora sp. RD11066. The sequence goes on from NZ_BAAGDO010000001.1 coordinate 465,209, forward strand.
TGGGGACCGGCACCACACTCAGCAGCGAAACCGAAAGCCACCAGGCGTCCACCCACTCCCGGGCTTGCGGTTTCACGGCCGGCTCCCACGCATGCGCGGAGCCGATCGACAACGCCACCTTCCGGGGCCGATGACGACCGCGCCCAGGTCGACGCCCTCTTCGCGGCGTGGTCGCCGTATCGGCAGCGAGGCGCCGACGAGGTGTCCGGCCGCAGCGGTCGTGGCAGCGAAGCGGGCCGTCCCGCGATCTCGTCGGGGCTGGGGCGGAGCTCCTGGTCTCGTCGTCATGGGAGGGGGGTGACCCGTCCGGCGATCACGAGGGTCGCCTCCTCGGACTCGTCGGCCAGGCGGCGGTTCAGTTCGCCGAGGGTGTCGCGGAAGATCCGGCCCGACGCGTGTTCCGGGATCACCCCGAGGCCGACCTCGTCGCTCACCAGGGCGACCCGCGCCCGGGTGGCCCGCCAGGCCGCGACCAGGCCGTCGCAGGCGCCGCGCACCCTGCCCGGGTCGTCCCAGGCGCCGAGGTCGTCGAAGACGCCCGCGAGCCAGGTGCCGAGGCCGTCGATCAGGACCGAACCGGTTTCGGTCGTCAGTACGTCTTCCAGGTCGCGGGTCTCGCGGGTGCGCCAGTGGGCCGGGCGGCGGTTCCGGTGGGCTGCGATGCGGTCGGTCCAGGCCTGGTCGCCGTGGGCGTCGCCGGTGGCGACATAAAGGACGTCGGGCTCGCCGGCGAGTCGCATCTCCGCCTCCTCCGACTTCCCCGACCGGGTGCCGCCCAGCACGATCATCCGGTGTGGCCCCGCAGAGTCATGGGCCGCCCGTTCGGAGGTCTCCAGCACCGTCCCGTCGGGGACGTGGACCGCGCCCCAGTAGGCCAGCCGCCGATCGAGCTCGGCCTCCGACCTGATCCGGTGGTCGAGCCCGATCGCCACCACCTGGGTCGCGCGGTTGACCAGGCCGCGGCTCCGCAGCGCCCCGAGCCGGAAGGGGTCGTCGAGCAGGTCGATGAGCACCAGGTCGAACGCGGGCCCCGGGCCCGTTCCGCCGGTTCCGTTGGCGAACAGCAGGCTCCCGCCGTCGGGCCCGATGACGATGTCGCCGTCGTCGGTCCGCGCCAGCTCGTATCCGTCGAGCGCGGCGTTGTCGTCGACCACCACGGAAAGAGGCCGCCGCTCCCGCCCCACCGACCGGCACGACGCACACCCATCGGACGGCCACCCCTCAGGGCCACCCGTCCCGGTCAGCTCGACCTTCACCCCGTGCTCCTTCCGTCCAAAACAACCCCAGATCCCCATCCTTCAGGGGCGGCGGCACTCACCCGCCCTGCCCGGCGACGTCGACGGGGCGCCCATGCTCCCGAGATCGACGGCACCTCGCGCCCAAGTGGAGACCTCTGCGCCGCACTCGCATCGAGACAGGCGCCCCGCCTTCTTGAAGCCGGGTGGCTCGCGAACTCGTACGGAAAGAAGACCGCCGCCCGAAACCCTAGAGGGCCGGGCGGCGGCCGGAACCCGCGGGTTCGCGCCTGGGGGAACAGGTTTCAGCCGGCGCGGCGGCGCAGGAGGAAGAACACGCCGACGCCCGCCGCCACCGCGACGGCGCCGCCCGCGATGAGCAGGACCGGAGAGCCGCCCTCCTCAGGTGCGGGAGCGGGAGCCGACCGGCTGACCGGGAGCTCCTTGCCGGTCGCGGTGTTCTTGGCGGGGTAGCCGCTGACGGCCAGGACGTTGCCGGTCTCGTCGACGCGCGGGCGGGTCGTGTCCGAGGACAGGAGCTGGAGTGAGGTCGCGGCCGCCGGGGCCACGACGCAGGTCACCGTGCTCTGGGGCGGGGTGTCGCCGGGGTAGGCGTCGACCTCGCCGTCGCCGAAGTCGACCGCCAGGACGACGCGCTTCTGGCCCGACGACGCGGCCTGCTTGCCGCAGACGTCGTCGAAGACGGGGACCTCGCGGGGAGAGTCGGTGCCGGTGCCGTCGGGGGAGACGCCGAAGCGCCAGCCGATGACCGATCCGTCCTCCGGCACGCCGCCGGACTCCGGCAGGAGCCACGCCAGGCCGTCGCTCTGCCAGAAGGTCCAGGCGCGTGGCGTGTCGGGGCCCGGCTGGGGCGCGAACGCCGACAGCGCGGCGACGACGAGCGCACCGAGAGTGACGCGGATCAACAGTTTGCAAGGATGTGAGGGCAGCATGGAATGGCCTCCGTGCTCGGGTTCTGAGGCTCGGGGAGATAGGGTTCCCAGGCACCCTTCGGATTTCCCCTGGAGGGAACGAGCGGCCGCGAACAGGAGCGTATGGCATGACATGGCGCTGGCGTTATGAAAACGCTAATGGTGGTGAGGTATCCGCCGCCGAATTGTCGCGCGAGGTGTTTCCCAGTCAGGCCGATGCGGAGTCATGGCTCGGAGAAAGCTGGCGTGAGCTGCTGGAATCCGGTGTCGAACAGGTGACGTTGCTCGATGGCGACCGGGTGGAATACAAGGGAATGTCATTGCGCCCACAGGAATGAAAAAGGCCCGCCGTGAATGGCGGGCCTTTTGTTTTACGGGCGTTTCTTGGGAGTGTTGGTGAGCGTGAGAGTGGGGTCGCTCACGACCACCGGGCCGAGGATGTCGTCGACCTTCTTCAGCACGTCGGCGTCGAGCTTCACCCCGGCCGCCTTCACATTGTCGCTCACCTGCTCGGGCCGCGAGGCGCCGATGATCGCAGAGGCCACGTTGGGGTTCTGGAGCACCCACGCGACCGCAAACTGGGCCATCGAGAGCCCCAGGTCGGCGGCGATCGGCTTGAGTTCCTGCACGCGGGTGAGCAGGTCGTCGTCGAGCAGACGGGCGATGGTGTCGCCGCCACCGCTGGTGTCGGTGGCGCGGGAGCCCGCGGGCGGCGGCTGGCCGGGCAGGTACTTCCCGGTCAGGATGCCCTGGGCGATCGGCGACCAGACGATCTGGCTGACGCCCTCCTGCTCGCAGAGCGGCACGACCTCGCCCTCGATGACCCGCCAGAGCATCGAATACTGCGGCTGGTTGGAGATGATCCGGTCGAAGCCCATCTCCCCGGCGATCCGCAGCGCCTCGGCGATCTTCTCGGCCGGCCACTCGCTGACGCCGATGTAGAGGGCCTTGCCCTGCCGCACGACGTCGTCGAAGGCCCGCAGCGTCTCCTCGAGCGGGGTCTCGAAGTCGTAGCGGTGGGCCTGGTAGAGGTCGACGTAGTCGGTCTGGAGGCGGCGCAGGGAGTTGTTGATCGACTCCATGATGTGCTTGCGCGACAGGCCCCGGTCGTTGCGGCCCGGCCCGGTCGGCCAGTAGACCTTGGTGAAGATCTCCAGCGACTCGCGGCGGACGCCCTGAAGGGCGCGCCCGAGGACCTCCTCGGCGCGGGTGCCCGCGTAGACGTCTGCGGTGTCGAAGGTCGTGATGCCCTCGTCGAGGGCGGCCTTCACGCAAGCGCGGGCGGCGTCCTCCTCGACCTGCGAGCCGTGGGTGATCCAGTTGCCATAGCTGATCTCGCTGATGACGAGGCCACTGCGGCCCAGGTGGCGGAATTCCATGGGCCAACTCTAGACAACAAGGTACAAATCTCTACCTTTTGGGGGAGGTTTCCGGGACCGGCGCACCACCCGGGAGCACCGTCGGCTTCGGGAAGCGCAGGCGCCTGATCTGCGAGGACCGCATGGACGCGTAGAAGCCGACGCCCTTGAGGTTCTCGTCGGGGAACTTCTCGGCCGCGAGCTTCTTGACCTTGCCCGCCACATAGAAGGAGCTGCCCACCACGAGGACCAGCACGACCGGCAGCGACATCGTGTAGACGGTCAGCACGATGCGGCGGATCTCGATCGGGAACGGGATCATCGACAGCAACATGATGATCAGCACCGCGGGCAGGAAGTACTGCCCGGGAAGCCGCCGGGCGTCGACGAAGTCGCGGGCGAACTTCCGCACCGGGCCCTGGTCACGAGCAGGGAGATAACGGTCTTCACCCCGCATCATGCCGTCTCTGGCCTTGTTGCGGAGCAACCGGTCGCGCTCGCGCGCCTGCCGGTAGGCCTCCTTACGGTTCTTCGGTGCCGTCACCGGTGACCGGCGGCGCCCCTCGGCCTCACTGCGCTTGGGCGTAGGACGGCCCTTCGCAGGGGTCACGGCAGGCTTAGGATCAACATCAGGGACGGGGGTAGCGTCCGTGGTGGTCTGGGTACGACGTCGGAACACGTTGTCCAGCGTACCGGGAGTGCAACTTAGTGACGCCCCCGTGCGTTATGCGTAGGGTGAACCCAGGCGGCCTTGGCCGCCTTTGCGGGGCTTGAAACGGCTGGGGTTACCCACGCACAACCTAAGAAGGGGACGGCCGACGCGCATGAGCGTGATGAAGAGACTTTCCATGATCTTCAGGTCCAAGGCCAACAAGGCCCTGGACAAAATGGAGGATCCGCGGGAGACCCTGGACTACTCATATCAGCGCCAGCTCGAGTTGCTCCAGAAGGTCCGGCGCGGCGTGGCTGACGTGGCGACCAGCCGCAAGCGGGTCGAATTGCAGATCAACCAGGCCGAGGCCGAGGCCGCCAAGCGTGAGCAGCAGGCCAAGAGCGCCCTGGCCGCCGGTCGTGAAGACCTCGCCCGCGACGCCCTTTCGCGCCGCACGGCCATCGCCGGCCAGGTCGCCGACCTGCGGGTCCAGTACAACAACCTGCAGGGCGAAGAGGAGAAGCTGACCCTCGCCAGCCAGCGCCTCCAGGCCAAGGTCGACGCCTTCCGCACCCGGAAGGAGACCATCAAGGCGACCTACACCGCCGCCGAGGCCCAGACCCGCATCAACGAGGCCTTCTCCGGCATCTCCGAGGAGATGGGCGACGTCGGCCTGGCGATCCAGCGGGCCGAAGACAAGACCGCGCAGATGCAGGCCCGCGCCGGTGCGATCGACGAGCTGCTGGCCAGCGGCGCGCTCGACGACTACTCGGGCGGCCCGCGCGACGACATCCAGGCCGAGCTCGACCGCATGGGCGCCGGGGGCGACGTCGAGCTGGAGCTGGCCCGCATGAAGGCCGAGCTGGGCCAGGGGCCGGCGCCGAAGAGCGCCATCGAGCAGGGGCAGCCCGGCCAGCAGCCGCAGCCCCAGCACACCCAGCAATACCGCCAGCCGGGGGAGGCATAACAGTGATCGTCCGAATCATGGGGGAGGGGCAGGTCCAGATCGCCGACGGCGACCTCGACGTGCTCAACGCCCTCGACACCGAGCTCGAGTCGGCCATCAACACCGACGACGAGCCCACGTTCCGTTCCGCGCTGCACGCGCTCCTCGACAAGGTCCGCCATGTCGGAGCGCCCCTCGCGGACGACGCCCTGGAACCGTCTGAGCTGATCCTGCCCCCCGCGGACGCCTCTATCGAGGAAGTCCGGGAGATGCTGGGCGACCAGGGGCTCATCCCGGGCTGACCCGGTGTCCCGGTTCCGGCCCGACTCCGGGCTGACCCGCCGCATGGTCCTGACCATGTTCCTGCTCGGCCTGCTCTACGTCGTGTTCATGGCGGTGCTCATCGCCGTCGGGGCACGCGCGGTCGTCGTTCTCGTCATCGCGGCGGGCTTCCTGCTGGTGCAGTACTTCTACTCCGACAAGATCGCGTTGTACGCGATGGGCGGACGAGAGGTCTCGCCACAGGAGGCCCCGCAGCTCCACGCGATGATCGACCGCCTGAGCGCCCTGGCCGACATGCCCAAACCCCGCGTGGCCGTCGCCGACAGCGACGTGCCCAACGCGTTCGCCACCGGGCGCAACCAGAAGAACGCCGTCGTCTGCGTGACGACCGGCCTGCTCCGGCGGCTCGATCCGCCCGAGCTCGAAGGCGTCCTGGCCCACGAGATGTCCCATGTGGCCCACCGTGACGTCGCGGTCATGACGATCGCCTCGTTCCTCGGCGTGGTGGCCGGGCTGATGACCCGGTTCGCCCTCTACGCCGGTCTCGGCCGCAACCGCGACAACCAGGGCGGTCTGCCGATCGGCCTGATCATCGTGCTGGTCTCCACGATCGTCTACTGCGTCAGCTTTGTGCTGACCCGGCTGCTGTCGCGCTATCGCGAACTGGCCGCCGACCGGGCCGGGGCCTATCTGACCCAGCGGCCGTCCGCGCTGGCCAGCGCCCTGACGAAGGTCACCGGTGAGATCTCCCGCATTCCGACGCGGGATCTGCGCGAGGCCCAGTCGTTCAACGCGTTCTACTTCGCGCCGGCGCTGAACCGGGCGAGCGTCGCCTCGCTCTTCGCCACCCACCCGCCGCTGGAGAAGCGGCTCGAACAGCTCGCCCGGATCTCCGGCGAGCTCGGCAGGGAGGCCTGATGGGCTGGTTCGACGCGCTCCTCGGCCGGTCGAAACAGGCGAAACCCGATCTCGACGCGCTGTTCGCGCTGCCCTCGGCCGCGATCACCCTGCAGGTCGCGACCACCTTCGCCCCGGCCGGGGTCGGTTCGGTCTGCTTCCGGGCCGCCGAGGGCGGCGCGTTCGCGCGCCTCCAGGAGGACGTGCGCGCCCTCGTCGGGCAGCCGGAGATCACCCAGGACGCCTACGGCTTCACCTGGCTGACCGTCCGCGACGACGACGTCTCGGCACTGGTCACCAACCTCCACGGCGCCAACTCCAGCCTGGAGGCCGCCGGGTTCGGCAGCTCGTTGTTGTGTACGACCGTCGTGTTCGCCGACCCCACGGGGCGGCGGCTCGCCCTGGTATACCTCTACAAGCAGGGCACGTTCTACCCGTTCGCCCCTCTGCCGGGCGAACGCCGTGACAACGCCCTGGAACTGCAGGCGCGCGGCACGCTCGCGGGCGACCTGCCCATCGAGGCCGACCTGTCCCGCTGGTTCGCGGTGTGGGGGGCGCCCGGACTGTAGGGGGAACGCGTGGACCAGCAGGAATACGCCGACGCGGTGGCCGGGCGGATCACCCGCATGGCCGACGCCATCCGGGGTCACGACCTGAACAGGCCCGTGCCGACGTGTCCCGGCTGGAGCCTGCGCGACCTGGTCGTGCACACCGGGAGCACCCACCGCAGGGCCGCGATCGTGGCCGGGGAGGCCCGTCAGGAGCGGCTCGACCGGGATGCGGTGGATCTGGGCCTGCCCGCCGACGACGGTGGCTACGCCGACTGGTTCGCGGCCGGCGCCGAGCCCCTCAAGAGGGGTCTGCTGGCCCACGACCCGTCGACGGTCGTCTGGACCTGGTCGGGCCCCCGCCCGGTGATCTGGTGGGCCCGCCGCCAGCTCCACGAGAACACCGTCCACGGCGCCGACGCCGACATCGCGCTCGGCCACACGCCCCGGATCGACGAGCGCGTCGCGGCCGACGGCGTCTCCGAACTGCTCGACACCCTGCCCCACGCCGACTGGAACCCCCGTGACCTGACCGGCGACGGCGAGCGCCTGTCGTGGCAGTCCGACACCGGCGTGGGTTTCCTGGTCACGCTCTATCCCGACGGCTTCACCTACGAGGTGTCCGCGATGCCCGGTGAGGTGACCGTCCGCACCGCCACGGCCGCCGACATCCTGCTGCTGATGTGGGGCCGCCGGGGCTATGGCGACTACGCCGTCGAGGGCGACGACGCCCTGCTCAAGCGATGGACCGACAACACCAGGATGTGACCAAGGAGGGCGTGGCGCGCGGTTCCCCGCGGCGGGTCGGATGATGGGATCGCGCCCATGATCAACCTCAGGTACGCGACCGCGGCAGCCTTCCTCGCCGCCGGGCTCCTGTCCACCCCGGCGTTCGCGGCGACGTCCGCAGGGTATGCCGGGGTCGTGGCAGACGACGCGAAGATCACCGTCACCGGCAACGGCACCGTTTCCGCCGCCCCCGACCGCATGCGCCTCCAGGCCGGTGTCGAGGTCCGCCGCGCGACGGCCGGAGCCGCGTTCAGCGGTGCCCGCACGGCCGCCGCAGCCCTCCGCTCGGCCCTGCTCGACGCGGGCGTGGCCGAAGACGACCTGCGCACCAGCGACATCTCCCTCGGCCCCGAATACGACGACTACCCGAAGGTCTCCGGCTACCGCGCCGGGCAGGGCGTCGAGGTGCTCGTGCGCGACCTAGACATCGCCGACCGGGTGGTCGACGCCGTCGCCGCCGCGGGCGAGGAGGCCCGCCTCAACGGCATCAACTTCGAGATCGGCGACCCGGCCGCCGCGCTGTCGGCCGCCCGCGACGCCGCCTACAAAGACGCCCTGGCCAAGGCGAAGCAGTACGCCGGGCTGACCGGCCGGACCCTGGGCGCGGTGCTCAGCGTCCAGGAGAACGGCGAGGGGCACACCCCGATCCCGTTCGAGGGCATCCACCTGATGGCGGCCTCGGACAAGTCGATCTCTCCGGGCCGCCAGTCGGTGGGTCTCAGCGTGAAGGTCGTCTTCGAGCTGCGCTAGCCGCTACGGCAGGGCCAGCATCCGGTCGAGCGCCACCTTCGCCCAGTGGGTGGTGTCGGCGTCGACGGTGATCTGGTTCGGCACCTGCCCCGCCGCGAGGGACTCCAGCGCCCAGACCAGGTGGGGCAGGTCGATGCGGTTCATCGTCGAGCAGTAGCAGACGGTCTTCTCCAGGAACATGACCCGCTTGTCGGGGAACATCGTCCCCAGCCGCCGCACCAGGTTGAGCTCGGTGCCCACGGCCCAGGTCGACCCGGCGGGCGCGGCCTCCAGGACCTTGATGATGTATTCGGTCGAGCCCACGTGGTCGGCCTTGGTCACGACCTCGTGGCGGCACTCGGGGTGCACCAGCACGTTCACGCCCGGGACCTGCGCCCGGACGTCGTCGACGTTCTCGGCGGTGAACCGGCCGTGCACCGAGCAGTGGCCGCGCCAGAGAATCATCTTCGCGTTCTTCAGCTGCTCGACGGTCAGGCCGCCGTTCGGGCGGTGCGGGTTGTAGACCACGCAGTCGTCCAGGCTCAGGCCCATCTCCAGCACCGCCGTGTTGCGGCCGAGGTGCTGGTCGGGCAGGAACAGGACCTTCTCGCCCTGCTCGAAGGCCCATTCAAGAGCCTTCTTGGCATTGGACGAGGTGCACACCGCGCCACCGTGCCGCCCGCAGAACGCCTTGATGTCGGCACTGCTGTTCATGTACGTCACCGGCACCGTCACCCCGGCGATCCCGGCGTCCTCCAGCGCCTCCCAGGCCTCCTCGACCTGGTCGAAGGTGGCCATGTCGGCCATGGAGCAGCCGGCGGCGAGGTCGGGCAGGATCACCTTCTGGGCGTCCGAGGTCAGGATGTCGGCCGACTCGGCCATGAAGTGGACGCCGCAGAACACGATGAACTCGGCATCGGGCCGGGCGGCCGCCTCGCGGGCCAGCTTGAAGGAGTCGCCCGTCACATCGGCGAACTGGATGACCTCGTCGCGCTGGTAGTGGTGACCCAGCACGAACAGCCGATCACCGAGCGCCTCCTTGGCCGCGCGGGCCCGCGCCACCAGCGCCGGGTCCGAGGCGGGCGGGAGCTCGCCGGGGCAGTCGACACCGCGCTCGCTGTGCGGGTCGACGCCCTGCCCGAGGACGAAGAGAGGAAGACTCGTGGTCGTCACGACCACACCCCCTTGGGGACTTATCGTCGAACTGACGACTACTACATTACACATCCGCTTTGGGTTGTATTCCGGCAGGGTGTCCGTCCCGGGAATGTAGGGACAGGGCCAACGTGTTGCTAACGTTCTAGAAGGACGTCAGTTTCAGACGGTGGGAGTCACCAACATGACGGTTGAGAGCAGCGAGACCACGCGGCAGGGCCTGAACCTTACCGACGCGGCCGCCGCCAAGGTCAGGGGCCTGCTGGAGCAGCAGGGCGAGGAGGGCCTCCACCTCCGCGTCGCGGTGCAGCCGGGGGGCTGTTCGGGCCTTCGTTACCAGCTCTACTTCGACGACCGGTCGATGGACGGTGACGTCGTCTCCGACTTCGGCGGCGTCTCTGTCGTGACCGACCGGATGAGCGCCCCCTACCTGATCGGCGCCACGGTCGACTTCGTCGACACGATCGAGAAGCAGGGCTTCACGATCGACAACCCCAACGCCACGGGGTCCTGCGCCTGCGGCGACTCCTTCAACTAAGGAGTGCCGGCGAGACACCCGCGCACCCGCTTTCGGGCACGCGGGTGTCTTGCCATGTCTCCACGCTGTCCCGGGCCCGTCCGGATATCGCGTATTCTTGCTGGGCTCGCGCTCCGGCGGGCGTTCACGCGCTGCTGACAACGAGGAGAAAACCCCGTGCGCATCGCCGTCACCGGCTCCATCGCGACCGACCACCTGATGACGTTCCCCGGTCGCTTCGGCGATCAGCTCATCGCCGAGCAGCTCGACCGCGTGTCGCTGTCGTTCCTCGTCGACGAGCTGGAGATCCGGCGCGGCGGCTGCGCGGGCAACATCGCGTTCGGCATGGGTGGCCTGGGTCTGCGGCCGATCCTGGTCGGCGCGGTCGGCGACGACTTCGCCGACTACCGGTCCTGGCTGGAGCGGCACGGCGTCGACTGTGACTCCGTCCACATCTCCGAGCTCCACCACACCGCGCGGTTCCTGTGCACCACCGACCAGGACCACAACCAGATCGCGTCGTTCTACACCGGCGCGATGGCCGAGGCCCGGCAGATCGAGCTCGGCCCGATCGCGGCCCGCGTCGGCGGCCTCGACCTCGTGCTCGTCGGCCCCAACGACCCCGACGCCATGCTGCGCCACACCGCCGAGTGCAAATCGCGCGGCATCGACTTCGCCGCCGACATCTCCCAGCAGCTCGCCCGGATGCCCGGTGAGCAGATCCGCGAGCTGATCGACGGCGCGGCCTACCTCTTCTCCAACGACTACGAGAAGGGGCTCATCGAGCAGAAGACCGGCTGGTCCGACGAAGAGGTCCTCGACCGCGTCGGCGTCCGGGTCACCACGCTCGGCCCGAAGGGCTCGCGCATCGACCGCAAGGGCGAGCCGTCGATCCACGTCTCCCCGGCCCCCGAGCGCGGCAAGGCCGACCCGACCGGCGTCGGCGACGCCTTCCGTTCGGGCTTCCTCGCGGGCCTGACCTGGGGCCTGAGCCTCGAGCGCTGCGCCCAGATCGGCAACCTCACCGCCACCCACGTGCTGGAGCGGGTCGGCGGCCAGGAATACGAGCTCGGCCAGGCCGACTTCCTCGAGCGCTTCGCCGGCTGCTACGGCAAGGACGCCGCCGAGGAGATCGGCGCCCACCTGCGCTGCCTGCGCCCGTAGTCTCCGCTCGGACCGCCGCCCGCCAGGTAGGGGGCGGCCGCCGAACAGGACTGCGCCTTCGATCATCGCTCGAAATGCCGCCCGCTCTGTCAGCGGGCGGCTTTCAGTATTTGCGGCGTACGTGGATCGCCCAGCCGCCCTGCGGCAGCTCGTAGCTCTCGACGTGTTCGTGTGACTTCAACCGGCACCAGGCCGGGATGTCGGTGAAGGCGGCCGGGTCGTCGGCCAGCACGGAGATCACCCCGCCCAGGGGCACCTCGCCGACCCGCTCGGCCAGCATGATGATCGGGATCGGGCACTTGCGGCCCAGCGCGTCGATGGTCAGCGCCGCCTCCGGTATGACCGGCGCGACCGGCGGAACCACCTCGACGGACGACTTCCTACGCCAGATCACCGCACCCCCAGACGCTGACGGACGCGAAGAACGAGGTCGGGGAGAACGGTGAGGAACCGTTCGACGTCGTCTTCGGGGATCCCACGTGGCAGCGATACCCGGACATTTCCATGCGTAAGCACGCCCATCGCCTCCAGCACGTGTGATGGTCGAAGCGTACTCGCCGTACACGAACTTCCTGACGAGACGGCGAAACCGGCCTTGTCGAGTTCGGTCAGGAGCGCCTCGCCGTCGACGTACAGGCACGAGAAGGTCACCAGGTGGGGGAGGCGATCCACCGGATCGCCGATCACCTCGACGTCGGGGACCCGGCGCGGGACCTCGGCGCGGATGCGGTCGACCAGCGCCGACAGGCGGGCGTTCTCGGTCGCGGCCTCGGCCGCGCGGGCCCGCAGCGCGGCGGCGGCGGCCACCACGGCGGGCACGTTCTCGTAGCCCGGCACCCGGCGCTGTTCCCTGTCGTCTTCGGGATAGGGGGAGCGCCAGCGGGTGCCCTTGCGGACCGCGAGCACCCCGACCCCGGCCGGGCCGCCCCACTTGTGCGCGCTGGCGGCCAGCACCGACCATCCTGAGGGGATCGGCAGCCGCCCGGCCGACTGGGCCGCGTCGACCACCAGCGGCACCCCGGCCGCCCGGCACGCGGCGGCCGCCTCGGCCACCGGCTGGAGCGTGCCCACCTCGTGGTTGGCCGTCTGGAGCGCCGCCACCGCGACCCCCTCGGCCGCCACCGCCTCGGTGAACGCAGGCAGGTCGACGCGCCCGGAGAGGGCGACACCTATGGTCTCCACGGTCCCCGAGTCGCGCTCGTGGACGCCCGCGGCGTGCAGCACGCTGGAGTGCTCGACCGCGCTCACCACCAGATGACGCCCCACCCGCCGCCGGGCCTGGAGGGCGCCGAGCAGCCCGAGGTGCACGGCCTGGGTGCCCGACGAGGTGAACGACAGCTCGTCGGGACGGGCCCCCAGCACCTCGCCGATCTCGGCCCGCGCCTGGTCGAGCAGCAGCCGCGCCCGCCGGGCCGAACCGTAGAGCCGGGCCGGGTCGGCCCACCCCACGTCGAGAGCTGCCAGCATGGCCTCCCGGGCCGCCGGATGGAGGGGCTCGGTCGATGCCGCGTCGAGGTACGCCACAGTGAGGACATTAACGGGGGCTGGAACGAGGACCGGTGCCGGTCCGCGCTAAAGTGTCTCGGCATTGAAGTGAATCAAGTAAAGCGGGGGAGAAGATTCCCCCGGCTGTGTGGAATCCGCGAAAACCGCCCAGGGGTGAGACCCGTGGGCTTGAAGTGTGGGGTAGGCGATCCGTGAGTCCGACCCGCCGTACGACACGGCGATCGTTGGCCCGCCGCCGGTTGCTCAGTCTCGCCGGTGTGGCGGTTCTGGTCGCGTCCGCGACGGCGTGTAGTTCCGAGGCGGCCGATCAGTGGTCGCGGCTGGCCCAGCCCGAGCCGCAGACTCGGCAGGGCAACCTGATGCTCGACCTGTGGCTGGGCTCGTGGGCGGCCGCCCTGGCGACGTTCGTCGTCGTCTTCGCCCTGATCGTGTGGTCGGTGCTGTTCCACCGCCGGCGTAAGAACAGCGACCAGCAGCTGCCGCCGCAGGTGCGGTACAACCTGCCGATCGAGATGCTCTACACGCTCGTTCCGCTGGTCATGGTGGCGGTCTTCTTCTACTTCACCGCGCGCGACGAGACCGAGATCATCAAGGTCTCCGGCACCGCCCCGGTGAAGGTCAAGGTCGAGGGCTTCCAGTGGAGCTGGCGCTTCACGACCGAGGCGCAGGGCAAGACGGCGACCGTGGCGGGTGTGCCGGTCGACCTGGCCAAGCAGAGCGTGACCAACCCGCAGGGCCCGCAGCTGGTGCTGCCGGTCGGCACGAAGGTCGAGTTCGCCCTCGAGTCGCCCGACGTCATCCACTCGTTCTGGGTGCCGGCGTTCCTCTTCAAGCAGGACGTCATGCCGGGCCTGCACAACAAGTTCGAGCTCGACACCCTCGACAAGACCGGAGTGTTCTTCGGCCGCTGCGCCGAGCTCTGCGGTGTCGACCACAGCAAGATGTTGTTCTCGGTCAAGCTGGTGCCTCAGGCGGAGTTCGACCAGTACATGACCACCCAGTCCGCGGCGGGAGGCGCGCAATGACCACCGCCGCACAGCCCTACCGCAAGGGTTCTGTGGTCGTGAAGTGGCTGACCACCACCGACCACAAGATCATCGGTCACCTCTACCTGATCACCTCGTTCGTGTTCTTCCTCATCGGCGGCGTCATGGCTCTGGTCATGCGCGCCGAGCTCGCCCAGCCGGGCATGCAGGTCGTCTCGAACGAGCAGTTCAACCAGCTGTTCACCATGCACGGCACGATCATGCTGCTCATGTTCGCGACCCCGCTGTTCGCGGGTTTCGCCAACGAGCTCATGCCGCTGCAGATCGGCGCGCCCGACGTGGCGTTCCCGCGTCTGAACATGGTGAGCTACTGGCTCTACCTGTTCGGCAGCATCATCGCCGTGGGCGGCTTCTTCACCCCGGGCGGCGCCGCCGCCTTCGGCTGGACCGCCTACGCGCCGCTGTCCAACGCGGTCACCTCGCCGGGCATCGGCGGTGACCTCTGGGTGATGGGCCTGGCCCTGTCGGGTCTGGGCACCATCCTCGGCGCCGTCAACTTCATCACCACGATCATCTGCATGCGCGCGCCCGGCATGACGATGTTCCGCATGCCGATCTTCACCTGGAACATCCTGCTCACCAGCATCCTGGTGCTGCTGGCGTTCCCGGTCCTGGCGGCGGCGCTGCTGGTCTTGGAGGCCGACCGGAAGCTCGGTGCCCACGTCTTCGACCCCGCCAACGGCGGTGCGATGCTGTGGCAGCACCTGTTCTGGTTCTTCGGGCATCCCGAGGTCTACATCATCGCCCTGCCGTTCTTCGGCATCATCACCGAGGTCCTGCCGGTCTTCAGCCGCAAGCCGGTCTTCGGCTACATCGGCCTGGTCGGCGCGACGATCTCCATCGCGGGCCTGTCGGTGACTGTGTGGGCGCACCACATGTTCGTCACCGGCCAGGTGCTGCTGCCGTTCTTCTCCTTCATGACGTTCCTCATCGCCGTACCGACCGGCGTGAAGTTCTTCAACTGGATCGGCACGATGTGGCGGGGGCATCTCAGTTTCGAGACACCGATGCTCTTCGCGGTGGGCTTCCTGGTCACCTTCCTGTTCGGTGGCCTGACCGGTGTCATCCTGGCCTCGCCGCCGCTCGACTTCTCGATCTCCGACTCCTACTTCGTGGTGGCCCACTTCCACTACGTGGTGTTCGGCACGGTCGTGTTCGCGATGTTCTCCGGCTTCTACTTCTGGTGGCCGAAGTTCACCGGCAAGATGCTCAACGACAAGATCGGCAAGGTCCACTTCTGGACCCTGTTCTTCGGGTTCCACCTGACGTTCCTGGTCCAGCACTGGCTGGGCGTCATCGGCTTCCCGCGGCGCTACGCCGACTACTCGCCGGTCGACGGCTTCACCGACCTCAACATGATCAGCTCGGTCGGCGCGTTCCTGCTGGGCGCCTCGACCCTGCCGTTCATCTGGAACGTCTGGACGACCTGGCGCAACGCGCCCAAGGTCACCGTCGACGACCCCTGGGGCTACGCCGGTTCGCTCGAGTGGGCGACGTCGTGCCCGCCGCCGCGGCACAACTTCCACCGGCTGCCCCGCATCCGGTCGGAGCGCCCGGCGTTCGATCTCAAGTACCCGCACATCACGCCTGGTAAGGCTCAGCCGGCGATCGAGGAGGTCTCGTCGTGAAGGTCCAGGGATGGATGTTCATCCTCACCGGCTTGTTCTTCGCCGCAGCCGACATCGTCTACTGGTTCTGGTCCAAGGAGGTGACCGGCACCACCGCGATGGCGATCTCGGTGGGTCTGGCCCTCATGATCGGCTACTACCTGCTGTTCACGGCGCGCCGCATCGGCGAGCAGCCGGAGGACGACAAGGAGGCCGAGATCAGTGACGGCGCGGGTGAGCTGGGCTTCTTCAGCCCCCACTCGTGGTGGCCGCTGTTCGTGACCCTGTCGGCCGCGCTGACGTTCTTCGGGTTCGTCATCGGCTGGTGGCTCTTCATGATCGGTGTCTTCGCGGTGATCATGAGCACGATCGGATTCGTCTTCCAGTACTACCGCGGGCACTTCTCGCACTAGTTCCCGCAGCTTGGTCCCGGTTCGCCCGTTGGCGGACCGGGACTTTTTCTTTGCCTTCGAAAGGAGTGTCGGGCGACCGAACTCCCCGTAATCGGGTAATAACTCAGAGATAGTGATCAAGGTGACCCGGGGGGAGATCCGCGTGCGAACTCGTGCTGCGGGGGCGTTGGCCCTAGTGATGCTGACCGGTTGTGCCACTACGGCGACGGCGGGCGAGGACGCGGCGAGGCAGAAGGCGGCCGAAGCGGTCATGATCTTTCCGAGCAACGGGGCGGCGAACCTGCCCCCCGAGCTCCCGATCAAGATCTACGCGTCGGGCGCCGCGCTGGGCACGGTCGCCGTCACCGCCGAGGGCGGGAAGGCCGTCGAGGGCGTCTTCAGCCCCGACCGCACGATGTGGCGCAGCGTGCGCCCGATGATGCCGGGCACCCACTACACGGTCGCGGCGACCGCGGGGTCGGCGAAGGGCAGCAGTTCGTTCTCGACACTGGCCGCCGCCAAGACGTTCGAGATCGACACGCTGCTGCCGAACAAGGAGATGACCGGCCTGACCGTCGGCGTCGGCATGCCGATCATGATCACCTTCAACACGCCTGTGAAGGACCGGGTGTCGATCGAGCGCAACCTGGTCGTCCAGGCCTCCAAGCCGGTCGACGGCGCCTGGCACTGGTTCGACGACAAGACGATCGCCTACCGGCCGAAGGAGTTCTGGCCGGCCAAGACCAAGGTCCGGGTGACCGCCCGCCTGGCGGGCGCGCGCGGCGACGTCGGCCTCTACGGCGCGAAAGACTACACGCGCGACTTCACGATCGGCCGCTCGCAGATCACCAAGGGCAACATCAACGAGCACACGATGGACGTCATCCGCGACGGCAAGACCATCAGGAAGATCCCGTTCAGCGCGGGCAAGGGCGGCGTGTGGAAGTACCACACGACCAGCGGCATCCACCTGGCCATGTCGCGCGAGGACGTCACGGTCATGACCTCGCCCGACGCCGGGCCCGGCCAGGCCGGTTACTACCAGCAGACGGTCTACGACACCGTCCGCATCTCCAACAGCGGTGAATACGTCCACGGCGCGCCCTGGTCGGTCGGCTCGCAGGGCAACTCCAACGTCAGCCACGGCTGCGTGAACATCAGCCCGTCCAACGCCCAGTGGTACAAGGACGAGACCCTGATCGGCGACCCGATCATCCTCACCGGCTCGCCGCGCCCGCTGGAGCCCACCAACGGCTGGGGCCACTGGCAGCCGAAGTGGAAGGACTGGCTGAAGTGGAGCCGCCTGCGGGACGCGACGACCGACCCGATGGCCTAACCGAGCCGCTCCAGGAGCGCCGCGCTGCGGCGCTCCAGATGGGGGATGGCCAGCTCACGGTGGGTCCGGGCCGCCAGCCGCGCGTGGTCGCGGGCGCGGTCCGGATCGCCGAGGGCCTCGTACAGGCCCGCGACGGCCTCGTGGATCGAACCCCACGAGACGCAGCCGGTGCCCAGCGTGGCGATCTGGCCGGCGACCGGCAGCAGGGCCGCCAGCATCTCCTCGGGGGCCGGGCGGCCCAGGCGGGCCGCGACCAGGGCCCACTGCCAGGCGGAGAACTGCCAGGCCCAGTCGCGTTCGATGGTGGTGCCCCAGCGGGTGAGCAGCTCCGTCGCCTTCGCGCGGTCGCCGGTCTCCCACAGCGCCAGGATGGCGGTCGGTCGCAGCAGCCGGTCGGACGGGTCTTCGGCCCGCTCGGCCAGGGTCGTGACCAGGGCGGGCGGCACTGCGTCCCTGGCCCAGTCGATGTAGAACTCGCTCATCAGCTCGATGACGTCGGGACCCCACAGGCTGGTGCGGCGGTACCACTCGCCCGCCAGTGAGCTGTAGCGGCGGGCCTCGGCCCAGTCGCCCGACAGGATGGCCCGGCCCGAGGCGGCGTAGTTGACCTGGGCGGTGATCTCCGGGATGCGCAGCTCGTCGGTCAGCCGCAGGCAGCGGGCGAGTTCGGCGTCGTACTCGGCGATGGCGCCGTCCTGCATGAGGCCCTGCATGCGGTGCAGGCGGGAGATCACCTCGGTGAGTTTGGGCAGGCCGGGCAGGGTGAGGATCTCGGCGGCCGCGGCGAACCGCTCGGCGTCGCGTTCGGGCGACCAGTTCGCGATGACGTAGTTGTTCAGGGTCCTGGCCAGCAGGATCGGGTCGCCGGTCTTGCGGGCCAGCGCGACCGCCTCGGTCGCGTGGGCCAGGCCCTCGGCGCGGGTGCCGTAGTAGCGCTCGACGGCGAGGGTGCCCAGGAGCGCGGCGCGGCGGGCCAGGTCGTCGTCGGGCAGGCGGGTGAGCAGGTCGCGCAGGAGGTTGATCATGCGCGGGTTGACGACGCCGTAGGACCACCAGTTCCACAGCGTGACGCCGCCGAAGACGGTGACGGCCTCGATCGCCGTGTCGTCCTCGCCCAGGCGGGTGGCGAGGTCGACGGCCTCGTCGAGGGGCGCGCGGGCGCCCAGCACGTCGCCGGTCAGCCGCCGGGCGCGGCCCACCTCGATCAGCAGGCGGCAGCGCCGGGAGGTGCCCGCCGGGCCGTGGGAGGCCAGGGCGAGCTCCCAGTAACGCACCGCCTCGTCGTAGGCCAGGCCCGCGGCGGCCTGTTCGGCGGCGCGGGCGGCGTAGGCGACGGCCTTCTCGGCGTGGCCGACCCGGGCGGCCTGGGCGAAGTGGTGGGCCAGCACCGGGATCCGGTCGAGGTCGCCGCCGCCGAACGACTCGGCGGCCTCGCCGATCCTGCCGTGGAGGCGCGCGCGTTCGAGGCGGGTGAGCTCGCCGTACAGGGCCTCCTGGACGAGGGCGTGGGAGAAGCGGTAGTCCCAGCCGCCCTCGACCTCGACGAGCAGGCCGGTCGCGACGGCCGGTTCGAGCAGTTGCAGCAGGCGGGCGGGGTCGAGCCCGGCGGCGCCCGCGAGCACGTCGCAGTTCACGGCGCGGCCCACCACCGAGGCGGTGCGCAGGAGCGTCTGGGTCTCCTCGGGCAGGCGGGAGACGCGCTGGGCGATGACGTCGCGCACGCCGTCGGGCACCGGCAGGGCGGCGATGTCGGCCGACCGGGTGCTCGCCGCCAGGCGCAGGAGTTCGCCCAGGTAGAAGGGGTTGCCGCCGGTGCGGTCGTGGAGCACGGCCACGTGGTCGCGCATCGCGGGGTCGCGGCCGTCGAGGTAGTCGGCGACGTCGGCCTCGGTCAGCGGGCCGACGGTGAGCCGTTCGGTGCCGCGCTGGCGGGCGAGTTCGGCGAACACGTCGATCGGCTGGGGGGTGTCGTGGTGGCGTACCGTCACGACGACCAGGAGCGGGACCCGGTGGAGCTCGGCGCCGAGGAAGGTGAGCAGCTTGAGGGTCGCGGCGTCGGCCCAGTGGGCGTCCTCCAGCACGATCATCAGCGGGCCGCGCGCGGCGCGCTGTTCGAGGGCGCGGGTGACGGCGTCGTGCAGCAGGAAGCGGGCGGCGTCGGGGTCGGCCGCCTCGCCGGGGGCCGCCAGGCGTTCGGCGGTCGGCGGGTCGAGCACCCGCAGGGCCTGGATCCACGGCCAGAAGGCGGGCGCGTCGTCGGCGCAGCGGCCCCACGCGACGGTGAAGTTCCGCGACGCCGCCAGCTCGGCGGCCGACTCGGCCAGCGTGGTCTTCCCGATGCCCGCCTCACCGCCGATCAGCAGCACCCCGCCCGCGCCCCGGGCGGCGTCGGCGACCCGGTCGTGCACCCGCCGGTGCTGCGCCGCCCGCCCGACGAGCCGCGGCGGCTCGGCGCGGGGTTCGGCGGGTGCGGCGGCCACCGTGACCCGCGAGGCCGGCAGCGGCTCCTGCCGCAGCACGGCCTGCTCCAGCGCGCGCAGCTCGGGGCTCGGCAGCAGCCCGAGCTCCTCGTCGAGCAGGGCGCGGCACCGCTGGTAGGCGGCCAGCGCGTCGGCCTGCCGCCGGTCGGTGTAGAGCGCCCGGATGAGCAGCGACCAGAGCCCTTCTCTGTACGGTGCCGCCTCCAGCAGCCGCTCGACCTCCAGCGCCACCTCGGCCGGGCGACCCAGCGCGAGCCGCGCCTCCGCCCGGGTGGTGAGCGCGGTCAGCCGGGCCTCCTTGAGGTGGGCGATGGTCGGCCGCAGATACTCTTCGTCCTGGAGTCCCGTGTACGGCTCCCCGCGCCACAGGTCCAGCGCGGGATTGAGGATCCGCTCCACCTGCTCGGGCGGCGCCGTCTCGGCCAGCTCCATGGCCTTCAGGAACCGGTGGGAGTCGATCTGCCCGGGATCGATCTCCAGCAGGTAGCCCGGCTCGCGGGTCCGCAGGATCTTCGCCGGGGTCCTGGGCGACCGGTCGGGTTCCAGGGCCTTGCGGAGCTGGAAGATGTACGCCTGGAGCGTTCCGGTCGCGCTGGAGGGCGGCTCGTCCTGCCAGAGGGCGTCGATGATCTGGTCGAGCGCCACGACCCTCGGGGCATGGGTCAGCAGCAGGGCCATGACCGCCCGCTGCTTGCGGGGGCCGAGGTCGACGGCCGACCCCTCGCTGAGGACCTCCACGGGCCCGAGGACCCGGAAGTCGTGCCGCATCGTGCTCCTCCTAGTCGAGTAGGACAACACTAGGATGCCGTCTCAGCGACATACGAGGGCACCATGGGACAACTCCTCCCATGAACGAAATCTCTGGATTCAATCTCGCGGTACGGCACCACCCCGCCCTCGTGGCCGAGGCCGAGACCGCCGAAGACGTGGCCGAGGCCCTCGCGTACGCCGTCTCCCGTGATCTTCCGGTGGCCGTCCAGGCGACCGGGCACGGCGCCGTCCAGGCCGCCGATGGGGCGGTCCTCATCCTGACCTCGCGGATGCGGTCGCTGGAGATCGACCCGGTCGAACGGACCGCCACCATCGGGGCCGGGTGCACGTGGGCCGAGGTCGTCCGGGCGGCGGCGCCCTTCGGCCTGGCGCCCCTCTGCGGGTCGGCCTCCGGGGTGGGCGCGGTCGGCTTCACCCTCGGCGGCGGCGTCGGGCCGCTGGCCCGGACGTACGGTTTCGCGGCCGACCACGTGCGCGCCCTGACCGTGGTGACGCCCGACGGGGTCACCCGCGTCGCCGACCCCGGCGGCGAGGCCGACCTGTTCTGGGCGCTGCGCGGTGGCAAGGGCGGGTTCGGCGTGGTCACCTCGATCACCGTCGACCTGTTCCCGCTGGCCACCGTGTGGGGTGGCGGCTTCTACTACGCCGCCGCCGACGCTCCGGCGGTGCTGCGGGCCTACCGGGAGTGGGCGCCGACCCTGCCCGAGACGGTGACGACCTCGATCGCCCTGGTGCGGCTTCCCCCGCTCCCGCAGCTCCCTCCGCCGCTGAGCGGGCAGTTCGTCGCCCACCTGCGGGTGGCCTCTGTGGAGCCCCAGGAGGCGCTGCTCGCGCCGATGCTCGGGGTGGCCGAGCCGGTGCTGGGCGGGGTGGGGGAGTTGCCGTACACGCAACTGGACCTGATCCACAACGACCCGACCGACCCGATGCCCGCCGTCGAGCGGAGCACCCTGCTCCGCGACCTGACCCCGGAGGCGGTGGAGACGCTGCTGTCGGTCGCCGGGCCGTCGGTGGAGCTGCCGATCCCGGTGGTCGAGATCCGGCACCTCGGCGGGGCGCTCGCCCGCGAACCGAAGGAGCCGAACGCGGTCGGCGGCCGAGAGGCCGCCTTCAACCTGCTGGTCGTCGGCCTGCCGGGCAGCGCGCCGGAGGCGATCACCGGGGCGCTGGCGCCGTGGTCGACCGGCGGGACGCTGATCAACTTCCACGGCTCCGACCTGACGACGCTCGACCGCGCCTGGCCCGCCGCCACCAGGGCCCGTCTGGCGGAGATCAGGAACCGGGTCGACCCGCGTGACCTGTTCCGCCTGGGCCACGTGGCGCCTCGCAGCTAGCGCGGACGACCGCACCGAACAGGGCCGTCACGTCACGGGCGAAGTCGCGCCAGGGCAGACCCAGCCGCCGCAGCGCCCGGCCGTGGTCCACGATGACCACGGCCACCGTCCCGAACAGCAGGACCCACCACGCGCGGACGACCAGCCCCCGCAGCGGCACGTCCCGGAGCTCGTGGCGGAGGCGGTCGGTGTGGAAGGGGACGTGCCGTTCCTCGTCGGCCAGGATCAGCGCGGCGGCCTCGGTGGTGAGGGGGTCACCGGTGCCGTCGCGCAGGGCCCGGTAGTAGCGCAGGGCGACCACCTCGGCGATCATCAGGACCATCAGCTCCAGCCGTAACCCCAGCAGCCGCCGCAGCCACACGAAGACCGTGTCGCTCCAGTGGCCGGTCAGGGTGCCCGAACCGGCGGCGGCCAGCAGCATCGCCAGCATCCGGGCGTGGTTGCGCTCCTCGTCGACGAACAGCCGGACCGTGGCCGCGTAGGCGGGGTTCCCGGACGCGGCGGCCTTGGCGATGAGGTTGGCGCCGTCGCCGTTCTCGCCCACCTGGAAGCGGCGGATGCTCCTGAGCACGTCCGGGTGCAGCCGGGAGCCCCGATGCCAGTCGGGGTCGGCGCGGTCCTTCCGGCGGGCGGCCTCGGCCTCGAAATCGGCCAGCCAGGTCTTGTCATCGGGCATGGCGCCCACGGTAGGAGCGCGGTGTGCAGAGACCGTGGGGGTGGTGTCGAGAGGGCGTACAGAAAAGAAAAACCCGGAGCGGGACGCTCCGGGTTTCTCCGTTGGACGGGACTAGTGCAGCTCGCGCGGGTGGTCGCCCGCACCGACGGCCGCGTGGTCGTCGTCGTGCCCGTGGCCGTTCGCGTCCAGCGGCACGCGGTCGGTGCCGTAGAACTTGCTGGCCTTGGCCCGGAACTTGCCGATCGGACCGCGCACGCCCTTCGGCGGGATGCCGTCCTTGTCGTCGTCGCCGGGGACGATCGGGATCTGCTTCTTGCCGCGGATGTGCTCGGCGATGTCCTCCGCCAGCGGCTCGTGGACCTCGATGTACTCGCCGTGCGGGAGGCGCTTGATGACGCCGGCCTCCACGCCGTGGGAGAGGATCTCCTGGTCCTTGCGCTGCAGGCCGATGCAGATCCGGTAGGTCACCCAGTAGGCGATCGCCGGGCCGATGAAGATGGCGAACCGGCCGATGATCGTCGTCTCGTAGAGACTGATGTGGAAGAACGCCGAGATCCAGTCGTTGGCGCCCAGCAGCCACAGGATGCCGTAGAACGTCACCGCCGCCATGCCGATCGAGGTGCGGACCGGGGCGTTGCGGGGACGGTCGGCGATGTGGTGCTCACGACGGTCGCCGGTGATCCACTGTTCGGCGAACGGGTAGAGCGCCAGGCCGGTCATGATGATGCCCATCGGGACCAGCGCCGGGATCAGCACGCTCAACGGCACCGTGTGATCGAGGAAGTTGATCTCCCAGGCCGGCATCAGGCGCAGCGCGCCTTCGAGGAAGCCCATGTAGAAGTCGGGCTGCGACCCCGAGGAGATGTCGGCCGGTGTGTAGGGGCCGAACAACCAGATCGGGTTGATCTGCGCGAACGTACCGAGACCGGCGATGCAGGCGAACGTGAACAGGAAGTAGGCGCCGGCCTTGGCCATGAAGGCCGGGTAGAACGGCGCGCCCACCACGTTGTGCTCGGTGCGGCCCGGGCCGGGCATCTGCGTGTGCTTCTGCACCCACATCAGCACCATGTGGGCCGAGATGAGCGCCAGCAGGATGCCGGGGATCAGCAGGATGTGCAGGGTGTAGAAGCGCGAGATGACGTCGACACCCGGGTATTCCCCGCCGAAAAGGAAGAACGTGATGTACGTGCCCACGATCGGCAGCGAGATCGCCACGCCCTCGGTGATCCGCAGACCGGCGCCGGAGAGCAGGTCGTCGGGGAGGGAGTAGCCGGTGAGGCCCTCGGCCAGCGCCAGGGTCAGCAGCAGCACGCCGATGATCCAGTTGAGCTCACGCGGCTTGCGGTAGGCGCCGGTGAAGAAGACGCGCAGCGCGTGGACCATCATGCCGGCCACGAACAGCAGGGCCGCCCAGTGGTGCATCTGCCGGATCAGCAGTCCACCCCGGACCTCGAAGCTGATGTGCAGCGACGAGGCGTAGGCCTCGGACATCCCGACACCCACGAGCGGCTGGTAGGAGCCGTTGTAGATGACGTGACCCATGCTCGGCTTGAACCAGAACGTCAGGAACGTGCCGGTCAGCAGCAGGATGATGAACGAGTAGAGCGCGATCTCGCCCAGCAGGAACGACCAGTGGTCGGGGAAGACCTTGCGCAGGTTGCGCTTCAGGAAGCTGCCCGCGCCGAGCCGGTCGTCGAGGTAGGTCGCGGGGCCCGCGATGGCTTTGGGAGTCTCGTTCACGACTGGTTCCCCCTGGCTTCCCTGGCGTCGGCCTCGGCGTCGCCGCGCTCCCAGAAGCTGGGACCGACGGGGACGTCGAAGTCGGCCTGGGCGATGAGGTAGCCCTGGCTGTCGATGCCGATGGGCAGCTGCGGCAGCGGCCGGGCGGCCGGGCCGAAGATGACCCGCGCGCCGTCGGTCGCGTCGAACGTCGACTGGTGGCAGGGGCACAGGATGTGGTGGGTCGTCTGCTCGTAGAGCGCCGCGGGACAGCCCACGTGGGTGCAGATCTTCGAGTAGGCGACGATGCCGTCGTAGGTCCAGTTCCTGATCGTGCCCGCCTTGAGGTCTTCAGGACGGAACTTGATGAGGATCAGGGTGGCCTTGGCGAGGGCGTTGAGGTCGTGCTCGTAACCCTCGGGCACGACCGACAGGATGCCGCCGGGAGAGTCGAAGTCGGCCGCCATGATCGGCTGGCCGGTGCCTTCGACGACCAGCTTCATGCCCTTCTTCCACACCGTGTGGCGCAGGGACGTGCCGGGCAGCGGGCCCAGGTCCTTGAGCAGCACCAGCGGGGCCAGGCCCAGCGGCGCCGCCGCCAGCAGCAGCGTGCGGCGCATCATCTTGTGCTTGACGAAGCCGCTCTCATTGGCGCCCGCGCGGAACGTCTCGTCGACGTAGCCGCGGGTGTCGTCGTCGGAGCGCATCTCGTGGCGCTCCTGGACGAGGTTGTACTTCGGCATGATCCGCCGGACCCAGACCACCACGCCGGAGGCGAGGCACAGCAGCGCCAGCGTGAGAGTGCCACCGAGCGCGGCGTTCGAGACGGCCGTGCTGTCGAGGTCGCCGACCTGGAAGATCACATAGGAGGCGATGAAGCCGATGCCGGCCAGGAAGGCGACGAAGAACAGCAGGGCGACCGTGCGCTCGGCCTTGCGGGCGTCGGCGGGGTCGGGGAGCGTCACGCCGGGCGTCTCCACCTCGGCTTCAGCCGGGCGGGTGCCGAGTACGGCGGTTCCCTGAGCCGGGGTGCCGATGACGCGACGCGGGACGCGCGTCTCGTCATCGGGGCCGGGAAGCTCGTTATCTGTCATTTTGATGTTCTCTTACGCTTCTTGGCGGTGATCCAAATGGCGGCGAGGGACATGAAGCTGATTCCGGCGATCCACGCGACGAGACCTTCGGAGACCGGGCCGATGCGGCCGAGCCCGAAACCGCCCGGGTCGACCTGATCCCGGACCCCGACGATGTAGGCGATCATGTCCTTCTTCTGCTCAGGAGTGATCGTCGAGTCGTTGAAGACCGGCATCGCCTGCGGACCCGTGGCCATGGCCTCGTAGATCTGCGTGGGCGTGGCCTCGTTGAGGTTCGGGGCGTACTTGCCGTAGGTGAGCCCGCCACCGGCGCCGACGAAGTTGTGGCACTGGATGCAGTTCGCGCGGAACAGCTCGCCGCCCTTGGCGGCGTCACCGGTCTTCGTGTCGACCATCTCCGCGGTCGGCACCGTGGGGCCGCCACCGAGGGTCTGCACGTAGGCGGCCAGCTGGCGGGTCGCCTCGGGCGTCACCCACTCACCGAGCGGCTTGCGCGGGGCCTGCGCGCCCGGGTCGGCGGCCGGCATACGGCCGGAGCTCACCTGGAAGTCGACCGCGGCGGCGCCCACGCCCACGAGCGTCGGGCCCATGGAGGTGCCCTCGGCGTTCATGCCGTGGCAGCTGGCGCAGTGAGCCACGAACAGGCTCTTGCCCTCGGCCACGTCGTCGGCCTTGCCCGACGCGACCGCCGCGTCGGCGGTGCTGTCACTGGGCGCCGCGGCGGCGTATCCGCCGCCCAGCAGCCCCAGCGCGAGCGCCACGACCGCGAGGCGCGCGAGGGGATGCCGCCGTCGCGCGGTGATGGAGTTCACCGAAATCCCCGTTCCGATCATTTGATGATGTAGATGGTCGCGAAAAGGCCGATCCAGACGACGTCGACGAAGTGCCAGTAGTAGGACACGACGATCGCGCTGGTGGCCTGCTCATGCGTGAAGCGCTTCGCGGCGTACGTGCGTCCCAGGAGGAACAGGAACGCGATCAGACCACCCGTCACGTGCAGGCCGTGGAAGCCCGTGGTCAGGTAGAACACCGAGCCGTAGGCGTCGGAGGAGAGCGTGGTGCCCTCGTGCACCAGCTCGTTGTATTCGATCAGCTGCCCGGCGACGAAGACCGCGCCCATGAGGAAGCTGATGAAATACCAGAACCGGAGCTTCTTGACCTGACCCTTTTCCGCGGCCCACACGCCGAACTGGCATGTCACCGAGGACAGCACCAGGATGATCGTGTTGACCGTCGCGAACGGGACGTTCAGATGCGCGCCCGGCCAGCTTGCTGGGTCCTGGCCGACGCTCACCGAGCGGATGGTGAAGTACATCGCGAACAGCGCCGCGAAGAACATGAGCTCAGAGGACAGCCAGATGATCGTCCCGACGCTGACCAAGTTGGGCCGGCGCGACGAGTGGGCTGTCGTCGTCGTAGTAATTGCGGATGCTGTCGCCACGCCCGACATTATTGCGGCTCATGGGGCCGGGTCGGCGCACGGCCCCCCGATAGGACGCGCCCGGGGGATATCGGGGCGGGATATCAGCGGGCCCCCCGGGCCGATAGCATCCCTGGTGACCCTACCCGGTGACTGGAGTGCGCAACATGAAGGTTCTCGTCTACAGCGACGACGCGGCCACCCGTGAGAAGGTGCGGCTGGCCATCGGCCGCCGTCCCGCCGCCGACCTGCCGCTGGTGGAGATCGTCGAGTGCGCGACCCAGCCCGCTGTGGTCCGGCAGCTCGACTCGGGGGAGATCGACATCGCGATCCTCGACTCCGAGGCCGCGCCGGCCGGGGGCATGGGCATCGCCAAGCAGGCCAAGGACGAGGTGCACGACTGCCCGCCCATCTGCCTGATCATCGCCCGGCGCGACGACCGCTGGCTGGCCAACTGGTCGCGGGCCGACGCCGTCATCTCCCAGCCGCTCGACCCGATGGTCGTCGCCGAGACGATCGCGGGGCTGATGCGCGGGCGGCTGCCCGCGGTCTCCTGACATCCCACATTCCTTTAAGGACGCGCCATGGACGCCCGTACCACCTGGCCCTCGCTGCTCAACGCGCTGCTCGCCGGTGAGCACCTGACCGCCGACGAGACCTCGTGGGCGATGGGCGAGATCATGTCGGGCGCGGCCACCCCGGCCCAGATTGCGGCGTTCGTCGTCGCGCTGCGCGCCAAGGGGGAGACCGTCGCCGAGGTGTCGGGCCTGGCCCGGCACATGCTGTCCATCGCCACGCCCCTCACGATCGAGGGCCCGGCGGTCGACGTCGTCGGCACCGGCGGCGACCGGGCCCACACGGTGAACGTCTCGACGATGGCGGCCATCGTGGTCGCGGCGGCGGGTGCGCGGGTGGTCAAGCACGGCAACCGGGCGGCGTCCTCCAAGTGCGGCGCGGCCGACGTGCTGGAGCACCTCGGCGTCGTGATCGACCTGTCGCCCGAGGCGACCGCGCAGGTGGCCGACGAGGCCGGCATCGCGTTCTGCTTCGCGCCGGTCTACCACCCGTCGATGCGGTTCGCGGGGCCGACCCGCAAGGAGATCGGCGTCCCGACGGTGTTCAACTTCCTCGGCCCGCTGACCAACCCGGCCCGCCCGTCGGCCCAGGCCATCGGCGTGTTCGACGCGCGCATGCTGCCGGTCATGGCCGGGGTCTTCGCCGAGCGCGGCGTGTCGGCCCTGGTCTTCCGGGGCGACGACGGCCTCGACGAACTGTCGACCGCCGCCCCCTCGACCGTCTACGTCGTGCGCGACGGCGTCTCCACCAAGACCGCGTTCGACCCGGCCGACATCGGCATCGCCCGCTCCCAGCCCGCCGACCTGAAGGGCGGCGACGTCGCGTTCAACGCGGGGGCCGTCCACGACCTGGTCCGGGGCAAGACCGGCCCGATCCGCGACGCCGTTCTGCTCAACGCCGCCGCCGCGCTGGTCGCCAGCGAGGGCCCCACGGTCGACGACCTCTCCGAGCGGATCGCCGCCGCCTACGCCACGGTCGGCCAGGTCGTCGACTCCGGCGCCGCCGCGACCCTGCTCGACCGCTGGGTCGAGGTCTCGCAGCGCCTGCGCGGCTGATCCACCGGCGGAACTTCGGTGCCCGCGCGGTCGTGGGTGATCGCGCGGGTACGCCTCGGGGCTGACGCATCCTCACCTCGTGGGCGGACGCCCCGGGGCTGGATGGCGGCTTATCGTGCCGCCATGATGCGCCTCCTCGCCGCCCGCCTCGCCCGTCTGAGGGCCCGGGTGACCCGCCGCCGGCCCTCCGACGCCACCGACCCCGTGACCCGGGAGCGGCTCAGGATCGCCGAGGAGCTGCACGACGTGGTGGCCCACGACCTGAGCGTGCTCACCCTGGGCGTGGGCGCCGGGCGGGTGATCATGGACCGCGATCCCGAGCGCGCCAGGCAGACCCTGCGCGACGCCGAGGAGGCCGGCCGCCAGGCCCTCACCGATCTGCAGCGCGTGGCGGGCCTGCTGAGGTCGGGCTCCGCGACGACCACGGGCCCCCAGCCCACCCTCGGGGCGCTGCCCGCCCTGTTCGACCGTTTCCGGGCGGCGGGCCGCAAGGTGCAGTTCGCCGAGGAGGGCCAGCGGCGCCCCAGCCCGGTGCTGGAGCTGTCCGCCTACCGCATCGTGGAGGAGGCCCTGGTCAACGCGTTCGAGCACGGCTCGGCGCGCCGGGCCCGGGTGCGCCTGCGCTGGCAGGGCGGAGTGGTCGAACTGTGCGTCGAGGACGACGGCGGCCCCAGGGAGCGCCTGCTGGGCATCTGGGAACGGGCCGCGCTCTTCGGCGGCTCCGTCCACGCCGGGCCGGTCAAGGGCGGATTCGAGATCCGGGTGAGGCTGCTGACCGGCGGCCGGACCCGCGCCACCTCCCGCGCCTAGAGTGGTCCTAACCGGACAAAAGGGGAGGATTCGTCGTGGACGCCGACCTCATCCACTCTGACGCGACCGAACTCGCCGAGCTGATCCACACAGGCAAGATCTCTTCTGTGGACGTGGTGCGCGCGCACCTCGACCGCATCGAGGCCGTCAATCCGGGGATCAACGCCATCGTCACCCTCGCCGACGGCGCGCTGGAGGCCGCGCGGGCGGCGGACGCGGACCTCGCGTCGGGCCGGGAGGTCGGCCCGCTCCACGGCGTGCCCTTCACGGTCAAGGACTCCTTCGACACCGCCGGGGTGCCCACCCAGCGCGGCTCACCGATCTTCGCGGGACGGGTCCCGGACGTCGACGCGACCGCCGTGGCGCGGATGAAGGCGGCCGGGGCGATCCTCCTGGCGAAGACCAACCTGCCGGAGTTCTCCTACTGGATCGAGTCGGACAACCTTCTGACGGGCCGCACGAACAACCCCTGGGACCTCGACCGGTCGCCCGGCGGCTCCAGCGGCGGCGAGTCCGCGGCGATCGCGGCGGGGATGTCGCCGCTGGGGCTCGGCAGCGACCTGTCCATCTCATTGCGCGGCCCGGCGGCCGACACCGGCATCGCCGCCCTCAAGGCGACCCACGGGCGCGTTCCGATGACGGGGATCTGGCCGAGGGTGCCGCGCCGCGACTGGCACGCCGGTCCGATGGCCCGCAGCGTGCGGGATCTCGCGCTGGCGTATTCCCTGCTGGCGGGCCCCGACGGCGCCGACGGATTCGCGAGCGTCCCGGGCGGGTTCGACGCGGGCCTGGCCGGGTTCACTGGAGCTCGGGGCCGGTTCGATGCGGGCCCGGGCGGGGTCGCCGGTGTTCGGGACGGGTTGGACGCGGGCCTGGGTGGGTTCGCCGGTGCTCGGGGCCGGTTCGATGCGGGCTTGGGCGGGTTCGACGCGGACTCACCAGGGCGGGCTGTCCGGGTGGGCTGGCTGACCGACTCGGGGCTCGGCCCGGTCGACACGGAGGTCGCGGCGACCGTGAAGGCCGCCGCCGATGCCCTGGAGATGGCCGGGCTACAGGTCGAGGCCGAGGACATCCCGGCCCTCGAACGGGACGACCCTCTGGAGATCTTCATGCGGCAGCACGTCATGGAGGTGAAACCGGCCTTCCGTCAGGTGACCGAGGGCCACGAGGACCAGAGGTTCACCTACTCCAAGACGGTCTTGGCCGCACCCGACACGACCGTGGCCGACTACGTCGAGGCCGAGCAGGGCATCGAACGGCTGCGCGACGGCTTCGCCGACTACTTCCGCCGGCACGACGTGCTGCTGCTCCCGGTGACGACGATCCCCGCCCACGCCCACGGGCTGGGCTCGTTCACCCTGAACGGCCGCGAGGTGAGCGCCTTCCACGTGAGCTCGACGACCGTGCCGTTCAACCTCACTGGCCTCCCGGCCCTGACTCTGCGATTCGGCACGAGCCACGACGGCATGCCGATCGGCGTGCAGCTCGTGGCCACCTGGTACGCGGAATCGACGATCCTGCGCGTCGCCGCACTTCTGGAGTCCCTGAGCCCTGTCGCCGACCTGTGGCCTGCGCGCTGAGAGTCGCCGATCTGTGGCCTGCGCGCTGAGAGTCGCTGGCCTGTGGCCTGCGCGCTGAGAGTCGCCGATCTGTGGCCTGCGCGCTGAGAGTCGCTGGCCTGTGGCCTGCGCGCTGA
>NZ_BAAGDO010000001.1:496030-531519 GCF_054661255.1 Herbidospora sp. RD11066
GAGTCGCCGATCTGTGGCCTGCGCGCTGAGAGTCGCCGATCTGTGGCCGGCCCTCTGAGAGTCGTCGGCCTGCGGCCCGATCTCTGAGGGTCGCCGACTTGCATCCCGGGCTCTGGGAGTCGCGGACTGCAGCCGCTCTCTGTGAGTCGCGGGCCTGCACCCCGTGCGCAGAGAATCGGCAGATCCCGGGCTCGATGCCTTCAGGCCGTGAACGGCCGGTTCGTGACGACCCTTAGTCGGCGTCGGCCAGGCCGATGGAGAAGGCCGCTTCGAGGTCGTGCTTGGAATACGTCCGGAAGGCGATGTGGGTGTCGGTCGCTCGGACGCCCTCGACCTTGTTGATGCGCCCCGGCACGACTTCGGCGATCTCCTCGTAGTGGGCGACCCGGACCATGGCCATCAGGTCGAACTCGCCGGTGATCGAGTAGACCTCGCTGACGCCGGGGAGACCGGCGATCGCCTGCGCGACCTCGGGGATCCGGTCGACGTCGGCCTTGATGTGCACGATCGCGGTGACCAAAGCGTGCTCCTTTCCGAGGGCCCCAACCTATCGCAGCGGTCTGCCCTCCCTGGCTGACCGGGAACCTCCCTGGTCGTAGGCCCGGTCGATGCGCAGCTTGAGCCGCCCGGCGCCGAAAGCAGGAAGGCTCCACCCCTCTTCCACCCGCACCAGCCGGACCCCCGGCGACTCGAGCCAGCGCAGGATGGTCTCGGTCTCCTCGGCGCTGGCCGCGGGGGTCGGGCCGGGGCCGGGGATCACCGTCTCGGCGGTCGCGACCAGGGCCTCGACATAAGGGACCGGGTGGGCGCCGCGCGGCATCACCCCGGCGGCGGTCAGGCGGCCGTGGCGGATGACGTGGATGTCCCAGGCGCCGTCCTTCCCGGGGCTGGCGGCCACCATCTGACTGATCGCGCTCAGGCCGGTCAGCCGTTGCATGCGCGCCACGGCGCGGACGTAGGCGGCCAGGCGGTCGCGGTCGACGGCGGCCTCCTCGTAGCGCTGCTCGGCCGAAAGACGGTCCATGCGGGCCTCAACGGCGGAGAAGACGCTGCCGCCGTCGAGGAGCATGGCGTGGCGGGCGGCCGCGACGTGGCGGGCGTAATCGTCGTGGCTCTCGCGGCCCTCGCAGGGCGCGCCGCACTTGCCGATCTCGGCCAGCGCGCAGGCGCCCCGCTTGACCGTGAGGGACAGGCGTTCGGTGCACTGGCGCAGGGGGAGCGCCTCGTGGATGGCGGAGCGGGCGTCGTCGGCGGTGCGGCTGCTGCCGAACGGGCCCAGATAGGTGGCGCCGTCGTCCTTCAGGTCGCGCACGATGCTCAGGCGGGGGAACGGCTCGTCGGTCAGCTTCAGCCAGACGACCCGCTCGGGGAACCGCGACCGCCGGTTGTAGCGGGGCTTGGTCTCACCGATCATGCGTAACTCGCGGATCTCGGCCTCCAGCGGGGTCGCGCACACGATGTGGCGCACCCGCTCGGCGATGCCGACCATCTCGCGGACCCGCGGCCGGGTCTCGCTCGCGGTGAAGTAGCTGCGCACGCGGGTGCGGAGACTGCTGCTCTTGCCGACGTAGAGAGCCTCGCCGCGGGCGTCTTCGAAGACGTACACCCCCGGCTTGTCGGGCACGCCGTCGGCCAGGTGGCGCTTGCGGCGCTGTTCGGGGGTGGGCATCCGGACGAAGCCCTTGAGCTCCTCCAGCGAGTGGACGCCCAGGTTGCCCACGCGGGAGATCAGGCCGTGGAGAACGTCGACCGTGGCCTGGGCGTCGGCCAGGGCGCGGTGGCAGGGCTCGACCGAGCTGCGGAAGAACCGGGCGAGGGTGCCCAGCTTGCAGTTGGGGGTCTCGTCGCGGGTCAGGACCCGGCGGGCCAGGTCGGCGGTGTCGACGACCGCGTTGACCGGCGGCGGGTAGCCCTGGCGGGCGCACTCGGCCTTGAGGAAGCCCATGTCGAACGGGGCGTTGTGGGCGACCAGGGCGGCGCCCCTGATGAACTCGAGGAAGCTCGGCAGGACCTCGGTCATCTTCGGCGCCGCCACCACCATGGCGTCGGTGATGCCGGTCAGCACCGAGACGAAGGGCGGGATCGGGCCGCCGGGGTCGACCAGGGTGGCGAACTCGCCCAGCACCACGCCGCCGCGCACCTTGACCGCGCCGATCTCGGTGATCGCGCACTCGGCGGGGGAGGTGCCGGTCGTCTCCAGGTCGAACACCACGAAGGTGACGTCGACGAGGGGGGTCCCCAGATCGTCCAGCGTGCCCTGTTCCACGCAGTCGACCATAGAGAGCCCGACCGACACTTCCTAGAAGTCGCGCCGCAACACGGCGTACACGATCTCGTCGGTCCACTCGCCCTTGACCATCTCGTTCTCCACGAGATGGGCCTCCCTGCGCATGCCGAGCCGCTCCATGACCTTGGTCGAGGCGGTGTTGCGGCCGTCGCAGCGGGCCACGATCCGGTGCAGGCCGAGGCCCTCGAAGCCGAGGCGGAGCATCTCCTTCGTGGCCTCGGTGGCGTAGCCCCTGCCGTGGTGGCCGGGGTGGAAGACGTAGCCGACCTCGCCCTGCCGGTGTTCGCGGCTGCGCCAGAACAGGAGGACCTCGCCGATCAGCTCGCCCGTCTCGCGGAGGGTGACCGCCAGGCACAGCACCTGGCCCTCGTCGGTGAGCTCGGTGACGGCCGCCTTCTCCGTCAGGGTCGTGCGCACCTGTTCGAGGTCGCGGGGCTCCCAGTAGAGGAAGCGGGCGACCTCGGGGAGCGAGTAGAAGGAGTGGAGATCGGTCAGGTCGTCGAGGGTGAAGGGTCGCAGCACCAGGCGGGGCGTCTCGATGGGCAGCGCGGGCTTGAACATCCGTGCAGACTAAACCGGGACAAACGGCTCAGGCG
Source organism: Herbidospora sp. RD11066 (assembly GCF_054661255.1). Lineage (NCBI taxonomy): Bacteria > Bacillati > Actinomycetota > Actinomycetes > Streptosporangiales > Streptosporangiaceae > Herbidospora > Herbidospora sp. RD11066. The sequence continues at coordinate 498,914 of NZ_BAAGDO010000001.1, forward strand.
ACTTCTTTCTCCATGCGGGCCGCCGCGATCGTGGCCTCGGTCGTCAGGGCCGCCAGCAGGACGCGGTGGCGTTGCAGCTCGGCGTCGAAGCGCCAGGCGGCCGGGCCGGTCCATCGGGGGAAGGTCCGTAGCGCCCACACGGGTTCGAGCACGTCGTCGAGCTCGGCGGCCAGGCGCCGCAGATGGTCACTCGCAATCGTCACGCCTGTCATTGTGACATCACGTGACCGATCCTTGACGTAACGTGAGCGATTTATGAGACAAGTGGTTCGTGTCCTACTTGCTCCCTGTTGGCGTCGCTGAACGTGATGTAGTGGACTCGCAGAGCCGTACCCTTGAATGAACGACCAGGACAGGAAAGAGAGCAGCAGGGATGAGTTCAGCCGGAGAGGGCCTGTCTCGTCCCCTGCCCGAGCAGGTGCGAACACACGTCGTCGAACTGGCGGCTCAGGTCTTGGGGACGATGCCCGCCGTGTCGGTGCCGGCGCCGCTGCGCGCCGTCGCCAAGTTCGAGCCGCGCAAGCGCGCCCGTCTGGGGTCGGCCCCCATCGCGGCCCAGCTCGAGAACGACAAGAAGTTCCGCGAACTGGTCGCCGAGGCGCTGACCCAGGCGTGGCCCGAGCTGGTCGCCGCACTCGCCGAAGAGACGGTTCCGCCCGCGGCCGAGCCCGTTCTGGTCGCGGCGGCAGCCTATCTGACCCGCCCGCCCGGGTGGGCCGGGATGGTCGAACTGGCGCGCGAAGACCTCGATCAGGCCGCCGCGCTCGACACGCAGCGTGAGCAGGCCGAGGGGCGGCTGAAGGAACAGCTCGACCGGCAGCGCACGGCCGCCAAAGAGGAGATCGACCGGGTCCGCGAGCAGCTCAAGGCCGCTCGCGCCGAGAACACCGACCTGCGCCGCAAGCTCCACGACGCCCGCGAGCGGGCCAGGGCCGCCGAGCAGCGGGCCGGGGAGCTCGAGGCGGCCACCGCCGACGCCCGAGCCAAGATCGCCGGGGCCGGGGCCGCCGCCGAGACCGAGCTGCGCCGCCTGAAGGAGCGCCTGGCCGAAGCCGAGCGTCATCTGGAGGCCAGCCGCCGCGCCGCCCGCGAGGGCCGCTCCGTCGAGGACGCGCGCATCCGGGTGCTCATGGACGCCCTCGAAGACGCCGCCAAGGGCCTGCGCAAGGAACTGGCGCTGCCGACCACGATCAGCAGACCGGCCGACTACGTCACCGCCGTCAGCGGCACCGCCCCCTCGGTCCGCGACGTGCCGGCCCGCGCGCTGGCCGACGACGACCCGCAGCTGCTCGACCAGCTCCTCGCGATACCGAACCTCCACCTGATCATCGACGGCTACAACGTGACCAAGTCGGGTTACGGCACTCTCACCCTCGCCGACCAGCGGCAACGCCTGCTGACCGGGCTCGGCGGGCTGGCCGTCCAGGTGCGGGTCGAGATCACGTGCGTGTTCGACGGCGCCGAGCTCGACGGTCCTGTACAGGTGTCGGCACCGCGGGGGGTGCGGGTGGCGTTCAGCGCGCCCGGTCAGATAGCCGACGATCTCATCCGGCAGATGGTCCAGATCGAGCCGCAGGGCCGTGCGATCGCCGTCGTGTCGTCCGACCGGGAGGTCGGGGTGTCTGTCCGAAAGATGGGCGCTCGTCCCGTTCCTTCCGTCCTGCTCCTCCGGCGTCTTGGCCGTGCGTGATCATTCCGTTGCCAACCGTGATGACCTGCGTGAATACTTGCGAATCGGTTGAGGCTACTTGTTCCTCTGAGTAAAGTCCCGACCCAGGTCTGTCCGGTATGGAGGGGGTTTCGGGCGTGCGTGGGCGGGTACCGGCCGTGGCTGGTTTTGCGGCGTTCGTTCTGCTTCTTCCGATCGCGGGAGCGGCGGCCGATCCGAAGCCGACCATCCCCCAGGCGAAGGCGAAGCTCGCGAAGCTGAACAAGCAGGCCGACCAGTTGGTCGAGGACTACAACCAGGCCAACGAGAAGTACAAGAAGTCCAAGAAGAAGTACGGACTGATCAACACCTCCTTCAAGAAGCAGAACGTCCGCGTCGAGACCCTCCGGGTCGACGTGGTGGGGCTGGCGGTCTCCAGCTACCAGACGGGCGACCTGCGGAGCATGTCCGGCATGTTCGGCAACCCGAACCCCCAGATCGCGCTCAGCGGCATGGCGATCCTCAACCAGCTCGCCACCAGCAGGAAGCTCCTCCTCAGCGAGTACGAAGGCGCCATCAAGGGCCTGAAGGACCAGCGCGACCAGCTCAAGGCGGCCCTCGAGGAGGACACCGAGATCCGCGCCGACCTGGCGGCCAAGAAGAAGAAGACCGACAAGATGGTCGACGAGCAGATGAAGGTCCTCCGCGAACTGGGCGCCTTCAACCCGGGTAACCCGCAGAGCACCGGCCAGGTCTACTCGGGCCCCGCCTCCGGCAACGCCCGAGCCGCGCTCGACTTCGCCTTCGCCCAGATCGGCAAGCCCTACCGCTACGGCGGCACCGGCCCCGGCTCGTGGGACTGCTCCGGGCTCGTCCAGGCCTCCTGGCGGGCCGGTGGGGTCAGCCTGCCACGTACCAGCTACGAGCAGTGGGCCTGGGGCAAGAACCGCCAGGTGCCGATCAGCGACCTGCAGGCCGGCGACCTCGTCTGGCACAGCGGTTTCGGACACGTCGGGCTCTATACCGGACAGGGTTCGGTGGTCCACGCGCCGCAGACCGGTGACGTCGTGAAGATCACGCCGCTGGCCCAGTACAACCCCGACAAGGCCGTTCGTCCTTAGTGTGTCTTGCGTCACTTGTGGGGCTTTTTTCATGTTGTGCGCCAAGGGGTGTGACGAGAGTCACATCAACCCCTGAAATCCCGCCATATGCAGGCGTTTTCGAATAGCGCGCGAGTTTATCTGATCTTTATCTTTCTCCAAAACTTTGCCGACTTATGGCTGAGTCGGTAACTTCTGGCCTCGCGACGAGCAATCCATGCCGTCCGGGGAGACTCCGGCGCGAAGGCGCTGATGTCTTAATAAAGATCCATGTGTCGCACATCACCGCGGCACGGCCGAATCCATGCAGCCAGGAGGCATGGAGCCGGGGACCCAAAAGGTTCCCCAGAGGAGCCAAGGGGTGAATCGGTGCTCGTTTCGCACCGTAGGGCGACTTCCCTGCCCGAATCCGTCAGCTAACCCGGTAGGCATCAGAGGAAGACACTAGGAGCAATCCTGTCCACAACCCCCGCATGTCTGTCTCGCATCGCCCGCCTCTCCCTTGGCGGCGTCGCGCTCACGGCTTCGGTCGGGGCGGTCACGGCGCCTCCCGCGCGGGCCGATGAGGTGACGGTCACCGTCACGAGGAACACCACGGCGGTCCCGGTCTCGGGAGAGGCGGCGCCCGCCGCTCCCTCGGCCGCGAAGAGCCAGGCCAAGAGCAAGTCGACCAAGCGCGTCAAGAAGCTGAGCAAGGCCCAGCGCCAGCGGGTCCTGGCCGGCAAGGCGGTCGCGATCGCGAAGAAGCAGATCGGTGACCCCTACCGGTGGGGTGCCACCGGTCCCGGCTCGTTCGACTGTTCCGGCCTGGTCCAGTTCGCCTGGCGCAAGGCGGGCGTCAAACTGCCCCGTACGACCTGGTCCCAGAAGAGCTCGGTGAAGAAGAAGATCAGCTGGAAGGCGATGAAGCCGGGCGATCTCGTTTTCACCAGCGGCGGGGGCCACGTAGGCATGTACGTCGGCCACGGCAAGATGATCCACTCCCCGAACTCCGGTTCGCGGGTCCGGATCGACAAGCTGGACACCTACCGCAAGCGCACCTTCGTGGGCGCGGTTCGGCCCGGGTTCTAACCCGGTCCGAAGTACCGATCGGCCCCGTCCGCCACCTTCCCGGCGGGCGGGGCCGCGGTGTTTTCGTTTGTAGTATCCGTTGACATGCGGTTCCTGGTCACGGTCGGTGCGCTGCTGGCCGTCCTGTCCGCCGGGCAACCCCCGAAGGTCCTGTACGGCCAGAGCTGGCCCTTCGCCGTGCGGACGGGCCACATCCAGGTGCTGGCGGCCGACGAACGCTTTCCCGAGCTGGCCCCACAGGCGGCGCGGGCCGCCGAGGCGGTGAAGCGGGTCTGGGGCTCCGCGCCGGAGGCGACCGTCCTCGCGCCCGCCACGACCGAGAGGGCCGCCGAGATCGCCCGGCCCGCCCCGGTGACCGGCATGGCCGCCCTGGCCGGCCCCGGCTTCGTGGTGATCGAACCCGGGAACTGGGCCTCGCTGTCGCCCCAGGGACGGGTGATCGTGCTGGCCCACGAGCTCACCCACGTGGCCACCGGCGCCGCGACGAGCCCTGAGATGCCCGTGTGGCTGGTGGAGGGCTACGCCGACTACGTCGGCTACCGTGACAGCGGCCTCCCGACCGCGACGGTCGCAGCCGAGCTCGCCACAGACCCGCAGGCGCCGCGGGAACTGCCGACCCGGGCCGACTTCACCGCCGGGGGCGCGCGGGTCCCCCAGGCCTACCAGGAGGCCTGGCTCGCCTGCCGCTACATCGCCGCGCGCTACGGCGAGGCGAAACTGACCGCGCTCTACCGCGCGGCCCAGGCCGATCCGGCCACCGCGCTGCGGCGCACGCTGGGCGTCGGAGAGGCCGAGCTGACCGCGGCCTGGGCCGACTACGTGATACGAAGTGTTCCGGAGGCGGAGTGGAACGTACGGGGATGAAAGCTGCGGCCTGGGGTCTGGCCGGGCTCGGGGTGGCGATCGTCGCGGTGGTGGCGCTGACCACGCCCTGGCGCGCGCTGCCGGCCGGGGCGCCCGAGGTGACGCCCGATCCGGTCCGTGACTTCGGCGCCGACCAGATCGCCAGGGCCGACGCCTTCGACGCCGCGACGAGCGCGCCGTCGTACATCTCCCTCGGGATCACGCTCGTGATCGCCGGGGTGCTGGTCGCGACCCCGCTCGGGGCGCGGCTCATCGGCCGCCTCAAGGGACCCTGGTGGGTGCGGGCGCTAGCGGGGGTGGCCGGGGTCTACCTGGTGTCGCTGGTGCTCCGCTGGCCGCTCGGCATGTGGTTCGAGACGATCCTGCGCGACTACGGGCTCTCGACGCAGACGTGGGGCACCTGGACCGCCGACCGGCTCAAGAACTTCGCCCTCCAGTTCCTGCTGGCGGCGGTGATGGTCGTGGTGGTCATCGCGCTGGCCCGCCGGTGGCCGCGCCGCTGGTGGATCCCCGCCTCGATCGGCGCGTTCACGCTCACGCTGGCGCTGTCGTTCCTCTACCCGATCGTGGTCGAGCCCGTCTTCAACGACTTCACCCCGCTCCCGCAGGGGCAGCTCCGCAAGAGCCTGCTGGCGATGGCCGACCGCGACGGGGTGCCGGTCGACGACGTGCTGGTCGCCGACGCCTCCCGGCGGACGACCGCGCTCAACGCCTACGTCTCGGGGTTCGGCGCGACCCGGCGCATCGTCGTCTACGACACGCTGCTCGAGGTGCCCGAGCCGGAGATCGAGCTGATCGTCGCCCACGAGCTCGGCCACGCCAAGACCGACGACGTCCTGCACGGCACCCTCGTCGGAGCGCTGGGGGCCGCGTTCGGGGCGTGCGCGCTGTTCGTCGCGGGCAACCTGCTGCGGCGCCGCACCGGGGTCCCGTCGCTGGGCGACCCGAGGGCGGCGGCGCTGCTGGTCGGGCTCGTCTCGCTCGGCACGGTGCTGTCGGGGCCGGCCCAGAACCTGGTGAGCCGGCACATCGAGGCGCGGGCCGACGCCCACGCCCTCCAGCTCACCGAAGACCCGGTCACGTTCGCCGCGATGCAGCGCAACCTGGCCACCCGCAACATCTCCGACCTGAGCCCGTCGCCTCTGGAGTACGTCCTCTACTCCTCCCACCCGACCGCGCCGCAGCGCATCGCGATGGCCCGGTCGTGGGGGCTGCTCCACGGGCAGCGGGTGCCGTGACGCGGGTCGTGGTGGTGACCAACGACTTCCCGCCGCGCTCGGGCGGCATCCAGTCGTTCGTGCACGCCCTGGCCGTCCGGCTCCCGGCCTCCTCCGTGGTCGTGTACGCCCCTCGCTGGGAGGGCTGCGCCGAGTTCGACGCCCGGCAGGGCTACCGCGTGGTGCGTCACCCGACGAGCCTGATGCTGCCGACGCGCGACGTGGCCAAGCGGGCGGGCGAGCTGATCCGGCCGGGGTCGACGGTGGTGTTCGGGGCCGCCGCGCCGCTCGGGCTGCTCGGCGGGGCGCTGCGGGCGGCCGGGGCCGAGCGGGTGGTCATGCTGACCCACGGCCACGAGGCGTCGTGGGCCCGGCTGCCGCTCGCGGGCACGCTGCTGCGCCGCATCGGGGCGCACGCCGACGTGGTGACCTATCTCGGCGACTACACCCGGCGCCACCTGACGGCCCGCATCCCGGCGGGGAAGCTCACCCGGCTCGCTCCGGGGGTCGACACCTCGGTGTTCCGGCCGGGGGCCGGAGGTAAGCGAATACGCGAGGCGCTCGGGCTGGGGGAGCGGCCCGTGGTGGTCTGCGTGTCCCGCCTGGTCGCCAGGAAAGGACAGGACCGGCTGATCGAGGCGTGGCCGGAGGTGGCCCAGGCCGTACCGGAAGCAGAGCTTCTGCTGGTCGGCGGCGGGCCGGGGCGGGCGGCGCTGGAGCGCGCGGCGAAGGGGCGCGGGGACATCCGGTTCACCGGGCCGGTGCCCGACCGCGACCTGCCCGCCTACTACGACGCCGGAGACGTGTTCGCGATGCCCTGCCGCAGCCGCCTCGGCGGGCTCGACGTCGAGGGGCTCGGCATCGTCTACCTGGAGGCCTCCGCCAGCGGGCTGCCCGTGGTCGCGGGCGCCTCCGGCGGCGCGCCCGACGCGGTCAGGCACGGCGAGACGGGGCTGGTGGTCGACGGCGACTCCACCCGGGAGATCGCCGCCGCGCTGATCGAGCTGCTCGCGAACCCCGAGGCCGCGCGGGCCATGGGCACGCGCGGCCGGGAGTGGATCGAACGCGACTGGACCTGGGACCAGGTCGCCGCCCGCTTCGGTGAGCTGCTGACGGCGCCGGTCGGTCAGCCGTAGATCTCGTCGACCTGCTTGGCGAAGTCGCGCATCACGATGTTGCGCTTGAGCTTCAGCGACGGGGTCAGGTGGCCGGTCTCCTCGGTCAGGTCGCCGTCGAGGATGACGAACTTCTTGATCTGCTCGGCCTTCGACACCATCTTGTTGGCGTTGTCGACCGCGCCCTGCACCTCGGCCCTGATCTGCTCCTCGGTCAGGTCGACCCCGGCCATCGCCTCGGGGTCCATGGTGACGAGGGCCGCGATGAACGGCCTGTCGTCGCCGATCACCAGGACCTGGCTGATCAGGCGGTGCGCCCGGATGCTGTCTTCGAGCGGGCCCGGCGCGACGTTCTTGCCGGCCGCGGTGACCAGGATCTCCTTCTTGCGGCCGGTGATGCGCAGGTAGCCGTCGGAGTCGAGTTCGCCGACGTCGCCGGTGTGGAACCAGCCCTGGCCGTCGATGACCTCGGCGGTGGCCTTCTCGTTGTTCCAGTAGCCGTCGAAGATGTGGCGGCCCTTGACCAGGATCTCCTTGTCGTCGGCGATCCGGATCGTCACCCCAGGGAACGGCTTGCCGACGGTGCCGATCTTGTTGGCGCCGGGGATGTTGACCGTGGACGGGGCGGAGGTCTCGGTCAGGCCGTAGCCCTCCAGGACCTCGATGCCGACGCCGCGGAAGAAGTGGCCGAGGCGCTCGCCCAGCGCGGAGCCGCCGGAGACGGCGTTGGTCAGGCGGCTGCCGGTGGCGGCGCGGAGCTTGGTGTAGACGAGCTTGTCGAACGCGGCGTGCTTGAGCTTCAGGCCGAACCCGGCGCCGCCGGTCGACTGCGCCTTGCTGTAGTCGATGGCGACCTGGGCGGCGGTGGCGAAGATCTTGCCCTTGCCGTCGGCGGTGGCCTTCTGCTCGGCGCCGTTGTAGACCTTCTCGAACACGCGCGGCACGCCGAGCAGGAACGTCGGCTTGAACGCCTGGAGGTCGGGCGCCACGTTCTTCATGTTCGGGGTGTGCGCCAGGACGGTGCCGGTCTCCACGGTCACGATCTCGACCATGCGGGCGAAGCTGTGCGCGAGCGGCAGGAACAGCAGCACGGCGCGCTCGTCGATGGAGAACATCTTCTCGAGCGGGCCCTGCGCCACGTTGCGCGCGGTGAACAGCAGGTTGTCGTGGGTGATCCGGCAGCCCTTCGGCAGGCCGGTGGTGCCCGAGGTGTAGATGATCGTGGCCAGGTCGTGGCCGCCCCGGGAGGCCCGGCGCTCGGCCAGGGTGTCGTCGGGGACGTCCTTGCCGGCCTCGATCAGCGCGTCGACGGCGCCCTCGTCGAAGATCCAGACGTGGGGCAGGTCGGGGGCGGCCTCGGCGAGGGTCTCGGCGTGGGCCGTGGTCTCGGCGAACGCGCCCCTGGCGCCGGAGTCGGAGATGATCCAGCGCACCTGCTCGGTCGAGCTGGTCTCGTAGATCGGCACGCCCACGCCGCCGGCGGCCCAGATCGCGTAGTCGGCGATCGTCCACTCGTAGCGGGTGCGGCTCATCAGGGCCACCCGGTCGCCCGGCTCCAGGCCGGTGGCGATCAGGCCCTTGGCGACCCCGGCGACCTTCTGCCGGAACTCACCGGCGGTCACCGGGAGCCATTCCGCGCCGGTCTGCACCTTCATGACGACGGTGTTCGGGGTGTCGGCGGCCCGCTGGAACACCGCGTCGGTGCAGTTGGCCGACAAGGGGACGTCCACCAGCACGGGAACGGTGTACTCCTGCACGGTCTCTCCTCTGGGACGGTCAGGTTGCCCGGGACGCTACCGCGTGACACGAACGGTGGATAGTGCCGTCACACAGGCGTTATCCGGTCAATCGCAAGGTATCAGCCCGTGACCGCCCGAATGCCCACCGGCACCGATACGAAACCAAGCATTTGCTCGGGAATATCATGTCCGGCATGCGCATCAACGTCGTGAGCGACGTCCACGGCCGTGCCGACGCCCTCGCCAAGGCGGGAGAGGGCGCCGACGCCCTGATCTGCCTCGGCGATCTGGTGCTGTTCATCGACTACGCCGACATGTCCCAGGGCATCTTCCCCGCGCTGTTCGGCGTGGAGCGGGCGACGGAGTACATCCGGCTGCGCACCGAGAAACGCTTCGAGGAGGCCAGGGCCCTGTCGGCGGTCCTGTGGGCGGAACTCGGCGGCGACCCCCGGGCCCACATCGAGAAGCAGGTGCGCGCCCAGTACGCCGACCTGTTCGCCGCCATGCCGGTGCCCTCCTACCTGACCTACGGCAACGTCGACGTGCCGTCGCTCTGGGCCGAGTACGCGCGCGACGGCCAGACCATCCTCGACGGCCAGACGGCCGAGATCGGCGGCCTGACCTTCGGCTTCGTCGGCGGCGGACTCCAGACGCGCTACCGCACCTCTTACGAGGTCCCCGACGACGTCTACGCCGCCAAGGTCGCCGCGCTCGGCCCGGTCGACGTGCTCTGCACGCACATTCCCCCGGCCGTGCCCGACCTTCTCTACGACGTGGTGGCCCGGCGCTTCGAGCGGGGGAGCGAGGCCACCCTCGACTACATCAGGGAGTTCCAGCCCCGGTACGCGCTCTTCGGGCATGTCCACCAACCGTTGGTGCCCAGGACGCGAATTGGTCGTACCGAATGCCTGAATGTCGGGCATTTCCGGGGCCGCGGCACACCGTTCACCCTGGACCTGTGAGCTAAGGTCGGGCCATGGCTGATCGCACCACGTCGAGCATCGTGATCGGCGCGAGCCGGTCGACAATCCTGGCCGTCATCGCCGACTTCCCCTCCTACCCGGAGTGGGCCGGGCAGGTGAAGTCGGCGCAGGTCGTCACGACCGACGACGACGGGCGTCCGGCGACCGTCCGGTTCGTCCTCGACGCGGGCGTCATCAGCGACGACTACGTGCTCGCCTACTCCTGGGCCGACGACCTGGTGAGCTGGAAGATCGCCCAGGCGGGGAAGATGGTGTCCGGCCTGACCGGCAGCTACCGTCTCGCCGAGAAGGGCGACTCCACCGAGGTCACCTACGAGCTCGCCGTCGACCTCAAGGTCCCCATGATCGGGATGATCAAGCGCAAGGCCGAGAAGGTCATCATCGACACGGCCCTCAAGGGGCTGAAGAAGCGCGTCGAAAAGGCATGAGGACTCTCCTCTTCACGGGGAAGGGCGGCGTCGGCAAGACGACGGCCGCCGCGGCGACCGCGACCCTGGCCGCCCGCCGTGGACTGAAGACCCTGGTCGTGTCGACCGACACCGCCCACTCGCTCGCCGACGCCCTCGCGGTCGCCCCCTCGGGCGAGCCCGCCGAGGTGGCCCGCGGCCTCTACCTCCAGCAGGTCGACACCCAGAAGTCGATGGAACGCCACTGGGGCGACCTGCAGGAATACGCGCGCGGCCTGTTCACCGAGCTCGGCCTCGACGCCATCACCTCGGAAGAGGTGACCGTGCTCCCCGGCGCCGAGGAGATCATCGCGCTGCTCGAACTGCGCGAACAGGCCCGCACCGGCCGCTGGGACGTCATCGTCGTCGACTGCGCCCCCACCGCCGAGACCCTGCGACTGCTCGCGCTCCCCGAGGCCCTCGACTGGCACATCACCCGCCTGCTGCCGATCGGCCGCCGCGTCATGCGCGCCGTCGCCCCGGTCATCCGCGCGGTCGCCAAGGTCAGCGCCCCCGAAGAGGGCGTGCTCAACGCCGGGGAGCGCCTGCACAAGGGCCTGATGGAGGTCCGCGCCCTGCTGACCGGCGACGACGCCTCGGTCCGGCTGGTGCTCACCCCCGAGGCGGTGGTGGTCGCCGAGGCCCGGCGCACTCTTACTTCTCTTTCCCTGTACGGATATCGCGTCGACGCCGTCATTGCCAACCGCGTCTTCCCCGAAGGGGGAGCCGACCCGTGGCGGGCGAAATGGGTCGAGGCGCAGGCCCGCCAGATGGAGACCGTCCACGAGTCGTTCGAACCGCTGCCGATCCTGCGGGTGCCCTACCTGCCCGAGGAACCGGTGGGCGTCGAGGCGCTCGCCGACGTCGCTCAGGCGTTGTACGGATCGCATGATGCTTTTGCTGCGGTTTCTTCCGATCCGCCGCTGGTCTTCGGTGCCGACGAAGTGGTGCTGTCGCTGCCGCTGGCCGGGAAGAACGACATCGATCTGGGCCGCAAGGCCGACGAGCTGATCATCACCGCCGGGCCCTACCGCCGCATCATCGCGCTGCCCGCCGCACTGGCCCGCAGGGAGGTCGCTTCGGCGGCGCTCCGCGACGGCCACCTCCGGGTACGGTTCGAGATATGACGGAAAGCAACGAACGTCCCGACCCCTTCGGCTCGGCCGCCGACGAGGCGTTGAAACTGCTCGACGCGTTGCAGCAGCGCGTGGGCCGTGAGCTCGGCAAAGGCTTCGTGAAGGGCGCGTTCTCCGGCGTGACCGCCACGGCGCAGAAGGCCCGCCCGACTTCCCCTCCCCAGGATGTGTGGAGCGAGGCCGTTTCAGGGCATGATCACGAGGAGTACATCTGCCGGGCCTGCCCGGTTTGCCGGGTGATCGCGGCCCGCCGGGACGCCGGCGGCGACGTGAGTGACCATCTGATGGCGGCGGGAAGCGAGCTGCTCGCGGCCTTCCGGCAGGCGGTCGACTCCCTGCAACGCCCGCCGTCTCCGCGCGGGCCGGGTGAACAGAAGGTAGAACACATCGATCTCGGCTGAGCCGGACGGGAGACACGACATGGCGCTGACCATCGGTATCGACATTGGCGGCACCAAGGTCGCGGCGGGCGTGGTCGACGCCCACGGGCTGATCGTCGAAAGTCTCCTCAAGCCGACCCCGGCCGACAACCCGGCCAAGGTTGCCGAGACCGTGGCCGAGGCGATCAAGGAACTGGCCGACAAGTACGAGGTCGAGGCCGTCGGCGTCGGCGCCGCCGGATTCATCGACGAAACCCGCAGCGTGGTCCGGTTCGCCCCCAACCTCGCCTGGCGCGAGGAACCCCTCCAGCGCAAGCTCACCGAGATGACCGGCCTGCCCATCGTGGTGGAGAACGACGCCAACGCGATGGCGTGGGGCGAGTTCCGCTTCGGCGCGGGCCGGGGCGAGAGCCACCTCATCGCCGTCACGGTCGGCACCGGCATCGGTGGCGGCCTCATCCTCGGCGGCACCGTCTACCGGGGCCGCTGGGGCATGGGCGGCGAGCTCGGCCACATGCAGACCGTGCCCGGCGGCGTGAAGTGCGGCTGCGGGAACCTCGGCTGCTGGGAGCAATATGCCAGCGGCAACGCGCTGGTCCGCGACGCGCGGCGGCTGGCCGCCGAAGACCCCGACCGGGCCTCCACCCTGCTCAAGCTGTCCGGCGGCACCCCCGAGAGCATCGAGGGCCGCGAGGTCACCGACGCCGGGCGGGCCGGTGACCCGGTGGCCCTGGAGGCCTTCGCCACCATGGCGCAGTGGATCGGGCAGGGCCTCGCCGACCTGGCGTCCATCCTCGACCCCGGCTGCTTCATCCTCGGCGGCGGCGTGTCCAACGCCGCCGACCTCTGGCTCGACCAGGCCCGCGAGGCGTTCGCCGAGCGCCTGACCGGCCGTGGCCACCGCCCGGTCGCCGATGTGCGCCTGGCCGAACTCGGCGCGTCCGCCGGTGTGGCCGGAGCCGCCGACCTGGCCCGGTTGCCCTGATCCGCGTCGCCACCTACAACGTCCACGGCCTGCGCGACTCCCGCCCCGCGCTGGCTCGGGTGGTGCGCGCGCTCGCCGTGGACGTGCTGTGCGCGCAGGAACGCGGTTACGGCCGGGCCTTCGCCCGGCTGACCGGGCTCGAAGTGGTGTGCTCCGCCCGGTTCTCCGGGGTGGCGGTCTATGTGCGGCCGGGGGTGCGGGTCTTACACACCGAGCACCACGGGCTGCGGTGGTTCCCCGGCCTCGAACGGCGCTCGATCGCGGTCGCCGTGGTCGAGGCCGAGGGGCTGCGGCTCGCGGTCGCCTCCTTCCACCTCGACCTGCACGCGGGGGCGCGGCTGGCGCACGCCGTGGAGATCTCCCGCCGGGTCGAGACGGTGGCGATGCGGTTCGACGCGGTGCCCGTCGTGGCGGGCGACCTGAACGAGCTGCCGGGCGCGGCGGCGTGGAAACACCTGACCTCCCGCTACGCCGAAGACGGCTCCGGGGGGACCTTCGCGGGCAAGCGCATCGACGCGATCTTCACCGGACGCGGCCTTCGGGCGCTGCCCCGGGGAGTGGCCGAGGCGGAGGAGGACGACCTGGCGGCGGCCTCGGATCACCGGCCGGTGGTGGCCGACCTGCGCTCGGCGTGACCCACGTTGAACGTGCCCTCGCGGCGGACGTTGTGCCAGCGCAGCCGCACCCCCAGCAGCGCCGTCGCGAGTGACTGGATGACCACCAGGTACATGAGCTGCCGGTAGACGAACTGCTGGAACGGCAGGATCCACAGCGCGGAGGCGCGTTCGCCGTCCAGGAGCAGGGCGTACCACCCGATCACCACCTGCACCAGCACGAAACCGGCCCACACCGCCACGACCGGCAGCGGCTCGCCGATCGCCAGGCCGTAGACCGCCATGACGTCGACGACGGGCGCCAGCAGCGGCAGCAGCACGTGGAACAGCGTCAGGTAGCCCAGGCAGCGGCGGCCGAACGGGCTGCGCTCGACGACCGCGCGCCGGTGCTTCCACATCGCCTGCATGGTGCCGTAGCACCAGCGGTAGCGCTGTTTCCACAGCTCGCCGAGGGTCGCGGGCGCCTCGGTCCAGGCCACCGCGTTCTCCTCGTAGACCACGCGCCACCCGGCCCGGCACAGCGCCATCGTCAGGTCGGTGTCCTCGGCCAGGGTGTCGGTGCTCACCCCGCCCAGCGCGACCAGCGCCGAGCGGCGGAACGCCCCGATCGCGCCGGGCACGGTCGCCATGCAGTCGAGCAGCTCGAAGGCGCGGCGGTCGAGGTTGAAGCCGATGACGTATTCGATGTGCTGCCAGCGGCCGATAGCGCCCCGCCGGTTGCCGACCTTGGTGTTCCCGCTCACCGCGCCGATCGCCGGGTCGGCCAGCTGGCGGACGAGCCGGGCGATCGTGGCGGGTTCGAAGACGGTGTCCCCGTCGACCATGATGAGCACCTCGTGGGAGGCCTCCGCGATGCCGGTGTTGAGCGCCGCCGACTTGCCGCCGTTGGGGCGGCGGATCACGCGTACAGAGGGAAGATCGAGCGCCGCCGCCAGGGCGGCGGTGTCGTCGGTCGAGCCGTCGTCGACGACGAGGATCTCCAGCTGCCCCGGGTAGGTGGTGCGGACGAGTGAGCGGATCGTCGCCTGGATCCCCGCCGCCTCGTTGAAGGCGGGCACGATCACGCTCACCGGAGGCGGCGCGGGCCATCGGGGCACCTTGCGCTGCGATCTCCCGCGGGTGCGGTGCGCGTGCACGCCCGCGAGCACCATGAAGAAGCCGAACCGTCCGAGAGTGAGCGCTCCCGCGATGAACAGCGCCCACCGCAGCGCGTTGGTGAAGGCCTCCGAGCCGCGCTGGGCCAGGCTCAGCGCCGAGCCGACGAACCGGTCGGCCCCGCTCGCCGCCCGGTGGGCCGAGGGCATGCCGAGCGCGTCGGTCACCGTGACGGCCCGGTAGCCCCTGCCCGTCAGCTTCGTCAGGACGACGTCGACGGCCTCGACGGTCTGCCGCCGGTCGCCGCCGCCGTCGTGCAGCAGGACGATCGCCCCCCGGTCCTTCGCGGGAAGCGCGGACAGCACGATGTCGTCGGTGCCGGGGCGGCGCCAGTCGTTGGGGTTGAGATCCGCCAGGACGATGAGGTGTCCCTCGGCCGCCAGTTCCTTCATGCTGTCCCACTGGGGGACCGAGACCGCCGCGGGCGGGACGGCGAAGGGCGGCCGGGCCAGCGTCGTGTGCAGCCCCGTCGCCCCGGCCAGCGCCCGCTGGGTGAGCGACGACTCCAGCCGGAGCCGCCAGCCGGGGACGGCCGTCAGGTCGGGCTGGGTGTAGGTGTGGTTGCCCAGCTCGTGGCCCTCGGCGACGATGCGCCGCACCAGCTCGGGGTGTCTGGCCACCCGCGAACCGATGACGAAGAACGTCGCTTTGGCGCCGTGTTCCGCGAGGACGTCGAGGATCTTGGGCGTCCAGACGGGGTCGGGGCCGTCGTCGAACGTCAGGGCGACGGTCCTGTCGGGCGGGCTCGCACTGGCGGGGCGGCCTCCCGTGATGTTGATGACGGGGCCGCCGCTCCGGACGTCGTACAGCTCGGGGGTGGGAAGGTCGTGGAGCGGCGGGGCCTGCGGGATCCCGCCGACGACGTTGCTCGTGTAGCCGTTGAGCACCAGCGCCGCGGCCACCGCCAGCATGCCGACGGCGAAGAGGAACCAGTGCCCCCGGGGTGCCGAGGGGGCGCCGGTGTTCGGTGCGGGCCTGGCCACCGGTGGCGGGCGCCGCTTGCGCGGCGAGCGGCCCCGGGGTGGTGTCTTCGTCCCGGACCCGGGCGCGCTCATCGAGAGGGCCGGCCGGCCAGGAACAGGCCGAGCAGTCCGCCGCCGGTCGTGGGCTCGGTCGTGGGGGTGGCGTCGTCCGAACCGTCCGGAGGCGTGGGATCGGTCGAGAGGTCGGGCGTCGGCTGGGCGTCGGAGCCGGAGACGGCGCCGGGACTTTCCTCCGGCTCCCGGCTCGGCGCCGGGGTGAGCCAGGGCAGCGCGCCCGGTGAGAACTTCGGCCTGAGCGCCGGCCGCGGGCTCGCCGACGGCGAGACGGCGGGGGTGGTGGTGACGACGGCCGGGCGGATCGCCGGGGCGGTCGCCGACACCGAGGGGGTGGGCTGCTCGGTCCGGCTCGGCCGCACCTTCCTGACGGGACTGGGCGACTCCAGATCGGCCACCCCGCCGCGCCGGTCGCCCGGCCACCCGTTCACCGAGAGCCTCGTGTCGGAGAACAGACCACCGACCACGATCACGAACAGCGCCAGGAACGGAACGCTCGACGCGATCGACACCGTCGTGATCAACCGTCGGCGGCGGCCGCTCTGGTCGACGAAGACGGCTGCTGAGGGATATCGCTCAGGAGACACGAGTAAATGGTAGTGAAAGGGATTACGTGGGGGTGACCGATTTCATTCGAGAAGGGTCGCGATTCGGAACGATCCGACATGGGGGGCATGGGATACCGGACAGTATTTTTGGTCCGGCTTATCCGGTGGGGTGGCGATCCAGGTAACGATTCAGCGACTTTCGCTCGTGAACTGGTGAATGAGAAACCTCTCATTTTCG
Source organism: Herbidospora sp. RD11066 (assembly GCF_054661255.1). Lineage (NCBI taxonomy): Bacteria > Bacillati > Actinomycetota > Actinomycetes > Streptosporangiales > Streptosporangiaceae > Herbidospora > Herbidospora sp. RD11066. The sequence goes on from NZ_BAAGDO010000001.1 coordinate 515,190, forward strand.
TGGACGACCTGGCGGTCACGGGCGCCGGTTCGATCTCGCCGCTGGTCGGGTACCCCAACCGAGGTCAGCGCTCCGTGATGTCTTTCTTGGCGGGCGGGTTCGTGCCGTGATCGGCCGGCGTTTCTCTGTCTAGGTGGTGCGCCCGGCCTGAATGGTGAAGCCGTCGATGTCGGCGTTTACGGATAACGGCGCAGGTACCAGGTCATGGGGTCGGGCGATCTGTCGCATTAATTCGAGGACCGGAAGAGGAAATCCACCCGAAGAATCGATGGCATCACGAGGCGTAACTCCAAGGGAAGGGCTTCCTGCCCACGCCCGCCTGGGGGCCCAATTCGAGTGGGCGATCCCTTCCGGCTACGCGCGATCACCCGAGTCCACAGACCTTCTCCAGCGCGGGGTAGCTACGGCCGGCGCCGGTTCCAGGGCGGGCGACCTTTGCCGGCGGAGGGCCACAGCGGTGCATGTCTTTAACCGGAGGAGCGCCTGTGCCTGGCAAAGAGTCGCAGGGTGGGCGCCCGGTCTTAGTCGCGGGGTAGGCGCCTGTTCTCGGGTCGAGACGCCAGGAGGGGCACCCGTTAACACCCGGTTTTGGGCGAAGAGCGTAGGCGTGGGCTCCTGCTCTCAAGCAGGAAGCCAGGGGATCGGCGCCTGTTCTCGGTTAAGGACTGCAGGGTGGGCGAGCGTTCCGCACGAAGTGGTTCAGGCGGAAGGTTGTAGAGCGTCTCATGCCGGGCGGGAAGGTGAGGGCTCGTGCTTGGCGGGGCGCCGCAGGGCGGGACCTGATCTCGGGTGGGAGGCGACAAAGCGGGAGCCCCGTTTTGGGGAGAAGGGCCGCAAGGTAGATGGCTGGTCTTGGGCGGAGGGCCGCAGGGGGTTCTCTTCTCAAGCATGGGTTGGTGCGGGCGTGACCGTTCCCGAGGGGGTCGTGGGGATGGGGGCTGCTCTTGGGTGTAGGCGCTCGGGGTGAGTGTCTGCCTGTGGGGCGTCCGCGTGGCGGTGTCTCGGGTTTGGGGGAAACCCTTCTCTGACCTGGGTTGTTCTGGGGTTTGGGGTTGGTGATCTAGGAGTGGGTGGGGGCTCTCGGGGGTGGTCTTGACTGGGGGAATTCCGTCCTATCGCCCGCGGGGGGCGTGCGTCCCCGTACGATTTGTTCATGCCCCGCCGCTTGATGCGGTGTGCGGTGCCGTTGTGTGTGTTCCTCGCCGGTCTGCTGGCGGGTCAGTTCCCCCTCGCACCATCGCTCGCGCACGTGTCCACCGCCTCCGCCTGGTCCGCGACCGTTCCCGACGAGGTCGTGCGACAGGCGTCTTCGGCGCGCCTCGGCAGGGACGCCGCGCTCGCCGACGTCAGCGGGGTGTCCGGCACGGCCGTCTGGGCCGTGGGCCAGACCGGGCTCTGGGACGTCTGGCGCAACCGGGGCATCGTCACCCGCTGGAACGGCGCGACCTGGGCCGAGGTGCCCACCCGTGGCGACGCCACCGGGGCCGGGCCGCTGCGGTCGGTCAGCGCGGTCTCCGACAACGAGGTGTGGGTGGTCGGCGACGGCCACGACGGCGTGCCCTATGTCGGGCGGGGTGACGGCAGCGGCATCGACCGCGTCGTGGTTCCGCAGATCAGGGCGGGCGACTGGCTGCGAGGGGTGGCGGCGATCCCCGACAAGGCGGCGATCGTCGGCAGCCGGGGCGGCCGGGTGCTCATCGTGACGAACGGACCCGCCTGGAAGGTGTACGAAGGTCCCGACGGCGTCCTCCACGGCGTCGCGCTGCGCGGCAAGGACGGCTGGGCCGTCGGCAACAACGGCGACGAACCGCTGATCATGCGGCTGTCCGGGGGCTCCTGGAAGCAGGTCGCGCTGCCCGACGTCGAGGGTGGCTACCTGCGCGACGTCCACATCACCAGCGCGAAGCGCGCGGTCGCGGTCGGCGGCGTCTTCACCGCCGACGGCACCACCCACCCGCTGATCCTGCGCTGGGACGGCAAGAAGTGGCTCCGCGAGAACCTCCCCGACGGCGACGCCGAACTCTACGGCGTGACCGGCGACGGCGAGGGCGGCTACTGGGCGTCGGGTTACGACGCCGACCGCCCCAGCGAGGCCTTCCTGCTCCGCTACACCGACAAGAAGTGGAAGCCCCTGCGCGGCGAACCCGGCACCGGCGACCGCTCGGTCCGCCTCCAGTCGGTGGTCCGCACCGACGACGTCACCATGGCCGTCGGCCACGTCCTCGCCGACGACCACTACAGCGACCTCGTCGAAACCTTCGGCCCCGCCGAACCCCCCGTCCGCTGAGACCGACCCGTTCCTGAACGCCGGCCTGCGGCTGACCGCTCCTGAACGTCTGGCCACGCACGGAGCACCTCGCAGAGAAGGCCGCTTTGACCACGTCAAGATCCGGATCTGTGTACGACCTTCCGTCAAACAAAAGGCGGCGGCGTCGCGTGGCTTCGAGAATGCTCCCGGTGGCACCGACCTGACGGGAGGCACGGTATGGACGGCGAAACGTGGGATCAGGTGGCGGCCCTGATCGGGTGGCTGGATGCCGCGAACGGCACCGCCGACCCCGAGCCCCTGATGCGGGTTCTCAAAGTCGCCGAAGAAGCAGGCGAAGTAGCGAGCGCGGTGATCGGGATGGTCGGCCAGAACCCCCGCAAAGGCCGCACCCACACCCGTGACGACGTCGCCGCCGAACTGTGCGATGTCGCCCTGACCGCTTTCGTGGCGCTGGCCTCTTACGCGGACGACCCTCGCGCGACCTGGGAGGCCCACGTCGCCAAGGTCGCCGCCCGCGCCCTGGGCCCGTCGCGGTCATGACCCGCCCAGGCCGCGCCGATCACCTGAAGGACGACGGCCATCGGTGAGGTGCTCACCGATGGCCGTCATGCTCAAAGTGAGGTCAGATCACGGCTCCGTCGTCCCAGCCAGAGTCGTTCGGGGGCCCGTCGCCCATCCGTACGACCAAGGCCACGAACCCGCCGATGAACGACGCCACCGCCGTGAAGACGATCCACGGGTCCATCGGCAGCTTGAGCATCGCGGCCAGCAGCAGGTAGGCGGGGCCCCCGAACAGGGCCGTCCAGGCCACCCGGGTGACCAGGTCGGCCTTCGGCAGCGGCGGGGGAGGCGGCGGGATGTAGTGGTCGCCGTCTTCGTCGTCAGCGGGCTGCTGTTCTTCGTGGGTCTCGTCGCCCGGCTCGTCGGGCTCTTCGGGCTTGGGCGGAGGTTCCTCGCCCGGCGGGACGTTCTCCCGGTCGGGCCATGGCTGATCGGCCGGATCGGCTCCGGCTGATTCGTTGAAAGAGGCGACGATCTGACGCCAGACCTCGTCCTCGTCACTCTGCGGCGTCACATCGATCCCAGGTCACATGTCTTTGGTCAAGGGTACCGAGGCGTGCGCGCGGACGAAGTCGAGGCTCCCCGAGAAGATGAGAGGGGCGTCATTGTCGAGCGTCGCCACGTGATAGCTGTTCGCGCACTCCCGGATTTCCAGGTTCTCACCCATTCTGTCGCGCAGGAACGCCACGCTGGCGGGTTTGACCACATGATCTTCCGGGCTTCGGTAAACGAGCACCGGCTGGCGGATCTTCCCCAGCTCGGCCTGGGTGAGTCTCCAGAGTTTGGGCAGCGTCGCCGCCGCCCTCACCGGAGTTCTGCGGTACGCCAACTCCGTCGCCCCCGCCTTCTTGATGTCGTTGGCCACCCCCGCGACCGAGGGCAGCACCCACTTGAGCACCGGGGCGAAAACGAGCGCCGGATTGTCGTTGACGACCGACGGATTCACCAGCACCAGCCCCCGTACGGCGGCGCCGTGGACCTCGGCCAGACGGAGGGCGATGCAGCCACCCATCGACAGACCCATCACGAACACGTCGGCGCACTTCGACTTCAACACCGTGAAGGCCCGATCCAGTTCCGCGTACCAGTCTTCCCAGCGGGTGCGATTCATTTCCTGCCAGCTGGTTCCATGACCCGGCAATCGGGGCAGTGAGACGGTCAGCCCGGCCCCCGCGAGGTGTTCCGCCCACGGGCGCAGCGACTGCGGCGTCCCCGTGAAGCCGTGGCAGAGCAGCACCCCGACGGGTCCGCCCTCATGGTGGTAGGGCTCCGCGCCCGGCAACAACGGCATGGCACCTCCCGAAGGGAAATATGCCCGATAGTCGCACGTTAAGCCGTAGTCGTGCGAGGGGAGTCGGCGTGGCAAGATGACACGGACATGCGGCACTAGATGGCACAGGCGTTGCCGAGAGAAGGAGCCCCTGAGTGTTCTACTGGGTGGTCAAGGCCATCCTCTGGCCCTTCCTCCATTCCGTGTTCCGCCCCTGGGCGGAAGGGGTGGACAACGTGCCCAAAGAGGGCCCCGTCATCCTGGCCGGCAACCACTTGTCGTTCGCCGACCACTTCTTCGGGGCGCTCTTCCTTCCCCGTAAGGTCATCTCCCTCGGCAAGTCCGACTACTTCACCGGTTCCGGCCTGAAGGGCCTGCTCAGCCGCGCCTTCTTCTCCGGTGTCGGAACCGTCCCCATCGACCGCTCGGGCGGCAAGGCCAGCGAGGCCGCCCTCACCACCGGCCTGCGCGTGCTGGGTGAGGGCCACGTCCTGGGCATCTACCCCGAGGGCACCCGCTCGCCCGACGGCCGCCTCTACAAGGGCAAGACCGGCGTGGCCAGGCTCGCCCTCGAGTCGAAGGCCCCGGTCATCCCGTGGGCGATGGTCAACACGTTCGAGATGATGCCCCCCGGCCGCCTGATCCCCAAGTTCGGCATCCGGCCCGGCGTCCGCTACGGCAAGCCGCTCGACTTCTCGCGCTACTACGGGATGGAGAACGACTTCCACGTGCTGCGGGCGGTGACCGACGAGATCATGTACGCGCTCATGGAGCTCTCCGGTCAGGAATACGTCGACAAATACGCGGCCAGCGCCAAGATCGACATGATCCGCGCCGCGAAGGCGGCGAAAGAGGCCGAGTGATCTACAACGTAAAGGGCCCGGACTCGGTCGAGTCCGGGTCCTTACTCGTCGGTCACCGCTTCCAGAAGGGCTTCTGCTCCGGTACGCCACCCGTCAGGTCGCCCAGCAGCCTCTCGGTCTTGGCCCACATCGCGGCGAGGTCGAAGGCGGGCCGCTCGGCCCATTGGAGCTCGTCGGCCAGGGCCGACAGCTCGGGGTGCCCGCCGACCATGTGGGCCGTGACCCGCAGGCGGCTGGCCAGGTCGGCCAGGTAGAGGCGGCGGTCGCCGTCGGGCAGCTTCCGCGCCTCGGCCAGCCGGGTGAGCTCGTCCCGGAGCAGCGGGAGGATCCCGCTCAGGTCGGTCTGCGGCGGCTCGCTGCGGGGGTGCGGCATCATCCGGTCGGGCTGCAGGCCGCCGAACGCCCGGCGCAGCCGGTCGGCGACCTTGGGCGCCGGAGCGGAGCCCTCGGCAGACCTGGCCGCCGGACGGGGACCCGCCCCGGGCGCCTGCATCGGGGGAGCCATCGGGGCCGGCATGGGCGGCGGCACCGGCGCGCCGGGCGGCGGTGCGGAGAAGCCGAGCGAGGCCTGCGCCATCATCGGCATCGCGCCTCCGGTGGCGGTCAGGTGGACCGGGGAGTCCCAGCCCGCCGGGGTCTCGACCGGCTGGATCACCTGGTGGAGCGGCGGGCCGTCGCCGACCACCCGCTCGTCGACCGCGACGAACGCGGTGAACCGGCACAGCACCCCGAACTTCACCGAGGTCTCGACGATGCGCGGCTCCAGGGTGTGCTCGCCGATCGTGTACCGGTCTTCCAGCCGCCGTAGCTCGGCCCTGGCCCAGATCGCCCGGACGGCCGAACCGGTGGTCTCCCGTGCGGTGACGGTCTCCGACCAGGGGGCCGCCGCGTGGCCGCGTACGGAGATCGAGGCCTTTTCTGACGCCGCACGGTAGCGGCCGTGGGCGGTGAGCGGGACGCCGGGGAACAGCGAGCCCACGTGGGTGACGCTGTCGCCGACGATGGTCAGGCCCTCGGCATGGAGGGTCAGGTCGGTGACGAGCGGGGCGCCGATGCGGCGGTGGATGTGCTCCATCGCGGCGTCGAGTCGGTCCTCCGACTCGACCAGCTCACATCGGCCGCCGCCGAGCAGCGCAAGACGGCCGAGGAACCCGGCGTTGACCGCCTGGTCGATGCCGACCGTGTGCACCCTGACGTCGCCGGTGAGCCCGGTGCCGATGCGCTCGATGATCTGGTCTTCGTTGCCGACCTGCCCGTCGGTGACCATGACCAGCACCCGGTCGCGGCCGGGCTCGGTCAGCAGGGCCAGCGCCGTCTCCAGCGGCCGGAGCATCTCGGTGCCGCCCCTGGCCTCCAGGCGGGCGAGGTGCTCGATCGCGCGGTAGCGGGTGCGGTCGGTCGCCGCGGCCAGGCCGGGGAACGGCTGCTCGACGTCGTGGTCGAACGAGAGCACCGCGATTCGGTCGTCGGCGGTGAGGGTGTCGACGATCCGGGCGGCGGCCCGGCGGGCGGCCACCATCTTCCAGCCCGACATGCTGCCCGACCGGTCGAGCAGCAGCACGACGTCACGCGGGGTGCGCCGCCGCTCCACCTCCGGCGGCAGCACGGTCAGCGCGAAGGTGCCCTCCTCGCCCTCGGCGTCGGGGGTGAGCGTCAGCGAGGTCGAGGCGGCGAACCTGAAGCGGAGGATGAAGTCGCGGTCGAGCCGCTCGCCCGGCCGGACCGTCAGGGTGTCGCCCTCCTGGTCGATGTCGTGGAGGCTGCTCCGGATCTCGGTGATCTCCAGCCCGGCCGGGTCGACGGTCGCGCTCAGACCCAGGCGCACCCCGCTCGGGAACCCCGGCAGCAGCACCGGCGGGCTGATCCGCGAGGCGTCGGGCACGGCGTCGGTGTCGGCCGCGGTGCCCGCCCCCACCGGCTGGCCGTCGAGCGGGCCGCCCGGGATGTAGCGCGGGGCCACGACCAGCGGGAACCGGAACTCGGCGGCGCCGTCTTCGTAGGGGAGGGGCTGGCTCAGGTCGAGGTGGACGGTCACCCGCTCGCCCGGCACGATGTTGCCGACCCTGATGGCGAAGACGTCGGGCCGGTCCTCCTCGGCGATGGCGGCCCGCTTCCCTTCCTGAAGAGCCTGCGTGTACGCCGCCCGCGCCTGCCCCCGCTCCTGGAGCACCCCCTCGACGACGTGCCCGTCGGCCTCCATCCGGAAGGCGGTCACGGCGGCGCGGGGCGGCAGCGGGAAGACATAGGTCGCCTCCAGGGCGACGTCATGCGGGTTGCGGAACCCCTGCACGACCTTGACCTCGGCGGCGAGCGCCGCGATCGAGGCCCGGACGTCGACCGACTCCAGGGGCAGGTTCCCCTTCTCGGTCTCCAGGGCGCCGAACCCCGCGTCGGGAACCGGCAGAATCTCGTCGGGCCTGATCGGCGTGATGGGAACGGTCATGACAGGGTCCCTTCGGAGAAACCAAGGTCGGTCAGGAGGTCGATCAAGGGCCGGGCGGCCCGCATCACGGCCGCCCGTTCGTCGTCGGTGAGCTGCCGGGAGAGCAGCAACGCGGCTTCGGCGGTCAGCCCGACGCCGTGAAAGGCGAGTGGGAAAGCCTGGGGCGACGAAACCGGGCCGGGGAGGGCGGCTGCCCTGCCGGCCTGTCTGCCCTTGTCGGCGGGACCAGCCTTGGCAGCCGGGTCAGCCTTGTCGACGGGGTCGGCTTTGGCAGCCTGGTCGGTCTTGGCGGCCTGGTCGGTCTCGCCGGGCTGGTCGGCTTGGGTGGTCTGGCCGGGGGAGTCGGCGGTCGTCGGGCGGGCGGCCAAGAACCGGGACCGCGATTCGGCCGGGCCGGGCTCGGGGTCGAGGTTGGGGCCGCGGGAAAGTCCATGGGGAGCTGGCGCGGGCAGTCGTCGAGCCGGGGGCGCAGGGGCGCCCGTGCCATTGCTCTCCTGGCGGGAAAGCATGGTGTCGGTCGCTCCCGCCAGTTCGGTCAGGTGGGCGTTGGTCGCCCCGACCAATTCGGCCTGGATGGCCGCGATGGACACCCCTTCGGCCTGGCGGCGCTTGACCGCCACGAGCTGGAGCAGGTGCCGCCTTCCGTAGAGGGCGACCCGGCCGCGCCGGGCGAGCGGGGGATCGAGCAGGCCGATCGTCGTGTAGTAGCGGATCAGGCGTTCGTTCGGTACGTCCCTGACCCGGCCGTTGGCAGGCGCCAGCCCGGCGAGCGCGGTGGTCGCGCGCTCGGCCAGTTCGGCGATGGTCCAGGTCTCGTCCATGCCTCAACAGTGACACTGTCACGATGACACTGTCAACTGGGGAATATGGGCGATTCGTCCTCTGTTGAGCCGAATAGACCGACTTATGTGGGAGGGAGATCCGCTTTCATGGCTTCGATCACCAGCCTTCTGAGCGCGGAGGACAAGAAGGTCACAGCCGAGGCGTTGCAGGGGTCGCTCGTCGACCTGCTGGACCTGTCGCTCCTCGGCAAGCAGGCCCACTGGAACATCATCGGGCGGACGTTCCGCTCACTGCATCTGCACCTCGACGAGATCGTCACCCTGGCGAGGGACGCCGCCGACAGCGTGGCCGAGCGGGCCGTCGCCGTGGGCGTGAACCCGGACGGCCGGGCCCGCACGATCGCCGAGCACACGAACCTGCACCAGCTCGAACCCGGTTACATCGAGGACGGCAAGGTCATCGCGGCTATGACCGACATCTTGGAGTCGATGGTGCGGCGCATGCGCGAGCGCATCGAGATGACCGAGAAGAGCGATCTGGTCACCCAGGACCTGCTGATCGGTATCACCAGGGAGCTGGAGAAGCAGCACTGGATGATCCAGGCCCAGCGCTAGACACGGTGCTGTACCCCCCGACTTGAACGGCCGCCGCTCCTGATCACGTGATTGGCTGGATCCTTTCAGGAGCGGCGGCGCCAACCTGGGTCACCGGGAACCGATGCCGCAGTCCTCAGTGGACTGCGGCATCGGTGTGTTCCGGGAACGTTCCAGACCTAGGCCTCCAGCGAGGTCACAAGGTCAGGGGCGTGGGCCGGTTCGAAGATCGGCTGGAGCACGAACGTCCACCTCGGCCGCAGCGCCTCGAGCTCGTGGACGTAGTCCCACGCCGGCCGGGCCGACAGCGGGCCGATCACGACACTGTCGCAGTCGGTGTCGTCGCCCTCGTCTCGGACGGTCACCTCGATCACCCATTGATCTGACCACTCGGACGACATGGACTCGAAGGAATCGTCGGTGTCGTCGGCCTCGGGGTGGACGGGATAGATGAGCGCCATCGGGGCAGCCTTCCGGTCGGGGGGACGACGGTAGCGTACCGCGACGAATCGGTTACAGCAGGCGTCTCGCGAGGTCGGTCACCGACGGCGGGGCGGCCAGCAGCACCCGCAGCGGATCCCACTTGGGCCCCGGTTCCAGCCCGGCGCAGATCAGCGCCTCGTGCCAGGCGGCGGCGTCCCCGGCGGCCTCCTCCAGCCGCCCGAGCACGGCGCCCCCGGACAGCCGCGACAGCAGGTGCGGCCACCGCACGGTGAGGGCCGCCAGCTTGGCGACCTCCGCGTCCGAGGCGGCGCGCTCCCCGGCCAGCCGCTGGCGGTAGGTGACGAAGGAGTAGAACCGGAAGACGTTCACATAGCGCTTGAGCTCGCGCGGGTTGGAGGCCGTCAGGATCGGGAGCGCGCCCCGGATGGCGCGGTAGGCGTTCTCGTCGCTGTAGAGATCGTCGAACACCCGGTCGGCGGCCAGGCGCGTCTCCGCCCACAGGTTGCCGAGCGCGGCGGTCTCGCCCTCGGCCACCGCGACGGTGTCCTGGGCGGCGCGGGCGGCGTCGTCGAGGGTGTCGACGCGGGCGCCCGAGCCCCGGATCGCCCGTTCGATGCGGGCCACCATCGCGAGGTCGACCGACGGCCGGGCGGGCGCGGCGACCGGCGCCTGCCGCTGGGCCGGGATGTCCATGAGGGCGCGCACGTATTCGGGCAGCCGGGCGTCCTCGTCGAGCAGCGGCACCCGCAGCGGGAGCTGGACGATCTTCTCCAGGAACCGCCACCCGAGGTCCTCGCGCATGTGGGCGGGCATGCTCTCGGCCAGGTCGCGGTAGGCCACCTCGACGTGCGCGGCCACCACGTCGGGCTCCATGGCCAAGACGAACACGCAGTTGGGGAACTCCCCGGCCAGGAACAGGTTGATCGCCTCGATCACCTGGGCGACCGCGCCCGAGGAGCAGCGGTCGAGGTCGTCCACGAAGACGACCAGGGGGCGTTCCGAGGTGGCCACCAGATCGAGCACGTGTCCCATGTCGGTCTGGACGAGATGCAGGAACCCGGTGCGCGCCCCATAGCCGGGGCCGTCTCCGCTGAGGGGGTCGGGCGCCCGGACCAGGGAGGCGAACGCCGACTCGGCCGATTCGGTGAGGAAGCGCGCAAGACGTACAGAAGCCGCGAAGACCGCGGCCAGCGCGCCCCCGGAGGCGAGCGCCCCGGCCGTACCGGAGAGGAAGGGCAGGAGGGGCGCGGCCAGCAGGGACGCGCCGGACAGCAGCAGGGTCAGGACCAGCCCGAGCAGGACCGGCGCGACCCGCATGAGCGCCAGGTGGTAGGCGCGGCGGCGGACCGCCTCGCGGTCGACGCGGGCCAGGTTGAGCCGCAGCCAGAAGCGCTCCCGCTCGGCGCGGGGGAGACGGCCGGTGATCTGGGTGATGATCTCGTGGGCGAGCCCGGCCCAGACCTGCTCGTCGTTCTGGTACATCCACGGGTTGAACCAGACCGTCGGCCGCCAGCCGCTCGTCACCGCCTCGACCGGCGCCGTCTCGCCCTCGGTGGCCTTGGACGCGGCGCGGACCTCGGCGTTCGTGATGCCCTGCGCCGACCGGTCGCCCGGCCACAACCTCGCCAGCAGCCTGATCAGCCGGGCCGGAGGGCGGGCCGGGAGCGAGCGGGGCAGCCGGAGTTCGCGCGCGTTCCCGCCCGACGCGCCGGGGTCGAGTTCCTCCTGGATCATCCGCATCAAGGAGGTCTTGCCGGTGCCCCAGGGGCCCTTCACCCCGATCGTCAGCGGCGGCCGGGTCTCGGCGTGGCGGATGAAGGCGGCGATCGCCTCGGCGTAGACGCCGTGGCCGAGATGGTCGTCGACGGTCCAGCGGTCGGGGGTCAGCCGCGCCCTCGGCCGGGTCGCCTTGCGCCGCGCCCGCCAGCGCCGCAGCGCGCCCGGCAGGGTCGCCCTCTCCTCGGCGTCGAGCCGGGCCTTCCCGAACAGGGCCACGGCCGGATGGCTGAACGGTTCACCGAGCAGCCCCCACTCGGCCAGTTCGGTGCGGCCCGCGCGGGCCCCGCCGAGCACCTCGGCCACCTCGCCGGTCAGCCGCTCGCCCTCGGTCAGCAGGCTGCCCCGGCGCAGCAGCAGTTGCGCCTCCGGCGACAGGTGCTCGTCGTAGATCCGCGCGACGGCCTGCTCGGCCGACCTCGGCCGGGGCCCGCCCAGCATCGCCGCGGCGCGTTCGAAGACCGTGGGCAGCGTGCCCGACACGGTCTCGCGCACCGCCACCGCGACATCGAGCGCTTCGGGCGAGGTCAGCAGGTGGGGCAGGAACTCGGCGTGCTCCCCGAACGCCGCCAGCGCGTGGGCCAGCAGGTCGGCGACCGAGACCACGCCGTCGCCGCCGAGGTCGGCGTCGAAGGTCAGCAGCCCGTCGGCGACCACCTCGGTCAGCGAGGGCGCCCCCGGCCGGATCGCCGCCCCGACCGCCAGGCCCGTGGTCAGCGCGGCGGCGACGATGCCGGGCGGCGCGGGCAGGGCGCTGACGGTCTGCTCGTCGGGGGAGGCGCTGCCGATCCACCCGAAGTCGACGATCATCAGCACCGCCGAGGCGGTCGACTCCCCGGCGGAGGCCCCGAACCGCTTCACCAGCGTCGCGAAATCGGCCCCCGACCACGTCGCCGTCGACGGCCAGCGCACCAGCAGCAGGTCACCGGGCCGCCCGGAGCCGAGGAACTCGGCCAGGCGTTCGTGGTCGCGGCGTCCGGCCGGGCAGGTCTCGACCGCGTAGCCGGACGATCGCAGGGCACTCGCCAGCCGCCGGGCCGGTGGATCCTGGTCGAGGAACACGAGGGCGCGGCGCGAGGTGACCGCAGGGGCGATCACGTCGGGAGAGAGGGGCATGGCCGACCACTTTAGAAATGGTCCAGGTCCCCGCTGCCCGTGGTTTGGGCAAAGTTTTGCCCGGGGACCCGTGCCGATTCCCCGGAAGTTCACGTCGCTCGGTTCGACTGTCCCCGCCTGCCGCGCGTAGCGTGATTTGTGAGGGAGGTCTCATGGCTGCCGGTTCGGGGAGGTTTGCGGCGCGGATGAGGACGGATCCTGCGATCGAACTCGCGGAGGGCTTCACCAGCAGAGTGGTCGGCCGCACCGGCGAGAGGGTCGGCGGCGTGACCTGGCACCAAGCGCCCGAGAACGGCGCCTGCTTCGCCGACGGCGACGGCTGGATCTACGTCTCCAACTCCGAGATCCCGCTCCTCGGGGGCGTCTCCGCCCTCAGGTTCGCCCCCGACGGGTCGATCCGCAGCGGCTACCGCATCCTGTCGGGCACCGACAGCAACCGGGCCGGGGGCGCGACCTCCTGGAACACGTGGCTGTCGTGCGAGGACACCTGCCGGGGCCGCGTCTTCGAATGCGACCCCTACGGCCACTTCGCCGCCATGCCCCGCCCCGCTATGGGCCTGTTCCGGCACGAGAGCGCCGTCTGCGACGAGGTCCGCCAGGTCGTCTACCTGACCGAAGACCACCCCGAGGGCTGCCTCTACCGCTTCCGCCCCGACGACTGGGGCGACCTGACGACGGGCGTCCTGGAGGTCATGCTCGGCGCCGGTCCCGGCCCGGTGACCTGGTCCCGCGTGCCCAACCCGTCGGCCACCGACGCCCCGACCCGCGACCAGGTGCCCGGTTCCGTCCGCTTCCAGCGGGCCGGCCGGTGCTCCACGTCGGGCGGGTTCTGCTACTTCTCGACCGACGACGACCGGGTCTGGTCTTATGACCCGGTGGCGGGCGAACTCTCGGTCCTCTACGGCGCCGACCCCAGGTTGCTGGCCGGAGCCGGAGACCTGTTCGTCACCCCCGACGGCGAGATCAACATCATCGGCCCCGACGGCACGGTGACCCCTTTGCTGCGGGTCGGCGGCCCGGAGAAGTCGATAGCGGGCCTGGCCTTCTCCCCTGACGGGGAACGCCTCTACTTCTCCTCCCGAACCGGAGGAGTCACCTACGAGGTGACGGGTCCCTTCAAAGGCTGATTTCCGGTACGACCCCACGAGGCCACCAGCCCTCATCGATGGCCGCGCCGGGGCGGAGAGGTGTGTCACATGTGTGGGCGGCGCATGGTGACGGTGAGTCGTCGCCCTGTTACGACCCTGCTCCGGTACGAGCCGAGGCGGCGTCGCGGATGGCGGCTTCGACCTTGTCGCGGAGCCCTTCGCTCACGCCCGCGTCGAGAGTGATGCGCCCGGGTGGCCCGGCCAGGGCGATCACCCTGGTGCCCAGGGTCGTCGCCTCGGTGACGTCGTGGGTGATGAACAGGATCGTGACCCCGGTGCTCCGCCACAGCTCGCGGACCTCCTCCTGCATCCGCTCCCGCGTGAACGCGTCGAGCGCGCCGAAGGGTTCGTCCATGAGCAGGACCTTGGGCCGGGGCGCCAGCGCCCGCGCGATGGCGGCACGCTGGCGCATGCCCCCGGACAGCTCGTAGGGCTTGAGCTTGGCCGCGTTCTCCAGCCCGGTCATGGCCAGCAGCTCGGCCACCCGTTCTCTTCGCGCGGCCTTGGGCATCCGCCGCAGCCCGAACCCGATATTTCCGGATACGGAGAGCCACGGGAACAGCCGGGGCTGCTGGAACACCACACCCCGCGAAGGGCACGGCCCGGTCACCGGCACCCCGTCGGCCAGCACGGTCCCCGCCGTGGGCGGGGCGAACCCCGCCACCAGGCTCAGCAACGTGCTCTTGCCACAACCGGAGGGCCCGACCACGGTCAGGAACTCCCCGGCGGGGATGACCAGATCGATCGGCCCGAGCGCCGCGCGGTCGCGGTAGACCCGTGTCACCGCCCGAAGCTCGATCGCGGCCGGTTCGGAGCGGGCCCCTTTTTCGCCGGGTTCTTGCCCGCCGGATCTTTGTTCGCCGGGGCCCTGTTCGCCGGGGCCCTGTTCCCGAGGGACCTGGTCGCTGGGGATCGGTTCGGCGGAAACCTGTCCGGTGGGACCGTGTCCGGCGGGACCCTGGCTGGCGAGGGCCGGGGCACGGGACCCGGCCCGACCGGATGCCGATATTTCCGGACTCGGCTCCTCGCCGTCCCGCCGATCAGGGAAGGGCATTGGCCAGGAGGCCCTTCTGGAAGACCGTCAGTTCGGGGACCGCGTCCAGTTGCTTCTGGCCGACCAGGAACTCGGCCGCGCTCCGCAGGTTCTCCGCGAGCTTGCCGGGGGCCTCGGCGGTGCCCAGGTAGTCGGGGCCGCGCTGTTCGGTCGCGTCGAGGAGGACGAGCTGGCCCAGCTGGCGGGTGGCCTCGGCCGGGTCGAGGTTGAGCTGGCGGCCGATGGCGGCGGCGGCCGCGGCGGTGTCGGTGCGGGTCAGCTTGACCGCGCGGTCCTGCTGCTTGAGCCACTCCTGGAGGATCTCGGGGTGCTTGTCGGCGAACTCGTTGCGCACCACGGCCAGGTCGGCGGTGAGCTTGCCCTTTCCGGCCAGCTCGCGGCTGGTGGCGAGCACGGCGCCGTCCTTCTCCAGTTCGGCCAGGACCGGCGTCCACACGTAGGCGGCGTCGATGTCGCCGCGGGTCCACGCGGCCTGGATGTCCGGTGGCTGGAGGTCGATGACCTTGGCGTCGGTCACCCCGGCCTCGTCGAGGACGGCGAGGAGGCTGTAGTGGGCGGTCGACGCGAACGGGGTCGCGATCGTCTTCCCGGCCAGCCCGGCGACCGAGGTGATCTCCTTCTTGGCGACCAGGGCTTCGTTGTCGCCGATCACGTCGAAGATCCACGGCACCCGGTAGGGGATGTTGAGCGGCGCCGACAGACCACGCGTGACGGGGGAACTGCCGGCCAGGCCGATGTCGATCGCCCCCGCGATCATGGCCGTGTTGACGTCACCTCCGGAGTCGAACTTGCTCCAGGTGATCTCGGTGCCGGGAAGCGCCTGCTCCAGCCACTTCTGGTCTTTGACGATCAGGTCGCCGTTGGGGATGAGCTGGTAGCCGATCCGCAGGACCGTCTTCTTCCCCTCCGGCGCCTCGGCCGGAGAGGAGCAGGCGGTGGCCAGTACCAGCAGCGCCGCGATGACGCGTTTCATGGGGGGCTCCTTCAGATGTGACGGCCGCGCCAGGGCACGAGCCGCCGGTCGAGCGTCTGCAGCAGGTAGTCGATGAGCAGCCCGGACAGTCCGATCACGATGATCCCGAGCACGACGACGTCGGTGTGGTTGAAGCGCTGGGCGTCGCGGACCATCCCGCCGATGCCGGGCACGCCGTTGATGGTCTCGGCGGCGACGACGGTCGTGTACGCCACCCCGACCGCCACCCGCACGCCGGTCACGATCTCCGGCAGCGCACTGGGCAGCACCACCCGATAGGGGATCTCCCACGGGCGGGCGCCGAGCGAGCGGGCCGCGTTGAGGTAGTCGTCGTGGACGCCCCGCACCGCGTCGGCGGTCGCGACGGCCACGGGCGGGAGCGCCGCGAGCAGCAGCAGCCACACCTTCGGCTCCTCGCCGATCCCGAACCAGATGACGAGGAGACTCAGATAGGCCAGCGGCGGCAGCGTGCGCACGAAGGTCACCAGCGGGTTGAGCAGCGTCCGCAGCACCGGCACGACCCCGATGAGCAGGCCGAGCACGATCCCGCCGCCGATGCCGTAGAGGCACCCGAGGACGATCCGGCGCAGGCTGGCCAGCAGATGACCGGCGAGGGTGTAGCCGCTGTACCCCTCGGTGGAGGTGCGGACGAGCTGGTCCCACACCGACAGAGGTTCGGGCACGAACACCGGCGGCCAGATCTTCAACCAGGCCACCACCTGCCAGACCGCCAACAGGAAGATCACGGCCCCCAGGCGCAGGGCGAGGTTCATCGTCGTTCACGGACCTTGAGTCGGGCGGATTCCGGGCTCCGCCGTACCCCCGGCCGGGCGGATCCTGAGCGCGGATGGACCGTCGGCCGGGCGGATCCTGAGCGCGGATGGACCGTCGGCCGGGCGGATTCTGAGCGGGAGCGGACCTTCAGCGGGGCGAATCTTGGGCGCGGATGGACCGTCGGCGGGGCGGATTCTGAGCGGGAGCGGACCTTCAGCGGGGCGAATCTTGGGCGCGGATGGACCGTCGGCGGGGCGGATTCT
>NZ_BAAGDO010000001.1:531619-591741 GCF_054661255.1 Herbidospora sp. RD11066
GAGCGGGGGCGGACCTTCAGTGGGGCGGATCTTGGGCGCGGACGGACCTTTGGCCGGGCGGATCCTGAGTGCGGATGGACCGTCGGCGGGGCGGATTCTTGGCTCGGACGGACCCTTGGCCGGGCGGATCTTGGGCGCGGATGGACCGTCGGCGGGGTGGGTCTTGGACGCGGGCGGACTCTCGGAAGGCCCGCCGTCTGTTCGGTGGCTTCCGTGAGCAAGGTGGAGTTCATCGGAGCAGGGGCAGGAGGAACTCGCCGGCGCGGACCGACTCCTCCAGGTGCGGCCAGCCCGACAGGATGAACTCCTCCAGGCCCAAGGCCGCGTATTCACGAATGCGATGGGCGACCTCGGCATAGGAGCCCACGAGGGCCGTTCCGGCGCCTTCGCGAACGAGCCCGACACCCGCCCACAGCCCGGGGGAGATCTCGAGGTCGTCGGTGCTGCCGCCGTGGAGACCGGCCATGCGGGCCTGGCCGACCGAGTCCATGCGGGCGAAGCGGGCCTGGGCGGCGGTGATGCGTTCGGGGTCCATGCCCGAGAGCAGGTGGCGGGCGTAGGCCCAGGCCTCTTCCGAGGTGTCGCGGGCGATGATGTGGAGGCGGATGCCGTAGCGCAGGGTGCGGCCGGTCTCGGCGGTGAGCTTGCGCATGCGTTCCAGCCGCTCGGCGATCATCGTCGGCGGTTCGCCCCACATCAGGTAGACGTCGGCGTGTTCGGCCGCGACCCGCTCGGCGGCCGGGGAGGCGCCGCCGAAGTAGATCTCCGGCGGGTTCGCCAGCGGCGTCGACAGCCCGGCGTTTTCGACGCGGTAGTGGTCGCCGGTGAAGGAGAACGGCTCGCCCTCCCAGGTGCGGCGCAGCACGTGGAGATATTCGGCGGTGCGGGCGTAGCGCTCGTCGTGGTTCAGGAAGTCGCCGTAGGCGCGCTGTTCGGCGGGGTCGCCGCCGGTGACCACGTTGAGCCGCAGCCGGCCGCCGCTGATCTCCTGGAACGCCTCGGCCTGCTGCGCGAGCAGGGTCGGCAGGGTGAAGCCGGGCCGGAACGCGACCAGCAGGCCGAGCCGGTCGGTCTTGGCCGCCACGGCCGCGCAGGTGACGAGCGGGTCGGGACAGCCCAGACCGACCGGGGTCAGCGCGGCCTCGAAACCGGCCTGCTCGGCGGCGAGGGCCACTTGGGTCAGGTATCGGAGCGTGGGCACGCGGACCGGCGCCGCGCCGGCCGCCACCGTGGTGGTCGCCGGGCGCACGTAATGGCCGTCGCCCGAGGTCGGGAGGAACCAGTGGAACCGCATGCCCCGGATCATATTCCGCTAATTCCTATCAGTAAAGCCGGAAATATCGCGCTCCCAGATCTCGTCGACGAACCCGTCGGCCTGCTCGGTGCCGGTGACCTGGAAACCGGCCGCCTTGTAGATCCGCCGGGCGGAGGTCAGCACGTCGCGCGTCCAGAGCATGATGCGGTCGTATCCGGCGTCGGCGGCGAACCGCAGGCACTCCTCGACCAGCCGGGCGCCGACCCCGCGCCCGCGCGCCCACGGCTCGACCAGCAGCAGCCGCAGCTGCGCCGTCTGGTCGTCTTTCCTGACGCAGAACACGCACCCCGCCGGGCGGCCGTCGACCTCGGCGATCCACCCGCCCTGGCCGGGGTCGGCGAGGTTGTCGAGGAAGTCGGCGCAGATGCGGGCCACCAGCGCCTCGAACTCGGGCCCCCACCCCTGCTCGCGCACATAGATCGCGCCGTGCCGCTGCACCACCCAGCCCAGGTCGCCGGGCCGGGGCGGCCGGATGACCACGGTGTCGCTCTTGGGTCCGCCGCCCAGGATCTCCCTGATCGCGGCCATGCTCCCCAGGAGCCGCGACAGGTCGGCCCCGTCGAGCAGGGCGGTGACCTGCGCCGCCGACTTCTCGTCGAGATCGGTGTACGTCGTCGCCCCGGCCGCCGTCAGTGACACGACCTGGCGGCGGGCGTCGTGGCCGGCGCGCTGCCGGGCCACCAGCCCCTCGGACTCGAGCCGGGTCAGCAACCGGCTGAGATAGCCCGCGTCGATGCCGAGCAGGCGCCGGATCTCGCCGGTCTCCATGGGGCTGGAGGTCTGGCCCAGTTCGTACAAGATCCTGGCTTCTGTCAGTGAATAGGGGGAATCGTGCATGCCGGGCCCCAGCACGCCGATGACCTCGGTGTAGAAGCGGTTGAACGCCCTGACCTCCGCGACCGCATCCATTGCTCTCCTCAAGTGAACCGTTGCTTTGGGCAACGATAATATGGATGCGCTAGGGTTCGAAACCCGCCCGCCTTTTCGAAGGAGCGACGTGAACACGGTCTACATCGGGGGTTACACGCCGGACACCGGAGGGGCGGGCACGGGCGTGACCGTCGCCGCGCGCGACGCCTCGGGGGCCCTGACCGAGGTCCGCTCGGTCGCCATCTCGGGCCCGTCGTTCCTCGCCGCGCACCCCTCACTCCCGGTCCTGTACGCCGTGGGCGAGGCCGACCACGGCACGATCACCGCCTTCAGCGCCACCGAAGACCCCGAGCGCCTGGCGACCCGATCGAGCGGCGGCAGCTCGCCCTGCCACGTGGCCGTGACCGACAACTGGCTGGCCGTGGCCAACTACGCCGACGGCATGGTGGCCCTCCACTCGCTCGACGACGAGGGCCTGTTCACCGGCCCGCCGCTGCTGTTCCCGGGCGACGGCAGCGGCCCCGACCCCGACCGCCAGCGCGGCCCCCACGCCCACCAGGCCTTCTTCGAAGGCGGCATCCTCTTCGTGACCGACCTCGGCGCAGACCAGGTCCGCCTCTGGCGCGTCCCCGGCCCCGGGCGCACCGACTTCACCACCACCGAGATGAAGCCCGTCGTCCTCACCCCGGGCATCGGCCCCCGCCACCTGGCCAGTGGCCTTCTGGGCTGGTATGTCACGGGCGAGCTCGACGGCCAGGTCCACGCTTTCGACCGGAATTGGAACCCTGCGGGCCGGTTCGCGGCGAGCGGGCGTGAGGGCGTCAACTACCCCTCCCACATTCAGATCCACCGCGACCGGCTCTATGTCGCCAACCGCGGCCCCAACACGATCAGTGTCTTCGACCCCGAGACGCAGAAGATGATCGCCGAGGTCGACTGCGGCGGCGACTGGCCCCGCCACTTCGCCATCGACGGCGACGACCTCTATGTCGCCAACCAGCGATCGGGCGACGTGGTGCACTTCCGACTGGCCGACGGCGTGCCGGAGCCGACCGGCCACGTCCTGGCCGTGCCGACCCCGACCTGCGTTCTCCCGTAGGGTCCGACCCGCAGTTCCCAACTCCCTGAGCCGACCGGCCATGTCCTGGCCATGCCCTGTAGGGCGCATTACGGTCGGCCCACGGCGTGCGGGCCGACCTGGAGTCCGCTCCCGAGCGGATCTCCTAAGGCGCGTCCGGTAGGTCCTTGCAGCGCGGGTCGGAGACCGGTGGCTCCTCGGCGTCGAGCGGGCCGCAGCGGACCAACGGCGGGGTCGGTTTCTCCGCGACCTGGACGATGCCGACCGCCTTGTCCACCGGGTCGTGGCGTTCGCCGTGGCCGAAGTCGATCACGCCGCTCGAACCGTTCCACGCCGAAGGCCCCGAGGTGCGGGCCAGGCGATACAGCACGTCGCCCCGGCTGGGCAGGTCGTCGCCCGGCCGGAAGGCGCGGTCGGCGGCGCGGTAGACCACGTCGACCGCGTCGTAGGTCAGGATCAGGTTGTCGTCGGGGAGGTCGGCGTGGGTTCCGGCGCGCAGCGCGCTGATCAGGCCGGTCGGGTTGACCTCGCCCCACATCTCACGGCTGGCCAGGGCCACGTAGTAGACCTCCACCTGGCGCATCGCGGCGATCTCGGCCCGGTGGTCGGCGACCACCCTGATCACGTCGTCGCCGGCGACGACCTTGAGCACCCCGGCGCCACACGCGCTGCTGCCTTCGATCGCCTTGAGGAAGCCGACGAACTCGCGGGCGCGACCGGCGTACATGAAGACGTCGGCCCTTCTGGCGCAGGCCGTGGCGACCGCGCCCGACATGCCGTCGCGCGAGGCGCCGTAGGCGACCGGCGGGCCCACCTCGACGTCCTCGGTGGTGAGCGCCTTGGCGAAGTCGTCGGCGAGGTTGTTGGTGTAGGTGTCGTCGGCCGTGCCGTCCTGCACGATCACCGCCGTCTCGGCCTTGAGGGTGCGCCGGGCGAACCGGGCCGACAGGGTGGCCTCGCGGAAGTTGGTCGGGCCGACGCGGAAGAAGTAGGGCGAGGGCCGTTCGCCGACGATGCCGAGGTCGTCGGCGGTGGCGGTGGTGGTCATGTTGGGGATCTTGGCGGCGTCGAAGCGGTCGACCGCCGCCTCGACCCCGCCGACGCTGCGCCCGAGCCCGACCACGCCGACGAGGTGGGGGTCGTCGTCGGCCAGCCGGGCGACCAGGTCGGCGGCCCGGCCGCCGTGGGCGTAGTTGTCGCCCGCGTTGACGATCAGTATCCGCAGCCGCAGCGGGTTCTGGAGCGTGCGCTGATACTCCTCGGCGGCGGTGAGCTCGGCGACCATGCTGGGGAAGCGGGTGTCGTCCTGGGCGGTCTGGCGCACCGAATATTCGCCGAACAGGGCCACGGTGACGTACTGCGCCGATTCGACGGCGTAGGCGTTGTTGGCGTCGATGTGGGCGACCAGGTCGGCGATCGGCTTGGCGAACAGGCCGTCGGGGGCCTCGTCGGTGGCGTTGACCACCCCCACGCACTCACTGCCCATGCGGTCGACGTAGGGGAGGCCGCCGCAGTGGGCGGCGCGTTCCGACAGGTTGATCACCACGAACCCGATGATCAGGCCGGGCAGCACCGCCAGCACGACCGCCCAGTAGACCCACGCCCGCGCCTGGTGCGCGAGGGGCCTGAAGCGGTGGGGGATCCCCGGGTGGGCGGTGTGGTCGCCGGGCCCGACCACGAGCCTGACCGGCATCCGGCGCCGCCGGTGCTCCCGCCGCCAGGTGCCGACCTGGCCGGTGATGTCGGCCAGCGGGGTGGCCGCGATCGGCCGCGGGTCGGCCAGCGCGTCGGGCACGGAGGCGACCACGACCACCGGGACCGGATGACCGGTCAGCGCCGCGGCGTCCTCCAGCAGGCGCAGGAACCGGGCGTTCACCCCGTGGGGGTCGCCGATCTGTAATCGCAGCAGGCAGTAGAGCCCGCGCCCCCAGCTCGGCCACGGGATGCGCCATTTCTTGTACGCCTGCCGCAGGTCCTCGCACATCGCGTTGACCGCCAGCCGTTCGATCTCCTCGGGCGAGGCGTTGGCCAGCCGCAGCGCGTACCAGGCGATCTTCTCCCAGCGATGGCGGCGCAGCACCGGCTGGCGGCGGAACCAGCCGTAGAAGAACCAGCCCCGGATCGACGCGAAGCCCTGCGCCCCGACGCCGAGCACGGCCACCAGCGCGCCCAGCACCCACGGCAGCACGCCCACCAGGTCGGTCGGCCCGGCCAGCAGCCAGACCACGATCGTGCCGATCGGCACCCAGGTCAGCGCGGCGCGGCCGATGAAGAAGTCGGCGACCAGGCGCAGCGACGCGTCGGCCGGGCCGCGCCGCCGGTCGCGCAGCCGCCGCCGGAAGTCCTGGTAGCCCTCATGGGACTGCGGTTCCGGCGGGTTGCGCTGCGAGGCGGCCCACAGCACGAACTGGGCCAGCGGGAACCGGGGCGGCGGCAGGAACGAGCCTCCGACCGGCCGCCCGAGCTGGCCGCGCGGCCCGGTGAGCGCCCCCACGAGCGACAGCACCGAGCCGTGTTCACCCTCACGGACCAGCGCGCTCGGCAGGTGCTCGGCGAAGGGCGCGGTCAGCTCGTTGACCAGGGCGTTCGCGCCGCCGCCCGTCACCAGCACGACGGGCAGCTGCTGGTCGCGCCGCCAGAACCAGGGACGCCGGAGGAACCCGGCTAAGTCGCCACGCAGATCCGCCGTCACCGCGCGGCCCACCCCCGCGATCGCTGCACGGCGCGCAGCCAGTCGTCGTAGGCCCGCTCGTCGCGGACCCCGGGCTCGAACCGTTCGTCGAGCTTCCAGGTGTGCTTGAGCTCCTCGCGGGTCGACCAGACCCCGGCTCCGAGCCCGGCCAGGAACGCCGCGCCCAGGGCCGTCGTCTCCTGGATCTCGGGGCGCTCGACCGGGATGCCGAGCTGGTCGGCCTGCACCTGCATGAGCAGGTCGTTGGCGCTGCCGCCGCCGTCGGCCTTCAGCACGGTCACCTCCTCGGACATGGTGGCGACGATGTCGCGCACCTCGTAGGCGATGGCGTCGAGCGTGGCCCGCGCCAGGTGTGCCTTGGTCGTACCCCGTGTGAGGCCGGTGATCGTCCCCCGGGCGTCCGGATCCCAATGTGGCGCTCCGAGGCCAGTCAGCGCGGGCACGAACACCACGCCGCCGGCGTCGGGCACCGACCGGGCCAGCTCCTCCGACTCGGCCGCCGTCCCGATCAGGCCGAGTCCGTCGCGCAGCCACTGCACCGCCGCGCCGGTCACGAAGATCGCCCCTTCGAGGGCGTAGGTCAGCTCACCCGAGGGCTCCTGCCAGGCGACCGTGGTCAGCAGCCCGGCATCGGAGCCCACCGCCTCGTGGCCGGTGTTGACGAGCACGAAGGAGCCGGTCCCGTACGTGCACTTGACGTCGCCCACCTCGAAGCAGGTCTGGCCGAACAGGGCCGCCTGCTGGTCGCCGGCCATGCCGGAGATCGGCAGGTCGAGCCCGAGGAAGTGGTCGGGGCTGGTGCGCGCGAACTCGCCGTAGTTGGGCACCACCTCGGGCAGCGCCTCGATCGGCACCCCGAACAGGTCGCACAGCTCCGGTGACCAGGCGCCCGCGTGGATGTCATAGAGAAGCGTGCGGGACGCGTTGGACGGATCGGTCACATGCCGGGCGCCGCCGGTCAACCGTGCCACGAGGTAGCTGTCGACCGTTCCGATCGCCAGGTCCTTCGCCGCCCAGGCGTCGGGGTCGTGCTCGGCCAGCCAGGTGAGCTTGGTACCGGTGAAATAGGGGTCGAGCCGCAGGCCGGTGAGTTCGGTCACACGCGGTTCGTGACCTTCGTCACGAAGGCGGGCGCAGATGCCGGAGGACCTCCGGTCCTGCCAGACAATGGCATTGCGGGGGGCGTCCAAAGTGGTGGTGTTCCAGAGCACCGCCGTCTCGCGCTGGTTGGTCAGGCCGACGCACCGCACAGTGGTGCTTGCCCTGGCCAGAGCGGTGCGGCAGGCTGCCAGCGTCGCGCGCCAGATGTCGTCTGGCGCGTGTTCGACCCAGCCGGGCTCCGGGAATCGCTGCTCGAACTCCTGGTATCCGCGCGAGTCGATGTGGCCGTCCTCACCCACCACGAGTGCGGTCACACCGGTCGTACCAGCGTCTATCGCCAAAACCGCCACGGCGCCTCACTTTTTGGTCTAGACCATTGTTGCGCCGTCACGGCAGAATGCCACCGTCGGCGTCCAGACACAGTCTGGCCGCGCTATCTCATATGGAGGAACCCGACATGCGTATTGGAGTGCTCACCGGTGGCGGCGACTGCCCCGGTCTGAACGCCGTGATCCGGGCCGTGGTCCGCAAGGGCGTCACCGTCTACGGTCACGAGTTCGTGGGGTTCCGCGACGGCTGGCGCGGCCCGCTCGAGGGCGACACGATGCCCCTCGACGTGGCATCGGTCCGCGGCATCCTGCCGCGGGGTGGCACCATCCTTGGCTCGTCCCGCACCAACCCGATCAAGATCGAGGGTGGCGTCGAGCGCATCAAGGAGAACCTGGCGACCCACGGCATCGACGCCCTGGTCGCCATCGGCGGTGAAGACACCCTTGGCGTCGCCAAGCAGCTCTTCGACCGCGGCGTGAACGTCGTCGGCGTGCCGAAGACGATCGACAACGACCTCAACGCGACCGACTACACCTTCGGTTTCGACACCGCGGTGAACATCGCGATGGAGGCCATCGACCGGCTGCACACCACCGCTGAGTCGCACCACCGCGCCCTGATCTGCGAGGTCATGGGCCGTCACGCGGGCTGGATCGCGCTGCACGCCGGCATGGCCGCGGGCGCCAACGTCATCCTGATCCCCGAGAAGCCGTTCGACATCGACAAGGTCTGCGAATACGTCGAGTCGCGCTTCAAGACCAAGTACGCCCCGATCATCGTGGTCGCCGAGGGCGCCCACCCGATCGACGGCCAGATGGAGCTCACCCACGGCGAGCTCGACGCCTTCGGTCACGTCCGCCTCGGCGGCATCGGCGACCGCCTGGCCCAGGAGATCGAGAAGCGCACCGGCAAGGAGGCCCGCACCACGGTCCTCGGCCACATCCAGCGCGGCGGCACCCCGACGGCGTACGACCGCGTGCTGGCCACCCGTTTCGGCCTGGCCGCGATCGACGCCGTCCACGAGGGCGACTTCGGCAAGATGGTCGGCCTCCAGGGCACCGAGATCGTGCGCAACGGCCTCGACGCCGCGACGGCCGAGCTGAAGACGGTGCCCGTCCACCGTTACGCCGAGGCCGAGGTCTTCTTCGGTTAAACCGACCCTGATGCGCCGCGCGGGGGGACTACCTGCGCGGCGTGAACAGGTCGTCGCCCTCCGGCTTCCGGTGCCCGCCCCTGCTGGGCATGGGCGGAGCCGGCGGGGCGTTGCGCCGCTGCTGCAGGCGCTCCAGGAGTTCGGTGTCCTCGCGCATCTCCCGCGCCGAGGGCGACAGCAGGATGGCGAGCAGCAGGCCCACCGTGATGAGGCTGATCCCGGCGATGAGCGGGAGCAGGAAGGCCATGGCGGGGGCGCCGGAGATCGCGTTGTCGCCGGGCGAGACGCTGAGGCTGAACATGCCGGTGAAGTGCATGCCGTTGACGGCCACGCCCATCATGAGAGCGGCGCCGGTGATGGCCAGCGGGCCCTCGACCTTCAGGGTGAACCAGAGCGCGACGGTGGCCGCCACGATCGCGATCAGCACCGACAGGGCGACCAGGGCCGGGTCGTAGGAGGCGTGGCCCGACATGCTCATCGCGAACATGCCCATGTAGTGCATGGTGACGACGCCGATGCCGGCCAGCAGGCCGCCGGCGAGCAGGCGGGGGAAGCCGTCGCCCTGCGAGACGACGTAGAGGCCGCCGTAGACGACCGCGACGGCGATGATCGCCGAGGCCGTGGTCAGGCCGATGTTGAAGCGGATCTCCGAACCCGTGACCTCGAAGCCCATCATGGCGATGAAGTGCATGACCCAGATGCCGGTACCGCCGATGGCCAGCGCGCCCCCGGCGAGCCAGCGGTACCGCGAGGCGCCCTGTGCGGAGCGCGCCCTGGCCGTCAGAATCAGGCCCAGCAGTGAGCCGACGACGGACATCAGGTACGCGAGGAGCGGTGTCAGGGCACCATGCGAGAAGTGATTGATATGGGACATACGTTCTCCCGGTTGTGGTTGCAACAAAATTATTGCACCGCTCCATTGGGTGTCTTTATCCCTTTCAGGGGTTCATGTTCTGTTCGTTATGTAGTCGTCCGATGACCGGAATGACCATCGAGACCCCGTTCTGGCGGGCGATCGCCGTCTTCCGGGTGTGCTCGCTCGGCTACGCCGCCGTGCTCGTGGTCGAAGGGGGCGGGTACGCCCGCCCGGTCGCCGCCTGGTCGGTGATCACCCTCATGGCCCTCTGGACGGCCTTCGCCACCTACGCCTACTCGCGGGAGAGGCTGCGCGGCTGGCCGCTGCTGACCGCCGACCTGGCCGTCACCGCAGGCTGCCTGCTGTCGTCGATCTGGGTCCAGGGGTTCGAGGGCTCGCCCGGCACGATGCCGATCACCGCGACGTGGGTGGCCGCCCCGGTCGTCTCCTGGGCCGTCTACGCGGGCCGCCGCGCGGGCGCCGTGGCGGCGGCCGTGATCGCCTCGCTCGACATCTGGCTGCGCGGGATCGGCGTGCTCGACCTGAACACCGTCCAGGTCAACGGCGCCGTGCTGCTGTTCCTCGCGGGGGTCGTGATCGGCCACGTCACCCGGCTGGCCAAGCAGGCCGAGGCCCGCATGCAGCAGGCCGTCGAGATCGAGGCGGCCGGACGCGAACGCGAACGCCTGGCCCGGGGCATCCACGACTCGGTCCTCCAGGTGCTGGCCCTCGTCCAGCGCAGGGGCGCCGAGATCGGCGGCGAGGCGGCCGAACTGGGGAGGCTGGCGGGCGAGCAGGAGGCCGTCCTGCGCGAGCTGGTCCGCACCGCCCCCCGGCCCCGCCTGGCCGAGACGGCCGACCTCAACGCCGCCCTGCGGCTGCACGCCTCCGCCACGGTCACCGTCGCCACCCCGGCCACCCCCGTCGACCTGCCCGCCCGTACGGTCGACGAGCTGGAGGCCGCCGTCGCCAACGCGCTGAGCAACGTCCACCACCACTGCCCCGAGGGCACGAAGGCGTGGATCCTGGTCGAGGCCGAGGACGGCGCCGTGACGGTGACCGTGAGAGACGACGGGCCCGGCATCCCCGAGGGCCGGCTGGAGCAGGCCGAGCGCCTGGGCCGCCTGGGCGTCTCCCAGGCCATCAAGGGCCGGGTGGCCGCGCTGGGCGGCACGGTCACGATTGTCTCCTCCCCTGATGGGACCGAGATCGAAATGGTTATCGTGGCGCCATGAGCGTGCGCGTCATGGTCGTCGACGACCACCCGATGTGGCGGGAGGGCGTCGCCCGCGACCTCGCCGAGGCGGGCTACGAGATCGTGGCGACCTGCGGTGAGGGCCGTCAGGCGCTGCGGGTCGCGGCGGCCGTCCGGCCCGAGGTGGTGGTGCTGGACCTCCAGCTGCCCGACCTGCCCGGGGTCGAGGTGGCCCGGGGCCTGGGCGCCTCGGAGAACCCGCCGAAGGTGCTGGTGCTGTCGGCCAGCGCCGAGCACGACGACGTGCTGGAAGCGGTCAAGGCGGGCGCGTCGGGCTATCTGGTGAAGTCGGCGAGCCAGGCCGACTTCCTGGAGGCGGTGGCCCGCACCGCCCAGGGCGACGCCGTGTTCACGCCGGGCCTGGCCGGGCTGGTGCTGGGGGAGTACCGCCGCCTGGCGGCCCAGCCGAAGGCCGAGGAGGAGGGCCCCCGGCTGACCGACCGTGAGACCGAGGTGCTGCGGCTGGTGGCGAAGGGGTTGTCGTACCGGCAGATCGCCGAACGGCTCGTGCTGTCGCACCGCACGGTCCAGAACCACGTGCAGAACACCCTGAGCAAGCTCCAGCTGCACAACCGCGTCGAGCTGGTCAGGTACGCGATCGAAAAAGGTCTGGCGGACCTCGACTAGAGTTAAAAGGTTCCCGCCAGTCGTTCCCGAAGGACCATCACCATGACCATGACCGCTCTGGGTGAGCCCTGCGTGCTGCTCAAACTGGGCGAGATCGTCCTCAAGGGAAAGAACCGGGAGATCTTCGAGCAACGGCTGCGCGCGAACATCAAGTTCGCGCTGACCGGCTTCGAGATCGACCTGCGCCAGCGCCACGGCGTGATCGCCCTGTTCCTGCCCGACGGCACCTCCGTCGAGGTGGCCGAGCAGGTGGCCGACCGGGTCGGCGAGGTGCCCGGCATCGTGCTGGTCCACCTGGCCTGGCGGGTCGCCAAAGACCCGGCCGTGGTCACCAAGGCCGCCCTCGAACTGATCAGAGACACCCCCGAGGTGGCCCGCAAGGCCCGCTTCGCGGTCCGGTCGCGCCGCCGCGACAAGCGCTTCCCGATGAAGTCCAACGAGCTCGACTGGCACGTCGGCAGCGAGATCAACGACACCTACGGCCTGCCGGTCGACCTGAAGCGGCCCGAGCTGCTCGTGTCGATCGAGGTCGACCGCGACGAGGTGTTCATCTACATCGACTCGCGCCCCGGCCAGGGCGGCCTGCCGGTCGGCACCAGCGGCCGCGGCCTGGCCCTGCTGTCGGGCGGCATCGACTCCCCGGTGGCGGCCTACCGCATGATGCGGCGCGGCCTGCGGGTCGACTTCCTGCACTTCTCCGGCATCCCGTTCACCACCACCGAGTCGATCTACAAGGCCTATGCGCTGGTCCGGCGGCTCGACGCCTTCCAGGGCCGCTCGCGCCTGTGGGTGGTGCCGTTCGGCAAGGCCCAGCAGTCGATCCGCGTCTCCGGCTCCGACAAGCTGGCGATGATCGCCCAGCGCCGCCTGATGCTGAAGACGGCGGAAGAGGTCGCGATCCGCCACAAGGCCAGCGCCCTGATCACCGGCGACTCGCTCGGCCAGGTGTCGTCGCAGACGATGGCCAACATCGTCGCCCAGGACAGCGCGACCGAGATGCCGATCCTGCGCCCGCTCATCGGCCTCGACAAGATGGAGGTCATCGCCGAGGCCCGCCGCATCGGCACGCTGGCCATCTCCGAGCTGCCCGACGAAGACTGCTGCACGATCCTGGCCTCCCGCCAGCCCGAGCTGGCCGCCAAGATCGAAGACCTGAAGCTGATCGAGAAGCGCCTCGACGCCGAGGAGCTCGCGGTCCAGCTGGCCGACTCGATCCAGGCCTACAAGCTAGACGCCTGACCGCCTGACCGGGCTGAACACCCCGCCCAGCGCGACCAGCACCAGCCCGCCGCCGATCAGCGCCAGCACGACCGGCACCCCCTGACCCGCCGCCGTGAACGTCGCCAGGGTCGCCCCGACCGGCCCCAGCACGAAGTGGATGGTCCAGAACGCCGCCGTCACCCGGCCGAGCAGGTGGGGGGGCGTGATCTCCTGCCGCAGCGACAGCGAGCAGATCGCGCCCACCGCCAGGGCGAGTGAGAAGACCGCCATGAGCGCGCCGATCCCGGCGACCCCGGGTGACAGCGCGATGGCGGCGGCGGCCAGGCCCGCCAGCGCGGTCGACCACAGCCACGTCGGCCCGAACCCCAGCCGTCGGCGCACCCCGGCCACCACGCTCGACCCGATGATCGTGCCGACCGCCCCCACGCCGAGCACGTAGCCGACCACCGCGTCCGGCTGCTCCAGGTCCTGTTTCAGGTGGAAGACGATCAGGTCGTCGAGGCCCGCGGTGAGGAAGATGAGCGCGGTCAGCAGGATCGTCATGGTCCGCAGCACCGGGTTCCCGAGCAGGAACCGCGCCCCGGCCAGCCGACCTCCGGTCTCTTCCTTCTTGTACGGCCTGAGCCTGATGAACCGCAGTCCGAGCGCGGAGATCAGGAAGGTCACCGCGTCCAGCCCGATCGCGGTGGCCGGTCCGAACGCCCCGGAGACCACCCCCGCGAGGGCGGGCCCGGCGACCCCGGCCACAGCGTAGGTCGCGTAGAGCCGCCCGTTGGCCCGGGTGATGTCGGCCGCGTCCACGATCGACGGCAGCGCCGTCACATAGGCCACCGAGAAGATCATGCCGAGCGAGGCCGCCAGCGGCACGATCACGTACAGCGGCCAGATGGCGGGGGCCATCCACCAGATGAGCGGGATCGAGCCGTACAGGAAGAAGCGCCCGATGTCGCACACGACCAGCACCCGCCGCCGGTCGAACCGGTCGGCGATGCCCCCGGCGAAGGTCCCGGTCACCACCGAGGCGACCCCGGCGAGGGCGGTCAGGATGCCCATCTGGGCGACGGACCCGGTCGCGTGCAGCGCCAGCAGCGGCACCGCCACGGTCGAGAACGCGTCGCCCAGCACGGACAGCGTCTGCACGCCGAGGAGAAGGACGAAGTTCTTGTTTCTATATAGATCCCCCGAGAACGCCACGGGGGCGCACGCTACACGGCCACGGACTCCCCGGCCAGGGTGCGTCCGAGCAGCGGCGGGAAGGCCCGCATGATCGTCGCCAGCTCTTCGAGGTCGCCGTCGACCAGGGCCTGCGGACCGTCGCAGAGCGCCTGCTCCGGGTGCGGGTGGACGTCGATGATCACGCCGTCGGAGCCGACCGCGATGGCCGCCCGGGTCAGCGGCAGCACCAGGTCACGCCGCCCGCCCGAGTGGGACGGGTCGATGATCACCGGCAGGTGCGACAGCCGCTGCGCCACCGGCACCGCCGACACGTCGAGGGTGTTCCTGGTCGCCGTCTCGAAGGTGCGGATGCCCCGCTCGCACAGCACGATGTCGAGGTTGCCGCGCTGGGCGATGTACTCGGCCGACATCAGCCACTCTTCGATCGTGCCGCTCATGCCGCGCTTGAGCATGACCGGCTTCCCGGCCGCGCCGACCGCCTGGAGCAGCGCGAAGTTCTGCGTGTTGCGGGTGCCGACCTGCAGCATGTCGGCGTAGGCGGCCACCAGCGGCACGTCCTGCGCGTTCACCACCTCGGTCACGATCGGCAGGCCGGTCTTCTCCCGGACGTCCGCCAGGATGCGCAGCCCCTGCTCGCCGAGCCCCTGGAAGGCGTACGGCGAGGTGCGCGGCTTGAAGGCGCCGCCCCGCAGCAACGTGGCCCCCGCCGCCTTGGCCATCTGGGCGGCCTCAAGCGTCTGCTGCGGCGTCTCGACCGCGCACGGCCCCGCGATCAGCGTGACCGTGTCGGGCCCGATCGGCACCCCGCCCACTCTGACCGTCGAGCGCTCGGGATGGTTGTCGCGGCTCACGAGCTTGAACGGCGTGGACACGCGCATGACGTCGGCCACCCCGCGCTGCCCGCGGAGATTCAGGCTGGCGAACTGCTCGACGTCGCCGATCAGCCCGATGATCGTACGGTTCACTCCACGGGACACGAACGCCTCACCGCCCGCCGTCGCGACGAGCGCGACGAGCGCGGTGATGTCTTCCTGGGTGGCCTCGGGGGCCATGACGATGACCATTTCTTCTCCTTAACATGCGAAAAGCCCCGGGTCCTCGATGGGACCCGGGGCTTTTCGTTCGCCTTTGGCTGCTAGCGCACAACCTCATGGCGAGCGGTCCACACGGGTCCGTCGCCATACCAAAACGAGAAAGCGCAAAGCATGTCTGGAATATACCTCATCCCCGCAGACCCGATCTCCGGCCCCCCATGACGACGAGCAGGGCCACGATCCCGTACGCCGGGAGCACCACTTCGGGCCCCTGCGACCCCGATGCGCAGTAGACGTACAGGACCTCGAACGAGATCCCATAGGCGACGGCGGTCGCCAGCGCGGCCCCGGCACCGATCCACGCCCGCAACGGCCGGGGGCGGGCGGCCAGGAAGATCAGCAGGAGCGGCAAGGTCAGCGCCAGGATCGGGAAGACGGCGGCGAGCACGTCGGCGGCGGGTCCCTGGGGTTCGGGGCCGCGCCAGACGCACAGGTGGATGCCCGTGTCGAACGGCAGCACCGTGGTGTACGCGATCGCCGAGATCAGGATCGCCAAGGTCCACACGGCCATGATCATAACGGCCGGTTCCGGGAGCGAACCCGAGAGCGGGCGGCTTGGCCGGGGGTGACAGGATGGGCGGATGCCGGAGACGACCGAGGAGGACAACCGGCTGCCCCCGGGTCAGTACGTCCCGCGCGGCAGGCCCGTGGTGCACTACGGCAGGGTTCCGGCGTTCCGGCCGGCGACCTGGCGGCTCCAGATCTTCGGCGCGACCGCGTCGGGTGAGCAGCACTTCCTGAGCTGGGACGAGTTCGAGCTCCTGCCCCGGGCGACGGTGCTGGCCGACGTCCACTGCGTGACCAAGTTCTCGATCATGGGGACCGAGTGGTCGGGGGTCCCGGCGGCGGCGTTCCTGGCCGCCGTGCCGCCCGCTCCCGGGGTGCGCCACGTGATGATCTGGGCGGAGTACGGCTACAGCGCCAACGTGCGGATGTCCGACTTCGACCGCGACTCGACCGTCTTCGCGACCGAACTCGACGGCAAGCCGCTCACCCCCGAGCGCGGTTTCCCGGTCCGCGTCGTGGTCCCTCATCTGTACGCGTGGAAGAGCGTCAAATGGGTGCGCGCCATCGAATACCTGACTGAAGACCGGCGCGGCTTCTGGGAGGACCGGGGCTACCACAACATCGCCGACCCCTGGCGGGAGCAGCGCTACTCATACCAGGAGGACCCGGGCGAGGGCCCGCCGTAGCCCCGCCCGGAGGTCTAGTCTCGCCCGGGTGTGCTGCTTCGACCTGCCCTTCCGGCTCACCCCCGACGCCGCCCGCGCGGCCCTGCCCCACCTGGAGAAGGCCGTCGGCGCCCCGATGACGATCACCTCCACGAGCACGGTCCTGGCGGGCCGCGCCGAGGGCTGGCAGGCGGCGGTGGCGGCCATGCAGGGGAGACCCTCGGCGCGCGCGGTGCCCTTGACGATCATGGGCATGGTCGTGGGCGCCCTGGTCACTCACGGCCAGGTTCCGAGATACGACCACGTTGTGAGCGGGGTCCGGATCCAGGCCGCTCACGAGCCGACCCCGCAACGCGAACGGGCCGCCGACGGTTTCGGGCTCCCGGGTCCCGTGGTGGTCGAGCACGGGACGACTCCGCGATCCGAAGCGGCCCGCGATGGTGCCCTCGATAGTTCCGGCGGGCCGATAGACGCCTGCGATCTGCGCAAAGCGGCTCGGCATCTCTCCGACCAGCTCGAACTCGATCATCTGCGGAGGAAGGCCGCCATGGAGTCGATTCCGGTGGAGCTCGGGGGGCGGACCCGGTTCATCGATCCCGGCGCCGTCTGGTACGCCGAGGCGCACGGCGACTACGTGAGGTTGCGGACCGCCGAGGGCGGCTATCTCGTGCGGACCTCGATGGCGGCGCTGGAGCAGCGGTGGGCCGGGGCCGGGTTCATCCGGGCGCACCGGAGCACGCTCGTGAACGCCCGCCATGTCAGCGAGCTGCGGTTCGCCGACGGGCGGGCGTTGCTGCTGGTGGGGACCGAGACGCTGCCCGTCTCGCGGCGGCACACCCGGCAGGTCAGGGAGCGGCTGACCGCTCGTCGCGCCTGACACGCCGTCTGTCGCGATCAGCCGGTGTGGCGCTGACCTGGGAAATAAGGTTGCGGCACGGATCCGGTCGTTCGGGGGACGGCCGGATCCGCCTCCATTTCGCGAGGCTCAGCCGCGCAGCTTCTTCAGCAGGTCGATGTCTTCGCGGTGCTGGTCGGCCTTGCCGGGCGTCTCGATGCACAGCGGCACCCCGGCCATCGCCGGATGGCGCATGATCTCGGTGAAGCCGAGCGTTCCGATGTGGCCCGCGCCGATGTTCTCGTGGCGGTCCTTCTTCAGGCCGAGCAGGTCTTTCGAGTCGTTGGCGTGGATCAGCTTCAGCCGGCCGGGCGCGATCTCGTGAAGGGCGTCGAAGGTCTCCTTCACCCCGTCGGCCGTCGACAGGTCGTGGCCGGCCGCGTAGGCGTGGCACGTGTCGAGGCAGATGCCGATCTTCGGGTGCCATTCGAGCGCCGACAGGTAGGGCCCGAGGTCCTGGACGGTCGCGCAGAGCATCTGCCCCTGCCCGGCCATCGGCTCCAGCAGCAGGTCGGGGCCGTCGTCGGGGATCTCCTCGACCAGCGGCAGCAGATGGTCGTGGAGCTGCCGCAAGGCCGCCTCGCGGGGCTGGCTGACCGCCGAGCCGGTGTGGACGACCACGCCCAGCGCCCCGATCTCCCGGCCGCGCCGCAGGGTGTGGCGGACCGACGCGATCGAGTTCTCCAGCGTCGCCTCGGTCGGCGAGCCGAAGTTGATCAGGTAGGGCGCGTGGACGTAGACCGGAAGGCCCGATTCCCGCATCTTCTCGTCTTCGGCCGGGTTGCCGTCGTTGAGGGCCCAGCCGCGCGGATTGGAGACGAAGACCTGGGCCATTTCGGCGCCGATCTCGGCGGCGTACTTGAGGCCGCCGGTGGCCAGGCCGCCGGCCACCAGGACGTGGCCGCCGATCGCGTTTCCTGTGCTCATAGTGCCCTCAGGTTACCCGGGGGTTTCGCCGGTTTGTGGCAACGTACAAACCATCGGCCGCTCATGGACGGGGCTTTGGGAGCTCCCGCTGCTGGATTCGGCCGGGGCGCCGTTGTGTACTGGCCACCATGCGTGAACTGAGCCGGGACGGCCTGCTGGCGTGCTGCGCGTCCGCCCGCTGGGCCGACGGCGTGGCCGGGCGGCCCTACTCCGATCTCACCGCCCTTCTCGACCGGAGCGACTCGGTGCTGGCCATGCTGAACTGGGCCGACGTCGAGGAGGCGCTGGCCGCGCACCCCCGGATCGGCGACCGCTCGGAGGGCGCCGACCGGGAGTCGGCCTGGTCGCGCAACGAGCAGTCGGGGACCGCCGCGGCCGAGCAGGACGTCCTCGAAGGTCTCCGGAAGAACAACCGGGCATACGAAGACCGGTTCGGGCATGTGTACCTGGTCTACGCGACCGGGAAGTCGGCCGGGGAGATGCTGGCGATTCTGGAGGATCGTCTGGGCAACGTACCGGAGAAGGAACGGATGGTCGTCAGGGACGAGCTCGGGAAGATCGTCCGGCTGCGGCTGGCCAAGTTGTGGAAGGAGACCGCGTGACCCTGTCCACCCATGTGCTCGACACCGCGCGCGGCTGTCCGGCCGCCGACGTCCGTGTGAGGCTGGCCCGGCGGGCCGCCCACGGCTACGTCGCCCTCGCCGAGGGCCGTACCGACAAGGACGGCCGGATCAAGGAGTGGACGCCGCTCGGCCGTGAATGGACCGGCGAGCTGGAGGCGGCGACCTACCGGCTGATCTTCGACACCGGCGGCTACCTGGGGGACGACGCGTTCTTCCCCGAGGTCACGGTCGTCTTCGCCATCGCCGACGCCGAGCAGCACCACCACGTGCCGCTGCTGCTGAGCCCGTTCGGCTACTCGACCTATCGCGGGAGTTAGACAGTGTTCGTGCTCGGCCCCAACCGCTACGGCAAAGCCGAGACCCGGGTCGTGCGGGTCACCCGGCACGGCGACGCCCACCACATCAAGGACCTCAACGTCTCCACGTCGCTGTCGGGTGACATGACCGCGGTCCACCTGACGGGCGACAACGCGACGGTGCTGCCGACCGACACGCAGAAGAACACCGCCTACGCGTTCGCCAAGAAGTACGGCGTCGGCGCGATCGAGGAGTTCGCCCTGCTGCTGGCCCGCCACTTCGTCGACTCGCAGCCGACGATCCACCACGCCCGGGTCGAGATCGACGAATACGCGTGGGAGCGCCTCGGCGGCCAGTCGTTCGCCCGCAAGGGCCAGGAGGTGCGTACCTGCCTGGTCCACTACGACGGCGAGCGGGCCACCGTGGTCTCGGGGCTGAAGGACCTGGTCGTCCTCAACACGACCAACTCGGAGTTCTGGGGCTACCTCAAGGACCAGTACACGACCCTGCCGGAGACCCGCGACCGGGTGCTGGCGACGGCCGTGACCGCCCGCTGGCGCCACTCCGCTTTCGAAAAGGACTGGGACACCGCTTACGGCGAAGCCAGACAGGCCCTGCTCGACGCCTTCGCGACCACCTACAGCCTGTCGCTCCAGCAGACCCTCTACGCCATGGGCACCCGCGTGCTGACCGACCGCCCGGACGTCTGCGAGGTCCGCCTCGAACTGCCCAACAAGCATCACTTCCTCGTCGACCTCGACCCGTTCGGGCTCGACAACGACGGCGAGGTCTACTTCGCCGCCGACCGCCCCTACGGGCTGATCGAGGGCGCCGTACTGCGCGAGGACGCGCCCGGCGCCGGGAAGGCGTGGGACTGATGGACTTCCTGCGCGCCACCACCTGGGCCGAGGCCCTCCGGATGAAGGCCGACCGGCCCGACGCGACCCCGGTCCAGGGCGGCACCGACGTCATGGTCGAGATCAATCTCGACAAGGGCCGCCCGAAGGCGCTCCTCGACCTCACGCCGGTCACCGAGCTGACCGAATGGTCTGCCGAATCCGGAAATATCAGGATCGGTGCCGGGGTCACGTACACCAGGATCATCGCCGAGCTCGTTGACCGGCTGCCCGGTCTGGCCCAGGCGTCGCGGACCGTCGGCTCGCCGCAGATCCGCAACCGGGGCACCGTCGCGGGCAACCTCGGCGCCGCCTCCCCGGCGGGCGACAGCCATCCGCCGCTGCTCGCCTCCGGCGCGACCGTCGAGGCCGAGTCGGTGCACGGCACCCGGATGATCCCGATCGGCGACTTCTACACCGGCGTGAAGCGCAACGCCCTGGCCGCCGACGAGCTGATCCGGGCGATCCACGTGCCGGTCAGGAAGGGCCCGCAGTACTTCTCCAAGATCGGCACCAGGAACGCGATGGTCATCGCGGTCTGCTCGTTCGGCCTCGCGCTCGACGTCGAGGCGCGCAAGGTCGGCACCGGGATCGGGTCGGCCGCCCCCACCCCGCGCCGAGCCCTCGAAGCGGAGGCCTTCCTGGCCGAGAACTGGTCGCCGGGGGACCCCGAGGTGAGCAAGCGGTTCGGCGAACTCGTCGCCGCGGCCGCCTCGCCCATCGACGACGTCCGGGGCAGCCGCGACTACCGCGTCCACGCCCTGGCCGTGATGGCCCGCCGCACGCTCGGCTGGGCCTGGAACGAACACCTGAACGGGGGAAGGTCATGAGGGTCAACGTCACCGTGAACGGCGCGCCGATGACCGCCGACGACGTCTGGCCGGGCGAGAGCCTGCTCTACGTCCTGCGCGAGAGGCTCGGCCTGCCGGGCGCCAAGAACGCCTGTGAGCAGGGCGAATGCGGCTCCTGCACGGTCTATCTCGACGGCGTGCCGGTCTGCTCCTGTCTCGTCGCGGCCGGTCAGGCCGAGGGCCGCGAGGTCCTCACCGTCGAGGGGCTCGCCTCCGAGGAGGGCGACCTCGATCCGGTGCAGGCGGCGTTCGTCGAGTGCGGCGCCGTCCAGTGCGGTTTCTGTACGCCGGGTCTGATCGTCCAGGCCCACGCGCTCCTCGCGGAGCACGACGGGGTGCCCGCCGACGCGGAGATCCGCGAACACCTCGCGGGCAACCTCTGCCGCTGTACGGGCTACGAGAAGATCCTCGACGCGGTCCGCCTGGCCGCCCGCCGGAAGGCCGGTTCGTGATCGTCATCGAGAACGCCCACATCGCCCCCGTGGCCGGTCCGGAGATCCCCGGCGGCCACGTGGCGATCCAGGGCAACCGCATCGTGTACGTCGGCGCCGACCCCTACCCCGGCGACGCCGAGCGGATCGACGGGCGCGGCCACCTGGTCACCCCCGGGCTGGTCAACACCCACCACCACCTCTACCAGTGGGCCTCCCAGGGCCTCGCCCCCGACGGCACGCTGTTCGAGTGGCTCGTGGCCAGCTACCCGGTGTGGGCGCGGATGGACGCCGAGGTCGTGCACGGCGCCGCCACCGCAGGCCTGGCCTGGCTGGCCCTGTCGGGCTGCACCACCACGACCGACCACCACTACGTCTTCCCGAAGGGCCGCGGCGACCTGTTCGCCGCCGAGATCCAGGCGGCGGCCGAGGTGGGCCTGCGCTTCCACCCCTGCCGGGGCTCGATGGACCGGGGCCGCTCCCAGGGCGGCCTCCCGCCGGACGAGGTGGTCGAGACGCTCGACGAGATCCTCGCCGAGACCGAGAGCGCGGTCCGGAAGTATCACGACCCGCTGTTCGACTCGATGCTCCGCGTCGCCGTCGCCCCCTGCTCACCCTTCTCGGTCAGCGGCGACCTGATGCGCCAGTCGGCCGCCCTCGCCCGCGACCTGAAGGTCCGCCTGCACACCCACGGCGCCGAGACCCTCGACGAGGACGACCACTGCAAGGAGCAGTTCGGCATGCTCCCGGTCGAGTACCTCGAATCGCTCGGCTGGCTCGGCCCCGACGTGTGGATCGCGCACAGCGTCCACCTCACCGACTCCGACATCACCCGCTTCGCCGAGACGGGCACCGGCACCGCCCACTGCCCCTCCTCCAACGGCCGGCTGGGCGCCGGGATCGCCCGGGTCACCGAACTGCTGCGCGCGGGCGCGACCGTCGGCCTCGGCGTCGACGGCCCCGGCTCGGCCGAGTTCATCCCGCTCGCCGGAGAGATCCGCCAGGCCCTCCTGATGCAGCGCGCCCGCTACGGCCCCCAGGCCGTCAGCGCCCGCCAGGCCCTGGAGATGGCCACGCTGGGCGGCGCCCGCTGCCTGGGCCGGGAGAACGAGATCGGCACCCTCGAACCGGGCAAGCTCGCCGACCTCGCGATGTGGCGGATCGACGGCCCCTATGCCGCCGCCGACGACCCCGTGGTGGCGCTGAGCTACGGTCAGACACCCCCGCTGGCCAGGCTCATCGTCAACGGCGTGACCGTGGTCGAAGACGGCGATCTGCGGACCGTCTCCGGCGATGCGGCCGGGGCGGCGGGGGCGCGGGCGCACGCCAGACTCCTTCGGTCATGATGACGGCATGAAGGATCACGTCGTCATCGCCCCCGACAAGTTCAAGGGCTCGCTGACCGCCCCCGAGGTCGCCCACCACGTCGCCGCCGGGCTCGGCGACGTCCCCGTGGTGCTGCTCCCCGTCGCCGACGGCGGCGACGGGACCGTGGACGCCGTCGCGGCCTGCGGTTTCACCCGTGTCGAGGTCGAGGTGACCGGCCCGACGGGACAGCCGATCCGGGCCTCGTACGCCGTCAAGGACGACACCGCCGTCATCGAGATGGCCGAGGCGTCCGGGCTGCGCCGCCTGCCCGCCGGGCTGGAACCCCTGACCGCCTCCAGCTACGGCACCGGAGAACTGATCTCCCACGCCCTGCGACAGGGCGCCACCAAGATCGTCTTGGGTCTCGGCGGCAGCGCCTGCACCGACGGCGGCACCGGCCTGGCCCGCGCCCTGGGCGCCCGCTTCCTCGACGCCGAGGGCGCGGAACTGCCGCTGGGCGGGGGCTCGCTGAAGGACCTGGCCAAGATCGACCTGTCCGGCTTCGACGCGGGCGCCGCCGAATACGTGGTCGCCTCCGACGTCGACAACCCCCTGCTGGGCCCGCACGGCGCCGCCGCCGTCTACGCCCCGCAGAAGGGCGCCTCGCCCGACCAGGTGACCCTGCTGGAGACCGGCCTGGCCCGTCTCGCCGCCGTCGCCGTCCACACCCACGGGCTGACCGGGGCCATCGAGCACGACGGGATCGTCCGCGCGATGGGCGTGGCCGGGCAGCCCGGAGCCGGGGCGGCCGGAGGCGTCGGCTTCGCCGCGCTCGCCTTCCTGAACGCGTCGATCCGGCCCGGCATCGCCTACCTGCTCGGCCTGCTCGACTTCGAGACCCACGTCGAGGGCGCCCGCCTCGTCATCACCGGCGAGGGCTCGCTCGACGAGCAGTCGCTGCGCGGCAAGGCGCCGGTCGGGGTCGCCAACGCGGCCATGCGGCACGGCGTGCCCGTCGTGGCGGTCTGCGGGCGGCGCGACGTCTCCGACGACGACCTGCGCAAGGCCGGGATCGAGGCGGCGTACGCCCTGACGGACATCGAGCCCGACCCCGCCCGGTGCATGGCCGAGGCGGGGCCACTTCTGGAGCGACTCGTGGCGAGTGTGGTGAAGGAGCGCGTATGACGGTTCTGGTGCGGTCACGCCGGGTGGTGACCCCCGAAGGGGTACGGCCACTCGGGGTCGACGTCGTCGACGGGCGGATCGCGGGGCTGGTGCCGTACACCACCCAAGAAGGCCTGGACCTCGGTGACGTCGCGCTGCTGCCCGGCCTGGTCGACACGCACGTCC
The DNA here is from genome assembly GCF_054661255.1 of Herbidospora sp. RD11066. Classification (NCBI taxonomy): domain Bacteria; kingdom Bacillati; phylum Actinomycetota; class Actinomycetes; order Streptosporangiales; family Streptosporangiaceae; genus Herbidospora; species Herbidospora sp. RD11066. Next base: position 555,138 of record NZ_BAAGDO010000001.1, read on the forward strand.
ACATCAACGAACCCGGCCGCACCCACTGGGAGGGCTTCGCCACCGCCACCCGGGCGGCGGCGGCCGGGGGCGTGACGACGGTGGTCGACATGCCGCTCAACTCGCTGCCGCCGACCACGACCGTGCCCAACCTGGAGATCAAGAAGAAGGCCGCGTACGGCCAGATCGCCGTCGACGTCGGCTTCTGGGGCGGCGCCATCCCCGGCAACCTCGGCGACCTGCGCCCGCTGTGGGACGCCGGGGTGTTCGGCGTGAAGTGCTTCCTGTCGCCCTCGGGCGTCGACGAGTTCCCCGCCCTCGACGGCAACGGCCTCACCCTGGCCCTGCGCGAACTGGCCCGCTTCGACGGCCTGCTCATCGCCCACGCCGAAGACCCCTGGACGCTCACCGAGCCCACCGGCCCCTCCTACGCCGAGTTCCTCGGCTCGCGCACCCAGGAGGCCGAGGTCAGGGCCATCGAGACGGTGATCGCGGTGGCCAGGGAGACCGGCGCGCGGGCCCACATCGTGCACGTCTCCGCCGGTGACGCGATCGCGGTGCTCCGCGAGGCCCAGACGGCGGGGGTGCGGATCACCGCCGAGACCTGCCCCCACTATCTGACCCTCAGCGCGGAGGAGGTCACCGGCACCGCCTTCAAGTGCTGCCCGCCGATCCGCGAGGCGGCCAACCGCGACGCCCTGTGGGCGGGCCTGGCCGACGGCACCCTGATGGGGATCGTCTCCGACCACTCGCCCTGCCCGGCCGACATGAAGAGCGCCGACGACTTCGCCGTGGCCTGGGGCGGCATCTCGTCGTTGCAGCTCGGCCTGCCCGCCATCTGGACCGAGGCCTCTTCCCGGGGGTTCACTCTGGAGGACGTCGTCAGATGGATGGCCCGGGGTCCCGCCGACTTCGCCGGGCTGTCGTACAAGGGCCGGATCGAGGTCGGCGCGGACGCCGACCTGGTGGCCTTCGACCCCGAGGCGGGCTTCGTCGTCGAGGCCGGCGACCTGGCCCACAAGAACCCCGTGACCGCCTACCAGGGGCGGTCGCTGCGCGGTGTCGTCCAGCAGACCTGGCTCCGCGGTGCGGCCCCCGGCCGCGGCCGGTTCCTGACGAGAGGTGCCCGATGACCTTCCGCCACCTTCCCGACCTGGCCGTTCGCGGCCTCGGCGGCTCCGTGATCGCCGCCAACGACGAGGCGTTCGCCGAACGCCAGGCGCTCATCCGCCCCTACCCCGCCCAGTTCCAGACCCACGACTTCGGCGCCAAGGGCCAGATCTACGACGGCTGGGAGACCCGGCGGCGGCGCACCACCGGGCACGACTGGGCGGTCGTCCGGCTCGGCCTGCCCGGCCGCATCCACGGCCTGGTGATCGACACCGCCTGGTTCAAGGGCAACTACCCGCCCTACGCCTCGGTCGAGGCCTGCGCCGTCGACGAGCCGCTCGACGCCCACGAACTGACCGGCTGGACCGAGATCCTGCCCAAGAGCCCCCTCGGCGGCGACCGCGAACACGAGTTCACCGTCGACGACCCGAACCGCTACACGCACGTGCGGCTCAACATCTTCCCCGACGGGGGAGTGGCCCGGCTGCGGGTGCACGGCGAGGTGGTGCCCGACCCGGCGTTCCTGCACGGCCTCACCATCGACCTGGCCGCGCTCGCCAACGGCGCCCGCGTGATCGAGTGCTCCAACGAGTTCTACAGCTCGCCCAACAACGTGATCGCCCCCGGCCTGGCCCGCCACCAGGCCGAAGGCTGGGAGACCGCGCGCCGCCGCGACGACGGCAACGACTGGCTGACGGTGCGCCTCGCCGGGCGCGGCACGATCACCGTCGCCGAGGTCGACACCAGCCACCTGGTCTTCAACGCGCCCGGCTGGCTGTCGCTGTCGGGCCGTGACGGCGATGGTGACTGGTTCAGTCTCCTCGGCAAGACCCGTCTCCAGCCCGACGCCCAGCACCGGTTCCGGCTCGACAGCGACCGGCCGGTGACCCACGTCAGGTGCGACATCTACCCTGACGGGGGCCTGGCCCGGCTACGCCTGCTGGGAAACCTGCTGAGCTAGAACCACAGATGGATGGTGCTGCCGGCCGGCTGCTGACCGAACGGCTGCTGGCCGCGGATCCGCTGCCCCTGGCCCTTGTCGCCGCCGGGACGGCCCCGCGAGAACAGCTTGTGCACCTGGACCTTGAACCCGGCCGCCTCTAACTCGCGCTTGCCCTCTTCGACGTTCTTGAACCGCACGTCGGGGACGTTCACGAAGTCGGGGGCGGCCACCGACGGGTCTTGCTCCCAGGGCCACTTGAAGCCGGTGTCGGGGCCGCGCGAGACGGTCAGGCAGACCCGGGCGCCCTTGTCGACCTCGGCGCCGGCGGCCGGCTCCTGGGCAATGACGAGGCTGGCCTGCTGGTCGTCGACGACCTCGTTGATGCAGCTCGGGTCGAAGCCGTTCTCCCGCATCAGCGCCTCGGCCTGGTCGCGCGGCAGGTTCACCACGTCGGGCAGGAGCAGGCCCATGCTGATCGCCAGGATGACGTTGGAGCCCTTCTCGACCTTCTTGCCGACGACGGGATCGGTGCGGATGACCAGGCCACGCCCTATCGTGTCGCTCGGGGTGCGGCGGATGCGGGACACGTTGAGCCCCGCCTCGGACATCGCCACCCGGGCGTCGGCCTCGGTCATGCCCTCGGTCTTCGGCACGCCGACCATCTCGGGGCCGCGCGAGGCGATGATCGTGATGACCGTGCCGCGTTCGGCCTCGACGCCCTTGACCGGGCTGGTCTCCAGCACCATGTCCTTGGGCACCTTGGGGTCGAAGCGGCCCTCGCCCATCTTGATGGTGAAGCCGTTGCTCTCGGCGAGTTGGCGGGCCGCCTCGATGTTGCGCTTGACCAGGTCGGGCACGATCGCGGTGCGGTCGAGCGTGAAATACCACCCGCTGAACGCGATGCCGCCCACCATCACCACGACCAGCCCGACGATGAACCAGTTCATGCGGAACCCGCGCCGGGCCGGGGACCTCGGCGGCCGGGTCGCCGGGACCTCGATGGCCGGCTGGATCATCGTGTGGGAGCCGGAGAAGAACGCCTGCTCGGCCGACTGCTGCCGGGCGGGCACCGAGTGGCGCCCGGTCGTGGCGGCGGGGAGGGTGCGGTGCACCTCGACGGCCGCCACCAGCATCGCGTTGGCGTCGTGGTGCCGGTCGACCGGTTCTTTGGCCGTGGCCCTGGCGACGAGCCCGTCGAGCGACGGCGGGATGTCGTAGGAGAACGAAGAAGGCGCGGGCACCGATTCGTGCACGTGCCGGTAGGCCACCGACACCGGGCTCTCGCCGCCGAACGGCTGACGCCCGGTGAGCAGCTCGAACAGCATGATCCCGGCGGCGTAGACGTCGCTGCGGACGTCGGCCTGGCCGGAGGTGACCTGCTCGGGCGCCATGTAGCCGACCGTGCCGATCATCACGCCGCTGCGGGTCTGGTTGCCGCCCTCGATGGCGCGCACGAGCCCGAAGTCGACGACCTTGACCCGGCCGTCTTCGGTCATCAGCACGTTCTCTGGCTTCACGTCGCGGTGGATCAGCCCGGCCTGGTGGGCGCTCCCGAGCGCCGCCAGCACCGGGATCATGATCTCCAGGGCCTCACGTGGCGCCAGCGGCCCCCGCTCGTCGAGCACGGCCCGCAGCGTCTTGCCGGGGAAGTACTCCATCGAGAGGTAGACGTGGTCGCCGTCGGTGCCCTGGTCGAAGACGTGCACGATGTTGGGGTGGGAGAGCGAGGCGACGGACTTGGCCTCGCCGATGAACCGCCGCACGAACTCGGGGTCCTCTGCCAGCGACCGGTGCATCACCTTGATCGCGACCATGCGGTCGAGCCGGACGTCCAGAGCCAAATAGACGGACGCCATGCCGCCCCGGGCGATCCGGGACTCGACGCGGTAGCGACCGTCGAGCACATGCCCGACGAGCGGATCGGAAAGCGTCGTGTCCACGGCCTCGAGTTTACGGGTGATTTGCCACGTGCTGAGTGCAGGAATCCCAAACCGAGACCGAAACAGGAAGGTTTACCCGTCTTGGAACGGTCGCCCCGGCGAGGACGCCTCAGCATATCGCCGCCGGGGAATTCGGCCCGCCAGAAACGCCCGGCGCCCCGCCTCGACCGCGCCGCGCATCGCCGCCGCCATCAGATCGGGCTTCCGCGCCCTGGTCACCGCGGTGGCCAGCAGCACCGCCGAGCAGCCCAGTTCCATGGCCAGCGCGGCGTCGCTCGCGGTGCCGATCCCGGCGTCCAGGATCACCGGCACCTGAGCGGATTCCACGATGAGCTCGATGTTGTGGGGGTTTCGGATGCCCAGTCCGGATCCGATCGGGGAGCCCAGGGGCATGACCGCCGCGCATCCCACCTGTTCCAGCCGCCGGGCCAGGATCGGGTCGTCCCCGATGTACGGAAGCACGACGAAACCGTCGGCGACCAGGCGTTCGGCCGCGTCGAACGTCTCGATCGGATCGGGCAGCAGGGTTCTCTCGTCGGCGATGACTTCGAGCTTGACCCAATCGGTATTGAGCGCCTCCCGGGCGAGTCGCGCGGTCAGCACCGCCTCACCCGCGGTGAAACAGCCGGCGGTGTTCGGCAGCACTTTGATGGCGCGTTCGCGCAGCACGTCCAGCACCGAACCGCGGCTCGCCGGGTCGAGCCGGCGCATCGCGACCGTGGTCAGTTCGGTGCCCGAGGCCGCCAGCGCCCGGTCGAGCACTTCCAGCGACGGAGCGCCGCCGGTGCCCATGATGAGCCGCGAGCCGAACTCCTCGCCGCCGATCAGCAGGGGATCGTCCATCGGTGCCTCAGCCTCCCTGGACCGCGGTCAGAACCTCGACCCGGTCGCCCTCGGCCAGCGGGGTCGCGTCCCACGCGCCCCGGCTGACCACCTCGTCGTTGACCGCCACCGCGATCCCCGCGGCCTGCGAGGTCAGTGTGTGCACGGCCTTCGTCACCGTCGCCCCGTCGTCGAGGTCGCAGGGGTCGCCGTTGATCGTGATGCGCATTCAGATCCTCGCCGGGTCGCACTCGGGCATCGGGTTGGGGTCGCCGTGGAGACCGGCGACGACGGCGTCGGCCGTCAGCGGCGCGAGCAGCACGCCCGCGCGGTGGTGACCGGCCGCCACCCACACGCCGCCGTGCCTGCCGACGTAGGGGAGGTTGTCGGGGGTGCCGGGCCGCAGCCCCGCGAAGGTCTCGGCCAGGTCGAGCTCGGTGATCCCCGGGACGAGTTCGCGCGCGTCGCGCAGCAGTTCGTAGACGCCGCCCGCGGTCACCCGGGTGTCGAACCCGAGCTCCTCCATCGTCGCGCCGACCACGATCTCGCCGTCGTCGCGGGGGACCAGGTAGACGTCGGAGCCGCGCACCTTGCCGCGTACACACTTCTGGAGGAGGCCGCGCGGGCCGCGCAGCCGCAGGATCTGCCCCTTCACCGGCCGGACCGGCAGCCCGGGGAGCAGGCTCGGCGTCCAGGCACCGGCGGCGACCACGATCTGGCCCGGTATCCCGTCGAGAGAGGTGACGTGCTCTTTGACGATCTTCCCGCCCGCGTTCTGGAAGGCCTTCTGGAGGGCCTGGGTGACCCTGCGGGGGTTGACCCACAGGTCGTCGCGGGCCAGCAGCCCGCCCCGGACGTTGGGCGAGAGCATCGGCTCGGCCTGGCGGCACTGGCGCCCGGTCAGCCGCTCCACCCGCAGCCCGAGCTTCTCCTCGAAGGCGGCCAGTTCGTCGAGCTGGGCCAGGTCGTCGGCGTCGTAGGCGACCTCGACCGTGCCGTCGGAACGGAGATCGACCGGGACCCCGCTGGCCTGTTCGAGCTCGCCCGCGAACTCGGGCCACCGCTCCAGCGAGGCGAGGCCGAGGCGCAGCAATGGTTCCTCGGTGTAGGTGACCTCGCTGACCGGCGCCAGCATGCCCGCCGAGGCGCGCGTCGCCCGCGAACCCGGGTCGGGGTCGGCCAGCGTGACGGTCAGGCCCCGCGAGGCGGCCCGCCACGCGATCGACAGACCGGCGATACCGCCGCCGATCACGAATACATCTGAAGCGTTCATCGCGCTCCCTTCGCCGGCATGATCCGGATCAGGTTCGATAGCGGTCGGGAACCTGTGGAGTTCCCCTCTCAGCCCGGTCAGCCGGACTCCCGCGCGTCTTTGTCCCAGAGTAATGCGAATTGATCTGATGCGCACAACACGGAATCGCTCTGATGTGCGAGCTACTTACTCAATTCGTTACCGAATCTCCATTGGCGGGTGGGCCCGTCGGCAATCTAGGGTCTACTCGTGGATCACGTCGTGGTGGTGGGGGCCGGCCTGGCCGGCGTCCGGAGTGTCGAGGCGTTAAGGGCCCACGGATACCCAGGGCGCATCACTTTGGTCGGCGAGGAGCCTCATCGTCCCTATGACCGCCCGCCCCTGTCGAAGGCGGTCCTCCTCGGCGACGCCGACTCCACGGTCGTCGACTCCGATCTCGAGGCGCTGAACGTCCGCCTCATGCTCGGCACCGCGGCCAAGGGCCTGCGCGACGGCGTCCTGTCCACGACCGACGGCGAGCTCTCCTTCGACGGCCTGGTCGTCGCCACCGGCGCCACCCCGATCCGCCTGCGCGGAGAGGGCCACCAGCATGTCCTGCGCACCATTGACGACGCCCTCGCGCTGCGGGCCAGCCTGGTCGAGGGCGCCCGCGTCGCCGTCATCGGCGCGGGCTGGATCGGCGCCGAGGTCGCCACCGCCGCCGCGCGGGCGGGCTGCCGCGTGACCGTCGTCGAGGCGGGCGACGCCCCCGTCTCCACCGCCCTGCCCATCGGCAGGTACATGATCCCCTGGTACGCCGAGGCGGGCATCGACCTGCTGCTCGACGCCACCGTGGGCACCGTCGACCCCGACGGCCTCACCCTGATGAACGGCGACAGGATCCCGGCCGACGTGGTCGTCACCGGGGTCGGGGTACGCCCCAACGTCGCCTGGCTCGACGGCTCCGACGTCGAACTCGACAACGGCGTGCTGGTCGATGAGCACCTGCGCAGCTTCTCGCCCAACGTGGTCGCCGTGGGCGACTGCGCCAACTGGTACAGCCGCCGCTTCGGCCGCCGCATGCGCGTCGAACACTGGGACACCGCCCTAGGCGCGCCCGACACCGCCGCGGCGACCTTGATGGGCGAGAACGCGATCTACGACCCGGTGCCCTATTTCTGGTCCGAGCAGTTCGGCCGCATGGTCCAGTACGCCGGTCACCACCACGGCGCCAACCTGGTCCTGCGCGGCGACCCCGAGACCGACGCCAAGTGGGCGGCCTGCTGGCTGACCGCCGACCACCGCCTGGTCGCCATCCTCACGGTCGACAGACCACGCGATCTGGTGCAAGGCAGACGTCTCGTCGAAGGACGGCAAAGGCTCGACGCCACCCGCCTCGCCGACCCAAGCGTTACCCTTCGAGACTGCACCGTGGCGTAAACTGGGTGTTTCGTGGAGGCGGCCGTGTGGTAATGGTGGATTCGTGACGCTTACAGTTGCGCAGATCGACCGAGACACCGACCAGCTCGTGGGGGAGTGGCTCCCTCTCTCGGACGTAGCGAAGAAGCTCCAGCTCAGCATCGGCAGGGCGAAGCAGCTCATCAAAGACAAGAAGCTCGTCGGCGCCCGCAGGGGCGGCGGGGAGCCGCAGATCCCGGCGGTGTTCATCGCCGGAGGCGACGTCATCAAGGGTCTCCCGGGAACGCTGACCGTGCTCGCCGACGCGGGCTTCAGCGAACTCGAGTCCATCAGATGGCTTTTCACTCCCGACGAGTCGCTGCCCGGCGCCCCGATCGACGCCATCAAGGCCGGGCGCCACACCGAGGTGAAGCGGCGGGCCCAGGCACTCGGGTTCTAACGGCCCCATGGCATCGTGGGGCGGGTGACCGATCCCTCCCGGCGCAGACTCGCCAACTCCCGCCTGTACCTGTGCACCGATGGCCGCCGAGAGCGTGGCGACCTGGTCGAATTCCTCGACGCCGCGCTCTCCGGCGGGGTGGACATCGTCCAGCTCCGTGAGAAGGGCCTGGAGGCGCGGGAGGAACTCGCCCTCCTCGAGGTCTTCCGCGCGGCCTGCGACCGGCACGGAGCCCTTCTGTCGGTCAACGACCGGGCGGACATCGCCTACGCGGCCACGGCCGCCGGGTTCGGTCCCGACGTGCTTCACCTGGGTCAAGACGACCTACCCGTACCGATCGCCCGCGCCCTCCTGGGCGAGGAGATCGTGATCGGCCGTTCGACCCACGCCTTCGACGAGGCCACCGTGGCAGCGTCGGAACCGGGCGTGGACTATTACTGCTGCGGCCCGACCTGGCCGACACCCACGAAGCCAGGCCGGCCCGCACCGGGCCTCCCACTGCTGGCCCACGCCTCGGGCCTGGGTGCCGCGCGGCCCTGGTTCGCCATCGGCGGCATCGACCTGGGCAACCTCGACGAGGTCCTCGCCCAGGGCGCGACCCGCGTGGTCGTCGTACGCGCCATCACCGAGGCCGAAGACCCGAAGGCGGCGGCCCAAGAGCTGAGCAACCGCCTCAAGACGGCCTGAACCGGCTTCCCGCGACCGCGACGGCCGTTGCGGGACGCGGTATCGCGTTGTGCGCGGCAACGCCTTCTTTCACGCTGGCGTCGTCGTCTGGGATCCGGCCCGCTGGGCGGGATGTGTCGCGGTATCGAGGTGTGCGCGGCAGCGCGTTCTTTCATGTTGGCGTCGTCGTCTGGGATCCGGCCTGCTGGGCGGGATATGTCGCGAGATTGAGCCGTCCGCGGTCGGAGGTGACCCGGCCTGTTGCGCCGGATGTATCGCGGTATCGAGGGGTGCGCGGTCGCCGCTGTATCCGGCCCGATGGGCCGGATATTTCCGGACTCGTCTAGTTGCGCCGGGTCGTCGCCGCGATGGCGAGGGCTTTGAGGGCTTCTCGGGCGTCGGCCGTGATGGGGGCCGCGTCGAGGACCGACAGGGCCTCCTTTACGTACGTGGTGATGAGGTCCTCGGCCGAGGCGAGGGCGCCCGTGTCGACGATGACGCCTCGCAGCGTTTCCACGCCCTCGGAGTCGAGTTTCGGGTCGCCGACGAGGGTGCGCACGGTCTGGGCCTGGGAGGCGGACGCGAGCTCCAGGGTGCGGGCGATGAGCATCGTGCGCTTGCCCTCGCGCAGGTCGTCTCCGGCGGGCTTGCCGGTCTCGGCGGGGTCGCCGAAGACGCCGAGGACGTCGTCGCGCAGCTGGAAGGCGATGCCGACGTTCTGGCCGTAGCCCGCGCAGACCTGGTCGATCCAGTCTTCACGTGACCGGGCCGCCAGGGTCATGCCGAGGCGCAGCGGATGTTCGACGGAGTACTTGCCGCTCTTGAACAGGGCCACCCGCCGGGCGCTCTCGAAGGAGTTCTCGCCGTGGGCCTGGGCGAGCAGGTCGAGGTACTGGCCGTTCATCAGCTCGGTCAGCATGTGGTCGAAGACCGGCTGCGCGGCCTCGACGCCCTCGGCGGGCACGCCGGAGGTCCGCCACAGCTCGCCCGCCCAGATGAGGAGCAGGTTGCCGACCAGGATCGCCGCGCCCTCGCCGAACTGGACCGCCGACCCGTGCCACCCGGAGTCGACGTGCAGCTTCTCGAAGCGCCGGTGCGCCGAGGGCATGCCGCGCCGCAGGTCGCTGGAGTCCATGACGTCGTCGTGGACGAGCGCGCTCGCCTGGAGCAGCTCCAGGGCCGCCGCGGCCGAGATCACCCCCGGGTCGTCGGCGCCCCCGGCGGCGCGCCAGCCCCAGTAGCAGAAGGCCGGGCGCAGGCGTTTGCCACCCGTGAGGAAGTCCTGCACCGCGCCCAGCACAACGGCCAGATCGGGGTCGTCGAACGCCATCCGGTGGCGGTCGATGAAGCGCTTGAGGGCCCGATCCACCTCGGGGCGGATGAAGTCCAAAGGCGCGGTGGCATTTGTCATGTAATGAGGGTATCTGGAGGTGATCGATTCGTTCATCTGCCGGGGTGGTTGTTATAGGTGAGGTTGAATTCGATCTTCATGCGAAGGCGTTCCCGCCTCTTTCCCGCGGGACTAGTAGCCTTGGCCGCATGGCTCTGGGTCTCCCCTCACGCTTTCCCGACCGCGTCGCCACCGTGAAGGAGTTGCTCGCGGCAGGCGAACGGTCGTTCTCGTTCGAGTTCGGCCCGCCGCGCACTCCTGAGGCGGAGGTTCAGCTCTGGCGGGTGATCCGGGAACTGGAGTCGCTGAAGCCGACGTTCGTCTCGGTCACCTACGGCGCCGGAGGGTCCACCCGCGACCGCACCGTCGAGATCGTCGAGCGCATCGCCCACAGCACCACGCTGACGCCGGTCGCCCACTTCACCGCCGTCAACCACTCGATCCGCGAACTGCGCCACCTCATCGGCCGCTTCGCCGACGCGGGTGTGCGCAACATCCTGGCCGTCCGGGGCGACCCGCCCGGCGACCCGATGGGCGAGTGGATCGCCCACCCCGAGGGCGTGCACTACGCCGAAGACCTGGTCCGGCTGATCCGCCAGTCGGGCGAGTTCTGCGTCGGGGTGGCGGCCTTCCCCTACAAGCACCCGCGGTCGCCCTCGATCGAGTCCGACGTCGAGTTCTTCGTACGCAAGTGCCGCTCGGGCGCCGACTACGCGATCACCCAGATGTTCTTCGAGGCCGACGACTACCTGCGCCTGCGCGACCGGGTCGCGGCGGCGGGCTGCGGCACCCCGATCATCCCCGGCATCATGCCGGTCACCAAGTTCGGCACGATCGCCCGCTCCGAGCAGCTGTCCGGGGCGCCGTTCCCGCCGAAGGTCGCGGCGCGCTTCGAGAAGTTCAAAGACGACCCCGACGCGGTCTACCGCATCGGCATCGAACACGGCATCGAACTGTGCCGCAAGCTCCTCGACGAGGGCGCACCGGGCATCCACTTCATCACCTTCAACCGCTCGAACGCGACCCGCGAGGTCTACCAGGCCTTGATGCCGGCGGTCCCGCTGGCCTGAGAGAAGCCCGTTGATCGGCGCCTGGCCACACCTGCCAGGCGCTGATTCGGCCGGTCAGGGTGATCTTGCCCTCCATGAACGCTGAAGCCTGAGGCGCCGCCGACCGCTGATGCCCGCGATGTCACCGACGACTGATGCCTGTATTTCCGGCGACTGCTAATGGTCGCGACGTCAGCGACGACTGATCCCTACGATGTCGGCCATTGCTGAATCCCGGGCTCCGGCGACTGCTGGAACCTGGGGTGTCGGCGAAGGGCTGATGCTGGCGACCACTCGGTGCTGGTGGAATGACGAACCAACCGGGCGCCTCGGGCGGCTGAATGGCGAAGGCTCGGTGCTGGTGGAACGGCGAATCCGCCGGGTCTCGGGCGGCTGAAAGGCGAAGGCTCGGTGCTGGTGCGGCGAACCCGCCGGGTCTCGGGCGACCGAATGGCGGCCGCTCGGTGCTGGTGGAACTGCGAATCCGCCGGGTCTCGGGCGACTGAATCCCGGGGCTCCGGCGACTGTTGATGCCCGGGGTGCAGGGTCGCCTTCATCGGGTGTCGGGGGGTTGCCCTGGGCCTGTTTTCGGCCGGACCGGCGTCGTTGCGGGGCGGGCCGGGAGCGGGTGGTTGGCGCCGGAAACGGTGTGGAGCGGGGGCGGTGGGCGGGGCCGGCCAGGCGTGAGCCGTAACGGAAAAATGAGCTTTTAGCGGATGAGCGGGAGGCGGGCGCCCGCGATCGCGTAGAGCTCAGAGCCGCCCGGGAAGGCGAAGGCGGTCATGAGGTCGTAGAAGCCGAGGCTCGCGTAGAGGTGGCGGGCCGCGGTGGGCGCGTCGTGGGTGGACAGGACGGCGGTGCGTTCGGGGCGGTCTTCGCACATCGCGTGGATCATGCGGCGGCCGACGCCCTTGCTCTGGTGGTCGGGGTGGACGTGGATCTCGGCCAGCTCCAGGGCGTCGCCGAACCAGTCGTCGGCGACCAGCGGGCCGGCGCGCTCGAACAGGGAGCGCTTGACGACGTCGTGCCACCACTGGCCGTGGGCGCCGTGGAAGCCGTAGGCGAAGCCGCCGATCTCGCCGGTCTCGGTGGTGGCCAGCACGCCGGTGAACGCCGGATATGTCGTGTGGTTGCGCATTATGGCCAGCCGACCCGACAGCTGGTCGGGCGGCGGGCGCATGGCGGCCGTGTAGATGCCCAGGACCGTGCGCAGTTCCGAGGCGAAGCTCTCAGGCCCCACCCGGCGCATCTCGATCATCCTCCGCACCCTAGCCGATCAGGCCACGTCGGCGGGTGTACCCCCGGTCAGCGCGACGAGCTCGTCGAACGTCGTCGGGAAGACCGTGTGGGGATGACCGGCCGCCGCCCAGACGACCGGATGCTTGCCGAGCCACGTGTCGACGAGGGTGCGCACCGGCGCCGGATGCCCGATCGGGGCCACGCCGCCGATGGGGTGCCCGGTGTGCTCACGGACGAATTCGGGCGTCGCTCGCCGCACCTTCGAAGCCCCGACCAGCGAGGCGACCAGCGTGGTGTCGACCCGGTGGGCGCCGCTGGTGAGCACCAGCAGAGGGGCGCCGTCGGCGTCGAAGACGAGGCTGTTGGCGATCGCGCCGACCTCGCACCCGAGCTGGGCGGCGGCCGTCGCGGCGGTCGGCGTCGCCTCCTCGAACAGGACGATCTCACCGGTCGCCCCATGCTCCCGGAGGATTCCGGCGATGTGGACGGCGCTCGGCGGCAACTTTTCTGGCACGCGCCAACTCTAAACAGATCGGATGGGACATGGCGTGTTGATAACGACACCATGCCCTGCATATGGACCTATCAGTCGTTGGGTTATGGTCCTTTGACCCGAGCTTTGTGCACTTTGGAGGGGTTGGTAGCAATGGGGGTTCGGCAGTCTCTGGCTGTCGCCGCCGCGATGGTCACGGCGGGGGCCGTGCTGGCGATCTCGCCACCGGCCATGGCGGCACCGGTGGCGGTAACGCAGACACAGGCAACACAGACGGCGGCCGACTGGGTCGCACCGGGCAAGACACTGAAGTTCGGGCAGAAGGGCAGCGTCGTCAAGGCGCTGCAGACCCGCCTGAAGGCGCTGGGCTACATGCCCGGCAAGATCGACGGCCAGTATGGCGGCGCCACGCAGACGGCCGTCTGGGCCTTCCAGAAGGTCAACGGCATCACGCCGACCAGCACCATCGTCGCCAAGACCTGGCGGGCCCTGGAGAACCCGAAGCTGCCCAAGGTCCTGGTGCCGACCGGCAAGCCGACCCGGGCCGAGGTCAACCTGTCGACCCAGATCCTGGTCCTGTACGTGAAGGGCCAGATCAAGCTCATCTCGCACATCTCGTCGGGCAGCGGCATCCCCTACGTCGAATACGCGACGTGGAACGGCACCCGCCAGAAGTTCACGGGTGACGCGCGCACCCCCACCGGGACGTTCAAGACGACCTGGCGGCGCGACGGCTGGCACAAGTCCTACCTGGGCGAGCTCTACAACCCCATCTTCTTCAACGGCGGCATCGCCTTCCACGGCGCGCTGTCGGTCCCGCTCTACCCGGCGTCGCACGGCTGCGTGCGGCTGCCAATGCACGTGGCGGAGGTGCTCCCCGGCCTGCTGGGCAAGGGCGTGCCGGTCATCGTGCGCGGCAAGTTCCAGCGCTGACCCCGCTCGACGAAACGGGCCCCGCTCCGGCGGGGCCCGTTTTTCATGTCCGCACCCGTGATCGAACGAGTTTTCGAACATTCTTGACTTTCGCCTGGGTCGAATCTATGTTCGATGAGGTGGGAGCGGGACTCGCGGCTCGCTCTCACCACGTGGGTCCGGGCGTCTGCCATCGGCGGAAGGGCGGGTGCCGCGGCCCCACAGCTTCGGGCCGGACGGGGAGAGGGGAAGCTCCTCGTCCGGCCGACCGATCCGGCGGAAATGTCGGTGGGGTCTGCGACTGTTGACCCTGACCGGCGACGAGACCGCCGGTGGCCACTCGTTTAGGAGGCCGAACCACCATGACCGGACCGCAGCAGAACGGCCACGGGGCCGCCCCGACCGGGCCCTCCAGCGGCCCCAAGGTGTCGCGGACCGTCCTCGCGCATCTCACCGACGCACGCGCCTGCCTCGCCGCCGCGGCACTGGCGGGCAACCCGGCCGACCGCTACATCCACGCCCACATGGCCGCTCTCCGTTCGGCCGCGGCCATCCTCGCCGCCCGCCCCCAGCCGATCGACGGTCGGCGCCGCCGCCTGCGCAGCGCGTGGGAGCTCCTTCCCGAAGTCCAGCCCGAACTGTCCCAGTGGGCCGCCTACTTCGCCGTCAGCGCCAAGAAGCGCGCCGCGGCCGAGGCCGGGCTGGTCCACCTGGTGAGCGCCCACGACGCCGAAGAGCTCATCGTCGAGGCGACCGCCTTCGTCACCATCATCGAGTCCACCCTCGGCGTGACCACCCAGGAGACCCTGCCCATGGCGGGTTAGCGGCGCCGCCCCTCGACGGTAATCTTTGGTAACCGAAGAGGGGTGGCTGCCGTGTCCCATCAGGCCGATGCCGATCGGGTGATGCGTTCGATGGGCCGCATGTGCCTCGAACACGACCCCGAGGTGTTCCGATCCGTGCTCGACCGGGTCGGCGACAAGTGGAGCCTGATCCTCATCGGGCTGCTCGACACCGGCTCTATGCGGTTCACCGAGCTGCTGCGCACGACTCCCGGCATCTCGCGCCGCATGCTCACCCTCACCCTGCGTAACCTCGAACGCGACGGCATCGTGAAGCGCACGATCTACCCCGAGATCCCGCCGCGCGTCGAATACGAGGTCACCGCGTTCGGCCACACCCTCACCGAGCCGGTTCTCGGCCTGGCCCGATGGGCCGCCGACAACCAGGACACGATCGTCGCCAACCGCAGGGCCTTCGACGAGGCCGCCGGGGAGCTCGACGACCTCGGGTGAGTCGGTCCCCTTCATGTGACTGGGTTCAGTTGAAGTTACCGGTTACCGACGTGTACTCAGTACTCATTGGTTACCAAGCAGGTGAGAGGACCCCTTCCATGACGCGCATCGGCATCATCCTCGGCAGCACCCGTCCCGGCCGCAACGGCGAGCAGGTCGCCCGGTGGGTGTTGGAGCACGCCTCGCAGCGCACCGACGCCACCTTCGAGCTCGTCGACCTGCTCGACTACCCGCTCCCGCACTTCGACGAGCCCATGTCCCCGGCGATGGGGCAGTACCAGAACACCCACACCAAGGAGTGGGCGGCCAAGATCGCCTCCTACGACGGCTTCGTCATGGTGACGCCCGAGTACAACCACTCGACGTCGGGCGTGCTCAAGAACGCGATCGACTATTTGTTCGCCGAGTGGAACAACAAGGCCTTCGGCGTGGTGTCGTACGGCGGCGTCGGCGGCGCGCGGGCGGCCGAGCACCTGCGGCTGATCGGCGGCGAGCTCAAGATGGCCGACGTGCGCACCAACGTGGCGCTGTCGCTGTTCACCGACTTCCTGGAGTTCACCAAGATCGCGCCGAGCGACTACCAGGTGGCCACCCTCACCACCATGCTCGACGAGGTCGTCGCCTGGAGCCGCGCCCTGGCGCCGCTCCGCCAGCCGGCCTAGCGGGTCGACGAGCGGGTCAGGAGGACCACCGGGCAGGGGGCGGCCCGGACGATCTTCAGGGACATGTCGCCGACGAAGACCCGCCGCAGTGGCCCGGCCGACGACGACCCGCAGATCAGGAGCTCGCCCGGCAGCCACGTCGTCTCGGCCAGGGCCCTGGTCGCGTCGGGGCCGGCCACCACCTCGGTGCTGACGCCACAGCGGAGGGCCGCGGTCCGGCGCGGGCCCTGGACGGCGGCGCGCAGATCGCGTTCACACTGCTCGCGGACCTCTTCGAGGATGCCCTCCTCGACCGGCGGGGTGCCGTGCTCCTTCAGCAGGACGGTGATCAGGCGCAGCGGGAGCTGGAGTTTCCCCGCCGCCCTGATGGCCAGCAGGAGCCCGTCGTCGCAGGTGGGCGACTTGAGGTAGGCGAAGGTGAGGCGGGTCAGCGTCTCGGGCGGGTCGACCGCGTAGCCGCGCGGCGCGATGCCCACCGGGGTGCGCGACAGGTGCAGCAGTTCGTCGGCGGTGCCGCCGACGGCGATGCGGTCGCGAGGGCCGTGCGGGCCGGAGCCGATGACGATGAGGTCCGACTCCTCCTGGGCGGCCAGGCGGATCAGGCCCAGCCCGGCGCTGCGGTGGACGGTGGTGGCGGGTGCGACGTCGCGCAGGCCCGCCTCCTCGCCGGCCTTCGCGGCGGCGGCCAGCGCGGCGGCCTGCCGGTCGCGCAGATAAGCCTTCCACTCGGCGTCGACCCGGCCGTGGCCCGGCGTCTCCCAGGTCGCCGGGCGCACGTTCGCGACGGTCACGTGGGCGCTCAGGGCCGTCGCGATGACGCCGGACAGCGCCAGCGCGTCGCGGCCCCGCAGATCGGGCGCGTATCCGTTCAGGATCTTCATCAGATCCCGTCCCGCTCCAGGGGGCAGCTCATGCAGCGCGGGCCGCCGCGTCCCCGGCCCAGTTCGCTGCCCCGGATCGTGATGACCTCGACCCCGTTGGCCCGCAGGAAGTTGTTGGTCGTGGTGTTGCGCTCGTAGCCGACGACGACGCCGGGTTCGACGGCCAGCACGTTGCAGCCGTCGTCCCACTGCTCGCGCTCGGCGGCGTGCACGTCCTGGGTCGGGGTCAGCACCCGGATGTCGTCGAGGCCGAGGGCGCGGGCGATCGCGCGGTGCATGTCCTCGGGCGCGTGGTCGGTGACCTTCAGCTCCTTGTCGGTGTCCCCGGGCTCGATCGTGTACGACGGCAGCATGCCCAGCCCCGCGTACTTGGTGAACACCCCGACGTCGACGTTGGTCATCACCGTGTCGAGGTGCATGAACGCGCGCGCCTGCGGCAGCCGCAGCGCCACGATCACCGTGGCCGAACCGGCCGCGAACAGGTTCTTGGCGAGCATCTCGACGGCCTGCGGCTGGGTGCGCTCGCTCATCCCGACCAGCACCGCCCCCCGCCCGATCACCAGGACGTCGCCGCCCTCGACGGTGGCCGGGGCCATCGACGTGCCGGGATACCAGACCCCGAACCGCTCCCCGGCGAACATCGGGTGGAAGCGGTAGACGGCCTCCATGTTGACCGTCTCGCGGCGCCGGGCCCGCTTGCGCATTGCGTTGACCGAGACGCCGTCGTAGATCCAGCACGACGTGTCGCGCGTGTAGAGGTGGTTGGGCAGCGGCGGCAGCACGAAGTCGTCGGGGTCGAGCGAGTGGAAGACCAGCGACTTGGGGTCGCAGCCGAGCTCCAGCGTCTCGCGCTTGGTCAGCCCGCCGGTGAGGTGGGAGGCGAGGGTCGCGGCGTCGAGGGAGTCGAGGGTGTTGCGGATCGCGTCGGCGGCCATCGGGCCGATGAACCGGTCGTCGACGCCGCCGTCGAGGATGTGCTTGCGGGCCTCGGGGATCTCGGCGGTCTCGCGGAGCAGGTCGTGCAGCAGGGTGACCCGGACGCCCCGGTCACGCAGGACCTTCTGGAACTCCTCGTGCTCCTCGACGGCCCTGGCGACCCACAGCACGTCGTCGAAGAGGAGGTCCGCCATGTTGCTGGGGGTGAGCCGCTTCAGCGCCAGGTCGGGGGCGTGCAGCAGCACGTGGTGGAGGTGCCCGACCTCGGAGGCGACGGTGAACGTCATGTTCGGCGACCTGCCCGTCACCGAATGTGGTCAAACGCTAGTTGATCGCGATGAAGGGCATCAAAAAGGCCGTTATCAGCACGATCCCGGCGACGGCCATGGCGGGGCGGCCGGTCATGAAGGCCGGGAGGATCGGGACGTAGGCGTCCTCTGAGCCGTGCTCTGAGAGGTCCTGGGCGAGCTGGGGGTCGCTCTGGCGGAAGTGGCCCGCGATCTCGTCGAGAACGCGCCGCTCGGCCCGGGACAGCCTCATGTGATCTTCCTCCACGTGGGGAAACCGTGAAGGAAGTTTTAGCGTTATTTGTCCGAAATGACCAGCACGATCACCCCTGTTCGCGGTGGGGTGATCGTGGGATCAGAACGACTCGACCGCGCGGCGCGCCTCGGCGTCGAGGACGCCCCAGGCGATGAACTCCTCGGTCAGCTCGGCCGGGGACCGGTCGTATATGACGGCCAGGGAGCGCAGGTCCTCCTGGCGGATGCTCAGCACCTTGCCGTTGTAGTCGCCGCGCTGCGACTGGATCGTCTGCGCGTAGCGGGCCAGCGGTCCGGCCTTGTCCTTCGGCAACTGGCCAAGGCGCTCAAGGTCGATCACCAGCTTCGGTGTGGGCAGCAATGGCGAGGGCGCGGCGCCCCCGGGAAGCAGCTCGGACACCGGCACCCCGTAGAAATCGGCCAGTTCGGCGAGCTTCTGCACGGTCACCGCGCGGTCGCCACGCTCGTAGGAGCCCACCACGACGGCCTTCCAGCGGCCGCGGGACTTCTCCTCCACCCCGTGCAGCGACAAACCCTGCTGTGTTCGGATCGCGCGCAGCCGCGCGCCAAGCGACTTGGCGTAGTCAGACGGCATCGTTTGGGCCCCCGGCTTTCTATGTCTGTTCTTACTTGATTGTGTGCCCACGTCCCGTATGCCCGGTTCACCGGGTGCGGCACCTGGGGGCAGGTACCAACGGTGACCGTTGCGTCGGGTTTTACCCAGGAAGGTCGAGAGTTGTGGTTACGGACAGTGACGGTAAAGCCGCCACAGTCAAAGGTCAAGTCGATTGGGAAAAGATGGCGAAACCGTGCTCTCGTCGGGAACCGAACATCCTTCGGATTTCGGGCGCTGATCTGCGGTCGGCCTCCTACCTGCCATGGGACCCGTCCCCGCAGGCGGCGGCAGGGGGCCTGGTAGGGTTTCGGTGGCCAGACACCCTTTTAAGACCCGTCCTGTGAGGCGGGAAAGGCGGTGAACTATCCGATGACGCATGCCCAAAATCACGTAGCCAGGGCCGTGCTCGAAGGACCGGACATACACCGGGCGCTCACCCGGATCGCCCACGAGATCCTCGAGCGGACCCGGGGCGCCTCCGACGTCGTCCTTCTCGGCATCCCCACCCGTGGCGCCACCCTCGCCCACCGGCTCGCCGAGCGCGTGGCCCAGTTCGAGGGCGTGAAGGTTCCGGTCGGCTCGATCGACATCACGATGTACCGCGACGACCTCCGCCTCGGCCCGGCCCGGCCCCTCGGGAAGACCGACGTCCCGGCCGGGGGGATCGACGGCAAGACCGTCGTCCTGGTCGACGACGTGCTCTTCTCCGGCCGTACGGTCAGGGCCGCGCTCGACGCCCTCAACGACATCGGCCGTCCGAAGACCGTGCAGCTGGCCACCCTGGTCGACCGGGGTCACCGCGAGCTGCCGATCCGGGCCGACTACGTCGGCAAGAACCTGCCGACCGCCAAGAGCGAGAAGGTCAAGGTCCTGCTCTCCGAGATCGACGGCCGCGACGCCGTCGAGCTGCTGAAGGGGGCCGCGAAGTGAAGCACCTGATCTCCGCCGGCGACCTCACGCGCGATGAGGCCCTGCTGATCCTCGACACCGCCGAAGAGCTGGCCCGGGTCTCCGGGCGCTCCATCAAGAAGCTGCCGACGCTGCGCGGGCGGACCGTCGTGAACCTGTTCTTCGAGGACAGCACCCGCACCCGGATCTCCTTCGAGGCCGCCGCCAAGCGCCTGTCGGCCGATGTGATCAACTTCTCGGCGAAGGGGTCGAGCGTCTCCAAGGGCGAGTCGCTCAAGGACACCGCGCTGACCCTGGAGGCCATGGGCGCCGACGCCGTGGTCATCCGCCACCCGGCCTCCGGCGCGCCCCACCGCCTGGCCACCTGGGTGCGGGGGAGCGTGCTGAACGCCGGCGACGGCACCCACGAGCACCCCACCCAGGCGCTCCTCGACGCCTTCTCGATGCGCCAGCGCCTGGGCCGCATCGACGGCCTCAAGGTCGCCATCGTGGGCGACATCCTGCACAGCCGGGTCGCCCGCTCCAACGTGCTGCTGCTGTCCACCCTCGGCGCCGAGGTGACCCTGGTCGCGCCGCCCACGCTGCTGCCGGTCTCGGTGGAGCGCTGGCCCTGCCAGGTGTCCTACGACCTCGACGCCGTCCTCCCCAAGGCCGACGTCGTGATGATGCTGCGCGTGCAGCTCGAACGCATGAACGCCGCCTACTTCCCCAGCGCGCGCGAATACAGCCGCCGCTACGGCCTCGACCGCGACCGCTTCGCCAAGCTCCACGACGACGCGATCGTGATGCACCCCGGGCCGATGAACCGGGGCATGGAGATCTCCGCCGAGGTGGCCGACTCTCCCCGGTCGACCATCGTCGAGCAGGTCGGCAACGGGGTCACCGTGCGGATGGCCGCGCTCTACCTGCTCATCGGAGGCGAGAACCAGTGATCGTGATCAGGAACGCCCGCATTCTGGGCGGCGAACCCCGCGACATCCTCATCGCGAACGGGCTGATCTCCGAGATCGGCGCCGGGCTCGGCGGCGAGACCGTCATCGAGGCCGAGGGGCTCATCGCCCTGCCGGGCCTCGTCGACCTGCACACCCACCTGCGCGAGCCCGGCCGCGAAGACGCCGAGACCGTCGAGACGGGCACCCGCGCCGCCGCCAGGGGCGGTTTCACCGCCGTCCACGCGATGGCCAACACCTCGCCCGTGGCCGACACGGCCGGTGTGGTCGAGCAGGTCTGGCGGCGCGGCCAGGAGGCCGGTCACTGCGACGTCCACCCCGTCGGCGCGGTGACCAGCGGGCTGGAGGGCAAGCACCTGGCCGAGCTCGGTGCCATGGCCGACTCCCAGGCTCGTGTACGGGTGTTCTCCGACGACGGCAAGTGCGTCAGCGACGCCGTGCTGATGCGCCGGGCGCTCGAATACGTGAAGGCCTTCGACGGAGTCGTCGCCCAGCACGCCCAGGAGCCGCGCCTGACCGAGGGCGCCCAGCTCAACGAGGGCGAGGTCTCGGGGCGGCTCGGGCTCACCGGCTGGCCGGCGGTCGCCGAAGAGGCGATCATCGCGCGTGACTGCCTGCTCGCCGCCCACGTCGGGTCGCGGCTGCACGTCTGCCACGTGTCGACGGCCGGGTCCGTCGAGATCATCCGGTGGGCCAAGTCCAAGGGCTGGAACGTGACCGCCGAGGTCACCCCCCACCACCTGCTGCTGACCGACGCGTGCGCCGAGGCGTCGCCGGTGGGCCCGTACAACCCGATCTACAAGGTCAACCCGCCGCTGCGCACCCACGACGACGTCACCGCCCTGCGCGAGGCCCTCGCCGACGGCACGATCGACTGCGTCGCGACCGACCACGCCCCCCACCCGGTCGAAGACAAGGAGACCGAGTGGGCCGCGGCGGCCATGGGCATGATCGGCCTGGAGACCGCGCTGAGCGTCGTCCAGGAGGCCATGGTCGAGACCGGGCTGCTCGACTGGGCCGGGGTCGCCGACCGCATGTCGGTCCGCCCCGCGCGTATCGGCCGCCTGTCGGGGCAGGGGCTGCCCCTTGAGGTCGGCGCCCCCGCGAACATCACCCTGTACGACCCGGCGGTCCGCACCCCGGTCGACCCGACGGCGATGGTGTCCCGCAGCCGCAACACGCCCTACGAGGGCCTGACCCTGCCCGGCCGCGTCATGGCGACCTTCCTGCGGGGTCGCCCCACCGTTCTTGATGGGAAGCTTGTATGACCGCTCTTTTGGTTCTGGAAGACGGTCGCGTCTTCGAAGGCGTGCCCTACGGGGCCGTCGGTGAGACCTTCGGCGAGATGGTCTTCAACACCGGGATGACCGGTTACCAGGAGACCCTCACCGACCCGTCCTACCACCGTCAGATCGTCGCGATGACGGCGCCGCACATCGGCAACACCGGCGTCAACGACGAAGACCCCGAGTCGGGCCGCGTCTGGGTGGCGGGCTACGTCGTCCGCGAGCCCGCCCGGGTCCACTCCAACTGGCGCGCCAACCGGTCGCTCGACGACTACCTGCGCGAGCAGGGCGTGGTCGGCATCGCCATGCGCGGCACCCGCGCCCTCACCCGCCACCTGCGTGAGCGGGGCGCGATGCGGGCGGGCGTGTTCTCGGGGAGCGCGCTTGCTCCCGTACAGGAACTGGTCGAAAGGGTTCGGAAGAGCCCTGAGATGACCGGAGCCGACCTCGCGGCCGAGGTCGCGACCACCGAGACCTACGTGGTCCCGGCGATCGGCGAGAAGAAGTTCACCGTCGCCGCCGTCGACCTCGGCATCAAGGGCATGACGCCCCACCGCATGGCCGAGCGCGGCTGCGAGGTGCACGTCCTCCCCGCGACCGTGACGGCCGAGGAGATCCTCGCGCTGAACCCCGACGGGGTCTTCTTCTCGAACGGCCCCGGCGACCCCGCCGCCGCCGACCACGCGGTGGAGACCCTGAAAAAAGTCCTCGACGCGGGGAAGCCGTTCTTCGGCATCTGCTTCGGGAACCAGATCCTCGGCCGCGCGCTGGGGCTCGGGACCTACAAGCTCCGCTACGGCCACCGCGGCGTCAACCAGCCCGTTCAGGACCGCCGCACGGGCAAGGTCGAGATCAGCGCCCACAACCACGGCTTCGCCGTCGACGCCCCCCTCGACGGGCCCTTCGACACCCCCTACGGGCGGGCCGAAGTCAGCCACGTCAACCTGAACGACGACTGCGTCGAGGGCCTGCGGCTGCTCGACCGGCCCGTGTTCAGCGTGCAGTACCACCCCGAGGCCGCCGCCGGACCCCACGACGCGGCCTACCTGTTCGACGAGTTCTGTGAGGTCATGGGTGCCTAAGCGAACGGATATCCAGTCGATCATGGTGATCGGCTCCGGGCCGATCGTCATCGGGCAGGCCTGCGAGTTCGACTACTCGGGCACCCAGGCCTGCCGCGTGCTGCGCGCCGAGGGCTTCCGGGTGATCCTGGTCAACAGCAACCCGGCCACGATCATGACCGACCCGGAGTTCGCCGACGCGACGTACGTCGAGCCGATCACTCCGGACATCATCGAGAAGATCATCGCCAAGGAGCGCCCCGACGCGCTCCTGCCCACGCTCGGCGGCCAGACGGCGCTCAACGCCGCCGTCGCCCTCCACGAGCAGGGCATCCTGGCCCGTTACGACGTCGAGCTCATCGGCGCCGACTTCGACGCCATCCAGGCCGGTGAGAACCGCCAGATCTTCAAGCAGATCGTCGCCAAGGTCGCCGAAGACCACGGCCTCAACGCCGAGTCGGCCCGCAGCGTGATCTGCCACACGATGGACGAATGCCTCGCGGGTGCGGAAAAGCTGGGCTACCCCGTCGTGGTCCGGCCCTCCTTCACCATGGGCGGGGCCGGAAGCGGGTTCGCCCACGACGAGGCCGACCTGCGGCGCATCGCCGGGGCCGGGCTCGACGCCTCGCCAACCACCGAGGTCCTCCTGGAGGAGTCGATCCTCGGCTGGAAGGAGTTCGAGCTGGAGGTGATGCGCGACAAGGCCGACAACGTCGTCATCGTCTGCTCGATCGAGAACATCGACCCGATGGGCGTGCACACCGGCGACTCGGTCACCGTCGCGCCCGCGATGACGCTGACCGACCGCGAATACCAGAACATGCGCGACGTCGCGATCGCGGTCATCCGCGAGGTCGGCGTCGACACCGGCGGCTGCAACATCCAGTTCGCGATCGACCCGAAGACGGGCCGCATGATCGTGATCGAGATGAACCCCCGGGTGTCGCGGTCGTCCGCGCTGGCCTCCAAGGCCACCGGCTTCCCGATCGCCAAGATCGCCGCGAAGCTGGCCGTCGGCTACACGCTCGACGAGGTGCCCAACGACATCACCAAGGAGACCCCGGCCTCCTTCGAGCCGTCGCTCGACTACGTGGTCGTGAAGATCCCGCGCTTCGCGTTCGAGAAGTTCGCCGGGGCCGACCAGACCCTCACGACCCACATGAAGTCGGTCGGCGAGGCCATGGCCATCGGGCGCTCCTTCCCCGAGGCGCTCCAGAAGGCGCAGCGCTCGCTGGAGAAGAAGGGCTCGCAGTTCTCGTGGGCCGGGCCGGTCCTGGCGAAGGACGCCCTGCTCCAGAAGATGCGGGTTCCCCACGACGGCCGCCTGTGGACGATCCAGCAGGCCATCCGCGCCGGGGCCACCCTCGACGAGCTGTTCGAGGCGACGAAGATCGACCCGTGGTTCCTCGACCAGCTGTTCCTCATCCACGAGGTGGCCACCGGCATCCAGGAGTTCGACGGGCCGACGCTGAAGACGGCCAAGGAGCACGGCTTCTCCGACGTCCAGATCGGCGAGATCCTCGGGCTCGACGAGTCGCGGGTGCGCGACCTGCGGCACGCCCTCGGGCTGCGGCCGGTCTACAACACCGTCGACACCTGCGCGGCGGAGTTCGCCGCCAAGACGCCCTACCTCTACTCCACCTACGACGAGGAGAACGAGGTCCCGTCCGGCGACCGGCCCAAGGTGATCATCCTGGGCAGCGGGCCGAACCGCATCGGGCAGGGCATCGAGTTCGACTACGCGTGCGTGCACGCCTCGTTCGAGCTGGCCGCGGCCGGGTTCGAGACCGTCATGGTCAACTGCAACCCCGAGACCGTCTCGACCGACTACGACACCTCCGACCGGCTCTACTTCGAGCCGCTCACGCTGGAGGACGTGCTCGAGGTCGTCCACGCCGAACAGGCCACCGGGCCGGTCGCGGGCGTCATCGTGCAGCTCGGCGGGCAGACCCCGCTCGGGCTCGCGCAGGCGCTCAAGGACGCCGGGGTGCCGGTCGTCGGCACGCCGCCCGAGAGCATCCACCTCGCCGAGGAGCGCGGCGCGTTCGGCCGGGTCCTCGCCGAGGCCGGTCTGCCCGCCCCGCGCCACGGCACCGCCCTGTCCGTGGACGAGGCCCGCGCCATCGCCGAGGAGATCGGCTACCCCGTCCTCGTGCGGCCCAGCTATGTCCTCGGCGGCGCCGGGATGGCCATCGTGTACGACGACGACACGCTGACCACGTACATGAGCAAGGCCGCGACCGACCACCCGGTGCTCATCGACAAGTTCCTCGACGACGCCATCGAGATCGACGTCGACGCCCTGTACGACGGCGAGGAGCTCTACCTCGGCGGCGTCATGGAGCACATCGAGGAGGCCGGCATCCACTCCGGCGACTCGGCCTGCGCGCTGCCCCCGATCACCCTGGGCAGCCACGACATCAAGCGCATCCGCACCGCCACCGAGGCCATCGCCAAGGGCGTCGGGGTCCGCGGCCTGCTCAACGTCCAGTACGCCCTGGCCGCCAACGTCCTGTACGTCCTGGAGGCCAACCCCCGCGCCAGCCGGACGATCCCGTTCGTCTCCAAGGCCACGGCGGTGCCGCTGGCCAAGGCGGCGGCCCGGGTGATGATGGGCGCCACCATCGCCGGGCTCCGCGACGAGGGCATGCTGCCCTCCTCCGGTGACGGCGGCACCCTGCCGATGGACTCGCCGATCGCGGTCAAGGAGGCGGTCCTGCCGTTCGACCGCTTCCGCG
The DNA here is from genome assembly GCF_054661255.1 of Herbidospora sp. RD11066. Classification (NCBI taxonomy): domain Bacteria; kingdom Bacillati; phylum Actinomycetota; class Actinomycetes; order Streptosporangiales; family Streptosporangiaceae; genus Herbidospora; species Herbidospora sp. RD11066. Next base: position 580,646 of record NZ_BAAGDO010000001.1, read on the forward strand.
GCGTCGACATCGTGCTCGGCCCCGAGATGCGCTCGACCGGCGAGGTCATGGGCATCGACGAGGGGTTCGGCAGCGCCTACGCCAAGTCGCAGCAGGCGGCCTACGGCGGTCTGCCCACCAAGGGCAGGGCGTTCGTGTCGGTCGCCAACAAGGACAAGCGGTCGATGATCTTCCCCGTGAAGGCCCTCGCCGAGCTCGGCTTCGAGATCCTCGCGACGGAGGGTACGGCTGAGGTGCTGCGCCGTAACGGCGTCCGTGCCAAGATCGTGCGAAAGCAGAGCGACGGACCGGGCGCCGACGGCGAACCGACGATCGTGCGGCGCATCCTCGACGGGGAGGTGGACCTCATCGTGAACACCCCGTTCGGCAGCCCCGGCCAGGCCGGGCCGCGGCTCGACGGCTACGAGATCCGCACCGCCGCCGTGCTGCGCGGCATCGCCTGCATCACGACGGTCCAGGGTCTGGCCGCCGCGGTGCAGGGGATCCAGCACATCGTCCGGGGCGACGTGGGCGTGCGTTCGTTGCAGGAGCACGCTCAGCGCCTGCGGGGCTGACAAGGGAGTACGACGTGGCCGGGAGCCCGGTGCAGGTGACGGGGACGGTGCTGACCATGCGCCGGGTCGACGCCTACCACGCGTTGACCGTCGTCGCGCCGGGCATCGCCGACCGCTTCCGGCCCGGCCACTTCGTCACCGTCGCGGTGGGCGGGCCCCGCACCAGCACCCTCACCCGCCGGGCCTTCGCCGTCCACGACGTGAAGCCCGACTACGGCGGCACGGTGGAGCTCGTCTTCACCGTGCGCGGGCCCGGCACGGCGTGGCTGGCCGACCGGCGGGCGCGTGATCCGCTCGACCTGATCGGTCCGCTGGGGCGGCCCTTCCCGATCCCGCGCGACCCCGCCTCCTGCCTGCTCGTCGGCTCCGAATACGGCGCCGCCGGGCTGTTCGCCCTGGCCGACGTGCTGCAGCAGCGCAACTGCCGGGTCGACTTCGTGCTGGGCGCCGCGTCCTCCGACCGCGTGTTCGGCGCGCTCCGCGCCCGCCGCATGGCGGAGACGGCGACCCTCACGACCAGAGACGGCTCATTGGGGGTACGCGGTTCAGTCGTCGACGTCCTGCCCGGGGTGATCGCCGACACGCACGCCGACGTGGTCTACGCGTGCGGGCCGATGGCCATGCTGGGCGGGGTGACCGCCGTGTGCGCCGACCTCGACATCCCCGTGCAGGTCAGCGTCGAGGAGCTGATGGCCTGCGGCATCGGGATCTGCATGACCTGCACCGTTCCCGTGATCGGCGACGACGGCGTCACCCGCATGACCAGGGCGTGCGTCGACGGCCCGGTCTTCCGGGGCGAACGGGTCAGGTTCGGCGACCTCGGCACGATCCCCTTCGACGCCCACGGGGCGCCGGGAGGCGACCGTGCCCGCTGACATGCGCACGTACCTGGCGCACGTCGAGCTGCCCAACCCGATCCTGACCGCCTCCGGCTGCGCCGGGACCGGCCGCGAGCTGGCCCCCTTCGCCGACGTGACCCGTCTCGGGGCTCTGACGACCCCTACGATCACGATGTCGCCCCGGGCGGGCCGACCCACCCCCCGCATGGCCGAGACGCCCTCAGGGCTTCTCAACGCCGTGGGGCTCCAGGGGCCGGGCATCGAGGCGTTCCTGAGCAGGGAACTGCCCTGGCTGGCCGAGCGCGGCGTGCGCACCGTCGTGTCGATCGGCGGCGGCAGCGTCGCCGAGTTCTCCGCCCTGGCCCGCAAGCTCACCGACGCCCCGGGCGTGACCGCCCTCGAAGTGAATCTTTCCTGCCCCAACGTCGAAGACCGCGGCCGGGTGTTCGCGCGCGACCCCTCGGCCGCGGGCGAGGTCGTCTCGGCGGTCAGGACCGCCGCCAGGTACGACCTGCCCGTGATCGCCAAGCTGGCGCCCGACGTGGCCGACGTGGTCTCCATCGCCAAGGCGTGCATCGACGGCGGCGCCGAGGCCCTGTCGATGATCAACAACCCGGTCGGCATGGCCATCGACGTCGACCGGATGCGTCCGGCCCTGGCCGCAGGGACCGGCGGGCTGTCCGGGCCCGCCATCCGGCCGCTGGCCGTCAAGTGCGTCTGGCAGGTGCACGCCGCCTTCCCCGGCACCCCGGTCATCGGCATGGGCGGCGTCATGAGCGGGCGCGACGCCCTTGAGCTGGTCCTGGCCGGAGCGTGCGCGGTCGGGGTGGGTACGGTCCTGTTCCACGACCCGTACGCCGGTCACCGTGTGCTGAGAGAGCTGGAGGAACTCCTCCAGGAGCGCGGGTTCGACCGGCTCGCCGACGCGGTGGGCCTGGCCCACCGCCCGTCCCACCGCAATGATCGTGAGGAGAGTTCCCTGTGACGCCCGCACCCATCGCCGTCGCCCTGGACGCGCCCGACCTGGAGACCGCGGCCCGCTGGGCGAGCCTGGTGACCCCGCACGTCTCGACCGTCAAGGTCGGGCTCGAACTGTATCTCCGGTACGGCCCGGACGTGATCGCCTCAGTCCGAGGCGCCAGCGGCGTGCAGGTCTTCCTCGACCTGAAGCTCCACGACATCCCGAACACCGTCGCCGGCGCCACCAAGGCCGTGGCGAGGCTCAAGCCCGCGTTCCTGACCGTCCACGCGACCGGCGGGGCCGCGATGATCCGCGCGGCCGTCGAGAACGCGCCTCAGACGCGCATCGCGGCCGTCACGGTGCTCACCTCGCTCTCCGAGACCGACCTGGCCGCGATCGGCCTCCAGGGGCCGCCACAGGACGCCGTACGCCGTCTCGCCGCCCTGGCGGTGGGCGCGGGGGCCCAGGCGCTCGTCTGCTCGCCCATGGAGGTCGCGGCCGTCCGTGCCGAGGTGGGGGAGGGGATCACGCTCATCACCCCCGGAGTCCGCCCGGCGGGCGCCGACTCCCAGGACCAGGCCCGCGTCGCGACGCCCGAGAGAGCGCTTGCCGACGGCGCCGACCTCCTCGTGATCGGACGCCCGATCACCGGCTCGGCGGACCCCGGAGCGACCGCCGCGGCCATCGCCGCGGCACTGAGGCGCACATCACTGTCCCGCCCCTGATGAGGCCGTTTTCGTCGACGGACAGTTAAATCGCGATTACGGGGCGTAGTTTATTTGAATTTCTTTGCTAGAAACAGGTCTTGACGTTGCCGGAAGGGGCAAGGACCAGCTAATTTCCCCTCTCGTCCGAGTACATCGACAGAAATTCGAGGTGACCCGGCGTGGCTCTTCCTCCCCTGACCCCCGAGCAGCGCGCCGCAGCACTTGAGAAGGCTGCGAAGGCCCGCAAGGAGCGTGCTGAGGTCAAGAACCGCCTCAAGCATGGCGCGGTGTCTCTTGCCGAGGTGCTCAAGGATGGGCAGACCGATGACGTCATCGGCAAGATGAAGGTCTCGGCTCTGCTTGAGTCGCTCCCTGGCGTGGGCAAGGTCCGCGCCAAGCAGCTGATGGAACGTCTTGGCATCGCTGAATCCCGCCGCGTGCGTGGACTTGGCGCCAACCAGCGCGCTTCTCTGGAGCGCGAATTCGGTGGCGCGGAAAGCTGAGGCGTACGCTTTCGGCCATCCCTCGGGGTGGCCGGGGTTCGCGTGACATCAGGGGGCATTGAGTGACCACGACGTCCTGGTCCGACGGCAGCACGGCTCACGAGGCCGCGGAAGCCAGAGGGGACGGGGCGCGATACGGTTGCTCCATGCCTCTGACACGCCTGACGGTCCTTTCAGGGCCGTCCGGCGTCGGCAAGTCCACGGTCGTCGCCGAGCTCCGGCGGGCACACCCAGAGGTGTGGCTGTCGGTCTCGGTGACCACCCGGAAACCCCGCCCCGGCGAGGTCCACGGCGTGGAATATTACTTCGCCGACGACGCCGAGTTCGATCGGCTCATCGCCGGTGGAGACCTTCTTGAGTGGGCCGAGTTCGCCGGCAACCGCTACGGCACCCCTCGCACCGCGGTCGAGGAACGCCTGGCCAACGGCGAACCCACCCTCCTGGAGATCGACCTCCAGGGCGCACGCCAGGTCCGGGCCAGCATGCCCGAGGCCCTGCTCGTCTTCCTCGCCCCGCCGACGTGGGAAGAGCTCGAACGCCGCCTGCGCGGACGAGGCACCGAACCACCCGACGTGATCGCCCGCCGCCTCGAGGCCGGGCAGATCGAGATGGCGGCCGAGAAAGAGTTCGACCTCACCCTTGTCAACACGTCGGTGCAAGAGGTATGTCGGCGGCTGATAGATTTGATGGCTGACGATCCGACTAGCTAGGGGACCCGCACTGTGACCACCAGCGCCGCCTATTCCGAGGGCATCACCAACCCGTCGATCGACTCGCTGCTCGACGTCGTCGACAGCAAGTACAGCCTGGTGATCATGGGCGCCAAGCGGGCCCGCCAGATCAACGCCTACTACTCCCAGCTGGGCGAAGGCCTCCTGGAGTACGTCGGCCCCCTGGTCGAGACCCACGCCCAGGAGAAGCCGCTTTCGATCGCCCTGCGCGAGGTCAGCGAGGGTCTCCTCACCTCTGAGCCCATCGAGGGTGCTGTCTAAGCGTCACCTTCCCGTTCGACTGCGCGTGCCAGTGTTCGTGGCGCGCGCTTCTTACGTGTTGTCGCCTGAGATGACTCGTGACGGGGTGAAGCGGGAGCGGGTGGTTGGCGCCGGATACGGTGTTCCGCCGGAAACGGCGGGCGGTGCCGGGGTGGGCGGAGCCGTAACGGATAAGAAGAAAAGAACCATCGGCGGTGCCGGGCGGGGCGGGTCTTTCGGCGGTCGATAGGGTTTGGCTCGTGGCTAATCGGGTGGTGTTGGGGGTTTCGGCCGGGATCGCCGTCTATAAGGCGTGTGAACTTCTCCGGTTGTTTACCGAATCGGGGCATTCTGTCCGGGTTGTACCTACGCGGGATGCTTTGCGGTTTGTGGGAGAGCCGACATGGGCGGCGCTTTCGGGGAATCCCGTTTCGGCCGAGGTCTGGGATTCCGTGGAGGAGGTTCCTCATGTACGGATCGGGCAGAACGCCGATCTTCTCGTGGTGGCCCCCGCGACCGCCGATATTCTCGCCAAGGCCGCTCACGGGCTCGCCTCCGATCTGCTGACCAACACGCTGCTGACCGCGCGGTGTCCCGTCGTGTTCGCGCCGGCGATGCACACCGAGATGTGGGAGCACCCGGCCACCCGGGCCAACGTCGCGACCCTCCGGGCGCGCGGGGCGATCGTGATCGAGCCCGCCGTGGGGCGGCTGACCGGCGCCGACTCCGGTAAGGGGCGGCTGCCTGACCCTTCGGCGATCTTCGAGGTCTGCCGCAACGTGCTCAAGGGGGTCGTCCCCGATCTGGCCGGGCGGCGCGTGGTCGTGTCCGCAGGGGGGACCCGGGAGGCGATCGATCCGGTGCGGTTCATCGGGAACCGGTCGTCCGGGATGCAGGGGTACGCCCTGGCCCGGGTCGCCGCCGCGCGCGGGGCCGCCGTGACGCTCGTCGCGGCCAACGTCTCGTTGCCGGACCCCGCCGGGGTCGATCTGGTGCGGGTGGAGTCGGCGTTGCAGCTGCGCGAGGAGGTGCTCGCGGCGGCGGTCGAGGCCGATGTGGTGGTGATGGCGGCGGCCGTGGCGGACTTCCGGCCGGTGGCGCCGAGTCGTACGAAGATCAAGAAAACCGGCGACGAACCCGAGGCCATCCATCTCACCAAGAACCCGGACATCCTGGCGGAGCTCGGAGAGCGACGGCGGGCCGGCGTCCCCTCGCCCGCGGTGATCGCGGGGTTCGCCGCGGAGACCGACGACGTGCTCGCCAACGGGCAGGCGAAGATGGCTCGGAAGGGCTGTGACCTGCTGGTCGTCAACCAGGTGGGGGAGAATCTCGCCTTCGGCACGCCCGACAACGCGGCTACCGTTCTGGTCGCGGGAGGGGATCCGGTCGAGATTCCGCGCGGGCCCAAGGACGACCTCGCGGGGGTCGTCTGGGATCTCATCGCGGCCCGGCTGGTGTAACGCGCCGGTTCGCGGGACAAAGAGGGAATGGGGCCCATAAAAGGTCCGTTTGGTCCCTCCGGGACGGGCCCCCGACTCCGGGCACATGAAGGAGATGGCGATGCCCGTGTCCGCCGCGATCCGGGAACGCTGCCGCGCCCTGCTGCCGCCGGGTGAGGACCTGCGCTACGTCTTCCCGGCCTACGCCAACGGGGCCGGCTATCTCGTCGTGGTGACCGACCGGTCGATCACGGTGCTGGCCACCAAGGTGTTCGGCCGCCACGAGCCCGCTTCCGTGTGGGCGCGTCATCCACGCCGCACCCGGCTCGGGCCCGTCGATTTCTCGCCAGGTCCCGTCATCGAGCTCGGCGGCGTGTCGTTCGAGGTCGCCGACGAGTACGTCGCCGTCGTCGGGGCGGCGGACGCCGAGGCGTTCGCGCCGGGGGACCTGCCGAGGGATCCCCTCCCTGATTTGTAACGTGAGACGGTTTCGCGGGGGTGAGGCTCGTCCGGCTACACTCAGCGAAGCCATTTAGCCGTCAGCAGCCGCTGCATGAGGAGCCACGAGTTGTCCCGTCGCCTGTTCACCTCCGAGTCGGTCACCGAGGGCCACCCCGACAAGATCGCCGACCAGATCAGTGACGCGATCCTCGACGCCATGCTCAAGGACGACCCCAAGAGCCGAGTCGCCGTCGAGACGATGATCACCACCGGCCAGGTCCACGTCGCCGGAGAGGTGACGACGGAGACCTACGTCGACATCCCCGGAGTGATCCGGGAGAAGATCCTTGAGATCGGCTACGACGCCTCCCACAAGGGCTTCGACGGCGCCTCCTGTGGCGTCTCGGTCTCGATCGGCGCCCAGTCGCCCGACATCGCGCAGGGCGTCGACGACGCCTACGAGCACCGCGCCGAGGGCCTCGCCGACGACCTCGACCGCCAGGGCGCCGGCGACCAGGGCCTCATGTTCGGGTACGCCTGCCGCGAGACCCCCGAGCTGATGCCGCTGCCGATCACGCTCGCCCACCGCATGGCCCGCCGCCTGTCCGAGGTCCGCAAGAACGGCACCGTCCCCTACCTGCGCCCCGACGGCAAGACCCAGGTCACGATCGAGTACGACGGTGACAAGCCCGTCCGCCTCGACACCGTCGTCGTGTCCACGCAGCACGCTCCGGAGATCGACCTCAAGGAGATGCTGGCCCCCGACATCCGCGAGCACGTCGTCGAGCCGGTCCTGGCCGACCTCGACATCGTGGTGGAGGGCTACCGCCTCCTGGTCAACCCGACCGGCCGCTTCGAGATCGGCGGCCCCATGGGCGACGCCGGCCTGACCGGCCGCAAGATCATCGTCGACACCTACGGCGGCATGGCCCGCCACGGCGGCGGCGCCTTCTCGGGCAAGGACCCGTCGAAGGTCGACCGCTCGGCCGCCTACGCCATGCGCTGGGTCGCCAAGAACATCGTCGCCGCCGGCCTCGCCGACCGCGCCGAGGTCCAGGTCGCCTACGCCATCGGCAAGGCCCAGCCCGTCGGTGTGTTCGTCGAGACGTTCGGCACCGAGACCGTCGAGATCGCCGCGATCCAGGCCGCCGTGCTCCAGGTCTTCGACCTGCGTCCGGCCGCGATCATCCGCGACCTCGACCTGCTGCGCCCGATCTACTCCGAGACCGCCGCCTACGGCCACTTCGGCCGCGACGGCTTCTCCTGGGAGTCGACCGACCGCGCCGGAGCGCTGCGCGCTGCCGCCGGTCTGTAGTTTTCCCCAGGTCCCCGGGCTTCGGCTCGGGGACCTTCTTTGTGCTGGTAGGACTTGGGCCTTGTGAGCGAGGGTTCGCAGGAGGCGCTGATCTCGGTCCCTTCCCCCGTGGTGCGGGGGAGGGGCGTCGGAGCGCTCACGCCCGCTTCGTGGCTGCCGGTGGGGCGGGTCGTGGTCGACAACCCGCTGCCGCATCTCGACCGGCTCTTCGACTATCTGGTGCCTTCGGAACTGTCCGACGTGGCGCTGCCCGGGGTGCGGGTGCGGGTGCGGTTCGCGGGGAAGCTGACCGATGCCTTCCTGCTGTCGCGGGTCGAGTCGAGCGAGCACCAGGGGGCGCTGCTCTTTCTTGACCGGGTGATCTCGCCGGAGCGGGTGCTGACGGCGGAGATCGCCGACCTGGCGCGGGCGGTGGCCGACCGGTATGCGGGGACGCTTTCCGACGTGCTGCGGCTGGCGGTTCCGCCTCGGCATGCCCGGGCTGAAGGGCGTGAGTCCGCGGCTTCGGGTCGGCGGGCGGGGGTTGCCGCGACGGTCAGGATCTCCGAGGGCGAACTTGGTGCGTCTTCTGTGGTCGGCGCGGAGGGCGAGATTTCCGGCTCGGAGGGCGATGTGTCCGGGGTCGGGGCTGACTCTGGTGTCGACGCTTCGGGTGCCGGTGTGGGCGCTTCGGCTGTGTCCGGCGCGCATCTGGGTGTTTCCGGTGCGGGGACCGAGCCTGACGAAGGTCTTCGACTGTCAGGTCTCGCGGATGGGGTGGGGCTGGCTTCGCGGGGTGCGAGCCCTGAAACACCTGGCTCGGAGGCCGGCGCGGGCCATGGGGTGCCGGGTGGGGAGGGTAGCTCGTCCCCCTCTACGGATGGTGCGCAGCGTGAAGTTTCGGGTGCCGGGGTGGATGGGGCTTCGAGTCCAGGCGGCACGGATGCCGAAATTTCGGGTGTGGGCGGTGGGGCGTCCTCCTCGGCGGGTGGCGTGGGTCGTGAAATTTCCGGTCTCGGGGCGGATAGGGCTCAGGGCTCGGGCGGTGTAGATGGCGAAGTATCGGGCGGGGAGCTTGGTCCGTCGTCATTCGTGGTCGGCCCGGATGGCGAAACTCCTGCCTCCGACGGCCATGCGTCTCGAGTGGGGGCTGACTCAGGTATCGAGAGCCCGGATGCGGCGGGTCTGGCTTCGCGTGGCACGAGTCTTGAGACTTCGGATGAGGGGTCGGGCGTGGCCTCGGTCGCGGTCGGCGCGCATCCAGGTGCTTCCGATGCGGCGAGTAGTGCGTCTGGGATCGCGGCCGGTGAGGCTCTTCCGCCGTCCGGATTTGTGGATGGGGCGACGCGGGGTGCGGGTTCTGAAGTGTCGGGCGAGGGCGCCGATGCGGCCTCGTTCGGGGCTGGTGCGGATCGTGAGGCGCAGGGCGGGGAAGGTGGCGCATCCTCTTCTGCAGTCGGCTTGAGTCGTGAAATTTCGGGTCTCGGGGTGGATGAGGCCCAAGGTTCTGGTGGAACGGATGCCGAAATTTCCGGCGGAGAGCGTGCTGGGGCCCCACACGTGGCTGGTGCGGGTCGTGAAATTTCGGGCACCGGTCGTGTGGCGGCCTCAGCTGTGACCGGTGCGGATCGCGAAATTTCCGGATATGCGCCGGAGGGGGTGGGTGCTCCGGTCAGTGACTACTGGGGGGCTTATCCCGCTGGGCTTGCGTTTCTGGCCGCGCTTCGTGACGGTCGGCCGGTGCGGGCCGTGTGGGGCGCGCTGCCCGGGGGGCCGCCCAGTTGGCCCGGGGCCGTTGCGGAGGCTGTCGAGCAGACCGTCGGGGCCGGGCGGGGGGTCGTGATCGTCGTGCCCGATGGGAAGGACGTCACGATGGTGGCGGCCGCGCTCGGGGCGACGCCTCATGTCGCCATCACCGCTGATCTGGGGCCCGCTGAGCGGTATCGGCGGTGGCTCAGGGTGCTTCGGGGTGAGGTGAGGGTCGCCGTGGGGAACCGGGCGGTGGCGTTCGCGCCCGTACGGGACCTCGGGCTCGCGGTCCTTTGGGACGACGGGGACGATCTGCACTCCGAGCGGCTGGCGCCCTATCCGCACGCCCGGGAGGTCCTGGCCACGCGGGTGCACGCCGCCGGTGCGGCCATGTTGATCGGGGGATACGCCCGGACCGCCGAGGGGACGCGGCTGATCGCCACCGGGTGGGCGAAGCCGCTCACCGTCACGCGCGAGGAGGTTCGGCGGTGGGCTCCTCGGGTCAAGCCCTCCGGTGACGACGCCGAGCTCGGGCGGGACCAGGCCGCCAGGGCGGCGCGGCTTCCCAGCATCGCCTGGCGGGCGCTCAAGGCCGGGCTGGAGAGCGGGCCGGTGCTGGTGCAGGTGCCCAGGCGGGGATACCTTCCGGCGTTGAACTGTCAGAACTGCCGTAGCCGCGCGGGCTGCATGAACTGCTCCGGGCCGCTGGCGCTGACCAACGGGCACGCGGCGCCCTACTGCCGCTGGTGCGGCCGGATCGCGGGCGACTGGCGCTGCCACAACTGCGGGTCCGCCCGGCTGCGAGCGGCCGTCGTGGGGGCGCGCAGGACGGCCGAAGAGCTGGGGCGGGCGTTTCCCTCGACGAGGGTCGCCACGTCGGGGCGCGACGGGGTGCTCGCATCCGTGCCCTCCACTCCGGCGCTCGTGGTGGCCACGCCGGGGGCCGAGCCGGTCGCCGAAGGCGGTTATGCCGCCGCGGCGCTGCTCGACGGGTGGGCGATGCTCAGCCGGCCCGACCTCCGGGCGGCCGAGGAGGCGCTGCGGAGGTGGCTGAACGCCGCCGCGCTCGTCCGGCCCGGTGGTGAGGTGGTCGTGCTGGCCGATGCGGGGGCGCCGGTCACCCAGGCGCTCGTGCGGTGGGATCCGGTCACGCACGCCGAACGCGAGCTGCGTGACCGTGCCGAGCTCGGGTTCCCGCCTGTCACCCATGTTGCCACGCTCACGGGGCCGCCCTCGGCCATCCGCGAGATGCTCGGGCTGGTGACCCTTCCGGAGGGGGTCGAGGTGCTGGGGCCGGTGCCGGTGGGTCGTACCGGCGAAGAGAGAGCGGTTCTGCGGGCACCCAAATCTAAGGGGGCCGAACTGGCCAGGGTCCTCAAGGGGGCGGCCGGAATCAGGTCCGCGCGGAAGGCCGCCGAAATGGTCAGGGTGGACGTCGACCCGCTCGACCTTCTGTGATCCGGCGATCTCGGTGGTCGGCGGGCCTTTTCGTGGGATGCGCGTCACTGTGCATGGTCAGGGTGGATATCGATCCGCTCGACCTTCTGTGACCTGGCGGCCCCGGTGGTCGGCGGGCCTTTTCGTGGGATGCGCGTCACTGTGCATGGTCAGGGTGGATATCGATCCGCTCGACCTTCT
>NZ_BAAGDO010000001.1:591841-764602 GCF_054661255.1 Herbidospora sp. RD11066
GTGACCTGGCGGCCCCGGTGGTCGGCGGGCCTTTTCGTGGGATGCGCGTCACTGTGCATGGTCAGGGTGGGCATCGATCCGCTCGACCTTCTGTGATCCGGCTACCCGGCTGGTCGGCCAGCCTCTTCATGGGAGGCGCGTCACCGTGCATGGTCAGGGCGGACATCGACCGCTCGACCTTCTGTGATCCAGCGATCTCGGTGGTCGGCCGACCTCTTCGTGGGGAGGCGCATCACCGTGAGCCGAGAACTCTCGCCCCTTTCGAAGCGATGTCGGGTCGGAGGCAACCAGGAAGGCGATCCGAGCAGGGTGCACCCCTGTGCACGGACCGGGCCCAGCGTGGCGATTTCGCTGAGCGCCCGACCAGATAGATCTCGGACCGGCCTTTTCGGTGGAAGGGGCTGGAGATGGTCTGCTGTGGTTCGGAATCCCGGGGACCGTTCGACGCGGTGGCTGGGAATCCCGGGCCCGTTGAAGCGGTGCCTGTGGCCGGTGTTCGGGCTGGTTGATCTCTTCGTGGAAGGGCATCGGGGGGGTTGAACTGCTGTGACCTGATCTAGGGGCGAGGGCGTCGATTCGCGATGCGGTCAGTAACCCGTTAGCGTCTCCCTGTGTCGATCGAATGGGTGAACCGGGCCATCGTCGGCCTGCGTGTGTGGGGGCACGAGAACGGTGTCACGCCCGACGCCGACGAGATCAGGCTGCTGTGCGACTACGCCAGCGACTATCTGGAGGTCGGGGCGCCGGGGGACTTCCGTCCGGCCACCTTCGAGGAACTGCTGCTGGAGATCTATCCACGCAAGGTGATCACCCCGCCCGACAGCGCGCCGGGGACCGTCGCGGCGGCGCGCACGCTCGTCGACTACCTCGTCGCCACCGCGGAGATCGACGACACGACGGCCGCCGAGATGCGGGCCGCGCTCGACCGGGTCGGGCCGCTGATGCCGGCGGCGCTGGCCGACTCGTCGAAGTTCGGCATGGCCAAGAGCATTTTCAGTGTCATAGGGGCCGACACGTTCGAGCTCATCGAGCCCGGCGTCGACGACGCCGCGCCCCGGCTGGGGCAGGGGCGGAGCCTCACGCTCGACGAAGACTGTGACTGCCCGGGGTGCGCGCCGCTGCCCTCGGTGCGGCTGGCGGCGCCCGCCGAGGTCGCCAAGATGGTGCGCGAGGTGCCGCTGCTGCGCGACGCCCACACCGTCGTCGCCTGGATGGTCGACACCAGGGCCACGGCGACCACTCGTAAGGCTCTCAGGGTCAAGGACGCCAAGGAGCTGGCGGCCCGCCGGGTCGCGCGGCCCTCGGTGGCCTGGGGGCTCGCGCTGGCGCTCGGGCTGGCCGAGCTCGACGGGGTTCAGGTCAGCGCCGAGGCGGGGTTCAAAGCGCTTGAAGACCGGGCCGACGAAGACGTGCTCGACCTCTGGGTGGGGCTCGTCGAGTTCCTCGGCGAAGACCGCGGCGAGGTCACCGGGTCGGCGGTGGTCGACAAGGAGGTCTACGCCATCCACGACCTCCTCTACCGGCTCCAGGTTCCCGTGCCGGTCGAAGCGGTCGGCGACTACCTCAGCGAGGTGGCCGACGACGGGCCGGTGGGCGACCTGACCGAGGCGCTCGAAGGGCTCGCCGCCGCGGGCACCGTGGCGATCACGCTCGAAGGCCTGGTGCTGACCCCTCACGGGATGTGGGGAATCCGGGAGATGTACGCCGAGCTCGGGCTCGACGCCCCCATCGCGCCCGATCTGGCCGAGGGCGACGCGAGCGGGCTCATCGCGGGGCTGCTGTCCGACGGGTTCACCCCCGAGGGGGCCGAGCCCGACATCGTCGGCTGGCTCGGGGCGCGCTCGCCCGCAGAGGCGGCCGGAGAGCTGCTGGCGGCCGTGGTCGGGGCGCCCGCCGAGGTGCGCGGGGTGGCGGTCACCATCGTCGACCGGCTGGGGTTCGAGGCCGAGCCCGCCGTGCGGCGCTTCCTCGACGACCAGGAGCTGCGGCCCCACGTCATCCACTGGCTGACGGCCCGGCGCCTGGGGGCGCCGCCGATGACCGACGACGAGATGCTCTGGGTCAGCGTCGACATGCTCGCCCTGGCGATTCCGGCGGCCGAGGCCGATCCCGAGTCGTTCGCCGAGAACATGGCGGCCTCGGGTCCCTCGCCCGAAGTGATCGAGGACATGTGGAAAGTGGAGCATCCCGACGTCGTGCAGGTGCTTGAATTGCTCGGGCACACGTTGCCCGACCGCAACGCCGCCAAGGCCGCCAGGAAGGCCGCCTTCAAGGCTCGTTCGCGGGGCATCAGATAACTCCTGTGGAGTAAGTTGCAGGAATGCCAGGTTCAGCGATCCTCGACAGCGACGTGCTCACCTTCCCGCCGGTCGAGCTGGCGCCGGGCGACGAGCTCGCCGCTCAGGTCCGGTCGGTCCCCCTGGTTCGCGACGCCACCCGCCTCGCCGCCTGGACCGGCACCCGGCCCGTCGGCGACGACCACACCCTGCTCCCGGGGGATGTCGCCCAGGTCGTCCGGGAACTGGGCCTGAAGGCCGACCGGCTGAGGTTGCTGTGGATCGTGGCGGTCAACGGGCGGCTGATCGAGATCACCTCCGAGGGGGCGCGGCCGGGGCCCGGGTTCCGCGACACGATGGAGTTCTGGGACGGCGTCGTGATGGACGTCCTCGACCGCACCGACGAACACGGCCTGACCGGGTCGAAGGTGGTCGACGAGCACCTGACCGAGATCCTGGCCACGATGTACTCCGTGCGTGAGGGCATGTCGGTGCCGCTGCTCACCACCGGGATCCTCCAGGCCCATGAGGTCGGCTGCGAGGCCGGGCTCCACGAGCTGCGGCGGCTGCGCCTGGTGCTGCCGGCCGAACTGGCCGCCGCGATGGAGCTGCTGGCCTACTGCGGGCTGATCGAGCGCGCCGGGGCCGACTCTGTGCGGCTGACCCCGATCGGGGTGTGGGCGGTGCGCCGCGACCTGCTGCGTGAGGGGCACGACGCCCCGTCGCTGAGCGAGATCGAGGGCCTGGCCCTGCTGACCGCCGGTGAGCTGATCGACGCCCTGATCGCCGGGAAGGCGTCGGCGAGCGCGGCCAGTCTGTGGCTGGAGCGGCGGGCGCCCGAGGAGGCGGCCCGCGACCTCATCAAGATCGCCGCGACCGGCAACGCCGCCCAGCGCGGCACCGCCGGGACCATCCTGGAGGAGCTCGGCCCCGAGGCCTCTCCCGCCGTGCGCGAGGCGCTCGACGAACCGCTGATGTGGCGTTACGCCGCCGCCTGGCTGGGCGTGCGCGACTTCGACGCCCCGGCCCTCGGCGAGACCGACGGCGCCTGGGTGGCCGTCGACACCCTCGCCGCCCTGCTCTACCTGGGCGCCCCGGCCAAGGGCGGCGACCTCGACGTGCTGGGCGACGACCTGCTCAACCTGGTGCCCGCCATGGGCGGCGCCGACCACCCCGACGCCCTGGCCGTGCTGGAGCTCCTGGGCCAGCACCACCCCGACGTGGTGGTCGCCAAGGCGGCCCGCAAGACCGCGATGAAGACGCGGTCGCGTGGATAGCGGTCGCCCCTAAACTGGAGCGATCCCTAGTCCAAGGAGCCTTTGGTGGCAGTTCAGCCGATCCGCCTGTTCGGCGACCCCGTGTTGCGCACTCCGGCGGAGCCGGTCACGACCTTCGACAAGGAACTGCGCAAGCTGGTCAAGGATCTCACCGACACGATGATGGACGCCCCGGGCGCCGGCCTCGCCGCCCCCCAGATCGGCGTCGGGCTCCGGGTCTTCACCTACAACATCGACGACGTCGTCGGCCACCTGGTGAACCCCGTCCTCGATCTCGGTGAGGAATGCGACGAAGACGGCGACGAGGGCTGCCTGTCCTTCCCCGGTCTCGCGTTCCCGACGCCGCGCGCGATCCGCGCGGTCGCCAAGGGCTTCGACATGCACGGCGAGCCGGTCACCATCGAGGGCACCGACCTGATGGCCCGCTGCCTCCAGCACGAGACCGACCACCTCGACGGCATCCTGTTCATCGACCGCATGGACGCCGCGCAGCGCAAGCTCGCCATGAAGGCCGTCCGGGAGGCCGAGTGGAGCGGGCTGGCGCCCGTCGTGCGGTTCTCGCCGCACGCCACCGGCGGGAGGGCCATCTAGTGCGTCTCGTCTTCGCGGGCACCCCCGAGACCGCGCTGCCGTCGTTGCGGGCACTGCTGGCTTCGAGCCACGAGGTGGTGGCCGTGGTGACCCGGCCCGACGCCCAGGCGGGGCGCGGCCGGAAGCTGCACCCCAGCCCGGTCGCCGAGCTCGCCGAAGAGGCGGGCGTCGAGGTGCTGAAGCCCGCGAAGGCCGGTGACCCCGCGTTCCTCGACCGGCTGCGGGAGATCGCCCCCGACTGCTGCCCGGTGGTCGCCTACGGGGCGCTGCTGCCGCAGGCGGCGCTCGACATCCCGGCCCACGGCTGGGTCAACCTGCACTTCTCGCTGCTGCCCGCGTGGCGCGGCGCGGCCCCGGTCCAGCACGCCGTCCTGCACGGCGACGAGATCACCGGCGCGGCCACCTTCCGGATCGTCAAGGAGCTCGACGCCGGGCCCGTCTTCGGCGTGGTCACCGAGGAGATCCGGCCGACCGACACCAGCGGCGAACTGCTGGAGCGGCTGTCCATCTCGGGCGCCGGGCTGCTGGCCGCCACGATCGACGGCATCGCCGACGGCTCCCTCGAAGCCCGGCAGCAGCCCGCGCAGGGCGTCAGCCTGGCGCCGAAGATCGCGGTCGACGACGCCCGGGTCGACTGGACCGCCCCCGCGCTGCGGGTCGACCGCCTCATCCGGGCCTGTACGCCCAATCCCGGCGCCTGGACCGAGTTCAGAGGTCACCGGCTCAAGCTGGGTGCCGTCAACCCGGCCCCCGACGCCGAGAAGCTGGCGCCGGGAGAGCTGCGCGTCCAGAAGAATCGGGTATGGGCCGGCACGGCGAGCCATCCGGTGCTTCTCGGCGAGGTCAAAGCCGAGGGGAAGAAGCCGATGACGGCGGGCGATTGGGCCCGCGGTGCCCGAATCGGGGAAGGCGACCACCTCAGCTGAGCTAGGCTGAATGATCGCTCGCCACCACCAACCAAAGGCAACCGCCAGATGACGAACCGGGGCAACAACCCCTCAGGACGGCCCCGCTCCACCGGTCGGCGCGGTGGCCCCCCGAGGCCCCCCAAGCCCGTCCGTGACGAGGCAAGAAACGCGGCCTACGACCTGATGAGGGCCGTCGACGAGCGCGACGCCTACGCCAATCTCCTGCTGCCGCAGATGTTGCGGCAGCGTGACATCTCCGGCCGCGACGCCGCCCTCGCGACCGAGCTGGCCTACGGCACGCTGCGCGGGCTCGGCACCTACGACGAGGTGATCGCCGCGTGCAGCGACCGCCCACCGGAGGAGATCGACCCGCCGCTCCTCGACGCCATGCGCCTGGGCGTCCACCAGCTGCTGCGCACCCGCATCCCGGCCCACGCGGCCGTCAGCGCCACGATCGACCTGGTCCGGCTGCGCGTCGGCCAGGGTCCTTCGCGGTTCGCCAACGCGATCCTGCGCAAGGTCAGCCAGCGGTCGCTCGACGAGTGGCTGAAGGCCGTCGCGCCGCCGGTCGAAGACGACCCGATCGGCCATCTGGCCATCACCTACAGCCACCCGAAGTGGATCGTCACCGCGCTGCGCGACGCCATCGGCGGGTCGGTCGACGAGACCGCCAAGGTGCTGGAGGCCGACAACGAGCGGCCCCGTGTCGCCCTGGTGGCGCGTCCCGGCCGGGCGACCATCGACGAACTCGTCGACGCCGGCGCCGAGCCCGCCCCCTACTCGCCCTACGGCGCCTACCTGACCGAGGGCGACCCCGGCCAGCTCAAGGCCATCGGCGAGCAGCGCGCGGCGGTGCAAGACGAGGCGAGCCAGCTCGTCGCCCTGGCGCTCACCCGGGTGCCGCTCGACGACCGCGACGGCACCTGGCTCGACATGTGCGCGGGCCCCGGCGGCAAGGCGGGCCTGCTCGACGCCATCGCCACCCAGACCGGCGCCCGCCTGCTCGCGGGCGACGCGCAGGAACACCGGGCCCGGCTGGCCTGGCAGGCGACCAAGGAGGCCACCGTCGTGGTGGCCGACGGCACCAACCCGCCCTGGCGGGAGGGCGTGTTCGACCGGGTCCTGCTCGACGCCCCGTGCACCGGGCTGGGGGCGCTGCGGCGCCGTCCCGAGGCCCGCTGGCGGCGTGACCAGCGGGGCATCCCCGAGCTGACCGCGCTCCAGCGCACGCTGCTGCGGTCGGCGCTGCGGGCCGTCCGGCCGGGTGGCGTGGTCGCCTATGTGACCTGCTCGCCGCACATCGCCGAGACGCGGGCGGTCGTGGGCGACATGGGCGAGCTGGCCGAGACGCTCGACGCCCGCTCGTTCCTGCCCGAGGTCCCGGGCCTGGGCGACGGCCCCTATGCCCAGTTCTGGCCGCACCGCCACGGCACCGACGCCATGTTCCTGGCCCTGCTCAAACGTCGCGGCGCCTGAACAGCGCGAAGGCCACCAGCAGCACCAGGACCGTGTAGCCCGCGAAGACGCCGAAGCCCTGCCACGGAGGCAGGGTGATCGGCGTCTCGCGGGTGGTCAGGATCGCGCTCCCGGCGGCCGGGGGCAGGAACTTCTGGACGGTCCGCCCCCAGTCCTCCGGCAGGAACACCCCGAAGATCGGCGCCACGAACAGCACCCCGAGCACCGACGTGATCGCCCCGGCGGTGTGCCGCACGATCGCCCCCGCGCCGAGCGAGATCAGCGCGATGAGCGTCAGGTAGAGCCCGCCGCCGGTCACCGCGCGCAGCACCTCCGGGTCGCCGATCCCGACGCCGAGCCGCCGCATGGAGAAGATCGCCTGCGAGGCGAAGAACGCCAGGAACGACGAGATCAGCCCCACGACCAGCGCGATCACCGCGAGAACGACGGCCTTGGCCGCCAGCAGCCGGGAGCGCCGGGGGACCGCCGACAGCGAGGTCCGCATCAGCCCCGACGAGAACTCCGTCGACACGGCCAGCACCCCGAGCACGCCCAGGGTGATCACCCCGAAGTTCAGCCCGGCCAGCCCGTAGGCGACCGGGTCGAAGGCCAGTCGCGCCCTGATGCCGAGCCGGTCGTAGGAGAGCGTGTACGCCAGCGCCAGCAGCGACGACAGCCCCACGGTCACCACGACGGTCGCGAACACGCTCCACAGGGTCGACCGGACCGTCCAGAACTTGATCCACTCTCCGCCCACCGCCCGCGCGAAGCGCATCAGACGCCTCCGTGGAACTCGGTGCTCTCGGCCGTCAGGCGCAGGAACGCGTCCTCCAGCGACGGCTGGACCTGGGCGAGTTCGTGCACTCTGAGACCGGCCTGGTAGAGCAGGTCGCCGACGTCGGCGAGGGTCACGCCGTACACGAGGACGGTGCCGTCGTCGGTGGCGGCGGCGCGCCACTCCTGTGCGGCGATGAGCCGGCCGAGGGCCGCCCGTTCGGGGGAGCGGACCCGCACGTGGCTGGTGGTGTTGGCGGAGATGAAGTCGTCCATCGAGGTGTCGGCCAGGATCCGGCCGCGGCCGATGACGATCAGGTGCCCGGCCGTGACGGCCATCTCCGACATGAGGTGGCTGGAGACGAAGACGGTCCGGCCCTCGGCGGCGAGTGACTGCATCAGCCGCCGGATCCACAGGATGCCCTCGGGGTCGAGCCCGTTGACCGGCTCGTCGAACATGAGCGTGCCGGGGTCGCCGAGCAGGGCGGCGGCGATGCCGAGCCGCTGGCCCATGCCGAGCGAGTAGCCCTTCGCGCGTTTGCCCGCGACGTCGGTCAGGCCGACGATGTCCAGCACCTCGCCGACCCGCCGTTTCGGGATGCCGTTGGTGCGGGCCAGGAACCGCAGGTGGTGGTACGCCGACCGCCCGCCGTGCCAGGCCTTGGCCTCCAGCAGCGCGCCGACCTCGCGCAGCGGCGCGGGCAGGGCGCGGTAGGGGCGGCCGTTGACGGTGACCGTGCCGGAGGTGGCCCGGTCGAGGCCGAGGACCAGCCGCATCGCGGTCGACTTCCCGGCTCCGTTGGGGCCGAGGAAGCCCGTCACCACACCCGGCCGGACCGTGAAGTCGGCGTGGTCGAGGGCGGTCTTCCCGCCGTAGACCTTGGTCAGGCCGGCTGCGCTGATCATGGTTCGAGGGTAGTTTGCGCAGATCATCCGCAGGTTCATGAGGGGACAAAACCTTGCCGCGTAGACTGCGGCGTCATGGCCGTACAGATCTCGCCCAGCATTTTGTCCGCCGACTTCTCCCGCCTGGCCGATGAGGCCGCCCGCGTCGCCGGCACCGCCGACTGGCTCCACGTCGACGTGATGGACAACCACTTCGTGCCCAACCTGACCCTCGGGCTGCCCGTGGTGGAGTCGCTGCTGAAGGCGGTCACGACCCCCGTCGACTGCCACCTCATGATCGAAGACCCCGACCGCTGGGCGCTCGGCTACGCCGAGGCGGGCGCGGGGAGCGTGACCATCCACGCCGAGGCGGCCAAGGCGCCGGTGCGCACTCTGCGCGCGATCCGCCAGAAGGGCGCGCGGGCCGGGTTCGCGCTCAACCCGGCGACGGCCGTCGACTCCTACGACGACCTGCTGCCCGAGATCGACATGCTGCTGCTGATGACCGTGGAGCCCGGCTTCGGTGGTCAGCGGTTCATCGACGGCGTGCTGCCCAAGATCCGCCGGGCCCGCCAGCTCATCTCCAAGCACGGCATGGAGATCTGGATCCAGGTCGACGGCGGTGTGGCCGACGACACCATCGAGCGCTGCGCCGAGGCGGGCGCCGACGTCTTCGTGGCCGGGAACGCCGTCTACGGCCGCGACGACCCCGCGGCGGCGGTCCAGGCTCTTCGTGCCCTGGCCGAGGGGGCGTAGCGTGAGCCCATGGACCCAACTGGCCTGTTCGGGCCCGGTTCGGTCACCTGGCGGGTGATGGCGGAGCCGGTCCTCTTCGTGGGCGGCTTCCGGGCCCTGCTGCTGCAGGGCCTCCATCCCCGGGCGATGCGCGGGGTGATCCAGAACTCGGCGCTACTCGACCCCTCCGAGGCGTGGGGGCGGTTCCTGCGCACGACCGAGTTCGTCCGGGTCCGCACCTACGGCACCGCCGAGGAGGTCGACAAGGCCGCCGCCCGGGTCCGCAAGATCCACGCGACCCTGACCGCCTACGACCCCGACGTCGGCGACCGCTACCACCTCGACGAGCCCGACGCCCTGCGCTGGGTCCACGTCGGGGAGGTCGACTCCTACCTGTCCACGGCCCGCCGGTCCGGGATCCCCCTGACCGACGAGGAGGCCGATCTCTTCGTGTACGAATGGCGCCGCGCCGCAGAGGTCGTCGGCCTCTCACCCGACGACGTGCCGCACTCGGTGGGCGAGATGCGCGACTACATCGAAGGGGAGCGGCCGAAACTCCGGTTCGTCCCCGAGGCGCCCAACCCGCTGCTGATGTCGCTCAACCCGCCGCTCCCGGCCCGGCTGACCCTGATCAAGCCGATCTTCCCGTGGATCACCGCCGTCGCCTTCGCCAGCCTGCCCCGATGGGCCCGCCGCCTCTACGGCCTGCCCGCCACCCCCGTCGAGGACCTCTGGGCGACGATGACGCTGCGCACCGTCCGCACCGGGCTGAACGCCGTCCCGAGGGCACTGCGACCGGCGCCACATTGACGCCGCCCGGAACCCTCGTGGCAGACTGGGAATAACTTGCGTAGGCAACAGCCTTTACGCTGAGCAAAGAAAGCATTGCGTGCTCCGGGGTCGGTGAAAGTCCGAACCGGCGGTGACAGTCCGCGACCCGGCCGAATCCATCGGCCGGTTGACCTGGTGGAATTCCAGGACCGACGGTGAAAGTCCGGATGGGAGGCAGCACGCGCGGGCGACCCTTCATGGGTTCGTCCGTTTTTGGGCGCTTCCATGCCCATGCCCCGGAGCCCTGACATGGGAAGGGACCGGGGTGGACGACCACTTCATGCGCCGGGCGATCGACCTGGCCGCGCGCGGCCTGGGCACGACGAGCCCGAATCCCGTGGTCGGCTGCGTGATCGTGAAGAACGGCTCCGTCGTCGGTGAGGGCTTCCACGCCTCGGCCGGCGGGCCGCACGCCGAGGTCTGGGCGCTCCAGGAGGCCGGTGAGCTGGCCGAGGGCGCGACCGCCTACGTGACGCTCGAACCCTGCGACCACCACGGCCGCACCGGCCCCTGCTCCGAGGCGCTGCTCAAGGCGGGCGTCGAGCGCGTCGTCGTCGCGGTGCCCGACCCCAATCCCGTCGCGGCCGGTGGCGCGAACCGGCTCCGCCGTGCGGGGGTCGTGGTCGAGACCGGGCTCCTGCGGGCGGAGGCGGAGCGGGGGAACGCCCACTGGCTGACGTCCACGCGGAAGAGGCGGCCGTTCGTCACGTGGAAGTTCGCCGCGACCCTCGACGGCCGGTCGGCCGCCCAAGACGGCACCAGTCAGTGGATCACCTCGCCGGAGGCCCGTGCCGACGTGCACCGGCTGCGCGGGCAGCACGACGCGATCATGGCGGGCATCGGGACCGTGCTGGCCGACGATCCCCACCTCACGGTCCGGCCTCAGACGGCCAGGCCTCTGCGGGTGGTGGTCGACAGCGAAGGTCGTACACCACCGAATGCGAAGGTGCTCGACGGTGCCGCGCCGACGCTGCTCGCCGTCGGGGTCGAGGTCCCTTTCCAGAATTCTGTACGCATCCCGCGCGGTCCCCACGGCCTCGACCTGCCCGCGCTGCTGGCCGAGCTCCACTCCCGCCGGATTGTCAGCGTCTTCCTCGAAGGCGGCCCCACCCTCGCCGGGACTTTCCTGCGCACCGGTCTGGTTGACCGGGTCGTCGCCTACCTGGCGCCCGCGTTCCTCGGCTCGGGGTCCACCGCCCTGGCCGACGCCGGGGTGGCGACCATCGATGGCATCCACCGGTGGGAGTTCGAAGACGTCGTCCCCATTGGCCCGGACCTGCGGATCACCGCGCGGCCGGCACCCCCGAAGGAGAACTGATCATGTTCACCGGAATCGTCGAGGAACTCGGCGAGGTCGTCACCGTCGACCCGCTCCCGCAGGCCGCCCGGCTGGCCTTCCGGGGCGCCCTCGTGACCGAGGACGCCAAGCACGGCGACTCGATCGCCGTGAACGGGGTCTGCCTGACCGTCGTCGAGGTCACGGGCGACGTCTTCACCGTGGACGTCATGAAGGAGACCCTCGACCGCAGCAGCCTCGGCGCGTTGACCGCCGGCTCCCCGGTGAACCTGGAGCGCGCGGTCCGCGCCGACCAGCGGCTCGGCGGCCACATCGTGCAGGGTCACGTCGACGGCACCGGCTTGATCGTCAAGCGCGAGCCCGATGAGCACTGGGAGGTCGTGACGATCTCCCTGCCCGCCGACCTGGCCCGCTACGTGGTGCACAAGGGCTCGATCACCGTCGACGGGGTGTCGCTGACCGTCGCGTCGGTGTCCGACGAGGAGTTCACCGTCAGCCTGATCCCCACCACGCTCGCGCTGACCACTCTCGGCCGGAAGGTCGCCGGTGACCCGGTGAACCTGGAGGCCGACGTCATAGCCAAGTACGTGGAGAAGCTGGTCGTGCGATGAACGCGAGCTTCGAGGTCCTCGGGACGACCGTCCTGTGGACCGACCTCATCGGCAACATCCTGGCCCTGGCCACGGTCGTGTTCGCCATCCGACGGTCGCTCTGGACCTGGCCGGTCCAGCTCACGGCGTCGATCCTGCTGCTGGCCGCCTCGGTCAACGCCGGGCTGACCGGCAACGCGCTGAAGCAGGTCCTCTTCGGCGTCCTGGCGATCTACGGCTGGGTGCGCTGGAGGAGCCAGGGCGAGCAGCTCGACGTACGGCCCGCCACCTTGGCCGAGCGGCTGTTCCTGGCCGGGACGGTCGTCGTCGGCACGGCCCTGGTCGGCTGGTTCTTCTTCGTCACCGGGCTCTCGTGGGGCGCGCACGCGCCGCTGCCCGAGGGCTACTTCCTGGTGGCGGCCGACGCCTACATCTTCGTCGGCAGCGCGGTCGCGACCTGGGCCCAGGGCAGGGCGCTGACCGACTTCTGGCTCGTCTGGATCGCCGTCGACCTCGTCGGGGTGCCGCTGGCCTTCCGGTCGGGGCTCGTCGTCTCCGGTGCGGTGTACGCGGTGTTCTTCGTCCTGGTCATCACCGGATTCATGAATTGGCGCAAGCAGGAGGTCGTGGCGGTATGAGTGACATCAGGCTCGATCCGATCGAACGGGCCATCGCCGACATCCGCGACGGCAAGCCGGTCGTGGTGGTCGACAACGAGAACCGTGAGAACGAGGGTGACCTCATCTTCGCCGCGTCGAAAGCCACGCTTCAGACGCTGGCCTTCACGATCCGGCACACTTCCGGTGTCATCTGCGTCGGCATGCGCGGCGAGGATCTCGACCGGCTGGGGCTGCCGTTGATGGTGCACGACAACCGGGAGCGCATGCGGACGGCGTACACGATCAGTGTCGACGCCCGCGACGGGGTCACCACCGGCATCAGCGCCGCCGACCGGGCGCGCACGATCCGCACGCTCGCCGACTCGGCCACCGAGCCGTTCGAGCTGGTCAGGCCCGGCCACATCTTCCCGCTGCGGGCCCGCGACGGCGGCGTGCTGGTGCGGCCGGGGCACACCGAGGCGGCGGTCGACCTGGCCCGCCTGGCCGGGCTCACCCCGGCGGGCGCGCTGGCCGAGGTCGTCAACGACGACGGCACCATGGCCCGCCTGCCCGAGCTGCGGGTGTTCGCCGACGAGCACGACCTCGCGCTGGTCTCCATCGAGCAGCTCATCGAGTTCCGCCGCCGCACCGAGCGCGTCGTGACCCGGGTCGCCGAGACCGTGGTGCCCAACCGCTACGGCGTGTGGAAGGCCTTCGGCTACAGCAGCTCCCTCGACGGCGGCGAGCACATCGCGCTCGTCTACGGCGACCTCGACGACGGCGAGAACGTGCTGGTCCGCGCCCACTCCGAGTGCATGACCGGCGACGTGCTCGGCTCGCTGCGCTGCGACTGCGGCGTGCAGCTCGACCACGCCATGGAGGCCATCGCCGCGGAAGGACGCGGTGTGGTGGTCTACCTGCGCGGCCACGAGGGCCGGGGCATCGGCCTGCTCGCCAAGCTGCGCGCCTACGCCCTCCAGGACGCCGGCAGCGACACCGTCGACGCCAATCTGGAGCTCGGCCTGCCGGTCGACGCCCGCGAGTTCTCCAACGCCGGGCAGATGCTCGGCGACCTGGGCGTGAAGTCGGTTCGCCTGCTCACCAACAATCCCGCCAAAATGCGGGGGATGGACGGTTACGGCATCAAGGTGCTCGGCCGGGAACCGATGCCCGTGGCAGTCAACCCGTTCAACGAGAAGTACCTGTACGCCAAGCGTGACCGTCTCGGTCACGAGATCCCTGAGGAGTGAAGATGAGCGGTGCCGGACGTCCGGAGATCTGGCCGGTCGAGGCGGAGGGCCTGACGGTGGGCATCGTCGCGGCCAAGTGGCACGAGAAGATCACCGACCAGCTCGTCGAGCGGGCGCTCGCGGCGGCCAAGGAGTGCGGCGCCACGGCGACCGTGGTCCGGGTCGCCGGATCGCTGGAGATCCCCGTCGTGGCGCAGGCGCTCGCCCGCACCCACGACGCCGTGGTCGCGCTGGGCGCGGTCATCCGCGGCAAGACGGCCCACTTCGAGTACGTCTGCGAGTCGGTGACCAGCGGCCTCACCCGCGTGGCCCTCGACGAGTCGACCCCGGTTGGCAACGGCGTGCTGACGTGTGACAGCGTCCACCAGGCCGTCGAGCGGTCGGGCCTGCCCGGCTCGAAGGAGGACAAGGGCTACGAGTCGACGATCGCGGCGCTGGAGGTGGCGGTCCTGCTGCGCGGGCTCACCGCCGGATCACGCTAACGTTCGGTCTCATGTTCCCGAGTGTCCCCGCGCCCTCCCTCCCCGTCGTCTGGCGCCCGAAAAGGGCCCGCGTCGTGGCCTACACGCTCGCGGCGATCATGGTGGGGGGCGCGCTGATCCTGGCGGTCGTGCTGCCCGAGCAGTTCCACCTGCCCGACCGCATCGGGGTGTTCGTCTTCGGCGGCGCCGTCGCCTTCATCCTCCACCTGCTGGGCCGCCTGCGGGTGGAGGCCGACGACGACGGCGTGACGGTGGTCAACGCGGTGCGGGTCCACCACTACGAGTGGGCCGAGATCCTCGGCGTCTCGATGCCCGACGCCGAGCCCTGGCCCCGCCTCGACCTCGCCGACGGCAACGTGGTGGGCGCGATGGGCATCCAGGGCTCGGAGAAGGCGCGCGCGGCGCGAGCGGTGGCCGAACTGAACGCGTTGATAAAGATCAAGAGCGAGGCGCCCGACCACTGAAAAGGCGGGGCCGACGGCCCCGCCTTCTTCGAACGGACTACGCGGCCTTCTGGACGAGCCCTCTGCGCCGCAGCTCCGGCAGCACGCCCTCGCCGAACCAGTAGGCCTCCTCCAGGTGCGGGTAGCCCGACAGGATGAACTCCGACGCCCCGTGGGCGGCGTACTCCTCCAGCAGGTCGGCCACCTCCGAGTGGCTGCCCACCAGCGCGGTTCCGGCGCCGCCGCGCACCAGGCCCACCCCCGCCCACAGGCCCGGGTGGATCTCCAGGTCGCGGGCCTTGCCGCTCTTGAAGCCCTCGTGCAGGGCGAGCATCCGCTTCTGGCCGACCGACTCGCTCGACGACAGCAGCTTGCGGGCCTTCTCGATGTCCCCGCTCGGGATGCGCTCCAGCAGGCGACCGGCCTCCGCCCACGCCTCGGCGCTGGTGTCGCGGGTGATGACGTGGAGGCGGACGCCGTACCGCAGCGTGCGGCCCTCCTGGGCGGCCAGGTCGCGGACCCACTTGAGCTTCTCGCCGACCTGGGCCGGGGGTTCGCCCCAGGTCAGGTAGACGTCGGCGTGCCGGGCCGCCACCGGACCGGCCGCGCCGGAGGATCCGCCGAAATAGATCTCCGGCGTCGGCTCGGGCGGCGCGGCGACGCGGGCGTCGGTCACGTCGTAGTAGTTTCCGGCGAAGTCGAAGCCGCCCTGCCAGGCGCCGCGCACGACGCTCAGGAACTCGTCGGTGCGGGCGTACCGTTCGTCCTTGCTCAGGTGGTCGCCGAAGCGGGCCTGTTCGGCGGCCTCGCCGCCGGTGACCACGTTGAGCAGCAGGCGGCCGTTCGAGACGCGCTGGTAGGTCGCGGCCATCTGCGCGGCCAGGGTCGGCGACAGCAGGCCCGGCCGGAAGGCGACCAGGAACTTCAGCCGGGTCGTCAGCTGGGTCAGGGCCGCCGTGATGAGCCAGGCGTCCTCACACCAGGTGCCGGTCGGGGTCAGCACCGCCTCGAAGCCGACCTGCTCGGCCGCCTTCGCGATCTGGCCCAGGTATTCGACCGTTGGCGCGCGGTATTCGGCGTCGCCGTAGGTCCGTCCGAGGCCGTGGCCGCCGGCGACGATGGAGCGTCCGTCGCCGGTCGTCGGCAGGAACCAGTGGAACCTCACTGTGCCGCCCCCACGATGTCGTTGAACCGCTGGTCGACGAAGTCGGCGAACTTCAGCGCGCCGGGGATCAGGCCCTCCGACTGGAAGGCGTCGGCCATCTCCTGCTCCGAGGTGATCACGGCGTCGTCGATGACGATCGGCGACATGACCGCGTTGTCGACGGCCGCGTCGGCCACCGCCTGCGACAGGCCGGTCTCGGCCGACCAGACCTTGGCCCATTCGGCCTTGTGGTCGAGCGCCCACGCGCGGGCCTTGGCCATGCGGGTCAGGAAGTCGCGGATCGCGTCGGTCTTGGTGTCGACCGCCGCGGGCGCGGCGACCTGGAAGTTGAGGCCGTTGACGTAGCCGGTGCCGTCGACCAGGACCTTGGCCTTGTAGTCGAGGTTGGCCTGGGAGGTGAAGGGCTCCCAGATCGTCCAGGCGTCGATGGTGCCGCCGGAGAAGGCGGCCAGCGCGTCGGCGGGCTGGAGGTACTGCGGCTGGATGTCGGAGAAGCCCAGGCCCTCCTTCTTCAGCACCGCCAGCAGGTGGTAGTGGGCGGAGCTGCCCTTGGCCACCGCGATCTTCTTGCCCTTCAGGTCGGCCGGGCCCGCGATGGAGGATCCCTCGGGTACGACGATCGCCGCCCCCGCCACGTTCTGCTTGTAGGCCGCGACGATCTTGATCTTCGAGTTGGCCGCCGCAGCGAAGATGGGCGGCGAGTTGCCCACGCCGCCGATGTCCACGGCCCCGGCGTTGATCGCCTCCAGCATCGGCGGCCCCGAGGTGAACTGCGCGAACGTGATCTTGTACGGGGTCCCGTCGAGCAGCCCGGCCGCCTTCAGCAGTGCCTGGGAACCCGCCTTCTGGTCACCCACCCGCAGTTCGACCTGCCCGCCGGTGGCGGCGGGGGTGTCGGTCGACGGCGCGCCACACGCGGCCAGGAGCAGGACGGCGGCCACCAGTATGCGTTTCATGATCTTCCTTCGGGAGAGACGCCGAGTGCGGCGAGCAGGGTGGTGCGCAGCGCGACCAGGTCGGGATCCTCGCGGTGGCGGGGGCGGGCGGTCGTGATGGGGATGTCGTGGGCGATGCGTCCCTCGTCGAGGACGAGCACCCGGTCGGCCAGCAGCAGCGCCTCGTCGACGTCGTGGGTGACGAGCAGGACGGCGGGGCGGTGCCGGGCCCACAGCTCCAGCACGAGCTGGTGGATGGTGATCCGGGTGAGGGCGTCGAGGGCGGAGAACGGCTCGTCGAGCAGCAGCAGCTCGGGCTCCCTGACCAGGGCGCGGGCCAGGCTGGCGCGCTGGGCCTCACCGCCCGACAGGGTCAGCGGCCAGGCGTCGGACCGTTCGGTGAGCCCGACCTCGGCCAGCGCCTCCTTCGCCTTGGAGACGGGGGCGTCGAGGCCGAGGGTGATGTTGGCCAGCAGCTTCTTCCACGGCACCAGACGGGGTTCTTGAAAGGCGACCGCGACCGAACTCGTCACGTCGATCGTGCCGGTGACCTCGTCGTCGAGCCCGGCCAGCGCCCGGAGCAGGGTCGACTTGCCGGAGCCGCTGCGGCCCAGCAGGGCGGTGAACTCGCCGTCGCGCAGTTCCAGGTCGACCGAGTCGAGCACGACCCGGTCGCCGAACGCGCGCGCTACGCCAGAAAGCCGCGTCGCCATGCCAGCGCCCTCCGCTCCAGGAGTCGTACGAGAGAGTCGGTCAGCAGCCCCAGGGCGCTGTAGACGAGCAGGCCCACCACGATCACGTCGGTGCGCAGGAACTCGCGGGCGTCGTTGATCATGTAGCCGAGGCCGGTGGTCGCATTGACCTGCTCGGCCACGATCAGCGCCAGCCACGCGACCCCGAGCGCCTGCCGCAGCCCGACGAGCGTCTGGGGGAGCGCGCCCGGCAGCACGATGTGCCTGATCAGCTGGCCGCGCGACAGCCGCAGCGTCTTGGCGACCTCGGCGAGCTTGCCGTCGACGCCCCGGATGCCGGAGAAGGTGTTGAGGTAGAGGGGGAACGACACCGCGAGGGCGACCAGCAGGATCTTCGGCTCCTCGCCGATGCCGAACCAGAGGATGAACAGCGGGATCAGCCCGAAGAACGGCAGCGCGCGCAGCGCCTGCATGATCGGGTCGACCGCGTTCTCACCCGCCCGGCTCAGCCCCGCGATCGTGGCCAGCAGGATCCCCGCCAGCCCGCCGATCGCGAACCCGATCAGCACGCGCTGGAGCGAGACCCCGATCGCGGTGGGGAGGGTGCCCGCTTGGGTCAGGTCGACGGCGGTGGCCGCGATGGTGGCCGGTGCGGCCAGCAGGCGTTCGGGCAGCAGCCCCGTCACGCTGGCCAGCTGCCAGATCGCGAGCAGGGCGAGCGGGCTCAGCCAGCGATGCCACGCGGTGACGCGGCGCCGTGGCCCTTTCGGCGGGACGGCCGGTTTCTCGACCGGCCGCGCCAGCTCGACGACGGACATACGGGAACCTCGCAGAGGGCGGGGAGGAGTGGACCGCCATCAGAGTTACCCATATTTCCTACCAAGTCAATCGGTAATGTGGCGAAGCTCCCTGGCCAGGTTCTCCCGCGCCTGCCGTTCCCACAGCTCACGACCCGTTTCTGTGCCGTAGAGCGGCCCCGTGAGAAGCCTGCTCAGCACCTCACCCCGCCCCATCCGGAACAGCGGCTCGGGAACGTGGCGGTACTCCTGCCGGATCGCGGCCGCGTACACGTCGTAGGTCGCGGGGTCCTGCCCGAGCACGGCCAGATCGGCGTCGCAGAGCACCGCCGCGTTCACATCCCCTTCCGTGTACGAGTGCCTCGCCGTCACCCGCACCAGCCGCGCCACCTCCAGGACCGTCGCCCGCGTCGGTGGCGTCTCGGCGGCCGGCGGAAAAGGCGCGTCGTCGTTGCCGGCCGCTGGGTGAGGCGCCGTTGCGGGGGTGACCGGCGAGTGCGTCACGGCCGTTCCGGGGGTGGGCGCCAGGGTCAGGGCGGTCAGGCGTGACTGCGCGAGTTGGGCGCTGCGCTCCTCGTCGATGCCAGGTCGGCCGTCGTAGACGGCGTCGTGGAACCAGGCGGCCAGCCGGACCGCCCGCAGATCGTCGGCGTGGTCTTTCAACTCGTCGATCGCCGACAGGACCGCGGTCAGGTGGGTGGTCGTGTGGTAGCGGCGGTGGGGCTCGGCCCAGCGGGCGGACAGCTCCGCGTGCAGGGCGCGCCCCGCCGGGGTGTCGGGGAAATCCTGCGTCATCCGAGGGAACCTACCAAGACGGGGCGTGGCGTTTCGTCCATCGATGCCGAGATCCCCATCACTCTCCGAAGTAGCCTTGGACGGGTGGATATCGACTCCCCGGAGACCCTGCGTGGCCTCCTCGAACAGCGCGACTACCTCGCCGACACGGGCCTGGCGACGGCCGCCTTCCTGGCCCTGCGCATGGGCCGGCCGCTGTTCCTCGAAGGGGAGGCCGGCGTCGGCAAGACCGAACTCGCCAAGACCCTCGCGGGGGTCCTCGACGCCCCGCTGATCCGCCTCCAGTGCTACGAGGGACTCGACGCCGCCCAGGCCCTCTACGACTGGGATTTCGCCCGCCAGCTCCTCCACCTGAAAGCGGCCGAGGCGGCCGGGATCACCGACGTGAAAGCCCTCGAAGGCGAGATCTACGACCGGCGATTCCTCATCGCGCGGCCCTTGCTCCAGGCGATCGAATCACAACCGGCGGTCCTTCTCGTCGACGAGATCGACCGCGCCGACGACGAATTCGAGGCTTTCCTTCTGGAGGTGCTCTCGGATTTCACCATCTCCATTCCCGAACTCGGCACCATTCGCGCCTCCTCTCCGCCTTTGGTGATCCTCACCTCGAACCGCACCCGCGAAGTCCACGACGCGCTGAAAAGGCGCTGCCTCTACCACTGGCTCGACCACCCCGATTTCGACCGCGAGGTGGCGATCCTGCTGCGCCGCCTGCCGTCGTGCACGTCGGCCCTGGCCGAGCAGGTGGCCCGCGCGGCGGCCCGGCTCCGCGCCGCCGACCTGCTGAAACCGCCCGGCATCGCCGAGACCGTCGACTGGGCCGAGGCCCTGCTGACCCTGGGCGCCGACCGGCTCGACCCGGCCATGGCGGCGGCCACATTGGGGGCCGCGCTGAAATACCGCGAAGACCAGCAATCGGCCATGCGAAACGGACTTCTGGATGTCTGAAGTCGTACCGAACCTGATGGGTTTTGTTCGGACACTCCGGGCCGCCGGAGTGGCGGCCGACCACGAGCGGACCCGCGGCCTTCTCACCGCCCTGGAGAATCTGAATATCGGGAAACGGGGAGACGTCTATTGGGCCGGGCGTCTCACCCTCTGTTCCGGGCCCGATGATCTCCCGAGATATGACCGCTGTTTCGCCGCCTATTTCGATGGCCGCTCATCGCCTCGATCATCGGATCCGACTGTCACGGTCTCCCGCTACACCGCCTATCCCGACGGCGCGCCCGAAGAGCCGGGGGAGAAGACCACCGCCGCCACCGCCAGCACCCTCGAAATCCTCCGGGGCCGTGATGTCGCGACCCTCACGCCCGAGGAGCGCGCCGAGATCAACCGGCTGCTCGCCCTCATGCGGACCGCCCGAGAGCAGCGCGCCTCCCGCCGCCTGACCGCCGCCAAGCGCGGCCACCTCGACCCTCGGCGGATCGTCAGGGAGGCCATGAAGCGCGGCGGCGAACCGGCCAGGCTCAGGTTCCGCGACCGCAGGAGGAAGCCACGCCGGGTCGTGCTGCTGGTCGACGTCTCCGGCTCGATGGCCTCCTACGCCGACACCCTGCTCCGGCTCGCCCACGCCCTCACCAGGTCGGCGCCCCGGGCCACCGAGGTCTTCTCCGCCGGGACCCGGCTCACCCGGCTGACCGCGGAACTCAAGGTCAGAGACCCGGCGCTCGCCATGGACCAGGTCTCCCGGGCCATCCCCGACTGGAGTGGCGGCACCCGTCTGGGGGAGGAACTGCGGGAGTTCCTGAAACGGCCCGACGCGCGGGGCGCGATCGTGGTGATCGCCTCCGATGGGTGGGAACGTGGTGATCCATCCCTGCTCGGCGCCCAGATGGAGCGGCTGAGCCGGATGGCCCACCGGGTCATCTGGGTTAACCCCCATAAAGGGGACCCTGCCTATCGGCCGCTGACCGGGGGGATGCGAGCGGCTCTGCCGTACGTCGACGACTTGGTGGCCGGGCACAGCCTGGCCGCCTACGAGGAGCTGGCCGGGCTCCTCGCGGGAAGGAGAGCCGGACATGCGTGACATCCTGTCGCAGGTCAACCGCTGGTGGGCGGCCGACCAGGGCACGTTCGGCCTGGCCACGGTCGTGGGGACCTTCCGCAGCGCGCCCCGCCAGCCCGGCGCCGCGATGGCCGTCCTGGGCGACGAGGCGGTCGGTAGCGTCTCGGGCGGCTGCGTCGAAGGCGCCGTGTACGAACTCGCCCAAGAGGTCGTCGCCTCGGGCCGACCCGTCCTCCAGCGCTACGGCGTCAGCGACGACGACGCCTTCGCCGTGGGCCTGACCTGCGGGGGGATCATCGACATCTTCGTCGAACCGGTCTCCAGAGACGACTATCCCGAGCTGGGCGAGATCGCCGCCTCGATCGAGAAGCGGGTCCCGGTGGCGGTGGCGACCATACTGTCCGGCCCCGGGAGGGCGGGCGCGCGCCGCGTCGTGTGGAATGACCACGTCTCCGGCTCGCTGGGCTCGGCCCGGCTCGACGCCGCCGTCGACGACGACGCCCGGGGCATGCTGGCCCAGGGCGCGACCGGCGTCCGCCGCTACGGCCGTTCGGGTGAGCGCCGCCTCGACGACCTCCAGGTGTTCGTCCAGTCGTTC
This sequence comes from Herbidospora sp. RD11066, assembly GCF_054661255.1. NCBI lineage: Bacteria > Bacillati > Actinomycetota > Actinomycetes > Streptosporangiales > Streptosporangiaceae > Herbidospora > Herbidospora sp. RD11066. The sequence continues at coordinate 613,225 of NZ_BAAGDO010000001.1, forward strand.
GCGCCACCGCCGAAGATGCTGGTGTTCGGGGCGATCGACTTCGCGGCGGCGGTGGCCAGGGTCGGCAAGTTCCTCGGCTACCACGTGGTGGTCTGCGACGCCCGGCCGGTGTTCGCGACCTCCAAGCGCTTCCCCGACGCCGACGAGGTCGTGGTGAAGTGGCCGCACGACTACCTGTCCCACGCGGCGGTCGACGAACGGACCGTGATCTGCGTGCTGACCCACGACCCGAAGTTCGACGTGCCGCTGCTGGAGGTGGCGCTGCGCACCCCCGCCGCCTACGTGGGTGCGATGGGCTCCCGGCGCACCCACGACGACCGCATGGCGCGGCTGCGCGAGATCGGCCTGACCGAGGCCGAACTGTCCCGCCTGCGCTCCCCGATCGGCCTCGACCTGGGCGCCCGCACCCCCGAGGAGACCGCCGTCTCGATCGCCGCCGAGCTCATCCAGCTCCGCTGGGGCGGCTCGGGCCGCCCGCTGACCACCACCGAGGGCCGCATCCACGGGGAACTCGCATGATCACCGGCATCCTGCTGGCCGCAGGCGCGGGCCGCCGCTTCGGCCGCCCGAAGGCACTGGTCGAGTTCGAGGGCGAACGCCTGGTCGACCGGGGCGTGCGGTTGCTGGAGCGGGGCGGGTGCCATCCGGTCGTCGTCGTGCTGGGCGCCGCCTGCACTCCCGTACGAGGTGCGGTCACCGTCCTCAACCCCGAATGGCCGACCGGGATGGGCTCCTCGCTGCGCGTGGGCCTGGCGGCGGTCCCGGCCGAGTCGCTCGCCGTGGTGGTCGCCCTGGTCGACCAGCCCTTCATCCGCCCCGAGGCGATCGAACGCCTCATCGCCGCCTTCCACGGCGGGGCCGAACTGGCCGTCGCCACCTACTCCGGCAGGCAGCGCAACCCGGTGTTGATCGGGCGGGGCCACGTCGAAGCGGTGGCCGCCTCACTGGAAGGCGACGTGGGGGCGAGGCCCTACCTGAAGAAGAACAAGGAACTGGTCACCGAGGTGCCGTGCGACGACGTCGGCGACCCGGCGGACATCGACGAGCCCGGCGACCTGCCGGTCGGCTAGAACTTGAGGTCGGCGATGGCGGCGCGGTGGTCGCTGCCGGTGGCCTCGCGGACCTCGGCCAGGGTCGCGTCCATGCCCCGGTAGAGGATGTGGTCGGGCCGCGTGATCGGGAAGCCCGAGGGCCAGGTGAAGCCGAAGCCCGCGCCCGCCTCCTCCTGGGCGTCGCGCAGCGGCGGCACCAGGTTGCCCCGGTTGCGGTCGGTCGTGGCGGTGTTGAGGTCGCCGAGCAGGACGAGCCGGCGGCTCTTGTCCTTGGCGATCACCTCACCGGCCTCCTTCAGGGTCTTGTCCCGGAACGAGGTCTCACCGGGGCGGGCGGAGGCGAGGTGCATGACGTACACGGTCACGTCGCCCTTTTTGGTCTCGACGACGGCGCGCAGCGCCCTGGCCCAGCCGAGCCCCACATCGACCCGTTTCGCACCGTCGAGCCGGTATTTACTCCACAGCCCGACCGTCCCGACCTGGAAGCGGTAGGGGTAGATGCTGCTGAGCTCGTCGGCGGCCGGACCGCCGGGGGTGAGCTCCTGCACCGCGACCACGTCGCGGCCCGCGGCGGCGGCCCGCACGGCCTCGCCGGACAGCTCGTTGGCCACCCCGACGTTGAGCGTCGCCACCGTGAAGTCGCTGGGCCCGCCGGGCGGGCGGCGCAGCACGCTCGGCCCGAACATCACGCCCCACACGAGGGCCGGGGCCAGCGCCGCCACGACGGCCCCGCGCGACCGGGCCACCGCCGCCAGCGCGACCAGCGGGACGATCGCCACCCCGAGCCACGGCAGGCCGCTCTCCAGAACCGGCGTCACCCCGCCCAGCTCGGGCAACAGCCGGTGCCCCGCGAGAATCGCCGCGAGCAGCACCGCGAACACCGACACCACACGAGCCAGCAAGATCCCTCCCCTGCCGGGAAAGTGTACGGCTCCCCTTATACGGAGGACGTGAGCCGACCTGTACCCTCGGAGATCCGTACTACCCGAACAACATTCGGTCGAGGAGGATCCATGCGGATCGGGATGGCCCTGAGCTATTCGGGCGGTTTCAAGGAGACCGTCGCCGAACTGGCCGACTACGAGAAGGCGGGCCTCGACATCGTGTTCGTGGCCGAGGCCTACAGCTTCGACGCCGTCAGCCAGATGGGGTACATCGCCGCGAAGACCGAGCGCCTGGAGATCGCCTCCGGCATCCTGCCGGTCTACTCCCGCACCCCCGCCCTGCTGGCCATGACGGCCGCGGGCCTCGACTACGTCTCCGACGGCCGCTTCACGCTGGGCCTCGGCGCGTCGGGCCCGCAGGTGATCGAGGGCTTCCACGGCGTGCCCTACTCGGCCCCGCTCGGCCGCACCCGCGAGGTCATCGAGATCTGCCGCAAGGTGTGGAAGCGCGAACGCCTCGAATACCAGGGCAAGCACTACACGATGCCCCTCCAGGGCGGCACCGGCCTCGGCAAGCCCCTGAAGCTGATCAACGCACCCGTCCGCGACCGCATCCCGATCGTGGTGGCGGCGATCGGCCCCAAGAACGTGGAACTGGCGGCCGAACTGGCCGAGGGCTGGCTGCCCATCTTCTACATGCCCGAGAAGGCCGCCGACGTGTGGGGCGCCTCCCTCGCGGCCGGCGCGGCCAAGCGCTCGGAAGAACTCGGTTCCCTGGACGTCATCGCCACCGCCACCCTCGCCATCGGCGACGACGTGAGCGGCCTGCTGGAGTTCGGCCGCCCGATGGCCGCGCTCTACATCGGCGGCATGGGCGCCAAGGGCAAGAACTTCTACAACGACCTCGCGGTCCGCTACGGCTACGAGAAGGAGGCCGCCGACATCCAGGACCTCTACCTGGCCGGGAAGAAGGAGGAGGCCGCCGCCCTCGTGCCCTACGACCTCCTGGAGAAGATGTCCCTGATCGGCAGCGAGGGCTTCGTCCGCGACCGCCTGGCCGCGATGAGGGAGAGCGGCGTCACGACCATCAACGTGACCCCGGTCGGCGCGACCCACGAGGAACGCCTGCGCCTGATCGAGAAGGTCAAGGAACTGGCCGGCTGAGAACCTGCCGGGCGCCTGGTCGAGAATCCCCCGGACCTGGCGGCCGGAAATGTCGGCGGCGCCGTCTAGGGTCGCCGTTCATGGGTTCCCTGTACGCGTGGTCCACTCTCTTCCCGCCGGAAGAGGTGCCGCTGGCCGAGCTCCATCCCGAATATCCGTTCACGGCCGAGTCAGGCCTGCACGCCCCGGCCGACGAGTCGGAGATCCGCCTGCTCGAAGAGAGACTGGGCCGCGCGTTACCGCCCAGCTACCGCGACTTCCTGCTGTACGCCGACGGCATGGGCGACCCGGAGGAGGAGGACGGCCTGCTCCGGGCGTCCCGGGTCGGCTGGCTCAGAGACCTGGAGCCAGACTGGATCACCCACTTCGGGCCCCGGAGCGACGACCCGGTCCCGAGCGTGGCCGACGCCGACTACTTCGTCTACGGGCCGGAGCAGCACTCCCATTTCATGCGGGGGGAGTACCTGCCCCACACGCTCCTCGTCGGCAGCCGGGACGACGGGGTGTACCTGCTCAACCCGGAGGTGGTCACCGCCGACGGCGAGTGGGAGGCCTGGTATCTGGCGCCGTGGCTGCCGGGGGCCGTTCGCTGCCGATCCTTCTGGGACCTGGTGAGCGACTGGTGAACGAGAGGTGATCGCCCCACCCGGCTCAAGGGCGCAGGCAGATGGCCAGCATCGCCCGGAGGCGTTCCTCGACGTCCTCCACGTCGACCTCTTCGATCACTCCGGGGCCGAAGAGGCGGCGTACAGAACCCGTTCCGAGGATCATCGTGGTGGCCAGTAAGGCGCGCTGCTCGGGCCGGGGACCCTCCAGCTGGGCCGCGATCCGCTTGACCACGGTCGCCTCCACGTGGGCGTGGAGGATGGCGCGGATCTCCGGGCTGGTGCCCGCGCGGTCGACCATGCGGGTGACCGGTTCGGTCACGCCGCTCTGGAGGCGCACCGCCAGCCGGTGGGCCAGCCGCGACGCCAGCCCCGCGGGGTCGCCGGCGATCACCGCCTCGATGGTCGACCCCGTCGCCAGGGCCTCGGCGAAGAGGGCCGCCTTCGTGCCGAAATAGCGGTTCACGAGGGCCACGTTGGCCTCCGCCGAGGCGGCGATCATGCGCATGGTCACCTGGTCGTAGCCGTGTTCGGCGAACAGGTCGCGCGCGGCTTCCAGGATCCGTCGGCTGGTCGCCTTCCGGTCTCTCGTCACGGGGGAATATTAGCTGCGTTTGACAAGTAAACAAGCGTCTACTAACTCTGTTGTGGAGCTTTCTTTACACGGGGGGACGCCGGCTTTGACTCTCTTGGACGCACCACAACGGACCTACACCCATCGGCAAGTCCTGGAGATCCTCTCCGGACTCCTCCTCGCCCTGATGACCTCGATGCTCTCCACATCGGTCGTCGGCACCGCCCTGCCCACCATCGTCGGCGACCTGGGCGGCCAGGAGCAGCTCTCCTGGGTGGCCAGCGCGACCCTCCTGACCATGACCGTCTCCACCCCGCTCTGGGGCAAGCTGTCCGACATCTTCGGCCGCAAGCGCCTCTTCCAGATCGCCCTCGGCCTGTTCGTGGCCGCCTCGGTGGTGGCGGGCCTGTCGCAGAACATCGGCATGCTCATCGCCGCCCGAGCGGTCCAGGGGCTCGGCACGGGCGGGCTGTCCGCCCTCACCCAGGTGATCCTCGGCGACATCGTGCCGCCGAGGGAGCGGGGGCGTTACTCCGGCTACGTCGGCGCGGTGTTCGGCATCTCGACCGTGGCCGGGCCGCTGCTGGGCGGGTTCATCGTCGACACCGACTGGCTCGGCTGGCGCTGGTGCTTCTACGTCTGCGTGCCGCTGGCGGTCGTGGCGTTCGCGGTGGTCCAGCGGGTGCTCCGGTTCGACCACGAGAGCCGGGACGCCCGCATCGACTGGTGGGGCGCCACCACGCTGACCGGCGGCGCGACCGCCCTCATGCTGCTGCTCTCGTTCGGCGGCCACGAGTTCGAGTGGAACTCGGTGTGGACGTACGCCCTGGGCGCGATCACGGTCGTGCTGGTCGCCGGGGCCGTGGTGGCCGAGCGGGCGGCGTCGTCGCCGATCCTGCCGCCCCGGCTGTTCCGCGACCGCACGTTCGTGCTGACGAGCGTGGCCTCGCTCCTGGTCGGCGTTGCCCTGTTCGGCGCGATGATCTACCTGCCGCAGTTCCTCCAGATCGTCAAGGGCATGTCGCCCACCGAGTCGGGGCTGATGACCCTCCCGATGGTCGTCGGGCTGTTCCTCAGCTCGATCATCTCCGGCAAGGTCGCGTCGACGACCGGGCGGTGGAAGGCGTTCCCGGCCGTCGGGCTGGTGCTGGTCGCGGTCGGGCTGTTCCTGCTGTCGCGGCTCCACGTCGAGTCCAGCGCGCTGGAGATCGGCGTCTACATCACGATCATGGGCGCCGGCCTCGGCATGACCATGCAGATGCTGGTGCTGGCCGCCCAGAACGCGGCCACCCGCCAGGACATGGCCGTGAGCACCTCCGGCGTCACCTTCTTCCGCAGCCTCGGCGGCGCGGTCGGCGTCGCGGCCTTCGGGGCGATCCTCACCAACCGGGTCAAGGACGAACTGGCCGCCCGACTCGGCGGCGTCGGCGGATCGCCGTCGCTGGGTACACCCGACGCCATCCACTCGCTGCCCCCGCAGGTCCTGCGGGCGGTGCTGGAGTCGTACACGGAAGCGATGCAGACGGTCTTCCTGGTGGGAGTGCCCGCGGCGGTCCTCGGGGTGGTCGCGGTCCTGTTCCTCAAGGAGGTGCCGCTCCGCACGGGCGCGGCCCCGGCGGCCACCGAGGTGTCCGGCAGGCGCGGCAGGCACGAACGCGTCTGACGCGCCGCGCGACCCGGCGAAGCATGATGTCCGGGTGAATTCCATCGACTCGCACGACGCCCGCGCCCTGGCCCAGAGCCTCCGCCGGGTCTACGACGCAGTCGCACGACAGGTGAACGAGGAGAACGCCGCCTCGCCCCTGGCCGCCAAGGTCACCGGGCACCTGGGCAGGACCATCGGAGAGGTGGTCGTGGTCGAGGAGAAGTACCGCCTCTTCGAGCACGCCGCCCTCCAGCTCGCCACCGACCGCTACCTGGCCGAGCACAGCCCGGACGCCGAGTGGTTCGGCATCGTCGGCTCCGAACGGCGCTTCATGAGCGTGACCAACATGATCACCATGGCCATCACGATGGGCAGCGTGCTCCTCGGCCGCCCCGACTACCGGGCCGCCGCCGTCGGCCCCGACGACACCGTCGACGTGATCCAGCTCGGCCTGGTGTGCGCCCACGCACCCGACGGCAGCCCGGTGATCCTGGCGATCGGCACCCGGGAGGACATCAGCGAATACGCCCTCCTGACGGTCCTCGCGATGAACCGGGAGACCGCGACGGCCGTCCGCGAGGAGATCGAACGCCTCAAGCACGTGCTCGACCCGCTGCGCGGCCAGGTGGTCAAGTTCGGCTTCGGCGAGCACCGCCGCAACGAACTGCTCACCTTCGTGCCCCGGGCGGAGCTCTCCCCCGAAGAGGTGGTGCTGCCCGACGGCCGTCTCGAAGCCCTGGAGGAGCACGTCGTCGGCATCGGCGAGCAGGGCGACCTGCTCCGCGAGGCCGGTCAGCACCTGCGAAGGGGCCTGCTGCTCTACGGCCCGCCCGGCACCGGCAAGACCCACACCGTGCGCTACCTGCTCGGACGGCGGAAGGAGAGCACCGCGATCCTGATGACCGCCGAGGGCATGGCGAAGATCGACTTCGCGGTGGCGCTGGCCCGGCGGCTCCAGCCGTCCATCGTGGTCGTCGAGGACGTCGACCTCATCGCCGAGGACCGCTCCCACTTCCAGACCAGCCCCCTGCTGTTCTCCCTCCTCGACGCCATGGACGGCGTCGGCGGCGACGCCGACGTGACCTTCCTGCTCACCACCAACCGGGTGGAGGCGCTGGAGAAGGCCCTGGTCCAGCGGCCGGGCCGGATCGACCTGGCCGTCGAGATCCCGCCCCCCGACGGCCCCGCCCGCGAGCGCCTGGTCCGCCTCTACGCCAGGAACCGCCCCATCGAGGCCGACGTGGCGGCCGTCGTCGCGGCCACCGAGGGGGTCACCGCCTCCTACATCAAGGAACTGCTCCGGAGGGTCGTCCTGACGTCCCTGAGAAGAGACGAGCACGCCCTGACCGACGACCACTTCTCGGCGGTGCTGGCCCAGATGGCCGGAGACGGCGAATCGCTCACCCGGGCCCTTCTCGGCGGCGCCGCTCCGCGGCCTCGCCCGCGACCCCGACTCCAACCTGGCGATGTGTCCTAGATTCTGACCATGAGTTTCGCGGAACGCCGTGCCCGCCTGGCCGCCCTCCTCACCGAGGGCGGCCACGCCGGCCTCCTGGTCACCCTGCCCGTCAACGTGCGCTACCTGACCGGCCTGGCCAGCTCCAACGCCGCCGTGATCGTCCGGGCCGACGCGACCGCCACCCTCGCCACCGACTCCCGCTACATCGAGACCGCGAGGTCCTGCGAGGGCGTCGAGCTGCGGCAGACCCGCGACGTCACGGGCGACCTCCTCGAACCCGGCGCCGCAGTCGAGGCCCACCACCTGACCGTCAGCGAATACCGCCGCCTCGGCGGCACGGCCCCGCTCACCGAGGGCCTGGTCGAAGACCTGCGCCGGGTCAAGGACGACACCGAACTCGCCGCCCTGGCCCGCGCCTGCGCCCTCACCGACGAGGCGTTCTCCCTGGTCGTCGGCCGGATCGCGGCCGGGATGACGGAACGTGAGATCGCCCGGATGCTCGACTTCCGGATGATGGAGCTCGGCGCCGACCGCCCCGCCTTCGACACGATCGTGGCGAGTGGCCCGAACGGCGCCGTCCCGCACCACTCGCCCGGGAACCGCCCGGTCCAGAAGGGCGACCTCATCACGATGGACTTCGGCGCCCTGTACGAGGGCTACCACGCCGACATGACCAGGACCGTGGCCCTGGGGGAGCCGTCCGACTGGCAGCGCGAGATCTACGCGCTCGTCCACGACGCCCAGGCCGCCGGACGCGCCGCCGTGCGTCCGGGCGCCGACGTCGGCGAGATCGACTCCGCCGCGCGCGACCTGATCGCCGGGGCGGGCCACGGCGACCGGTTCGGCCACGGGCTGGGGCACGGCGTCGGCCTGGAGATCCATGAGGAGCCGTTCCTCGGCCCCGGCAGGACCGGTAGACTAGAGGATCGAGTTCCGATCACTGTCGAGCCCGGGGTCTACCTGCCGGGGCTCGGCGGCGTACGCATCGAGGACACGCTCGTGACGCGTGACCCATTGCCGGAGCTACTCACACTCACCACCCGGGAGCTGCTCGTCCTGTGAGCGGCCCGCACGCAGGAGAAGAGATCTCAACGTGGCGACCACGAACGACCTGAAGAACGGACTCGTGCTCAAGCTCGACGGCGGCGACCTCTGGTCCGTTGTCGAGTTCCAGCACGTCAAGCCCGGCAAGGGCGGCGCGTTCGTCCGCACGAAGCTGAAGAGCATCAAGTCCGGCAAGGTCGTCGACAAGACCTTCAACGCCGGCGTCAAGGTCGAGGTGGCGACCGTCGACCGGCGCGAGATGCAGTTCTCCTACATGGACGGCGACGAGTTCGTCTTCATGGACACCGAGACCTACGACATGATCAACGTCACGCGCGTGGCCGTCGGCGACGCCGCCAACTACCTGCTCGAGAACATGACCGCCACGGTGGCCATCAACGAGGGCAACGTCCTCTACGTCGAGCTCCCCGCCGCCGTCGAGCTGATCATCGAAGAGACCGAGCCGGGCCTCCAGGGCGACCGCTCGACCGGTGGCACCAAGCCCGCGAAGCTGGAGACCGGCGCCGAGATCAAGGTGCCGCTGTTCATCACGACCGGCGAGAAGGTCAAGGTCGACACCCGCACCGGCGACTACCTCGGTCGCGCTTGATGTCTGCCAGAGGGAAGGCGCGCAGGCGCGCGCTCGACATCCTCTTCGAGTCCGAGGCCCGCGACCTCAACCCGCTCGACGTCCTCGCCGAGCGGGTCGAGCGGGCCGAGCCTCCGGTCAACGAATACACGGTCTCCCTGGTCGAGGGCGTGGCCGGTCGGCTGGGCCGCATCGACGACCTCATCTCGACCTACTCGGAGGGGTGGACGATGGAGCGCATGCCCGCCGTCGACCGCAACATCCTCCGCGTGGGCACCTACGAGATGCTCTGGGTCGACGAGGTGCCCGAGGGCGTCGTGATCAGTGAGTGGGTGGCGCTGGCCGGCGAACTGTCGACCGACGAGTCGCCCCAGTTCGTCAACGGGCTGCTGGCCCGTTTCAAGCAGCTCAAGCCGTCGCTGACGCTCTGAGCTCCGGCGGCGGCGTAGGCTGACGTGCCTACGCCGTCGTCTATTTCGGAGGATCACCGTGCGTGACGCCACGCGGCAGGCCCTCGTCTGGGAGTCCCTTCAGGCGGCCATCGCCGGCAGATCCGCGCTCGACATCCTCGACGCCGGCGGCGGCACCGGCGGGTTCGCGGTGCCGCTGGCCCGGCTGGGCCACTCGGTGACCGTGGTCGACCCCACGCCCGACTCGCTCGCCGCCCTGGTCCGCCGCGCCGCCGAGGCGGGCGTGACCGTCACCGGCCTCCAGGGCGACGCGAGCGATCTCGCCGACCTCCTCCCGGCCGCCAGCGCCGACCTGGTCCTGTGCCACAGCGTCCTCGAATACGTCGACGACCCGGCCGCCGCCCTCGCGTCGGTCCACACGGTCGTCCGCCCCGGGGGAGTGGTCAGCGTCCTGGCCGCCAACCCTGTCGCCACCGCCATCCACCGCGCCCTGGCCGGCAACTTCGCCGAGGCCCGCGAGGTCCTCTCCACCGGCACCTGGGGCGAGAAGGACCCGACCCCCCGCCGCTTCACCGGCGACACCCTCGCCGCCCTGCTGAGCAAGGCGGGCTTCACCGTCGGCGAGATCCAGGGCGTCCGCGTCTTCACCGACCTCGTCCCCAGCCGCTTCGCCGAAGACGACCCGGATGGGTTGATCGAGCTCGAACGCGCCGCCACGGCCCACCCCGTCCTGAAGGACATCGCGACCAGGATCCACCTCCTCGCGCACCGGTAGAAAAGCCTCTTCTTCCGTTACGGCTCCGCCCACCCCGGCACCGCCCGCCGCTCCCGGATCTCGCCGCATCCGGCGGCGACCACCCGCTCCCGCTTCGCGCCCAACGAGTAGCTGTGGCCAATCAGGAGGCCAGGGTCCGCCGTTCCGGTCAGGAGGGCCAGGTCCGCCGTTCCGGCCCGGCGTTCGGCCAAGGGGCATGTTCGGCCGCGTGGATGCGCGCCGTCCAACGACCTCTCAGGTCCGCCGTTCCGGTCGAACCCCTGTTCGGTTAGACTCGCGGCATGTCGAGGAAACAGGTGTTGCCGCAGGTCACCGGCCCGGCTCAAGGCGCCGACGACAGCGGCTGCCCGATCCTCCACGTCGACATGGACGCGTTCTTCGCGGGGGTCGAGCTGATCGACCGCCCCGAGCTCAAGGGCACCCCCGTGATCGTCGGCGCCGCGGGCGCCCGTGGCGTGGTCCTGAGCGCCACCTACGAGGCGCGGAGGTTCGGGGTCCACTCCGCGATGCCGATGACCCGCGCGATGCGCCTGTGCCCGCAGGCGACGGTCATCCCGCCCTCCCACGGCAAATACGGCGCGGTCTCCAAGGGCGTCTTCGAGATCTTCCACGCGATCACCCCTCTGGTCGAGCCGCTCTCGGTCGACGAGGCCTTCCTCGACGTCGGCGGCGCCCGCCGCAGGCTGGGGTCCCCGGTTCAGATCGCGAAGGCGATCAGGGCCCAGGTGGAAGACCGCTTCGGGGTCACCTGCTCGGTCGGGGTGGCCTCCACCAAGTTCGTCGCCAAGCTCGCCTCCCGCCAGTGCAAACCCGACGGCCTCCTGGTCGTCCCGGCCGACGGCGCCGTCGAGTTCCTCCATCCGCTCCCGGTGGCCGCCCTGTGGGGAGTGGGCGAACGCACTGAGCAGGCCCTCACGCGCCTCGGCATCAAAACGGTGGGAGACCTGGCCCGGGTGCCCGTTGCCACGCTCCAGCGCGAATTCGGGGCCGCGGGGAGCCATCTGGCGGCGCTGGCGTGGGGGCGGGATGAACGCCGGGTGACCACTCACGTCCCCGACAAGAGCATCGGCAACGAGGAGACCTTCGCCCACGACGTCGACGACCCCGAGACGATCATGCGGGAGCTGCTCCGGCTGTCCGAGCGGGTCGCCGCCCGGCTGCGCGCCGCCGGCTACGTCGGCCGGACCGTCAGCGTGAAGCTGCGCCGGTCGGATTTCACGACCATCACGCGATCGCGTACGCTCCGAGAGGCCACAGATGTGGCGAAAGAGATACATACCACCGCTTGCGACCTCTACAAGGCCGCCGGTCTCGATAGAGTGCGGCTGCGACTCGTAGGCGTCCGGATGGAGAACCTCCGCCCGGCGGGCACGGCGACCAGGCAAATCGGCCTGGGAGACCGCGAGATCGGCTGGCGGGAGGCGGAACAGGCGATGGACAAGGCGATCCGGAGATTCGGCCCGGATGCGGTCCGCCCCGCCTCGCTCGTCCGAAAACGGTTTGGTCCAATGGATCTATGACGTCACCTCCACATTGGACCGCGCTTGTGGACGTTCTGACCGTTTTCTTTCGCCGACGTCTACAGACTCGTATTCTGGGGATAACCGACCGCAGGGTTCGGACATCCCGTGTCGTTCGTTGCCGTCTTCCCCGTCTTGGGGCCGTCCTTGGGAGGCGCCGTGCCGCTGTCTGAGCACGAGCAGCGCTTGCTCGACCAGATCGAGCAGGCCCTCTATGCCGAGGACCCGAAGTGGGCCAATACCGTCCGGATCAGTGATCCACGCAGCCATTACAAGCGCCGCCTGGTGAAGGCCTCCATTGGCTTCGCACTCGGTGTCGTCCTGCTGATGGTCGGCGTCGTGTCCACCGTCATCTGGCTCGGGGTCGCCGGCTTTGTGGTCATGCTCGCGACCTGCCTATGGGGTCTGTCCAGCTGGAAACGTATGAACGGTTTCCACGGCGACCGCCCCCAGGCGTCCACGCAGCAGCAAGGGCCGGCCGGCCGCCGCGCGGCGCGCCGTCCCGGCTTCATGGAGCGCATGGAGGAGCGCTGGCGCCGTCGTAACGACGAGCGTTAGCCGCCGCACTACTCGTCCACAGTAATCGTGGAAACACGGCGGGCCCGGGGCTGACACACCCCGAGCCCGCTCGTTTGTTCCGTTGTTACCGCCGCGACCCCACCTGGGACTCCAGCACGTCCTCGGCGGGAGCGGCGGTCTCGCGTTCCTTTCGCGTCGGCCGGAAACGGATGTTCTCCAGCCGGTCGAACCCGTCGAGGATCCGCTCCCCGAGGCCGCGCACCCGCAGCAGCGCCGACATCGGTGCCAGCACCGCCGCGATCCGGCGGCCCCGTGACACCGACGCCGACAGGCCGCGCCTGACCGCCTTCAGGTCGTCGACCAGAGGCGTGATCTCACCGGGAGTGCGGGCGTACCGCAGCTTCTCCTCGCTGGTGGCGATCTTGTTGAGCGCCTTGGCCGCCTCGGTGTCGAGCGGGTAGGCCGCCGTCAGCCGCCTGCCCAGCGCCCGGGGCGTCTCGCTGCCGGCCTTGGGCATGCCCAGGTCGATCAGCGTGTCGCAGAGCTCGGCCCACGCGGCCTCCACGGCCGGGGCCGCGAAGGTGTTCTCCTTCGGCTCGGGCGCCACCGGTTCCACGGGGGCCGCCCAGACCGACGCGGGTCTGGCGGCTGGCTCCCCGCCGATCACCTCGCCGCCGCCCCAGCCGTCGTCGGCGTCCTTCTTCTTCGGCGCCACGACGGGCACCTCGTCGTCCGGTACGGCCGCCGCCCGGTTGAGCACCCGCCGCCGCCACAGCCACAGGATCATCCGCATGAACGCGGGGATCAGCGACAGCAGCAGCGCGACGGCCACCCCGATGCCGATGTTCACCCAGATGGGCGTCTCCTCGACGGTCGGCAGGCCGGTCGGCCCGAGCTCGCGCTCGGCGGCGTTGATGCCCCCGGCCGGGCTGTTGGCCCCCGGCGAGGACGCCGGGTCGCTCGACGGCGCGGCCGAGGCCCCCGGTGAGGGGGTGGCGGCGTCGGTCTGCGGCAGCGTGTACGACGGCACCCGCGCCGTCGCCTGCCCGAACCCGCCCGCCGGGGTCGGCTCGAAGGTCAGCCATCCGGCGCCCTCGAAGTAGAGCTCCGGCCAGGCGTGCGCGTCGTGGGTCCGGACGATCCACCGGCCCTCCGACTTGGTGCCGCCGGTGTAGCCGATCGACACCCGCGACGGGATGTTCAGCGCCCGCGCCATCACCGCGAAGGCGCTGGCGAACTGCTCGCAGTAGCCGGTCTTGCCGACCAGCACGAAGTCGGTCAGCGCGTTCAGCCCCGACCCCCGGGTCTCCAGGCTGTAGGAGAAGCCGCCGGTCCGGGTGAACCACTCCTGGAGCTTCACCGCCATCTGGTATTTGCTGGTGGCGCCCTGGGTCACGTCGTGGGCCAGGTTGATCACCGCGGGGTCGATGTCGGCGGGCAGCGTCAGGAACCGGCCCTGCACCTCGATCGGCGCCTCCGGCGCGTTGTCGAGCATCTCCGGCTCGGGCCGCACGTCCTTGCCGATGACCTTGTACTCCAGCCCGGCCGCGTCGTCCTCGGTGGAGAACACCATGAGGGTGTTGCGGTCGGCCCGCCAGTCGCCGTCGGCGATGACCTGGGTGGCCGGGTAGGGCAGCGGCAGGAACCGCAGCTCCTCGATGTCCTCGCTGACCGTGATGGTCTGGTCGGTGGACACCCCCGGCGTCGAGGCCGACAGTCCGGGCGGCGGCGGCATGACGCTCTCGCTCACCCGGTCTTCGGGACGGCCGCGCAGCGAGCTCGACTTGAACTGCTGCCCGTCGAACTCGTCGAGCGAGTAGATGCGCAGGTAGCGCGGCACGTCGTCGTTCGAGGTGTACGTCAGCACCGGCGCGTTCACCGGATGCGAGAGCTGCCCGCTGAGCTTGGCGATGGCGTCGGGGATGCCGACGTTGCGGCCCCCGGGCCCCAGTCCGTTGCCGACCCCGAACCCGAACGGCGGGTTGGGCGTCAGTGTGGGGATCAGCGCCGGGATGCCGATGGCCAGCGCCACGGCGGTGACCCCGATGCGCTTGCCCGACAGGACGAGCTTGCCCGCGTCGGGCGCGGTGGTGGTCGTACGGGACCGCCGTACCAGAACGGCCCGGCCCCAGTGGGACACCCGTTCGCGCCCGTCGGACACCAGCAGGCCGACGAACCCGAGCGCGCCGATGATGAACGCGGGCCAGGCGATCGGCTCGTTGAGCACCGCGGCCGGGACGGTGAACAGCCCGAGCAGCGGCAGGCCCGCCAGGGCCGCCCGGCGCACCCGCACCGCGAAGGCGTCGACCAGGATCGCGATGAACGCGACCCCGCCGGCGGTCAGCAGGGTGATGCCCGTGGTCGACGGGACCGGCGCGGCGAACCGCTGGATCTCGTCCCAGCCCTCGGTCATCAGTTCGGCGATCTTGGCGATGGAGTCGAAGTTGGGGATGAACCCCCACCACGCCTCGTCGCGGGCGAAGCTCACGGTCATGAAGAGGATGGCGGCCAGCGCCATCGCGATGGGCGCCGCGAACGCGGGCTGGGTGAACCGCGTCACCAGCGCCGCCGCCGCGGTCGTGCAGAGCAGCACGCCCAGCGTCGCCCAGAACCACGAGCCCTCGGAGAACAACGGATAAAGGGTGAGCGCGACGGCCCCGGTGGCCGCTCCCGACGCGATGGGCAGTCGCATTACGCGGCACTCCTCTTGTACGCGGCGTCCGGCCACACCGTCGCCAGCGACACCCCGGCGGGCAGCCGCAGCACCCGCCAGCCGCTCGCGGCGAGGACCGCCTGCGCCTGCTCGTGTTCGGTGGAGACCTCGTCGACGGCCCCGCCCTCCCAGGTCGCGACGTCGAGCAGCACCGCGACGCCGGTCATGTGGCCGTGCCGCACCCGCGCCAGCGACTGCGCGTCGTCGAGGTCGAGCGACCCGAGCACCGCCACGATCAGTCCTTCGCCACCGCCCTGCCGCAGCCCGGCGATGCCGTTGGACAGCGACCGCGACTGGCTGTTGCGCACCACCGCGAGCGTGTCGAGCAGCGAGGCCTGCACGCCGCCCTCCAGGAGCTGCTGCGGGCCCTGGTCGGTGACCAGCCGCAGCCCCAGCCCCTCATGGGCGAGGTGCACGCCGATGGAGGCCGCCGCCGAGACCGCGACCTCGAACGACGAACGCGGCCCTTCGCCCCGGTGGGCGGGCCGCCGCGTGTCGAGCAGGAGCGCGCCCCGGCTCTGCCACTGCTGCTCCTCGCGCCGCACCATCAGCTCGCCGTAGCGGGCGGTCGAGCGCCAGTGCACCCGGCGCAGGTCGTCGCCCTGCCGGTAGTCGCGCGGCGCGACGTCGTCGTCGCCCGCCGCCGCCACCGATCGGGTACGAGAGTCGCCCCCGCCCGCGAACTCCCCGGACAGGCGCACGTAGGGCAGCGGGATGACCTGCGGGGTCACCACGAGCGTGTCGGTCGCGGTGAACGTACGGGCCAGCTCGACCAGCCCGAACGGGTCGGTGATGCGCACGGAGAGAGGCCCGATGGAGTAGCGCCCGCGCAGGTCCGACCGCACCTTGTAGTCGATCTCGCGGATCCCCTTGGCCTCCACCCGGTCGAGCACGAACCGGGGGCGGGTGCCGAGGGCGTACTGCAGCGTGTCCTCGACGAGGAGCAGGCCGGTCGGCAGCCGGGTCACGTTCTCCAGCCGCAGCGTGACCGTGCTGTCGTTGCCGGCCTCGACCCGGGAGGGGTCGAGGCGGCGCGCGCAGCTCAGCCGGTAACGGGTCCGCGCCACCACCATGACGGCCAGCAGCGGCAGCGCGACGATCAGGATCGCCACGCGGATGAGGTCGTGCTCCCCGAGCAGGAACGCGCACACCAGGGCGGCGATCCCGGACGCGAGGAACGACCTGCCCCGGGCGGTGAGCGCCCTGAGTCCGGTCATGTAAGGGAGTCCTACTTCGTGTCGGGCACCGGGACGCGGCGCACCAGCTCGGCGAGGGCCTGCTCGGGCAGCCGCCGCTGGCCCTGCGCCTCCATGCTGGGCAGCAGGCGGTGGGCCAGGACCGGAACCGCGAGGTCCTGGAGGTCGTCGGGGATGACGTAGTCGCGCCCGGAGAGCGCGGCGTGCGCGCGGGCCGCCCGCACGAGCTGCAGGGTGGCGCGCGGGGAGGCGCCCAGCCGCAGGTCGGGGCTCTGGCGGGTGGCGTGCACCAGGTCGATGGCGTATTTCTTCACGGGCTGCGAGACGTAGACCGCGCGGACCGCCTGGATCAGCGCCTTCACCTCTGCGGTGGTGGCGACCGGCTCCAGCTTGTCGAGCGGCTGCGAGGCCCCGTGGACGTCGAGCATCTCGAGCTCGGCGATCGGCTCGGGGTAGCCCATCGCGATCTTCGCGGTGAACCGGTCGCGCTGCGCCTCGGGGAGGGGATAGGTGCCCTCCATCTCGATGGGGTTCTGGGTCGCGATGACCATGAACGGCGCGTCGAGGTGGTGGGTGATGCCGTCGACCGTCACCTGCTTCTCCTCCATGCACTCGAGGAGGGCCGACTGGGTCTTCGGCGAGGCGCGGTTGATCTCGTCGCCGACCACGATGTTGGCGAACACCGGGCCGGGCTTGAACTCGAACTCGCGGGTCTGCTGGTTGTAGGCGCTCACTCCGGTGATGTCGGAGGGCAGGAGGTCGGGGGTGAACTGCACCCGGCGCATCGGGCAGTCGATCGACTTCGCCAACGCCTTGGCGAGCATCGTCTTTCCCACACCCGGTACGTCTTCGATGAGAAGGTGACCTTCGGCGAGCAACACGGTCAGCGTCAGCCGCACCACATCGCTTTTGCCTTCGATGACGGATTCGATCGCGTCCCGGATCCGGTGCGCGGTCTCGACCAGCTCGTTCAGGCTCTCCGAGCCGGCCTCATCACCGACGCCGTGAGTTACTGCCACCGGGCCTCCAAGGGCGTGCCGTATTGCTGGGGGTTTGCCATTTCTTATCCATTGTGTGTACCGAGACTATGCCGCACGTGGTTCTCCGGCGACTTTGTGCAGAAACAAGGGTGAACTGCCCACAGTGTCGTGCTACGCGGTCTTGGTCGTGTGGTACGCCAGTCCTGATTCCGTGACACGCCGGGCATCCGCCTTGACCCGCACCTGTTGATACGCAGGAGACGCGACACGCCCGCGCCGCTCCGCCGCCCCACTTCGCACCACCACGTTTGACCTGCGGAAACGTCCGATAAACGAGATCGTCATACCGTTTGAATCAGTTGACGGTGGAGAGAAGTGGAGTATGGTGGAGCCCAGTGGAGGGCCGTGGCTGTAGGGCTTCGTGTTCTCTATGGCACGGGAGGTGGCGCCGGTGTTCCTCGGCACTCACCACCCGCGCCTCGATGACAAAGGACGGCTGTTCCTGCCGGCGAAGTATCGCGAGGAGCTGGCGGAGGGTCTTGTGATCACCAAAGGCCAGGAGCGCTGCCTCTACGTCTTCCCCGTAGAGGAGTTCCAGCGCATCACTGAGGCTTTGCGCACCGCGCCGGTGACCGCCAAGGCCGTCCGCGATTACAGCCGCGTCTTCTTCGCCAGTGCCTTCGATGAGACCCCCGACAAACAGGGGCGCGTCACGATTCCGTCCGGCCTGCGGCACTACGCCGGGCTCGATCGCGACTGCGTGGTCATCGGGGCCAACACCCGGCTGGAGATCTGGGCCGCCCCGGCGTGGGAGGCCTATCTCGCCGACCAGGAACAGGCATTCGCCGACCTTTCCGAGGAGGTGCTGCCAGGGATCCTGTGACCTTTCGAAATGACCCGTCGGTGACGTTCGGCGAGGTCTCCACCCGCCCGCCGGGTACCTGATGCACCTTCCCCGGTGTCAGGAACCACGAGACGCGGTTTGCGGATGGGGACCTGGCCGGACGGGTCGGCTCTCCGCCATAGTTCTCGGCGGCACAGCCGGTCGAGGGTGGGGACTGTCTCACCGACGGAAGCCGCGCGACCGCGAGCCCAGAAGCGGCATTTACATATGGGGGTGTACGACGAATGATCGACCAGAACACCGGTGGGCACGTTCCGGTGCTGCTGGGTCGCGTGCTGGAGCTGCTGGCTCCCGCACTCACCGGGCCGTCCCCGGTGGTCGTCGACGCCAACCTGGGACTCGGGGGCCACGCCGAGGCGATCCTCGCGGCCCATCCGAACGTCCACCTCATCGGCATCGACCGCGATCCCTACGCCATCGCGATGTCGACCGAGCGCCTCGCGCCCTACTCGGGCCGCACCACCATCGTCCGCGCGGTCTCCAGTGAGCTGTCCGGCGTGCTGCGTGCGGCGGGCAGACCCGTCATCGACGGCGCCCTGTTCGACCTGGGCGTCTCCTCGCCGCAGCTCGACGAGGCCGACCGCGGGTTCGCCTACTCCTACGACGCGCCGCTCGACATGCGCATGGACCGCGAGCAGGAGCTGACCGCCGCCGACGTGGTGAACACCTACGACCCCCGCGACCTGGCCCGGGTGCTGCGCGACTTCGGCGAGGAACGCTTCGCCATGCGCATCGCCGACCGCGTCGCCAAGGAGCGGGCCGTCGAGCCGATCACCTCGACCAAGCGTCTCGCCGACCTCGTCCGCGAGGCGATCCCCGCCGCGACCCGCCGCACCGGCGGCAATCCGGCCAAACGAACCTTCCAGGCGCTGCGTATCGAAGTGAACGCCGAGCTGGCCGCCCTCGACGTGGCCCTGCCCGCCTCGCTCGACGCGCTGACGGTGGGCGGGCGCGTCGTCGTGCTCTCCTACCACTCCTTGGAGGACCGGCTGACCAAGCAGGTCCTCGCGGCGCGAACCAAGGAGACCGGCCCCCCCGGGCTGCCGGTCCCGATGGAGGCTCACCAGCCTCGGTTCCGCCTCCTGACGAGGGGAGCAGAGCTCCCCGACGACGACGAGCTGGCCCGCAACCCGCGGGCCGCCTCGGCCCGCATGCGGGCGGCAGAGAGGATCCGCCAGGGATGAGGCCGACGATGAGCCCTCTGAAAGACCTGAAGACCGACGTCAAGCCCGACGCGAAGCCCGACGTCCGGCGTCGTTCCCGTGGGCCGGTCACCCACGCCCGCCCGGTGGCCCGGCCCGAGACGCCGGTCGCCAGGCGCGCGCCCCTGCCGCCGTCCGAACGGCGGCGTCCGCCGAGGGCGCCGTTCGTCATGCTCGTCGTCGGTCTGCTCGGTGGCGGCCTCGTCAGCCTGCTCCTGCTCAACACGGTGCTCGCACAGGACTCGTTCAAGCACAACGAACTGCGTCGCGTGAACGAGCAGCTGCGTCAGCAGGCCGACAACGTGAAGGGCGACATCCGGGCCAAGAACCAGCCCGACGCGCTCTCGAAGAACGGCGTCCAGCACGGCGTCTCGCCCGACGAGACGGCCCCCAAATGGGTCGGCGGCGGCCAGACTCCGGCGGTCACCGACCCGGAGCCCACCACGTCGGGCCGCACCGAGCCCAACGAGGAGACCGGCTCCGGCGCTGAGACGGGGAGCACCGAGCAGTGAGCAGTGGCGGCGGCCGCCCACCGTCCCCCGGACGGCCGGGCGGCCCCGGCGAAAGGGGCCCTCGTGACGGCCGCCGCGCCTCGGGTTCCGGTTCCCATCCCGGCCGCGCCGACGGCCCGGGCCGTCCCCGGCGCCCCGGCGCCGACGACCCCGGACGCCCACGCGAGGCCGACACCGAACCCGGCACGCCCAGAAAGCCCCGCCCCGACGACGGCCGCCCCGGCCAGTCCCGCGACGACGCGCCGCGCTCCCGTGGAGCAGGCCGGTCCGGTGACGACGCACCGCGTTCTCGCGGGGCCGGGCGTTCGGGTGACGAGGCGCCGCGTTCTCGTGGGGTCGGGCGGTCGGATGACGACGCACCGCGTTCTCGTGGTGGCGCGCGTCCCGGCGACGGCGGCTCCCGCGACGGTGGCCTCCGCGACGGTGGCCGTGGCCGCGAAGGCGATGGTCGTTCCCGCGATGGCGGGCGCCAGAAGGACGCGCGCCCGGGAGGGGGTCGCGACGACGCGCGTCCGGCCGAAGGACGCACCCGTTCCAGCGGCCGGCCGGGCGATGGGGTGCTTCGCGAGGGCTCCCGGTCCGGCGTGGGCCCCCTTCGTGATGGTGCCCGGCCTGGCGAGGGGCCGTCTCGTGACGGCGCCCGGCCCGGGGAAGGGCCGCTTCGTGACGGCGCCCGTGGCCGTGATGCCGCCGGGCGGCCGTTCCGGCCCGGTGAACGATCCGTCCGTCCCGTGGGGAAGCCCGTGCGGCCGGGGGAGAGGCCCGGCGGGCCGGGGGCGCGCGACGGCGCTCCGCCGCGTCGTGCTCCCGGCGGTCCTGGAGGTCCCGGTGGGCCTCGGCGGCCGGTTCCGCCGCCGCGTCCGGCCGTGCTGCGGCTGGGGAATCCGCGCCGGCGGATCAACATCGCGCTCATGGCGATGGCCGTGGTGCTGTCGCTGTTCGCCGGGCGGCTGGTGCAGCTCCAGGGGCTGAACTCCAAGACGTTCCAGGCCAAGGCCGCCGAGCAGCGGGTCAGGCCCGAGGTGCTGCCGGCCAAGCGCGGCTCGATCACCGACGTCAACGGCGACGAACTCGCCATCACCACCGACGCGCGCGAGATCTACCTCGACCCGTGGGTGGTCAAGCCCGAGCAGCGCGACCTGATCGCCACCAAGCTCTCCGCCGAGCTGGGCAAGCCCAAAGACGGCATCACCGCCAAGCTCGCCCAGGTCGAGCGGCGCTACCTGGTCGTGGCCAAGGACGTCGACCCGCTGGTCGCCCGCAAGATCATGGCCATGGGCTTCCGGGGGGTGGGCTCCAAGCCCACGTACCGGCGGCTCTATCCCGGCGGGACCCTGGCGGGCGGGCTGGTCGGGTTCGTCGGCGACGACGGGTTCGGGCTGGAGGGCCTGGAGCAGGCGTACAACAAGACGCTGGCAGGCAAGGACGGCCAGCAGAGCATCGAGATGGGCCGGGCCGGCGAGCGCATCCCGATGACCCGCAGCACCCGCGTCGCCCCGGTGCCGGGGCGTGACCTGCGGCTGACGATCGACCGCTACATCCAGTGGGCCGCCTCCGAGGCGATCGCCAAGCAGGTGAAGGCGGTCGGCGCGCGCAGCGGCAGCGTCATCGTCATGGACGTCACCACCGGGCAGATCCTCGCCATGGCCAACGCGCCCGAGGTCGACCTGCGCGACTGGCAGGCCACCTCGGCCGAAGACCGGGGCAACAAGGCCGCCGCAGAGGTGTTCGAGCCGGGGTCCACCAACAAGGTCATCACCGCCGCCGCCGCGCTGGAGGCGGGCGTGGTCGCGCCGTCGACGCTGTTCACGGTCCCCGACAACATCCAGTGCGCCGACAAGGTCCTGCGCGACGCCCATCCGCACAAGACCGAGCAGATGACCTTCGCCCAGATCCTCGAAGAGTCGAGCAACGTCGGCACGATCATGGCGGGCACCAAGATCACCGACCAGCGCCTGCACAACATGTTCACGGCGTTCGGGTTCGGCTCCAAGAGCGGCGGGTCCATCCCGGCCGAAGAGGCGGGCCTGCTGCCCGACTGGCAGAAGTGGAGCGGCTCCCAGCGCTGCACGATCATGTACGGCCAGGGCATCTCCGTCACCGCGCTCCAGATGGCCAGCGTCTACCAGACCATCGCCAACGGCGGCGTGCGGCTGACCCCCACGATCGTGGCGGGCACCACCGACGACAAGGGCCACCTGGTCCCGGCCGCCGCGCCGAAGCAGACCCGGGTGATCAGCGAGCTGACCGCCCGCCAGCTCGCCGGGATGCTCGAGAAGGCCGTCACCGGAGCCGACGGAACCGGCGCCGCCGCCGCCATCGACGGATATCGGGTGGCGGGTAAAACCGGAACCGCCATGCGTTATGACACGAAATGTGCGGGGTACTGCGGTTATTCCGCGACGTTCGTCGGGTTCACCCCCGCCGACGCGCCGAAGCTGATGGCTCTGGCCGTCATTCAAGATCCGAAGAAAGACCATTACGGCGGTACGATCGCCGCGCCCGTTTTCCAGGAAGTCATGACTTTTGCGTTGAAGACCAAGAAAATCCCGCCGACCGGGTCGACGAGCCTTCTTCGGTGACCGGGAACGATACGCTCTCGCCGTGAACGAGCCCGATCGCACCGCCCGTCCTCATCCGGACCAGCAGATGCGCCCGTCCTCCACCTCGCCGCGCCCGCTCTCGGGGCTGACGGCCCTGCTCGGCGTGCAGTCGGTCGCCGGGGCCGGTCGTGGCGTGGTCACCGGGGTCACGATCGACTCCCGCCGGGTCCGCCGGGGCGACCTCTACGTGGCGATCCAGGGCAAGACCGCCCACGGCGCCACCTTCAGTTCGGCCGCCATGGGCGCGGGCGCGAGCGCGATCCTGACCGACCACGAGGGCGCCGAGATGGCCGCCGAGACCGGCCTGCCGGTGTTCGTGCTGGCCGACCCGCGCGCGATGCTCGGCCAGGTCGCGGCCTGGATCTACGGCCAGCCGGCCGCCGACATCCCGGTCATCGGGGTCACCGGCACGAGCGGCAAGTCGACCTCCACGTTCCTGCTCGAGGCGGGGCTGCGCGCGGCCGGGCACCGCACCGGCCTGATCGGCGGCGTCGAGATCCACGCCGGCGACGTCACCGTGACGCCCGAGCTGACCACCCCGGAGGCCAGCGACCTGCAAGGCCTGTTCGCGCTGATGCGCGAGCAGAAGGTGACCGCCGCGACGATGGAGGTCTCCAGCCACGCGCTGGCATTGGGCCGGGTCGAGGGCCTGTTCTACGACGTCGCGATCTTCACGAACCTGTCGCAGGATCACCTCGACTTCCACCAGGACTTCGACGACTACTTCGCCGCCAAGGCCCGGCTGTTCACCCCGGAGTTCTCCCGGCTCGGCGTGATCAACATCGACGACGCCCACGGGCGCGAGCTGGCCGGGTTCGTGAAGATCCCGGTCACCACGTTCTCCGCCGAGGGTGCGGCCGACGCCGAGTGGCGGGCGGCCGACGTCCGGCTGGGCGCCGACGGGAGCTCCTTCCGGATCGTCGGCCCCGGCGGGGTCGAGGCCGAGGTGACCGTCGGGCTGCCGGGGCCGTTCAACGTCGCCAACACGCTGGGCGCGCTCGTGGCGCTCGTGGAGTCGGGGGTGCCGCTGCAGACCGCCGTCCACGGGGTGAGCGGGTTCCGGGGCGTGCCGGGGCGCATGGAGCGGGTGCCGGGCGGAGACGGGTTCCAGGCCATCGTCGACTACGCCCACAAACCGGGCGCGGTCGAGTCGGTGCTCCGCGCCCTGCGCGAGGTGACCGACGGTACTCTGACGATCGTCATCGGCTGTGGCGGCGACCGCGACAGCGGCAAGCGCCCCCTCATGGGCGAGGCCGCCGCGCGGCTGGCCGACGTGGCCGTCTACACCAGTGACAACCCCCGCAGCGAAGACCCGCTCGCGATCATCGCCGCGATGCTCGACGGCGCGCTGGCCGTGCCGCGCGAAGACCGCGCGCGAGTGATCGTCGAGCCCGACCGGGCCGCCGCGATCGACCTGGCGATCTCCAGGGCCGGCTGGGGCGACGTCGTCGTCGTGGCCGGGAAGGGCCATGAGCAAGGGCAGTACTTCGCGGGCGAGGTCATCCCGTTCGATGACCGCGAAGTGGTCGCCGCCGCCATCAGCAGGAGGAACGCATGATCCCGTTGCCGCTGGGCCGGGTCGCAGAGATCACATCGGGCGCCCTCACGGGCCAGGCCGACCCGGGCGCCGTCGTGAGAGGCCCGGTCGTGATCGA
The DNA here is from genome assembly GCF_054661255.1 of Herbidospora sp. RD11066. Lineage (NCBI taxonomy): Bacteria > Bacillati > Actinomycetota > Actinomycetes > Streptosporangiales > Streptosporangiaceae > Herbidospora > Herbidospora sp. RD11066. The sequence continues at coordinate 637,230 of NZ_BAAGDO010000001.1, forward strand.
CTCGCGGGCCGCCGAGCCGGGGTCGCTGTTCGTCGCGATCAAGGGGGAGCGGGCCGACGGCCACGACTTCGCCGCCCAGGCCCTCGCCTCGGGCGCGGCCGCGATATTGGCCTCCCGCCCGGTCGACGGTCCGGCCGTCGTGGTCGACGACGTCGTGGCGGCGCTGGCGAAGCTGGCCCACGCCGTGGTGACCGACCTGCCGAAGGCGACCGTCGTCGGGGTGACCGGCTCGGCCGGGAAGACGTCGACCAAAGACCTGCTGGCCCGGCTGACGGCCAGGATCGGTCCAACGGTGGCGCCGGTGGGGTCGTACAACAACGAGATCGGACACCCCCTCACGGTGCTCAAGGCCGATGAGGACACCCGGTTCCTGGTGCTGGAGCTGTCCGCGCGTAACGCCGGACATATCGCTTATCTGGCGGGAATCGCCCCTCCGTCCATCGGGGTCGTGCTCAACGTCGGCACCGCCCACCTCGGTGTGTTCGGCGGGAAAGAGGCGATCGCGCGGGCCAAGGGCGAGCTGCCCGAGGCGCTGCCGTCGTCGGGCGTGGCCGTGCTGAACCTCGACGACCCGCTGGTCGCCGCGATGAGCGAGCGGACGAAAGCGCGGGTCCTCTACTTCGGCCGCAAGGCCGGGGCCCACGTCCGCGCCGTGGACGAGTCCCTCGACGACCGCGGGCGGGCCCGGTTCACGCTCGTCACCCCGGCGGGCGAGGCCGACGTCGCGCTGCGCCTGCACGGCGCCCACGCGGTCGAGAACGCCCTCGCCGCCGCCGCGGCGGCCCATGAGCTGGGGCTCCCGGTGGCCGCCATCGCCGAGGAGCTGTCGCTGGCCGAGCCGCGCAGCCGCTGGCGCATGGAGGTCACCGACCGGGCCGACGGCGTGACCGTGATCAACGACGCCTACAACGCCAACCCCGACTCGATGCGCGCCGCCTTCGCGGCCATGCACGCCCTGGCCGTCCACCGCCGGAAGTTCGCGGTCGTGGCCGCGCTGCGCGAGCTCGGCGACGACGCGCCCGAGCTCAACGCCGGGGTCGGCCGCCTGGCCGAGGGAGCGGGCCTCGCGGCCCTGGTGGTCGTGGGCGAGAACGCCGAACAGATCATCGCCGGCGCCCCGGGCGCGATCCACGCCCCCGACGTCGCCGCGGCCGTGACCGAACTGAATGGCCGCCTCGCACCGGGAGACGTCGTGCTGATCAAGGGACCCCGGGCCGCCGGGCTGGAGAAGGTCGCCGAAGCCCTCTTGGGGGGTGACGCCCGGTGAGAGACATCATCGTCGCCGCAGCGGTCGCGCTCCTCGTCTCGATGTTCGGCACCCCCCTCGCGATCCGGCTGTTCGGGCGGCGTGGCTACGGCCAGAACATCCGCGAGGAGGGCCCCCAGGGCCACTACGACAAGAAGGGCACGCCCACCATGGGCGGCACGGTCATCGTGATCGCCGCCCTCCTCGGATACGCCGTCGCCCACCTGGCCACCATGCTGTCGGCCAATCCCTCGCCCCCCACCGCCTCCGCGCTGCTCGTCCTGTTCCTCATGACGGGCCTGGGCGTGGTCGGCTTCCTCGACGACTTCATCAAGATCTACAAGCAGCGCAGCCTGGGCCTGCGGTCGGGCGCCAAGGCCCTCGGCCAGCTCATCGTCGGCGTCGTCTTCGCGATCCTCGTGGTGCGTTTCCCCAACGCCTACGCGGTCACCCCCGCCGAGACCCGCCTGTCGTTCCTGCGCGACTTCGGCCCCCCGATCGGGCTCATCGGCTTCATCGTGTGGGTGCTCATCATGATCGTCGGGTTCTCCAACGCGGTGAACCTGACCGACGGCCTCGACGGCCTCGCCTCCGGAGCGACGGGGGTGGTGCTGGCGTCGTACGTGCTCATCGGCAACTGGCAGCTGCGCAACAGCTGCACGACCGCGATCCTGGGGCCCAACTGCTACATCGTGCGCGACCCGCTCGACCTGGCCGTCGTGGCGGCGGCGGTGCTGGGCGGCCTGATCGGCTTCCTGTGGTGGAACGCCCCGCCCGCCAAGATCTTCATGGGTGACACCGGGTCGCTGGCGCTCGGCGGCGTGATCGCCGGCCTGGCCATCACCACCCGCACCCAGCTCCTCCTCCTGCTCCTGGCGGGCCTGACCGTGGTCATCACCGCGTCGGTGATCATCCAGGTCGGGTTCTTCAAGATGACCAGGAAACGCATCTTCCGGATGGCTCCCCTCCAGCACCACTTCGAGCTCAAGGGCTGGGCCGAGACCACGATCGTGGTCCGGTTCTGGCTGATCGCCATGCTCTGCGCGGCGGCCGGGCTCGGTCTCTTCTACGTGGAATGGATGCCCAAGACGTGAGTCGTGTCGTCGTCGCCGGGCTGGGCGTCTCGGGCACGGCCGCCGCGCGCGGCCTGGCCCTGGGCGGCGAGCGGGTCGTCGTGATCGAGCAGTCCGACCGGCCGCTGCCGGAGGATCTCGTCAGGCTCGGGGTCGAGAAGGCCACCGAACTGCCCGACAAGGTGGAGCTGGTCGTCACCTCGCCGGGCTGGCGTCCCGATCATCCGCTGCTCACCGAGGCCGCCTCCAAGGGCATCGAGGTCATCGGCGAGGTCGAGCTGGCCTGGCGGCTGCGTCACGAGGGCGCCGCGCCGTGGCTGGCCCTCACCGGCACCAACGGCAAGACGACGGCGGTGCGGATGCTGGCGTCCATCCTCGAAGCGGCGGGGGAGAGGCCTCTCGCGGTCGGCAACGTCGGCATCCCGATCGTCGAGGCCGTCCTCGACCCGGGCGACACGACCGTGCTGGCCGTGGAGCTGTCGAGCTTCCAGCTCCACTGGTCGTCCAGCGTCGCCCCGAAGGCGGCGGCGATCCTCAACGTCGCGCCCGACCACATCGACTGGCACGGCTCCTTCGAGGAGTACGCCGCCGCGAAGTCCCGCATCTTCGCCGGCGCCGGCGTGGTCGTCTACAACGCCGACGACCCGTGGGCGACCCGGCTCGCCGAGCCCTACGACGCCATCGGCTTCACCCTCCAGGTGCCCCGTCCCGGGGAGCTCGGAGTCGTCGAGCACCTGCTGGTCGACCGGGCCTTCTGCGACGACCCGCACACCTCGGCGGTCGAGCTGGCCGAACTGGGCGACGTGAAGCCGTTCGCGCCGCACAACGTCGCCAACGCGCTGGCCGCCGCCGCGCTCGCCCGCGCCCACGGCGTGCCCGCCGAGGCGGTGCGCGCGGGGCTGGCCGCGTTCACGCCCGACCCCCACCGCATCGCCCACGTGGCGACGGTGCGGGGGGTCGACTACGTCGACGACTCCAAGGCGACCAACCCGCACGCCGCGGCGGCGTCGCTGGCGGCCTACACCTCGATCGTCTGGATCGCCGGCGGACTGCTCAAGGGCGCCGACATCGACGAACTGGTCGCGACGTCCGCGAAGCGGCTGCGCGGCGCGGTGCTGCTGGGCGCCGATCGGGCCAGGATCGCCGAGGCGCTCGCGCGACACGCGCCGGATGTTCCCGTTGTGGAGGTCGGTGGGGAAGACACTGGGGTCATGGACCGTGTCGTCACCGAAGCCGCCCGGCTCGCCTCCCCGGGTGACACCGTGCTGCTGGCCCCCGCAGGGGCGTCACTTGACATGTTCGCCAACTACGGCGCGAGAGGAGACGCCTTCGCGCGCGCCGTCCTGGGAACGCAGTGACCGCCGCCACGGAGGCGGAGGAACAGACCCAGGCCCAGCAGGCCCAGGCCCGCCCGTCGTGGGCGGCCCACCAGCTCGCCACCGTGCGCGAGCTGCTGAGCCGACCCCTCACCTCCTACTACCTGATCCTCGGGTGCAGCGCCCTGCTGCTGGCGCTCGGCCTGATGATGGTGCTGTCGGCCTCGTCGATCGAGGCGCTGCAGATGATGGGCGACCCGTTCTACTGGTTCCTCAAGCAGTCGCTGTCGGTCGCGCTCGGCCTGCCGCTGATGTACGTGTGCTCGAAGCTGCCGCAGCGTTTTTTCCGGCTGGCCGGATATCCGCTGATGGCGCTGGCGATCATCGGCCTGGTCATGACGATCTTCATCGGCTCGTCCGAGCTCGGCGCGCAGCGCTGGATCTACATCGGCAGCCTGACCATCCAGCCGTCCGAGCCCGCCAAGCTGGCGCTGGTCATCTGGGGCGCCGACCTGCTCGCCCGGCGGGCGCGCAACGGCCAGATCGAGTGGCGCCACCTGCTGCTCCCGCTGATGCCCGGAGTGGCGATCCTGGCCCTGCTGGTCATGATCGGCCGCGACCTCGGCACCACGCTCGTGCTGATGATCATCTTCCTGGCGCTGCTGTGGGTGGTCGGAGCTCCGGTACGCCTCTTCGCCGGGATCATGGGCCTGCTCGCCATGGCCACCGTGTTCATGATCACATCCGAGGGTTATAGGTCCGACCGAATCGACGGCTGGCTCGACCCGTGGGCCAACGCCCAGACGACCGGCTTCCAGGCCGTCCAGGGGCAGATCGCGATGGGGTCGGGCGGCTGGTTCGGGCTGGGGCTCGGGTCGTCGCGGCAGAAGTGGGACTGGCTGCCCCACTCCGAGAGCGACTTCATCTTCGCCATCGTCGGCGAGGAGCTCGGCCTCATGGGCACGCTGACGGTGATCTCCCTGTTCGGCCTGCTCTGTTACGCCGGGTTGCGGGTGGCCGTCCGGACCAAGGACCCGTTCGTGCGCCTCACCTCGGCGGCCTGCACGGCCTGGATCGGCGGGCAGGCGATCGTGAACATCGGCGCCGTCATCGGGGCGCTGCCGATCACCGGAATTCCGCTCCCTCTCGTGTCCTACGGAGGGTCCGCCCTGTTGCCGACGCTGGCCGCTCTTGGCATGTTGTTGTCGTTCGCCAAACGCGAGCCGGGGGCCCCTGAGGCCTTGGCCGCACGGGGCCCCGGCCCGGCCGCCCGGGCTCTAAGCTGGCTTGGCCTCAAGACCTGACCGCCTTGGGTGAACCGGGGCGAAACGGTCCACAGCACGACAAGGGAGAGACATGAGGGTTGTCCTCGCCGGCGGCGGGACGGCCGGCCACATCGAGCCGGCGCTGGCGCTGGCCGACGCACTCCGCCAGTTCGACCCGTCGATCGGCATCACCTGCCTCGGCACCGAACGCGGCCTGGAGACGCGACTGGTCCCGGCCCGGGGCTACGAGCTCGCGCTCGTCCCCGCGGTTCCCCTGCCCCGCGCGCTGACCCCCCAGCTCCTCACCGTGCCGGGGCGGCTCGCGGGCGCGATCAGCGCCGCCGGGAACATCCTGGAGCAGGTGCGGGCCGACATCCTGGTCGGCTTCGGCGGCTACGTCGCCACGCCCGGCTACCTGGGCGCCCGCCGCAAGGGCGTGCCGATCGTGATCCACGAGGCCAACCCGAAGCCCGGCCTGGCCAACCGCCTGGGCGCCCGGCTGACCGAACACGTCTTCACCGGCCACCCCGACACGCCGCTGCCCGGCGCGCAGTACGTGGGCATCCCGCTGCGCAAGGACGTCTCCACGCTCGACCGGTTCTCGCTGGGCGACAAGGCGCGGTCCTACTTCGGGCTCGAGAGCGACCGCCCGACGCTGCTGGTGTTCGGCGGTTCGCAGGGGGCCCGGTCGATCAACAACTCGGCCCTCAACGCCGAGCCCTATCTCCGCCGGGCCGGGATCCAGGTGATCCACGTGATCGGCCCGAAGAACACCGTCGAGGTCGAGCCCCCGCCCGGCGACCCGCAATACGTCATCCTCCCCTACATCGACCGCATGGACCTGGCCTACGCCGCCGCCGACCTCGTGCTGTGCCGCAGTGGCGCGATGACCTGCGCCGAGCTGTCGGCCGTGGGCCTTCCGGCCGCCTATGTGCCGCTGCCCCACGGCAACGGCGAGCAGCGCCTGAACGCCGAGCCGATCGTGCGCGCGGGCGGTGGCCTGATGGTGGAGGACGCCGAGCTCTCCCCCGAATGGATCATGCGTACCCTCGCGCCCCTGCTGCACGACCCCAACCGGATAGCGGCCATGTCGGAGGCCGCCGCCCGGATGGGACGCAAGGACGCCGACGTGACGCTCGCCCGCAAGGTTCTGGAGATCGCAGCCCGATGAGTCTGGTCAAACTGGTTGAACCCATCCCCGCCGAGGAACTCGGCCGGGTCCACTTCATCGGCATCGGGGGGTCCGGCATGTCCGGCATCGCCCGCATCCTGCTCAAGCGCGGGGTGGCCGTCTCGGGCAGCGACGCCCGCAGCTCCGACCAGCTCACCGAGCTGCGCCAGCTCGGCGCGACCGTCCACGTCGGCCACGCCGCCTCGCACATCCGCGACGTCAACACCGTCGTGGTCTCCACCGCGATCCGCGACTCCAACCCCGAGCTGGGGGAGGCGCTGCGGCAGAACGTGCGGATCATCCCGCGCGCCGCCGCGCTCGCGGCCGTCATGACGGGCAAGACCGGGGTGGCCGTCGCGGGCACCCACGGCAAGACGACCACGACCTCGATGCTGACCGTGGCGCTGCAGAAGTGCGGCGCCGACCCGTCCTACTGCGTGGGCGGCCAGCTCGTCACCACGGGCCTGGGCGCCGACGAGGGCACCGGCGCCGCGTTCGTGGCCGAGGCCGACGAGAGCGACGGCTCGTTCCTGATGCTCGCTCCGCGCATCGCCGTGATCACCAACGTCGAGGCCGACCACCTCGACAACTACGGCGAGCCGCAGGCCGTCTACGACAGCTTCGCCCGGTTCGTCGACCGCATCGGCGAGACGGTCGTGCTCTGCTCCGACGACCCCGGCGCCGCCGTCCTGATCCCGATCGCGCGCGCCCGCGGCCTGAAGGTCATCACCTACGGCGAGGGCGAAGAGGCCGACCTGCGCATCTCCGACGTGGTGCCGCGCGGCCTCGGGGTCGAGTTCACCCTGAAGGGCCACGGTGCGGTCCGCCTGTCGGTGCCCGGCCGCCACAACGCGCTCAACGCCACCGCCGTCATCGCCGTCGCCCTCGACCTCGGCCTGGCGTTCGACGAGGTCAGAGACGGCCTGGCCGCCTTCACCGGGGCCAAGCGCCGGTTCGAGGCGAAGGGCGAGGCCGACGGCGTCACCGTCTTCGACAGCTACGCCCACCACCCGACCGAGCTGGCCGCCGACCTGCGCGCCGCCCGCGACGTGGTGGCCGGGGCGGGCCGGGTCATCGCGGTCTTCCAGCCCCACCTCTACTCGCGCACCCGCTTCTTCGCCGACGAGTTCGGCGCCGCGCTCGGCCTGGCCGACGAGGCGATCGTCCTCGATGTGTACGGCGCCCGCGAAGACCCCGAACCCGGCGTCTCCGGCGCCCTGGTGGCGGGGAAGGTCACGCTCCCCGTCGAGAACGTCGCCTACGCGCCCGACCGGGCGGCGGTCCCCGCGCTGGTGGCCGAGCGGGCCCGTCCCGGCGACATCGTGCTGACCATGGGCGCCGGCGACGTCACCGAGCTCGGCCCCCGCATCGTCGCGGAGCTGCGGTCCCGGTGACCACGGCCGAGGTTCCCGCCATCGCCGACAGGTCGCCCGCCTCCGAGCGGGCGGCCCGCAAGCGGCCGGGCATCTGGCGGTTCGCCTCCGCCGCCCTGCTCACCGGCGGCACGCTGGCGGTGTCGTCCTGGCTGGTGTTCCTGTCGCCGGTGCTGGGCGTGAAGGAGATCGTGGTCGAGGGCGTGCTGGCGCTGCCGTCCGAGCAGATCGAGCGGGCCGCCGCGCTGTCCCTCGACACCCCGATGGCCACGGTCGACCTCGAGGCGGTCCGCCGCCGGGTGGCCGCCGTCACCGAGGTCGAGTCGGCCAGGGTCGAACGCGTCTGGCCCGGCACGATCACGATCACGATCCGCGAGCGCACCGCGCTGGCCTCGGTGCCGATGAACGGCAAGTCGGCCGTGGTCGACCGGTTCGGGGTGGTGCTCGACATCGTCGCGGTCGCCCCGCCCCGGCTGCCGGTGGTCCGGTTGCCGCAGCTCAACCCGCAGGATCCGGCTGTGCGCGCCGCGCTGACCGTTCTCGGCGTGCTGCCCGACCACCTGCTGCGGAAGGTCCACGAGGTGCAGGCCAAGACGGCCGACTCGGTGACCCTGCTGCTGTCCGACGGCCGCACGGTGATCTTCGGCGGTCCCGAGCGCGCGGCCGACAAGACCCGTATCCTGCTCGGCCTGCTCAACCAGCGGGCCGACACCTTCGACGTGAGCTCTCCGGAAGTCGTCACCGTACGCTGAGGAGACGCGTTCACGACACGCCGGGCCGGTTGCGGCGCGGTGAGTTGACCCTGGCGGGGCGCAACCCTACTGTCCGTATCAATCCTCAGGTTGACATAACTCTAAATCTCAACTTGAGGGTGAGACTTGGCTAGTGCGGGCACCCGCCCGTGACGGACATATGTAAGCGAGCGGAAAGGCCCCTCGTCGTGGCAGCACCGCAGAACTACCTCGCGGTCATCAAAGTCGTTGGCATCGGCGGCGGCGGAGTCAACGCCGTCAACCGGATGATCGAGGAGGGACTCAAGGGCGTCGAGTTCATCGCCATCAACACCGACGCCCAGGCGCTGCTCATGAGTGACGCCGACGTCAAGCTCGACGTCGGCCGGGAGCTCACCCGCGGCCTTGGCGCCGGCGCGAACCCCGAGGTGGGCCGCAAGGCGGCCGAAGACCACCGCGAGGAGATCGAAGAGGTCATCAAGGGCGCCGACATGGTGTTCGTGACCGCGGGTGAGGGCGGCGGCACCGGAACCGGTGGCGCACCCGTCGTGGCCAACATCGCGCGATCGCTCGGTGCTCTGACCATAGGAGTCGTCACGCGGCCGTTCTCCTTTGAGGGAAAGCGGCGCGCGATGCAGGCAGAGGCCGGGATAGAGAATCTCCGCGCCGAGGTCGACACCCTCATCGTCATCCCGAACGACCGGCTGCTGTCGATCTCCGACCGCCAGGTCAGCGTGCTCGACGCGTTCAAGGCGGCCGACCAGGTCCTGCTGTCGGGTGTCCAGGGCATCACCGACCTCATCACCACGCCGGGCCTGATCAACCTCGACTTCGCCGACGTGAAGTCGGTCATGTCCGGGGCCGGTTCGGCGCTCATGGGCATCGGCCACGCCCGCGGTGACGACCGCTCGGTCGCCGCGGCCGAGATGGCCGTCTCCAGCCCGCTGCTGGAGGCCAGCATCGACGGCGCCCACGGTGTGCTGCTGTCGATCGCCGGCGGCTCCGACCTGGGCCTCTTCGAGATCAACGAGGCCGCGCAGCTCGTCTCCAACGCCGCCGCGCCCGACGCCAACATCATCTTCGGTACGGTCATCGACGACGCCCTCGGCGACGAGGTCCGCGTGACGGTCATCGCCGCCGGGTTCGACGAGCCCGAGCCGGTGCGCGCCCAGCCGGTGCCGCAGCAGCAGTCGACCCGCCCGCAGCCCGCCGCTCCGGCGGCCGCGTCGCGTCCGGCCGCCACGTCCTCGGCCGCCGCGCAGCCGACGCGGGAGCGTCCGGCGCTGTCGTCGTTCGTCGCGCCGTCGCCCAAGCCGAAGCCCGAGCAGCGCGTCGAGGCCCCGGCCCCGCGTCCGGCCCCGGCCCAGCAGGCGCAGCCGATCCGTCCGGTCGCCGCCCCGGTCGCGCCGCCGGCCGCCGCGTCTCACCAGCCCGCGCAGCAGGCCGCCCCGGCGCCCGCTCCGGTACACCCGGAGCGTGAGGCCAACGTGTCGACCGGTCACTTCGGCCGTGAGACGGCCGAGTCCCGGCCCGAGCAGCAGAGCGCGTCGGGCACCGGCCCGTTCGCGATCCCGCGCCCGACCGAGCCGCCGACCCCGATCACCTCGAAGGTCACCCAGCCCGTCCCGCGCCGCCCGGTCGTCTTCGAAGAGCAGGAAGACGAACTCGACGTGCCCGACTTCCTGAAGTAACAGCTCATCCATGACCCACGCCGCACCCTCCCCCCGGGGTGAGGAGATCGCGGCGGGGCTGGCCGAGGTCGAACGCCGCATCACCGACGCGTGCGCCGCCGCAGGCCGGTCCCGCTCCGAGATCACGCTCATCGCGGTCACCAAGACCTACCCCGCCTCCGACGTCCGCCTGCTGGCCGGGCTCGGCGTCGCCGACGTGGGGGAGAACCGTGATCAAGAGGCCGCCGTCAAGGCCGCCGAATGCGCCGATCTGGCGCTGACCTGGCACTTCATCGGCCAGGTCCAGACCAACAAGGCCCGGTCCGTCGTCGCCTACGCCGATGTGGTCCACGGCGTCGACCGGCTCCGCCTCGCCGAGGCGCTGTCCCGCGAGGCCGTCCGCGCCGGTCGCGAGGTCGGCTGCCTCATCCAGGTCTCACTCGACGGCCTGGCGGGCCGTGGTGGCGCCCTTCCTTCCGAGGTCCTCTCTCTCGCCGACGCACTGGCCGCCCTTCCCGGGCTTTCTCTGCGCGGCGTCATGGGAGTGGCGCCTTTGGGGGAGGACCCGTCTCCGGCATTCGCCCGGCTGTACGGGGTGGCGCAAGCCGTACAAAAAGATCATCACCACGCGAACATCATTTCGGCGGGCATGAGTGGCGATCTGCCCCAGGCGATAGCGAACGGCGCGACACACCTGCGAGTCGGTACGGCGTTGCTCGGCCGCCGGAAGCCCTTCGTCAGGTAATGTCCCCCGAGTAACAAGTAGGTACGATCAGCGGTTCGCCAGCGCGGGGGCAAGGGATCCGCCACGGACCTTCAGCCTTGGGCACGGTAGACGGAGGACGACGGAGCGATGGCCGGCGCGATGCGCAAGATGGCGGTCTACCTCGGTCTCGTGGAGGACGACGACCGTTACGACCGATACCGCGAGTACGCCGACGAGTTCGGCGACGACTACGACATCCCTGGCGACTTCAACCCGCAGGGCACCCAGAGCCGTGACGGGAGCGACGACTCCCCCGTCCCGGCGCCGCGTCCCTCGGCGGCCGTGATCGAGCGGCGTACGACCGATCTGGCGCGAATTACCACGCTCCATCCCCGCACTTACAACGAGGCGCGGACGATCGGGGAGCACTTCCGTGAAGGCACCCCGGTGATCATGAATTTGACCGAAATGGTTGACAGTGACGCGAAACGACTCGTCGATTTTGCGGCAGGTCTGATTTTTGGGCTACACGGCAGCATTGAACGTGTTACCAACAAGGTGTTCCTGTTGTCCCCGGCCAACGTCGAGGTGACGGCTGAGGACAAGGCACGGATCGCGGAACGCGGTTTCTTCAACCAGAGCTAGAGTTCCGTGTATGAACAGTGAGCGGCTCCCCGGCGGCCTGAACGCCCGGAGGAAGCGGACCTGGACGGAGGCGAGGCTCGACCGTGGGGATCGTTAGTGAGATCTTGGTCGCTGTCCTGGCCCTCTACCTGGTCCTGCTGATCGGACGGATGATCTTCGAGACGGTCCAGGCGTTCGCCAGGCAATGGCGGCCCAGGGGCCCGGTGCTGGTCCTGGCGGAGGCGACATACACCGCCACCGACCCACCTCTCAAGTTTCTCCGCCGTTTCATTCCTCCCCTCAGGTTGGGTACGGTGGCCTTTGACCTAAGCTTCACAGTGCTGTTCATTGTGGTCTTGGTCTTGATCCAAGTCGTGTCCGCGCTTCGTTGATCGGGTACCGTCCCTCCGGACAGACTCCAAGCGCGCCAAGGAGACCCAAATGCCGCTGACGCCCGCCGACGTGCGGAACAAGCAGTTCAGTACCACCCGGTTGCGACCGGGCTACGACGAGGAGGAGGTGGACGCTTTCCTCGACGAGGTCGAGGCAGAGCTCGACCGCCTCATTCAGGAGAACGAGGAGCTGCGCGCCAAGCTGGCCGAGTGTCTCCGGGGCAAGGTTCCCGGCGGCATGGCCATGGGTGGCATGCAGATGGCTCCCGCCCCCATCGCCGAGCAGAAGCCTGACATGATCGCGCCTGAGCCCATGCGCCAGGAGCCGGTCCGCCAGGAGCCCGTGCCCGTCAGCATGGGGCTGCCCCCGGCCGAAGACAACATGGACACCGCGGCCCGCGTGCTCGCGCTGGCCCAGCAGACCGCCGACCAGGCGATCGCCGACGCCCGCCGCGAGGCCGACGAGACCGTCACCCGCGCCCGCCGTGAGGCCGACGAGGTGCTGGGCAAGGCCCGTCGCCAGGCCGAGCAGGTCATCGGTGACGCGCGTGCGCGCGCCGAGACTTTGGAGCGTGACGCTCAGGAGCGTCACCGCCAGGCCATGGGCTCTCTCGTGCAGACGCGCGACGAACTCGAGCGCAAGGTCGACGAGCTCCGCAGCTTCGAGCGCGAATACCGCAGCCGCCTGAAGCTCTACCTGGAGAACCAGCTCGCCGAGCTGAACGTCCAGGCCGAGGGCAGCGGCGGGTTCCCGATCGTCGGCAACCCAGCCATGCAGCAGGGCCAGCAGGGTCAGCCACAGATGGCTCACGCCGTCGCCCCCGGCCCCCAGATCCAGGCCGTTCCCAACCCGTTCGCCACCGAGCAGCACACCGGAGGCTTCCCCGCCCCCGACGGCTCTCACGGCGACCGCCGGTAGGGTTCTCCGCTTCTCGCACGCGTACAGGTAGTTCGGAAGGCCGCCCCCCGTGATCCTTGTCAGTGCCGCCCTTGTCCTCGCCGCGATCGTTCTCCTGATCGCCGGTGTCGTGCTCGGGATGGCATTCCTCGTGATGTGGTCGATCGTGATCAGCGTGCTGAGCGCGGTCTGCCTGCTGATCGGGGCGCTGCTGAGGCGTCACGAGCTGTTCCCCGCCGGAGGCCGGGCCGCTGTCGAGGCCCATCACGCCGCCGTCGCTCCGCAGCTGATGCCGCAGATGGCCCACGCCGGAATGCCGGTCTACGGTGCCCCGCCGGTCATGGCCCCCATGCCGCAGGCGCCGCCCACCGTTTCCCCCGCCTATCCGACCAACCCGACCGTGTCCGCCCCGGTGCCCGTCCCCGGGCTGGGGCCCGACTCGCTCGTCCTGGTCATCCCCGGCCGTAAGAGGTTCCACCGTTCCGGCTGCCGGCAGCTCGCCGGCCGCGAGACCGAGGAACTGACGGTCGAGGAAGCCAGGGAAGAGGGCTTCACGCCCTGCACGACCTGCGTCGTCGACGCAGCCAACGACGACACCTGGGCCACCACGGTCCAGGAAGCGAGGGTGGAGCCGGCCGACACCCCCGGGCGCGCCGGACCGGTGCCTCCGGCCGCCTCCACCCCTCCTGTCGTTCCCCCCGTGGTCCCGCCCGCTCCCTCCCTGGAATCCGGTGGGTCCACCGCGGTCTTCCGCGCCGAACCGGCCTCCACCGGATGGCCGGAGCCGGTGCCCTCGAACCGGCCCGACCCGCGCTCCGACGCCCGCCCCGATGCGCGGCCCGCGCCGTCGAGCGGCTGGCCCGAGCCCACGCCGCCCGCCAAGGCCGAGCCCGTGACCAGGGCCAACCCCTACGCGAAGGCCGAGCCCAAGAGCGCGGTGCCCTCCTTCGCAGCCGCTTCCGAGATGGCCAAGCCCAAGGCCACCGATCCGGAAGACGCCACACCGGAGCCCGCTCCCGCTCCCGCGAAGGACGAGAAGCCCGCCGCGAAGGACGCTCCCGAGCCCGAGGCTCCTCAGACGCTCAAGGCCCAGACCCTCAAGGCCGAGACCCCCAAGAAGGCCGAGACCGACGAGGCCGAGCCCGTCGAAGAGGCCGCGCCCGATCTCGCCACGCCTGCACCTGCGAAGCCCGCCTCGGCCAAGCCGCCCATCGCGATTCCCGAGGCCTCGTCCTCCTGGAACGCTTTCTCGCGGGGCTCAGCCGCCGCTGAGGAGGCTCCTGCGGAGCCTGCGGTCGTCGTGGAAGACCCACCCGCCGTGGAAGACGCGGAGGACGGCGAAGACCGTGACGGCGACACCGTCGAGCGGAAGCTGCCGCCGCCCATGGTGAAGGTCATGGAGGGCACCAAGCGCTACCACTCGCCCGAGTGCCCGTTGATCAAGGGTGAGGAAGACGGCATCGAGACCATGTCCCAGCCGGCCGCCGAAGAGGCGGGCCTGACGCCCTGCACGGTCTGCGACAAATCCTGAAACGTGCAACGAAGAGGCCCGGTGGATCACATCCACCGGGCCTTCTTCTGTCCCATGCAACACCCCGCTGAAGCGTCTGCCCGGCGATTTCCGGGTTATACCTCGGGGGCGGAAATGGCCCGAGATCGCTCGTGGCGGTGCGAAGCGGGAGCGGCCGGTTGGCGCTCGGATACGGCGGTCGCCGGGGGCGGCGGGCGGGGTGAGGGTGGGCGGAGCCGTAACGGAAAACGGGCTTGAGGTTTTCCCGATCGACTCCTGAGCCGCCGACGGCGAGCGGCATCGAGTACGACGAGGCTCGGGTTCGCCAGCCTCGAATGGGCGGGCGTAGGTCCGGCAGGCGCGGCTTTCGCACTGTGCGGGATCGGCGGGGTGACCCTCACGGGCGCAGACTCGGCAAGCGCGGGTTCGGCAGGCGCAGGCTTGGTGGGATCGGCCTTCGTGGGTGAGGGTTTGGTCGGCGGGACGTTGTCGTCAGGCGGTGATCATCGGGACGGGCGGGTCGGCCTGGGCAGGGGAAAGGCCCGGCGGATGCGATCCGCCGGGCCTCTCTTGGCCGGTCAGGCCTTGGTGAGCTGGAACTTCAGGCCCAGGTCGGTGTCCTCGTGGATGTGCTGGCCGTCGGAGGTGCCCTCCTCGAAGGAGGTCGCGAGGACCTCCTCGGCTACCAGCGAGCCGCCCTCTCGGAGGGCGGTGGCGAGGTCGCCTTCGGCCGACCAGCGCAGGGTGATGCGGTCGGTGATGGACAGGCCGGTGGACTTGCGGGCGTCCTGGACCAGGCGGATGACCTCGCGGACCAGGCCCGCGCGGCGGAGTTCGTCGGTCATGGCCAGGTCGAGGGCGATGGTCTCGCCCGTGCCGGTGTCGACGGCGCCCGTCTCGACCGCCCAGCCCGACTTGGGCTGTTCGGTGATGATCAGGTCGTCGCCGCCGACGGTGACCTCGCCCAGTTCGCCCGCTTCCAGGGTGGCCGAGCCGCCTTCCCTGACCGCTCGGGCCAGGGTCGCGGGGTCGGCCGCGGCCACCGCGGCGGCGACCAGTTTGGTCTGGGAGCCGAAGCGCTTGCCGAGGGCCCGGAAGTTGGGCTTGACGGTGAAGGTGACCAGGTCGGCGGAGAAGCCCGACATGTCCTCCAGGGCCAGCACGTTGAGCTCGTCGGCGATCAGGTCGCGGAGCTCACCCGACAGCGCCGACCAGCCGGGAGCGCCGACCAAGGCGCGGCCCAGCGGCTGGCGGGTCTTGACCGACGACGACGCGCGGGCCGAGCGGCCCAGCTCGACCAGGCGGCGGACCAGGCCCATCTGCTCCGAGAGCGCCGGGTCGACGTGGGCCTCGTTCACCTTCGGCCAGGTCGCCAGGTGGACCGACGGCGGGGCGTCGGGGGTGCGCAGGGCCTCCCAGACGTAGTCGGTCGTGAACGGGACCAGGGGGGCCATCAGGCGGGTGACGGTCTCCAGGCATTCGTACAGGGTCGCGAACGCCGACTCCTCGCCCTTCCAGAAGCGGCGGCGGGAGCGGCGGACGTACCAGTTGGAGAGGTCGTCGAGGAACTCCGTGATGCGGCGTCCGGCGCGGGCGGTGTCGAAGACGTCGAGCGCGGCGGTCACCTCGGCCACGGTGCGGTTGAGCTCCGCCAGGGCCCATCTGTCGATCAGGGGGCGGTCCGAAACCGGTGAGCCCGGGGTCCACGACGACGCGTTGGCGTACAGGGTGAAGAAGCTCGCGGTGTTCCAGTAGGTCAGCAGGACCTTCCGGACGATCTCCTCCAGCGCCGCGTGACCGATCCTGCGGGGCGACCATGGGGAGCCGCTGGTGGCCATGTACCAGCGCAGCGAGTCGGCGCCGTGCTGGTCCATCAGGGGCATCGGGCGCAGGACGTTGCCGAGGTGCTTGCTCATCTTGCGGCCGTCTTCGGCCAGGATGAGGCCCAGGCACAGCACGTTCTCGTAGGACGACCTGTCGAAGACCAGGGTCCCGACGGTCATCATCGAGTAGAACCAGCCGCGCGTCTGGTCGATGGCCTCGCAGATGAACTGGCCCGGGTAGGCCGCCTCGAAGACCTCCTTGTTGACGTGGGGGGCGCCCCACTGCGCGAAGGGCATGGCGCCCGAGTCGTACCAGACGTCGATGACGTCGGGCACGCGCCGGGCCTCGCCGCCGCAGTCGCCACACGGGAAGGTCACGTCGTCGACGTAGGGGCGGTGCGGGTCGAGACCCGACAGCTCCTGGCCGGCCTTCTCGCCCAGTTCCTTCAGCGAGCCGACACACGTCACGTGGTCTTCGTCACAGATCCACAGCGGCAGCGGGGTGCCCCAGTAACGCGACCGGGACAGCGCCCAGTCGACGTTGTTGCGGAGCCACTCGCCGTAGCGGCCGTTCTTGATCGTCTCGGGGAACCAGTTGGTGCCCTCGTTCTCGGCGAGCAGGCGTTCCTTGATCTCGGTGGTCCGGATGTACCAGGAGGGGAGCGCGTAGTAGAGCAGCGGCGTGTGGCAGCGCCAGCAGTGCGGGTAGCTGTGCTCGAAGTGCGAACCACGGAACAGCAGGCCGCGCTCGCGGAGGTCCTGGGTGAGGCCCTCGTCGGCGTCCTTGAAGAACTGGCCGCCGACCTGCGGGACGTCGGGCAGGAACCGGCCGTCGGGGCCGATCGGGTTGACCACGGGCAGGCCGTACTTCTTGCAGACCTGCATGTCGTCGGCGCCGAACGCGGGCGCCTGGTGGACCAGGCCCGAGCCGTCTTCGACGGTGACGTAGTCGCCGAGCACCACGAAGTGGGCGCCCGGGATGTCGACCAGGTCGAAGGGGCGCTGGTACGCCGTGTGCTCCAGTTCGGCGCCGGAGAAGGACTCACGGACCGACCAGCCCTCGCCGAGGGCCTGGCCGACGAGCGGCTCGGCCACGATGACGGGCTTCTCGCCGTCCTTCTCCGCGACCACGTAGGTGACCTCGGGGTGCACCGCCACCGCGGTGTTCGACACAAGGGTCCACGGGGTGGTCGTCCAGATGAGGAGGTCCACGCCCTCGAAGCGGCCCGAGGTGACCGGCATCCGGACGTACACGGAAGGGCTGGAAACCGTCTCGTAGCCGCCGGGCTGGCCGAGCTCGTGGTCGGACAGGCCGGTGCCGCAGCGCGGGCAGTAGGGCGTGATCCGGAAGTCGCGGAACAGCAGGCCCTTGTCGAAGACGACCTTGAGCGACCACCAGACGGCCTCGACGTAGGCCGGGTCCATCGTGCGGTAGGCCTGCGACATGTCGACCCAGTAGCCCATGCGCTCGGTCATCTCTTCGAACGCGTCGACGTGGCGCAGGACCGACTCGCGGCAGCGGGCGTTGAACTCGGCGATGCCGTAGGCCTCGATCTGGGGCTTGCCCGACAGGCCCAGCTCCTTCTCGACCGCCACCTCGACGGGCAGGCCGTGGCAGTCCCAGCCCGCCTTGCGCGGCACGTGGTAGCCGTTCATCGACTTGTAGCGGGGGAAGACGTCCTTGAACACGCGCGCCTCGACGTGGTGGACGCCGGGCATGCCGTTGGCCGTCGGGGGACCCTCGTAGAACACCCACGACGGACCCGTGGCGTTCTGTTCGAGGGAGCGTTCGAAAACTTTGCCGTCGCGCCAGCGCGCGAGCACCTCGTGTTCGAGGCGCGGCAGGTCGACCTGCGCGGGCAGCGGTTGGAACTGGTGGCTGGACACGGATCCTCCACGCTCATCGGACAATGGCGTGGAGGGACGAGACCGTGACGGCCCCGCGGTACCACCCTCCTTGGCCCCCGTGGCGGGGAACCCACTCTTGTGTTGCCGCGCGGCTCCGGGGGTGATCTTCTCCACGCGCCTCACCCCGGGCTTCCACCGTCCCCGGGTCGCTCGTGTGAGGGGGTGCGCGGGTACTCGTCCCCATCAATGCCGTGCGATTCCCCAAGATAACGCAGCGGCGGGGTGCGGGCTTCCCGATAAAGGGTAGGGAGCGCGGAACACGCGGCGAGGCGGTGGCGTTGAACCCACAACTCGGCGCGGAGGTATGCGGCAAACAGGGAGGACCGAGCCGTCCGGTACGGATGGCGTAAAAGCGTCGGCGCGTCGATTGCCGATCTTGTCAACGCATACCTACGATGCCCGGACTTGCAAGAACACTGCACTTGGGAGGCCCTATGGCCACGCGCGCGGCCAAGCCCGCCGTCACTGAGGACGTCTGGTCCGCCGACGAACTCGCCGCCGTCCGCGACCGGTTGCTGACCGAGATCGGGGACTTGCAGGAGGACATCAGCCGGGCCGAGGCGTCCCTCGCTCTCGGCAATTCATCCGAGGGCGCGGGCGACGATCCGGCCGACGCCGGCGCCAAGACCTATGAGCGCGAACGTGAGATCGCCCTTACCCTGAATGCGCGCGACCTGCTCGCGCAGAACGAGCGGGCGATCGTCCGCATCGACGCAGGAACATATGGGGTGTGCGAATCGTGCCAACGGCCGATCGGGAAGGAACGTCTCCAGGCGTTCCCGAGGGCGACGCTGTGCGTGGCGTGCAAGCAGCGGGAGGAACGCCGCTGACGCAGGATGAGGCGACACGGGCGCGGCGGATCAAGCTCCTCTCCGCCGTGGCCGTGCTCATCTACATCTTCGACCTGATCACCAAATATCTGGTGGTCGAGCACCTCGAAGACCAGCTGCCGACGGTGCTGATCCCGGGGGTGCTGGAGTTCAACGTCATCCGCAACCCGGGTGCCGCCTTCTCCATCGGGACCGGCATGACGATCGTCTTCACGATCATCGCCGCGGTCGTGATCGGGGCGATCATCCGGACCGCCCGGCAGCTGCGTTCGCTGCCGTGGGCGATCGACCTGGGCCTGCTGCTCGGTGGCGCCCTGGGCAACCTGACCGACCGGATCTTCCGGTCGCCGGCGCCGTTCCAGGGACACGTGGTCGACTTCGTCCAGGTGTTCCCGGCGACGGGGTTCCCGATCTTCAACGTGGCCGACTCGGCCATCGTGTGCGGCGGCATCCTCGCGGTGTTCCTCGCCTGGCGCGGCTACCAGATCGACGGCACCCGCGAGGGCGTGGTCAAGGATGGCTGACCAGCGATCGCTGCCCGTCCCCGACGGGCTGGAGGGGGAGCGGCTCGACGCCGCCCTCGCCCGTCTCTTCGGGTTCTCGCGCACCCGCGCCGCCGAGCTCATCCTCGGCGGCGACGTCCTCGTCAACGGCTCGCCGGCCGGGAAGTCCGACCGGGTGGCGGCCGGTTCCTGGCTCGATGTGACGATCCCCCCGCCGGTGTCGGCGCCCATGCCGGTGGCCGAGCCCGTTCCGGGGATGACGATCCTGTACGAAGACGACGACATCGTCGTGGTCAACAAGCCCATCGGCGTGGCGGCCCACCCGTCCGTCGGCTGGACGGGCCCGACCGTCATCGGCGGCCTCCTCGGCACCGGCCACCGCGTCTCCACGAGCGGGGCGGCCGAGCGGCAGGGGATCGTGCACCGGCTCGACGCCAACACGACCGGCTGCATGGTCGTGGCCAAGAGCGAACGCGCCTACACGCTGATGAAGCGCGCCTTCAAGGAACGGACCGTCGAGAAGCGCTACCACGCGCTCGTGCAGGGCCACATGGACCCGCTGCGCGGCACGATCGACGCCCCGATCGACCGCCACCCCTCGGGCGACGGCCGCTGGGCCGTCGTGGCGGGCGGCAAGGACTCGGTGACCCACTACGACACCCTTGAGGCGTTCCGGGCGGCGTCGCTGCTGGACATCCGCCTGGAGACCGGGCGCACCCACCAGATCCGCGTGCACATGTCGACGATGCGCCACCCCTGCGTCGGCGACCTCCAATACGGCGCCGACCCGACGCTCTCGGCCCGCCTGGGGCTGGGGCGGCAGTGGCTGCACGCGGTGTCGCTGGCTTTCGAACACCCCTCGACGGGCGACTGGATCGAGTTCCACGCCGAATACCCGGCCGACCTCGCCCGGTCGCTGGACGTCATCTCCGCGGATTCGTAGCGAGTGAATCGAGGCGGCGGAGCGCTTCCTCCGAGAGGCGGAGGCCCGCCGCTTCGACGTTCTCGCGCAGGTGGGCGACCGACGAGGTGCCCGGGATGACGCAGATCGTCGGGGAGCGGTGCAGGAGCCAGGCCAGGGCGGTCTGCTGGCGGCTCGCGCCGAGCTCTCCGGCCACCTCGTCGAGGATCGACGACTGGAGGGGCGAGAAGCCGCCCAGCGGGAAGAACGGCACGTAGGCGATGCCGTTCTCGGCGCAGACGTCGACCAGCGCGTCATCTTTCCGATTGACGAGGTTGTACTCGTTCTGGACGCAGACCACCGGGGCGATGCCGCGGCAGACGAGCAACTGTTCCTCGGTCACGTTGCTGACGCCCAGGTGGGTGATCAGGCCCTCGTCCTGGAGGGCGGTCAGGACGCTGAAGGGGATCGTGGGGTCGCTCGCGTCGTGCATGCGGAGGTTGACCACGTCGAGTTGTTCGGTGCCGAGGCGCTTGAGGTTGTCGTACACGGCCTCGATCAGTTCCGGTTCGGTCATCGCGGGGAACCAGGAGCGGTCCTCGCCGCGTTTCGCGCCGACCTTGGTCACGATGCGCAGGCCCGAGGGGTACGGGTGGAGCGCCTCGCGGATCAGGTCGTTGACCACGTAGGGGCCGTAGTAGTCGCTGGTGTCGATGTGGAGCAGGCCCAGCTCGACGACGGTCCGCAGGACGCGGATCGCCTCTTCGGGGTCCGTGGGCGGGCCCCAGATGCCGGGGCCGGTCAGCCGCATCGCGCCGTAGCCCATGCGGGTGAGGGCGAGGTCGTCGGTGAGCTTGAGGATTCCGCCGGTGATGTCGTCCATGTCCGAGTCGTGCCCGGATTATTGGCCAGAAACCTCGCCTTCAAGCTGACCTGAGCTTTCCTGGCCCGCCGCGGCCGGGTCCTCCTCCTCGGTGTTCTCCTGGCCCGTGTTCTCCTCCATGGTGGGCTCCTCCGTGGGCGTGGCCTGGTCTTCCTCGGGTTCCCCGCTTGGGGGGCTCGCCTCCTCGCTCGACCGCCCGGACGGGCTCGCTTTTGGGGAGGGTGCCTGTGACCTCTCCTGTGGCCGTTCCTGCTGGGGTTCGCTCTGCTGAACCGCCGGTTCGTCGTCGACCACCGCTTTGGACGAGGGCTTCGGGGTCGCGGCCTTCTTCTTCGCCGGGACCTGGGCGGGGATCGTCTCGGCGGGGGTGACCGGGGGGTCGCTCGCCGTCACGTAGGCGATGGTGCCCGCGCTGAGGCCGACGGCCAGGACGGCCGAGACCACGGCGGTGAAGGGCCAGCTCCTGCGCGGTTTCGGCAGCTCCTCGGTGGGCGGCGGAACGGGGATGAAGGGGGCGGTCGGCTCCGAGACGGTGCCGTTGACGATGTTGTGGAGGTGGCGTTCGGCCTCCACGGCCGTCATCCGGGTGGCCGGGTCCTTCTCCAGCAGGCCGTGCAGGACGGGGGTCAGCGGGCCGGCGCGGTAGAGCTGGCCGAAGGGTTCGTACATGACCGCCGCCAGCGAGGCCATCGCGTGGCCCCGATGGAAGGGCGAGCGGCCCTCGGCGGCCAGGAACAGGGTCACGCCCAGCGACCACATGTCGGAGGCCCGGACCGCACGGCCCCCCGCCGCGCGCTCGGGGCTGATGAAGGCAGGGGTGCCGACCAGGGCGCCGGTGCGGGTGACCGGGGAGTCGTCCTCCATGGCGGCGATGCCGAAGTCGGTCAGGACCGCCCGGCCGTCGGGGGTGATCAGCACGTTGTCGGGTTTCACGTCACGGTGCAGGACGCCCGCCTGGTGGGCCGCCTTCAGGGCGCTCAGCATCTGGAGGCCGATGGTCGCCACCTTGTGGGGGCGCATCGGGCCGTCGTCCCGGATGAGGGCGCCCAGGGTGGTGGACGGGACGTACTGCATGACGATCCACGGGTGGCCGCGTTCCTCGAACACGTCGTACACGGCGGCGACCGCGGGGTGGCTGACCCGGCCGGCGGCGCGGGCCTCGCGGAGGGTGCGGATCGTGAAGATCTCACGCTCGGCTCCCGAGAGGTCGGCGTTGAGTTCCTTCACGGCGACTTCGCGTTCCAGGGTTTCGTCCAGGGCACGCCACACGGTGCCCATCCCACCCCGGCCGAGCGGTTCGATCAGGCGATAACGGCCGGCGACGATGCGGTCGGATGTCTGAGACTCGGGCATGTCGCCCGGCTACCCCGGCGAACGAATCACATGCCCGTTATTCGCAGCAGTCCGGTAACCATCGCCGCGACGACCAGAACCACGAGGAACGGGGCGCGCAGCAGCAGCGCGACGACGGCGGCGGCCAGACCCGCCGTTCGGGGGACGTCGAAGCCCTGGCCGAACGACTGCACGGCGATCAGCGCGGCCAGCAGCGCGACCGGGACGATCGTGGCGAACCGCTTCACCGCCGGGTGGTCCAGCACCCGGCGCGGCGCGGCCAGGCCCGCGTATTTGAGCAGGTAGCAGCCCACGCACGTGGCGATGACGGCCCACCACAGGTTCACCTGACCAGCACCACCAGGGCGCCCGCCGCCGCGAGCAGGACCGGGATCCCGGCGGGCAGGAACGGGGTGGCGGCCAGCGCGATCGCCGCCCCGGCCACGGCCACCTTCCGGTCGTCTGCCGACTCCTTCAGGCGCGGCCAGAGCAGGGCCAGAAAGGTGGCCGGGCCGACGGCGTCGAGGCCGAACATCGCCGGGTCGGCGACCTGGGAGGCGCCGACGGCGGCCAGGAGGGTCGTCAGGTTCCAGGTGACGTAGAGGCTCGCGAAGGTGGTGTAGAAGCCCGCTCGGGCCTCGGCGGGGTGGGCGAAGGCGACGGCGGAGGTCTCGTCGATGACGCCGTGGGCGGTGAAGGCGCGCAGGCGGGTGGGGAGGAGGGCGGCGAGGCGCAGTCCGTACAGGCCATTGCGGGCTCCCAGCAGGAGCGCGCCGGCGACGCCGGGGACGAGGGCCCCGCCACCGGCGACGACCCCCGCGAGCGCGAACTGCGACGCGCCGGTGAACGCGAACAGGCTCAGCGCGCACGCCTGCGCCACCGACAGCCCGGCCGTCACCGCCGCCGCGCCGAACGCGAGCCCGGAGACCCCCACCGCGAGCCCGACGCCGAGACCGGCGCGGACCGCGTCGTGCCTGGCGGACATCAGGTCGGTCGGAAGGTTCGGGCGAAGGTCCGGAACCAGGGGGCGCCCTTGTCCCAGATGTTGGCGGGGACCTGCCAGTAGATCGCGTAGCACTGGTTGTCGATCCGGAACGCCCGGTCGTAGACCTGCTGGACGCCCTCCAGCGTGGTGAAGGTGAACTCCCAGTCGGCGCCGGGGGCGTCGAAGCCGCCGACCGTGAGCCGGGTGCGCTTCATCTCGATGCGCTGGTAGTCGGGCAGGAAGCCCTTCGAGGTCGAGGTCTGCTCGACCACCTCGAGCGCGCGGAGCGGATCTTCGACCTCCCACGGGGTGAGGTCGATCTGGAGGTAGCCGGGCATGCCGGGGCCCTTGAAGTAGACCCGCTGGCCCTCCCGCTGGTAGGGCTCCCAGCCGGGCGGCAGCGCGACGGCGAACCGGAGCCGGGTGTCGCGGTATTCGGTCCAGCCCTCGGGGAGGACCGGGGTCTCGGTGACCACGGGGGTGGGCCGCGGGCTCGGCGCCGCCGAGGGGGTCGGCGTGGGGGTGGGGTAGTCGGTGACGGGCTCGGTGACCGGCGGCGGGTCCGCGGCGATGGGGCCCGGGTCGGTGGTGCCGCTGAGGTTCGTGTACGCGAAGAAGCCGCCGATGCCCAGCAGCGCGACCAGCAGGGTGACCAGGGTGATGATCAGCGCCCGGTCGCGGTTCCGCTCCGACGGGACGACCGTGGCCTGCCCCGGCAGCTGCCACCCGGGCTGCTGCCCGTAACCGGCCTGGACCGGGGGAGCGCCGTAGGGGCCGGCCGGGGTGAAGGCGGCCTGCTCGGTGGAGGAGCCGTTCGTGTACACCGGAGTGTTCACCGGGGTGCTCACCGGCAGGTTCACCGGTGTGTTCACCGGGGTCGGGGTCGGCCGGTTCACCGGCGGGTTCCACTTGCTGGCGGCCGCCTGGTGCAGCAGGTCCATGGCCTGTTCGGCCGTCATGCGGTAGACCGGGTCCTTGCACATCAGGCCTTCGAGCACCGGCGCCAGCGGACCCGCCCGGTGGGCGACCGGGATCTCCTCGTGGAGGACCGCGGCCATGCTCGCGATCGGGGTGCCCCGGTCGTAGGGGGAGCGCCCCTCGACCGCGGCCCACAGTGTCGCGCCCAGCGACCACAGGTCGGACTCGGGGGTCGCGGGGTGCCCGGCCAGGCGTTCGGGGGGCAGGAACGCGGGGGTGCCGGTGACCGAGCCCGTCAGCGTCATCGAGGCGTCGCCGGTCATCGAGGCGATGCCGAAGTCGGTGAGGACCACCCGGTTGTCCGGGCTGAGCAGCACGTTCTCGGGCTTCACGTCGCGGTGCAGCACCCCGGCCGCATGGGCCGTCATCAGGGCGTCGAGGACCTGGGCGCCGATGGTCGCCACCCTGTCGGGCACGATCGGGCCGTGGTCGCGCAGGGCGTCACCCAGGCTCGTGGACCGCACGAGCTGCATCACGATCCACGGACGGCCGTCCTCCTCGATGACGTCGTGGACGACGATCACGTTCGGGTGGGACAGCCGCCCCGCCGCACGGGCCTCGCGGATCGTGCGGCGGTTGAAGTCGGCGCGGTCCTCATCGCTCAGGGCGGTGTAGTGGATCTCCTTGACCGCGACGGGGCGGTCGAGGAGCTCGTCGTGGGCACGCCAGACGACGCCCATCCCGCCCCGGCCTATTCGCTCCAGGAGCTGGTACCTGCCCGCCAGGCGGCGCGTCGCTTCCACATCCTCCCCCTTCGAACCGTTTGGCATCGTCCCACAACAGGGGCTACTTGTCGGGTTCGAAGGACTTCGCGAAGTTGTCGAAGTAGTGCCGGTACTTGTCCCAGTCCTTGTCGCGGGTCTTCCACAGGATGGCGTAGCCGTGCTTGTCGTCGACGACGAATCCGCGGTTCAGGATGTGACCGGTGAAACCTCCGGGCTCGAACGTCCACTCCCAGTCGGCCGCGTTGCGGAAGTAGTCGACCTTCTTCATGCTGATCCGCTTGTACGCCGAGAAGCTGTAGCGGGCGGAATTGGCCTCCTGGTACTTCCAGTCGGCGAGCGCGTCCTTGCCCGGCGTGCTGGTGTGCCCGATCTGCAGGTAGGCGCCGTCGAGCGGGCCCTCGAACCAGACGTTGCCGGAGTCGGAGCGGACCTGCTTCCAGCCGGGCGGCAGGGCGAGCGCGAAGCCCGCCCCGTTCTTGTGCATCTTCCAGCCCTTGGGGAGCGCGTCCTCGTCCTCCTCCTCGTCGTCGTCCTTGGAGGGCGACTCGGAGGGCTTCGGCGACGGGTCCTTCTCCTCGTCGTCCGACGGGCTCGCGGACGGCTTGTCCGACTCGTCGGCGGCGGCCTCGTCGGACGGGTCGCCCGACGGGTCGGCGTTGGCGGAGGTCGCGGGGGGCTTGACCGTCGCGGCGGTGCCGGAGGTGTCGGAGGCCTGTTCCATGCCGAGCCACAACGCGACGCCGCCCACGACCAGGATCGCCGGGATGGCGATGAGCGCGGCCTTGAGCAGGCCGTTCCTGCGTTCGGGGATGTCGACGGTGTGCCAGGTCTGCCGGCTCGGCTCGGGGAGCGGCACCGACGCCTGCTCGCCGTAGCGGGTGTGGCCGGGCTCGTCGTCGAAGAACGGCGAAGAGCCGACCGGCTCGGCCTGGAACGCGGCCGGGCGGGCCGGAGCGGGCTCGCTCGGCCGGGGGGCCTCGGTGGGACGGCCCGCACCCGGGCGCACCCCGGCGCCGCCGTAAGGGGCGCTCGGCGGGCGGCGGGTGGGCGGCTTCGGCGGGCTCTTGGGCGCGGGCGCCGACGCCTTGCGGGCCTCGGCGCCGTCTTCCTTCGCCGACTCGCGCACCGGTTCCGGCTTGGGCTCGGGCTCTGGTTTCTTCTCGGGCTTGGGCTCGGCGGGGGTGGCCTGGCGGGGGACCTCCGGTGCGGGCGCGCTTTCGGGCGCGTCGGCGGCGAGACCGGCCGCCGCCGCGGCGGGCTTGGCCGGCTTCTGGGCGGCGGCCTTCGGCTCGGGCTTCGGCTCGGGCTTCTTCGGCTCGGGCTTCGGTTCGGGTTTCGCCTGCTCCGCCGGTCGCTGGGCCGGGATCGCGTCGCCGGTCTGCGGTCCGGGAGCCTCGGAGGACTCGGCCGCACCGGACTTCTTGGGGTGCTTGGTCGGCGTGGTCGGCAGGTTCGGGTCGGTGTCGTCGAAGGCCTCCTGCGGGACCACCGGCGGCTTGGGCACCCCGTTGGCCACCCGGCCCGAGCGCTGCGGGGAGGGCGGCGACGGCCAGCCCGAGGCGTCGACCTGGCGGGGCGGGACCTGGTCGGCCGCCGCGCGGCGCAGCAGCCGGGCCGTCTCGTCGTAGCCGGGACGGGTCGCCGGATCCTTCTCCAGGAGGCGTTCGAGCACGTTGCGCATCGCCCCGGCGTTCTTGGGCGGGTCGGGCGGCTCGGTCAGCACGGCGTGCATGGTCGCCATCGCCATGCCCTTGTCGTGGGGCGGGCGGCCCTCGACGGCGGCGTAGAGCGTCGCGCCCAGCGACCACAGGTCGGACTCCCGCTGTGCCGGACCGCCGCGCAGCCGTTCGGGCGCGATGAAGGCGGGGGTTCCCACCAGGCCGGTGCGGGTCATCGTCGAGTCGGTCTCGACCCGCGCGATGCCGAAGTCGGTCAGCACGACCCGGCCGTCGTCGGCCAGCAGCACGTTCTCGGGCTTCACGTCCCGGTGTAACACTCCCTGCGCGTGGGCGGCCCTCAGCGCGTCGAGGATCTGCAGCCCGATCTCCGTCGCCCGCTTGGGCGTCAGCGGACCGTCCTGCCGGATCACCTGGCCCAGCGACCGCGATTCGACGAGCTGCATGATGATCCATGGCCGCCCGTCTTCTTCGATCACGTCGTGGACGACCACCACATTGGGATGCGTCAGCCGCCCGGCGGCACGGGCCTCGCGCATGGTCCGCCGGTTCAGCTCGGGGAGCTCGTCGCCCATCGCGCTGTCGTATCGGACCTCCTTCACCGCCACGGCGCGGTCGAGCAGCTCGTCATGGGCCCGCCACACGATGCCCATGCCGCCCCGGCCGATGGGTTCTATCAAGTGGTACCGGCCCCCGACGAGTCGGCCTTCCGCGTTCGTCATCCCCACCCCTTCCAGAACCCATGAATCGTCCCATGGATGGCAAAGGGATCAAACGCGAGCAGTACTGCCCTGGTAATCTCACGACATGTCCGTACGGATCGCGGATCTGACCATCGGAGAAGGGCGGCCGGTCGCGGTCCTCGGGGGTCCGCTGCTTGTAGAGCTTTCGCCCTCGGTCGAACTCGACGTCATCGCCGGCCCGGCCGTCGCGGTCGTCGTCGATGACATGACGCTCGTGAGGGCCGCCGCCCGCCTGGCCCTGCCCGTGATTCTGCGCAGGCCGCGTGAGGCGTCCCTGATGGAGTGGCTGACCGCCGCCGACCGCTGTGAGGCCGAGGGGAACCGGGCCGTGGTGCTCTGCGAGGCGGTGCCCGACCTGGCGCTCATCAGGGTCGCGCGGGCCGAGTCGGGGCGGCCGGTGATCGTCCACCTGGGGAAAGAGTCCGTGCTCGCCGGGCCCGCCGTCGCGGCGGGCGCCGACGGGCTGCTGCTCGACGCCGACGCGCCCCCCGAGGTCGTCGACGCCGCCGTGGAGGACGCCCGGCTCATCGGGGCCGTGGTGCGCCCGGAGGCGCCGGAGGACCTGCCTCAGGCCCGTGCGGCCATCGACAGGGCCGACGCGGCCCTGGCCGTGCTGCTGGAGCGCAGGGCCGAACTGGCCGGGACGATCCAGCGGCTCAAGCCGGTCGGCGGGTTCGCCGGGCGCGACCCCGAGCGGGAGCGCAAGGTGGTCGCCGCGATGGCGCAGCGGGCGCCGCGCCTGGGCGAACCGGGGCTGCGGCCGATCATGGCGGCCGTCATTGAGGCGGGACTACACGCTGCTGAACGTGACCGGCCGGCACGCGCTTCGCGCTGACCAGCCGCCAGCCGCCCCAGATCCCGCCCGCCAGGATCGGGATCAGGTAGAACGCCAGCCGCTGGTCTTCGTCGGCGAAGGGCATCAGGAGCACCACGAGGGCCAGGAAGCCCAGGCCGATCCAGTTCGTCCACGGTGAGCCGGGCATCCGGAACGCCGGTTTCGGCAGCTCGCCGCGCATCCAGGCCTGGCGCAGCTTGATCTGGCAGTAGAGCAGGGTGCCCCACGTGGTGACCGTCCCGAGCGAGGAGATCGCCACGGCGATCGAAAAGGCCCTTTCGGGAATGTACGAATAGACCGCCACCCCCACGACGTACACGGCGGCCGTCATGAGGATCCCGCCGATCGGCACGTGCCGTGAGCTCAGGTTCCGGGTGAACCGGGGCGCCTCCCCGCGCTGGCCCATCGACCGCAGGATCCGCCCGGTCGAATAGAGCCCCGAGTTGCACGACGACAGCGCCGCCGTGATCACGATCAGGTTCATCACGTCACCCGCCCACGGCGCCCCGAGCTGGGTGAACACCGTGACGAACGGCGACTCCCCGGCGCTGTACGACGTCCACGGCAGCACCATCCCGAGCAGCAGCACCGACCCGACGTAGAAGATCGCGATGCGCCAGATGACGCTGTTGACGGCCTTCGGCAGCACCTCGTGCGGGTTCTTGGTCTCCCCGGCCGCGATGCCGACGAGCTCGATGGCGGCGTACGCGAACACCACCGCCTGCAGGCTCATGAACACCGGCCCGAACCCCGTCGGGAAGAACCCGCCGTGGTCCACCAGGTTCGCCGGCGAGGCGCCCTCGACTGAGAAGATCACCAGGTAGAGCCCGACGATCAGGAACGTCACGATCGCGAGCACCTTGAGCAGCGCGAACCAGAACTCCATCTCGCCGAACGCCTTCACCGACGCCAGGTTCACGATCAGCACGACCCCCAGCGCGATCAGTGCGGTGAGCCAGCGCGGGAAGTCGGGCGCCCACAGGTGCACGTAGATCGCGATGGCGGTCAGCTCGGCGACGCCCGTGGCGGCCCAGTTGACCCAGTACATCCACCCGCTGGCGAACCCCGCCCAGGGGCCGACGAACTCGCTGGCGTACGAGACGAACGACCCCGACGTCGGCCGGTAGCTGACCAGCTCACCGAGCGCCCGCATCACCAGGAACGCGGCGACTCCGGCGATCGCGTACGAGATCACCAGGGCCGGTCCGGCGGCGGCGAAGCGGCCCCCCGAGCCCAGGAACAGCCCGACGCCGATGGCGCCGCCGATCGCGATCATCTGGACCTGGCGTTTGCCGAGGGCGTGTGAATACCCCTCGTCAAGGTTGGCCTTCTCCACCTTTTCCCCCCGGAAAGATCTCTTCGGCGACCGTAGTCCGGCGAGGTGGTGATCAGGCGTAGGCTCTACATCCGTCGGTCGGAAGATGGGGGTCCCATGGGCGATTCGTTTGTGCATCTGCACGTCCACACCGAATATTCGATGCTCGACGGTGCGGCCCGGTTGAAGCAGATGTTCAAACTGGTGGGCGAGCAGGAGATGCCCGCCATCGCCATCACCGACCACGGCAACATGCACGGCGCCTTCGAGTTCTACCGGCAGGCCACCGGCGCCGGGGTGAAGCCGATCATCGGCATCGAGGCCTACATCGCGCCCGACGCCCGCTTCAACAAGAAGCCGGTCCTGTGGGGCGAGCCCCACCAGAAGAGCGACGACGTCTCGGCGGGTGGTTTCTACACTCACATGACGATCTGGGCGAAGAACCGCACCGGCCTGCACAACCTGATGAAGCTCTCCTCGCGCGCCTACACCGAGGGTTTCCACCGCAAGTGGGCCCGCATGGACGCCGAGATCCTCGCCGAACACTCCGAGGGCCTGATGGCCACCACCGGCTGCCCGTCGGGCGAGGTCCAGACCCGCCTGCGGCTCGGGCAGTACGACGAGGCGGTCAAGGCGGCGGCGAAGTTCCAGGATCTCTTCGGCAAGGAGAACTACTTCCTGGAGATCATGGACCACGGCCTCGACATCGAGCGCCGCGTCCGCGACGGCCTGACCCGCATCTCCAAAGAGCTGAACATCCCGCCGGTCGTCACCAACGACTCCCACTACACCTACGAGTCCGACGCCCAGTCACACGACGCGCTCCTGTGCATCCAGACCGGCAAGCAGCTCTCCGACCCGGGCCGGTTCCGGTTCGACGGCAGCGGCTACTACATCAAGACCGCCGACGAGATGCGCGCCGTCGACTCCTCCGACCTGTGGCAGGAAGGGTGCAGGAACACCCTGCTGGTCGCCGAGAAGGTCGACCCCACCGGGTTCTTCCAGCACAAGAACCTGATGCCGACCTTCCCCATCCCCGAGGGGATGACCGAGGAGGAGTTCTTCCGCCAGGAGGTCTGGAAGGGCATGCACCGCCGCTTCCCCAACGGCGTCGACGAAGAGCACCGCGCCTGGGTGGAAAACGAGCTGCGGGTCATCGTCCAGATGGGCTTCCCGAGCTACTTCCTCGTGGTCGCCGACTTCATCATGTGGGCCAAGACCAACGGCATCCGCGTCGGCCCCGGCCGTGGTTCGGCGGCGGGCTCGCTGGTCGCCTACTCGCTGGGCATCACTGACCTCGACCCGATCCCGTTCGGCCTCTACTTCGAGCGGTTCCTCAACCCCGAGCGCGTCTCCATGCCCGACGTCGACATCGACTTCGACGAGCGTCGGCGCGCCGACGTGATCAGGTACGTGACGGAGAAGTGGGGCTCCGACAAGGTCGCCATGATCGCCACCTTCGGCACGATCAAGGCGAAAGCGGCCGTGAAGGACGCCGGTCGCGTCCTGGGCTACCCCTACGCGCTCGGCGACAAGGTCTCCAAGGCGTTCCCGCCCGCCGTGATGGGCAAGGACATCCCGCTCTCCGGCATCTTCGACAACGATCACCCGCGCTACAACGAGGCCGGTGAGCTGCGCAAACTCTACGAAGAAGACGTCGACGTCAAGTCGACCATCGACCTGGGGCGTGGTCTCGAGGGCCTGATCCGGCAGACGGGCGTCCACGCCGCGGGCGTGATCATGTCGTCCGAGGTGATCACCGACTACATCCCGATCATGCGCCGCGACTCCGACGGCGCGATCATCACGCAGTTCGACTATCCGACCTGCGAGACGCTCGGCCTGCTGAAGATGGACTTCCTCGGCCTGCGCAACCTGACGATCATCGACGACTGCCTCAAGATGGTCGAGCTCAACACCGGCAACAACATCGAGCTGCTCGACCTGCCGCTCGACGACCCCAAGACCTACGAGCTGCTGGCCCGGGGCGACACCTTGGGCATCTTCCAGCTCGACGGCGGCGGCATGCGCACCCTCCTGCGGCTGATGCGCCCTGACAACTTCGAGGACATCTCCGCCGCCCTCGCGCTCTACCGTCCCGGCCCGATGGGCGCCAACTCCCACACCAACTACGCGCTGCGCAAGAACAAGCAGCAGGAGATGATCCCGATCCACCCGGAGCTCGAAGAGCCCCTGGCGGAGATCCTCTCCACGACCTACGGCCTGATCGTCTACCAGGAGCAGGTCATGGCCATCGCCCAGAAGGTGGCCGGCTACTCGCTCGGCGGCGCCGACCTGCTGCGGCGCGCGATGGGCAAGAAGAAGAAGTCGGAACTCGACAAGCAGTACGAGTTCTTCGAGAAGGGCATGCAGGACAACGGATATTCCAAAGAGGCCATCAAGGCCCTGTGGGACATCCTGCTCCCGTTCTCCGACTACGCCTTCAACAAGGCCCACACCGCCGGATACGGCCTGGTCTCCTACTGGACGGCCTACCTCAAGGCCAACTACCGCGCCGAATACATGGCCGCCCTGCTGACGAGCGTGAAGGACGACAAGGACAAGTCGGCCCTCTACCTCAACGAGTGCCGCCACATGGGCATCAAGGTCCTGCCGCCCGACGTCAGCGACTCCGACTTCGACTTCACCCCGCGCGGCGCCGACATCCGATTTGGTTTGTCAGCAATTCGCAACGTGGGCGGCAACGTCGTCGACGGCATCATCGCCGCCCGCAAGGAGAAGGGCCGCTTCACCGACTTCAAGGACTTCCTGCGGAAGGTCCCGGCCCAGGTCTGCAACAAGCGGGTCATCGAGTCGCTGATCAAGGCGGGCGCGTACGACTCGATGGGCCATGTCCGCAAGGGCCTGGTGATGGTCCACGAACAGGCCGTCGACGCCATCATCGACATCAAGAAGAACGAGGCCATCGGCCAGGACTCCCTCTTCGGGGCGGTCGACGGCGGCGAAGACCAGACCTTCGACGTGAACATCCCCGAAGGCGAGTGGGACAAGAACACCGTCCTGCAGTTCGAGCGCGAGATGCTCGGCCTGTACGTCTCCGACCACCCGCTCCTCGGCGTCGAGCACATCCTGTCGAGCGGCGCCGACTGCTCGATCAGCGCCCTGCAAGACGAATCGCGTCCCGACGGCCAGATGGTCACAGTGGGCGGCATCCTCAGCGGCGTGCAGCGCAAGGTCACCAAGAAGGGCGACACCTGGGTGCTCACCCAGCTCGAAGACCTCGGCGGCTCGATCGAGGTGATGATCTTCCCCTCGGCCTACCAGCTCTGCGCCACGATCCTGGCCGAAGACGCCATCGTCTTCGTCAAGGGCCGCATCGACAAGCGGGAAGACGTCGCCAAGATCATCGCGATGGAGGTCACCCAGCCCGACCTGACGGTCGAGTCGGGCGGCCCGCTGGTCGTCAGCCTGCCGATGGCCCGGGTCACCCCGCCGGTCGTCGGCCGCCTCAAAGAGGTCCTGAACACCCACCCCGGCACGACCGAGGTGCACCTCCAGGTCCACAACGGCCCGCGCACGACGGTGATGCGCCTCGACGACCGCCTGCGCGTGACCCCGAGCCCGGCCCTGATGGGCGACCTCAAACAGCTCCTCGGGCCTGCCTGCCTGGGAGCGTAGCGTTACGCTGTGTTAGGTTGACGCTGGATTCCCCCTGTCCAACGAGCTGGGGGGAACGGCATGGCGCGGGTCACGACTGCCGGCGGGCTGGCGGTGTGCGGGGCACTCGGCGGAGTCCTGGCGGCGGCACTGGTCGCGCCGATCGTCGCCGGAGGCGGGGTCGCGAGCAACACCGCGGCCGGGATGGTCACCAAACTCCCGCCTCCGCCACGCGAAGACCCGCTCCCCGAGGTGACCCGGCTCGTCGACAAGGACGGCCGCCAGTTCGCCCAGTTCTACTCGCAGAACCGGCAGTCGGTCCGCATCGACGAGGTCTCCCAGCCGATGCGCGAGGCGATCGTCGCCATCGAGGACGCCCGTTTCTACGAACACGCGGGCCTCGACGTGCGCGGCACGATCCGGGCGCTGATCGCCAACACCCAGGCGGGCGGCATCCGGCAGGGCGGCTCGTCGCTGACCCAGCAGCTCGTGAAGAACATCCTGGTCAACCGGGCCGAGTCGGACAAGGAACGCGACTCGGCGCAGGTGCGGAGCATGCGCCGCAAGTTCACCGAGATGCGCTACGCGCTGGCCCTGGAGGAGAAGTACTCCAAAGACCAGATCCTGGAGCGCTACCTCAACATCGCCTACTTCGGCGGCGGCGCGTTCGGCATCCAGGCCGCCGCCCGCCGCTTCTTCGGCGTGTCGGCCAAGGACCTGACGCTGGGCCAGGCCGCCGCGCTGGCCGGGGCCGTCCGCACCCCGTATTCGACCGACCCCGCGCGCGGCGAGGAGCAGCGCGAGAAGCTCCAGCAGCGCCGCGACCTGGTGCTCGACCGCATGGCCCAGCTGGGCAAGATCACCCCTGCCGAGGCCGCCGCCGCCAAGTCGCAGGGTCTCGGCCTGAACATGCGCTCGGAGCCCGGCGGCTGCGGCGAATCGGCCTATCCCTACTTCTGCGTGTACGTCCAGCACGAGATCCTCGCCAACCCCGCCTTCGGTCATTCGCGGGCCGACCGCGAGCGGCGCCTCCAGCGGGGCGGCCTCACCCTGAAGACCACGCTGGACGCCACCGCCCAGGAGGCGGCCGACAAGGCCATCCAGCAGCGGGTCGCGGCCGAGGACACCGAGGTGGCCGCCGAGGCGATGGTCGAACCCGGCACCGGCCGGATCAGGGCGCTGGCGGCCAGCAAGCGCTACGGCAGCAACCCCGGCGGCAAGGTCACCGGCCCCAACACGACCTTCAACCTCCCCGCCGACACCGCCCACGGGGGCGGCATGGGCTTCCAGGCCGGATCGACGTTCAAGATCTTCACGTTGGCGACCGCGCTGGCCAAGGGCTGGCGGTTCGGGCAGGGGTTCAACACGCCCGGCGTGTTCGTCCCGTCGTCGGGCTTCACCGACTGCTCGGGGAAGGCCGTCAACGACCCCAACGCGAAGATCTACAACTCGTCGGGGGAAGGGTCGGGCGGGCCGTACAGCCTCGAATTGGGGACGTGGAAGTCGGTCAACATCTTCTTCATGATGCTGGAGAAGGAGGTGGGCCTCTGCGAGGTCGTCAGGACCGCCAAGGCCCTCGGCATCAAGCGGGCCGACGGTGGGAAGCTGTCGGAGGTCCCGACCTTCACGCTGGGCGTCAACGAGATGGACCCGCTGACGGTCGCGTCGGCGGTGGCGACCTTCGGGGCGCGCGGCAAGTACTGCAAGCCGGTGGCCATCACCGAGATCGTCGAACGTGACGGCCGGAGGGTGGAGATCCCGCCGAGCTGCTCGGCGACGATCGACCCCGAGGTCGCCGACGCGGTCAACGAGGTCCTGTCGGGCGTCTTCACGCAGGGGACGATGAAGGGCCAGTCGATCGGCCGCCCGGCCGCCGGGAAGACGGGCACCAACAACAACTACACGTCGGCGTGGTTCGCGGGATACACCCCGAACCTGGCGGCGGCGGTGAGCGTGGGGGACATCCGGGGGTCGTACAAGTACCCCCTGAACGGTGTTCGCATCGGCGATCAGACCTACGGCTCGGTCCAGGGCGCCTCGCTCCCGGGCCCGATCTGGGTCGACTCGATGCAGAGCGCCCTGCGCGACACCCCGGCCGACGACTTCACTCCGCCCGACATGAGCCGTTTCGGCGGCGGTGTGACCCCGGGCCTCCGCGAGGCCGGGGAGCGTCGCGGCCGCCGTGGCGACGTCGAGTACGAGTACTGGTACGAGGACGAGAACGGCAACCTCTACCCGGAGGACGACTACTACCGGGGCGACCCGCGCCGAGAGGGCGAGGGGCGCCGCCGCCGCGACTGATCGCCGCTAGCCTTCGGTCATGATCGTCGGCCGTGGCGCGTTATCGATCCTGCTCCTCGTTCCGCTGCTCACCGGGTGCTGGGTCTGTGTGCCCGGCCGGTACGAGGTCGAGGTGCCCCCGGCCGGGGCCGCGCCCGAGGAGGTCGTCGCGGCCTACATCGACGCCGCGCTCGGGAAGGACAGCGAGACGATCAGGGCCGTGATGGTGCCCGAGACGGACTTCGGCGAGGAGTTCAACGGCCGGTTCTCACCGTTCCGGCACTGGGACGCGGCCGCGAACATCGACATCGCCGACTCGTACCCGTCGGAGATGGACTGCCCGCCGGGCGCGAAATGCCGGCGTATGAGCGTGTCCATGGACCTCTGTGGCGACACCGGATATCCCACCGGCGACTTCTGGGCCGTCTTCGAGGTGCGCTGGGTGAGGGACCGCTGGCTCGTGTCCGGGTTCGGGAGCGGGACGTGAAACGGCCGTGGTCTCGTACCGGAGACCACGGCCGTTCACGCGGGTCAGACGTCGACTCGGCTGATCTTGAGGCCGAGGGACGTGAACTGGTCGAACGGGTGGTGGTAACCCCGCTCGATGTGATTGACGCCGCGCAGGGTCGAGGTGCCCTCGGCCACCGCCGCCGCCAGGACCGCCGAGAAGCCCGCCCGGATGTCGGGGAGGGTCACGTCGGCGCCGCGGAGCTTGGAGACGCCGCGGACGACCGCCGAGTGCTTGGCGTTGGTGTCGTGGTAGCGGCAGGCCGGGCCACCCAGGCACTGGGCGAAGACCTCGATCTCGCAGCCCATCTTCTGGAGCGCGGGGACGTACACCAGACGGTTCTCGAAGACCGTCTCGTGGAGCACCGACATGCCCTCGGCGCGGGTGAACAGGACCATGAGCGGCGTCTGCCAGTCGGTCATGAACCCGGGGTGGGTGTCGGTCTGGACGGCCGCCGCGCGCAGGCCGTCGGGGGCCGAGGCGGTCAGCCACTCGTCGGTGATGTCGAACTGGGCGCCCATGCGGGCCAGCGTCGTGATCGCGGTGACCAGACGGTCCTGCGGGCAGCCGTGGACGCGGACCTCGCCGCCGGTGACCAGGCCCGCCACGAGGTAGGAGAACGCCTCGATGCGGTCGCCGGCCAGCCACGTGGCCGCGCCGCGCAGCTTCTCGACGCCCTCGATGACGATGCGGCGGTCGGGGGACAGCTCGATCATCGCGCCCATGCGCTGGAGGAACAGCGCCAGCTCGACGACCTCGGGCTCCATGGCGGCGCCCTTGATGACCGTCTTGCCCTCGGCCAGGACGGCCGTCATCAGGATGGTCTCGGTCGCGCCGACGCTCGGGTAGGGGAGCGTGATGCGGGTGCCGTGGAGGCGGGAGGCCTTGGCGGTGATGCCGCTTTCGTCCTCGATGATCTCGGCGCCCATCTGGCGCAGCGCCTCGAGGTGGAAGTTGACCGGGCGGCGGCCGATCGGGTCGCCGCCGACCATCGGCACGAACGCCTCGCCCGCCAGGTGGAGCAGCGGGCCGAGCATCAGGATCGGGATGCGGTTGAGGCCGGTGTACTTCTCCGGGACCCTCGGCTCGATCACGGCGCCGCGTTCGAGGACGATCTCGCCGTTGGCGATCTCGACGTGGATGCCCAGGGCCTCCAGCATGGCGGCGGTCAGGTGGACCTCGCCGACTTCGGGCGCGTTGTGGAGGGTGCTCGGACCCTCGCCGAGCATGGCCGCGACCATGTGCTTGGACACGGCGTTCTTGGACCCTCGGACCTCGACGTCCCCCCGCAGCGGGCCGGAGGGTTCGATGAGCCAGGCTTGTTCGTTCACCCGCCAATGCTAACGGCGTGGCCCGCCTGGTCTAGGTAGGTACCATCGTGACGGTGCGGCCTGTGAAGTACTTCGGTGGGACGGTCCTGATCCTGGCGGTGCTGGGCGTGCCGGCGGGATTCCTGTGGTCCGCGCTGGCGCCCCGCACCCGTTACGTCCTCTACGAGGGCGCGTGGCGGGTGGCCGATCCCAACACCCAGTCGCTCATCGCCGCCGACGGCTACTTCGCGCTGATCACCGCGACGCTCGGGGTGGTCGCGGGGCTGATCGCCTACCGCCGGGCGGGCGACGACGGGCTGCCGATCGTCCTCGGGCTCGCCGCCGGAGGGCTGGCCGGGTCGTTCGTGGCCTACCTGATCGGGTCGTCGATGGGGGGCGAGATCGTCAAGGCCGCGACGTCGGCGGGCGAGTTCGCGACCCGGGATCTGCTCGGGGTGACGGCCAAGGGCGTGCTGGTGTTCTGGGCCGCGCTCGCGGCCGGGATGTACTGGGCGCGCGAGTTCGCGGTCACCTACCGGGAGCGGAAAGCGGAGGACGCGTCCATCCCACCCGCGTAGCCTGCTCGAAGGCGTATCCGAGCTTCAGCACGCCGAGGTCGTCCCAGGGACGGCCGATGATCTGCACCCCGACCGGCAGCCCGTCAGAGGTGAAGCCGCAGGGGACCGACAGGGCCGGGACGCCCAGCACGCTGATCAGGTAGCAGGAGCGCATCCAGGTCAGGTAGTCGGGCATGGGGACGCCGTCGATCTCCCGTACATAAGGATCTTCGACCGGGAACGGCGGGACCTGGCTGACCGGGGCGATCAGGTAGTCCCAGGTGCCGAAGAAGGCGGCGACGCGGTGCCAGAGGCGGGTGCGCCGCTTCTCTGCGGTCGCCAGGTCGGCGCCGGTGAGCTCGCGCCCGCGCTCGACGTTCCAGCGCACGTTCTCGCCGACCCCCTGCAGGTCGCCGTAGGTGGCGAGATACCACCAGGCCCGATAGGTACGGAACGCCTCGTCGGCGCCCGCCAGATTCAGATCGGCGTGCTCGACGGTCGCGCCCAGCCCTTCGAGGACCGTCGCCGCCGTCGCGGTCACCCCGGCCGTCTCGCGGTCGACGGGCAGCCCGCCGAGCTCGGGGGAGAAGGCGATCCGCAGCCCGCTCACGTCGCTGTCGAGTTCCTGGCCGAACACGGCGGGGTCCTCCCGGATCGACAGGGGCGAACTCGGGTCGGGGCCCGCGATGGCGGTCAGGAAAAGAGCCAGGTCGTGGACGGTCCGCGCCATCGGCCCCGACACCCCGAGGGTGAACCACGCGGCGGTCGTCGACTTCGACGGCACCCGGCCGGGCGTCGGGCGCAGGCCCACGATGTTGCAGAACGACGCCGGGTTGCGCAGCGAGCCGCCCATGTCGCTGCCGTCGGCCAGCGGGGTCATCCCGGACGCCAGCGCCGCCGCCGCGCCGCCGCTCGACCCCCCGGCCGACTTCGTCAGGTCGTAGGGGTTGCGGGTGGCGCCGAACACCTCGTTCACGGTGTGGGAGCCGGTGCCGAACTCGGGGGTGTTGGTCTTGCCGATCATCACCCCGCCGGCCGCCCGGACCCGCTTCACCACCAGGTCGTCGGTCGTCGGCACGTGGTCGGCGAAGATCTTCGACCCGAAGGTGGTCCGGACGCCCCTGGTCGACACCAGGTCCTTGTGGGCGACCGGCAGCCCGTGCAGCGGCCCCTGCCACGGCCCGGAGTCGAGCTCCGCCGCCCGGTCGAGGGCCTGCTCGGCGGTGACCGTCACGATGGCGTTGACCTGGGGATTGACCGCCTCGATGCGGTCGAGATGTGCCTGGGTGACCTCGACCGCGCTGATCTCCCGTGCGCGCAGCAGGGCCGAGGTCTCCGACGCGGTCAGATAGTGCAGTTCCGTCACCCGCGTCACGATATCCGGGCGGCGGGCCCCCGCGCCGCCGCGCCGTGCTCTGAAAGTACGCCCGGAGGTATGCCCGGTTCGTCCTCCGTGAAGGTGAACTTGGCATCCACCCTCGGTAGGGTTCCCTGGTGCTTCCGGACCATCTCTTCGACCCTCTCGACCTCGACTCCGCGCTCGAACGCGCCTACGACCGGGGTGAGGAGCGCGCCGCGTGGGAACTGCTCGCCGACGCCCTGATGGACCCGAGGGCCCGGGGTGACCGCCGCATCCCCGCCTACGTCGTCGAGCTCATCGACGACTACACCCTCGACGGCTGGGAGCAGGACACCCTCGACCTCCTCCACGACCTCATCGGCGTCGAGCCCGCCCTGAGCGGCCCGCTGCGCGCCCCGATGGCCGAGCTCCACGGCCAGCTCGGCGACTCCGCCACGGCCCTGCGCCTCCTGCGCACCCGCCGCACCGAGCTCGGCCGCCTGCCCGACGACGAGCGCGACGAGGAGTTCTACCCGGCCGCCGCGATGATCGCCGGGCCGTTCGACGCCGAGTTCGCCGCCGACCTCCTCGACGAGGGCCTGCGCCTGGCTCTGGCCCTCGGCCGCCCGCCCGCCGCCCTGCGCTACCTCGACCTGCTGCGCCGTCGCTTCGGCGGGCCGGGCCCTCTGTCCGACCAGGTCGAGGCGCTGGCCGTGGCCGAACCCAAGGCGCCCAAGACGACCCAGCCGGTGATCGAGAAGAAGCCGACCGTCCGGCTGCCGTATGTGGCGGGCGACGACCTCCAGGCCTTGGAGGCCGGTTTCAAGAAGGCCGACCTGGAGACCAGGGTCGCCGTCGTCCGTCTGGGGGATGACGCGCCCGCCTCCGAGGAGGAGCGCTTGCGGCTGGTCGCGCTGGCCGACCCGGAAGACGACATCGCCTGGCCGCCGGGGCGCAACGACTCGTGCTGGTGCGGGTCGGAGCGCAAGTACAAGAAATGCTGCGGCTCGCCGGTTTAGTTCCGCGCCGTGATCCGGCGCCCAGGCTCGTCGGCCGGGCTACGCGGAAAATCGTTCGTGGCCCACGACGGCGAGCAATTTGAGCTTCTCGTCGCCCTCGCTGCGCGGGGGAGCGGTCAGGACCAGGAGCGCTTGTGACTGGTCTTCGGTGAAGAGGACCTGGCAGTCGAGTTCGATCGGGCCCAGCTGCGGATGCACGAGCGTCTTGTGGTCTTCGAAGCGGCGGGCCACCTCGTGGCGGTCCCACAGGGCGGCGAACTCGGGGCTGGCCTTCTGCAGGGCCCTGACCAGCTCGCCCGCGCGGGACTTCGGGCCCATCGTCCCGTACGCCGCCCGCAGGTTCGCCACCATGGTCCGGCTCTGGCGGTCGTGGTCGTCTTCGGGGTAGATGCGGCGTTCGGCCGGGTCGGTGAACCAGCGGTAGACGTCGCTGCGGGCCAGGCCCGTGTAGGCCGAGCGGTCGCCGAACAGCGCCTGGGCCATCCGGTTGGCGATCAGGGTCTCGCCCAGGCTCGACAGGATCAGGGCCGGGGTGTCGTGGAGCCGGTCGAGGACCCGCAGCAGCGCGGGCGCCACGTGGGAGGCGCCGGTGACGCTCTCGGGGGCGGTGCGCCCCGCCAGGTGGAACAGGTAGTGGCGCTCGTCGCCGGTCAGGCGCAGCGCCCTGGCCAGGGACGAGAGCATCTGCTCGCTCGGCTGCGG
Source organism: Herbidospora sp. RD11066 (assembly GCF_054661255.1). Classification (NCBI taxonomy): domain Bacteria; kingdom Bacillati; phylum Actinomycetota; class Actinomycetes; order Streptosporangiales; family Streptosporangiaceae; genus Herbidospora; species Herbidospora sp. RD11066. The sequence goes on from NZ_BAAGDO010000001.1 coordinate 677,975, forward strand.
GCCGCGGCGCTGCTCCAGCCTCGTGTAGTAGTCGGTCGACATCAGCGCCAGCGCGGCGACCTCCTCGCGGCGCAGCCCGGGGGCGCGGCGGCGGGCGCCTTCGGGCAGGCCCACGTCTTCCGGACGCAGGGCCTCCCGGTGACGGCGGAGGAAATCGGCCAGGTCTGAGCGGTCCACGTACACCAACCTATGCCGCGCCCGAAACCGGTAACCAGGGACCGCCGATCCCCCGACAAGTGCTCTCTGCACGATCCCCGGCCCGCGGGGAAGAGTCGGGGCATGGACATCACCGGAAACACCGTCTTCATCCCCGGCGCCACGAGCGGCATCGGCCTCGCCCTGGCCAGGGCCCTGCGCGACAGGGGCAACACCGTGATCGTCGGCGGGCGCCGGGCCGAGCGCTTCGAGGAGCTCGCCGCAGAAGGATTCGGCACGGTCCGGATCGACACCGCCGACCCGGCGAGCATCGAGCAGGCCGCCAAGGAGGTGCTCCAGAGCCACCCGCGCCTCAACGTGCTGGTCGCGATGGCCGGGATCATGCGGGCCGAAGACTGGACCCGCCCCGAGGGGTTCCTCGCCACGGCCGAGGCGGTCGTCACGACCAACGTCCTGGGGCCGATCCGGTTGATCGCCGCCTTCGTCGACCACCTTCTGGGCCAGGACGACGCCACGATCGTCACCGTCTCCTCGGGCCTGGCGTTCGTGCCGCTGCGCGTCACCCCGACCTACAACGCCTCCAAGGCCGCGATCCACATGCTCAGCGAGTCGATCCGCCTGCAGTACGCCGGCACCTCGGTGAAGGTCGTCGAGCTGGTGCCGCCCTCGGTGCGGACCGAGCTGATGCCCGGCCAGCAGGACAACGAGCACGCCATGCCCCTCGACGCGTTCGTCGCCGAGACCATGGCGCTCCTGGAGTCACAACCTGACGCGAAGGAGATCCAGGTCGAGCGGGTGAAGTTCCTGCGCGGGGCCGAGGTCCGGGGCGACTACGACCACGTCGTGGGTGTGCTCAACGCCACAGATCCGCATGGAAACAAATAATTGAAGATTTAGTCACCTGGAGAGTCAGTTATCACTACCCTCCTTGCCGTGATAGATCAGGAACTTCCCATAGATGAAGTCAGAAATCAGGAAATTACCCCAACGGAGGAGCCCGACGACCGCGGCAGCGTGATCAGCCTGCTCGAACGGATCGCCTCGGTCATCCTCCCGATCGGCGTCGCCCTGTACGCCGTCCTCTACCTCGGCATCGAGGAGATCTACGCCACCTTCGGGATCAACCCGCAGCAGGCCGGCATCGACCAGTCGATCCTGTTCAGCCGCCTCATGAGCACGCTGGTGCTGGTGCTGCTGCTCGGCATCCCGCTGCTCGGCCTGCTCGTCGGGATCGCCTGGCTGGTGAACGTGGTCACCTTCGGCGCCGCCGGGCGCGCGGTGGCCTGGATCAGGTCGCGGCCGTGGGTGGCCGGGCTGATCGCCGCGCTGTGGTGCGGGGCGACGTACTGGGGCTTCTACAACTTCTTCGCCGACCTCAACCTGACGGTCATGATCGTCATCGCGGTCGGCCTGGGCCTGGTGACCTTCCTGGTGCCCTTCCAGCTCCTGCGCCGCCGTCCCGTGGGCCGGGCCGGCCTGAAGGTGCTCATCGGCGGCCTGACCGGGCTCGGGCTGGGCTTCCTGCTCATCCTGAACCTCGCCTCGGCCGCGCTCACCATGCGCGAGACCGGCCAGGCCAACTTCCTGCTCAGCACCGTCGGCTTCCAGGACCAATGGGCGATCCTGGTCGACAAGGAGAAGGACACGCCCCTCTACGACGGCCGCTGGATGATGATCCTCGGCGAGCGCGAGGGCACCTACCTGATCTACGACTGCGACAAGATGGAGACCATCCGGCGCCCGATGGAGTCGGCCGTCCTCACCCAGGTGCAGCTCGACCCCGAACGCGAAGAGGGCTTCTCCTGCGGCACGATGGTCGAGGAGACCGGCTAGACCTTCCCGATCTCCGCGGTGATGGCGCCCGTGAGCGTCACCAGGTTGCCCGGGGCCGTCTCGATCTGAAGACCCCGCCGACCTGCCGAGAAGTAGATCGTCTCGAAGGCCAGCGCCGACGCGTCGACCACGGTCGGCAGCCGTTTGCGCTGGCCCAGCGGGCTGATCCCGCCGACCACGTAACCCGTCACCCGCTCGACCTTGGCCGCGTCGGCCATCGCCGCCTTCTTGCCCTTCAGCGCCGCCGCGAACGCCTTCAGGTCGAGTTTCCCGGCCACCGGCACCACCGCGACCGCGAGCCCGCCCTCGGTCTCGGCCACGAGCGTCTTGAAGATCCGCTCATAGGGCACACCGAGCGCGTCGGCCGCCTCTTCACCGTAGGCCTGCGCGTTCGCGTCGTGCGCATAGGGGTGGAGGGTGAACTCGGCCCCGGCCTTGGCCAGCGCCACCGTCGCGGGAGTCCCCTGCCCGCCTTTCGTCTTCACCGGTCTAGGTTACGGGGGGACGACCCCCCGAGCCCCCCGCTGTGATGGGGCTGCGCCCCCTCACGCTCCCCCCGGCCCGCTTTCGCGGTCCCGGCCGTCGCCTTCGCTCCGGGGTCGCTGCGCTCCGTGCGAAGGGCTCCGCCCCTCGCACTCCCTGGAGGGGCCTCGCTCCGCTCGGGGGGATCTCGCTTCGCTCGTCTCGATCTTCTTTGTTCCCGCTTCGCCCGCCCAGCCACCTTCGGCCAACCGATCACCAGGATCGAACGGGGTGGCCGGACAACTGGCGGAGGCTCGAAGCACTCAGCTGATGTCGACGTACCACCGGTCGTGACACCGGTAACCGCCCTCTACGGGATAGATACACGCGCGGACCGGAACATGCCAGTTGTCGATGCTCGGAGTCTGCAGGTAATTCGCCCCGCGTGGGGTGAAGGTCGCTGAGCATGTGATGTACGAGGAGCCGTTCACCTCAGACGTCGTCACCCATTTCTTGGTGAATGGCTTGTTGCTTCTCTGAAGGATCAGCACGTCACCCACACGGAGGTTGGTCGCCGTGGCGAACGTGTTGTTCCGTTGGGTCCCGTTCTTCAGCCCGACCTCCCGCCCCGCGTAGGAGAAAAGGAGAATTTTTTGCAGCTCGGGCCGCGTTCACCTGACCGAGCTTTTGGCCCCATCTCCGCGTCCAATTTTCGACCTCGGGGCCGAAAAATCACAATGGTGTATACGCGTCCACCTGTGGAGCCTTGCTGAACCGATGACTTCGACGAGGACTCGCCACGGTCAAGCATGCATCCGGAGCACTATGTCTTCCGCTTTTGGAAGACTGCGGAACGTGAATAGGAGCGTACGAACAGATCGTCGATCGACGCCACCGGCGTGGTAAGCCTGGGCGCCGGGTGGCCAAGCGCGAACAGAGGAACGAGAAGTTCCGAGCGGCCACATCAGAGAAGTTGAACCCCGGCAACCCGGCGCTCGGACGCCCGGCGCTTGCCGGCCTTCAGGGTCCGCGGCCTGGCTGGGGGGCCGCGCGCCCCCAGCCGACCCGGCGGCGGTCGTCCGGGACCGAGGACCCGTCCGCGGTGGCGGGTCCGGTCGGGTGCCCGGGTCGGACGGAGCTCAGGTGCAGGTGATGGAGATCGGCGTGGTCGCGACGCGCTGAGAGAAGTCGGGCGCTCCGCCGTCGAGGTTGGCGAATCCGTAACCCATGACGTGGTAGGCGCCGGGCACGCACGCCACCATGTTGAGCTTGTAGGCGTAGGCCCGGTTGTTCAGGTAGGTCTCGGCGTAGCCTAGGAAGGTCCCGTCCCGATACAACGAGAGATATCCGCCGATATACACCACGCTCTGGTTGCAATTGACCTCGACGTAAGCGTAAACGTTGGTCGTGTAGAGCTGGGTCGGGTTGCTGATGGTGATGCCGCAGCTGAGAGCCGCGGCATTCGTGCCGGCCGCGGTCGCCGCCTGAGCGGAGGGTGCGCCGAGTGCCAGGGTCGCCGCCGCGCATAATGCGAGGGTGCGCATTCCACGATGAGGTTTCAAGTAGCCATCTCTCCCTACGGCCTATGGTGTTCCTGAGCGCGTGGGTGGCGCGCCCGAGATGCTGCGGGAAACGCCTTCTCGGGGAGGATCACATAATGGCCACGGGTCGAATAGTCTCCTTCGGAGTGCGGTCCGCCCCCACTCCGAAACAAACCGGGTGACTCGCGGTTTTCGCGCGGCCCGTAAAAGGCCCGGACCTCGCCGGACGAATCAACGGGCCGGTCACGCGCCATGTGACGCGATGCGATGTACCGGTCACAACCACGCCATCCCATCGCTTGAGCGGCGTTTCCGGTGAAACGTTCACCGCGAGTCCTGCGGTCCGACGGGACGATGGTCCACTCCCGGCTGACGCGGTCAACCTGGACGACTACTCGAGGACGCGTTCGCTCGGCGCCCTCCGCTCATGGCGTCGATGTCGGCGCCGATGCAGACGAACCCGGCCGCCGTGACGTCGTCGCCCGCCTCCCGCTGGGTCTCGGCCAGCGCCGTGGCCGTGGACACTCCCGCCGCGAGCCTCTCGTGGAGCGCGATCATCAGGGGCCGGGTACGGGCGTCCGGTACCGGGACCATCGACGCGACCACGCAGCGGGTGCCCAGGGACAGGAAGGTCGTGCTGAGGCCGAGGAGTTCGTCGCCCGCCCTGACCACCGACCGGCCGCTCTCGCACGCGGCCAGGACGACCAGTTCCGGTGGGGTGCGGAGGCGCTCCAGGTCGTAGACCGTCAGGGGGCCGTCGGCCAGGTGCAGGGAGGAGAAGAGGGGGTTGGCCGTGTTCACCCGGCCGTGGGCGGCCAGGTGGGCCAGCCTCGCGCCGTCGAGTGCGGCCAGCGTCGAGTCCCGGGTGGGGACGGTTCCGTAGATGGCGGCCACCTCGGCCACCTCCGCCGCCGCGTCCGGGAGCCCCGGCCCGGCGGCCACCACGACGGGACCCGTGCCGGTGGCGGGGCGGACCACGGCCTGACGCCACAGCGCGGCCGACGGTGACACCGCCACCGGGCGGCCCGAGCACGACGGCAGCACCGGCCAGGGGAGTCCCTGCAACGGGCCGGTCGGCACGATCACCAGCGGCCTCTCGCCGAGACCCAGCGGGGCCAGCAGCAGCGCGTCGAGCCGGGCGGCGGCGTGGCGGAGCATGCGGGCCGCCGCCGACGAGCCGCCCCGGGTGTCGCCCGACCTGGCCAGGCGCCGCAGGGCGAACGGGACCCGCTCGACCAGGTCACGTACCGCTCCCACAGGGCCCAAAGTGGTCAGCCGGGCCCGGCCGCCGATGATTGTGACGGCCGACAGCAGCCCATCGAGGAGGACGAACTCCACCAGCGCCCGGTCCTCCAGCAGCGGTGCCAGCGAACGGATCACACCGGGGGCGCGCCGCGCCTCGGGGCCCTGTGGCGCGCCCGCCCGGGACCGGATGTAGTCGCGGATCCTGCGTTCCAGGAGCGCTTGGCGGTCGGTGACCGAAGGGTCCCGGGATGTGCGCGCGTCGGTCGCGACCGCGCGCAGTTCGGTCAGGTGCTCGGCCAGCCGGGGGTCGTCGGGCGGCCGGACCCGGCGCATCAGCAGGTGGCTGGCCCGGCCCTGCTCGGCCCAGCCGAGCACCCGCGCGGGGGCGCCCTCCTCCAGGGCCATCCGCAGCCCGAGTTCGGCCAGTTCGACCCGGAATCCGGCCGAATGGGCCCGCAGGTCGGTCGCGCCGAGCGCGGCCCGGTGCTCGTCGAGCAGCCGCAGCCCCCGACGCACCGCCGCCGACGCACCCGCTCTGTCGCCCAGGGCCAAGCGGCGTAGAGCCTCGGCGTGCCAGCCGCGTACCCGTAAAAGGGCGGGTCCCCGATGCCGGAAACGTGCGGCGACGGCGAGCAGATCGAGCGCACCCGACTTCCGGGCGACACGTGCTCCCAGCAGCCTGGCCTCCACCGACGCGGCCGTCCAGCCCGCCTCCGAGAGTTCCTCGGCGATCGCCGCGAGCCTGGCGGTCGTCACCCCCGGCTGCCCGGCTTCCAGTCTCGATCGCAGCACCACGAACGACGCCAGGGCCCGCCACTCCGGGCGTTGCTGAGCGCCGAACTCCCTGGCCGCGCGGCGGGCCGCCTCGACCGCCCGCTCGTGGTCGCCGTCGAGGGTGGCCGTGCGGGCGAGGAGGAGGCGTACCTCCGGCAGGACGATCGCCCGGCGGCGGCGGCGCAGTTCGGCGACCGCCTCCTCGGCGGCGGCCCGCGCCTCGGCGGTGAGGCCGACCGACAGCAGCAGCTCCGAGCGGTCGCTCAGCAGCCAGCCGAGCTGGTGGGTGCCGAGTTCCCGGAAGCGGGTCTCGGCCAGGTCGAGGTAGCGCAGGGCGCCCGGGACGTCGCCCCGGACCCCGCGCACCCAGCCCAGGTTCAGCCGGACCACCGCGAGCGACAGGTCGAGCCCGAGGCCGGCGCAGAGGTCTTCGGCCTCGTGGAAGTCGGCCTCGGCCAGGGCGAACTCGTGGCGGTAGCCGTACACGATCCCGCGGTTGGAGAGCACCCGCTGGAGCCAGACATGGTCCTGCGCGCGGCGCAGGACCGGGATGGCCTGGCGGTAGGAGGCCAGGGCGTCGGCGTGGCGGCCGAGGTGGTTGAAGACGGCGGCGCGCTGGGCCTCGGCCCGGCCCCTGAGCTCGCCGTGCAGGCTCGGGAGCAGCGCCTCCAGATCGGCGAGGGCCTGGCGGGGGCGGCCGCGCATGCTGGTGACGAAGGCCATGCGGATCTTCGCCTCGGCGGCCAGCTCGGGGGAGCCCGCGCGCCCGGCGGTCCGGATGGCCGCGCGCAGGTGGCGGGCCGCCGTCGCCAGGTCGTCGAGGTGGACGGCGGCGATGCCCAGCGCGCGTTCGGCCCGGGACAGGGCCGCCAGGTCGTTGTGGTCGCGGGCGGTGGCGGCCACCGACGCCGCGACGATCACCGCCCGGCCCGGATCGGCCTCCGCGAGCATGAGCGCCGCCCGCGCCGGATCCTGGGTCGTCGTCACCCGTCGCAGTTTCTCATTCGATTTCCGTCAGGGATGTATCAAACCGGTGAGTGCCCGCTCATCAATCGGAAGCGCACATCTGCGAGGGAGATCCCATGCCTTTCACCGACTCGGGCGGCGTGTTCCGCAGCGACACCGAGGCCTGGAAGGTCGACCAGCTCGTGGTCGACCTGCGATATCGGACACTCGTCCAGAAGAGCCTCACCGACCTCACCGGTCACACCTGGCGCGAACTCGACACCAGCCCCGAACTGGGCCTGGTCCTGTGCGAACTCCCCGACCTGGCCGCCATCGAGGCGGTCCTGATCCCCGGCTATCTGGAGGCGGTCCGCCAGTCACGGGAGGGGCGCTACGACCCCGATGACCCGATTCCCGCTCTCGATCTGGTCCTGTACGCCCTCCGCGCCTCCTTCGAGGACAAATACGACGGCTGGGCGCCCCCGATGGCCAAGAACCGGCTGCTCGACGGGGTGCAGGGGTCGCCGTACACGGGAGGCGGGCGGCCCGACGAGCTGTCTCCGGCCGTGCAGGCCGACCTGGCCCGCTCGACCGCGCCGGGCACCGGGGTCCACGTCGGGATCCTCGACTCCCAGGTCGTGCGGCACCTCGAGCTGGAGGGGCGGTTCCTCGCCTCGGCCCAGGACATCTACACCGGCTCCGCGCCGCACCCCTCGCCCGTCGGGCACGCCACCTTCGTGGCCGGGATCATCCTGCGGCACGCGCCCGACGCCGTGCTGATCATGCGGTCGATCCTCGACGACAGGGGCGTCGAGGTCTCCTCGTGGTCGGTGGCCAAGGCGATGGTGGGCTTCCTGAAGACCGACGTGAAGGTCCTCAACATGTCGTTCGGCTGCACCACCCACGACAACCGGCCGCCGACCGTGCTGGAGCGGGCCGTGCAGCGGCTCTCACCGACGATCGTGCTGGTCGCGGCGGCGGGCAACCACGGCAGGCCGTCACGCCGGCGCAGGGAGGCCGGGATCACCGAGGTCACCCCGGTCTGGCCGGCCGCCTGTGCCGACGTGATCGCGGTGGGCGCCCGGGAGGCCGAGTTCAGCCCGAAGGTGCCGTGGATCAACGTGCTGGCCGACGGCCTCGCGGTGACCAGCACCTACCTTTCGGGCGAGGTCGAGCTCATCGAGCGGCTCCTGAACGGGCAGTCGGTCGTCCACGACAAACTGGCCTTCTCCGGGTACGCGACCTGGAGCGGAACCTCCTTCGCCTGCGCCGCCGTGGTCGGCGAGATCGCCGCCCGCGCCACCGCGCAGAACCTCCCGGCACGGACGGCGGCCGACCTCATCGTCGCCGACGCCGCCGACGAGGTGCTCGCCGAACTCAGCCTGTAGTGTCCAGACGGGCCGTCCGCCTGCGGCCCGCCATGGCACACGAGGGAGGAGACGGCCATGCGTGACGACGCCCTCATGGAGGAGCTCGGAGCGGTGCTGCGCGCCGCCGGCGAGGCGCCTCCCGGGCTGGCCGAGATGGGCAGGGCGATCTACACCTGGCGGCTGGTCGACGCCGAGCTGGCCGAGCTCAGCTACGACTCGGCCACCGCCGCCGCGCCCGAACCGCTGGTGCGGGCCGACGAGGTGGCCGCGCTGCGCGATCTGGCGTTCCAGACCGGCTCGGGGCTGCTCATCGAGCTCGGCGTGACCGGCGACGCGCTCCAGGGCCAGTTCGACCCGCCGGTCGAAGGCGAGATCCACGTCGTCACCGGCGCCGGGCGCGGTCCCGGCGTTCCCGTCGACGAGGTGGGCGGGTTCACCATCCGCCCGATCCCGCGCGGCCGGTTCCGGCTCCAGTTCCGGGGCGCCGACCTCAACGTGGTGACCAGCCCGATCACGATCGGCTAGTCGGCCGCCGGGGGCACCCACGACGAATAGAGCAGCCGCGCCCGCCAGCCGTCGTAGGTGATCGTGTCGCCGGTCAGGATCGGCTGGAGCCAGGCGAAGTTGGCCAGCACCAGCAGCGTGAACACCCCGACCGCGACCGCGCCCCTCGACCGGCGCACGGGGCTCGCGTCGCGTTTCCCGAGGGCCAGCCCGGCGACCAGGGTCAGCGCCAGGATCATGAACGGCACCATCGGCAGCGCGTAGAACTGGTACATCGTCCGGTTGTCGACGATGGCGTAGTAGAACCAGGGGACCCACCCGGTGGCGTAACCCAGCAGCACCGCGCCCGCCCGCCAGTCGCGCGTCGCGGTGTACCACGACAGCAGCCCGACCATCGCGGCCAGCCCGGCGAACCACAGGATCGGGGTGCCCGCCGCGTAGATCGCCGACGAGCACGACCCGGTTCCGCACCCCGTCGGCGAACTGTAGTGCAGCAGCACCGGCCGGTACTGCAGCGGCCACTGCCACGGCTCGCTGGCGTAACTGTGCCCCGAGGCCAGCCCGGTGTGGAACGACAGCGCCTGCACCTGGTAGCCGACCAGCGACCTGATCGAGTCGAAGACGAAGAACACCCAGCCGTGGTCGGTGGCCTGCGCCCAGTTCCGCGACCAGCCGCGGTCACTGACGAACCATCCCGTGTACGACACCACATAGACCACCACCGGCACCACCCACATCCAGGCGACCCCGAGCGGCAGGTCCTTCCTGAACGTCCCCTGGTAGGGCCGGTGCAGCCCGATCGACCGCCGCGCCCCGGCGTCCCAGAAGAGCGTCAGCACCAGGAACGCGACGACGAAGAACGCGCCCGTCCACTTGGTCGCCGTCGCCGCGCCCAGGCAGAGCCCGGCCGCCAGCCGCCACGGCCGCCACCCCAGGAAGGGCCCGATGTCCTCGGGGATCACCCGCGCGTGCCACTCGGCCAGCTTCGCCCGCGTGTGGTCGCGGTCGGTGACCAGGCAGGCGAACGCCGCCACCAGCCAGAACGACAGGAAGATGTCGAGCAGCCCGGCCCGCGACATGACCATGTGCATGCCGTCGACCGCCAGCAGCAGCCCGGCGAAGCAGCCCAGCAGCGTCGAGCGGGTCATCCGGCGGGCGGTGCGGGCCAGGATCAGGATCGACAGCGTGCCGACCAGGGCGGCCATGAAGCGCCAGCCGAACGGGTTGATGCCCCACATCCACTCGCCCAGCGCGATCATCCACTTGCCGAGCGGCGGGTGGACCACGTAGTCGGCGCACTCGGCGGCCTTCGCGCAGGTGCGGAACACGCCGTCGCCCCCGGCGAGCAGGGCCGGGTCGGGCTTCTCGATGCTCTTGGTCTCCACGCCGAAGCGCAGCAGCGACAGCGCTTCCTTGGCGTAGTAGGTCTCGTCGAACATCACCTCGTGGGGCTTGCCGAGGTTCCAGAACCGCAGCACCCCGCCGAACAGCGCCACGATCAGCGGAGCGAGCCATCCCCACAGCACGCTGCCGGGCTGCGGCGGCACGAGCCGATCGCGCGCCGGAGCCGGGAGGGGTGGGGAGATGGCGGTCACGCGGCTCATACTATTGACGGCATACGCCGGGATCGCTCCACTCGTTGTGAAGTGAATCGCTTTTGTGGTTGGTGCCCCGAATGTCCGCATGATGGACATCGCGGGATTCCGGACCGGGCGTCCGTAGACTGTTCGGGTGATTTCCCGTATCGACCTGCGCGGGCCCCTTCCGGGGAACCTGCGCGACGTGCTGCCCCGCGCCGAGCTCGACGTGGAGACCGCCCTGACGAAGGTGCGGCCCATCTGCGAGGAGGTGCGCCATAGAGGCGCGGCGGGCGTACGGGAGCTGACCCATCGTTTCGACGGCTTCGACCTCCCGACCGCCCGCGTCCCCGCCCCGGCCATCGCGGCGGCCCTCGAGACCCTCGACCCGAAGGTGCGCGCGGCCCTCGAAGAGGCCATCCGCCGCACCCGCCTGGTCCACCGCGACCAGCGCCGCACCGACGTCACCACGACCGTGGTCCCGGGCGGCACCGTCACCGAGCGCTGGATCCCGGTCGACCGGGTCGGCCTCTACGCGCCCGGCGGGCTGGCCGTCTACCCGTCCAGTGTGATCATGAACGTGGTGCCCGCCCAGGAGGCCGGGGTGCCGTCGATGGCGGTGGCCTCACCGCCCCAGGCGCCCGACGGGCTGCCCCACCCGACGATCCTGGCGGCCTGCGCGCTGCTCGGGATCGACGAGGTCTACGCCGTGGGCGGGGCCCAGGCCGTCGCCATGTTCGCGTACGGCACCGAAGACTGCCCCCCGGCCTCGATGGTCACCGGGCCGGGCAACATCTGGGTCGCTGCGGCCAAACGGCTGCTCAAGGGCCGCATCGGCATCGACTCCGAGGCCGGCCCGACCGAGATCGCGGTGCTCGCCGACGCGAGCGCCGACCCGGTCAACGTCGCCGCCGACCTGATCTCGCAGGCCGAGCACGACACGATGGCCGCCGCCGTCCTGGTCACCGACTCGGTCGAGCTGGCCGACGCGGTCGAGCTCGAACTCAAGGTCCAGGTCGCCCGCACCAAGCACAGCGAGCGGATCACCGAGGCGCTGGCCGGGAAGCAGTCGGCCATCGTGCTGGTCTCCTCGGTCGACGACGGCGTCAAGGTCGTCGACGCCTACGCGGCCGAGCACCTGGAGATCCAGACGGCCGACGCCGCTGTGGTGGCATCTAAGATCAGGAACGCCGGCGCGATCTTCGTGGGGGCGCACGCGCCCGTCTCACTCGGCGACTACATGGCCGGGTCGAACCACGTGCTGCCCACGGGCGGCTGCGCCTGTCACTCCTCGGGCCTGTCGGTGCAGACGTTCCTCAAGGGCGTCCACGTCGTCGACTACAGCCGCGAGGCCCTCGCCGAGGCGGCGCCGCTGGTGTGCGCGCTGGCCGACGCGGAAGACCTGCCCGGCCACGGCGCCGCGATCCGCGCCCGGTTCGATTGGGAGATTCCCGGCTGATGACCACGCTCGACGACCTGCCCATCCGCGACGACCTGCGCGGCAAGCACCCCTACGGTGCGCCCCAGCTCAACGTGGCGGTGCAGCTCAACACCAACGAGAACCCCTACCAGCCGTCCGAGGCGCTCCTCGACGACCTGGCCGCGGCGGTCCGCCAGGGCGCCGCCACCCTGAACCGCTACCCCGACCGCGACGCGGTCGAGCTGCGCAAGGACCTCGCCGACTACCTCGGCCACGGCCTGACCGCGAGCCAGCTCTGGGCCGCCAACGGGTCCAACGAGATCCTCCAGCAGGTGCTCCAGGCGTTCGGCGGCCCCGGCCGGTCGGCGATCGGCTTCGAGCCGTCCTACTCGATGCACCCGATCATCGCCTCCGGCACCAGCACCCGCTGGATCGAGGGCGGCCGGGAGGAGGACTTCTCGCTCGACCCCGACCGGGCCATCGCCCTCATCGAGGAGCACCGGCCCGACGTGGTCTTCCTGACCTCGCCCAACAACCCGACCGGCACCGCCCTGCCGCTCTCGGTGATCGAGCGGATCGCCGCCGCCGCGCCGGGCATGGTCGTCGTCGACGAGGCCTACTTCGAGTTCGCTCGCACCGGCACCCCCTCGGCGCTGTCGCTGCTGCCGAGCCACCCCCGGCTGATCGTCACGCGGACCATGTCGAAGGCGTTCGCGATGGCCGGGGCCCGGGTGGGCTACCTGGCCGCCGACCCGGCGGTGGTCGACGCGCTGCTGCTCGTCCGGCTGCCCTACCACCTGTCGACGCTCACGCAGGCGGCCGCCCGGGTCGCCCTCGCGCACCGCGACGATCTGCTCGGCACCGTCGCCGCGCTGCGCGCCGAACGCGACGCGACCGTGACCTGGCTACGGCAACGTGGCCTGTCCGTGGCTGACTCCGACGCGAATTTCGTGCTATTCGGTAAGTTTCCGGATCGCCACCAAGTGTGGGAAGACGTCCTCAGCCGCGGCGTCCTGATCCGGGAGACCGGTCCGGCCCAGTGGCTGCGGGTCTCGATCGGCACCAGCGAAGAGATGGCGGCGTTCCGCGCCGCCCTGGAAGGGGTCCTCTCATGAGGGTCGGACGCATCGAACGCACGACGAAGGAAACGTCCGTCCTGGTCGAGATCGACCTCGACGGCACCGGCGAGGTCGAGATCGCGACCGGGGTCGGCTTCTTCGACCACATGCTCAACCAGCTCGGCAAGCACGGCCTGTTCGACCTGACCGTCAAGACCGAGGGCGACCTGCACATCGACGCCCACCACACGATCGAGGACACCGCGATCGCGCTGGGCGCCGCGCTCAAGCAGGCCCTGGGCGACAAGTCGGGCATCCGGCGGTTCGGCAGCGCGTCGTGCCCGCTCGACGAGGCGCTCGCCGAGGTCACCGTCGACCTCTCCGGCCGTCCCTACCTCGTGCACAGCGAGCCCGGGAACATGGCCCCGATGATCGGGCCCGACTACGACACCACGATGACCCGCCACATCCTGGAGTCGATCGTCGCCTCGGCCTCGATCTGCCTGCACGTCCGCGTCCCCTACGGCCGCAACGCCCACCACATCGTCGAGGCCCAGTTCAAGGCCCTGGCACGGGCGCTCCGCGCGGCCACCGAGCTCGACCCCCGGGCGACCGGGGTGCCCAGCACCAAGGGCGTGCTGTGAACTTCGCCGCCAGCGGCATGATCTTCATCGGCCTCTTCCTGATCGGCGGGGTGTGGTCGTTCGCCCGCCAGAAGCTGAAGCTGGCCGCGGTGGTGACCGGCGCGCTGTCCGCGCTGGCCCTGACGGCGGGGGTGATGTGGTGGCAGTGAACAACGTTGTCGTGCTCGACTATGGTTCGGGGAACCTGCGGTCGGCCGAGCGCGCTCTGGCGCGCACGGGCGCCGACGTCACGGTGACGTCCGACTTCGACGAGGCGCTGAACTGTGACGGCCTCGTGGTGCCCGGCGTGGGCGCCTTCGCGGCCTGCATGACCGGCCTGCGGGCGGTGCGCGGCGAGCAGATCGTGGCCCGCCGCCTGGCCGGAGGCCGTCCGGTGCTCGGCATCTGCGTCGGGATGCAGATCCTGTTCGAGAAGGGCGTCGAGCACGGCGTCCACACCGAGGGCTGCGGCGAGTGGCCCGGCACGGTCGAGCGGCTGGAGGCGCCCGTGCTGCCCCACATGGGGTGGAACACGGTGTCCGCGCCCGAGGGCTCGGTGCTGTTCGCGGGGCTCGACGCCGAGACCCGGTTCTACTTCGTCCACTCCTACGGCGTGCGCGAGTGGGAACTCGTGCCCCACGACGAGGGGTTCAAGGCGCCGCTGGTCACCTGGGCCACCCACGGGACCTCGTCGTTCGTCGCCGCCGCCGAGAACGGGCCGCTCATGGCCACCCAGTTCCACCCCGAGAAGTCGGGCGACGCGGGGGCCACCCTGCTCGCCAATTGGCTGAACACCCTCTCATGAGCAAGGAGCGGGCCATCCGCCGGGCCGAGAGGGAGGCCGAGAAGGCCCGCCTGGCGGAGGAACGGGCCCGCCGCGAGGCCAAGTCGGCCAGACGGCGGGAACTGCGCGGCCGGGTTCTGGCCGTGCTGCCCAAGCCGGTCAGAGTGGCCCGGCAGGGCGGAGTGCTGGCCCGGCGCCGCCGCGCCCAGAACGCGGTCATGGCCATGCTGTTCGTGCTCGTCCAGGTCATCGCCTGGCTGACGCTCGGCACCGTGATGGCCAGGCTCGCCGTGCTGGGCGTGTCCATCCTGATCGTCCCGGTGCTCGTCACCGTTCTCTTCGACCGGAGGTCCTGAACAGATGTCACTCGTGTTGCTCCCCGCCGTGGACGTGGCCGACGGCCAGGCGGTCCGCCTGGTGCAAGGCGAGGCGGGCTCGGAGACCTCGTACGGCGATCCGCTCGCCGCCGCCCTCGCCTGGCAGGACGCCGGGGCCGAATGGATCCACCTCGTCGACCTCGACGCCGCCTTCGGCCGTGGCTCCAACCGCTCGCTGCTCGCCGAGGTGACCGCCAAACTCGACGTCCAGGTCGAGCTGTCCGGCGGCATCCGCGACGACGAGTCGCTGAAGGCCGCCCTCGCGACCGGCTGCCGCCGCGTCAACATCGGCACCGCCGCCCTGGAGAACCCCGAATGGTGCTCCAAGATCATCGCCGAGTACGGCGACCGCATCGCCGTCGGCCTCGACGTCCGGGGCACCACCCTGGCCGCCCGCGGCTGGACCCAGGAGGGCGGTGACCTCTGGGAGGTCCTCGACCGCCTGGAGGCCGATGGCTGCCCCCGTTACGTCCTCACCGACGTGACCAAGGACGGAACCCTCCGCGGCCCCAACCTCGACCTGCTGCGCGAGGTCTGCGCCCGTACCGACAAGCCGGTCATCGCCAGCGGCGGCGTCTCCAGCCTCGACGACCTGCGCGCCCTCAACGGCCTGGTCGGCATCGGCGTGGAAGGCGCCATCGTCGGCAAGGCCCTCTATGCCCAGGCCTTCACCCTCGAAGAGGCGCTCGCGGCGGTGAGGGCATGACCCCTACCCGCATCTCCTCGGGCGGTCCGTGGGAGGAACGCTACGGATACTCGCGTGCCGTCGTCGCCGGGAACCACGTCTTGGTCTCCGGCTGCACCGCCACCATCGGCGGTGAGGTCCAGCACGTCGGCGACGCCTACCAGCAGACCCTGACCGCCTTCGGCGTCGCCCTCGACGCCCTCGGCAAGGCCGGCGCCTCGGTGACCGATGTGGTCCGCACCCGGCTGTTCGTCGTCAGCCAGGATGACTTCGACGCCGTCGGCGAGGCCCACGGCCACCTGTTCGGCCAGGTCCGCCCGGCCTGCACGTCCGTGCGCGTGGCCGGCTTGATCGACCCGCGCATGCTGGTCGAGGTGGAAGTGGAGGCCTACCGGTCATGACCGTGGCCGTGCGCGTGATCCCGTGCCTCGACGTCGACGCGGGCCGGGTCGTCAAGGGCGTGAACTTCGAGAACCTGCGCGACGCCGGAGACCCGGTCGAGCTGGCCAGACGCTACGACGCCGAGGGCGCCGACGAACTGACCTTCCTCGACATCACCGCCTCCAGCTCCGACCGCTCGACCATGTACGACGTGGTCCGCCGCACGGCGGAACAGGTCTTCATCCCGCTGACCGTCGGCGGGGGAGTCCGCACCAACGACGACGTCGACCGCCTCCTGCGGGCCGGCGCCGACAAGGTCGGCATCAACACCGCCGCCATCGCCCGGCCGGAGTTCCTCCGCGAGGCGGCCTGGCGCTTCGGCTCGCAGTGCATCGTCCTGTCGGTCGACGCCCGTCGCGTGGTCGACGGCCCGCCGACGCCTTCCGGCTTCGAGGTGACCACCCACGGTGGCCGCCGCGGAACCGGCATCGACGCGGTCGAGTGGGCGGCCAGGGGCCAGGAACTCGGCGTGGGCGAGATCCTGCTGAATTCGATGGACGGCGACGGCACCAAAGACGGCTACGACATCGAGATGATCAAAGCCGTGCGCGCTGCGGTGACGGTACCGGTGATCGCCTCGGGCGGGGCAGGGACGCTCGAGGACTTTCCTCCGGCCATCGACGCCGGGGCCGACGCGGTCCTGGCGGCGAGTGTCTTCCACTTCGGCGAGCTGAAGATCGGCGAAGTGAAGAACACCTTGCGCGAGGCGGGCCACCCCGTCAGATAGCACCGTTATCGAAGGGCCGGGCGTCGCTACGAGCGACCTCGGCCCTTTGTGCTGGCGCGGCCGATGTCCCGAAATTTCGGGCGGCTTGCCGCCCGCCCGCGTGGTTGGGCGGCAGCGGTGCGATCGCGTGGTTGGGCGGCAGTTGTGTGACCGCCGGTTGGGCGTTGTGGTGGTTGATTGGCGGAAATTTCGGCGGTTGGCCGCCCGGGCTCGGGTGGTTGGCCACTTGGCTTCGGGCGGCTGGCCAGCCGGTCTCTGGCGGTGGGGCGGCGGCGGCAGGACCGTCGGGCCTGCTCGTCGTGGTGGTCTCATAGCCGAAATCTCGGGCGCCCCAGTGTCAGGCTGCGGGTGGTTGAGCAGCGGGGGTGAGCTTGCCGCGTTGGCTCTCCCCGCCGCTGCCGTTGCGGCTGTGAATGTCGTGAAATTTCGGGTGGCGTGCCGCCCGGGCCGGATGGTTGGGCGCGGGCAGCGCGACCCCTGGGTTGGGCGTCGTGGTGGTTGATAGCCGGAAATGTCGGGCGGCGTGCCGCCCGAGTCAGTCCAGGGCCGAAGTTGGGGCCGAGGTTCAGGTACCCGGCGTGGAGTTCCGCTCGGATGAGTCCAGCGAGGCCGACCGGCATCGATCAGAGGATCCGGGACGACCTTGAACCTCGATCACGCGGTTACCTGACCCAGAAGATCCTCCGCTGTGATGGCCATCGCCGGCTCGTCGAGCCGCCAGGCCGCGAAGTTGTGGATCGACGCCCACGCACCTTGCCGCAGCGACGTCGCCACCTGGCCAGAGTCCAGGCGCCGCCGCAGGCCGTCGAGGTCGGTCGGCCCCGCCGCGTCGATCGCCCCGTCGGCGTAGATCGCGAGATGGTCGAGGCGGTAGCCGTCACCGCGCCACAGGAAGACCGGGCGCAGGAGGCCGTCGATCCGATCCCCTCGACCCACCGATACGTCGGCCACACGAGGCTAGGCCCGGAGCACCTGGGCCAGCGACAGTGGTGGGTGACCGGTCACCTTCATCACGTCGTCGGTGATCACATTGAGCTCGCCCGCGCCGATCGCGGCGTAAGACGTCACCCACCCCGCCACCGCCCACTCAGGCGCCTCATAGCGCGCCCGCGAGGCATAAGCCTCATCGAGGGTCTCGTTCTCGAAGGTGACTTCTGAACCTCGTACAGAGGAGAGGACCGAGGCGACCTCGGTCATCGTCAGAAGGTCAGGGCCCGTCAGGTCGTAGGTCGCCCGGTCGTGGGCGGACGGGTCTTGCAACACCGTCGCCGCCACCGCCGCCACGTCGTCTCGCGCCACAGGAGCGAAACGCCCGTCGCCCGCCGGGCCTCGGATCACGCCGTCGTCGCCGACCATGCCCGAAAGGAAGTCGAGGTAGAGGCTGTCTAGGAGGAAGGTGAAACCTACTCCGGTCTCTTCGATGTGACGTTCGGTGTGCCAGTGGTCCCGGCCGAAGGTGAACGTGCACTCGGGCCCCGCTCCGAGGAACGAGGTGTAGACGATGCGGGGGACCCCTGCCGCCACGGCCGCGTCGACCGCCGCCGTGTGGAGCGCCACCCGATCGGGGTGTTCGGTCGCCGAGATCAACATGAGGACCCCGGCGCCGTCGAGGGCCGCCGCGAAGGCGGCGGGATCTTCGTAGGGCGCCTGGACGGTCTCCGCGCCCTCGATCCGGGGAGCCCGGGAGGAGTCTCGGACGACCAGTCGCTGTCGTGCTCCGGATTGGGCCAGGCGGCGCGCGATCCGGCCGCCGAGCCCGCCGGTCGCCCCCGTCACCGCGATCAGGTCACTCATCAGACCAGTTTCGCATGAGTGCGTTCGGGCGCCCGGTCAGCGCGCTCCGAAGGCCCTCTGATGATCATCCGTGGGCGCCGGAAAAGAGAAGCCCCGCGTCGTCGCGGGTGGGCCTGCTACTGGTCGAGCACGCCGTTGAAGAAGGTGGCCAGGGAGTTGCCGGCCGAGGTGACACCGTCAAACACTCCCCTGACGGCGCCGGCAGCGGCTTGCGGCTGCGTCCAGAGGTAGAAGACCACGAACGCAATCGCTGCGTACGTAAGCACCTTCTTGACCTGCATTGGGGGGCCTCCTGCGGTATGTGTCCCGGATTTTTCTACCCGGCAACAGCAATGATCATAACTAGCCGGATAGAGAGGAGGACCTTCCGGCGCGATCGCCCTCAGGCGAAGACGGAGTTGAAGAACTGGGCCAGGGCCTCGGCGCCGTTCCCGATGGCCTCGAACACCCCGCGTACCGCTCCGGCCGCCCCCTGAGGCTGCGTGAACAGATAGAAGATCACGAAGGCGATCGCCACGTAGGTGAGTAACTTCTTGACGTCCATAAGGGGGCTCCAACCGTGTGCGCTGCCCCCAACTCTGCCCCATCCGCCACAGGGGTGGAGGGGAATCGGCACGATCGAAAGACCGCCGTGGGACCGGGAAAAACCTCCGTCCCGGCCAAACCGAACGGCCTCCCGCTCCGAAGGAGCCCATAAAGACAGGTCATGGGAGGTCAGGTGCGCCCGACGGTGGCGGTCATCGGCAGCGGCGTGGCGGGGCTCACCGCCGCGCATGTGCTGCGTTCCACACACGACGTGACGCTCTACGAGGCCGACGACCGCCTCGGTGGCCACGCCCACACCCACGACGTCGCCGGGCTGGCCGTCGACACCGGGTTCATCGTCCACAACGACCGCACCTATCCCCATCTGACCCGGCTGTTCCGTGAACTGGGGGTGGCCACGCAGGAGTCCGACATGAGCATGTCGGTCCGGTGTGACGGCTGCGGGCTCGAATACGCCGGCGGCAAGGGCCTTACCGGTCTTTTCGCCCAGAGGCCCACATACAGACACGTCAGGATGCTGGCCGACGTGCCCCGGTTCCACCGGATGGCCCACCGGCTCCTGGAGACCGACGACGACCGGACCCTCGGCGAGGTCGCGGCGAACTTCTCGCCCTATTTCACGCGGCACTTCCTGGCGCCGCTCGTGGCGGCCGTGTGGTCGTGCTCGCCCTCGACGGCCCTGCTCTACCCCGCCCGCTACCTGTTCACGTTCCTGGCCAACCACGGGATGCTCAGCGTCAAGGGCAGCCCCGTGTGGCGGACCGTCACCGGGGGCAGCCGGACCTATGTGGAGAAGGTCGTCAAGGGGCTCACGGCGGTGCGCACCGCGACCCCCGTACGGGAGCTGAGGAGGCGCGCCGACGCGGTCGAGATCCGCGACGACGGCGACGAGACCGCCTCCTACGACGCCGCCGTGGTGGCCACCCACCCCCGGCAGGCCCTCGCCCTCCTGGCGGCCCCCACAGACCTCGAGAGGCGCGTCCTGGGCGGCTTCGCCTACTCCGCCAACCCGGCGGTCCTGCACACCGACACGGGCGCGCTGCCCCGCGCCGCGGGCGCGCGGGCGTCGTGGAACTACCGCATGTCCGGCTGTGGCGCAGAACCTTCTTCTGTAGGAGTCTCGTACGACATGACCCGCCTCCAGCGGCTGCCCACCGAGACCCGCTATCTGGTCACCCTCGGCGACGACGTGGCTCGGGAACATGTCATCGCCCGGATGGACTACGAGCACCCCGTCTACACCCCAGAGACGGTCGCCCTGCAGACGCTGCTACCGGGACTGTCCGACGGCCGCGTGGCCTACGCCGGCGCCTACCACGGGTGGGGCTTCCACGAAGACGGCTGCCGGTCGGGGCTGCAGGCCGCCGAGAAGCTGGGGGCACGATGGTGACACCCGCCCTCTACCGCTGCGCCATCACGCACGTCCGCACGACCCCGCTGCGCCACCGCTTCACCTACGACGGCTACCTGTGGCTCGTCGACCTCGACGACCTGCCGCGCGGCTTCGATCCGGACGCCCGCGCGGAGCTCGACGCCTTCCTGGCCGAACACGGCGAGCGCGCGGGCAGGGTGACGATGCTGGCCGGGAAGCGCACCCTCGGATACGTCTTCAACCCCCTCACCGTCTACTGGTGCGACACCGGCGTCGTGGTCGCCGAGGTCCGCAACACCTACGGAGGGCGCCACCGCTACCTGCTCCGTCCCGACGCGCACGGCCGCGCCGAGACGGGCAAGGAGTTCTACGTGTCGCCCTTCAACCCCGTCGACGGCCACTACACGCTCCGGCTGCCGCCGCCGTCCGACCGGCTCGACCTCGCGGTGACGCTGCACCGTCCCGAGGGGAAGCCGTTCGTGGCGACGCTGCGCGGCCTGCGGGTGGCCCCGACGCTGCGCAACCGGCTGCGGATCGCGCCCCTGCTCGTGGGGGCGCGCATCCGGTGGCAGGGAATCGCGCTCTATCTGCGTGGGCTGCCCGTCATTCCCCGAAAGAGAGAAACGTCATGACGCACGCCGTCGCCGTCACCCCCGCCCGTTCTCCACTCAAGGTCCGGGTCGTGCGGCAGCTTTTCCGTAACGCGGTGGCGCGACTGCCATTGCGCGTTCAGATGCCCGACGGGGAGATGCTCGGAGATCCGTCCGGCCCCCTGATGAGAGTGGTGCGCGCGGAGGATTTCTTCTCCCGGGTGGGCGCCGACGGACTGATCGGATTCGGCGAGGCCTATATGGCGGGAGATTGGGAGGCCGACGACCTCGCCGGGGTGCTCACCGTGATGGCGACGCAATTGGCGTCGCTCATTCCGGCGCCTTTGCAGCGCCTGCGCGGGGTGTGGGTGCGGCGGCATCCGCGCACCGAGGAAGGGACGGTCGAGAACGCCCGGCGGAACATCCAGCGCCACTACGACCTCTCCAATGATCTGTTCGCCGAGTTCCTCGATCCGTCGATGACGTATTCGTCGGCGCTTTTCTGGCACGAGGCCACGTGGGAGAACCTGGAAGAGGCGCAGCACGCCAAAATCGACCGGCTGCTCGACGAGACCGGGGTCGGGCCGGGGTCGAAGGTCATGGAGATCGGCACCGGCTGGGGGGCGCTCGCCATTCGGGCCGCCATGCGGGGCGCCACGGTCCGGACGATCACCATTTCCGCAGAACAGCGGGCCTTCGCCCTCGAACGGGTGGCGGCGGCGGGGCTGTCCGACCGGGTGTCCGTGGAGCTCTGTGACTATCGGGAGGCCGAGGGTTCCTATGACGCGGTGCTCAGTGTGGAGATGATCGAGGCGGTCGGGGAGCGTTACTGGCCCGTTTTCTTCGCGACGCTCGATCGGTTGCTGGCACCCGGCGGGCGGGTGGGCCTGCAGGCCATCACGATGCCGCACGATCGGATGGTGGCGTCGAGATACACGTACACGTGGATTCAGAAATACATCTTCCCGGGCGGGCTGCTCCCGAGCGTCACGGCCATCGAGCAGAATCTCGGTCCGCTGCGGATCGCCGGGCACCACGAGATGGGCGGCGACTACGCCGAGACGCTCCGGCTGTGGCGGGAACGTTACTGCTCTCGGCGGGCCGAGGTCTCGCGGCTCGGATTCGACGAGGTCTTCCATCGCATGTGGGTGTTCTATCTCGCCTATTCCGAGGCGGGATTCCGCTCGGGATATCTGAACGTGCGTCAGTTCATTCTGGAGAGGGGCCGGTCGTGACCGTTGTCGCCACCCGCTTGGCCGATACGGTCGCCGGGCTTTTCGGGGGCTCACTGCCCGTCGGGCTGCGCACCTGGGACGGCGGATTCGCCGGTCCCGCCGACGCGCCCGTGGTCGTTCTCAAATCGCCGCTCGCGTTGCGGCATCTGCTCTGGGCGCCCGGTGAACTGGGGCTCGCGCGGGCCTATGTCAGCGGGCATCTCGACGTCGAGGGCGACCTGGCCGACGGGTTCCGGCGGGTGTGGGCCGCGACCTCGGGCGGGCCGGGGATGGCCGAGCTGGCGCGCGGGGCACGTACACTCCTCGGTCTCGGCCTGGTCGGCCCCCGGCCGCCGGTGCCGGACAGCGAGGCGCGGCTGCGCGGGCGCCTGCACACGCGCGGGCGCGACCGCGACGCGATCGCGCACCACTACGACCTCTCGAACGACTTCTACTCGCTGATCCTCGACCCCTCGATGGCCTATTCGTGCGCCAAGTGGGCGCCCGGAGACGACCTCGCGGCGGCGCAGCGGCGCAAGCTCGACCTGGTCTGCACCAAGCTCGACCTCGGGCCCGGAACCCGGCATCTCGACGTCGGCTGCGGCTGGGGATCGATGGTGCTGCACGCCGCCGAGTTCGGCGCCAAGTCGGTCGGCGTCACGATCGCCGCCGAACAGCAGGCCTTCGTGCGCGAGCGCGGCGGCGAGGTGCGGCTCCAGGACTACCGGGACGTCTCCGACGGCCCCTACGACGCGATCTCCTCGATCGAGATGGGCGAGCACGTCGGCGAGGAGAACTACCCGGTCTACGCCTCGACCCTGTTCAACCTGGTCCGGCCCGGTGGCCGCGTGGTCATCCAGCAGATGTCGCGCGGGGCTAACGCGCCCGGCGGGGGGCCGTTCATCGAGCGGTACATCGCGCCCGACATGCACATGCGCCCGGTCGGGCGGACCGTCGCGATGTTCGAGGAGGCCGGGTTCGAGGTGCTGCATGTGGAGGGCATGCGGGAGGACTACGCGAAGACCGTCCAGGCCTGGTACGACACCTTCGAGTCCCACTGGGACGAGGCGGTCGCCCTGGTCGGCGAGGAGGTCGCCCGGGTGTGGCGGCTCTACCTGGTCGGCGGCGGCCTGGCGTTCGAGTCGGGACGGATGTCGGTGCATCAGATCACATTGGGCCGCCCTTCGTGACAACCCGCCTCACGTGGTGGGCGTCGAAACGGCATGCCCGAGAACCAGGGGCCGACCAAGCTGCAGATATGGCTGGGTGTGGGCCTGATCGTCCTGTTCGTCGCCGCGCTCGTGGGGCTCGTGCTCATGCGCGACGACCCGCAGTGGGATCGGCTCGTGTTCCTGCTGCAGGGGCTGGAGGCGCTGGTGTTCGCGGCGGCCGGGGTCCTGTTCGGCACCGCCGTGGGGCGGTCGTCGGCGGCCGTCCAGGAGGCGGCGCAGGCGACCGAGCGCGCGAACGCCGCCGAGACCGACGCGGCCAACGGGCGGGCGCTCGCCTCGGCGGTGCTGGCCTCGGAGGAGGGGTCGGTGCGGCGGGGGAGCCGGGAGCCGTCGATGGCGGCCTCTTCCGAGTCGGACCTTGCGGCGTTCGCGCGGAGGCTGTTCCCTAACGCGTGATGAGCGTCGTCAGGGTCGACCCGAAGAGCGCGGCCGGTTGCCCGGTCGTGCTCGTCGACGCTGACGGCGAACGGCTCCTGCGGCACATCGACCCGGCCCACCTCCGCACGCTCACCGGCGACGGCTCGCCGCAGGGGCGGCGCGCTCTGGGGCGGGCGCTGTTCGACCTCGTCCACGACGCGTCGCTGAGCGGGGCGGTCTATCTGGACGTACAGGACCCCGAGTTACGGGCCCTGCCCTGGGAGCTGATGATCGGCCCCGACGGGAAGCGGCCCTTCCTGGCGGAGGGCTGGGTGCGCGGAGCGCCGCGGCCCTGCGCCCGTGGCGACATCATGGTGCCGATCCGGCTGCTCGTCGTGCTCGGGAACACCGCCGACCCGGCGCTGCTGGCCCGCGAGGAGGCCGACGCGATCAGGAGATCGCTGCGCGGCCGCCACGGCGCCTGGCACGTCGAGGTGCTCGACCAGCCCACCCCCCGCGAGTTCTTCGACCGCATGGACGCGGTCAGGCCCCATGTCCTGCACTTCGTCGGCCACAGCGGGGTCCACCCGCTGGAGGGCCTGCCGATGCTGGAGTTCAACGGGCCCGCCGGGGCCAAGGGCGTCAGCGCCGACGTGATCGTCAACTCGATCAAGGAACCGCCGAGGCTGGTCGTCCTCAACGCCTGCCGCACCGGCTACGGCGCGACGGAGGCGATCGGGGAACTGGGCGACGCCTTCGGCGCCGGCGCGGTGATCACGATGCGCGACGAGATCGCGTCGGCCCCGGCGGTCGTCTTCGCCGAGCACCTCTACGACGCGCTCGCCTCGGGGGCGACGGTCGGCGAGGCGGTCCGGGTCGCCCGTTCGGTGATGCACCGGGAGGGCCTGCCCGAATGGGAGGCGCCGTCGCTGGTGGTCCGGCACGCGGCCGAAGAGGTGCTGCCCTGGCGGTTCGGGGTGGACGACGCGACCGCTCTCGACCTGGCCGAACTGTATGCGGGCGTGGCGATGGCGGTCGACCGGACCGCCGAACGGTGGCGGCTGTGGGGCGGCGTCGACTCCGACGCGCCGCCGCACCGGGCCATGCTGGTCGGCGGCGGTTCCGGGGTGGGGAAGTCGTCGCTGGTGCGGTCGTGCGTGTTCACGTGGCGGCTGCGGGGGTGCACCGCCGTGTACGTGGACGCGGGTGCCCTCCGCGACGGTCGCAATGTGCCGTGGCTGGACGTGGTGCGGGCGCTGGCCGACGCCCTGCCTGAGTTACCCGGGGCGGCGCGGTTCCGGCACCATCTGGTCCACCTCCGGCAGGGGGTGCGGCCGCCTGCCGGGTCGTTCCAGCCCGATGACCTCGGGCCGTGGGAGGCCGCGAACGAGTCGGAGCCGCAGTTGCGGGAGGCGCTGTTCGAGGCGTTACGGGCGTTGCTGTCCGAGGCGGGGCGGGTGACGATCGCGCTCGACCATCTGGGGCTCGTACCCGAACTGACCGAGACTCTGGTGCCTGGGCTGCTGCTTCCCGTGCTCGACCAGCGGTTGAGCGACGTCTCGGTGATCGTGGTGGCGGACGACGAGAAGGTGCTCGGGGGGTTCGCGGGGCGGGCGCAGCGGCTCGACGTGAAGCCGTGGGACCGGGATCGGACCGAGGAGATCTTCCGCGAGTTCGGCGCACGCGCCAACCGGCTGTTCGAGGGCACCTGGAGAGGCGCCTCCGAATGGGTGCGGGAGAGCACCCCCGTGTTCCTGCCCGCCCAGCTGCACTCGTTCCACAGCATGATCGAGACGGGCCGCCCATGATCGAGGATCTGGCGAAAGCCGTCGTCGACGGTGCCCTGCGGCTGTGGGCCGGTGGGGACTTCGAGGCGTTCGTCCGGGACGACGGCGGCGAGGACCCGGCCCCCTTCACCGAGCGGCTGGTGGAGCAGGTGGCGCGGCGGATCGCGGCCTTCCTCCCCGAGGACCTCGCCCACTCACCGGTCATCGCGAGGGTCGAGGAGTCGTTGCGGGCGCAGGACGCCGGGTCTCCGCCGGATCCTTTCTTCGTCGCGCTCCGGGACGAATGCCGCGGCTACCTCGTTCAGACCGCGCGATCCCTGCCGCTTCCGCGGCCCGGCGTCGCGGTGCGGCTGCTCCAGCAGCGGAACACGATCGCCGAACGCCAGAACGACCTCGCGACCCTGCTGTTCGGCGCGCTGCCGCTCGACGTGCGCGGTGTGCTGATGCGCTGCGCGCTCCCCACCCGCTTCGACGAGGACCTCTACGACGCGGCCCTCCGCGGCGACGGCCCCCCGCTGGCCGAGATGGTCGCGACCGGGCGCATCACCCGGCTGCCCGGTTCGCGGCGCTACCGGCTCGACCCCGCGCTGCGGGAGACCGCGTGGGCCCGATGGTGGATCGACGAGGCGTACACCGCCGTCTACGGCGTCCCCGACGCCATGCGCCGGACCGCCGGGCTGATCAGTGCCGAGGTCCACGACGAGCTGGAGCGGCTGCGCCTGCTCGTGCTCGCCGACCCCGGCCGGGCCGTCGCCACCTTCTGGATCCTGTACGAACGCGCCGACGCCCGGTTCGATCTCGTCGGCTGCCGGGACCTGCTCGACGTCCTGACCGCCGACGACCTCATCGGCCTCAGCCCCGAGGTGGCGGGAACGCGCGCCGCCTACCAGGCCCGGCTCGCCGCCCGCACCGCCCACGCCACCGAATACCGCCAGACCGGCCGCTACCTGCGCCGCGACGACCTGGAGCGGGCGCTGACCGGCGACGCCAAGGTCGTCCACCTGCACGGACCCGGCGGCATGGGCAAGACGATGGTCCTGCGGTGGCTCACCGCGCGCTGGGGCGTGACCCAGTGGCCGCACCTGCCGTGCGCCCGCATCGACCTCGACGCGATCGACCCGGTCAACGCGGTCCGCCACCCGTGGCTGGTGCTGCTGGAGATCGCCGCGCAGCTCTCGCCGCAGGTCCGCGGTGAACCCTTCTCCGACCTGCTGCGCGACCACGACAGATACCGGCGGGTGCTCAGCCGGACCGCCGTGCCCGACACCGCGCTCCTCTCCGAGGTCGCCGCCGCGACCGCCGACGGCGCCGACGTGACCGAACGCTTCTTCGCCACCGCCCTGCCCGACCACGTGATCGTCTTCGACACCCTCGAAGAGCTCGTGCTCAGACCCGCCGCCGACCCGCGTCCGTTCGTCGAGACGCTCGCGCGCCTGTCCGGGCGGGTCGTCCTCGCGGGCCGGTACGACCTCCGCGACCGCCTCCCCGGCTTCGCCGAGACCTTCCCCGAGGCGACGACCGCCGAGGTCACCCCGTTCGACGACGACCTCGCCGCCCGTTACCTGGAACGCCGGGGCGTCACCCGCCCCGACCTGACCGCCGCCATGGTCCGCCGCTCCGGCGGCCTGCCCTTCGCCCTCGCCATGTACGGCGACCTCGCCGAGGCCAACCCCGATCTGACCGCCGCCGAGGTCGACGAGGCCCGCGAGCCGGCCCTCCTCTACTGCCTCGAACGCATCCTGGAACGCATTCCGGACGACCGGCTCCGCTGGCTGCTGCGCTACGCGGTGCTGCCCCGCCACCTGGACGCGGAGTTCGTCGCCGAGGTGCTGTGGCCGCACCTGGAGGCGGGGTTACGCGACGACAAGGTCTACGACGACCCGGCCGAAGACGCCCGGCCCGACCGCAAGACCAAGATCTTCCTCCCCGGCCCGCCACCACCTGACGTGGCGGCCCTCTGGGAGGAGCTGACCACCTACGCCGGGGCGACCTCCTGGGTCCAGGCGACCGAGGACGGGCGCCTGGTCTTCCACGAGAACCTCCGCGATCCGGTGCGTGACCTGCTGCGCGCCCAACCGATCTTCACCGTGCTGCACGAGGCGGCCGAGGCCCACTACACGCGGCGGGGCCTGTCGGCCGAGGCGGTCTACCACGCGTTCCAGCACCGGGGGAGGGCGGCGCTGAGCCTGTGGCGGAGCTTGATCACCGAAGCCTGGAACACCGGCCACGTCGACCGGGCCGGAGAGTTGGCCGACGACCTGCTGATCTACGCGACCGACTCCGACGTGCGCTACGCGGCCTACATCGAGCAGTCCCGCGCCGCGATCGAGGCGGCCCGGCGCGACCGTGAGCCCGGCGCGGCGGGTGCGCACTGGAACCGGGCGGAGAGCGCCCTCGCGGCTGCGGCGCTGCTGGGCGAGCCGTCGGCCATGCACCGCGCGCTGACGGCCGCGGTCCTCCAGGCACGAGACCTCGACGAAGAGGCCCAAGAGGAACTCGACGCGATCGACGACGACTCCGACCGCGACGTCGCCGTGGCCGTCGACATGGTCCGCGCTGCATCGCGGGACCTGCGGTACGTGGAGGAGGCCTACCGCAACGCCGACGAACGTGACGACCGCGAGGTGGCCCAGTTCGTGGCCATGCGACTCGGCCTGATCCTGACCGTCAACGGTGGTCCCCTCGACGACGCGGTCCGCTATCTGACCGAGGCGGGAGACGTGGCCGGGCTGGGGCGCCTGCTGCTCCAGTACGGCCAGCCGGAAAGCGCCCTCACCATGGTGTCCGTGCCCGGTCAGGCGCAGGGACCTGTGGAGATCGCCCAGGGTGACGAGCGTGACAGGCTGCTCGTCGAGGCCGAGGCCCTGATCACCCTGCGCCGCCCGGCGGCGGCCATCCGCCTGCTCACCGGCCGCATCGCGACCGACCACGCACTTTCGGCGATCATGATGGCCCGAGCCCTCGGCGACCTGATGGAGTACGACGCCGCCCTCGATACCCTCACCCACGCCCGCCGCACCGCCACCCTCGACTCGGTCAGGGCGACCCTGGCCAGGGAGACGGCGAGGATCCATCTTGAAGTGGCCGGGGACCTGAACGCCGCCGAACGAGCGCTCAGCGAACATGCGGAGGCGGATCCGCTACAGGTGGACCTGGCACTCGCCCAGGGACGGCTGGAAGCAGCGCATGCCATCGCACATGTCCTGAAATATGAGGCGTCTGACCCGGTGTCCCGGGTGAAGGCGGCCGTGGCCGGACTCCAGGCCGATCTGCCCGAGCGAGGGCTCCTGATCTCCCTTGTCACGGATATCGAGGAGCTCGGGCTGCTCCTGGAATCACTGGCCGGGCTGCGGAAGTGCACGATCCCCGTCGACCTGTCCGACATCGCCCTCGAATCCTGGCTGACCGCCCGGGCCCAGATGAAGCCGGGGGACCGGGCCCACCTGGATGTCATCGCGGCCGAGGTGGCGCGGCTGGCCGGGCGTGCCGACGAGGCCGGGCGGCTGCTCGATGACGCGGTGTCGTGGCTCGCGAACCCCGAAGGCGTGGCGTGGCTCGACTGGATCCGCGCCCGGAACCGGCTCGGCCCCGCGACCTCCGACGAACAGGAGCCGCTGGAGATCAACGGAGGCCCGGATCTCCGGGGCGCATTCCTGGTCGAACTCGCCCGGCGCCGGATGTCCGTCGACCCTGAGTGGAAGACCTCCGATCGGCTCGACCGGGCCCAGGCCCTGATCGGTGACCGCCCCCTCTACTGGCACGGGCTGCTCTGGGAGGCGCGCGCCGAGCTGGCCGGGTCGGACCGGGACTTCCTGGAGGCGGCCGGTGGGGTGTGGCGCGAGCTGGGCCAGACGGAGAAGGCCGATCAGACGGCGAGGGTCTTCGAGGCGCGATGGCCGGCTCCGGAGGGGGAGATCGTCGTCGTCCTGGACGATCTCACGCCCTCCCGCACCGAGAACTGGGTCGGCGCCCATGCCGGATTCGTCATGGGCGCGCGGGAGCTTCCCGGGCTGACCGCACGCTTGGCGGCGACCCGGGAAGCCGTCGACGTGCGGCTGACCGGCGAGGCCGGTCCGGGCCCTGAGCCGTGGGAGCTGCTCGGCTGGGACGGCGAGGCGATGGGTCGCCATCCCCGGGTCCGGTGTGTGTACCGGACGCCCCGTGATCTCCTCGCGGCGGACCCTCCGGTCCTGTGGCTGCGCCCTGTCCACATCGTGCAGCCCGATCCGGCCACGGCGGCTCGGATGCGTGGAGTACCGGGCTCCCTCAAGGTCGCCGAAATCTATAGAAATCGCGATATCCGGGTTGAGACGCGGAGTCCGCTGGCATCGCTCGGCGAAGTGGATCCGTCGGTGCTGCACCTCGCCGGGGTCATGGACGTCTCCCACGGAGTCCCCGCGCTCACCTTCCTCGGCGTCAACGACTGGATCGATGCCTCCACCCTGCACGCGGCGTTCCGCCGGCTCCGCTTCTCCTCGCCCCTCATCGTGCTGGACATCCTGGCCTCGGAGAACCGGGCGGAACATCACCGGCAGCTCGAACTGCGCAACCGGTTCGCCCAGGATCTCGTGCGGGTGCCCTATCCCATCACGGTGCTGGCCATCGGTCCCGCGCCCGGTCTGACCCGCTCGGCGGTCGTCACCGATGTCGCGTTCTCCGTGGCGGCCGGGTCGACGACACCCGACCTGTGGCAGCGGATCCAGAGTCACGCGATCGACTCGGAGGACGACGCCTACGCCTTCGCCGCCACCGCGCTGTTCTCGAACGTCCGCCCGCCTGACATGCCCAGGTTCGGCCCCCGATGACGGAACGCCGCCGCGTCGAGCTCCACGCCAAGATCACAGGCCTGGCCGCCGAACTCCAAGCCTGGCGAGACCTCTCCGCCCCCGGCGCCCGCCTGGAGAAGCACCACACCCAGATCGCGGCCGTCACCGCGGCCCTCCAGGTCGCCGTCGACCACCTCACCACCAGCGCCGACGCGCAGGTGCCGTGGATGGAAACGGAACGGCTCCTGATCCGCACCCACGACGTCCTCGACTACTTCCGCGCCAAGTTCACCCTCCGCCTGGCCGACGTCTTCGCCGGCTACCTCACCGTCGCCGACGAACTGGCCTGGGAGTGCTACGAGCCGGTCCGGAAGTACGCCCCGCTGTTGAAGGAACCCCCGCTCGTCTTCCTGGGCCCGTCGGCAGAGCCCTTCTCCATCGCGAGAGGCGCCGACTACGCCACCGAACTCACCGCGAAACCCCAGGGCACCCTCCGCCGGGTCGTCGAACGCCTCCCGGTCCCGGTCATCGGCGTCCCGTGGTTCCACCTCCGCCACCTCCCCGACGCCCTGGTCATCGCCCACGAGGTAGGCCACCTGGCCGAGACCGACCTCAACCTCACCCCGACGCTCCACCGGCTGATCGCCGGATCAGCCCCGAACTGGACCAGATGGCTGGGCGAAGTCTTCGCCGACGTGTACGCCACTCTCGCCACCGGCCCCGGCTACCTGAGCGCCCTGTCCGACTTCCTCGACACCGGCTCGGGCGGCACGGGCGCAGGAGCGTATCCACCCCCGGAAACCCGCCTCAACGTGGTCAGAGCAGTCCTGAACGAGGACGCCACAACAGAAGAGGGAAAGATCGCATCGGCCCTGGTCGCAGGCCCCTACCCGGAACTGAACGGCCACCGCCTCGACGAGATCCTCACCTTCGACCCCGGCCTCGCCGCCCGCCAGTCGAAGGCCCTCCTCCTTCGCATGGCCCCTGACGCCAGATCGAACGTCCGCACCCTGCTCTCGTCAGCGGCCCTGGCCTTCGCCCACGACCCCCAGACCTACCAGCGAACAGAGACCACCGACCGCGTCCTCCACGCCGCGAAGCAGAAGATCACAGCAGGCATCCGCGCCGCCACCACCCCGGCGCTCGCAACTCAACGCGACCACGAAGCAGGGGAAGCCATTCTCGCTTTACTCCTCTGACCAGCCGCCGCGTCGCCGGGCGAACCGGGAGCGCCCGGCTGGCGCCGGTTGCAGTGCGGGGCCGGAGACGGTGGGCGGTGCCGGCCAGGCGGGAGCCGTAACGGAAGAAGAAGCCTGGGACTGACGTCTCACATGCCCAGACGGGCGCCCATGAGCTTCTCGACCGCCGCCGCATCCCCGTCGAGCGACACCCGCGCATGGTCCTGGCGCCCGAACGCGAACAGCAGCAGCTCCTGCGAAGGTCCCGTCACCACCACAGCGGGCTCGGACATCTTGGCCCCCGACTTCTGCCCCGTCCCCGCCCGCCGCAGCACCACCCCGACAGGAGACTTCCGGAAGAACACGCGCCCCCCGGCCGCCACCCGCTTCCACAGCAGGTCGTCCAGGTCGGCGGGCAGTTCGCGCGGTTCCCACCCCGCCTGCGCCCGCCGCACATCCTCGTGGTGGATGAAGAACTCGATCGTGTTCACCGCCGAGTCGAGGCCGGGGATCAGCCCGTAGGGGGTCCAGCGGGGCGGGCCCTGCCGCACCTCGTTGACCAGTTCCGCATACGGCCGGGCCCGGACCTGCGCCTGCACGTTCTGCGTGTAGGGCGCCAGGAACTTCACCGCGATTCCGGCGGCGGCGTCGATGCGGCGCTCGCGGACGACCAGGTGGGCGGCGAGGTCGGCGGTCTCCCAACCCTCGCACAGGGTGGGGGCGAAGGGGCCCAGGTCGTCGAGGAGGTCGGTGATGGCGGCACGTTCCGCGCGGGCGTAGCTCATGGTCCAACCCTAAGCATCCCGGTCGCGGGAATAAGAGCGGTGATCGCCGCGATTTCCTCCTCTGGGCCTCAGCCTATGGCCCCATCCCTTGGTCAGACCTTGGCCCGATCCGGACTGTCGGTCGGGCTGCGTAAGGTCAGGGCTTGAACGTCGCTGCAAACGGAAGGACACCCCGAGTGCCCGAAAAGGTCTCAACCGCGGTCATGCGCAAGGGGTTCCGCGTCATCGGCCACGCCATCAAGACCGAGCCGAAGATCTTCACGGGGGCGGTGCTGGCGAGCGCCCTCTACGGCGTCACGACCGTGCTGTCGTCGTGGGCGCTCGGCTGGGCGACGACCAACGCGATCCTGCCCGCCTTCCGTGAGAACCAGGCCGTCGCGGGCACTCTGTGGCTGGCGGCGGCGCTGATCGTCGGGGTCGCGGTGTTCAAGGCGCTCGGGATCATGGGCCGGCGCATCATGGCGGGCATCCACCAATACCGCATGCAGGCGCATGTCCGGCGGTCGCTGGGGCGGCAGTTCCTGCGGCTGCCGCTGTCGTGGCACCACCGTCATCCGACCGGGCAGCTGCTCTCCAACGCCAGTTCCGACGCCGAGGCCGCGTGGGGGCCGCTCGCGCCGCTGCCGATGGCGGTCGGCGTGGTGGTCATGCTGGTGGCGGCGGCGGTGGCGATCGTGCTGACCGATCCGGTGCTGGCCGTGGTCGGCTTCCTGATCTTTCCGGCGATCGCCCTGCTCAACCTGGTCTACCAGCGGCGGCTGTCCCCGCTGGCGACGCGGGCGCAGGAGTTGCGGGCGGCGGTGTCCGAGGTCGCCCACGAGAGCTTCGACGGCGCGCTCGTGATCAAGACCCTCGGCCGCGAAGACGCCGAGGCGGTCCGGTTCCGGGCCCGCGCCGAGGCGCTGCGCGACGCCAACATCGCGGCCGGGCGGGTGCGCGGCCTGTTCGATCCGCTGCTGGAGGCGCTGCCGACGCTCGGGGTGCTCGCCGTGCTGCTGTTCGGCTCCTACCGGCTCTCCTCCGGCGACGTCACCGCCGGTGAGCTGATCCAGGTGTCCTACCTGTTCACGCTGCTGTCCTTCCCCGTGCGGGCGCTCGGGTGGGTGCTGGGTGAACTGCCCCGCTCCGTCGTGGGCTGGACCCGGGTGCAGGAAGTGCTCCAGGCGGAGGGCTCGATGGTGTACGGCTCCGCCTCCCTGCCGGCCGACCGACCTGCGGAGCTGGCCGTCACCGACGTCTCCTTCGCCTACGAGCCGGGCGTGCCGGTGCTGCGCGACGTCGGCTTCACCGTCGAACCGGGCCGCACGGTCGCCCTGGTCGGGCCCACCGGCTCGGGCAAGTCCACCCTGACCCAGCTGCTGGCCCGCCTGGTCGACCCCGACGAGGGCGTGGTCGCGCTCGACGGCGTCGACCTGCGCGAGGTCGCCCGCCACGGCGTGAGCGGCGCGGTCTCGCTCGTTCCGCAGCAGACGTTCCTGTTCGACGACACCGTCCGGGGCAACATCACGCTCGGCGCCGACGTCCCCGACGAGAAGGTGTGGGCGGCGCTGCGGCTGGCCCAGGCCGACGGGTTCGTCAGCGCGCTGCCCGCCGCCCTCGACACCAAGGTCGGCGAGCGCGGCACCACCCTGTCGGGCGGCCAGCGTCAGCGGCTGGCCCTGGCGCGGGCGCTGGCCCAGGAGCCGCGGCTGCTGATCCTCGACGACGCCACCTCCAGCGTCGACCCCCAGGTCGAGAAGCGCATCCTGTTCGGCCTGCGCGACCAACATGCCACCGTCATCGTGATCGCCTACCGCATGGCCACGATCTCCCTGGCCGACGACGTCGTCTACCTCGAGAACGGCACCGTCGCCGACCACGGCCCCCACGAGATCCTGCTGGCCCGCTGCGCCGGATACCGCGATCTCGTGACGGCCTACGAACGCCAGGAGGCCGAGCACTCGGCCCTCGAAGAGGAGATCGTCGCCCCGTGACCACGCAAAGTCTCCAGACGGTCGAGCGCGGTGCGGTCCAGACCGTCCGCGACGGCATGCGGCTCTCGCCCGAGTTCCGGCGCGGCCTGACCGTCACCCTGCTGCTGGCCGTGGTGGCCACCGCAGGGAAGGTGATCGTCCCGATCGCCATCCAGCAGGTGATCGACAACGGCGGTATCAAGATCGGCGCTCCCGATCTGGCGTTCATCCGCGACGCCGTGCTGCTCTGCGCGGCGGCGGTCCTGCTGACCGCGCTGTCGAGCTACCTGATGAACGTGCGGCTCATCCGGGCCACCGAGGCGGGCCTGGCGACGCTGCGCGGCAAGGCGTTCCGCCACGTCCACGACCTGTCGGTGCTGACCCAGAACACCGAGCGCCGGGGCTCGCTGGTCTCCCGGGTGACCGGGGACGTCGACCAGATCAGCACCTTCATGCAGTCGGGCGGCGTGTGGATCATCGTCGCGGTCGGCCAGCTCGGAGTGGCGACCGTGGTGATGGCCTTCTACTCCTGGCAGCTCACCCTGCTCGTCGTGGCGCTGTTCCTGCCGCTGTCGTTCGTGCTGCCGAGGTTCCAGCGCATCGTGGCCCGCAACTACCTGACGATCCGCGAGCGCACCGGCGACACCCTCGCCGCGATCAGCGAGTCGGTCGTCGGCAGCGCGGTCATCCGCGCCCACGGCTCCGAGGAGCGCACCGGCGCCCGCATCGACGCCGCCATCGACGCCCAGCGGGCCGCGCAGACCCGGGCCCAGAAGATCATCGGCCTCACGTTCCCGACCACCGAGCTGGTCGCCTCGGTCGCGATCGCCGCCGTGGTCGTCGTCGGCGTGCTGCTCGGGGTCGACGGCTCGATCACCGACGGCCGCCTGATCGCGTTCCTGTTCCTCATCACCCTGTTCGTCGCGCCGCTCCAGATGGCGACCGAGATGCTCAACGAGGCGCAGAACGCCATCGCCGGCTGGCGCCGCGTGCTCGGCGTGCTCGACACCCCGGCCGACGTCGCCGACCCGGGCGAAGAAGGCGTCACCCAGCCGCGCGGCCCGATCACGGTGGCGTTCGAAGACGTGGGCTACGCCTACCCCGGCGGCCCGCCCGTGCTGCGCGAGGTCAACGTCGTCATCCCGCCCCGCCGCCGGGTGGCCGTGGTCGGCGAGACCGGCTCGGGCAAGACCACCTTCGCCAAGCTGCTCACCCGCCTGATGGATCCGGTCGAGGGCCGCGTCGCGATCGACGGCGTCGACCTGCGCGACATCCGCTTCGCCTCACTGCGCGAGCGCATCGTGATGGTCCCGCAGGACGGGTTCCTCTTCGACTCGACCCTGGCCGAGAACATCCGCTTCGGCCGTCCCACCGCCACCGACGGCGAGATCGCCGAGGCCCTGTCCGAGCTCGGCCTGGCCGACTGGCTCGAAGGGCTGCCGGGCGGCCTGAACACGGCGGTCGGCCAGCGCGGCGAGTCGCTGTCGGCGGGCGAACGCCAGCTCGTCGCCCTGGCGCGGGCCTACCTGGCCGACCCCGACCTGCTCCTGCTCGACGAGGCCACCTCGGCCGTCGACCCCGCGACGGAGGTCCGCATCGCCCGCGCCCTCGACGGCGTCACCCGGGGCCGCACCGCCGTCTCGATCGCCCACCGCCTGTCCACGGCGGAGGCGGCCGACGAGGTGATCGTCTTCGACCGGGGCGAGATCGTCCAGCGCGGCCCCCACGCCGAACTGGTCGGCGAGCCGGGCGTCTACGCCGACCTCCACGCATCGTGGGCCACCGCGACCCGTAGCTAGGCCTGTTCTTACTGGTCACTGCGGCAGAATGGGGCGCATGTCCCTGGACCCGAAGATCGCAGACCGGCTCAAGCGGACCGGCGACGGGCTGGTGCCCGCCGTCGTCCAGCAACACGACACCGGCGAGGTGCTGATGCTCGCCTGGATGGACGACGAGGCGCTCCACCGCACCCTCACCACCGGCCGGGCCACCTACTGGTCGCGCAGCCGGGGTCAATACTGGGTCAAGGGCGAGACCTCGGGGAACGCCCAGTTCGTCAAGCACGTCGCGCTCGACTGCGACGGCGACACGATCCTGCTCAAGGTCGACCAGCGTGGCCCCGCCTGCCACACCGGCACCCGCACCTGCTTCGATGACGACGTGCTTCCGGTGATCGAGGGTTCATGAGCCGCCGCGCGGTCTACGCCTGGCTGGTCGTCTGCGCGGCCGGCGGGGCGCTCGCGCTGTTCGCGGGCACCCGCGTCTGGGCGCAGCTGCTCGCGCCCACCGGGCTGACCAATCCGGAGGCGATCCACGACGTGCCCGGGTCGCAGGTCGCGCCGGTGATCACGCCGGTCGTGCTGGCGGCGCTGGCCGGGTGTGTGGCCGTGCTGGCGGCCAAGGGCGTCTGGCGGCAGGTGATCGGGGCGCTGGTCGCGATCTGCGGGGCCACCGTCGTCATCGCGATGATGCGGGTGTTCGACGACGTCCTGCTGCTGGAGAGCGCCGACCTGACCGGGGCGGCCGTGCAGGTCACCGTCTGGCCGTGGCTCACCGCGCTGGGCGGGGTGCTGCTGCTCGCGGGCGGCCTGTGGGCGGCCGTGGCCGGGGGGCGCTGGCCGGGCCTGTCGTCCCGCTACGACCGGCCCGATCATGACAGACCACCGACCGAGCGGTCGATGTGGGACGCCATCGATCGCGGCGACGATCCCACCTGATTACAACTTGTCCTCAGGTTGCCCCGATTTGATGGGGATGTCGGCCCCCGTCGCTACAGTCGTCGCATGACTTACGGGAACCAGCCCGGCGACACGGGGGACCCGGGCAACAACTACCCGGGTTACGGTCAGCAGCCGGACTACGGCCAGGGCGGCTATCCCCAGCAGCCCACTTACGGCCAGCCGGGCTACGGCACGAAGGACACCCAGCCCGCCGGCGGCGGCTACGGGCAGGACTACGGCTACGGCCAGGGTTACCAGCAATACCAGCAGCCCGGCTACGACGCCGGCTACGCGCAGCCCGGCTACGGCTACGCCGCCACCCGGCCCACCAACGGCATGGCGGTCGCCTCGCTCGTGATGGGCCTGATCGGCCTCGTGCTCTGCGGCGTCACCGCCGTCCTGGGCGTGATCTTCGGCCACATCGCGATCAGCCGCATCAAGACCAGCGGCGAAGAGGGCCACGGCATGGCGGTCGCGGGCCTGGTGATCTCCTACATCACCATCGCCCTGTGGGTCATCCTCTGGCTGGCGTTCGGCGCCTTCATGCTGGCCATGGTCGGCATCGCCGAGAGCACCGACTACGGCAACACGATCCCCGACGACCTCTTCTCGTCGGTCCCCTCGTACTGACTCGTACTACCTTGGGGCGATGAGCTCCAGAACCGGCGCCGTCGCGGTCCCGGCCGCCGTCGGCGGCCTGCTCGCGGCGGCGACCGCGTTCGTCGCGCTGGTCGACCCCTCGCGGCCCGGTCACTATCCGGTGTGCCCGTTCCTGCTGGTCAGCGGGCTCTACTGCCCGGGGTGCGGCGGGCTGCGGGCGGTCCACGCGCTGACCCGGCTCGACGTCGGCGGCGCGTTGTCGTTCAACCCGCTGTTCGTTGCAGTCGCCCCTTTCCTGGTGTACCTGTGGGCGAAGTGGATCGCGTCCGCCTGGCGGGGGGTGCCGCTGCGCACCCGCCTGACGGCTCCCGTGGTCGTCTGGTCGTTCGCCGCGCTGGCCTTGTTGTTCGGGGTTGTACGCAATACGCCTTACGGCGCTTTTCTGGCGCCGTGACCGGCACCCGATGGCGGGCCGACGTCGGCAAGGCCGATACCATCGGGGGACGCAGTCGACCTGGAGGGATCCGGAGCACGTGAGCGAACGAGCCAGCAAGGGCGGTGAGGTCCGATGACGGTTCTCGACGACATTCTCGAGGGCGTCCGCGAAGACCTGGCCGAGCGGCAGAAGGCCGTGTCGATCGATGAGCTCAAGGAACGCGCCCGGCGCGCACCCACTCCGCGCGACGTCTTCGGGGCCCTGAAGGCCGACCGCGTCTCGGTCATCGCCGAGGTCAAGCGGTCGAGCCCGTCCAAGGGCGCGCTGGCGGCCATCGCCGACCCGGCCGCGCTCGCCGCCGACTACGAGGCCGGTGGCGCCCACGTCATCAGCGTTCTGACCGAACGCCGGCGCTTCGGCGGCAGCCTCGACGACCTCGCGGCGGTCCGCGCGGCGGTCGACATCCCGATCCTGCGCAAAGACTTCATCGTCACCGCCTACCAGCTCTGGGAGGCCCGCGCCTACGGCGCCGACCTGGCCCTGCTGATGGTCGTGTCGCTCGACCAGAACGCCCTCGTCTCGCTCATCGAGCGGTCCGAGTCGATCGGCCTGGTCCCGCTGGTCGAGGTCCACACCGAGGAGGAGCTGGAGCGCGCGGTCGACGCCGGCGCCAAGCTCAT
This sequence comes from Herbidospora sp. RD11066, assembly GCF_054661255.1. NCBI lineage: Bacteria > Bacillati > Actinomycetota > Actinomycetes > Streptosporangiales > Streptosporangiaceae > Herbidospora > Herbidospora sp. RD11066. The sequence continues at coordinate 716,506 of NZ_BAAGDO010000001.1, forward strand.
CGGCATCAACGCCCGCGACCTGCGCACTCTCGAGGTCGACCGCGAGGTGTTCGCCAGGCTCGCCCCGAAGGTGCCCGAGGGCATCGTCCGGATCGCCGAGTCGGGCGTGCGCGGCCCGCACGACCTGCTCGCCTACGCCCGCGCCGGCGCCGACGCCGTGCTGGTCGGCGAGAGCCTGGTCACCGGAAAAGACCCGCGTTCGGCGGTGAACGACCTGGTCACCGCGGGCGCCCATCCTTCGTCCCGCCAAGAACGGCAGTCGTGACCGGAGATTCGTCCATGTCCATCTCTGAGGGCACCCTCATCACCCCCGCCGACTTCGCCGGCGCCGGTTCGTCCGGCGACGTGAGCGAGCGGGGCAAGTTCGGCGTGTTCGGCGGGCGCTATGTGCCCGAAGCGCTGATCCCGGCCCTCGACGAGGTGGCCGCCGAATACGAGAAGGCCCGCAACGACCTCGAATTCATCCGTGAGTTCGACTTCCTGCTGCGCACCTACGCCGGCCGTCCCACGACGCTCACCGAGGTGCCCCGGTTCGCCGAGCAGGCGGGCGGCGCCCGGCTCATCCTGAAGCGTGAAGACCTCACCCACACGGGCGCCCACAAGATCAACAACGTGCTCGGCCAGGCCCTGCTGACCAAGCGGCTCGGCAAGAAGCGCGTCATCGCCGAGACCGGCGCGGGCCAGCACGGCGTCGCCACCGCGACCGCCGCCGCCCTGATGGGTCTCGAGTGCGTCATCTACATGGGCGCCGTCGACTGCGAGCGCCAGGCGCTCAACGTCGCCCGCATGAAACTGCTCGGCGCCACGGTCGTGCCCGTCACCAACGGCAGCCAGACCCTGAAAGACGCCATCAACGAGGCGTTCCGCGACTGGGTCACCAACGTCGACAGCACCCACTACCTGTTCGGCACCGTCGCAGGGCCCTACCCGTTCCCGGGCATCGTCCGCGACTTCGCCCGCATCATCGGCGTCGAGGCCCGCCGCCAGATGCTGGAGCTGACCGGCAAGCTGCCCGACGCGGTGTGCGCGGCGGTCGGCGGCGGCTCCAACGCCATCGGCATCATGCACGCCTTCATCGGCGACGAGGGCGTCGCGCTCCACGGCTACGAGGCCGGGGGCCGGGGCCTGGAGACGGGCGAACACGCGCTCACGCTGACGGCGGGTTCGATCGGCGTCCTGCACGGCTCGCGCACCTACGTCCTGCAAGACGACGAGGGCCAGACGATCGAGTCCCACTCGATCTCGGCCGGTCTCGACTACCCGGGCGTCGGCCCCGAGCACGCCTGGCTCAAGGACAGCGGCCGGGCCACCTACCACGGCATCACCGACGCCGAGGCGATGGAGGCCTTCGCCCTGCTCGCCCGCACCGAGGGCATCATCCCGGCGATCGAGTCGTCCCACGCCCTGGCCGGCGCGCTCAAGCTGGGCCGTGAGCTCGGCCCCGACGCCACCATCCTGGTCAACCTGTCCGGTCGAGGCGACAAGGACATGGGGACCGCGATGAAATACTTCAACCTGTAGCCGGAAGCCAGCCATGACGACACTTGCCACGGTCTTCGAGAAGGCCCGCGCGGAGAACCGCGCAGCGCTGGTGGGCTACCTGCCCGCCGGCTTTCCCACGATCGACGGCGCCATCGCCGCCGCGACCGCCCTGGTCGAGTCCGGCTGCGACGTGATCGAGATCGGCCTGCCCTACTCCGACCCGCTGATGGACGGCCCGACCATCCAGGACGCCGTCCACCGAGCCCTGGAGAACGGCACCCGCATCGCCGACGTGATGCGCACGGTCGAGGGCGTGGCCAAGTCGGGCGCGGCGACCCTCGTCATGACCTACTGGAACCCGATCGACCGCTACGGCGCCGACCGTTTCGCGCGTGACCTGGCCAACGCCGGGGGAGTGGGCACCATCACGCCCGACCTCACGCCCGAAGAGGCCGGCCCCTGGCGCGAGGCCAGCGCCTCGGCCGGCATCGACACGGTCTTCCTGGTCGCCCCGAGCTCGACAGAAGAGCGCATCGGCATCGTCGCGGAGTGCTGCACCGGCTTCGTCTACGCCGCCTCGCTCATGGGCGTCACCGGCGCCCGCTCCTCGGTCGGCGCCGCGGCGAAGGGCCTGGTCGAACGCACCCGCCCCCACGCCAAGGTCCCGGTCTGCGTGGGCCTCGGCGTCGGCACCGGCGCCCAGGCCGCCGAGGTCGCCGCCTACGCCGACGGCGTGATCGTGGGTTCGGCCTTCATCCGCCGCCTCCTCGACGCGCCGAGCGAGAAGGAGGGCCTCGCCTCGATCCGCGAACTCTCCGCGGAACTGGCGGAGGGCGTCCGCCGCTAGTTCTTCCTGTACGCAGCCACACGGCCGGTCACCCAAGAGGTGCCGGCCGTTCGGCTTTCCGGTCCATCCCGTTTTGGGGGCATGTGCGATGAAGTGGCGGAACGCGGCTCGCCTGCTGGTCGTGGCGCTGGTGGCCGGGCTTGCTTTCACCACCGCCGGTCCGACCTGCCGGGTGCGTCCTCTCACCGACGCCGAGCGCGCCGCGGTGTCCGAGGCGGCCTACGAGGAGATCCGGGCAGAGACGGCGGAGTGGCTCGCACCTTCGACGGACCCGGTTCCGCCTTGGCAGGACTCCAAGCCGGGCGTGGAGCCCGCGATCGGGATCGAAATCGTCGACCCGACGGTCTGCGTGCCGTAGCCGTCTCTTCCCCACCGGGGATTTACCTGGGCGACCCTGCCCATACCCGACCCCACGTTTCGGCTTACCGGGTGTTTATCGAGGTCATGGTGGGGTGGACTCCAATAGGTTCCGTGTCGGTGGCCGTACCGGCGGCCCCGGGACCTCAGAGGAGTCTGCGTGTCATCGCATCGTCGCGGCCCGAGTTCGTCACTCAGTGCATCTGTAGCTGTACCCTGGGTGACGACCGTCGCCCGGCTCGTGCTCGCAGGCGTGCTCATCGTCGCGGGGTGGCTGAAGGTCGGCGCCCCCGCTCTGTCGGTGCAGGCCGTGCGCGCCTACGAACTCTTGCCGGACCGGATCGCCACGGCCGTCGGATACGGCCTGCCCGTGCTGGAGATCGTCGTCGGAGTGCTCCTTGTCCTTGGCCTGCTCACCCGCCTGTCGGCGGTCGGCGCGGGGCTGCTCATGGTCGCCTTCGTCATCGGCATCGCCTCGGCGTGGGCGCGGGGGCTGCGCATCGACTGCGGCTGCTTCGGCGGCGGCGGACCGCTCGCCGAGGGGCAGGAGCCCTCGTACTTCTGGGAACTGGTGCGTGACTTCGGGCTGGTGGTGCTGGCGGGCTGGATCGCCTGGTTCACGCCCGGCCGGCTCGCGCTCGACACGCCCCTGGGGCTGGCCCCCCGCCCCTACGCCGAAGAGGAGGCCGGCGATCACGAGCCCGGGGCCAGTGATCACCAGGAAGAAGTGAAGGAGAACCACTGATGGGCAAAGGTGCCCGCGAGGCGACCGCCCGCGAGCGGATCGCGCAGCAGCGGAACGCCGACCGCAGGAAAGACCGCCATCGCCGCCTGGCCACGATGGTCACCATCGGCACGATCGCGGTCCTCGCCATCGGCGGCGGCGCCTGGTACGCCGCCGCCCGCGACACCGCCGAGCAGCAGACGGCGGCCGCGAAGCTCGCGCCGACCACGGTCAACGCCGACGGATCGGTGACCATGGCCCAGGCGGGGGTGACCGGGCCGGTGCTCGACGTCTACGAAGACTTCCAGTGCCCGGCCTGCAAGGCGCTCGAAGAGTCGTCGGGCCCGACGATCAAGAACCTGGCCTCCGAGGGCAAGGCCAAGGTCGTCTTCCACCCGATCACGATCTTCTCGATGGAGCCGACCAAGTCCAACTCGGTCCGCGCCGGGGCGGCGTCGCGCTGCATCACCAACGGGGCCCAGTGGCCGGCCTTCCACGACAAGCTCTTCGCCGAGCAGCCGTCGGAGACCGTCGAGGGCTTCCCGCTGACCGATCTGGTCGCCTGGGGCAAAGAGGTGGGCGTGACCTCGCCCGACTGGGAGAAGTGCGTGACCTCCCAGAAGTTCGCGCAGACCCAGCTCACCCAGTCCGACAAGATCATTCGGACCGAGAAGATCGAGGGCACCCCGGCGCTCAAACTGAACGGGAAGGAGCTCGACTCGAACGTCGCGTTCGTCCCCGCGAAGCTGCGTCAGGCCGTGCTCGCGGCGGGCAAGTAACCCTTGAAGACAGGGTGATCAACCTGAGACGGGCTCATTGGTGACGAGCGTGCGCGAGTGCGCCTCGGAGGCGGTAACGTCCTGTGACATGCCCCTCGCCTCGATCCCGAGCCCGTCGCAGGGGGTCTGGAATCTCGGACCCCTTCCCATCCGGGCCTATGCGCTCTGCATCGTGCTGGGCGTCGTCGTCGCCGTCTGGCTCGGCGAGCGCCGCTGGCGTGCCCGCGGAGGTCTGCCCGGCACGATCACCGACCTGGCCGTCTGGGCGGTCCCGTTCGGCCTGGTCGGTGGCCGGCTCTACCACGTGATCACCGACTATCAGCTCTACTTCGGGGCTGACGCGGAGAACGAGTGGTATCACATCTTCTTCATCTGGAAGGGCGGCCTCGGCATCTGGGGCGCGGTCGCGCTCGGCGGTGTCGGGGTCGCGATCGCCTGCCGCCGCCGCGGCATCTCGGTGACGGCCATCGCCGACACCCTGGCGCCCGGCATCCTGATCGCCCAGGGCATCGGCCGGTGGGGCAACTACTTCAACCAGGAGCTCTTCGGCGGCCCCTGCGACTACTCGTGGTGCCTGGAGATCGAGCCCGGCCGCGCGGGCACCGTGCCCGGCGCGCTGACCTACCACCCGACGTTCCTCTACGAATCGCTCTGGAACTTCGCGGTGGCGGGCCTGCTCCTTCTCATCGGCTCGCGTTTCACGCTTCGCCACGGCCGCCTCTTCGCCCTGTACGTGATGGGCTACACCCTCGGCCGCTTCTGGATCGAGGGCATGCGCTCCGACCCGGCCCACGACATCCTCGGCATGCGCCTCAACCAGTGGACGTCGATCGTCCTGTTCCTCGCGGCCCTGGCCTACTTCTGGCTGATGAGGAACAAGACCACCGAAGAGGTCATCGTCCCCGCCGGTGAGCTCCCGCCCGTGTCGGAAGGTGCGGAGGCCGACCCGGCCCACCTCCACGACCAGGCCGACGACCACGAGAACGAGGCCCGCCAGACCGGCGAAGACACCGACGACCCGGTCACCGGCGACGGAGACACTGGCGACAAGACGGAGAAGGCCGAGGAGGCCGGTCAGAGATGACCGGCGCCACTGGCCCGGAACTCCCCACCCACCACAGCCACCGTGACGTCAACGGTGGCTGGCTGCGCCCGGCGGTGTTCGGCGCGATGGACGGCCTGGTGTCGAACGTCGCGCTCATCGCCGGTGTGGCGGGCGGCACGGCCGACACCCGCGTGATCGCCCTCGCGGGTGTGGCGGGCCTGGCCGCGGGGGCGTTCTCGATGGCCGGTGGCGAATACGTCTCGGTGGCGAGCCAGCGCGAGCTGGCCCAGGCCGAGATCGCGGTCGAACGCCGCGAGATGGCCGTCCACCCCGAAGAGGAGGAGGCCGAGCTGGCCGCCCTCTACGAGCGGCGCGGCCTCGATCCCGAGCTGGCCGCCGAGGTGGCCCGGCAGATCTCCCGCAACCCCGAACAGGCTCTCGAAGTGCACACCCTCAACGAGCTCGGCGTGAAGTCCGGCGACCTGCCGTCGCCGGTGACCGCCGCCCTGTCGTCGTTCCTGTCCTTCGCCGTCGGCGCCGTGATCCCGCTGGTGCCCTACCTGGCCGGGTTCACCCACCTGTGGCTGTCGGCCGTGCTGTCCATGGTCGCGCTGTTCGGCGCGGGCGCGGTGGTCTCCCGGGTGACCGCGCGGAGCTGGTGGTTCACCGGCCTGCGCCAGCTGCTGGTCGGCGCGGTCGCCGCCGGGCTGACCTGGGGGCTGGGCTCGCTGATCGGGGCGAGCGGTCTGTGACCCCGTCCCAGCAGAAACCCGCCAGGCAGGCCCGCGCCAAGCGCCGTGCGGAGCCGGGGGAGCCCTGGGGCAGCGAGAAACTGGCCGAGATGGGGCTCACCGGCTTCCAGCAGAAGATCCTGGCGGTGCTGGCCTCGGTCGTCGGCATCCTGGTGATGGCGTTCGTGCTGGTCTACGTGGTCGAGGCGTTCGACGACGACCCCGTGGCCGAGCTGCAGTCGAGTTCGCCGCTGGGCCAGGCCCGGCCGTCCGACTACCGGGCGTGGGCGTCGCTGAAGCAGTTCGCGCCGATCGCCGACCGGGCCGCCGACGCGAAGCCGCTGACCGTCGAAGAGGTCTTCAACACCAAGACCCTGAAGGCCGGGAAGATCACCCTGAAGCTGGGCGAGCGCAAGCTCGACGCCGACTGCGCCACCACCGTCTGGGGCGACACCCTGATCGAGGCGATCGAGGGCGCCGGCTGCACCCAGGCCGCCCGCGCCCTGTTCACCAGCTCCGACGGCCGCTACGTCGCCCAGTACACCCTCTTCAATCTGGAGTCGGCGACCGCCGCCGACGAACTGGTCAAGGAGCTGAGCAGCCTCTACCGGGGCGGCTGGGTGCTGCCCCTGCAGAGCGCCCAGCCCGCGCTGACGGGCTTCACCGAGTCGAGCGGCCACGCCATGGGCCACTACGCGGGCCTGGTCTGGATCGGCCGCGCCGACGGCGCCGCCCCTGAAGACAAAGACGACATGGTGACCCTGAGCCTGGCCGTCCGCGAGGCCGAGAAGGTCGTCTACCGCCGCGTCGTCGCCGTGACCGGAGTCCCCGCCGGCTGACCGGGTGAGCCGTTTCCGCCACCTGGAGTGTTCGGAGAGTGAGATGTGCGCCCGCCCGGGCCTCGATCCCCGTCATGATGGGGGTCGAATCCGAGGTGAGGGTGGGACTGATGATGCGCGTGGTGGCCTTACCGGTGCTGCTGGCGGTGGTGTTGACGGCGTGCGCCGGGGGTGACGACGACGGGCATCGGCCGGGGACGGTCCGGGCGGAGGTCAGTTCGGCCATCTACGCGCCGATCGCGCGGCAGCAGGTCGACGCCGCGCCGCTGACCGAGCAGGAGGTCTTTCCCGCGGCCACCCTCGGGGCGATGAAGAAGGAGTCGGTGACCGTGAGCGCCGACTGCGCGGCGGCCGTGGGAACGGGCGTCGACGGGTGCACCCAGGTCGTCCGGGCGCTGTTCCGGGGGCCTGAGCTGGTGGGGCAGGTGGCGGTGTTCAACCTGGCCGACGTCGCCGCGTCGGACGCCTTCGTGAACCGGTTCAAGGAGGAGCTGTTCCTGACGCCGCTGGCGTCGGAGAACGGCGGGACCGCCATGGTCAGGGCGATGGGCCACTTCGTGTCGGTGAGCTGGGTGTCGGCCGACGGCGACGCCAGGCCCGACCTGGCCGAGCCGCTGGCCGCCCTCGACCTGGCCTCACGCTTCGTCCAGGCCCGGATCCTCGCTCTCTAGGCTGCGGGCGACCTCCGTCGCGAGGTGGTCGAGGCGGTGCATCGGCAGTTCCAGCGCCGTCGCTGCGGCCCACTCGGGGATGCGGGCTCTGGCCTGGTTCTTCGTCAGGCCGAGCGCCGAGACGAGGCCCTCGCGCCAGGTGTTGGCGACCTTGCCGTGGCTGTTGGACAGGATCCGCCGCGTGATGGCGTCGGGGGCGGGCGGGAGCCGTACAGAAGAAGGGGTTCCGAAGACGCGGACCTCGGCGTCGCGGGCGGCGAGGACCAGGCGCGGGAGGGCGGCCTCCAGGCCGGCCGGGGCGTGGATGGCCACGCGGGAGACGTGGGCGGCGTAGGGCTTGGCCAGCCAGGTCGAGAGGCGGACGCGGGGCACGCCCGGGAGCAGGTCGCGGGGCCAGTCGCCGACCAGCAGGTCGGGGGCGTAGTCGCCCGGGTCGGGGGGCGCGGCCTGCGCCGACTCGACCGACTGCGGGCCCTGGGTGTAGATCGCGGTGGCCAGGCGGTCGACGCGGGAGGCCACGGCGGGCCAGGTCTTGGTGGTCGGGCGCAGGACGTAGAGGTCGGCGGCGCTGCCGATGGCCTCGGCGCCGTCGTAGCGGTTGAAATCGGGGTAGATCGCCTCGTTGAGCAGTTGCAGGTCCGCCAGGGCGTGCTGGACCTTGAGCGCCAGCATCGGGGTGCGCTCGGAGGCGCCGTAGGCCAGCAGCACGCGGCCCTCGTCGCGGTCGCGGAGACCTTCGAGACCCCGGGCGACGAACAGGCCGACGCCGTCGGGGGTGTACGGCGGGTCGGTGATCGCCAGGTCGGCGAACCCGCGCGCCGACGGGGGCAGCCCGAACCGCAGGTCGGCCCAGCGGGTGGTGACCCCGAGGTCCTGCTCGTCGATGTAGGCCAGGATCCGGTCGTCGATGTCGACGACCATGACCTCGACCTCGGGATGGATCAGCCGGACCGCCAGCGACGTGAGGTCGTGGTCGCCCACGCAGAGCAGCCGCGAACCGGGCAGCCAGAACCGCGCGCCCAGCAGCAAAGCCCGCCGCACCACGGTCTCCGGCGTCGCCGACACATGATCGAGAGCGGACCGCCCGCGCGGCGCCTTCGCGATGAGCGAAGCCATCCGCTCGACCACCGAAGTGTCCACCAGATGAGACACCGGGTCCGAAATAGAGGACGATATCGAAATGTTGTAGAGTTTGACCTGTTCAGTTGGGATTCGGACGTGCTGGTCGCGATGCTCAAGGGGGAGCACCCGCATCAGCGCCTCGATCGTCCTCCGGGACGTCGCCGTCTCCCTGACCACGTCGGCGAGTGTCCACCACTGACCGTTCGACAGGAGATTGACGGCCCTGCGCAACCGCCATCCATCGACACCGGCACGCGCGTAGAGCTCCTCGATCGACATACGCGAAACCTTAGTGGGCCCGGCAGGTGCCATCCGGAAACGGTGGGGTAACCTCTACTCACTTACAACTGCAGCAGGGCCAGCGTCGTCCCTCTGTCACCACGCAGAAGAAGACGACGGGAGTGATTTCATGCCTGCTGCCCGCCATGGCCGTCCTGGGGACCTTCCCGAGCCTCAGGGCCTTTACGACCCCTCGTACGAGCATGACGCCTGTGGTGTCGCCATGGTGGCCGACGTCCACGGCCGCCGCAGTTACGACATCGTCGAAAAGGCTCTGACCGCGCTCATCAACCTCGACCACCGGGGTGCTCGGGGGAGCGAACCGGACACCGGTGACGGCGCCGGCATCCTGACGCAGATCCCCGACGCGTTCTTCCGCTCGGTCGTCCCCTTCTCCCTGCCCGAGGCCGGGAAGTACGCCGCCGGCATCGCCTTCCTGCCGATCGACGCGCAGGCACGGGCGATCGCCCTGCGGATGATCGACGAGATCGCGGCCGAGGAGAACGTCACCGTGCTCGGCTGGCGCGACGTGCCCGTCGACACGCGGCACGCCGGTCCGTCGGCCCGCGCCGTGATGCCCCACTTCACCCAGCTCTTCGTCAGCTCCGGCGACCTGTCGGGCATCGAGCTCGACCGCGCCGCCTTCGCGTTCCGCAAGCGGGCCGAGCACGAGGCCGACGTCTACTTCGCGTCGCTCTCCAGCCGGACCACCGTCTACAAGGGCATGCTGACCCCGCAGCAGGTCGAGCCTTTCTTCCCCGACCTGTCGGACGAGCGCTACGTGTCGGCCATCGCGCTGGTGCACTCGCGCTTCTCCACCAACACGTTCCCGTCGTGGCCGCTGTCGCACCCCTACCGCTACGTCGCCCACAACGGTGAGATCAACACCGTCAAGGGCAACCGCAACTGGATGCGCGCCCGCGAGACGATGCTCGACACCGACCTCATCCCCGGTGACCTGGAGCGGCTGTTCCCGATCTGCGACCCCGACGGCTCCGACACCGCCTCGTTCGACGAGACGCTGGAGCTGCTGCACCTCGGTGGCCGGTCGCTGCCGCACGCCGTGCTGATGATGATCCCGGAGGCGTGGGAGAACCACACGGAGATGGACCCGGCCCGCCGGGCCTTCTACGAGTTCCACTCCACGCTGATGGAGGCCTGGGACGGCCCCGCGTCGATCTCGTTCTCCGACGGCACCGTCGTCGGCGCCGTGCTCGACCGCAACGGCCTGCGTCCCGGCCGCTTCTACGTCACCGACGACGGCCTGGTCATCCTGGGCTCCGAGGCGGGCGTGCTGTCCGACATCCCGCAGGAGAAGATCGTCCGCAAGGGCCGTCTCCAGCCGGGCAAGATGTTCCTGGTCGACACCGCCCAGGGCCGGATCATCGAAGACGACGAGATCAAGGCCGAGCTCGCCGCCGCCGAGCCCTACGAGGAGTGGCTGCACGCCGGTCTGGTGCGGTTCGAGGAGCTGCCCGAGCGCGAGCACGAGCACCCCACCCACGAGGCCCTCGTCAAGCGCCAGCAGACCTTCGGCTACACCGAGGAAGAGCTGCGCATCATCCTCACCCCGATGGCCAGGACCGGCGCCGAGCCGATCGGGTCGATGGGCACCGACAGCCCCGTGGCCGCCCTGAGCGACAAGCCCCGGCTGCTGTTCGACTACTTCAGCCAGCTGTTCGCGCAGGTCACCAACCCGCCGCTCGACGCCATCCGCGAGGAGCTCGTCACCTCGCTCCAGTCGACGATCGGGCCCGAGGGCAACCTGCTCGACCCGACCGCGGTGTCGTGCCGCCGGCTCGTGCTGCCCTACCCGGTGATCGACAACGACGAGCTGGCGAAGATCGTCCACATCAACGACGAGGGCGCCCTGCCGGGCTTCCAGCCGCATGTGGTCTCCGGTCTGTTCCACGTCGGCGGGGGCGGCGACGCGCTGACCCGGCGGCTGCAGGAGATCCGTGAAGAGGTCTCCCAGGCCATCGCCGACGGCGCCCGCATCATCGTGCTGTCCGACCGCGGGTCGAACGCCGAGAAGGCGCCGATCCCGTCGCTGCTGCTGACCGGCGCGGTGCACCACCACCTGATCCGCGAGAAGTCGCGCACCCGGGTGGGCCTGGTCATCGAGACCGGCGAGGCGCGCGAGTGCCACCACATGGCCCTGCTCGTCGGCTACGGCGCCAGCGCCATCAACCCCTACCTGGCGATCGAGACCGTCGAGGAGCTGTTCCCCGGCGACGCCAAGGCCGTCCGTAACCTGATCAAGGCGTACGGCAAGGGCGTCCTCAAGGTCATGTCCAAGATGGGCGTGTCCACGGTGGCGTCGTACACCGGAGCCCAGATCTTCGAGGCCCTGGGCCTCGGGGCCGAGGTCATCGCCGAGTGCTTCACCGGCACCACCTCGCGGCTCGGCGGCGTCGGCTTCGACGTGCTGGCCAAGGAGGCGCTGCAGCGGCACACCAAGGCGTACCCGCGGGCCGAGAACGCCCACCGGCGCCTGGAGGTCGGCGGCGAATACCAGTGGCGGCGCGAGGGCGAGCCCCACCTGTTCAACCCGACGACGGTCTTCAAGCTCCAGCACGCCACCCGCACCCGGCGTTACGAGATCTTCAAGGAGTACACCGACCTGATCGACGGTCAGGCCGAGACGCTGATGACGCTGCGCGGGCTGTTCAAGCTCCGCCCGGCGGCCGGCGGCCCGGTCCCGATCGACGAGGTCGAGCCGGTCTCCGAGATCGTCAAGCGGTTCTCCACCGGCGCGATGTCCTACGGCTCCATCTCGATGGAGGCCCACGAGACCCTCGCGATCGCGATGAACCGGCTCGGCGCCAAGTCGAACACCGGTGAGGGCGGCGAGGACCCCGAGCGCCTCTACGACCCGGCCCGCCGTTCGTCGATCAAGCAGGTGGCCTCCGGCCGCTTCGGCGTGACCTCGGAATACCTGGTCAACGCCGACGACGTGCAGATCAAGATGGCCCAGGGCGCCAAGCCCGGCGAGGGCGGCCAGCTGCCCGGCCACAAGGTCTACCCGTGGATCGCCAAGACCCGGCACTCCACGCCGGGCGTCGGCCTGATCTCGCCGCCGCCGCACCACGACATCTACTCGATCGAGGACCTAGCCCAGCTCATCCACGACCTGAAGAACGCCAACCCGCAGGCCCGCATCCACGTGAAGCTGGTCTCCGAGGTCGGCGTCGGCACGGTCGCGGCGGGCGTCTCCAAGGCCCACGCCGACGTCGTGCTGATCTCCGGTCACGACGGCGGCACCGGCGCTTCGCCTTTGACGAGCTTGAAGCACGCGGGCACTCCCTGGGAGCTCGGCCTGGCCGAAACCCAGCAGACCCTGCTGCTCAACGGGCTCCGCGACCGGATCGTGGTGCAGGCCGACGGCCAGCTCAAGACCGGCCGCGACGTCATCATCGCCGCCCTCCTCGGCGCCGAGGAGTACGGCTTCGCCACCGCTCCCCTCGTCGTGAGCGGCTGCGTCATGATGCGCGTCTGTCACCTCGACACCTGCCCGGTGGGCGTGGCGACCCAGAACCCCGAGCTGCGCAAGCGCTTCACCGGCAAGCCGGAGTTCGTGGTCAACTTCTTCGAGTTCATCGCCGAAGAGGTCCGCGAATACCTGGCCGAGCTGGGCTACCGCTCGCTCGACGAGGTCATCGGCCACAGCGAACTGCTCGACACCGAAGACGCCGTCAGCCACTGGAAGGCCCAGGGTCTCGACCTCGCGCCGATCCTCTACCAGCCCGACCTGCCCGCGGGCACCCCGCGTCAGCGGGTCGTCGAGCAGGACCACGGTCTGGCGCAGGCGCTCGACAACACGCTGATCCAGCTCGCCGAGGGCGCGATCGAGTTCGGCCAGCAGGTCACGCTGGAACTGCCGATCCGCAACGTCAACCGGACCGTCGGCACCATGCTCGGCCACCACGTCACCAAGAAGTGGGGCGGGGCGGGCCTGCCGGAGAACACGATCGACGTGAGCTTCACCGGCTCGGCGGGCAACTCCTTCGGCGCGTTCGTGCCGAAGGGGATCACGCTGCGGCTGACCGGCGACGCCAACGACTACGTCGGCAAGGGCCTGTCGGGCGGCCGGATCACGGTCACCCCGCCGAGCGACCTGCTCGACGGCCAGATCGTGGCCGGCAACGTCGGCCTCTACGGCGCGACCTCCGGCGAGGCGTTCATCCGGGGCGTGGTGGGCGAGCGGTTCTGCGTCCGCAACTCCGGCGCCACGGCGGTCGTCGAGGGCGTGGGCGACCACGGCTGCGAGTACATGACCGGCGGCAGGGCCGTCGTCCTCGGGCCGACCGGCCGTAACTTCGCGGCCGGCATGTCCGGCGGTGTCGCGTACGTGCTGGACATCAAGCCCGAGCGGGTCAACCGCGAGATGGTCGAGCTCGAGACGCTGGGCGCCGAGGACTCCGAGATCGTCCGCGAACTCGTCGAGAAGCACCTGGCCGAGACCGGTTCGCCGGTGGCCAAGGGGCTGCTCGCCGACTGGGAGGCGTCCGCCGCCAGGTTCGGCAAGATCATGCCGATCGACTACAAGCGGGTGCTCACCGCCAGGGCCACGGCCGAGGCCGAGGGCCGCGACATCGACGAGGCCATCATGGCCGCGGTGCACGGATAAGGGGGGTAACGACATGGCCGACCCGAAGGGGTTCCTCACTCACACGCGTGAGCTGCCGACCCGCCGTCCGGTGGACGTGCGGATCCGCGACTGGCGCGAGGTCTACGTCGACTTCGCCCCGGAGAAGCTGACCAAGCAGGCCGCGCGCTGCATGGACTGCGGCATTCCGTTCTGCCACAACGGCTGCCCGCTCGGGAACCTCATCCCCGAGTGGAACGACCTGGTCTACCGCGACGACTGGCGCGAGGCCGTCGAGCGGCTCCACGCGACCAACAACTTCCCCGAGTTCACCGGCCGCCTGTGCCCGGCTCCGTGCGAGGCGGCCTGCGTGCTCGGCATCAACTCCGACCCGGTGGCGATCAAGAGGGTCGAGGTCGAGATCATCGACCGCGCCTTCGCCGAGGGCTGGGTCACCCCCCAGCCGCCGCTGGAGAAGACGGGCAAGAAGATCGCGGTCGTCGGCTCCGGGCCCGCGGGCCTGGCCGCCGCCCAGCAGCTCACCCGCGCCGGGCACGACGTCGTCGTGTTCGAGCGGGCCGACGCCATCGGCGGGCTGCTCCGCTACGGCATCCCCGAGTTCAAGATGGAGAAGCGGCACATCGACCGCCGTCTCGACCAGATGAGGGCCGAGGGCACCGAGTTCCGCACCGGCGTCAACGTCGGCGTCGACATCACGGCCGCCGAACTGCGCGAGCAGTTCGACGCGATCGTGCTCGCGGGCGGGGCCACCGCCTGGCGCGACCTGCCCGTCACCGGGCGCGACGCGGTCGGCGTCTACCAGGCGATGGAGTACCTGCCCCCGGCCAACCGGGCGCTGGCCGACTCGGAGATCAACGCCAACGGCAAGCACGTCGTGGTCATCGGCGGCGGTGACACCGGCGCCGACTGCATCGGCACCGCGATCCGCCAGGGCGCCGCCTCGGTGACCCAGCTGGAGATCATGCCGATGCCGCCGGAGGCGCGTCCGGCCGGGCAGCCGTGGCCGACGTTCCCGATGCTGTTCAAGATGGAGTCGGCCCACGAGGAACTCGCCGACGGCGGGGGAGCGCGGGTCTACGCCGTCTCGACGACCGAGTTCGTCAAGGACGCCGACGGCAACCTCCAGGCGATCAAGGTGGTGGACGTCGAGGGCCCCGGGGCCGGCTTCAAGGCCATCCCCGGCACCGAGCGCGAACTGCCCGCCCAGCTCGTCACCCTGGCGATGGGCTTCGTCGGCCCGCAGCACGCCGGGCTCCTCGACGACCTGGCGACCGCCTCGGCCGGGGAGTTCTACGACCCGCGCGGCAACGTCGCCCGCAACCGGACCTACGAGTCGGGCGTCGAGGGCGTCTTCGTGGCCGGTGACATGGGCCGCGGCCAGTCGCTGATCGTGTGGGCGATCGCCGAGGGCCGCTCCGCCGCCGCCGCGGTCGACGACTACCTGACCGGGGCGACCGCCCTGCCGGTGGCCATCCCGCCGACGGCGCGTCCGCTGGTCTAGCAACGCAGCAGCACGGCAAACGGTGTCCCCAGGTATTCCCTGGGACACCGTTTCGCTGTTTCCGGGTGATCGGTAAGGGCAATTCCGATATATCTGGACGTTCCGAGCGAAGGAGGACGTGTGGGCAAGGCAGTTTTCGCGGGTCTGGCGTTGACCCTGCTGGCCACGGCCTGCGCGGCCCCTGTGGGCACCGACGCGTCACAGGACTACCTCGTGTTCTACACGCCCGGCCAGGGAAAGACCGCGACCGACGCGGTCGAGGCCACCGGCGGCGACGTCCTGTCGGACGACGCGGAGCTCGGCTACCTGGTGGCCCGTGCCACGCGGATCCCGTCGAGCCCGGCCATCGTCGGCGTGCTGGAGGACAAACCCATCGGCGAGATCGCCCGGGTGAAGCGGGCCGAGGGGCCCGTCGCCGCGGTGAAGAACGAGCCGCTCGCCTCCCGCCAGTGGGACATGAGGATGATCGGGGCGACGCCGACGGGGTCGTACAAGACCCAGATCGGCAACCACAAGGTGCTGGTCGGCGTCATCGACACCGGGATCGACGGCAAGCACCCCGACATCGCGCCCAACTTCAACCGGACGCTGTCGCGCAACTTCGTCACCGACCGGCCGAAGGACAGCAAGGGCAAGAACCTCGACGGCCCGTGCGAGTACAAGGGCTGCAAGGACCCGGCCGACGTCGACGACGACGGCCACGGCACCCACGTGGCCAGCACGATCGCCTCGCCGCTGAACGGCATCGGCATCGGCGGCGTCGCGCCCGGCGTCTCGCTGGTCAACCTGCGGGCGGGCACCGACTCGGGCTACTTCTTCCTCAAGCCGACCATGGACGCCCTCAAATACGCCGGCGACCAGGGCATCGACGTGGTGAACATGTCGTTCTACGTCGACCCGTGGAACTTCAACTGCCCGGCCAACCCCGCCGACACGGCGGCCCAGCAGTCGGAGCAGAAGGCGATCATCGAGGGCATGACCCGCGCGGTCAACTACGCCCGCTCGCGCGGGGTGACCCTGATCAGCGCCATCGGCAACGGCTCCACCGACCTCGGCAACCCGACCAAGGACACCGGCAGCCCCGACTACCCGGCGGGCGCCGCCAAGTCGCGCATGATCGACAACACCTGCCTGAACATCCCGGCCGAACTGCCCGGCGTGATCACGGTGACCTCGGTCGGCCCGAGCAAGCGCAAGGCGGTCTACTCCGACTACGGCGCCGAGCAGGCCGACATCGCCGCCCCCGGCGGCGACGGCTCCGACAAGGGCACCTCACTGAAGGGCTTCACCCGCGAGATCCTGGCCGCCGCGCCCGCGAACGCGATGAAGGCGCAGGGCATGCTCGACAAGCAGGGCAAGCCGATCATCTCCTCGATCATCCGGGAGTGCAAAGCCGGCACCTGCTCCTACTACCAGTACCTGGAAGGCACCTCGATGGCCGCGCCGCACGTCACCGGGGTCGCGGCGCTGCTGGTGGCCCGGTTCGGCAAGCCCGGCAAGGGCGGCCTGCACCTCGACCCGGCGCGGCTGGAGAGCCTGCTCTACGCCTCGACCCACGACCGGGGCTGCCCGGCGTCGGGCAACTACCGCTACTCGGCCGGGGTGACCCACGCCTGCGAGGGCACCGCGTCGCAGAACGGGTTCTTCGGTAACGGCATCGTCAGCGCGCAGAAGGCGGTCACGATTCCGGGTACCTAGTCAGAGATGAGTAGCCGGACGGATCCCGGCTGTCCGTTCTCTTTCTAGGTTCGAGAAATGATTTATCACGTTTTGTGGCAAACCGTGATGGTCGTGCATTTCATCGTCATCGCGTACATCGCTCTGGGCGGGTTCCTGGCCTGGCGGTGGCCCCGCCTGATCTGGCCCGCCGTGGGTTTCTCCCTGTGGGGGGCCATTCAGCTCACCGGGATCGTCGAGTGCCCCTTGACGGCCCTGGAGAACTGGGCCCGCGCCCGCGCGGGCGACGACCTGCTCAAACCGGGCGGGTTCATCGACACGTACATCACCGGCGTGGTCTATCCGACGCGCTACCTCACCGAGGTCAGGGTCGGGATCATCGCGGTGATCGCGATCTCCTGGACCGGGTTCGCGGTGATCCAGTATCGCCGTCACGTGGCGGGGAAGTCGCAGACCTCGATCGCGTAGTTGAGCAGCTTCTCCTGGACGTCCTTGGGCGGGGTGACGATCATCCGATACGTCTCCCCGCCCTCGGTGTGTCCCCAGACCTGGAACAGGTAGGCCTGCTTGGCCTCGGCGAAGGCGTGCGGGTCGCAGCGGGTGGGCCGGATCGTGACCGGGATCTCCTGCTTACCGGGCTCGACCACCGCGACGGGGCGCCTCTTCTCCGGTTCCAGGACGTAGTGCGTCGTGCCGTCGATGTCGTCGATCGTCACGTGACGGGTGCTCGTCACGCTGAGCGTGCCCTTGAGGTCGTCGCCGTCCCGCGTGAAGGCCGGGCCGAAGGCGATCGTGGCCGCCTGCTTCAGGATGTACTCCCCGCACTCGTACTTCACGAGCTGCGTCAGCAGGCCGTCGGTGACCGGGATCGGGAACCGGAACTCCTTGGGCTGCGCGTCGCCCACCGCGATCGTGGCGACGATGCTCGTCGGCTTCACCGGCGGGATGGCCGTGGCCTCGCAACGGGCCTTTCCGTAGGTGATCGGGAAGTCGGTGCGCGGGGTCGTCCCCAGCGTCGTGTCCACCTTCACCGGGGCCGAGGCCTCGAACGAGCCGGAGTCGAGCCGCAGGTCGCTGATGTGCAGGGGAGTGGTGCCGGAGTTGGAGACCGACACCTGGATCCGGTGGACCGCGACATCCGAACGCCACTGCTGCAACGCGACGGAAACACCGGTGGGGGGCGTGGCGGATTCGGTAGCCTGTCCACCGCACGCGAGGACGCTCATCAGCGTCGAGACGGCAGCCAACCTCCTGAAACACCCCATGACGGGCAACGTTAGGACACGTCGGCTATCGCGTGAAGTCATTGACAATTTGGCCACAGCTATGGGCGCCGTCACATTCAAGTGGTCTGGACCAATTAGGCTAGGACTCGTGAGCCGTCGAGCAAAGATCGTCTGTACCCTAGGTCCCGCCACCTCATCTCCGGAACGGCTGCGGGAGCTGATCAGCGCGGGCATGGACGTCGCCCGCTTCAACCTCTCTCACGGCAGCCATGAGCTGCACAAAGAGATTTTCGACCGGGTGCGGGAGGCCGCCGAGGAGCTCGGCCGCGCCGTTGGCGTGCTGGCCGACCTCCAGGGACCGAAGATCCGGGTGGGCAAGTTCGCCTCCGGGCCGGTCCGCCTCGGCGTCGGTGACATCATCACGATCACCACCGAAGACGTCCCCGGAGACCGCGACATGGTCTCCACCACATATGAGGGTCTCCCCGGCGACGTGAAGCCGGGCGACACCATCCTCGTCGACGACGGCCGTCTCCACCTGGAGGTCGACAAGGTCGAGGGTCCCCGGGTGACCACCCGCGTGATCGTCGGCGGCATGATCTCCGACAACAAGGGCCTGAACCTGCCGGGCGTGGCCGTCAGCGCCCCGGCCCTGACCGAGAAGGACGAGACCGACCTCCGCTGGGCTCTCCGCACCGGTTTCGACATGATCGCGCTGTCGTTCGTGCGCGCGCCGGAGGACGCCGACATCGTCCACCGCATCATGGAGGAAGAGGGCGTCACCCTGCCCCTCATCGCCAAGATCGAGAAGCCGCAGGCCGTCGACGCCCTCGAGGCGATCGTCGACCGTTTCGACGGCGTCATGGTCGCCCGTGGCGACCTGGGCGTGGAGCTTCCGCTGGAGCAGGTCCCGATCGTCCAGCGCCGGATCATCGAACTCTGCCGCGAGAAGGCCCACCCGGTCATCGTGGCGACCCAGATGCTCGACTCGATGATGGCCGCACCCCGGCCGACCCGGGCCGAGACCTCCGACGTGGCCTACGCCGTCATGGACGGCGCCGACGCGGTCATGCTGTCGGGCGAGACGTCGGTCGGCAACTACCCGATCGAGTCGGTCTCGACGATGGCCCGCATCGCCGCCGCCGCGGAGGGCGCGACCCTGCACGCCACCCACCACTTCGACCGGCGTCCCGAGTCGACCGGTGGCGCCATCGCCCGCGCGGCCGCCGAGGTCGGCGCCATCGTGGGCGCCAAGGCCCTGGTGGCGTTCACCATGTCGGGTGAGACCGCGCGCCGCCTGGCCCGCTATCGCAGCCCGATCCCGCTGATCGCGTTCACCTCGAACCCGCAGGTGCGTGGCCAGCTCGCGCTGACGTGGGGCGTGGAGACCTTCGAGGTGCCGTTCGTGCACCACACCGACGACATGGTCCGTCAGGTGGAGGCGTCCCTGCTCGCCCTCGGCACGTTCGAGAAGGGCGACAAGATCGTCATCGTGGCGGGCTCGCCTCCCGGCAACCCCGGGTCGACCAACGCCCTGCGCGTCCACATCATCGGCTCGGCCGTGGCTCACCCGAACCTCGGCTAGTCGCTCGGCGAAACGGCCGTCACGTACGACGTGGCGGCCTTTCGGCTTTCCGGTGGTGGTTACGCTGCGTACACAAAGATCACGAAGAGGATCCGGGCGTTACTGAGGGGTGCCCCGAGTGGGATTCGAACCCACACTTGATGGATTTTGAGGCCATTGACTCTGCCGTTGGTCTATCGGGGCGTGCGTGGTCCCAATCTAGCGGACGTCGGTAACCTCTTGTGCGTGAGTGGAACGCAGCGGCGAGTGGTGATCGCGGAAGACGAGGCCCTGATTCGCCTCGACCTGAAGGAGATGCTGGAGGAAGACGGCTACGCCGTCGTCGGCGAGGCCGGTGACGGGGAGAGCGCCGTGAAGCTCGCCACCGAGCTCCGGCCGGACCTGGTGATCCTCGATGTGAAGATGCCCGTCCTCGACGGCATTTCGGCCGCCGAGCAGATCGTGTCGGAGCGCATCGCCCCGTGCCTGATCCTGACGGCGTTCTCGCAACGAGACCTGGTCGAGCGGGCGCGGGACGCCGGGGCGATGGCCTACCTGGTCAAACCGTTCACGAAGGGTGACCTGGTACCGGCCATCGAGATGGCGGTCAGCCGCCACGAGGAGATGGCGGCCCTGGAGAAGGAGGTCACCACCCTCTCCGACCGGCTGGAGACCAGGAAGCTCGTCGAACGGGCGAAAGGCCTGCTCATGGCCCAGCACGGCTGGACCGAACCGCAGGCCTTCCGGTGGATCCAGAAGGCCTCGATGGACCGGCGGCTGAGCATGCGCCAGGTCGCGCAGATCGTGGTGACAGAGGCGGCCGGGACGCCTGATACGACCGCCTGAACCGACCAAGATCCCTCCGGCTCGCGACCGCGCAGGTCAGAGCCGGAGGGTTTGTGTTGAGGTCTTATTACGACTCCGCATCCAAGTGTCCACAGTTCAGACGCTTTCCTGTTCACGCCCCCGGGAGTTATGTACGTTTCCAGCATTCGAACGGGGCGGTGTCCTGGTTGAACCCGGCGCCCCGTTGCATGGATGAAGGAGACACTTCATGATCCGCATTGCCCCCATGGGGCGGGTGCTGGCAGTCGCCGCGGCCGCCAGCCTTGCCCTGACCGCCTGTGGTGGTGGCGAGGAGACGGCCGCGCCGGCCACCTCGGCGCCGGCCGCGACCAGCGCGGCTCCCGCCACTACGGCGGCGACCGCGGGCGACGGCACCCTCACCATCGGCTCGATCCTGCCCCAGACTGGTGACCTGGCCTTCCTCGGCCCGCCGGAGTTCGCGGGCGTCGACCTCGCCGTGGAAGAGATCAACGCTGCCGGCGGTGTCCTCGGGAAGCCGGTGACCAAGATCCACGCCGACTCCGGCGACGCCAAGACGGACATCGCTTCGCAGTCCGTCGACGGCCTGCTGCAGCAGAAGGCCGACGCGATCATCGGTGCCGCTTCCTCCGGTGTGTCCCTCACCGTGATCGACAAGATCGTCAACGCCGGTGTGGTCCAGTTCTCCCCGGCGAACACCTCGCCGGAGTTCACGACCTACAACGACAAGGGCTTCTACTTCCGTACCGCCCCGTCGGACGTGCTCCAGGGTCGTGTTCTCGGTGACCTGATGATCCAGGACGGCGGCGAGAACATCGCCATCCTGAACCGCCAGGACTCCTACGGCACCGGCCTCGCGGCCGAGGTCAAGAAGTCGGTCGAGAGCGGCGGCGGCACCATCGCCGGCGAAGTCGCCTACGACCCGGCCGCCCCCGACTTCTCGGCCGACGTCGCGAAGATCAAGGAAGCCAACCCCGACTCGATCGCGCTGATCTCCTTCGACGAGACCAAGAAGCTCATCCCCGAGCTCGAGAAGCAGGGTCTCGGCCCCGACAAGGTCAAGATCTACTTCGTCGACGGCAACCTGGCCGACTACTCGGCCGACTTCCCCGAGGGTCTTCTCGAGGGCGTCAAGGGCACCCTGCCCGGCGCCGCCTCCGAGGGTGACTTCAAGGAGAAGCTGCTCAAGACCAACCCCGACCTGAAGGACTTCAGCTACGCGCCGGAGTCCTACGACGCCACCATCCTGATCGCCCTGGCCGCCGAGGCGGGCAAGGACGACTCGGGCACCGGCATCTCGAAGAACCTGGTCGCGGTCAGCAAGGGCGGCACGAAGTGCACCGACTTCAAGGCCTGCGTCGACCTGCTGAAGGCCGGCACCGACATCGACTACGACGGCATCAGCGGTCCGGTCGAGTTCTCGGACGCGGGTGACCCGTCGGAGGCCACCATCGGCATCTACAAGTACGGCAAGGACAACAAGTACACCAACGAGACCTACCTCGCCGGCAAGGTCTGAGGCTGAACTTCCCCTCAGCCCACCAAAGGCCCCCGTCGTCCGCAAGGACGGCGGGGGCCTTTGCCCGTTTCTGGCGGCTTGTCCGATGTATGAATATGCAACCTCACTGCGCCCCCCGTTCGGCCGCCGTGATCGATCTCAGGGCCGCTCAGGCCTTCCCGGCGCAGACCCGCTCGATCGCGGTGGCCGCCGCGCGCCATTCCTTCAGTGCCGCGACCGCCTTCTCGTGCGGGGTCGCGGCCGGGACCAGCTCCCGGATGACCCGTTTCAGCGTCGCGGTGTGCTCGGCCAGCTCCGCCGGCAGCTTCGCACCGTAGGTCAGGATCACGCCCTCCCCATAGGCGATCCGCCCCCGCACCCCCTCGCCGAACTCCTGGCCCTCCTCCTGCCCCGCGGGCTTCAGGACGATCTCGGCGAACCCCAGTGCCGACACCACCCGCTGGCACGGGTCGTCGCCGGGCTCGGTCCCCGTCATGTACCGGTCGGAGGGCGCCGCGACAGGATCGGGCGGCGGGGGAGTGGTGGCGCAGGCGGTCAGGGCGGCGAGGGCGAGCGCGGTGAGCAGGCGGCCGGGTGTCATGGGCGGAACCCCCTTCTTCTCGTACGAAACCAGAAAAGGCCACCGAGGAAACCCCGGTGGCCTTTTCAGAGGGAGACGTCAGGCCTTGGCCAGCGTCCCCAGGTAGAGCTCGATGACCTTCGGGTCCTTGATCAGTTCCTTGCCGGTCGCGGTGTAGGCGTTGCGGCCCTGGTCCAGCACGTAGCCGCGGTCGCAGATCTGCAGGCAGCGGCGGGCGTTCTGCTCGACCATGACCACGGTCACCCCGGCCCGGTTGATCTGCTGGGCCTGGATGAACACCAGGTCCTGCAGCTTGGGCGACAGGCCGGCCGACGGTTCGTCCAGGAGCAGCACCGACGGCTCGGTCATGAGCGCGCGGCCCATGGCGACCATCTGGCGCTCGCCGCCCGACAGGGAGCCGGCCCGCTGCTTGCGGCGCTCCTTGAGGGCGGGGAAGATCTCGCAGACGAAGTCGAAGCGTTCCTTGAACTTCTTGGGCGTCTGGAAGGCGCCCATCTCCAGGTTCTCCTCGACGCTCAGCGACGGGAACACGTTGTTGGTCTGCGGCACGAAGCCGACACCGCGCTCCACGAGCGCGTGGGCCTTCAGGCCGGTGATGTTCTCGCCCTTGAGGGTGATCGACCCCGACCGGACCTCCACGAGCCCGAACAGCGCCTTGAGCAGGGTCGACTTACCGGCACCGTTGGGGCCGATGATGCCGATCAGCTCGCCGTCGTTCACGTAGAGGTCGGCGCCGTTGAGGATGTTCACGCCCGGCAGGTAACCCGCGAGCAGTTCGTCGCAGCGCAGCAGCGCGCTCCCGGCGGCGGCCACGTGGGCCGAGCGGTCGACGATCACGTTCGAGTCGGCGGCGCTCATTCCTTGACCTCCTTCTCCAGCTCGGCGTCGAGTTCGGCCTCGGCCTCGTGGAGCTGCCGCTCCTCTTCCTCGGCCGAGAGGGGCGCGTCGTGGTGGGCGCCCAGGTAGGCGTCCACGACCCGGTGGTCGGACATGACGCTGTCCGGCGGGCCCTCGGCGATGACCTCGCCCTGGGCCATCACGATGACCCAGTCGGAGATGTCGCGGACCATGTCCATGTCGTGCTCGACGAACAGGACGGACATCCCGAGCTCGCGCAGGTTCTTCACGTGGCCGAGCAGCGACTGCGTCAGGGCCGGGTTCACACCGGCCATCGGCTCGTCGAGCATGACCAGCTCGGGGTCGCCCATGAGGGCGCGGGCCATCTCCAGCAGCTTGCGCTGGCCGCCCGAGAGGCTGCCGGCGAAGTCGTCGCGCTTGGCGTCGAGCTTGAAGCGCTGGAGCAGTTCCTCGGCCTTGGCCGTGATCTCGTCCTCCTGGCCGCGCCACAGGCCCGGGATCAGGCCGCGGAAGAAGTTCTCCCCCCGCTGCGCCTGCGCCCCCAGCCGCATGTTCTCGATCACCGTGAGCTTCGAGAGCGCCTTGGTGAGCTGGAACGTGCGGACCATGCCCTGACGGGCGACCTTGTAGGCCGACACGCCGTTCATGTTCCTGCCGTTGAAGGTCCACTGACCCTCGTCGGCGGTGTCGAAGCCGGTGAGCTGGTTGAAGAACGTGGTCTTGCCGGCGCCGTTGGGGCCGATCAGGGCGGTGATGCTGCCCCGCTGGATCTCGACGTGGTTCACGTTCACGGCGGTCAGACCACCGAAGCGGCGCACCACGTTGTCGACGACGAGGATCGGGTCGGGCTTGGCGACACCGGGTTCGGCGGCCATGCCCTCGAACGCCTTGAGCGCGGCGGCCTTCCCGGCGGGGAGCGAGTCAGCGTGCATCGATTGAGATCTCCCTCTTGTCCCCGAAGATGCCCTGCGGCCGGTAGATCAGCAGCAGCATGAGTCCGAGGCCGACGAGCATCAGGCGGATCGCGCCGACCTGGTTGACCGTGATGAACGTGATCACACCGCTGTTGACGGCCGTTTCCATCCCCTGGCCGACGAAGATGAGCAGCAGCCAGAACAGCATCGAACCGACGATCGGGCCCAGGATGCGGGCCGCGCCACCGAGGATCAGCACGGTGTAGGCGTAGAACGTCAGGTCGGTCGAGTACAGGTCGGGCTGCACGGCCGACCGGCTCAGGGCGAAGATGAAACCGCCCATCGAGCCGATGATGCCGCCGATGACCAGCGCCTGCATCTTGTACGAGAACACGTTCTTGCCGAGGCTGCGCACGGCGTCCTCGTCCTCGCGGATCGCCTTGAGCACGCGGCCCCACGGGCTCTTCATCGCCATGAACAGGATGAACGACGCGATGGCGACCAGTGCCCAGCCGACCGTCAGCACCCACATCGACCGGTTGTCGAAACCGATGATCGGCGGGATGCCGTAGTCCCCCGGGGGATAGGGGTTCAGGTCGTAGAACGAGCCCGAGAAGGCCTGGAGGCCGTCGGTGCCGCCGAAGGTGTCCGACAGCGCGACCGACCGCACGACGAGGCGGACGATCTCCGCCGCCGCGATGGTGACGATGGCCAGGTAGTCGGCCCGCAGCCGCAGGGTCGGGATGCCCAGCAACAGGGCCATCACGGCGGCCAGCAGCAGGCCGATTCCCACGCCCAGGAAGAAGGGCAGGCCGAAGGTGGCGACGGTCACCGCGATGGAGTAGGCGCCGATGGCCAGGAAGCCGGCCTGGCCGAAGTTGAGCAGGCCGGTGTAGCCGAACTGCACGTTGAGGCCGATCGCCGCGAGGGCGTAGATGATGGCCTCGGAGCCGATGCCGGCTTCGACGGCACGGCTGATGACGAATGTCCAGTCCATGTGTGCCTCCTAACCGATCCGCTCGCGACGACCGAGGATGCCCTGCGGCCGGACCATGAGCACGATGATCAACACGACCAGCGCGCCGATGGTCTTCATCTCCGGCGGGATCCACAGCGTGGAGACCTGGACGAACATGCCGACGACCAGCGAGCCGACGAGGGCGCCGTACGCGGTGCCCAGGCCGCCGAGGGTGACGCCGGCGAACATCAGCAGAAGGATCTGCTGGCCCATCTGGAAGTTCAGGTTCTGGGTGGTGCCGAGCAGGATGCCCGCCAGCGCGGCGATGCAGGTGCCGGCCGCCCAGACGATGCGGATGACCCGGTCGACGTTGATGCCCGACGACGAGGCCAGCGCCGGGTTGTCGGCGACCGCGCGGGTCGCCTTCCCGAGGCGGGTGTACGTCAGCGCGAGACCCACCGCGACCAGCACCACGATCTCGATGCCCATCGCGATGAGGCTCTTGGGCGTGGCCGAGATCGGGCCGATCTGGATGCCGGCCTGGGCGACGTACTGGTCGTAGGACTCGCCGCCACCGCCGAACAGGAACAGCAGCAGCGCCCGCAGGAACAGGGCGAGGCCGATCGAGATGATCATCATGGAGATCAGGCCGGTCTTGCGGCGCCGGAGCTGGCCCCAGAAGAAGCGGTCCTGCCCCCAGCCGAAGGCCGCCGCGACCACCAGCGCCAGCGGCGCCGCGATCAGCAGGTGGAGCCCGAGTGTGGTGTTGAAGAAGAACGCGAGGAAGGCGCCGATGGTGAGCAGCTCACCATGGGCGAAGTTGGTCAATCCGGTCGTACCGAAGATCAGTGACAGGCCTACCGCGCCGAGCGCGATGATCAAACCGAGGTTCAAGCCTTCGAAGACGAGCTGGGCGACACGCGTCCAGTAGGAGCTGCCACCCCCGTCTCCCTGCTGCCCCGCGGGCGGGGCGTTCGCGTCGACCAATCCGAACAGCACGTTGCGGGCGTTGCCCTCGAAGACCTGCACGGTCAGCGTGCCCCTGTTGGGGTCACGTAGTGCCTTCCCGGCAGGCAGGGTGGCCTGGTCCAGCGTCACCTTGTACGAGCCGGCCTCGTCGATGGGGACACTCCAGGTCCCATCAGGTCCGGTCGTGGCGGTTCCGACGGGCGCGTCAGCGTCGGACGTCACGGTGATTGTCACGCCTGGTACAGGCTGGCCTTGGAGTCTGAGTGTGCCTTTGACTTCTTCGCCCTCGGCCCACGCTGTGGACGCTCCGGCCAAGAAGACGAAGATGAGTCCACCCATGAAGGCCGTGAACGCGATCACGGCTCTGCGCAATGGTGCTCCTCGTAGGTCATGACGGGGTTGTGCCTCGTCATCCCGAACACGGGACACCGTGATAGGTCCACGGTGTAATGGCCGGAGCATAGAGCCGAACGCCCGGTTACGGACAGTTCGTCACCAATCGGTGACCTGCCTGTGTCATCGGCGTTTGCAAAGTCGGCGCAGGTGAGGGGCCGAAATGTCAGGGGATGTAAAGGACCCGTGGCGGCCTTTGGGGCCGTGCGGCACTTCCCCGGCGCCGCACGTTATCTACTCGGCTCGCCACGGGCCCTCGGCACCCAACGGTAGCGACCGTTGGGGCGGTTGTGTCAGCTTTCGGGTCAGGAATTCTACTGGTCACGCAGCATGCACGTGAGCCGCGAGGTGCACACCCTGCGACCCTCGTCGTCGACCACCTCGATCTGGTACGTCGCCAGCGTGCGCCCCAGGTGAAGAGGTGTGGCCGTGCCGGTCACGTATCCCGACCTGGCCGAACGGTGGTGGGTCGCGCTGATCTCGATGCCGACCGCGGCCCGGCCCTCGCCCGCCTGGAACATCGCCGCGATGGAACCGACCGTCTCTGCCAGCACCACGGAGGCCCCGCCGTGCAGCAGCCCGAACGGCTGGGTGTTGCCCTCGACGGGCATCCTGGCGACCACCTTCTCCGCGGTCACCTCGAGGAATTCGATGCCCATCCGATCGGGCAGATGACCGGTTCCTGAGGCGTTCATCAGAGCGACGAGCTCTTGGGTCAAGGCTCTTCCTTTCCGGGTGGTTCTGTCGTAGGGGGAGACTAGGCTCTGAGGGTGCCGAAGACCGAAGAGACCCCCCGCTTGCTGCTGCTTGACGGCCACTCGCTGGCCTACCGGGCGTTCTACGCGCTGAAGGACGCCAACCTCATGACGACCGACGGCCAGCACACCGAGGCGGTCTACGGTTTCCTGTCGATGCTGGTCAACATCATGCGCGACGAGGCACCGTCCCACCTGGTGGTCTGCTTCGACCGGAGTGAGCCGACCTTCCGCCACGAGGCCTTCGCCGCCTACAAGGCCAACCGGTCGGAGACCCCCGAAGACTTCCGCGGTCAGATGCAGCTCATCTACGAACTGCTCGACGTCATGAAGGTGCCCCACCTGTCCCTGGCCGGCTTCGAGGCCGACGACCTGATCGCCACCCTGGCCACCCGCGCCTCCGGCGAGGGGATGGATGTGCTGATCGTCACCGGCGACCGCGACGCCCTCCAGCTGGTCGACCCGAAGGTGACCGTTCTGATGACCCGCCGGGGCATCAGCGACATGACGCGCTTCACGCCCGACGCGGTCGTGGAGAAATACGGTCTGACCCCAAACCAATATCCCGACTTCGCGGCGCTGCGCGGCGACCCGAGCGACAACCTGCCGTCCATCCCGAGTGTGGGCGAGAAGACTGCCACCAAGTGGATCAGCGAGTTCGGGTCGCTCGACGAACTGGTCCGCCGGGCCGACGAGGTCAAGGGCAAGGTCGGCGACAAGCTCCGCGAGCACCTCGGCCAGGTCATCCACAACCGCATGCTCACCGAGTTGAAGCGCGACGTCGCGATCGACGCCGAGCCCGCGTCCCTGGTCATGGGCCAGTGGGACCGCGAAGAGCTCAACAAGATCCTCGACAGCCTCCAGATCCGGGGCGAGCTGCGCGAGCGCCTGTTCAAGGTGCTCGGCACCGCCGAGCCCGAGGTCGAGGGCGGCTTCGAGGCCGAGATCGTCACCCTGGAGCCCGGTGGCCTGGCCGCCTGGCTCGGCACCCTCGCCTCCGGCCGCACCGCGCTGGCCTTCGCCGGTTCCTGGGGCGCCGGCACCGGCCGCATCGACGCCATCGCCTTCGCCGCCGCCGGTGGCACCGCCGCCTACCTCGACCTGACCCGGCTGACCCCCGACGACGAGGCCGACCTGGCCGCCTGGCTGGCCGACGAGTCGATCGAGAAGGCCGTCCACGACAGCAAGGGCCCGCTGCTCGGCCTGTGGGCGCAGGGCTACGACCTGCGCGGCCTCACCTGCGACACCGCTCTCGCGGCCTACCTGGCGATGCCCGGCCAGCGCTCCTTCCCGCTCGACGACCTGGTGCTGCGCTATCTCCACCGCACGCTGACCAACACCGCCGAGACCAACGGCCAGACCAGCCTGTTCGACGACGCCGACGACACCGCCGCCCGCGACCTCGCGATGAAGGCCGTGGCCGTCCTCGACTTGGCCGAGGCGCTGGAGAACCACCTGTCCGAGCGCGGCGGCACCCGCCTGGTGACCGACGTCGAGCTCCCGCTGGTGCGGGTGCTGGCCGAGGTCGAGCGCAACGGCATCGCCGCCGACGGCGACTACTTCGCCGCTCTGGAGGCCGAGTTCGCCGCCGAGGTGAAGTTCGCCGTCGACGCCGCCCACGCGGCGGTGGGGGAGCAGTTCAACCTGGGCTCGCCCAAGCAGCTCCAGGAGATCTTCTTCGAGCGGCTCAACCTGCCGAAGACCAAGAAGATCAAGACCGGCTACAGCACCGACGCCGACCAGCTCGCCTGGCTGGCCACCCAGACCGACCACGAGCTCCCCACGATCATGCTCCGCCACCGCGACCAGCAGAAGCTGCGCACCACGGTCGAGGGCCTGATCAAGGAGATCGCCGACGACGGCCGCATCCACACGACGTTCAACCAGATCGTCGCCGCGACCGGCCGCCTGTCGTCGGAGAAGCCCAACCTCCAGAACATCCCGATCCGCACCTCCGAGGGCCGCCGCATCCGCAAGGGCTTCGTGGTCGGCCCCGGCTACGAGACCCTGCTCACGGCCGACTACAGCCAGATCGAGCTGCGCATCATGGCCCACCTGAGCGGCGACCGCTCGCTCGTCGAGGCCTTCGAGTCGGGCCACGACTTCCACGCCGCCACCGCCGCCAAGGTCTTCGACACCACGCCCGAGGCCGTCACGGGCGAGATGCGCGCCAAGATCAAGGCGATGAACTACGGCCTGGCCTACGGCCTGAGCGACTTCGGCCTCTCGGGCCAGCTCAACATCCCCGTGGCCGAAGCGCGCGCCCTGAAAGACGAATACTTCGAGGAGTTCGGCGGCATCCGCGACTTCCTCAACGCGATCGTCGCCCAGGCCCGCACCGACGGCTACACCTCCACCATCCTCGGCCGCCGCCGCTACCTCCCCGACCTGACCAGCGACAACAGGCAGCGCCGCGAGATGGCCGAGCGCATGGCCCTCAACGCCCCGATCCAGGGCAGCGCCGCCGACATCATCAAGGTCGCCATGCTGAACGTGCAGCGGGCGATCTCGGGGATGCAGTCGAGAATGCTCCTCCAGGTCCACGACGAACTCGTCTTCGAGGTCCACCCCGGCGAACTCGATGACCTGCGCCAGGTGGTCGTCAAGGAGATGGCCGCGGCATATGAACTGACGGTGCCGCTCGACGTATCTGTAGGTGTGGGCTCGAACTGGCAGGACGCCGGTCACTGAGAAGCCCAAGTCAAAGGCGCTTCTTCCGTTACGGCTCCGCCCGGCCGGCACCGACCGCCGTCCCCGGCCCACGCCGTGGCCGGCGCCAACCGGGCGCGCCCGGGTCGCCGGGTGACCGGCCCGGGTGAGGCGCGACCGAGGATGGGTGGAATTTTGGCCTTTGTGGGTAATCCCCTGGTTATGGCCCCTGGCTTTGAGGGGCTTTCACCTCGTTCCAACGGGTGATCACGGCTAAAGTCGGGTGACTGTGCGGAAGGTTGTGTCGCTCACGGGTGTGGCCAATGTCGTGGTGGTCACGCTTGGCCTGATCGTGCTCTCGGTCATGCACGGCCCCGCGTCCCCGCCCCGCACCCAGGCGCCCCACCCCGAGGCGCAGAAGAAGGTCGAGCAGGCGCCGCCGCCCCCGGCCAAGCCCGCGTTACCCGGGTTCGCCCTTCCGGCCCCCGTACAGGCGACCGAAGAGTCGGCCCGGACGGCCAAGGCCAACGAGCTCGGGCTCGTGCCGGTGCTCATGTACCACCGGATCCGGTGGGATCGCAGCGCGTCGATCGACCGCACGCCCAAGCAGTTACGGGTCGAGCTGGAGCGGCTGGCGCGGGCGGGTTACGTGCCGGTCACCGCTGCCGAGTTCGTCGAGGGGAGGATGGACGTCGCCGCCGGGGCCCACCCGGTCGTGCTCACCTTCGACGACGGCAACCCCAGCCACTTCGCGCTCGACGCCGACGGCCACCCGATGAAGGACACCGCCGTGGCGGTGATCTTCGACGTCGCGAAGAAGTACCCCTCCTTCCGTCCGGTCGCCACCTTCTATGTCAACCGCGAGCCCTTCGGGCTGCAGGGTGTGGACGCCCAGAAGGCCGGGGTCCGGTGGTTACTCGACCACGGCTTCGAGGTGGCGAACCACACGTGGGCCCACCAAGACCTGCGGGCCCTCTCCAACAAGAAGGTCAGCGAGCAGATCGTGCGGGGCGAGCGGCTGCTGAAGAAGCTCGGCGTCGATGATTTCGCCACTTTCGCCCTCCCGTTCGGGTCACGTCCGAGAAAGGGCTCCCTGGGACGCGGGGGGTCGTGGGACGGCTCCAAGTACAAGTACGAAGGCGTGTTCCTGGCCGGGGCCGAGCCGTCGAAGTCGCCCTTCGCGAAGGGGTACGACCCCCGTGAAATCCAGCGGATCCAGGCGAACGGGCTGGCCGGCGACTGCCGCAGGTGGTGCTCGACCTACTGGCTCAAGTGGCTCGACGATCATCCGGGCGAGCGCTACACGGCCGACGGAGATCCCACGAGTCTCTCCGCGCCTCGCCAACTTCGGGCTAAACTTGCTTCAAAGCGTGGCAAAAAGGTTATCTACTATTAAGCTGCGTACCGAGCCTTCGGATTGACCCCGCTCGTCTGGTCTCATATGCTGATCGCTGCGCTGTGGGCTCGCGCGCGCCTCGAAGGGAGCGGGCTCGCGCTCGCTCAATCCTGATCCCCGGACTTGAACGAAGCAGGCCTGCTGCGCTTCGACACAACGACATCTGTCCGGTTCGGAGCAATTCCACACATGACGAGCAGCACTGAGGCCACCTCGAACACCCCGCAGGTAGCGGTCAACGACATCGGTTCGGAGGAGGCCTTCCTCGCCGCGATCGACGAGACCATCAAGTACTTCAACGATGGTGACATCGTCGAAGGCACCGTCGTCAAGGTCGATCGAGACGAGGTCTTGCTCGACATCGGCTACAAGACCGAGGGCGTCATCCCCTCGCGCGAGCTTTCGATCAAGCACGACGTCGACCCCGCTGAGGTCGTCGAGGTCGGCGAGCACGTCGAGGCCCTGGTTCTCCAGAAGGAGGACAAGGAAGGCCGTCTGATCCTCTCCAAGAAGCGCGCACAGTACGAGCGCGCCTGGGGCACGATCGAAAAGATCAAGGACGAAGACGGCATCGTCACCGGCACGGTCATCGAAGTTGTCAAGGGTGGTCTCATCCTCGACATCGGCCTGCGTGGCTTCCTCCCGGCGTCTTTGGTCGAAATGCGGCGCGTGCGCGACCTGCAGCCCTACGTCGGCCGTGAACTCGAGGCCAAGATCATAGAGCTCGACAAGAACCGCAACAACGTGGTTCTGTCGCGCCGCGCCTGGCTGGAGCAGACCCAGTCCGAGGTCCGCCAGACCTTCCTCAACACCCTCCAGAAGGGCCAGGTCCGCAAGGGCGTCGTGTCCTCGATCGTCAACTTCGGCGCCTTCGTCGACCTTGGCGGCGTCGACGGCCTGGTCCACGTGTCCGAACTGTCCTGGAAGCACATCGACCACCCGTCTGAGGTCGTCGAAGTCGGCCAGGAGGTCACGGTCGAGGTCCTCGACGTCGACATGGAGCGCGAGCGCGTCTCCCTGTCGCTGAAGGCGACCCAGGAAGACCCGTGGCAGCAGTTCGCCCGCACCCACCAGATCGGCCAGGTCGTGCCGGGTCGCGTCACCAAGCTGGTGCCGTTCGGCGCGTTCGTCCGGGTCGAGGAGGGCATCGAGGGCCTGGTCCACATCTCCGAACTGGCCGAGCGTCACGTGGAGATCCCCGAGCAGGTCGTCCAGGTCGGCGACGAGATCTTCGTGAAGATCATCGACATCGACCTCGACCGTCGCCGCATCTCGCTCTCGCTGAAGCAGGCGAACGAGAACGCCGGCGTCGACGTCGAGTTCGACCCCACGCTCTACGGCATGGCCGCGACGTACGACGACCAGGGGAACTACATCTACCCCGAGGGCTTCGACGCCGAGACCGGCGAGTGGCTCGAGGGCTTCGACAAGCAGCGCGAGGAGTGGGAGCGGCAGTACGCCGAGGCTCAGACCCGCTTCGAGGCTCACAAGAAGCAGGTCGAGCAGGCCCGCGCCGAAGACGCGGAGGCCAACGAGGCCGCCCCGTCTTCCTACACGGGTGAGACCCAGACCACCACCGCGTCGACGGGCGGCGCGCTCGCCTCCGACGAGGCCCTGGCCGCGCTCCGCGAGAAGCTCGCGGGTGGCCAGAGCTAAGAGCTCATCAAAAGCCCCGTCCACCAAGGTGGACGGGGCTTTTTGTTTTTCATGTACGCGCTTCGGTTCGTGTGCGGGCGAGCTCGCGGGGCTGCCGTGACGGGCCCGGGAGGTTGGGTGTCGGGTCGAACCGATAGTGATCTACTTTGTAAAGGCGTCGGAGCGGATAAGGTGGCGCGATGTTCACGATCGAGCGTGCCGGGTCCTCCGATGCCGGAGAGATTCTCACCCTCCAGCGCGCCGCCTACGTCAGCGAGGCGCAGCTCTACGGCGACCCTTTCATCGCCCCGCTGGTCGAGTCGCTCGAGCAGCTCCGTAAGGCCATCGAGAGCGGGATCCTGCTGAAGGCCGTCGACGGCGGCCGCATCGTCGGGGCAGTGCGTGGCGTGGTCGCCGATCTGACGCCGGGCACCTCCAACGGGCGCGCCTGCGTCGTCGGGCGTCTCGTCGTGGCCCCGGACCGCCAGGGCGAGGGGATCGGCACCGCCCTGCTGGAGGCGCTCCACGAGCGGGTGACCGAGGAGTACTCCGATGTCCGCGCCTTCGACCTGTTCACCGGCCATCTCTCGGACGCCAACCTGCGGCTCTACAAGCGGCTCGGCTATGGCGAGACGCGTCGCGAGCGCGTCCAAGACCACCTGACGATGGTGCACATGCGACGGGTCAGTACGATCGGGTCGTGAAAATCGGGCTCACCGGCGGCATCGGGTCGGGCAAGAGCGAGGCCAGCAAGCGGCTGGCCGCACGCGGCGCGGTCGTCATCGACGCGGACAAGATCGCCCGCGAGGTCGTCGAACCGGGCACCGAGGGCCTGGCCGAGATCGTCGCCGCCTTCGGGACGGAGGTCCTGCGCCCCGACGGCGCCCTCGACCGGGAGAAACTCGGCTCGATCGTGTTCTCCGACGCGGAGAAGCTCACAACCCTGAACGGGATCGTCCATCCGAAGGTCGGCGAGCGCGTCCAGCAGCTTCTGGACGATGTTCCGGAGGGTGGCGTGATCGTTTATGACGTACCGCTGCTGGCCGAGAACAAGCTGGCACCCACCTTCGACCATGTGATCGTCGTCGACACCGACGACGAGACCCGGATCCGCCGGCTGGCGGAGAACCGGGGCATGTCCGAGTCGGACGCACGGGCCCGCATCGCGGCCCAGGCGTCCCGCGAGGAGCGGCTGTCGATCGCAGACACGGTGATCGACAACAACGGCACCGTCGACGACCTCGACCGCCAGATCGACGAGGCGTGGGCCCGGCTGACGTCGAGCTGAGAACACCGACAACGAGACGGCAGCCCAGCCTCCGGGCCCTTGCGACGGTGTGTCATCGGGTCCCGGCGCGGAGATGGGCGGGATATCTACCGCATCGCCTCGTAGCCGGTCCCGGGCGGGCGCCCGTGTCCTTGGCGACCTCTTGCTGGGAGGCGGCGATCTCCTCGGCTGTCACTTCGGTGATGTCGACATCGGCGGCCCATTCGAATCGGGACAGCACGTCTGCAAGCGCCTGCTTCTGGGGCAGTCCTTGAGCCAGGCGCCACGCGGTGCTCAGGATAAGGACGGCAGCGATCTGGTGATCGCGGGCATCGACTGCCGGTTCCCCCGGCAGAGGATTGGCAGCTGCTCGCCGACGGCACCGGCACGGTGTCTGCCTTCCCGCAGGATCAGGGCCCGCAGTGGACCGACATAGTCGACCGCGCCCCGGACGCGAGCGGACGGAGCTACGCCTCTGAGGGTGTCTTCCTCCACGTTCTGTGGTCGGGGACGACCTCACCACCTGTCGGCGGATGGGGGAGGTTGCCGTCAACGAAGCGCGATCATTCTTTCTCGGCGGCGCCATGCTGCGGGGCACGATCAGGGCGCCCTGGCGGCCGTGAGCCGGCCGTGGTGACCCCGGGATCAGGGCCCTGAGCCCGGGTTTCCGGGTCGGGGCTCGGGGCCGTTTTCCGGTCGGGCACAATCTTTCGCCGGGGCGGTCACGATCGGTGGGGCTCGGGCGGCTGGGTGATCGGGTTGGGTTCGGTGTTGAAGCGGTTGCGGGTGCTCGACTGGGTTCGGGGTGGGCTGTTGCTCGCCGGGCTGGTGTGTCTGGCCACGGGCGTGCTTCCCTGGGCCGCCGCTGAAGGCGGTCTTCGGCGGATCGCGCCGTTGCTCGTGTTCCTCTGTGCCGTCATCGTGCTGGCCGAGCTGGCCAAGGAGGCGCGGGTCTTCGATGTCGTCGCGGCGACGCTGGCCCGTACCGGCAAGGGGCGTTATCCGGCTCTTTTCGCCGTCTGCTTCGGGTTCGCGGCCGTTTCCACGATCTTCCTGAACCTGGACACGACGGCCGTTCTGCTCACTCCGGTCCTGCTGGCGATGGCGGCCCGTTCCGGCATCCCGGGGCTGCCGCTGGCGATGACCACCGTCTGGCTGGCCAACACCGCCAGTCTGCTGCTCCCGGTCTCCAACCTGACGAACCTGTTGGCGGCCGACCGGCTCAATCTGCCGCCGCTGGAGTTCGCGCGCCACATGTGGCTGCCGCAGGTGGTGATCCTCGCGCTCACGGCGGTGTTCCTGTGGATCTTCTACTGGCGGCGCCACCCGGCCTCGTACACGCTGCCGGAGAAGGTGGAGATCGGGGATCCCGTGGTGTTCAGGGTGCTCGCCGCCGCCTGTCTGACGTTCGCCGTCGCGGTGCTGGGTGGGGTGCCGATCGAGGTGGCCGCCGTGGTGGCGGCGGTCGTCGCGGTCGGGGTGTTCGCGTGGCGGGATCGGGGGCGGTTGTCGTTCGCGCTGATCCCGTGGGGGCTGCTGGTGTTCGTGACCGGGCTGTTCCTGGTCGTGGGGGCGCTGGAGGCCCAAGGGGTGCTCGACGGGCTCGGGGGCGGCGACCCGTTCGCCGTGGCGGCCTTGGGGGGCGGGCTGGGGAACGTGGTCAACAATCTGCCCGCCTACGTCGCGGTCGAGCAGGGACTTCCGCCGGGAGATACCCGGGCCATTCTCGCGCTGCTCATCGGGACCAACGCCGGGACGATCGTGACGCCCTGGGGGTCGCTGGCCACGTTGCTGTGGTTCGAGCAGTGCCGGCGGTTCGGGCTGCGGGTGCCGGTGGGCAGGTTCGTGGCGACCGGGCTGGGGCTGGCGGTCTGTTGCGTGGGGTTCGGGGTGCTGGTTCTCCCCGGATAAGGGAAACGGCTCCCGCGTCGCGGAAGCCGTACCGGAAAGAAAGAGCCGTTAGAACCAGCCGCGGCGCTGGGCCATCTGGTGGAGGCCGTTGTTGAGGGCCTGCTCGGCCGCGCCCAGGTCGCCGTTGAGGGGGACCGTGAAGCGGTTGTAGGTGTCGTGGCTGGAGCTCATGAAGCCGCCGCGCTTGTCGGCCTCGAGGATGACGTCGACCGCGTGGGGGCTGGTGATGAAGGTCAGTTCGAGGGCGTTGAAGTGGCGGCTCCACTGGGGGCCGGCGTAGTACTCGATCTCCTGGAAGAACGGCATGCGGGAGCCCTGGAGGGTGCCGCGCTCGAGGTCGGCCTTGCTGAACCGGAAGCCCTGGCGGTCGAGCGCCATGATCAGGTGCTCCTGGATGGGGAGCGGGGTGACGAACAGCGGGTCGAGGTCGCCCTTGTCGAGCGCGCCCGCGAGGGACAGTTCGGTCTTCACGCCGAGCTTCATGCCGCGCAGCGGGTGGCCGCCGATAGCGCTGATCGGGGTCTCCCACGGGACCGGGATCTGGAAGGGCGCGGAGTGGCGGGCGCCAGCGGTGAGGTGGAAGGGGCCGGCGACCTGCTGGCGCAGGAAGCTGTAGTTGGCGTGGTATTCGTTGTCGCCGCTCTCGACCTCCACGACCGCCGTGAAGTCGATGAAGATGCCCTCGACGTTGTAGTCGCTGCCGCCACCCGCGAAATTGACCTGGCCGGAGAGGGTGTCGCCGGGGCGGACGGTCGAAGTGGCGAGGACCGTGTCGACCTCGACGCCGGCGCCGAAGGCGGCCATGAGCTTGCGGAAGACCATTTTAGGAGGCTCCTACTAATTTGTGACGGTTGATCGCTTAACGGCCGACTCAGGCCGCGGGGTTCCCCAACCTGGTGCTTCTGTAACCTAACGGGGCTGACTTGCCGTCGGCTTGCAAACGGGTGACCCCCGGAATTGTCGGTGGGGGCGCGTAGGTTATGGAGGCGTGAGGCCGGTAACAGATTTGCAGCGCAAGGTGGCGCCCTTCCAGGTCGTCACAGAGATGTCGCCGTCCGGTGACCAGCCGACGGCGATCGCCGAGCTGGAACGGCGGGTGAGCGCGGGGGAGAAGGACACCGTCGTCCTGGGCGCGACCGGAACCGGTAAGACCGCGACGGTGGCGTGGCTCGTGGAGAAGCTCCAGCGGCCCGCCCTGGTGATGCAGCCCAACAAGACGCTCGCGGCCCAGTTCGCCAACGAGCTGCGCGAGATGTTGCCCAACAACGCGGTCGAATACTTCGTCAGTTACTACGACTACTACCAGCCTGAGGCCTACGTCCCGCAGAGCGACACCTACATCGAGAAGGACTCCTCGATCAACGAGGAGGTCGAGCGGCTGCGCCACTCGGCGACCAACTCGCTGCTGACCCGCCGCGACACGATCGTGGTCGCCTCGGTGTCGTGCATCTACGGCCTGGGCACCCCGCAGGAATATGTCGATCGCATGCTGCGCCTGAAGGTCGGCCAGGAGATCGAGCGTGACCGCCTGCTGCGCCGCCTGGTCGACATGCAGTACGCGCGCAACGACCTCGCCTTCACCCGGGGCACCTTCAGGGTGCGTGGCGACACGATCGAGATCATTCCTCAGTACGAAGAGCTCGCCGTCCGCATCGAGATGTTCGGCGACGAGGTCGAGAAGCTGGCCACGCTCCACCCGCTCACGGGCGAGG
This sequence comes from Herbidospora sp. RD11066, assembly GCF_054661255.1. Lineage (NCBI taxonomy): Bacteria > Bacillati > Actinomycetota > Actinomycetes > Streptosporangiales > Streptosporangiaceae > Herbidospora > Herbidospora sp. RD11066. Next base: position 754,300 of record NZ_BAAGDO010000001.1, read on the forward strand.
TGATCACCGAGGACACCGAGCTCTACATCTTCCCGGCGTCCCACTACGTGGCCGGTCCCGAGCGCATGGAGCGCGCGATCAACAGCATCGAGGCCGAGCTGTCCGGGCGGCTGGCCGAGCTGGAGGGCCAGAACAAGCTGCTGGAGGCCCAGCGCCTGCGCATGCGCACGACCTACGACATCGAGATGATGCGCCAGATCGGCTCGTGCTCCGGCATCGAGAACTACTCCCGCCACATCGACGGCCGTGAGGCCGGTTCGGCCCCCTACACCCTGCTCGACTACTTCCCCGAAGACTTCCTGCTGGTCCTCGACGAGTCCCACCAGACCGTCCCCCAGATCGGCGCGATGTACGAAGGCGACGCCTCCCGCAAGCGCACCCTGGTCGACCACGGGTTCCGCCTGCCGTCGGCGATGGACAACCGCCCGCTGAAGTGGGAGGAGTTCCTCGGCCGCATCGACCAGACGGTCTACCTGTCGGCCACCCCGGGCCCCTATGAGCTGGGCCGGGCGAAGGGCGAGTTCGTCGAGCTGGTCATCCGCCCGACCGGCCTGGTCGACCCCGAGGTCGTGATCAAGCCCACGAAGGGCCAGATCGACGACCTGATGGAGGAGATCCGCACCCGCGCCGACCGCGACGAGCGGGTCCTGGTCACCACGCTGACCAAGAAGATGTCCGAAGACCTGACCGACTACCTGCTGGAGAACGGCATCCGGGTCCGCTACCTGCACAGCGAGGTCGACACGCTCCGGCGCATCGAGCTGCTGCGCGAGCTGCGGGTGGGCGAGTTCGACGTCCTGGTCGGCATCAACCTCCTCCGTGAGGGCCTCGACCTGCCCGAGGTGTCGCTGGTCGCCATCCTCGACGCCGACAAGGAGGGCTTCCTCCGGTCGGAGACGTCGCTGATCCAGACCATCGGGCGTGCGGCGCGAAACGTCTCGGGCCAGGTCCACATGTACGCCGACAAGATCACCCCCAGCATGGAGCGGGCGATCGACGAGACGAACCGGCGCCGGGCCAAGCAGATCGCCTACAACGAGGCGGCCGGCATCGACCCGCAGCCGCTCCGCAAGAAGATCGCCGACATCCTCGACTCGCTGAACCGCGAAGACGCCGACACGGCCGAGCTCCTCGGCGGCGGCGGTCGCCAGCAGTCGCGCGGCAAGGCCCCCGTCCCGGGCCTGAAGTCGCGCCAGGCGGGCCAGCACGCCAAGGCGATCGTCGGGGAGATGCCCCGGGCCCAGCTCGAGTCCCTGGTCGAATCGCTCACCGAGCAGATGCACGCCGCGGCGGCCGACCTCCAGTTCGAGGTCGCGGCCCGGCTGCGCGACGAGATCAAGGAGCTGAAGCGTGAGGTCCGCGACATGAAGACGGCGGGCGTGGGGTGACCGGCGACCTGTTCGCGGGGATCCCGGTGTCCGACCTCGCCGTGGCCCTCGACTGGTACGAACGGTTACTGGGGTCGCCGCCAGAGTTCTTCCCGAACGACGTGGAGGCCGTGTGGGGGCTCGGGGAGCATCGGTATGTGTACATCGAGCTGCTCCCCGAGCGGGCCGGTCATGCGCTGAACACGGTCTTCGTGAGCGATCTCGACACGGTGCTGGCGGGGATCGCCGAGCGGGGGCTGGAGCCGGCGCAGCAGGAGACCTACTCGAACGGCGTCCGCAAGGTCACCTACCGCGACCCCGACGGCAACGAGATCGGCTTCGGCGGTGGTCCCGCCTCGGATTGAGCGCGAGGTGATCCCGGTGAGCCGTCCCGCCGTGGGGTCGTTGATGGCGCGGTGTCCGTCGTGCGGGTGGTTCCGATACGGCGGAGCGCCTGACTGCGCCGACTGCCTGGCCCTCGTCGACGCGATCGTCGAGTCGGTGTGGCCGGGCCTCCTCCGGGAGTACGGTTCCTCCGCCGACGAGCGAACCTTGGCCGAGATGGTCGTCGACGAGCCGCAGGCCCACGACTGGCGGGTGGTCGACGCCGCGATGGACCGGGTGCCCTGCGGGGAGTGCGGGGCGTTCCTCGGGCGGGGGCCGGTGGGGTGCGGGCCGTGCGACCTGGCCCACGGGTTCCGGTTCTCGGCGAGGGAGACCGACAGGGCGGGGGTGCCGCCGGGAAACGAGCACGCCATCCGGGTGAACGTGGCGATCATCCGCAACCCGCATCGGTCCGGGTCGGCGATGGATCTCTGGGGTCGGCGGGCGCTGCTGTCGCCGATGCTGGCGGGATGGCTGCCCACGATCAGGGAAGCCCAGCGGGCGGGCGCGTTGATCAAGCGAGGCATCGACTACGAGACCCTGATGGCACCTCTCGCCCACCTCGCCGAGAACTGAGAGAGCTCGCTCACCTGGTCAGGCTTCGGGGTTCAGCGCCCACGTGTCGCATGCGTGGGCTCTCATGTGCCCGCTTGCAGCATTGGCCGATCCTCCAGCGCCCACCTGCCGCATGGGTCGGCTCGTCACCGAGGTCCGGCCGGACCTGGTGATCCGCGGTGAGCAGATGCCCGTCCTCGACGGCATTTCGGCCGCCGAGCGAATCGTGTTGAATCCTGACGGTGTTTCGCGACGGGAGACACTAGGGCGCCTGCATCCGGCATGCACCGGTTCTTGTGCGAGGTTCGCGGCAGTGCCGTTAGACCACTGCGGATCTTGCTCGGCGGGTCTGTTTGAAGCGTCTCAGTTTTCGGAGTGCCAGCCAGCCGATCACGATGAAGGCCGCGAGGAAGACCAGCACCAGCAAAGGCAGGAAGACGGCCACCAGGCTCAGGCTCAGTGAGCTCGCGTCTTCCACCGTGCTCACGACCGGGGCGCCGACTCCGGCCGTCGTGGCGTTGACCACGGGTCGCGCGCTCGACTTCACCGTGTGGACGATCAAGGCCGTCACGATGCCCAGCACCCAGCCGACCGCCGGGTGCTCCGCCATCCACGTCGAGTTGTCGAGCTGCGAGGCCGCCGAGGTCGCGCTGAAGACCACGCCACCGGCAGCAGGGCGGACCGCGGTCTGGATCATGTCGTTCACGTGGTCGACGACCGGGACCTTGTCCAGGACGAACTCGGCCAGCAGGAGCACCCCGATGATGCCCAGCACCCAGCCGTTCGACAGCCACGCGTATTCGGACGGCAGCTTCACCGCGTCGGTCACGTTGGCCAGGACGCCGACGACCATCAGCGGGATGTAGGCGTTCAGGCCGGCCGCCGTCGACAGGCCCAGCCCGGTCAGTGTCGCTAACACAGCGGATCGACCTCCCTTCGAGGGGGACAACGACCCACTATTACGAAATATCCCCGGAAGTTCCGGCGATCCGCATCAACCGGACCTCCGGCGCCACCCAGCCCTCCTCCGGAGAGTACCGCCGTACGATCTTCGCGGGCACCCCGGCGATCACGCAGTGGTCCGGGAACTCGCCCCGAACTACGGCCCCACCTGCGACGACGCACTGGCGGCCGATGCGGGTGCCGGGCAGGATGATGGCGCCCGTACCGAGCCAGGAGCCCTCGCCGATGCTGACCGGATTGTTACGCGGCCACTGGCGGCCGACCGGGATCGACGGGTCGTCGTAGACGTGGTTCTGGTCGGTGATGTAGACGTACGGGCCGGTGAAGACGTGGTCGCCGATGTCGATCGACTGGTGGCCGACGATGTGGCTGCCGCGGCCGATCGAGCAGGAGCCGCCGATGCGGACCAGCGACGACGGGCCGAGGTCGATGCCGGGCCACATGCCGGCCGAGATCGACACCCGTTCGCCGATCAGGGTGTGGTCGCCGATCTCGATCCACTGCTCACCGAAGATGGCTCCGACCGGGAAGGCGATGCACACGCCGTCGCCCAGCCTGCGGAAGCGGTATCCGGCCGGAGAGTGCGGGCTGATGGCTCCCGCATCTCGTACGACATCCCACATCCGGTGGATCAGACGGCCGAGCAACCGTCGCCTCATCGACATAACGGATCAAGTTACCTTCTTGTGAAATCGCCATCCATGGCGGGTTACCGCACGTGGGTGGGCTGGGGACACCAGGCTTTGATAGGCTCGAAGCCCGTGGACATGGCCGACACTTTTTCGGACCACGGGAGACTCCTTGCGAAACGCCGTTAGCACCAAACACCTGTTCGTCACCGGCGGCGTCGCCTCCAGCCTCGGCAAGGGCCTGACGGCCTCCAGTCTTGGCCGGCTGCTCAAGCTCCGCGGGCTCCGTGTGACAATGCAGAAACTCGACCCCTACCTCAACGTCGACCCCGGAACGATGAATCCGTTCCAGCACGGTGAGGTCTTCGTCACCGATGACGGCGCTGAGACCGACCTCGACGTCGGCCATTATGAACGCTTCCTCGACACCGAGTTGCACGGTTCGGCGAACGTCACAACCGGCCAGGTTTACTCCAACGTCATCGCCAAAGAGCGCCGCGGCGAGTATCTCGGTGACACCGTGCAGGTGATCCCGCACATCACCAACGAGATCAAAGACCGCATCAGGGGCATGGCGGGCCCCGACGTCGACGTCGTCATCACCGAGGTCGGCGGGACCGTCGGCGACATCGAGTCGCTGCCCTTCCTGGAGGCGGTCCGGCAGGTCCGCCACGAGGTGGGCCGCGACAACGTCTTCTTCCTGCACGTCTCGCTGCTGCCCTACATCGGGCCCAGCGGGGAGCTGAAGACGAAGCCGACGCAGCACTCCGTCGCCGCGCTGCGCAGCATCGGCATCCAGCCCGACGCGATCGTCTGCCGGTCCGACCGGCCGATCACCAACTCCCTCAAGCGCAAGATCAGCCTGATGTGCGACGTCGACGAAGATGCCGTCGTCTCCGCCATCGACGCGCCGTCGATCTACGACATCCCCAAGGTGCTGCACGCCGAGGGCCTCGACGCCTACGTCGTGCGCCGCCTGGGGCTGCCGTTCCGCGACGTCGAGTGGACCGAATGGGATGAACTTCTCAAGCGGGTTCACAAGCCGTCCAAGGAGGCCACCATCGCGCTGGTCGGCAAATACGTCGACCTGCCCGACGCCTACCTTTCGGTCACCGAGGCCCTGCGAGCCGGCGGCTTCGCCAACGACGCCAGGGTCAACATCCGCTGGGTGACCAGCGACGACTGCCAGACCCAGGAGGGGGCGGCACGCGAGCTCGACGGCGTCGACGGGGTGCTCATCCCCGGTGGCTTCGGTGTGCGGGGGATCGAGGGCAAGATCGGCGCGATCCGGCACGCCAGAGAGAACAAGATCCCCCTGCTGGGCATCTGCCTGGGCATGCAGGGCATGGTCATCGAGGCGGCCCGCAACCTGGCCGGCATCGAGGGGGCCAACAGCGCCGAGTTCGACCCCGACGTCAAGCACCCGGTCATCTCGACGATGGCCGACCAGGAGGACGTCGTCGCGGGTGAGCGCGACATGGGCGGCACCATGCGGCTGGGCATCTACACCGCCAAGCTCAGCGAGGGCTCGCTGGCCCGCCAGCTCTACGGGAAGGCCAAGGCCGACGAGCGGCACCGCCACCGCTACGAGGTCAACAACGCCTACCGCGAGCGCCTGGAGAAGGTCGGCGTGACGTTCTCGGGCCTGTCGCCCGACGGCCGTCTGGTCGAATACGCCGAGCTGGCCGCCGACCAGCATCCCTTCTTCATCGGTACGCAGGCGCACCCCGAGTTCCGCTCGCGTCCGACCAGGGCACACCCGCTGTTCCGGGGCCTCATCGCGGCCTCGATCGCGCATGGCGAGGGCCGCGCCAAGGCGGTGAAGGCCAAGTGATCGTCGCCGACGTCGGCGAGAAGTGGGAGGTCACCGGGTCACGTGAACGGTTCTCCGCGCGGATCATCTCGGCCGTGACGGACACGGTCGTGATGCCGGGGGAAAAGACAGCCGACCGTGACTATGTGATGCATCCCGGTTCGGTGTCGGTGGCCGCGATCGACGAGCACGGGCGAGTGCTGCTGCTGCGGCAGTACCGCCATCCCGTCCGCAAACTGCTCTGGGAGCTGCCCGCAGGTATTCGCGACGTTCCCGGCGAGTCTCTGGTCGAGTGCGCGGCCAGGGAGTTGGCCGAGGAGGCCGGCTACCGGGCAACGACCTGGCACACCCTGGTCGATCTCTTCACCTCGCCGGGGATGAGCAATGAGCGCAACCGGGTCTTCCTGGCCAGGGGTCTGGAAAGGATTCCTGACGAAGAGAACACCTACGTCCGGCATCACGAAGAGATCGACATGCCCGTGGAATGGGTACCTCTGGACGAAGCGGTAGAGAAGGCGCTGGCCGGAATGATCCACAATTCCCCCGCCATCGCCGGTATTCTCGCCGCGTACGCCGCATCCTCCGACGACTTCAAGGGCCTGCGGGCCGCGACCGCGCCGGAGGCCTGAACCAGGGGACCTACGCTGAGCTCGCCGGAAGTCGTACTCACCAGCTACCTCGCCCATCTGGCGGTGGAGCGGGGCCTTTCGGCGAACACGCTGGCCTCATACCGCCGTGACCTGCGACGTTACGTCGACCATCTGTCCTCGCGCGGCCTGTGCTCCATCGGCCAGGTCGCCGAGGCCGATGTGGTCAGCTTCCTGGCGGCGCTGCGGGAGGGCGACGACGATCATCCGGCCCTGGTCGCCAGTTCGGCGGCCAGGGCCGTTTCGGCCGTCAGGGGCCTCCACCGGTTCGCGCTGCGCGAGGGCGTCTCGGGGCACGACCCGGCCAACCAGGTCCGCCCCCCGCGCACCCTGCGGCGGCTGCCGAAGGCGATCACCGTCGACGACGTGGAACGTCTCATCGCCGCCTCGGGCCCCGACGAGGCGCCTCTGACGTTCCGGAACCGCGCCCTTCTCGAGGTCCTGTACGGCACGGGCGCCCGCATCTCCGAAGCGGTGGGCCTGGCGGTCGACGACATCGCCGCGGCCTCACAGGTGGTGCTGCGCGGCAAGGGCGGTACGACCAGGATCGTTCCTCTCGGCCGCTATGCCCGATCGGCCCTCGATTCCTATCTCGTCCGGGCGCGCCCTCAGATCGCCTCTCACGGCCGGGGAACGCCCGCTCTGTTCCTCAACGCCCGGGGCGGCCGTCTGACCCGTCAGGGCGCCTGGGAGGTCCTCCAGTCGGCCGCCGAGCGGGCCGGTCTGTCCGGTGTGTCCCCGCACATGTTGCGCCATTCGTTCGCAACCCACCTTCTCGACGGCGGCGCCGACGTTAGGGTGGTGCAGGAACTGCTGGGCCACGCCTCGGTGACCACCACTCAGGTCTACACACTGGTGACGGTCGACCGGCTCCGAGAGGTGTACGCCGCTGCGCATCCCCGCGCACGCAGGTGATGCACTTCCATTACCCTTGCTTTGCTTGGGCGCGGCGCCTTGCCGCATACGTGACTACCCTCTAGATTCGGTCCGATTCGGGACCGTCAGGGAGGTTCAACAGGTGACTGCGACCACAGACGAGACGTGGACCGCGGCGAATCCGGGTGCCCTGGGTCCGACCGGGCGCCCCCGCCCCGTCTTCCCCGAACCGCCCGCGCCCGAGAGCCACGGTCCCGCGCGGGTCGTCGCCATGGTGAACCAGAAGGGTGGCGTCGGTAAGACGACCACCACGATCAACCTCGGCGCCGCGTTAGCCGAGGTCGGGCAGAAGGTGCTGCTGGTCGACTTCGACCCGCAGGGCGCCCTCTCGGTGGGCCTGGGCATCGACCCCCGCCCGCTCGAGACGACGATCTACGACCTCCTCATGGAGGAGCCCGACGTCACCGCGGAAGACGCGCTGCTGGCCACCAGCGTCGAGGGCATGGACCTGCTGCCCAGCAACATCTTCCTCTCCGGCGCCGAAATTCGGCTGGTCAACGAGGTCGCCAGGGAATACGCCCTCCAGCGCAGCCTGGAGCCCCTGCTTCCCTACTACGACATCTGCCTGATCGACTGCCAGCCCTCGCTGGGCCTGCTCACGGTCAACGCCCTGACCTGCGCCCACAGCGTCATGATCCCCCTGGAGTGCGAGTTCTTCGCGCTGCGCGGCGTGGCCCTGCTGATGGAGTCGATCTCCAAGGTCCAGGAGCGCCTCAACAAGACGCTGGAGATCGACGGTCTCCTCGCCACCATGTACGACCCCCGCACCCTCCACGCCCGCGAGGTCCTCGCGACGATCATGCAGGGCTTCGGCGACAAGGTCTTCCACACCGTCATCAACCGGACCGTCCGCTTCCCCGACGCCACCCTGGCCGGTGAGCCGATCACCCAGTTCGACCCGGGTTCGATGGGTGCGACCGCCTACCGTGAGCTGGCCCGTGAGGTGCTCGTCCGCTGGCCCGCGCGGCACTGAGTTCTGGGGGACAATGGCTCGGTGACCGAGCCGGAGACCGCAGCGCCTGAAGAGGGCTTCCACGTCCACCTTGAGGTGTTCGAGGGCCCCTTCGACCTGCTGCTCGGGCTGATCGCCAAGCACAAGCTCGACATCACCGAGGTGTCGCTCAGCAAGGTCACCGACGAGTTCATCGCCTACATCCGGTCGCGGGGCCCCGAGTGGGACCTCGACCAGACGAGCCACTTCCTGCTGGTCGCGGCCACCCTGCTCGACCTCAAGGCGGCCCGGCTGCTGCCGACCGGCGAGGTGGAGGACGAAGAGGACCTCGCCCTGCTGGAGGCCCGTGACCTGCTGTTCGCGCGGTTGCTGCAATATCGGGCGTACAAGGAAGTGGCGAAGATCTTCTCGGGGCGGATGGCCGAGGAGGCGCTGCGCTTCCCGCGCGTGGTGCCGCTGGAGCCCGCGTTCGCGAACCTGCTGCCCGAGCTGGTGCTCGGGATCGGGCCCGAACGGCTGGCCGAGATCGCCCGCAGGGCGTTCACCCCGAAGCTCCCGCCCACCGTTTCCGTCACCCACATGTACCAACCCCTCGCCTCCGTACGCGAACAGGCCGCTATCCTGGTCGAGCGGTTGCGCCGGGCGGGCACCGCGACATTCCGGGCGCTGACCTCCGACTGCGCCGGCCCTTTCGAAGTGGTGGCGAGGTTCCTCGCCGTTCTGGAGCTGTTCCGCGAGTCCGCGGTCACCTTCGATCAGGCCGAGCCTCTGGGGGATCTCTACGTGACCTGGACCGGAACGGCCGACGGCAACGTGCTCGTCGGCCACGACTACGACGAGTCGCGACGAGAAGAGGATGAAGGTGTCTGACCTCCGGATGGGGCTCGAGGCCATCCTTCTCGTCGTCGACGAACCCGTCGAGGAGATCACCCTCGCGCAGGTCCTCGAACGGCCGACCGTCGAGGTCGGGGCCGCACTGCGCGAACTGTCGGCGGAATACACCTCCGCCGGGAGGGGTTTTGATCTGAGAGAGGTCGCCGGAGGATGGCGCCTCTACACCCGCGCCGAATGCGCTCCGCTGGTGGAGCGGTTCGTGCGCGACGGCCAGCAGGCGCGGCTGACCCAGGCCGCCCTGGAGACCCTCGCCGTGGTCGCCTACCGACAGCCCGTCAGCCGGGCCAGGGTGGCGGCGATCCGCGGCGTCAACAGCGACGGCGTCATGCGCACGCTCGCCGCCCGCGGCCTCGTCGAAGAGGCCGGGACCGACCCGGAGAGCCAGGCCGTGCTCTACCGGACCACCAGCTACTTCATGGAGAGGCTGGGCCTGCGGGACCTTTCCGAGCTCCCCGAACTCGCGCCCTTCCTCCCCGACGACGACACTCTTGAGGAGCAATCCAAGTGAACAAGCGAACCCCGTCCGGTGATGGACGCGGTCGAGGCAACTCCTTCCGCGCGGGCCGTTCAGGCGCCCGCGGCTCCGGCTCCGGTTCCGGTGGCCCCGCCAAGCGGGGTGGCTTCGGCTCCCGCGACGACCGGGGCGGCTCCGGCTCCTCGGGCGGCTCCGGCTTCCGCAGCGACCGGGGCGGTTCCGGCGCCCGCGACTCCCGCGGCGGCGACCGGACCTACGGATCCCGGGACGACCGGCCCCAGCGGAGCGGCCCCCGCGACGACAGCGCCCGTTCCGACCGCCCTTACGGCGACCGGCCGCAGCGGTCCTACAACAACGACCGCCCCGCGCGCGACGACCGCCCGCGTTCCGACCGTCCCTACGGCGACCGGCCGCAGCGCTCCTTCAACAACGACCGGCCCTCGCGTGACGACCGGCCGCAGCGCTCTTACAACGATGACCGGCCCGCTCGCCCTTATGGTGACCGGCCGCAGCGGTCGTTCGGTAACGACCGGCCCGCGCGTGATGACCGTCCGCGTTCCGACCGTCCTTACGGTGACCGGCCGCAGCGTTCCTACAACGATGACCGGCCTGCTCGCCCTTATGGTGACCGGCCGCAGCGGTCGTTCGGTAACGACCGGCCCGCGCGTGATGACCGTCCGCGTTCCGA
>NZ_BAAGDO010000001.1:764702-1564662 GCF_054661255.1 Herbidospora sp. RD11066
CCGGCCCTATGGCGACCGGCCGCAGCGTTCCTACAACGACGATCGCCCCGCTCGCCCTTATGGTGACCGGTCGCAGCGGTCGTTCGGTAACGACCGGCCCGCGCGTGACGACCGTCCGCGTACCGACCGGCCGCAGCGTTCCTACGGCGACGACCGGCCCGCTCGCCCCTACGGTGACCGGCCGCAGCGGTCCTTCAACAGTGACCGGCCCTCGCGGGACGACCGGCCGCAGCGTCCCTACCGGGACGACCGTGCCGGTGGTGGCGAGCGGCCTCAGCGGTCGTTCGAGTCGCGGGACGGGCGGGGCACCCCGACCCCCCAGGGGTCCAGGGCTCGCTTCGGCAAGTCCGACCGGTCGGAGCGCAATGACCGGCCGGCGCGCCGTGATGGCGTACAGACCGTGGGAAAGCCTGTGCGGCCCAAGGCGGCGGCGCAGCCTTTCAAGACCTCGGCTCAGCCGAAGCGGGACCCCGAGTTCTGGGAGCCCGGCTACACCGACGAGCGCGACACCACCGAGGTTCCCGGTGGCGAGCGGCTGCAGAAGGTGCTCGCGCAGGCGGGCGTCGCGTCGCGGCGGGCCTGTGAGGACATGATCGGCGAGGGTCGCGTGACCGTCGACGGTCAGGTCGTGCGCCGGTTCGGCGCCCGGGTCGACCCGACCAAGCAGATCATCCACGTCGATGGCAAGCGCATCCCGACCGCGCCCGACCTGGTCTACTACGCGCTCAACAAGCCCATCGGCGTCGTCTCCACGATGGAGGACCCGGAGGGGCGGCCGTGCCTGGCCGACTTCGTCCAGGAACTCGCGCCTCGGCTGTTCCACGTGGGGCGGCTCGACACCGAGACCGAGGGGCTGCTGCTGCTCACCAACGACGGTGAGCTGGCCCACCGGCTGACCCACCCGAGCTACGGCGTGTCGAAGAAGTACTGGGCGAAGGTCCCCGGCCCGATCCAGCGTGACCTGCACAAGACGCTGCGCAACGGGATCGAGCTGGAAGACGGCCTGGCCAAGGTCGACTCCTTCAACGTCGTCCAGGAGCACGGTCAGCAGGCGCTCGTCGAGATCGTCCTGCACGAGGGGCGCAAGCACATCGTGCGCCGCCTGCTGGAGGAGACCGGGCACCGCGTGATCGACCTGGCCCGCATCGAGTTCGGGCCGGTCAAGCTCGGCCGTCTCAAGCCGGGGACGATCCGCGCGCTCAGCCTGCACGAAGTGGGCGAACTCTACGCATCCGTCAAGCTGTAGCCTTTGCGGACGATCAGATAGGAGTCAGGCATGGTCAGGGCGGTACGCGGCGCGATCCAGGTCGACGGGAACGATCGTGATTCGATCATCTCGGGTGCGACCGAACTGGTCACAGAAGTCATGGAGCGGAACAGGCTCACCACCGACGACGTGATCAGCGTGATCTTTACCGCCACGCCCGACCTGACCGCCGAGTTCCCGGCACTGGCCGCCCGTAAGCTGGGCTTCCACGACGTGCCGCTGATCTGCGCCACCGAGATCGACGTGCCGGGCGCGCTGCCCCGCGTCGTGCGGCTGATGGCCCACATCTCCGTCGACCGGCCGCGCCAGGAGATCCACCACGTCTACCTGCGCGGCGCGGTCGCGCTGCGGGTCGACATCGCTCAATAGACAGATCACCGAGGTAATTCCATGACCGAGGGTGGCTCACTCACCAGTGCCCTGGTTGTCGGCACGGGCCTCATCGGCACGTCGCTGGCGCTGGCACTGCGCCGCCGTGACATCAGGGTGCTGCTGGCCGACCGTGACCCGGGGGCCGCGCGGCTGGCCAGCGAACTGGGGGCCGGCCAACCCTGGGACGGCACCGAGCGGGCCGACATCGCGGTCATCGCGGTGCCGCCGCAGTTCGTCGCGGAGCAGTTGCTGGAGCTGCAGAAGACCGAGGCGGCCCGCTTCTACACCGACGTGGCCAGCGTGAAGGCCCTGCCGATCGCGCAGGCCTCGGTGCTGGGGTGTGACCTGTCGACGTATGTGGCCGGGCATCCCCTGGCCGGGCGCGAGAAGTCCGGTCCCGGCGCGGCCCGGGGAGATCTGTTCCTCGGCCGCCCGTGGGCGCTCTGCCCGACGGTCGAGTCGGGCAAGGACGCCCGCGACGCCGCGTACGAACTCGTCGCGCTCTGCGGGGCCAACCCGGTCACCGTCGGGGCCGAGGAGCACGACCGGGCCGTGGCGCTGATCTCGCACGCGCCTCACGTGACGGCGGCGGCGGTGGCCGCCCGGCTGGCCGACGCCACCGACACGGCGCTCGGCCTCAGCGGTCAGGGGGTCCGCGACGTCACCCGCATCGCGGCCAGCGATCCCGCCCTGTGGACGGGCATCCTGTCCGGGAACGCCACCCCGGTGGCGGAGGTCCTGGAGGCGGTCGCGGCCGATCTCCACACGGCGGCACAGTCGCTGCGGGAGTTCGCGATCGACGGCACGGCCATGAACGAGGTCACCGACCTGCTCCGGCGGGGCGTGACCGGAACCGGCCGCATCCCCGGCAAGCACGGCGGCCCGGCGCGCACCTACGCGGTGGTCCAAGTGGTCATCGGCGACCGTCCGGGCGAGCTGGCCCGGCTGTTCCAGGTGGCCGAGCAGGCGGGGGTCAGCATCGAGGACGTGCGCCTGGAGCACGTGCCGGGGCTGCCCCTGGGCGCGGTGGAGCTGTCGGTCCAGCCGGAATCGGCGGCGATCTTCGCGTCGGCGCTGCGGGCGCAGGGCTGGCAATTGCAGGGGTGACCCCTGGGCGCCGGTAGCCTTCTGGAGTCGCAACACATACGAGAACAGGGGAGTGGACCGTGCCGGGTCTGGTCGTCGCCATGGACGGGCCTTCGGGGTCGGGCAAGTCGAGCGCGTCACGCGGAGTGGCTCGTGCGCTGGGCCTGCGTTACCTCGACACGGGGGCGATGTACCGGGCGGTCACCTGGTGGGTGCTCGACCAGGGCATCGACCTGACCGACGCCGAGACCATCGCGGCCCGCGCGGGCGAGCCCGTGCTGGAGATGTCCACCGACCCCGAGAAGTCCGGCGTCACCGTCGGCGGGATCGACGTCAACGCGCCGATCCGCGAGGCGGTCGTGACCGGTGCCGTGTCGGCGGTCGCGGCGGTTCCCGAGGTCCGCGCCCGGCTGGTCGCCCTCCAGCGTGAACTGATCGCCGCCACCCCCGAGGGCATGGTCGTCGAAGGCCGGGACATCGGCACCGTCGTCGCCCCCCAGGCCCCCGTCAAGATCTATCTGACCGCCAGCGCCGAGGCCCGCGCGCGGCGGCGCAACGCCGAGCTGACCGGGTCGACCGTCGAGGCGCAGGTGGCCGACATGGCCCGCCGCGACACGCTCGACTCCACCCGCAAGGCCGACCCGCTCACCATGGCCGCCGACGCGGTCGAGGTCGACACCACTGAGCTGGGGCTCGACGAGGTCATCGCCGAGATCCTGCGGCTCGTGAAGGAGCGCGCCCCGATCGAGGCGCGCTGACAGGAGGAATGCCGCGATGAGCGCGGAGTACGACGACGACGGCTGGATCGAGTCCGAACTGGCCACCCTCGACGAGGGAGGCTTCGACGAGGAGCCCGATTCGGGTCCGCTGCCCGTCGTGGCGGTGGTGGGTCGCCCCAACGTGGGCAAATCGACCCTGGTCAACCGCATTATCGGCCGCCGGGAGGCGGTCGTCGAAGACGTGCCCGGAGTGACCCGTGACCGGGTCACCTACGACGCCAACTGGCGGGGCCGCAGGTTCACGCTCGTCGACACCGGCGGGTGGGACCCCGACGCCACCGGCATGGCCCTGAAGATCGCCGAGCAGGCGCAGATCGCGGCCGAGCTGGCCGACGTGATCCTGTTCGTGGTCGACGCCACGGTCGGGATCACCGACTCCGACGAGGCCGTCGGCAGCGTGCTGCGCCAGGCGGGCAAGCCGGTCGTCCTGGCCGCCAACAAGGTCGACAACCAGATGGTGGAGCTGGAGGCCAACGAGCTGTGGTCGCTCGGCCTCGGCCAGCCCCACCCGGTGTCGGCCCTGCATGGCCGCTCCAGCGGCGACCTGCTCGACGTCGTGCTCGAGGCGCTGCCCGAGACGCCGCCGCTGAAGTTCGGCGACGAGCGCGGCCCGCGCCGCGTGGCGCTGCTCGGCAAGCCCAACGTGGGCAAGTCGTCGCTGCTGAACCGGGTCGCCGGTGAGGAGCGGGTGCTGGTCGACCCGATGGCCGGCACCACGCGTGACCCGGTCGACGAGCTCGTCGAGCTCGGCGGGCAGACCTGGCGCTTCATCGACACCGCCGGCATCCGGCGGCGCGACCGCGAGCTCAAGGGCGCCGACTTCTACGCCGCCATGCGCACCCGCGCCGCCCTGGAGCGGGCCGAGGTGGCGATCGTGCTGATCGACGCCTCCGACGTCCTCACCGAACAGGACCTGCGGATCATCTCGCTGGTCATCGAGTCGGGCCGGGCCATGGTCGTGGCCTTCAACAAGTGGGACCTGGTCGACGAAGACCGGCGCTACTACCTGGAGAAGGAGATCGAACGCCAGCTCGTCCGCACCCCGTGGGCGCTGCGCGTGAACATCTCCGCCAAGACCGGCCGCCACGTCGAGAAGCTGGTCCCCGCCCTGGAGCGGGCGATCGACTCGTGGACGACCCGCGTGCCCACCGCGCGGCTCAACCAGTTCCTCACCGAGCTCGTGCAGGCGACCCCGCCGCCGGTCCGGAGCGGCAAGCAGCCGAAGATCCTCTTCGGCACCCAGGCCGCCACCGAGCCGCCGAAGTTCGTCCTGTTCACCTCGGGCTTCCTCGAGGAGACCTACCGCCGCTTCATCGAGCGGCGGCTGCGCGAGGAGTTCGGCTTCGAGGGCTCCCCGATCGCGGTCACCATGAAGATCCGGGAGAAGCGCAAGAAGTAGCACCACCGGGCCGCGCCGGGCGAGCGTGGGTGCGGAGAAGCCGTGGCGTGCGGCGATCTCGGCCCACTCCGGTGCGGCTCGTGAAGTGCCGGGATGGGTTCAGGGGCCTGTGATGGTGGTGCAGGCCCTACCATCGGCCGGGTGTACGCGGGATCGTGGGGAAGTGCCGCTGATTCCTAAGTTGATGGGCATGAGAACACATCTGCGCCGCCTGGCCGCCGACACCGGCTACCTGCTGCTGGGCTTCCCCCTGGCGACGGTCGCGTTCTGCCTGATGGTCGCCGGGCTCTCCGCCGGAGCCGGGACCGTCGTCGTTGGTGTCGGCGTGGCCGTCCTTTCGGTCACGCTGCTCATCGCCCGCCTGTTCGGTGACCTCGAAAGGGGTCGCATCGCGCTGGTCCTCGACCGGCCGGTGCCCCGTCCGCACTATCCGGCGCCGCCGGTCGGTGCCGGGTGGATCCGCCGGCTGGTCAACCCGATCGTGACCCCCCAGTCGTGGCTCGACGCGCTGCTCCTGTTCATCATGTTCCCGGTCGCGATCGCGACGTTCGTCGTCACGACCGTGATGTGGGCGCTGGTGCTGAGCGGGATCACCTATCCGATCTGGGGCTGGTTCACCAGCCGGATCCCCGGCAACAACGATCTGCCCGAGCTGCTGGGCCTGCCCGGCGACTACCTGTCCAACATCCTGTTCTACGCGGTGCTGGGCATCATCGCGGTGTTGGTGATCTTCCCCGTGGTCCGGTTCATGGCCACGTTGCAGGCCAACCTGAGCCGGACCATGCTCAGCGGCATGGCCGAGCTCCAGGGCCGCATCGACCACCTCACCGAGGGCCGGCACGCCGCCGCCCACGCCGAGGCCGACGCGCTGCGGCGCCTGGAGAGGGACATCCACGACGGGCCGCAGCAGCGGCTCGTCCACCTGGCGATGGAGTTGTCGCGGGCCCAGCGGCTGCTGGAGCGCGACGCCGAGGCCGCGTCGACGACGATCGGGCAGGCGATCACCGCCACCCGGGAGACGCTCGACGAGCTGCGGGCCCTGTCGCGGGGGATCGCGCCGCCGATCCTCGCCGACCGGGGGCTGAACCCGGCGCTGTCCGCGCTGGCCGCGCGGTGCACCGTGCCGGTCGAGCTCGACGTCCGGATCGAGGAGCGGTTCGCGGCGCTGGTCGAGAACACCGTCTATTTCGTCACCGCCGAGGCGCTCACCAACGTCGCCAAGCACAGCCGGGCCACCGTGTGCCGGGTCATGCTCGACCGCACGGGTGACTCGCTGCTGCTCACCATCGGCGACGACGGCGTGGGCGGGGCCCACGTCGCCAAGGGCCACGGGCTGTCGGGTCTGGCCGACCGGCTGCGCGCGGTCGACGGTGAGCTGTCCGTTCGGTCCCCGGCCGGGGGACCGACCCTGATCGTGGCGGAGGTTCCGTGCGGGTAGTGGTGGCCGACGACGCCGTGCTCATCAGAGAGGGTCTTGTACGCCTTCTCGAGGAGTTCGGCTGTGAGGTGGTCGCGACGGTGGGCACGGGCGAGGAGCTCGTGGCCGCCGTCGCGGCGCATCGGCCCGATGTGTCCGTGGTCGACGTGCGCATGCCGCCGACCTTCACCGACGAGGGCCTGCGCGCGGCCGTTTCGGCCCGGCAGAAGATCCCCGGGGCGCCGATCCTCATCCTGTCCCAGTACGTCGAGGTCTCCTACGCCGACGACCTGCTCGCCGACGCCCGGGGCGGGGTCGGCTACCTGCTGAAAGACCGCGTGATCGACGTCGAGGAGTTCATGGCCGGGCTGCGCCGGGTCGCCTCCGGCGGGACCGTCTTCGACCCGCAGGTCGTCTCCCAGCTCATGGTCCGCCGCCGCCGCGACGACCCGGTGGCCACGCTGACCCCGCGGGAGCGGGAGGTCCTGGAGCTGATGGCCGAGGGCCGCTCCAACCCGGCGATCGGCCGCCATCTGGTGGTCAGCGACGGCGCGGTGGAGAAGCACATCCGCTCGATCTTCGCCAAGCTCGGCCTCTACGCCGACGACGCCGACCAGCACCGCCGCGTGCTCGCGGTGCTGGCCTTCCTCCGCTCCTAGGCGGGGTGGTTGCCCGCCGGGCCACCGATGTCGAAGGGGGTGGTGATGCCCTCGTACGCGAGATGAAACTCCATGCCCTGCACGGCATGGGCCAGGTCGTGGCAGTGGGACATCCACAGGCCGGGGTTGTCGGCGGTCAGCGCGACCTCCCAGACCTCGCCCGGTTCGACGTCGAAGGTGTCGACCAGCATCCCGTTGGCGGGCTCGCCGTTGCGCGACAGCACCTCGACGTGGTGACCGTGAGGGTGCATCGGGTGCAGGTCGCCCGAGCGGTTCACGATCGTGATCTTGATGCGTTCGCCCTCGCGGACGACCGGGGTCGGGATGTTCGGGTAGCCCTTGCCGTTGACCGTGTGGGCCAGCCTCGGCAGCCCGTCGACCATGGCGAACGTCTTGTCGAGCACCCAGACGATCTCCTGGTCGAACGTCTCCGACAGCTCGGGGCGGGAGCCGTACCGCGTGACGTCGAGGAGGTCGCCGGTCGCCGGGGCGGCCTGGCCGTTGAGCGCCAGGCCCGGGTGGCCCTCGACGCTCAGCAGCACCGGGCCGTCGGGCATCGTGAAGGTCAGGTCGTAGCGTCCACCGGCGGCCAGCTTGAGACGGCGGTTCTCCAGTGGGGTCGCGCCCGGGAGGTCGCGGGCGTCGACCGCTTCCAGGCGGAACGGGACCCCCGACAGGCCCAGGGTGACGGGCAGGCTGTTGGTGTCGGCGATCCGCAGGCGGACCCTGCTGCCTGGGGGAACGGTGCCGGTGACCCGCCGGTCGGTGGCGGGGGCGCCGTCGAAGGCCATCGTCTGGACGTTCCCGTACGCATGGAGCGCCACCGTGTGGTCGCCTTCGGCCGGGGCCACGATGAGCAGGCCGAACAGGCCCTTGGCCACGGCGATGCTGGAGTTCTGGTGGGAGTGGTACCAGTACGTGCCGGGATCGTCGGCTTTGAAGCGGTAGACGTGTTCGCCGCCGGGCTTGACGGCGTCCTGGGTCACGCCGGGCACCCCGTCCTCCCCGGCGGGCACGTCGTAGCCGTGCCAGTGGATCGTCACGCCCTGGTCGCCGGGCAGTTCGTTCCGGAGGGTCACCTCCAGCGTCTCGCCCTGTTCCACCCGCAGGGTCGGCCCGGGGTTCTGGCCGTTGAACGACCACGTCTCGACGGTCCGGCCTCCGACGGTCACGTGGGAGAGCTGCGCCGTCAGAGTGAATTTGCGGGCGTTGGGGTCGGGTTGACCGCGGAGGGAGGCCAGTGAGATGCCTCCGGCGGCGGCCTCGTGGCCCGCGTGCATGGCCGTACCCGAGAAGCTTCCGGTGATCGCCCACACGATGCCGGTGAGGGCCACCGCGAACCCGGCGATCCGCCACCGGTCGCCGCTCCCGCCCGCGACCAGCCGCCACGCCAGGGCCGCCGCCCCGCCCGAGACCAGCATGAGCACCAGGGCCGACGACAGGGTCACCGGGTAGGAGATGAGCACGTCGCAGGCCACCCCGGCGACCGCGCCGATCGCGGTGAGGATCAGGGGGTAGACCCTGCGCGGGTCCCGGTCACGCCGCAGGAGCGCGGGGAGGGTGGTCGCGAGGGCGTACACCATCGGGACCAGCAACAGGGGCAGGGCCAGCAGGATCTTCTCGGCGGCGAACCACCAACCGGCCCGCAGGAGCAGCAGTGTCAGCGCCACCCGCACCCCGCTCACGACGACCACCCCGGCGCACAGCGCCAGGGCGGCCAGACGGAGACGCGGATCGTGCGGCGGCCGGAACGCGGCGAAGGCGCACCCGGCCGCGGCCGACCACAGCACGGCGGCCACGACCAGCGCGATCTGGTCGAGGCCGCCGGTGAGCGCGGTGGTCACGCGACGGCGACCGGCGTCGCGGGCGCGGCCTTCGTCAGGGCGCGGGCCTGCTTCATCAGCACGACCGACGCCCACAGGATCGCCACGCCGTCGAGCGCGTGGAAGCCGAGCACGAACAGGCTCGCGGTGGTGGTGCTGTCGTCCCCCGCACCGGCCAGCGCGGCGATCTCGAAGATCACGAACAGCTGCACCGCGACGAGCAGGAACGGCGTGATCGACAGCAGGATCAGCCGGCCGCCGGCCTTGGCGATGGCCGCCACGATCGTGGTGAGGATCGACAGCAGCGGGAGGACCATCGTGCCGTTGAGGATGTGCGGGGTGATCGCGGCGTCCTCGGCGCCGAGCGCGGGCGCCGGCCGCTCGAAGGCGCCGAACGTCGCGAAGTAGAACTGGGCGATCACGGACACGAACATGATCACCGTGAAGACGAAGAAGACCTTACGCATATGGGAGCCCCCAGACAGAGTGGTGTCGCTGGCGCCAACTGTGGGCCAAGGGGTGTCCCGAGCACATGGGACGAGCGTCCTGACCGGCCGGGATGGCGCCGGAATCGATACTCGTCCGGGTCTGTGGAGGCGGCTTGAGTATCCCCCTACTCCATCGCCAGGGCCACCACGGCACCGATGGCGCAGAGGACCGCGGTGATGAGGAAGATCTCCGAATATTCGGTGTGCAGGGCCGCCTTCACCGCCTGGGTGTAGACCTCAAGCTGTTTCTGGTACGTCTCGGGCGCCACCCCGAACGGCAGGGGGGTGTCGAGATCGGCGGTGAGCGTCTGGAACCGGTGGAACCCATAGGCCGACAGCGCCGCCACCCCGAGCAGCATGCCCATCATCCGCGCCACCACGACCGCCGCAGACGCGACGCCGTGCTGCACGGCAGGGATGGTCTTCAGGATCGCCGAGCTGACCGGCGCGATGACCAGCCCCAGCCCGATCCCGGCCACGATCAGGTCGATGTCCATCGACAGCCCGCCCGGCGTCACCGGCCACCCGCTGATCCGCACGTAACCCGCCGTCGCGATCACCATGCCGACCACCGTGACGAGCCGTTCGGAGTATCGCCGCGCCAGCGCGCCCCCCGCGAAGGCGGCGACCGCGAGCGCGACCAGGAAGCGCGTCAGCACCAGCGCCCCGCCGGTCGCGTCGGTCCCGAGGAGGGTCTGCGCCACGAGCTGCACGTCGACGAGCGTCACCAGCAGCGCCGCCCCCGCCAGCAGGCTCACGGTCAGCGTGGCGAACACGGGCCGCTTCCTGATGCCCGCGAGATCGAGGATGCGCGTGCGGGTGCGCAGCTCCCAGGCCACGAACACCGCCAGGACCACGGCCCCGGCGATGATCGCCGGGATGCCCCACGAGGGCAGCACCTGCCGGTCGGGTTCGGGGTTGTAGAGCCCCGCCACGAGCAGCCCCAGCCCCAGGGCCAGCAGGACCCCGCCGGGAACGTCGACCTTCGTGGTGGTCCTGGTCCCGGCCGGTACGTAGCGGTGCACCGCCACCGCCGCCAGCGCGGTCAGCGGCAGGTTGATCCAGAAGATCGTGCGCCATCCGTCGAGGAACCCGACCTGGACGGCCGCGAGCCCGGCGCCGTAGAGGGGGCCCAGCACCGCCCCGAGCTCCTGCGCCGCCCCGACCGCGCCGAGGGCGGTCGGCCGCCTTCTCTCGTCCCACAGGTCGCCGATCAGGGCCATCGTGATCGGCAGCAGCGCCCCCCCGGCGATGCCCTGGACCGCGCGCCCGGCCGTGATCAGCGGGATCGAGGCGGCCAGCGCCGTGATCAGCGACCCGAGGGCGAACCCGGCCAGGCAGGCCTGGATGACCGCCCGCCGCCCGAACCGGTCGGAGAGCTGCCCGAGCAGGGGCATCGCGGCGACATAGCCGAGCAGGAACCCGGTGACGACCGGCGTCACCCGCTCCAGCCGGTTGACCGCCACCCCGGCCGACGCCGCGATGTCGACCAGCACGGTGACGACCACATAGGCGTCGAGCGCGGCCAGCAACACGGCCGCCCCGGTGACCCCGAGGACCATCCGCCGGTCGGACCGGGACCCCGCTTCCACAGATTCCACGAGGCAGAGGCTAACCGCTGGAACCGCCGGAAACGCACGCGCGATCAGACCGCCGGGGCTTCGATCGTCACCGGGGCGTCGTAGTTGGTGAGGGCCACTTTGACCGTGCCGCCGTTCAGGGGCAGGTCGATGGAGGTCACTCGGCTGGTCGCCTTGTCGATCAGCAGCGTTCCGGGCTGGTCGCCGGTCACGCCGGGGACGATCTTCTTCAGCGGGTCGCCGGGCAGGGTCACCGAGACCTTGTAGGACTCGCCCTGTTCCTCGATCTTCGATCCGGTCGCCGACGACAACAATGTCGGGACCGCCGTCACGACCGCGCTCGGGTCATAAAGGGCCGCCAGCTGTTCGCGGGACATCGACTTCTGGAAGCCGCCCGTCGGGCCCTTGATGTAGACCGAGTCGCCGGCCAGGACGAACTCCAGTTCCTGGAGCGCTCCGATCATGATCTGGAGCTTGCCCTTGGCGTCGCCCTCGCGGGTCAGGTCGCCTTCGGCGGTCTTCACGGGGATGGGCGGGTTGCCCTCGGTCGTCAGGGAGAAGGCCACCGTCTTCACGGCGCTCATGGCGGTCGCCGACTTCTTCAGGACGTCGGGCGCCGCCGGGAGTCCGCCCTCGGTCGTCGAGGAACAGGCCGTGACAAAGGCCACCAAGGCCGCCAAGCACAGGATTCTTCTCACGCCAGGGATGCTAGCCGCCGGAACGTCACTTGCTCTGGAGATGTGTCACGACCGGTGTGTAGATCTCCTCGACCGCCCGGATCTGCCCGGGTGTGAGCAGGTTGATGAAATGGGCGCGCACACCGGCCACGTGGTCGGGGGCCACGCGTTCGATCGTGTGGTAGCCGAGGGGGGTGAGGACCGCGAACGTTCCACGGCGGTCGTCGACGCAGAGTTCCCTGGTGACCAGGCCGGCCGTCTCCATGCGGGAGATCTGGTGGGACAGGCGGCTGCGCGACTGGACGGTGGCGTCGGCCAGGTCGCTCATGCGCATACGGTGGTCGGGGTGCTCCGAGAGGTTGACCAGGATCTCGTAGTCGTTGAACGACAGGCCGTGCTCTTGCAACTCACGGTCGAGGCGGTGGGTGAGGAGCCGGTGGGCCGTCAGGTGGGCCCTCCAGGCACGCTGCTCGTCGGCCGTCAGCCAGCGGGGGTCTGCCATCCCACCAGTCTAAAGATCGCCAGTCACAGTCGTACACGGGAGCATGACAACATGTCGAGCATGAACGACAAAACCGATGGTGGTGACTCCCTCCTCACGGTCGTCGTCGCAGGTGGGGCCAATCTCGCCATCGCCGTCGCCAAGTTGGTGGCGGGCCTGGTCGGCGGGTCGGCGTCGATGCTCTCCGAGGCCGCGCACAGCGCCGCCGACACGGTCACCGAGGTGCTGCTGTTCACGGCGATCAAGCGCGGGGAGAAGCCCGCCGACCGGGGTCATCCGCTCGGCTACGGCAATGCCGCCTTCCTCTGGGCGCTCATCGCGGCCTGTTTCACGCTCGTCGTGGGGGCCGGGTTCTCCGTCACCCACGGGTTCCACACGATCTTCGACGGTGAGGAGCTGACCGACTTCACCCTCTCCTACGTCGTGCTCGCGGTCTCGTTCGTGCTCGAAGGCGTCTCGATGTTCCAGGGGCTGCGGCAGCTGCGGCAGTCGGCCTCGCGGTGGGAGACGCGGCCCTTCGCGCTGCTGCGGCGCACCTCCGACACGATGCTGAAGGCCGTCGTGCTGGAGGACAGCGCGGCGCTGGCGGGCATCGTGATCGCGGGCGCCGGGCTCGGGCTGACGCAGCTCACCGGGAACACCGTGTTCGACGGGATCGGCTCTGTGCTCATCGGGCTGCTGCTGCTGTTCGTGGCGGTCACGCTGATCAGGGCGAACGCCAGCCTGCTGCTCAACCGGTCGGCGTCGCCCGCGCTCGAAGGGCGCATCCGCGAGCATCTCGAGGTGCTGCCCGAGGTCGAGCGGATCGTCGAGCTGCTGACCGTGCTCATCGGGCCCAACCGGATATTGGTCGCGGCGCGCATCGACTTCGTCGACGAGGCGACCGGGGCCGCGCTCGAAGCGGCGTCGGCCACGGTCGAGCGCACGCTGCGCAGTGAGTTCCCGGAGATCCGCGAGGTGTTCCTCGACCCGACCTCCTCGGCCGAAGACCGGCCCTAGCCGCCGATGAGCTGGAGTTCCCCCGGCTCATCGAAGATCGCGGTGGCGATCACGGTGCCCGAGGTCCACTCGACCAGGTGACGGCCTTCCCATTCGTGTGTACGACCCTCGAAAGGGACCTTCGACAGATCGACCTCCCGTAACCGGTCGAGGGCCAGCTCACCCCGTTTGACCAGCGCCTCCTTGCGCACCCACTGGCGGATCAGCCGCCGGTTGTCCAGCCCGACCAGCCCGGCCTCGGCGGGCGTGAGGGCGAGTGCGACCAGGTTCTCGTCGGCCTGCCCGCCGGTCGCGTGCTCGGCGTCCACGCCGACCTTCCCGGGGCCCGCGGCGGCGGTGACGTATCCGGCGGTGTGGGCCAGGCTGACCGACAGTTCCGGGGCCTCGGTGATGAAGGGGCGGCCGTGCGGGCGGCCGCAGCGGTCGCAGCGCTGTTCGAGGGTGAGCACGCACGCGCGCATGTCGAGGATCTTCGCCGCGCAATATCGGACCAGCAGATGGGCCGCCACGAAGTCGAGCCGGTCCTGCTCCCGGGTGAACCGGTCGGCGCGGGCCTGCTCGGTCTCGGTGAGCGTCCCCCCGACGGCGTCCAGGACTTCGTCGGTGTAACCGGCGACGGCCAGTGGGGCGCGCATCACCTCAGCGTATTGGAGGTATATGTCGATCAAGTGAACTACGGGGGGTAAGCAATGGGCCGGTCGAAATGTCTGAGTGTGCTGGTGGGGGCACTGGTGGGAGCCTCGCCGGGGGCGGCGTTCGCGGCCGATACGGGGGACGGTCCGCGTCCGGAAAGGTTCACGCAGCGTGACCGTCAGGACACCCCGAAGCCGGGTACGACGAGCGCGGCGAACCGGCGGCTGCAGAAGGATCTGTCCGCTCTGGGCTACTTCACCGGGCCGTGGAACGGCGTCTACGGGCCCGACATGGCGCAGGCGATGTTCGCCGTGCAGAAGGTGAACGGGCTCAAGACCAACGCCCGCTGGAGCGAGGAGGTGGCCAGGAAGATCCGCAAGGGCTGGGCCCCCGCCGCCCGCAGCACGAGCGGGAACCTCGTCGAGGTCGACCTCCAGCGGCAGCTGCTGATGGTCGTCAGGGGCGGCAAGGTGGTCAAGGTCTTCAACACCTCCAGCGGCAACGGCAAACCGTACGGCGGCGGGAAGATCGCCACCACGCCCCGGGGGGTGTTCACCGTCCAGCGCCAGGTGAACAAGATGGAGAAGTCGCCGCTGGGCCTGCTCTACCGGCCGAAGTACTTCCACGGCGGCTACGCCATCCACGGGTCGGTGTACGTCCCGCCGAAGCCGGCCTCGCACGGGTGCGTGCGGGTGTCGTACGAGGCCATGAACTGGCTGTGGAAGTCCAACAGCCTGCCGGTCGGCGGGCGGGTCTGGGTCTACTGAAGCCCCGCCAGCCACGTCTCGATCTCCACCGACGAGCGGGGGAGCGCATCCGACATCAGGCGGGCGCCGTCGGCGGTGATCACCAGGTCGTCCTCGATCCGCACGCCGATGCCGCGCAGCTCGGGGGGCAGCGTGAGGTCGTCGGGCTGCAGGTAGAGGCCGGGTTCGACGGTCAGCACCATGCCCTCTTCGAGCACGCCGTCGAGGTAGGTCTCGGCCCTGGCCTTCGCGCAGTCGTGGACGTCCAGGCCCAGCATGTGGCCGCTGCTGCAGAGCGTGTAGCGGCGGTAGAGGCCCGTGTCGAAGTCGGACTTCAGGCCCCAGTCGGCCAGGCCGTCGGCGATGACGCGCATCGCGGCCTGGTGGAAGTCGCGGAAGCGGGCCCCCGGCCTCAGTGTCGCGATGGCGGCGGTCTGGGCGTCGTACACGAGGTCGTAGACCTGGCGCTGGATCGGCGAGAACCGTCCCGCCAGCGGGAAGGTGCGGGTGACGTCGGCGGTGTAGAGGCCGTCGCTCTCCACGCCCGCGTCGAGGAGCAGCAGGTCGGCGGGGTTCAGCGGGCCGTCGTTGCGGATCCAGTGGAGCACGCAGGCGTGCGCGCCGGAGGCCACGATCGAGTCGTAGCCGGTCGCGTTGCCCTCCAGCCGCGACCGCAGGCCGAAGATCCCCTCGATGTACCGCTCGCCTCGGGGGTGCTTCAGCGCCTGGGGGAGGGCGCGGACGACGTCCTCGAAGCCGCGCGCGGTGGCGTCGACGGCGTGCTGGAGCTCGGCGATCTCGTAGTCGTCCTTGATCAACCGCATCTCGGACAGGTGGGAGGTCAGCTCGGGGTCCTGCTCCAGGGTGCGCCCACCCGGGCGGAAGTCGTCGATGTGGGCGGTGTCCAGGTCGTACAGGGAACGGGCCTCTCCCAGATCCGGCCGGCGGCCCACCCAGAACTCGCCGAAGCGCCGGTCGCGGTAGAACTCCTCGCCCTCCGACCGGGGCGAACGGGGCCGCAGGTAGAGGACCGCCTCGCCGGAGGGCTCGATCACCAGCACGTCGCCGGGCTCCTGCGCGCCGGTCAGATAGGTGTACGCGCTGTGCGCCCGGAACCGGTAGTCGCTGTCGTTGCTGCGGACCTTCAGGTCTCCGGCCGGGATCACCAGCCGCTCACCCGGGAACCGCAGGGCCAGCCTGGCCCTTCTCTTCCTGGTGTACGACGCCACGGGCAGCTGGGGCAGATCGTCCCGATGGGTGTCGGCCCAGCCCGTCGTCATGAACGCGGCCAGCTCCGGCGTGATCGGCAGGTCATGGGAACCGGTGTTCTCGGTCGTCGTCATGACGTCGCATGGTATTTCACATGCCACCGGCACATTAAGAGGAATTTCGGCGAATGTGAAATTCCTTGGCCAGAACCACCCCCTCCCCTTGACGCGGCGTCGTCACGGACTGTTGCCTGAGGAGACAAGCCAGAAGGGTGGTGTCGATTGCTCATCGGGACGATCGTGCAGGGAAAGGGCACCCGAGTGGTGACCGTTTCGCCGAATGCCACTGTGACCGAGCTGCTCAGCCTGCTGGCCGAGCACAACATCGGCGCCGTGGTGGTGTCGGCGGACGGGCAGACCATCTCCGGCATCGTGTCGGAGCGGGACGTCGTCCGGCACCTGCACCAGCGCGGCGGAACGGTGCTCGGCGAGCCCGTTTCCAGCATCATGACGGCCGAGGTCCGCACCTGTGGGCCTGACGAGAACGTGGAAGATCTACGGAAGACCATGACCGTCCACCGATTCCGGCACGTCCCGGTCGTCCAGGACGGTCGCCTCGTCGGCATCGTCAGCATCGGCGACGTCGTCAAGACCGCGATCGAGGAACTGGAGGCCGAACGGGCCCACCTCGTCGGCTACATGTACGGCTGACCTCCTTGTTTTCGGGGACGAAGAGCCCGGCGGGATCACCCGCCGGGTTCTTGCCGTTTACTGGACGGTGATCTTGTCGACCTCGACGGTGACGCCCTTCACCTGCTCGGTGGAGGTCGCCGTCGTGACCGTGCCCTCACCCGCCGACACACCCTTGACCTTCAGGGTGTAGGTCAGCGACTCGCCGGGCGCGCCCGGCGTGCTGGTGACCCGGTAGTCGGAGGTGGCGCCCGAACCGGCCGCGACCCGGCCGCCCCGGGTGCCGTCGGAGTTCTCGGCGCCGATGGTCAGCCCGTAGGCGTCGCCGGGGTAGGCGATCGGCGACGGGTAGGTGAAGGTGACGTCCTCGCTGCCGTTGACGCCGATCCAGGCCTGGAACGTCTTCACGTCGGTCGTGCCGAAGAGATGGAGCCGCCATTCGACGACGATCCACGAGGAGACGCCGTCGGTCAGCGTCGTCGCGTAGACGCCGGGCGCGCCGGTGCCGTCGAGGTCGGTCCAGAACGGCGCCAGCACCGCGTTCGGCCGGTCGGCGTCGGGGAGGTCCTGCGGGACGAAGGCGACGTCCTGCGACCCGTCGGTCCCGCCCGCGACCAGATAGCCGTTGGACGTGATGCCCAGGCGGTTGTACGTCCGCCCCGCGAAGCGGTAGTCGGGGACGGTGAAGTTGAGCGCCTCCTCGTCGCCGACGGGGGTCGGGGCGACGCCGAACCCGTCGAGCGGGATGTAGCCGAACAGTTCGCCCGGGGCGATGGCCGGGGCGTCGGGTTCCCGGCCCGCCAGCGTCTTCTTCGTGGTGGCGATCTGGGTGCCGACCTTGGTCGCGCCGGTGACGGAGTTGAGGCGCAGTCGCGCGTTGAGCGTGCTCAGCGCGGTGACCTCGGTGTCCTGCAGGGTGTCGTTCCGTACGGTCACCGTGCAGGTCGACTCGCCCGTGTTGCGGGGGATGCTCACCGGGGCGCAGGTCTGCTCGACCGGCACGGCGCCCTCGCCGCGGACGAACGCCACCGGGAGGTGCTGCTGCCGGTTGCCGCCGACCTGCTTGAGGTCGACCTGGCCGAAGTACTGCCCGTCGGGCAGGTCGGGCGCCGCGATCACGATCTGCACGCTCTGCGTCTTGCCCGGCTTGACGGTGAACAGCGGCGGGATCACCACGATGGACGCGCCGGTGACGGTCTTGCCGGTGGCCGCGTAGGTGAGGCTCCTGTCCGTGGCGTTCTTGAAGGTGCGCTTGGCGGTGATGAGGCCCGGCATGGTCGTGGCGTTCACCGACGGCAGGTTCAGGTCGATGCGGTTCAGCGGGTCGGCCGCCGAGGCCGCGAAGTTCTCCGCCGACTCGTCGAGCGTGAGCGCGGTGTCGCCCGCCTTGGTCAGGTCGATGCGGCCGCCGCCGGTGTCGAACGGGTCGGCCGGGGTGGTGCCGTTCTGCTTGGTCACCGCGGTCGTGGCGGTCGTCTCCAGAGCGGTCTTGACCTGGCCGGGCGTCCACGTGGGGTGCAGCGCGAACAGCAGCGCCGCCGCGCCCGCGACGTGGGGTGACGACATCGAGGTGCCCGCGATCGCCATGTAGAGGTTCCCGGAGGGCCCTTCGAGGGGGGACTCGGGAGTCGGCGTCGTACCGGCGAGAACGTGCAGGCCGGGCGCGGTCACATCGGGCTTGAGGAAGTCGCCGCCGGGCCCGCGCGAGGAGAACGTGGTGATCCGGTCACCCTGCCACGTGGTCTTGGCGCCCCGGGTGAACGAGGCCGTGCCCGCCGGATTCGCCGCCTTCCACGCGAGGAACTGGTCGGTGGCGGGCTTGTCGATGTGCACCGTCGGCAGCCAGTGGTTGTCGGTCATCACGTCGAGCGGTTCGGCGTTGTAGAGGATCATCCCCGCCGCGCCGCCCTGCCGGACCTGGAACCCCTTGAGCACCCGGTTCGGCCCCCGCTGACAGGCCACGATCTTCCCCGTGAACAGCCCCGGAGGCGGCGTGTTCAGGCACAACGCGTCGCTGTACGGCGGCGCCGACGCCAGCACCACCGCCCGCGCCGGCGTGACCCCGTCGGTCACCGACGCCCCCTTGACGGTGGTTCCGCCCGACAGCGACACCGTCGACTGGAACGTCCGCGACTGAGTGGAAGCGGCCACAGTGGTCACCCATGGGCTGAGGTGCTCGGCCGTCGCCGCCCCCGGCCCGGAGTTCCCGGCCGAGGCCGCCACGAACACCCCCGCGGCATAGGCGTCGAGAAACGCCAGTTCCACCGGGTCGCTGTACGGATCCGCCCCGCCCCCGATCGAGAAGTTGATCACCCGCACCCCGTCGAGGATCGCCTGCGCCACCGCCTGCGCCGAGTCGGACTGGTAGCACCCGCCGTTCCCGCACACCTTGTAGACCGCGACGTGCGCCGCCGGTGCGATGCCGTGGATCGGCCCCCGCGAGATCCCGAGCGGATTGGCGTCCGTCACCGGCCCCCCGGCCGAGGTCGTCGCGGTGTGGGTGCCGTGCCCGTTGGAGTCACGCGCGCTGTCGGGGTAGACCTCCCCGCCCACCACGGCGTTGTACGTGTCGAGGAACGGCTGCCCCGAGATCAGCTTGTGGTTGCACGCGAACACGTCGGCCGCCGGGGTCAGCGGATTGTCACCGAAGTCGCAGGTCCGCGCCGTGCCGTCGGCCTTGGCCGGGGGAGCGGGCAGCCCGCCGTCCGCGAACTGCGGATGCTCGGGCCACGCGCCGGAGTCGAGGATCCCGACGATGACCCCCTTGCCCGAGCTGGACGCCCCGCCCAGCTTCGAGTAGATCGTCGGCGCCCCGATGAAGGCCGGGCTGGAGTCGGAGAGCGGCTGCACCAGCTTGTCCTCCTGGACGGCCGCCACCCCCTTGATCTTCAGCAGCTCGGCGGCCTTGTCGGCCGGGATCGTCAGCGCGAGCCCGCCGTAGACGGTCCGCAGCTTCTGGCCGACCTTTGCGCCGCCCACGCGTTTGGGCAGCTCGGCGAGGAAGGTGTTCTCGATGCCCTCGATGTGCTTCAGGTAGTTCCTGGCCGCCGTACTGCGAAGATCGAGGTTCCTGCCGGTGACCGAGGGCGAGGTGCCAGGCAGGCCGTCGATGCCGCCCTCATAGGCGGCGAGCGCGTCGTAGTCGAGCTTGACCACGACGTTCACGGGTTTCGCCGACCGCGACCTGACCAGCGCGGCGTCGCTCCTGGCGAGCTGACCCGAGGCCGACTTCGCGCCCGTGACCCGCTCGGGGTTGGTCAGCGGGGTGGCGGTGAACTCCTTCGGGGGAGCGGGCTTCGCCTGCGCCGGGGGTGACACCGCGACCACCAGGGATAAGGCGGCGGCTGTGGCGGCTAACCGTGACTTTTTGGACACGTAACCTCCCGTTAGGGGTGTGGGACTGGTGACATGGTCTCCCTGTGCGATGGGTTCGATGCGGAACGTGACCATTTTGGAACGAGCGGTGACCGCTGACTTAGACTCCGACCATGAAGCTGAAGCTTGACCTTCATGACATCTTCAACAAGGGCGACCAGATCGACAGGGCGCTGCGGGGGATCATCCAGGAAGCCATCGACAAGAAGGCGACCGAGGTCGAGATCATCCCTGGTAAGGGGTCGGGCCAGCTGAAGAAGAAGGTACTGCGCTTCCTCGATCAGAAGGAGATCAAGGCGCTGTACCACCGCATCGACAAGGACGCGAAGAACCACGGCCGTCTGTTCGTGTACTTCAAGCACAAGTAAGCGGACCGCCCTATCCGCCCTTCAGGAGGGCGGAGGCCGGGCAGAGCTCTCCACGGGCCGCCGGGCGCGGTCAGTTGATCGAGGGGGCCCGTATGGAGCCGGTCCGCTCCGGGTCGCCTCTGCCCATCTTCGGGATCACGCACATTGACATTTCCGGCATTGGGGTAATAGCGGCCATAGCCCACATTGTCCCCGTCGCACCCCACTGGCAACACGAGAGGGCCTGATTCGCCGGCGCTTTCATTGGTGGCCGATTGGGTGGTCATTCAATGGCAGAGCGTTACACGGAAGACATATGCGGCATGCTCAAATAAGGGGGATTCGCGGTTCGGGGGAAATCCAGAGAGGGCGGACTGGATGACGGCCCAGGGGGACTATTCCGACGAGGAACTCGTCGAGCTCACGAAAACGATCGAGAACCGGCGGGAAGCATACGAGCGCATATTCGCGCGATACGCGAAAGACGTGTTGCGCGTGTGCACGGCGGGACTCGATCTGGCCCGCGCCGAAGACGCCGCCCAAGAGTCGTTCATGGTCATGATGCGGAAGGTCGGCACGGCCGGCGGCCCCGACAAGCTCTGGCCCTGGCTCTACGGAGTGGCGAGCAGGAAGGTGCTGGAGGCCCGCCGCACTCCTTCTGTTCTGGTGACGCCGGTCGAACTCCCGGAGCAGTGGTCCCCTCCCGACGACGACCGTACCGACGAGAAGGTGTGGCGGGCCGAGGTCCTGCGCCTGCTCGGCATCGTGGTGGCCGGGCTCACCGGCCCCCAGCAGGAGGTCTACGACCTGGCCGTGCGCAGGGAGTTGACCGGGCAGGCCCTCGGCGACGCGCTGGGGATCACCGCCACCCGGGCCAGCCGGTTGAGCTACGACGTCAAGCAGGTCGTCAAAGACGGGTTCACCGCTCTCGTGCTCGCGCACCACACGCAGTACCTGTGGCGGGCCGGGCGGGGCGCCGAGGCGTGCCAGGACCTGCTGGGCGTCATGCGGATGTGGAACCGGGACAACGGTGTCTGGACCGCCCGGACCTTCCCCGCCGAACTCCGGCACCGGGTCGCCGGCCACATGCACGCCTGCCCGGCCTGCCTGGGCGAGAAGGACCGCCTGGTCAAGCCCTACCTGCCCGGCCTCATCCCGGTACTGCTCGTCCCCGCGCTGGCCGACCGGATGGCGGAGGAGTTCACGAAGGTCTCCGGCGAGGAGGATCTCGGCTCCACCGAGCCGCGTGGACGGGCGAGAGGCAGGCGGCGCGATGTCATGGCTCCCCTGCGTCCGCCGTCGGCCGCGCGCCCACGGGTCTCCAAGCGGCTGTCCGGTACGAGAGTGGGAAACACGCTGGTCGCGGCGCTCGTGCTGGCCCTGCTGGCCGGGGTCGGATGGGTGTGGACGCAGTCGGCGTCACCGGCCGACCCGCCGCCGGCCGCCGCGGAGGTCCGGCCCGCCGACGTGTCCAGCGACGACCCTGACGTCACCCCCCACGGACGCGGCGCCCGATCCCACTCAGACTGCGGCGCCGCCTCCCGTTGCCACGCCCGGTGTGACTGCTAGTCCAAGTCTTCTGGGGAACGGGCCGGGTCCCACGCGGCCCGTGACACCCCCGGCCGTCATGACGCCCCCGGCCGGAGTGCTGCAACGGCAGGAGGCGTACGACATCGCCCTGACCGGCTTCGGAGCGGGCGAGACCATCGTCATCCGGGGAGATCCCTCCCCAGATTCGACGAGCGTGGCCGCCGAGGCCGACGGGACCGCGACGGTCCGGCTCACCGTCGGCGCGGCAGTGGACGCGAACGAGTACACGATCACCGCGACCGGGCAGGAGACCGGCACCGTCGCCCGGGGGACCGTCGTCGTCATCGTGCCCGAACTCACGGTGGCGGCCGCCGAGATCGACCTCGGCGGGGACGTCGCGGTCGACGGGTCGGGGTTCCCGCCCAACGCCGAGATCACGCTGAACGTCAGCCCCGGTGGCCAGACCGTCCAGGCCTCCACCGACTGCTGCTCTGGGACGTTCGAGGTCGATTCGCCGGTGTTCACCACCCCGGGGACGTACACGATCCAGGCTGTGGGCTTCGCCGCCCAGGCCCAGGTCTCGGTACGTCCCCCGCCCTGCGTGCTCACGCTGACCATGACCTCCCGCGACGTGGTCGTTCCCGCCGACCCGCCTTTCGCGGAAAGGACGGACTCCGTTCCCGTCCTTTCGGCGACCGGGCTCCCCGCCGGTGCGACGGCGACGTTCACTCGTACCGAGAACGGGGTGAGAACGTTGATCCGCACCGTCGTCGCCGACCAGAACGGCGCGGCCACGACCGATACGCCTTTCTCCACGGGCACATTCGTCGTGTCCGCGAACGGTTGCGAAGACGGGACCCATGTCGTGCGCGCGCCACGGATCAACTGACGCAGCGGGCGGAGGTGTCCACGGCGAAGTCGAGAAACCGCAGGGTCCCGCTGCCGCCGCGCAGCGGGAGACCTGCGGAGATCCGTACACAGGCACGCTGCTTGGCGGCTCTGGCCAGGGTCTCGGCGAAGTCGTCGATGACCTCCTCCACGGTCTGCCCGCAGGCGAACTGACCGACCCGCGACTTGATCTTCGTCGCGGTGCACACGCCAAGAGCGACCAGTTCGATCACCACGTCGCCGACGAGTTCCGGAGTCGCCGCCACCCGGACGCCCACCTGGCGGGTGACCTCCCGGCCCACGGTGAAGCGGCAGACGCCGTCTCCGCAGATCGGTGGGCCGATCGGGAGCGCCATCTGGGATGTGGTCAGCGCCGCGAACGTGTCCGGGCCGGCCTTCCCGTCGACCGTCAGGCCATGCTCGCGCTGGAAGTCCCGGATGTTCCGCTCGGTCTGCGAGCCGTAGAATCCGGTGACCCGCTGGCCGGGGTGACCGTTGGACCGCAGGGACCGCTGGACCATCTCGACGCAGGGCGTCTCACCCGGCTGATCGACCGAGCCTCTTTTCAGGACCGGGCAGTCATCGGCCGCTCCCGGCAGATCGGGAATGAGCACCGAAATGACGGAAACGGCCAGCACCGCCAGAACTACCGACCACACGAAGTTCACTAATCCCTTGACCACCCGCATGGCGAGGCCTCCGACTCGACCATGGCGCCCGTTTTGGGCGCCGTTCGAGTAGAGGTGCGGAATGATCTAGAAATCTCCCCCTCTGGACGAATAAATCTTGAAATGAATTTCGGCGTGCGCGGCCCCCGCCGGGTCGCCGCGCAGCGGACTACTGGAAACCCGCATTCATTTCGAGCACGAATAAGGCGGAGCCGCGAAGAAGCTCTCCACGGCCCGGCAGGCGCGAGGCGAGGCTGTTAGCATTCGCCCGTCCGCTGGGAAGGGGGAGCACTTCGCCATGAAGTACACCGTCTCGATCGAGATCGCCCTGCCGCTGGAGAAGGTGGCCCAGCTGCTCGCCGACCCGGCACACCTGCCGAAATGGCTGCGGGGCCTGGTGCTGCACGAGCCGCTGAACGGGGTGCACGGGCAGGTCGGCACGAGGTCGCGGGTCGTGCTGCAGATGGGGCAGCAGAAGATCGAGGCCACCGAGACCATCACGCGCCGGGAACCGGCGGACCTGCTCGGCATCCCGGCAGGGAGCGTCGTCCACTTCGAGCGCGAGATCGTCGGCGAGGGCATGTGGAACGCCGTGCGTGACCGGCTGACCGAGGCCGGTCCGGAGACGACGCTCTGGGAGAACGAGAACGAATTCCGGTTCGGCGGCCTGCTGATGCGGGTGATGGGGCTGCTGATGCCCGGCGCCTTCCGCAAGCAGTCGCTCCAGCACATGCGGGATTTCAAGGCGTTCGCCGAGCAGGGCAAGGACGTGCGCGAAGCGGAAGACTGATCGTTCAAAACCATTGATGCGCATCCGTCATCATTCGCGCATCTATGAAAAACGCCACATTCTCCGCTGTACGAGGTCGCTTCCAATGGAGTCCCATCCCCCACGGACACCGGGATCTCCATGCGCATCCGATCGGCGGCTCTGGCCGTACTCCTGACATCGTCCCTGTTCATCGCCACCCCGGCGAGCGCGGCGCTGCGCGTCGCCGATGACATCAACGTCGACATCGCCACCGCGACGAAGGCGACGAACGCCTACTGGGCCCGCAACTGGACCCAGTTCTTCCGGGGCACCTACCAGCCCCCCAACGTCTTCGGCTCCTTCCAGCGCGGCAAGCGGAACCCGCCCGCCTGCGGCGGCAGCCGAACCGGGTTCGGCAACGCCTTCTACTGCGTGCCCGGCGACTTCATCGCCTGGGACTTCGACCTCATGGCCAGCGGCTACCGCTCCGGTGACGCCTGGGTCTACCTCGTCATCGCCCACGAGTGGGGGCACGCCGTCCAGGCCAGGATCCAGCGCTCCCTCGTGCACCGCGCCGCGGAGTTACAGGCCGACTGCTTCGCCGGCGCCACGCTGTTCGGCGCCGCGGCCCAGAAGACGCTCCTCTTCGAGGACGGTGACGTCGCCGAACTCCGCAACGCCCTGGCCCGCATGGGCGACCGCACCCCGTGGACCGACGTCGGCGACCACGGCTCGGCCGAGCAGCGGATCGCCTTCTTCAACCGGGGCGCCGAAGGCGGCGTCCGCGCCTGCCTGCCCACGGCGTCCCAGCCGTCAAGGTAGACAATCTGATCGGCGCCGCTGCGCGCGGTGAACCTCGGCAGCCATAAGGAGATCTTCATGCCGGACCTGCGCGCAGTGCGCACCGCCCCCGAGCCCCTGACGCTGGCCCTCGACCTGATCGTCGTCTACACCGACCGGCTCGACGCCTGCCGCGCCTTCTACGCGGGCCTCGGCCTGGTCTTCGAGAGAGAACGGCACGGCTCCGGCCCGGAGCACTTCTCCACGACGCTCGGATCGACCGTTCTCGAGCTCTACCCCGCGGGCGACAAGCCCCCGACCGGCCGCCTCCGCCTGGGCCTGAACCTCTCCGCCGGTTCGGGCCTCCGGCCCGGTTCGCACACCCTCAACGACCCCGATGGCCGGACGGTCGTGCTCACCGTCACATAGCCGGGGCCCGGTAGCCCGGTACCGACGGCCACCGCACCGTCAGCACGACCGACTCCTCCTCGGCGACCCACGAGTGGTCGACGCCGCCCCAGACCAGATAGTCGCCCTGTTTCTCCAGCACCACGTCCTGGTCGCGCAGTTCCATGCGGAAACGGCCGCTGATCAGGACGATCATCGCCGTTCGCGACTCGCCGGTGACCCATTCGGCCCTGGTCTCGCCCTTCGGGTGGACGCCCCACTTCACTTCGACCTCGTCGCTGTGCCGGGCGTCGCCGGACGGACGGAAGTGGCCGAGCAGCCAGCCGCGGTCCAGCAATGCGTCGGCGTTGGCGTTGCCCACGTACACCCGTTCTGTCACGAGCCGCGAGGCTAGCAGAGTTTGCCGATCGTCCTGGCCTCCTCGGCGGCGGCCAAGACCGCCGCCAGGTCGGCGCCGGTTCCCGCTGTGACCAGGGCCGATATGGCGCCCTCGATGAAGGGCGCGTCGGCCAGGACCACGTCGGGGCGATCTTCGACGAAGGCGCGGGCGGTGAGGACGGCGCTCCCCAGGTCCATCAGGACGACCACGCCGTCGCCCTGGTCGACCTCTGCGACGGCCGTTTCCAGTTTGGTCAGGCTGGTGCCGAGGCCGCCGTCGTCGGTGCCGCCCGCCGGGCGGATCGGGGCGTCGTCACCGGCGATGCCCACAGCAAGGGCGACCGCCTCCTCGGCCAGGCGGGCGCTGTGGGAGATGAGGACCAGTCCGACCATGTCACACCGCCCGCAGGGAGTCGATCACGATGGCCATCGAGGTCGCGCCGGGGTCCTGGTGGCCGATGCTGCGTTCGCCCAGGTAGCTGGCGCGGCCCTTGCGAGCGCGCAGGCCGATGGTGGCGGCGGCGCCGTCGAGGGCCGCCTGCGCCGCGGTGTCGAAAGACACTTTCAGGGCCGGTACGGCCGGAGCCAGCGCGTCGATCATGGTCTTGTCGCCCTCGGTCGCGGAGCCCAGTTTCGAGATTGCCGCCAGGGCGTCGGAGAACGCGTCGGCCAAAGCGTCTTCGGTGATGTCGGGGGCGTCGCCGATCGAACGGCCCAGGGTGCGGAACAGGGTTCCGTACAGGGGACCGGAGGCGCCGCCGACCTTGCGGATCAGCGTCGTGCCCGTGGTCACCAGGACGTCGGCGGGGGTCGCCGGAGGCTTCGCGGCCAGAGCCTCCTCGACGGCGGTGAAGCCACGGTCGAGGTTGGCGCCGTGGTCGGCGTCGCCGATGGCGCGGTCGAGGTCGGTCAGGTGGTCGCGCTCGGCGCGGACGCGTTCGGTGATGATCGCGATCCAGCGGACGAAGAACCCGGTGTCCATCAGCGTCCCCACCGCAGGCCGGGCGTCTCGACCGGGTGGTCCCACAGCGACGTCAGCTCGGCGTCGAGCAGGCAGGTCGTGATCGAGAAACCGGCCATGTCGAGGCTGGTCACGTAGTTGCCGACCAGGCACCTGGTGGCGGTCGCGCCCTTCTCCCGCAGGTACGCGTCCACCTCCCCATAGGCGATGTAGAGCTCCATCAACGGCGTCGCGCCCATGCCGTTGACCAGCACGAGCACGTCACCCGAGAACGGCAGATCGGAGTGCAGCGCGTCCATGGCCACCCGGACCAGCTCCCGCGCCTCCCGGAAGGACTCGCGGGAACGGCCCGGTTCGCCGTGGATGCCGATGCCCAGTTCGATCTCGGAAGGGCCCAGGTCGAAGGTCGGTTTCCCGGCCGCCGGAACCGTCCCGGCCGAGAACGCCACGCCGAACGAGCGGCTGCGTTCGTTGACCGTGCGGGCCATCGAGGCGACCGCCTCCAGCGGGGCGCCCTGCTCGGCCAGCGCGCCCGCCATCTTCTCGACGAACAGCGTCGCGCCGGTGCCTCTGCGGCCTGCGGTGAAGGTCGAGTCCTGCACCGCCACGTCGTCGTTGACCAGAACGCTCACCACCTGGGCGCCCTCTTCCGCGCACAGTTCGGCGGCCATCTCGAAGTTGAGCACGTCACCGGTGTAGTTCTTGACGATGTGGAGGACCCCGGCGCCGCCGTCGACGGCCTTGGTGGCCTCGATCATCTGGTCGGGGACGGGGCTGGTGAACACCTCGCCGGGGCAGGCGGCGTCGAGCATGCCGTAGCCGACGAAGCCCGCGTGGAGCGGCTCGTGGCCCGAGCCGCCGCCCGAGACCAGGCCGACCTTGCCGGGCGTGGGCCCGGAGGCGCGCACGACGATCCGGTTCTCGACGTCGACGCGGAGCGACGGGTGGGCGGCGGCCATGCCCCTGAGCGTGTCGGCGACGACGTCGTCGACGGCGTTGATGAGTTTCTTCACGTCTGCCTCCACGGCGAAAGGGGAAGCCGTTTCTCACGGCTTCCCCTTCCCGGTGATCAGCGGGCGAACACCACGATGTTGTCGCGGTAGGAGCGCCTGGCGCGGTCGAACGTGCCGCCGCAGGTGATCAGCCTGAGCTGGGCGCCGCCGCCCGAGGCGTACACCAGCTTGTTCGGTACGTTGTTCTTCGGATACCTGGCGACCCGGTAGACCGTGAACGTCAGGCTCGATCCGTCGGCGCGGTTGACGGTGATCTTGTGCCCGGCCTTCAGTTCGCGCAGCCGGTAGAAGACCGCCGGGCCCGACTTCGAGTCGACGTGCGCGGCGATGACCGCGACACCCTTCTCACCCGGCTCCGGGCCCGACTTGTGCCAGCCCGCGACGTCGAACCTCTTCGGGGCGATGAGCTTGCCCTTCCTGTCGAGCTTCAACGGGATGATCCGCGAGTTGACCTTGATGGCCGGAATGCGGACCCGCGTCGGGTTCGCGACATCCTTGGCGGCCGGAACGCCCTGAACCGTCGCCGCCTGGGCAGGCGGCGCCCCCTCACCCGCGCAGGCCGCCAGCAGCAGCACCGTGGCGAGAAGAGCACCCGCTCTCATCGTGTACGTCTTCACGAGGCGTCACCCTGACGACGCCGCGCCAGCATCCCCAGACCGGCCACGGCCCCGACCCCGGCCACCCCGGCGATCCCGAGCGGAATCCACGGGTTCATCGCGCTCTCCTCGGCCGAGACGAACTGCAGATCGGCGGCCCCACCCATCCCGGTGTCGACACCGCCACTGGGCCGGTCGTCATCGTCGTCGTCCTGCGTGCCACCCATCCCGGTCTCGACGCCACCGCGAGCGCGGTCGTCGTCATCGTCGTCCGAGGTACCGCCCTTGCCGGTCTCCACGCCACCGCTGGGCCGGTCGTCGTCATCGTCGTCCTGGGTGCCGCCGGCACCGGTGTCGACCCCGCCGCTCGGGCGGTCGTCGTCATCGTCGTCGGACGTGCCGCCCTTGCCGGTCTCGACGCCGCCGCTGGGCCGGTCGTCGTCATCGTCGTCGTCCTGGGTGCCGCCGGCACCGGTCTCGACGCCGCCGCGAGGACGGTCGTCGTCGTCCCGGTCGTCATCGTCGTCGTCCGAGGTGCCGCCCGAGCCGGTTTCCACGCCACCTCGCGGGCGGTCGTCGTCATCGTCGTCGCCGCCACGGCGGTCGTCGTCGTCGCCGCCGCGGTCGTCATCGTCGTCGGCCGCCGTGACCGACCACATCGGGGCCGCGTGGGCGGTGGCCGGGAGGGCGGTGGCCGCGCCGCCGACGGTGGCGAAGGCGGCGAAGGCCAGGAGGAATCGGCGCGTTTCGAGTTTCATCTCAGCTCCCTGTTGGGGTCGTTTCGTTCGCTGAGATCAGATTCACGACGCGGGGTTGGGCTTCTCTGAGAGCCGCGTTAGAGCGGTCTCATGGGGATTTGAGGCGGTAGCCGGTGCCGCGCACGGTCTCGATGCGGTCGGCGCCGATCTTGCGGCGGAGGTAGCGGACATAGACGTCCACGACGTTGGAGCCCGGGTCGAAGTCGAAGCCCCAGACCTGGCTGAGGAGCTGTTCGCGGGACAGTACCTGCTCGGGGTGGCGGAAGAACGCCTCGGCCAGCGCGAACTCCCTGGTCGACAGGTCGATGGAGCGTTCTCCGGCGTGGGCGCGGCGGGTGCGCAGGTCGAGGGCCAGGTCGCCGACGCGGAGGACGGTCGCCTCGGGGGCGCGTTCGCTGCGCAGGCGCAGGCGGACCCGGGCCAGCAGTTCCTCGAAGGCGAACGGCTTGGCGATGTAGTCGTCGGCGCCGCCCTCCAGGCCCGCGACCGTGTCGCCGACGCTGTCGCGGGCGGTCAGGATGATGACGGGGATCTCCGTGCGGGCCGCGCGCAGGCGGCGTAACACGGTGAAGCCGTCGCTCAGCGGCAGGCCGATGTCGAGGATCAGCAGGTCGTGGTCGCCCGCCCGCGCGTGCTCGTAGGCCGCGAGGCCGTCGGTCACCACCGTCGTCACGAAACCGCTGGCCCGCAGGCCCTTCTCCAGGAACGCGGCGATGCGATCCTCGTCCTCGGCGATCAGAATGCGGTTCACACGGCCTCCTCGATGACGGACGGAAAGGTCAAAACGAACTGGGCGCCCCCACCCGGGGCGTCCATCACGAAGGCGCGGCCGTCGTGCCCCTCGGCGATCGACCGCACGATCGACAGGCCCAGGCCGGAGCCCTCCCCGGCGATGCGGGAGCGTTCGAAACGCTGGAAGATGCGCTCGCGATCCTCCAGCGGGACCCCGGGGCCGGTGTCGCGCACCCACAACACCACCTGGCCGTCGCGGACCGCCGACCCGGCCGCGACCAGGTCGCCGTCGTTGGTGTGGCGCACCGCGTTGGCCATGAGCTGCATCAACGCCTGGGTGAGGCGCTGCTGGTCGGCCAGGACGTACTCCTCGGCGACCTCGTCGACGCGCCACTTGCGGTCGGCCAACGCCCGCGCGCGGGCCACCGCGCCCACCGTCAGGTCGGCGAGCTCGACCGGCTCCAGGGTGAGGAAGTTGGGCTGGCCCGCCTTGGCGAGCGTCAGCAGGTCGTCGACCAGGCGGTTCATCCGGATCAGCTCGTCGTTGACGAGGGCGAGGGTGTCGCGCTGGTCGTCGGGGTCGTCGCCCATCAGTTCCAGGTGCCCCCGGATCACCGTGATCGGGGTGCGCAGCTCGTGTCCAGCGTCGTCGGCGAAGGTGCGCTGCGCGGCGAAGGCCTGGTCGAGGCGGTCGAGCATGTGGTTGAACGTCGCCGCCAGCGCCGCCACGTCGTCGTTGCCGGTGACGTCGAGGCGCCGGGTCAGGTCGGAGCTGTCGGAGATCGCCTCGGCGGTCTGGCGGACCAGCCTGATCGGGGCCAGCACCCGCCCGGCCACGAACCATCCGGCCGCGCCCGCCAGCAGCAGCGCCACCAGGCCGGTGATCGCCAGCACCCGGACCGCCTCGACGACCTCCTCGCGGTGCCGGTCGTAGAAGACCGCCACCACGAACTGGCCGACCTCGGGGCCGACCTTGACAGGGATGGCGGCGTAGCGGACCCGGCCCGCCTCGCTGTCGGTCCACCCGGCGGCCGGTTCGGTGAGCGCGGAGATCCTCCGGATGAGCGGACCGGTCTCCACGGAGGCCAGCCGGTCGACACCGGTGATCTTGACATCCTCACCGACGACCCGGAAGTAGGTCTCCCACTGGTCGGGGGCGTTCACCGACAGGAACGAGTCGAGCAGCGCCGCCACGTTCGCCGGCGGGCCGTTGCGGGTCTCGATGTCGACGAACCGGCGCAGTTTCTCGGTCTCGTTCTCGAGTTCGGCGCTGACCCGGGCGTCGACCCGGCCGAGCAGGACGGTCCACGTCGTGAACAACGACACCGACAGGGCCAGGGCGACCAGGCAGAACATCCAGCCGACGATGCGGGCACGGGCACTCATCGAACCCTGCCGCGATCAGTCGTCACCGTCATCGTCGTCGTCATCTCCGTCGTCATCGTCCCCGCCCTGCTTGGGGGGTGGCGGCTTGACCGGTTCGCCACCCGTCTTCTTCGGGGCCTTACTGGGGGACGTCGACGGGCTCGGTTCGGGCGTCTTCGGTTCGGCGGTCACGACCACCGCGCCGCCGAGTTGCGGTCCGTCGTCGCCGAACGCGGTGAAGACGCCGGACATCGCGAAAGCGGCCACCACCGTCCCGGCGATCAGCAACAACACGGACACCCTGCGACGCATGGCCCCAGTCTCGGACCGCTTCAGGAGAACATCATGGGAGGACGATGAGAAGACTCTCATCTTCCCCGCGCCGCCGAACCTGTAGGAAGATCACCGAAAGCTCAAGGGAAGGGTTCTGACATGTCGGTGCTGCGTGATCTGGTCGAGGGAATCAAGGGCGGTTCGATCGAGGTGGTCGACCTCACCGCGCCACTGGCCGAGTCGACCCCGATCCTGATGCTGCCCGAGCCGTTCGGGAACACCGTCCCCTTCACGCTCCAGGAGATCAGCCGGTACGACGATCGCGGCCCCGGCTGGTACTGGAACAACATCTCGACCGGCGAGCACACGGGCACCCACTTCGACGCGCCGATCCACTGGGTCACCGCCCGCGACGGCGAGGACGTCTCGCAGGTGCCCCCGGCCAAGCTGCTGGCGCCCGCCGTCGTGCTCGACTTCGCCGACCGCGCCGCCGCCGACCCCGACTTCCTGCTGGAGATCGAGCACGTCACGGCATGGACGAAGGAGCACGGCCCCCTTCCCGAGGGCGGCTGGCTCCTCTACCGGACCGGCTGGGATGTCCGCGCGCACGACCAGGCTTCCTTTTTGAACGCCAATGAGACGGGTCCGCACACGCCCGGCATCTCGGTCGAGTGCGCCCGCTACCTGGCCGAGGAGACGCCCATCGTGGGGCTCGGCGTGGAGACGGTCGGCACCGACGCGGGCGCCGCCCACTCGTTCGACCCGGCGTTCCCGTGCCACTCGTTCCTGCTCGGCGCCGGGAAGTACGGCCTGACCCAGCTCCGCAACCTCGACAAGCTCCCCGCCACGGGAGCGGTCGTGGTGGCGCCGCCGCTTCCCATCGCCGGTGGCTCGGGGTCGCCCGTCCGCGTGCTGGCCCTGGTCGAGAGGTGAACGCCGACGAGGCCGTCGGGCTGGCCTTGGCCTCGCTCGGGGTCACGACCGTCTTCGGCGTCGTCGGCTCCGGGAACTTCCACGTGACCAACGCCCTCGTCGCCGGGGGAGCGCGCTTCGTCGCGGCCCGGCACGAGGGCGGCGCCGCGACCATGGCCGACGCCTACGCGCGGATGTCGGGCGAGGTCGGCGTGGTGACCGTGCACCAGGGTCCCGGGCTCACCAACCTGATGACGGGCCTCGCCGAAGCGGCCAAGAGCCGCACGCCGCTGCTCGTGCTGGCGGGCGAGGTGACCTCGCCGCTGTCGAACTTCTGGGTCGACCAGGCGGCGCTGGCCGAGGCGGTCGGCGCGGTGTCGCTGCGGATCACGTCGGGGGAGACGGCCGTCACGGAGGCGGCCGCGGCCTACCGGACCGCTCGACGGGAACGCCGGACGGTCCTGCTCAACCTGCCGCTCGACGTGCAGGCGCAGCCGGTCGGCGGCGGGAACTCGGAGCCGTCGGAGCCGGACGTCTTGCCCGCCTTCGCCGATTCGGCCCGGCTTTCTCCAGAAAAGGCCGCGTTCGGCTCGGTCGAGCGGCTCGCCGAGGCGCTGGCCGCCGCCGAGAGGCCCGTGTTCGTGGCCGGACGCGGGGCCAGGCTCGCCCGGCGTGAGCTGGAGGTTCTCGCGGACAAGTCCGGGGCGCTGCTGGCCACCTCGGCCGTCGCGCGCGGGCTGTTCAAGGGCAACCCCTGGGACCTCGACGTGTCCGGCGGGTTCGCCACGCCGCTCGCCGCCGAGCTGATCAGAGGTGCGGATCTCATCG
The DNA here is from genome assembly GCF_054661255.1 of Herbidospora sp. RD11066. NCBI lineage: Bacteria > Bacillati > Actinomycetota > Actinomycetes > Streptosporangiales > Streptosporangiaceae > Herbidospora > Herbidospora sp. RD11066. The sequence continues at coordinate 797,591 of NZ_BAAGDO010000001.1, forward strand.
TCGGGTGGGGGTGCGCGCTCAACATGTGGACGATGCGGCACGGCGCGCTCATCGGTCCTTCGGCCACAGTCGTGCAGGTCGACCTCGACGCCTCGGCGATCGGGGCTCACCGGTCGGTGAGCTTCGGCGTCGTCGGGGAGGTGGCAGGGTGTGCGACAGCCGTAACGGAAATTCTCGAAGATCAGCGCGACGGATACCGGAGCGATGAGCTGGCCGCGCGCCTGAAAAGCGAGCGGCGCTGGCAGGACGTCGCCTACGCCGACGAGAGCGGCGAGGGGCGCATCGACCCGCGAACACTGACCATCCGGCTGGACGAGCTGCTTCCGGCCGAACGGATCGTGTCCGTCGACTCGGGAAACTTCATGGGATATCCGGCGATGTTCCTCGATGTCCCCGACGAATACGGGTTCTGCTTCACGCAGTCGTTCCAGTCGATCGGGCTCGGTCTCGCGACCGCGATCGGCGCCGCACTGGCGCGGCCCGACCGGCTGCCCGTCGCGGCGCTCGGCGACGGCGGCGCGCTGATGGGCGTCGCGGAGCTCGAAACCGTTGTCCGGCTGGGGCTCCCGATGGTCGTCGTCGTGTACGACGACGAGGGCTACGGCGCCGAGGTCCACCACTTCCGCGGGGCCCCGCACGGCACCGTCACCTTCCCGCCGGTCGACATCGCGGCCATCGGGCGGGGCTTCGGCTGCGCCGCCGTGACGGTGCGCTTGGCGGCCGATCTGGATGCGGTGCGTGAGTGGGTCGACGGCCCCCGTGACCTGCCCCTTCTCATCCACGCGAAGGTGACCCGCGAACGCGGCTCGTGGTGGCTGGAGGAGGCGTTCAAGGGGCACTGATCGGAGGTTCGTAGGTTACGGTTCTCGCATGGCTGAGATCGTGTATCCCCCGGTGATCGGGGCCGCAGTGACGATGTTCAAGGTCCTCGGAATGAAGATCAACATCGAGGGTGCCGAAAACGTCCCGACCACCGGCGGGGCGGTCCTCGTCAGCAACCACATCAGCTATCTCGACTTCCTGTTCGCCGGTTTCGGCGCGCGACCGGCCAAGCGGCTGGTGCGGTTCATGGCGAAGAAGTCGGTGTTCGACCACAAGATCTCCGGGCCGCTGATGCGCGGCATGCACCACATCCCGGTCGACCGCGCCGAGGGCGCAGGGGCCTACATCGCCGCGCTGAAGGCGTTGAAGGCGGGCGAGGTGGTGGGCGTGTTCGCCGAGGCGACGATCAGCCAGTCGTTCACCATCAAGGACATCAAGAACGGCGCGGTCCGCATGGCCGCCGCCACCAATGTCCCGTTGGTCCCGATCTCGCTGTGGGGCACCCAGCGCCTGTGGACCAAGGGCCGCCCGCGCAAGATCATGCAGCGGAACATCCCGATCACCATCTCGATCGGCGAGCCGATGCACCCCAAGCGCCGCGACGACATGGACGCCGCCACCGCCGAGCTGCACCGCCGCCTGTCGGAACTGGTCGACAAGGCGCAGCGGTCCTACCCCGACGACGGCACCGGAACCTGGTGGCAGCCCGCCCACCTGGGAGGCACGGCCCCGACCCCCGAAGAGGCGGCGGCACTCGACGAGGCGGAGCGCAAGGAACGGGAGAATCGGGGCGAGTAACCCCCTCCACTACCAAGCTATAGCGCACCCCGGGTCTTGCGGCAAGACCCCGGGTGTGCTGCACAATCTCCCACTGTTCACGCAGATGGGGGATTTTCATGATTGACGTGATCATCGTCGGAGCTGGTCCGACCGGTGTGATGCTCGCCGCCGAACTGCGCCTGCACGGCGTCGAGGTGGTCGTCGTGGAGGCGGCCGACGAACCGACCATCATCGCCAAATCGCTCGGCCTGCACGTGCGCAGCATCGAGATCCTCGACCAGCGGGGCATCCTCGACGGCTTCCTCGCCGAAGGACAGCAGTACCCGCTCCGGAGCCACTTCGCCGGCATCATCAAGCCCTTCCCGGTAGTGCTGGACACCGGCCACCCCTACATCCTCGGCATCCCGCAGCCCACGACCGAACGCCTGCTGACCGCCCACGCCCTCTCCCTCGGCACCGACATCCGGCGTGGGAACGCGCTCGTCGGCCTGAGCCAGAACGAGTCCGAAGTGACGGCCGAACTGGCCGACGGCACCCTTCTCGCCGCCCGCTACCTGGTCGGATGCGACGGCGGGCGCAGTACCGTCCGCAAGCTGCTCGGCGTCGGGTTTCCGGGCGAGGCCAGCCGGGTCGACACACTGCTGGGGGAGATGCAACTCACCGCACCGGCCGAGACCGTGGCGGCTGTCATGGCCGAGGTGCGCAAGACGGAGCTGCGGTTCGGGGCGGGGCCGCAGGGCGACGGGTTCTACCGCGTGATCGTGCCCGCGGCCGGGGTGGCGGACGACCGGGGGGTGCCGCCGACGATCGAGGAGTTCCGGCGGCAGCTGGTCGCGACCGCCGGGACGGACTTCGGCGCGTACTCTCCGCGCTGGCTGTCGCGCTTCGGCGATGCGACGCGGCAGGCGGAGCGGTATCGGGTGGGGCGGGTCTTCCTCGCGGGGGACGCGGCGCACATTCATCCTCCGACGGGTGGGCAGGGGCTCAACCTGGGTATTCAGGACGCGTTCAACCTCGGCTGGAAACTGGCAGCTGAACTGGCCGGATGGGCGCCCGCCGACCTTCTCGACACCTACCACTCGGAGCGCCACCCGGTGGCGGCCGACGTGCTCACCAACACGGCGGCGCAGATGCTCCTGCTGTCGACCGAACCTGGTCCCCAGGCGGTCCGGAGCCTGCTGTCGGAGCTCATGGACTTCGAGAACGTGACCCGGTTCCTGCTGGAGAAGGTCACCGCGATCGGGGTGCGTTACGACTTCGGCGAAGGCCCTGACCTGGTCGGCCGCCGGATGCGGAACCACGGGAGTCTCTACTCGTCGATGCACGGCGGCCGGGGGGTGTTCGTCGACCAGACCGGTCGGCTTTCGGTGGAGGGCTGGGCCGACCGGGTCGACGTCGTGAACGAGGAGGTGGGCGTCCCGGCGGCGCTGCTCCGGCCCGACGGGCATGTGGCCTGGGCCGGCGAAGACCAGGACGAGCTGGTCGTCCAGCTGGCCAGATGGTTCGGCAAGCCAGGCCTGACCTGAGTGATCTTTGAAGAGGCGTTGATGTGGCCGCCGTCGAAGTGCGGTGTGCCGGGAGGGACCAAGAGGTGGTGCGGACAGGGCGTGCATGCGGGCTCGTCCGGTCAGTTCGCGGGACACCGCTCTGATCTACGAGGTTGACGGTCTTGGGCGCGGCTAGGAGTCGCAGCAGGGCGTGAGGAGTTCCTCGGCGCTGTCGACCTCGAAGGCGCGGTCGAGCCACGCTTCGGTCAGTTCGGGGTCGACGCAGGAGAGGATGCGGTCGCGGACCTCCTCGGTCACCGTCAACTGCCGGTTCGCGAGGATCGCCAGCACGGCTTTCGCCTCGCCCATCGCGACGTATCCGCGGGCCCAGTCGCTTTGGTACTCGTAGGTTCCCACGCCCATCAGTTTCCTCCACAGCTCCGAGGCGTCCTCGCTCAACGCCACCGAAAGATAGTCAGTGTAGTTTTGGGCTTCTTTGCCCATCTTTTTCCTGAAAGCCCGGATGCCTGCTCCGGCTGCGGCCAGCACCTTTTCGCGGTGGGGGCCGTCGGCGTGGGCCAGGGCGGAGAGGGCTGCCAGCTCGGGGTTGGCGATGGCGCGTGCTTCGTCCGTCACCACAGGGAGGGCGGACAGTCCGATGACGTGGGGCGTCACCATCGAGGAAGGGCCGATGACGATGGGTGTGGCGATGCGTTCGGCACCCTCGGCGTGTGGCCACATCACCAGAAGGATGGTCGGGCAGTCGTGGCGTGCGAACGCGCCCACGACGTATTTCGGCCAGGCCAGGCGCTTGCGCGGGTCGTGCTTGCGCTGCATTTCGACGACGCAGGCGAGGACCGGCCTGCCCTTGTCACGGAGGACGATCACGTGGTCGGCCCGGAGCTCCACGGGCACGGACTCGTTCATCACCGGTGACTCGACGCGGGCCTCCTCGTAGCGAGGAAGGTAAACGCCGAAGGTCTCCTCCAGAAGGTCGGGGGCCAGGCGGGGGTTGTTGGTGAACAGGTCCAGCCAGAGTTCGTGTTCCGTTGTCGGGGGCACGCCGATGACATTACGATCCGCCACCGGTTGAATCCGTCGAGTTATCAAGTCGTTATAGGTCTAGTGGACGTCCAAGCCGGTCCACGGATCTACGAAACTCCGCTAGATGATCATGAAGAGAACGTTCCCTCACAAGGGTCGCCCGTGTTGCCCGCCCTCGTCAATGGCTCGTACCGGCATCTGTCAGTGAATCGCCCCCTGACGTCGGCGGAAACCGTTCCATCGGATATTCAAAGCTCAAACGCCACTCGTCAGGCTCATGATCCCTTCTGGAGAGCGCTCTCCCGGTCGGTTAACCCTTTCGTATTCGTTACGTCGGAGTTAATTTGATACTTGACAGATATCGGAACAAAAGGGGAACCTCAGGGCCCAGGGAGCGCTCCCCGAACTTCACCCCCCGCCCTCCCGAGGAGACACGTTGAGTTCATCGCGCAGTCCGGGCCGGTTACGCCTGGGCGTGCTCATCGCGGCAGCGCTGGCGCTGCTCGCCTCCTACGTCGCCATCCAGCCGGCCCAGGCCGCCGACACCCTGCTCTCGCAGGGGAAGACCGCCACCGCCTCCTCGGTCGAGGGGGCCTTCGCGGCGTCCGCCGCCGTCGACGGCAGCACCGGCACCCGGTGGGCCAGCGCCTTCGCCGACCCGCAGTGGATCCAGGTCGACCTGGGCGTCTCGGCCACCATCAGCCAGGTCGTCCTGAACTGGGAGGCCGCCTACGGGCGGGCGTTCCAGATCCAGACCTCCACCAACGGGACCACCTGGACGACCGTCCACACCACGACCGCCGGGACCGGCGGTGTCCAGACCCTCGCCGTGACCGGCACGGGCCGTTATGTCCGCATGTACGGCACCGCGCGGGGTACCGCCTGGGGCTACTCCCTGTGGGAGTTCCAGGTGTACGGCTCCACCGGACCGACCGGTACCTGTGGCGGCAACGCCGCCCTCGGCAAGCCGATCACCGCGACCTCCACCGAGGGGACCTTCGTCGCGGCCAACGCCGTCGACGGCGTCGCCGGCACGCGGTGGGCCAGCGCCTACGGTGAGCCCCAGTCGGTGACGATCGACCTCGGTGCCACCACGTCGATCTGTGGCCTGACGCTGGTCTGGGAGGCCGCCTTCGCGCGGACGTACCAGATCCAGACCTCGCCCAACAACACCACGTTCACCCAGATCTACGCGACCACGACCGGCGCGGGCGGCACCGAGAACATCACCGCCACCGGGTCGGGCCGCTACCTGCGGATCGTGATGAGCAACCGGGCGCTGCCGTTCGGCGTCAGCCTCTTCGAGATCCAGGTCAAGACCGGGACGACCACGACAAGCCCGAGCCCGTCGCCGTCTCCCTCGCCCAGTCCCTCTCCGTCTCCGAGTCCGTCGCCCTCTCCGTCACCTGACCCGGGTGGGACGCGGCTCCTGTCGTACAACAAGCCCGCCGTCGCCTCGACGTCGCAGAGCGACGTGAACTGCTACGAGTGCACGCCGGCCCGCGCCTTCGACCTCGACGCCGCCAGCCGCTGGGCGACGAGCTCGACCACGGGCTGGGTCGACCCGGGCTGGATCTACGTCGACCTCGGCGCGGTGGCCCAGATCAGCAGGGTCGTCCTGCAGTGGGACCCGGCCTACGCCAGGTCGTTCCAGATCCAGACCTCCAACGACGCCACCAACTGGACGCCGATCTACACCACCACGACCGGCACCGGGTTCAAGCAGAACCTCACCGTGTCCGGTAGCGGCAGGTACGTCCGGATGTACGGCACCCAGCGTGCCACCGCCTACGGCTACTCCCTCTGGGAGTTCCAGGTGTACGGCACCGGCGGCGCCCCCAACACCCCGCCCGCCGCTCCGCCCGACCCGCGCAACCCCCCGCAGCTGGTCTGGAGCGACGAGTTCAACGGCGCGGCCGGCACCAAGCCCGACCCGGCGAAGTGGCGCGCCGACGTCGGCACCGGCCCGAACAACGAGCTGGAGTACTACACCAACAACAACAACGCCAACATGAACGGCGCGGGCCAGCTGGTCATGGAGGCGCGGCGCGAGGTCACGCCGGGCTCCGCCTGTCCGGGCGGCACCTGCCAGTACACCTCGCACCGCATGAACACCGGCACGAAGTTCCACTTCACCTACGGTCGCGTGGAAGCCAGCATCAAGGTGCCCAAGGGCAACGGCCTGTGGCCGGCGTTCTGGATGATGGGCGCCGACTTCCTGACCGGGCGGCCGTGGCCGTACAACGGGGAGATCGACATCGTCGAGGTGCTCGGCAAGGACGTGAAGACGTCGTACACCACGATCCACGCGCCGGCCTACAACGGCGGCGGCGGCATCGGGGCGCCGAACACCCTGCCGAACGGCGCCGACTTCTCCGACGACTTCCACGAGTGGGCCCTGGAGTGGAACAGCCAGGGCATGACGTGGTTCGTCGACGACCGGCAGGTCTTCACGCTCAGCAAGGCCCAGGTCGAGGCGACCCGCGGTCCGTGGGTCTACGACCACCCGTTCTACGTCATCCTCAACCTCGCCGTCGGCGGTGACTGGCCGGGTCCGCCGGACGCCTCCACCGGTTTCCCGAAGCAGATGCTCGTCGACTACGTGCGCGTGTACCAGTGATCAACCTCTCCGGGGGGCTCCGGCCCCCCGGAGGGCACCCCCCACCATTGGAGTAACGCGATGTCCCTGACCATCACGTGGGCCAGGATCGCCGCCATCGGCGTGCTGATCCTCGCCATGCTCACCGTCGTCACCCAACGGGCCGAAGCGGCCCCCATCTCACAGGGCAAGACCGCCACCGCCTCCTCCGTCGAGGGAGGCCACGTGGCCGCCAACGCGGTCGACGGCAACGCCGGAAGCCGCTGGTCGAGCCTGTTCTCCGACCCGCAGTGGCTCCGCGTCGACTTCGGCGCCGCCACCTCGATGAACCAGGTCGTGCTGCGGTGGGAGGCGGCCTACGCCACCGCCTACCAGCTTCAGACCTCGGCCAACGGCACGACGTGGACGACCGTCGCCACCCGCACCGCCCAGACCGGCGGCGTGCAGACGATCAGCTTCACTCAGACGTCGGCCCGCTACATCCGCGTCTACACCACCGCCCGCGCCACCGGCTACGGCGTGTCGCTGTGGGAGTTCGAGGTGTACGGCCCCGGCGGCGGTCCCACCCCGACCCCGACGCCCACGCCGTCGCAGCCGACGGGCCCGATCGTGCGGGTGTCGGAGTTCCTGGCCGACTGCCCGTTCACGCACCGGCTGCCGGACGACCCGATCATCTTCCCGGGCCTGGCCGGCGCCTCGCACATGCACTCGTTCTTCGGCAACCTGACGACGAACGCCAACTCGACCGTGGAATCGCTGCTGGCCGGCGACTCCAACTGCAACCCGCGCATCGACCTGTCGTCGTACTGGGTGCCGACGCTCTACGTCAACGACCAGCCCGTCGAACCGGTCATCACGACCTTCTACTACCTGGGTGAGGGTGTCCGGCCCGACATCACCGCGCAGATCCAGCCGCTGCCGCTGGGCCTGCGCATCGTGGCGGGCAACGCCAAGGCCACCGCCCCCGACAGCACGACGATCGCCCGGTGGTCGTGCCTGCACGCCAACGAGGCGGGCGCGTCGAAGGACTTCGTGAACTGCCCGGCGGGCACGATGCTGGAGTCGTACCTGGACTTCCCGCAGTGCTGGGACGGGGTGAACCTCGACTCGCCCGACCACAAGAGCCACATGGCCTACCCGGTCAACCAGGCGTGCCCGGCCACCCACCCGGTCCCGGTGCCGAAGCTGCGCCAGGTGCTCCGCTATCCGGTGAGCGGCGATCCCTCGCGGATCCGCCTCTCGTCGGGCCGCGGATTCACGATGCACGGCGACTTCTTCAACGCCTGGCCCGAGGCGGAGATGCTCCAGCGGGTGCGTGACTGCATCCGTCCGGTCATCAAGTGCGGGGCCAACGGCCGCCCATGAGAAAACTCGTTCTCGCCGCCGTGTTGCTTCTTTCGGTCTCCTGTACGTCGGAAGCACCGCCACCTCCGGCACCCGTCGTGGCCGTGACGGCCAGTGCGTACAACCCGACGGATCTGGCGTGGGCGCAGCTCATGGCGGCGATGAACGAGCGTGTCCTGGAACTGACCGACCTAGCCCCCACTCGGGCCGCGGACCCCGCTCTCGTCGATCTGGCGGGGTCCGTCGGCCAGGGTCACCGGGCTGAGCTGGCCCGTCTTCGCGCGATCCTGACCAGCGCGAAGGCGGGCCCCAACCCGCACGAGGGGCACGACATGCCGGGCATGGCGACCCCGATCGCGATCGAGGCGGCGGCCAAGGCGAAGGGTAAAGCCTTCGACAAGATGCTGCTCAAGGCGCTGAAGGGCCATCTCGACCAGTCGGCGATGGTGACCGCCAGCGAGCAGAAGGCGGGCGCCTCGCCCGAGGCGCTGGCCCTGGCGGCCGACATGACCGCGGCGCGGGCCGGGCAGCTGTCGATTCTCGCGGGGCTTACACGGTAAGAATGTAAGTATGAAGGTTGGACTTCAGATCCCGAGTTTCACCTACCCCGGCGACGCGCCGCTGAGCGATCAGCTCGCCGAGATCGTCAAGACCGCAGACCAGAGCGGGTTCGACACCATCGCGGTGATGGACCACTTCTGGCAGATCACGAACGTCGGCCCGCCCGAAGAACCGATGCTGGAGGCGTACACCACCCTCGGCTGGATCGCCGCCCAGACCACGCGGGCGCGGCTGCTCACGCTGGTCACCGGTGTGATCTACCGCCAGCCGGGCCTGCTCGCCAAGATCATCACGACCCTCGACGTGTTGTCGGGCGGCCGTGCCTGGCTGGGCATCGGCGCGGCCTGGAACGAAGACGAGTCGAAGGGCCTCGGCTTCCCGTTCCCGCCGCTGGCCGAACGCTTCGAGATCCTCGAAGAGGCGCTGCAGATCTGCCTGCAGATGTGGGCGGGCGACGAGAAGCCGTACACCGGACGGCACTTCACGCTCGACCGGCCGCTGAACTCCCCGCAGCCGATCACCCGCCCGCACCCGCCGATCATGATCGGCGGCGGCGGCGAGAAGAAGACGCTGCGCCTGGTCGCCCAATACGGCGACGCCTGCAACCTGTTCCCGGCGGCGCCCGACGAGCTGCGCCGCAAGCTCGACGTCCTGCGCGGCCACTGCGAGGCGGTCGGCCGCAACTACGACGACATCCAGAAGACGATCTACTACATCTACGACACCTCACATGGCACCCAGAAGATCGTCGACGATCTGGGCGGCTACTCCGAGCTCGGCTTCAGCCTGGCGATCGGCCAGGTCAAGGGCGTGTCCGGGCTGACGCCGCTGGAGCAGATCGGTCACGACGTGATCCCGGTCGTCCAGTTGATCTGACATTGGGCTAACTTGGCGGCGTGGGCTCAGCCACCCTCGTCCCCCAGACCCAATCGATGACCGGCGACGACCTGTCCGCCGACGACGCCTGGGCCGCCCTGCGCGCCTACGGCGCCTGGCGGCTCGCCCGTGACTCCGTCGTCCGTTTCCGTTACGGCGACGGCATGAGTCATTCGCGGGCCCTGGCGTTCCAGATGTGCCTGTCGGTGATCCCCGGCGCGATCGCCCTGGTCGGGCTCAGCTCGGTCGTCCACACCGAGAAGCTCGGCCAGGTCCTCGCCCTGACCTTGAGCTCACTGACACCGGGCGAGGGCGTGGCGGCCGTCCGCGACATCCTCGACGGCGGCTCGCGCTCCGACGCGGTGGCGCTGTGGCTGGGCCTGATCACCGCCGTGTTCTCCCTGGTCAGCACCATGGCCCAGGTCGAACGCGGCGCCAACCGCATCTACGGCATCGAACGCGACCGCCCGTTCCACCGCAAATACCTGCGCGGCCTGGTCCTGGCCACGACGGCGGGCTCGTTCATGGTCGCGGGCTTCGTCACGATGGTCGGCGGCGGCGCCCTGAAACACGCCCTCGCCGAGGTGTACGACTGGGGCCCCGGCCTCCGCTTCGCCTTCGACCTGGTGCGCTGGCCGCTGGGCTTCCTGCTGGCCCTGGTGGCGACCTCGGTGATCTTCCGCGCGTCTCCCCGGCGCAGGCAGCCGGGGCACACGTGGCTCGCTTTCGGGGCTCTGGTGACCTTGGTCCTGTGGACGATCTTCACCTTGGGCCTGGCCGTCTACACGGGCCTCAACGGCAGCTTCGGCGAGACGTACGGGCCGTTGACGGCGGTGATGGCGCTGCTGCTGTGGTCGTTCCTGACCTCGATCGCCCTGTTCATCGGCCTGGCGGTGGCCGCCCAGCTGGAGGCCTCCCGCACCCACCAGACCGAACCCGCCATGCCCGACCCCGGCCCGACCAAGGAGGAGGAACGGGAACCGCTGGTGGGCGCGGTCGGCATGGCCGCCCTGACGGCGGCCCGAGCCCTGATCGCCCGCGTCAGGCGGCGGCGCTGACCACGACGCCGAACGCCGCGACCAGCACCACGACCCCGATGCCGACGAGCCACCGGCCGGTCGTGACCCCGTGGCCCCGCACGTCGTCGATGCGGACGTTCGCCGGGTCGGCCGGGTCGTAGAGCACCCGCACGCGGTCACCCTTGGCGGCCGGAGCGGGGTTGCTCCCGACGGGGGAGCGGGCCTCGACGATCCGCCCCTCGGCGGTGCGGAAGCGGAGGACCGGCAGGTAGACGTGCGCCGGGCGGGGCCGCTGCGCCACGCCCGCGCGGCTGGCCACCAGCCTGACCACTTCGCCCTCGGCGGCGACGGCGACGGCCAGGAACGCCCGGCTCGCCCGTAACACGGACCGGCCCTGGGCCAGCAGATGGAGGCCGATGAACTCCAGCACCAGCCCGATGACGACCCGTTCCACCCCCGCAGACTACGACTCCAGCCGGCGGCCGGTGACCCGGGACGGGGTGATCGTGATCAGGTGGTCGCGGCCCTCGGCCCACGAGCCGCCCAGCACGTCGGTTCCCGCGTGGTGGCAGGGGCCCTGCACGAGCACGCTCCAGCCCTCGCGGCGCTCGGGGTCGATCGCGTCGACCTCGAAGGCGACCACGATCTCCAGGCCCTCGATGTGGGTGCGCAGGTCGGCGTCCAGGGCGCCGCCGGTGCGGGTGTGCAGGACGATCCTCCCGGCGTCGAGGTGGTAGTTGACGGGGAGGATCGTCGGGCCGTGGGAGCCGGTGAAGGCGATGCGGCCGATGCCGCCGGGGGCGATCAGGGCGAGGCATTCCTCGTCGGTGAGGGTGCGGAGGGTGTTCATGGCGTCCACTCTGCTCGGGCCGGGGCGCTGGGACAACGGCCGATCGGCCCTGCCGAAGGTCCCTGCCTGAGGGGTCCTCGGGCTCTGCTGTCGTAACGGTGGAAAGCGTGTGATGGAGGGCGCAAACACCTCGTACAGAAGGAGCCCCCGATGACCCTCTCGGCCCGTGTCTGGGCGGTCGCCCGGATCGCCCTTGGCTGGATCTTCCTCTGGGCCTTCCTCGACAAGCTGTTCGGCCTGGGGTTCGGCACGCCCGGCGAGAAGTCGTGGCTCAACGGCGGCAGCCCCACCACCGGATTCCTCACCAACGCCGGTGGCTTCTACGGCTCGCTCGCCGGGCACTGGTGGGTCGACGTGCTGTTCATGGCCGGGCTGCTGGGCGTCGGGGCGGCGCTGATCCTCGGCATCGGGATGCGCGTCGCGGCCGGAGCCGGAACGCTGATGCTGCTCCTGATGTGGGGCGCCGCGCTGCCGCTGACGACCAACCCATTCCTCGACGACCACATCGTCTACGCGATCGTCCTCATCGGGCTGGCCGCCGGGAACGCGGGCGACACGTGGGGCTTCGGCCGCCAGTGGGCTGCGCGCACCGGCGGCCTGCCGTTCCTCAGGTAGCGTCGAGCGCCATGCGGGCCAGCTCGGCCGCGCCCGTCACACCTGACAGGTTGCCCAGCCCCGGCGCGAAGATCAGCGTGTCGAGCGCGTAGCCGCCGGCCAGCTCGGCCGCGCGGGCGCGGACCAGGTCGAGCAGCCCCGGCCGCCCGCCGACCCCACCGCCGATGATCACGGCCTGCGGGGAGAGGGTCGAAGCCAGGTTGTGTACGGCCTTCGCCAGATATTCGGCCTCCAGCTCCCACGGCTCGCCGTCTTCGATCTCCTGCGCCGGCCGCCCCCAGCGCGCCCGCATCGACGACCCCGAGGCCAGACCTTCGAGACAGTCGCCGTGGAAGGGGCACATGCCCGGGAACGGGTCACGCGCGGTGTCGTGGGGGACCAGCATGTGCCCGGCCTCCGGGTGGGTCCGCCCGTGGAGCGGCCGCCCGTCGACGATGACGCCCACGCCGATGCCGGTGCCGACCGTCATGTAGGCGAGGGTGTGCAGCCCCCGCCCCGCGCCGTAGCGCAGCTCACCGATCGCGGCCCCGTTGACGTCGGTGTCGAGCCCGACCGGCACCCCGAGGGCGTCGCGGAAGGGCGTCACCACGTCGGTCCCCGACCAGCCCGGCTTGGGGGTCGCGGTGATGTGCCCGGTCGACAGGTCGACCGGGCCGAAGGTGGCGACCCCGACCGCCGCGGGGGCGGGGTGACGCTTGAAGAAGGCGACGGCGGCCGGGATGGTCTCGTCGGGTGTCGTCGTCGGGACCACCTCGGTGGCCACGACCTTTCCGTCGGTGTCGGCGAGCGCGCACACCCATTTCGTTCCGCCGGCTTCGACGGCTCCGTACCTGATCACACCCGTAGTCAATCGCGAACGGGCGCTCCGGCAAAATGACGCTAGAAAGGCCGCATCTGATCGATCACCTTGACCGAGAGATCGATGATCGATTCGACCTTGGGAAGGTCGCGGCGCACGTCGTCCGGGCCGAAGCGTTCGGTGTCGCGCTGGGGATACTCCGCCTCGTTCCTTCTGCGCCGCATGCGGTCGAACGGCCGCAGGATCGGGCCGAGCGGTGGATCGAGCTGGGCGGACACGGCTTCGAAGACGGCGATGTGGCCGCCCCTGACGGTGGTCCGCAGGCCCTGGTTCTCCAGCACCCCGCACAGCGCCTTGCGGGCGGCGTCGTAGAGCAGCTGGTAGGAGCCGACGGGGTCGACGTCCATCGTGAGCCGGGCCGCGGTCACGTGCTTGCGGGCCTGGTCGATCATCGCCTCGGCCTGGGGGCGGCTCGCCGGGACCCTGCCCAGTTCGCCGCGGCCGATCATGCCCTCGACCGTCTGGCGGCCCTGTTCCCATCTCATCCGGCTCCGACCTCCAGCTTCACGCGTGGACGAGTCCGGACCGACTCCAGGAAGGGGTTCTCCTCGGGAGACTCCCAGTCGCCGCGAGTGATCTGGCGAATGTTCACCTCCCGGCCCAGGCGTTGCCGGGCCTTCCTGGCGACGTCGTCGAGGTCGTCGAGATCGGCGCCGCCGATCACCAGGACGTCGAGGTCATGGGGGACCGGGCCCGGTTCGCCCTGGTAGCGGGCCGCCCACGAGCCGTAGATGTAGGCCTCCTCCACGCCGGGCACGCCGGTCAGCATCTCGGGCAGCACCGCGATGGGGCCGTAGGTCAGCGCGAGCAACTCCGTGAGAGGCCGCGCCACGGCCGTCTCGGTGGCGGCACGGACCAGCCGGAGGTTGCCCAGACGGCGGTGATGGACCAGCCCGGCCTCCGACAGCCGGTCGACCTCTCTGCTCACCCCCGCGGCGGAGACACCGAACAGGTAAGCCAGGTCCATCTGCGGGAATTCGTGGTCGGGATGCAGGAAGAGCCACGCCAGCAGTTCCCCCTGCAACGGAGAACGCAGCAGGGGGAGCAGGATGGGCGGCGGTCGTTGCATAAGACGCAAGATAACTTGCGTCTTACGCAAATGCCAAGGTCAGAACTCCGGCTGCTGCCAGCCGCTCTGCGGCACGTCGCCCCGGTACGGCGGCAGCACGACCGGAGGCACGAAGGTCTCCTTGATCGTGCGGGCGTTGACCCAGCGGATCAGGTTGAGGATCGAGCCCGCCTTGTCGTTGGTGCCCGAGGCCCTCGCCCCGCCGAACGGCTGCTGGCCGACCACGGCGCCGGTCGGCTTGTCGTTGATGTAGAAGTTGCCGGCGGCGTAGCGCAGCTTCTCCGAGGCCGCCGCGATGGCGTAGCGGTCGCGGGCGATCAGCGCGCCGGTCAGGGCGTAGGGGGTCGCCGACTCCAGCTGGGTCAGGGTGGCGTCGAAGTCGTCGTAGACGTGGACCGACAGGATCGGGCCGAAGTACTCGGTCGTGAAGATCTCGTCGGTCGGGTCGGCGCACTCCAGCACGGTCGGCTTCACGAAGTAGCCCACCGAGTCGTCGTAGGAACCCGTCAGCACCGAGATGTTGTCGGCGGCGTGGGCCCGGTCGATGGCGGCCTTGTGCTTGGCGAACGCGCGGGCGTCGATGACGGCGCCCATGAACGTCGACAGGTCGGCCGCGACGTCGCCGACGGTCAGCGACTCGGCCAGGGAGACGAAGTCGTCGCGGATGAGGTTCCACATCGCGCGGGGCACGTAGGCGCGGGACGCCGCCGAGCACTTCTGGCCCTGGTATTCGAAGGCGCCCCTGATCAGCGCCGTCGTCAGCGCCGCCGGGTCGGCCGACGGGTGGGCCAGCACGAAGTCCTTGCCGCCGGTCTCACCGACCAGGCGGGGGTAGGCGTGGTAGCGCCCGATGTTGGCCCCGACCGTCGACCACAGGTGCTGGAAGGTCGGGGTCGAGCCGGTGAAGTGGACGCCGGCCAGCGCCGGATGGGTCATCGCGACCTCGGAGACCGCCGAGCCGTTGCCGGTGACCAGGTTGATCACGCCCGGGGGGAGCCCGGCCTCCTCCAGCAGCGCCATCGTGAAGTGGGCGGCGAACTGCTGGGTGGGGGACGGCTTCCAGACGACCACGTTGCCCATCAGCGCGACCGAGGCGGGCAGGTTCGCGGCGATGGCGGTGAAGTTGAACGGCGTGATGGCCAGGACGAAGCCCTCAAGGGGCCGGTACTCCATCCGGTTCCACACGCCGGGCGAGGAGATCGGCTGCTCGGTGAGGAGCTGGCGCGCGAACGACACGTTGAACCGCAGGAAGTCGATCAGCTCGCAGGCGGCGTCGATCTCGGCCTGCTGGGCCGACTTCGACTGGCCGAGGATGGTCGCCGCGTTCAGGGTGGCCCGCCAGGGCCCGGCCAGCAGTTCGGCCGCGCGCAGGAAGACGGCCGCCCGCTCGTCGAACGACAGCGCCCGCCAGGCGGGGGCCGCGCCCAGCGCCGCCGAGATGGCCGACCGCACGTCGGCGGGGGTGGCGTCATGGGTCGTACCGAGGACCGAGGCGTGGTTGTGCGGCTGGACCACCGGGATCGGGGAGCCGCCGCCCATGCGGCGTTCGCCGTCGATCGTCATCGGCAGGTCGATCGACGTGGCGGCCAGTTCCTTCAGCCGCCCCTCCAGCATCGCTCGGTCGGCGCTGCCGGGGCCGTACGACCGCACCGGCTCGTTGACCGGTGTCGGGACCGTGGAGACGGCGTCCATCACTTACCCCCAAGGGAACGCAGGAAGAAGGCCACGTTGGCCGGTCGTTCGGCCAGGCGGCGCATGAAATAGCCGTACCAGTCGTCGCCGTAGGGGATGTACACGCGCACGAGGGCGCCCGAGTTGGCGAGCGCCTGCTGTTTGTCGGTACGGATGCCGTACAGCATCTGGTACTCGTAGGTGTCGCGCGGCCGGTCGTGCCGGTCGGCGAGCAGCTCGGCGATGGAGATCAGCCGGTCGTCGTGGGTGGCCACCATGGGGTGCCCCGTGCCCGCCATCAGCACCTTCAGGCAGCGCACATAGGCAAGGTCGACGTCGTTCTTCTTCTGGTACGCCACCGACGCCGGCTCCCGGTAGGCGCCCTTCACCAGCCTGACCCGCGAATCGCGCAGGTCGTGGCAGTCGGCCTCGCTCCGGAACAGGTAGGCCTGGATCGCCACCCCGACGTCGGGGAAGTCGGCCCGCAGGTCGCGCAGGATGCCGAGCGTGGAGTCGACCGTGGTGTGGTCCTCCATGTCGAGGGTGACCGTGGCCCCGGCGTCGCGGGCGGCCGAGCAGATCTCCCGCGCGTGTTCGAGGGCCATCGAGTCGTCGAGCGCCTGCCCGACGGCCGACAGCTTGACCGAGACCTCCGCCCGGTGCCCCAGCCCGAGAGGGGCGAGCGCGTCGAGCAGCTCGATGTACGCCTTCGCGGTCGTGACGGCCGCCGAGGTGTCGCGCACCTCCTCGCCCAGATGGTCGATCGTGACCATGAGCCCCGAGCGGGCCAGTGTCTTCACCGCGGACACGGCGTCGGCCGTGCCCTCCCCGGCGACGAACCGGTCGACGACGCGCCGGGTGGGCGGCAGGGCCGTGACGGCCTTGCGCGCGAGCGGATTCCTCGACACGGCGAGGAGCGTGGAACCGAGCATGCACACAGCGTAATTCGCCCGGAAAGTACCCTTCCACGGACATCCGGCCAAGTCTCTTCAGACAAATGCACAATAATGGCCCCATGCAAGACCTGGTCGACGAGATCGCCCGCCTGCTCGACGCGTCGGTGACCGTCGAAGATCGCGCGTTCGAGCTGGTCGCCTACGGTGTCCAGAGCGGCGTCGTCGACGAGGTCCGCCAGGAATCCATCCTCCGCCGCCGCGCGACCCCCGCCACGAAGGCACATTTCGAGGCCTACGGAATCGCAACGGCAGATCATCCCGTACGCATTCCGCAGGCCCCCGGCTTCCTCGCCCGCGTCTGCGTCCCCTTGCGACACAAGGGCGTCACTTACGGTTACCTCTGGCTCCTCGACAGCGGGAAGCTCCCCGACGCCCGCCTCCACCAGGCGGCCCCTCTGTTCGCGCGATTGGCCGCCGCTCTGGCCCACGAAGCCCAGATCCGCCGCGCCCCTCTCGACGACCTCTTCTCCCCGAACCCCCAGGCCCGAGCCGAAGCGGCTCGTGGAATCGAGGGCCCACTGGTCGCTTTGGCCGTAGCGGCAGGCCCGGCCGAGGTCCCCATCTCGTGGTCCCTCCCACGAGACGTGCTCACCGGTCAGGCGGGCACGCATCCCGCGTTTCTGGCCCCACCGGCTCGCGCCCGCGAGGCGGCCACCAGTTTGCACGCCATGTATGGCGTTTCAGTTGGAGTCGGCGATCTCCGCCAGGACCCGGAAGACGCGTGGGAAAGCTGGCGGGAGGCCCTGAACGCGCTGCGCGTGGCGGAGAAAACCGGGGAGCCCGTCGCTCATTGGTCAGAGCTGGGCGTCTACCGCTACCTGGTCAGGCTGCCCCACCACGAGCTGGCCGAACTGGCGGGGGAGTCCGCCGCCCTGCCCGAAGACCTGGCGACGACGCTGGAGACCTACCTGGATCGGGCGGGCCATGTCCAGCAAACGGCGGCGGCATTGGGCATCCATCGCCAGACGCTCTATTACCGCCTGGGCCGCGCCGCCCAACTCACCGGCAAAGACCTGTCGGATGGCCAAGACCGCCTGCTGCTCCACCTGTCGCTGAAGGCCCGGCGTCTCTAACCGGGTCGTGTACCGAAATTTCGGCATATGAGGTGGCCTTGCTTTGGGTGATGCTTCCGAGGCGGCGGTCTCGGGGTGGTGGCTTCAGAGGGACAGCCGACTTTGCCGCCCGACATTTCGGGTATGCGGCGTGATGTTGGGGTCATGTCAGGTCGAGGCCCCGGGAGGCCAGGACTGGTCGGGCTCCGGATTCTGTGGAAGCCCGAAATTGCGTGGATGGCCTCAGGGGCGGCGGAGCCGTAAAGAAAACTGAGCTTGAAGTAGTCCTGAGACGGGCCGAGCGCCCGCGATGGCCGGAGCATCGCGGGCGCTCGGTTGTTCCCTCAGGGGAGAGGTTCAGGCGCAGGCGCTCTCGTAGACGCGGAGGAGTTCCTGGCTGACGCGCTCGAGCGAGTAGCGCGAGCGCGCGCGGTCGGCGCCGGCGAAGCCGAGGGCCGAGCGGAGGGTGCGGTCGCCGAGGAGGTCGCGGATGCGGGAGGTGACCTCGACGGGGCGGCGGACGAGGAAGCCGGTGACGCCGTCGACGACCGAGTCGAGGTGGGCGCCGGAGGCCGAGGCGATGACGGGGACGCCGCAGGCCATGATCTCCAGGGCGGCGGTGCCGGTGGGGACGGTCGGCTGGAGGGACAGCGCGACGTCGACGCTGCGGATCAGCTTCGGCATCGCGTTGTGGGGGACGTGGCCGAGCAGGGTCAGCCGCTCCTCGACGCCGCGGGCGCGGGCCAGCATGCGCAGGCGCTCCAGGGCCGGGTCGTCGCCGCCGGCCACGACGAGTTCGGCGTCGGGGACCGAGGTCAGCGCGTTGATGACGGCGCCGGCGCCGGTCGCGCCGACGTGGAGCAGGCGCGGGTGGCCTTCACGGGGGAACGCCGGGCCCTGGCGGCGGAAGCGCTCGATGTCGACACCGTTCGGCACGATCGAGATGTTGCGGCGCGGGACGCCCATCTGGATGAGCTGCGACTCCTCGCCGGCGCAGGCCGCGATCACCGCGCGGGCCCGGCGGCCGATGGCGCGCTCCAGCCGGAGCACCTGGGCCGAGGGGCGGTCGTCGTGGTGGAAGGTCTGGGTGACCGGGACGTCGAGGCCGTCGGATCCGGCGATGGCGGCCAGGCCGCCGGTCCACGAGTGGGCGTGGATGACGTCGGGGCGCTCGGCGTTCCAGCGCTGCTTGAGGCCGTCGGAGAAGTCGGAGATGTAGGGGAGGAGCTCGTTCTCGGCGAGTTCGCGGTCGGGACCGGCGGGGACCCGCTCGACCCTGACGCCCTTGATCTGCGCGTCGTCACGGGTGTAGACGGTGACTTCGTGGCCCCGGCCCAGTTCACGGGCGACGGCGGGGGCGGTGGAGGAGAGGTTGTTCGTGGCGACGATGGCGATATGCATGACACACCTCATGGCGAATACGCGATGAAAGGGGTGTGCCTGCGTCTTAGGCACGAACTATGTTGTGGTCTTTACCGTACACCGAACCGCTTCAAACGCAAGCTTTGGCGAGAATTACGCCTCGATGCGCAGACCTGGCGTGGTGTGCCAGCCGATCAGCCGCATCAGCTGGCCGACGTGTTCGGGCACCGGGCCCAAAACGAGTTCGCGCTGGTCACCGAGGGTCTTGGCGGTGTCGACCAGGGCCCGCAGACCGGCCAGGTCGATGAACGTCACCCCGTGGAGATCGACGTGGAGATCGCCGGAAACCGTCTGGGCCGCGTCGGCGAGACGGCGGGCCAGGTCGGCCGAGGAGGTGGCGTCGATCTCGCCCTCGACCCGGATGCCGTCGGGGCCGAAGGTCCGCCGGATGCGCAGCAGCGCGGTCTGGAGCAGCAGATCGTGGTCGTCGGCGCGGTGGAGCCGGAGCAGGTCGGCCAGCTCGCCGGGGCCGAACAGCCGCTTGTCGAACTGGCACACGCCGAGGGCGGTGCCGGTGTCGAAGACCCTCTGCAGGCCGCTCTCGAACGCGGCCAGCCGCTCGTGACCGGCCCTGACCGCCCAGCTCATCTCACCGGTCACCCGCAGCGCCCGATAGCCCTCTGACCTGGCCCGATCTGCCTGCTCCGCGACATCGGCAGGGGTGAACGACTCGAGCCGGTGGATCTCCAGCCGCCCCGAGCGGGCGGCGTCGGTGGTGTCGACGCCCCAGCCGCGCAGCAGCCCCGTGACGACGGCGGGGTGGGTCACGTCGGTCAGATACAGCACCTTGTCCGCACCGGCCAGCCCTTCGGCGATGAAGGGGGCCAGCACGGGCTCCAACTCGGCCTCGTCGGAGTAGGCGACGGACCTGTGGTCACCGGGCTGCACCCGCCAAGGCTAGCGGGAACGACGCAGCGTGAGAACCGTGACCTCGTCGACGACGTCGTCGTTGCAGAACGCGCGGTGGTCCTCCTCGATCGCCTTGACCACGGCGGCGGGCGGCTGGTTGACGCACCGGGCCAGCACTTCGGTCAGCCGCGCCTCGCCGTAGTTCTCCCCGGCGGCGCTGCGGGTGCCGACCAGGCCGTCGGAGTAGAGCACCAGCGTCTCACCGGCCGCGAGGGTCAGCTCTTCGGTGGCCGACTCGGCGCCCTCTTCGAAGCCGAGCGGCACGCCGCCGCCCTCGGTGAAGCGCACCCCGCCGTCGGGCTGGAGCAGCGCGGCCGGGTGGTGCCCGGCGGAGGCCAGGCGGACCTTCCTGCCCCGGACGAAACCGGCGGCGGCCATCACGAACAGGCCGGTGTGCTGGGCCAACAGGGCGTCGTTGACCTTGCGGAGGGCCTCGCCGGGGTCGCGTTCGAAGGCGCTGAGCACCCTGATCCCGTTGCGGACCAGGGAGGTCACCGAGGCGGCCTCCTCGCCGCGTCCGGCCGCGCCGCCGATGACGAAACCCCAGCCGCCCTTCATCGGGAAGACGTCGTAGAACTCGCCGCCGATCGCCCGCATGGCCGAGCCGGGGTGGTAGATCGCGGCGGTCTCGAACCCGGCCACCTCGGGCAGCGACCGGGGGAGCACGCCGCTGCGCAGGGCGTCGGCGGCGTTGGAACTGCGCTGGAAACTCCGCTGGGCCCGCAGGGCCAGCCCCAGGTGGCCGCCGATCTCCTCCAGGAGCCCCAGATCGGCCAGGCCGAACGGGGGGCGGTCTCTCAGCCGTACGAGGGTCAGCACCCCGGCGACCTCGTCGTCCGACCGGATGGGGACCGACAGCAGGCTGCCCGCCTTCATCTGGGTCAGCACGTCGCCGCCGAGCAGGGTGTCGTCGCTGAGCATCTCGTGGACGACCCCGGTGCGGGTGGCCAGCACCCGCTCGACCAGCGGCGCGGCGGCCGGGTCGAGGCCCTCGATCGCCCGCTGGAGCTTGGCGGCGGGCTGGGTCGACGGCGCGATCACGGCGGCCCGGTGGAGGTTCCCGTCGCGGACCATGTCGGCGATCACCCAGTCGGCGGTCTCGGCCGCCAGCAGGCGGGCCGCGCGGATCAGGGCGACCGGCTCGCGCAGGCTCTCGTCGTCGAGCAGCAGCCGGGTGAGCTGCGCCGACAGTTCGTGGCGGCGGGCCGCCTCCAGGAACAGCGACTCGTCAGGGGTGTCCTTTCCTGCGTCGCGGCCGGTGAGCTGCACGTCGGTCGGCAGGGCGACGGCCGCGACCATCTCCTGCGGCTCGCCGGGCATCCGCAGGCGGCTCAGCACCAGCCGGACCGTGTGGGCCCGGCCCTGGTGGGCCAGCCGGGTCTCGAAGGTGGTGCTGTCTTCGCTGCGGAGGGCCTCGGCGAACCTGGCGCGGAAGACGGCCCGGTTCGACGACTCGATGAGCAGCGGGAACGCGCGGCCGATCAGATATCCGGCCGGGCTGCCGAGCAGCCGGGTGGTCTCGTTGTTGATCCGGCGGACGGTGCCGCCGGTGTCCATCACGATCACCGGGATCGGGAGGGTGCGGAAGATCTGCCGGAGCAGTTTCTGCTCGCGCTGGGGGCCGCCGTCGCGCCGCCGCTTCGCCTTGGCCAGCTCGCTCAGGGCCTCGTTGACCAGCCCGTGGGCGGTCTCGAGCTCGGGGCTGCGGGGCAGGTCGGCGACGTGTGCCGCGAACTCGCCCAGCCGCTGCTCCAGGTCGGTCACCGGTGTGTGCTCCCTCTCTCATCCGTCATCGGATGATTAGACCCCAAACTAGGGGAATGGTCTTCCCTGTGATTCCCATTCTCGCCCGTGATCTCGCCGCCCTCGGACGCGTGACCGAGGGAACCTCCGCCGAGAGCGTGCTGCGCGGGGTGACCGAGGCCATCGCCCGGGGCGTGCCCGGCTGCGCGGGCGGCACCGCCGAACTCTGGATGGACGACCGGGTGCTGCTGGCGTCGTCCCACAGCGAGCTCATCGCCGTCAGCGATCGAGAGCGTGACCTGCGCGAAGGCCCCTCACGGGAGGCCCTGCGCAGCGGCCGGCCGATCGTGGTGGCCGACGTGATGCGCGACCAGCGGTGGCCCCGCTACGCCGCCGCGGCCGTCCGGCACGGCGTGCGCTCGATCCTGGTGCTGCCCGTCGAGGTCGACGGCGCGATCGTGGTCATCGGCCTGTACGGCGTGCGCCCCGGCGTGTTCGCCGACCACGTGCCGCTGACCGAGCTCCTGCGCGAGCAGGTCACCGTGGCGCTGGCCAACATCTGGGAGTTCGACGACGTGCTGACCGGCGCCGCCCAGATGCAGGAGGCGATGGCCGGGCGCGCGCTGATCGACCAGGCCAAGGGCATCATCATGCAGGCCAGCGGGGTCACCCCCGAAGAGGCCTTCGACGAACTGCGCCGGATCTCCCAGCACCACCAGGTCAAGGTCGCCGACCTGGCCAAACTGCTGGTCACCGAGCACCAGCAGAAGAACGCGAAGAGCTAGGCGGCGGCGACCGCCTCGTCGACGGTGTCGAACATGGGGAGCCGCTGCGCGAGGCCGGTCACCCACATCACCTTCGAGGCCGGATATTGCACGTTGACCAGGGCGAAGAAGCCGCCGGCGGCGGTCGCCCGCTGCCAGTGGTGGACGATCAGGCCCAGGGCCCGCGAGTCCATGAACGTCACGCCGCCCAGGTCGAGGATCATGTCTGATCCGTGGTCGTCGACGACCGAATCGAGGTGGTCGGAGAACTGCTCCCGGGTGGTGGCGTCGAGGATCCCGTCGATATGGACCACCGCGTATTCCGCCACGACGCTCGAGCGCATCGTCAGGGTTGCCAACGCCTCGCCTCCTTCGACGCAACCTTACTGTTCCTCAGGGAGTTGTGTAACGCCCCGATTCGGGGCATTATGTGTCGCAGAGGTCCAGCAGAGGGCTTCGTCTCGGTTTTCTTGAGCGAGACGCGCCCTGCGGACCTTTTCGCGTTCCAGGGGCGGCGCTCGCAGAACCCCCTAGGAGACGGCGACATGCCTGCCGACCTGATGAACGAAGTGACCGCCGAAGACCTGCTCGTCGAGCTGATCGACGAGACCACCACCGATGAGCGCGCCGCCCGCCTGCGGGAGCTGATCGTGGAGATGCACCGCCCGATGGCCCGCGACATCGCCCGCCGCTACCTCCACCGTGGCGAGCCGATGGAGGACCTCCTCCAGGCCGCCTACGTCGGGCTGATGAAGGCCATCAACGGCTTCGACCCCACCCTCGGCCACAGCTTCCGCGGCTACGCCATGGTCACCATGACCGGCGAGGTCAAGCGGCACTTCCGCGACCGCACCTGGGCGGTCCGGGTGCCCCGGATCTACCAGGAGCGCCGGTCGGAGCTCAACCGCCTGGTCGCCGACATGACCCAGGAGAACGGTCGCTTCCCGACGGTCGCCGAACTGGCCGAGCGGATGGGCATCTCCGAGGAGGACATGCTCCTCACCCTGGACGCCTCCTCGGCCTACAGCACCCTGTCGCTGGACGCCCCGATGGGCGCCGACGACGACGCGGCCGCCCTCGGCGACGTGATCCCCGACAGCGACGACAGCCTCTCCACCCTGATCGACCGCGAGGCCGTCAAGCCGCTGATCGACGGGCTGCCGGAGCGGGAGAAGAACATCCTCCTGCTACGGTTCTATGGCAACATGACCCAGGCGGAGATCGCCGCCGAGTTCGACATCTCCCAGATGCACGTTTCGCGAATCCTGCGGAAGGTTCTCGACCAGCTCCGCGCGGAGCTTGTCGCCTAATGGCGGCTTTCCACCCGATTCCCTGGGATATCGGGCAACCTGCCGTGATGACCCGGGGTATCTTTCTTCGGAGTGCCGCCACTACTGGAAGGCGTTAGCGGGTGAACGAGGACGGCGCCGCGCCGCCGCCCGCACCGGGTGGCGCGAAGGAGATCACGTTCTCCCTCGCCGACCTGCCCGACGTGCGGGAGTTCGCGGCTGCGCTGGCCCGCCGCGGAGGGATGCCGGAAGACCGGGTCAACGACTTCCTGGTCGCCCTCAACGAGGTCACCACCAACGCGGTCACCCACGGCGCCACCAAGGCCCGCCTCCGGATTTCGTACGAACCGGGCTTCCTCGTGGCCGACGTCCACGACGAGGGCCGGCACTGGTCGCCGGAGTCACCCCCCGGTTACACCCCGCCGCGTGAGAACGCGACGAGCGGGATGGGCCTGTGGGTGGCCCGGCGGCTCAGCAGTGACATGCGGGTCGTCACGGGCGCGACCGGATCGACCGTGGTGATGCGTTTCCCCCTCTAGGCCAGAGGGGACGGGGATGAAATGACCCCAATATCCAGAATTCTGGTGGTCGGCGGGGGCAACGTCGGCATGTACGTCGCCCTGAGGCTCCAGCGCAGGCTGCGCCGGGAGCTCAAACAGGGCAAAGTCGGCATCACCGTCGCCGATCTCGACTCGTACATGACCTATCAGCCGTTTCTGCCCGAGGCGGCGGCGGGCAACCTGGAGCCCCGGCATGTGGTGGTCTCGCTCCGGAAGGTGCTGAACCGCTGCCGGATCCTCAGCGGCCGGATCTGTGACATCGACCTGGCCGGGAAGTCGGCCCGGTTCGAGCCGCCCGAGGGGCCGCAGAAGGTCCTCGAATACGACTATCTGGTCTTCTGCCCCGGTTCGATCACCAAGACGATGCCGATCCCGGGCCTCGCCGAGCACGGCATCGGCTTCAAGACCGTCGAAGAGTCGATCCACCTGCGCAACCACATCCTCGGCAAGCTCGACACCGCCGCCTCGACCGACGACCCCGAGGTGCGGGCCCGCGCGCTGACCTTCGTCTTCGTCGGGGCCGGGTTCGCCGGGGTGGAGGCGCTGGCCGAACTGGAGGACATGACGGCCGACGCGTGCCGCTACTTCCACGGGATCAACCGCGACTCGATGCGCTGGATCCTCATCGAGGCCAGCGACCGGATCCTGCCCGAAGTGGGCACCTCCCTGGGTGAGTGGACCGCCGACGAGCTGCGCAAACGCGGCATCGAGGTGCGCCTCAACACCCGGCTCAAGTCGGTCGAGCACGACGTGGTGGTCCTGGACGACGGCGAGTCGTTCCCCTGCGAGACCCTCGTGTGGACGGCCGGGGTCAAGGCCAACCCACTCGTCCAGCACCTGCCTCCGGGTGACAGGGGCCGGGTGTCGGCCTCGGCGGAACTGCTGATCGACGGCACCGACTACGCCTTCGCGGCCGGCGACTCGGCGGCCGTGCCCGACCTGACCCAGCCGGGCCGGTTCTGCCCGCCCAACGCGCAGCACGCCGTCCGGCAGAGCAAGGTCCTCGCCGACAACCTGATCGCGACGATCCGGGGAAAGAAGCGCACGCCCTACCGGCACAAGAACGCCGGATCGGTGGCCTCCCTGGGCCTGCACAAGGGGGTCGCGAACGTCTACGGGCTCCAGGTGCGCGGCTTCCCGGCCTGGTTCATGCACCGGACCTACCACCTGACCCGGATGCCGACCTTCAACAGGAAGGCCCGCATCCTCATGGACTGGACGCTCGCGCTGTTCTTCAAGCGCGAGGTCGTCGCCCTGGGCGCGCTGGCCCGGCCGCGTGAAGAGTTCGAGTACGCGATCAGAACAGAGGACGCCACGAGTAACCCCCGCCCACCCGCCGACCGATAAGAGGATGTGGAGCGGACCGAGGCGATGCGGGCGGGACTCCGGTCCCGTATCGCCCGATTAGCCCGGCGGGCAGGGGGCTACACCCCGCCCGTGCTGCTGGCCGCCATCGCGGCCGGGACCCTCGCCCCGCTGATCACCTCGGGCCTGGGCGCCGCCGCGATCGGGGCGGTGGCCGCCGTGGGCGGCAACGTGCTGACCGACATCGTGAAGCAGGCCGTCGACCGCCTCCGCCCGGGCGAGGCCGTCGAACCCGCCATCGAGGCGGCCCTCCACGACGCGCTGACCAGCGGAGACTCCGCCGCCCTGAGGTCCGAGATCGCGAACGTGCTGCGTGACGTGGGCGCGGTCACCGTCGCGCTCGACGCGGCCGGTGACGACATCCGGGCCGATCTCGCGACCGGGTTCGCCGACCTGGGCGGCCGGTTCGCCGAGTTCGCGTTCCTGCGCACCGAACTGCGCGAGGCCCTCGACGACCTCCAGATCAGCCTCGACCAGCAGGGCGCCCAGCAGCAGCTCATGATCGACCTGCTCCGCCACCAGTCGACCGAGGTACGCCTGGTCAGATCGGCCCTGGAACGCCGCGCCACCGAGGGGCCCGCGGCCCAGTGGCCCGGCCCGCCCTACCGTGGCCTGCAGCCCTTCACCGAAGACCAGGCCGAGGTCTTCCACGGCCGCGAACGCCTCGTCGCCGACCTGACCGGCCTGCTCTCCCGGCACGAACGCGGCCTGTTCGTCGTCACCGGCGCCTCGGGCGTGGGCAAGTCGTCGCTGGTCCAGGCCGGGCTGATGCCGGCCCTCGCCCGTGAATGGCCTGAGCGCCCGCGCCGGGTGATCACCCCAGGCCTGTTGCGCCTGGCGGTGACGCTCGCGGTCCTGGCCTCGGCCGACGTCGCCTCCGTCTACGACGCCCTGGTGGAGCGGCCCGAATCGGCCGGTGTGCTGGCCGGGAGCGATCTGGTGCTGGTCGTCGACCAGTTCGAGCAGATCTTCCAGACCGGCGAGGCCGAGGCGTTCGTGAAGGCGCTGGCCGCGATGACGGCGACCGTGATCGTCGTCGTCCGGGGCGACTACATCGACCGGTGCGCCGCCCATCCCGAGCTGGTGGGCGCCCTGCGGGAGCGTCAGTTCGTGGTCGGGCCGATGGAACAGGGCGAACTGCGCCGCGCCATCACCGGGCCCGCCGACGCCTCCGGGCTGGAGATCGAACCCGGCCTCACCGACACGATCCTCGCCGAGCTCTCCGGCCCCGGCGCGCTGCCGCTGCTGTCCCAGGCGATGCTGACCACCTGGGAACACCGCGACGGCGACCGCCTGACCGCCAGGGGCTACGCCCTCAGCGGCGGAGTCGCCAAGGCGGTCGAGACGGCGGCCGAGGCGGCCTACGCCGAGCTCACCCCCGACCAGCAGGTCGCCGCCCGGGTCCTGTTCACCGACCTGACCGGCGTCGACGACGACGTCCGGCTGGTCAGGCGCACGATCGACGGCCCGGCCGACGCGGTGGCCGAGGCGTTCGCCCGGCGCCGCCTGATCACGGTCGGCGACGTCGTCCAGATCTCCCACGACGCGCTCCTCACGACCTGGCCCCGGCTGCGCGCCTGGCTGGAGGAGGACCTCGCCGGGCACCGGTTGCGCAGCCAGTTCCTCGACGACGCCCACGACTGGGACGAGAGCGGCCGCGACCCCTCGTTCCTCTATCGCGGGGTCCGGCTCACGGTCGTCCAGCGCGCCGCCCCCGCCTGGCACCTGCCCGCACCCGCCGCCGACTACCTGCGCGCCTCCGGCCGCGCGGCCTCCCGGGGCGCCCGGCTGAGACGGGGCGTCGCCGCCACGCTGGTCCTGCTGCTGGTGGGAGCGCTGGCGGCGGCCGGAGTGGCGTTCGTCTCGGCCAGGGAGGCCGACCGCCAGGCGGCGCTGGCGGCGACCGGCGAACGTGTCGCGACCGCCCGCGCGCTGACCACCCGGGCGGGGATCGTCAGGGGCGGCGACCCGGGCGGCGCGCTGAACCTGGGGCTGGCCGCCTACCGGCTCGACCCGGGCGCCGAGACCCGCGCCGACCTGACGGCCACCCTGGCCGGTCCGTTCCGTGGCGAGCTCAGGAACGAGGGCGGGGCCGGTGCGGTCGACATCTCGCCCGACGGGCGGCTCCTGGTCGTCGGCCTCGGCGCGGTGACCAGCTTCAACGATCTCGGCGGCATCCAGGTCTGGGACATCGCCGACCCCCTCGATCCGCGTCTGCTCGCCCGCGACACCACCGGCCACACCAACGCGGTCGTCAGCGTCGACGTCGATCCTTCGGGGAAGCTCGCCGCCTCGAGTGCGATCGACGACACGGTCATCCTCTGGGACCTGACCGACCCCCGCCGTCCCCGGCGCTTCCCCACCGTCATCACCCCCCGCGACCTGCCGAACGTGGTGGCCTTCGCGCCGTCCGGCCCCACCCTGGCCGTCGGCGGCGACGGCCTGACCTTCTGGGACGTCACCGACCCCGCCCACCCGCGCCAGAAGGGCGAGCGCCTGACCGTTCCGGGCAACCCCCGCCTCGTGTCCGGCGCCTATAGCTGGAACGGCCTGCGCTTCGCCGCGGTCTACAACGACGGCACCGCGGTCGTGTGGGACCTGCCGGCCCGCCGTGCCCACCCGGTGACCGGCAGGAAGGGCGGCGCCCCCCAATCGGTGGTCTACTCCGGTGACACGCTCGCGATCGACTGGTCCGACCAGGAGGTGACGTTGTGGGACGTCGCCGACCTCGACCGCCCCCGGCGACTCGGGGAGCCGCTGACCAGTCAGGGCGGGCTGGTGACCTCGGTGGCCTTCTCTCCGGCCGAGGCGCTCCTCGTGGTCGACGGCCCCGACGGGGTGCTGACCCTCTGGGACCTGACCGATCGGGCGCACCCCGTCAGGCGCGGCACCAGGCTGCCCACCAGCGACACTCCGACGACCGGCCTCGTCTTCAGCCCCGACGGCCGCACCCTGGTGTCGACCTCGTACTCGGGGATCGCCACGTTGTGGGACGTGACCGGATTCCGCTCGGTCGACTATCCCTTGGGCAGGACCCCGGGCAAGGAGGGCGTGCGGGGTGACTCCACCGGCGATCCCGAGCACGTCGCCTACTCACCCGACGGGCGGATGCTCGCGGTGGGCGAGGGCAGATACGCCCTGCTGCTGAACGCGGCGACCAGGACCGAGATCTTCCCGCGTCTCGGCGGTCACGAATCGACCGTCAAGGGCGTGGCGTTCTCGCCGTCGGGAGACCGGCTGGTCACCGCCAGCGCCGAACGGCTGGTCGTCTGGGACCTCACCGACCTGTCCGGGCCGCGTCAGATGGGGGCGCCGCTGGCCCGCGACCCCGGCGTGACGAGCTTCGTCACGTTCGCTCCCGACGGGCGCCTGCTGGCCGGTTCGGGCAACCTGGGGGTCCGCGCCTGGGACGTGACCGGCGCCGTGCCCCGGGAGATCGGCCTGCCCGAGGGGATCGGCGAGCCGGTGGTGTTCTCCCGGCAGGGCCTGTTCGCGGTCGCCCCGCCCTACGGCGCGGTCGTGCTGTGGAACGAGTCGGGGCCCGTCGCCACTCTGCGCGACGTCACCGGTCCGGTCGCCTTCTCTCCCGACGGGCGGCTGCTCGCGGCGGCCGACGGCAACTACCGGATCTCCCTGTGGGACCTCGCCGATCCGGCCCACCCCCGGATGATCGGCGACGCGCTGGGCGGCCACACCGCGTACGTCGGCGCCCTGGCCATCAGCCCCGACGGCCGGTTGCTGGTGTCCGGTGACCGCGACGGGCTGCTCTTCCTGCGCGACCTGACCGACCCGGTGCGCCCCCACCTGCTCGCCGGGCCGGTCACCCTGACCGGCTCGCCGACGTCGGCCGTCTTCGCGCCCGACGGGAAGACCCTGGCGGTCGCGGGCTGGGGCGGGGACACGTGGGATCAGCAGGTGACGCTGTGGGACCTCTCCTACCTCAGGCCGATCCAGGACGACCCCGTGACCAGGGCGTGCGCCATCACCCGGGGTGGCCCGGCCCCCTCGGAATGGACCAGGAACGTGCCGGCCCTCCGCTACGAGAAGGTCTGCCCCTGACGGCCGGCGACGATCGCGTCGAAGTCGGGGATGCGCGAGGAGATGGCGTCGCCGGTGAAGTCGCCCACCCAGCCGTCGTCGTCGTGGAAGAAGCGGATCGCGCAGAAGTCGGGGCTGGTGCCCATGTCGAACCAGTGGGTCGTCTTCGCCGGCACGCTCAGCAGGTCGCCCGCCTCGCACAGCACCGCGTGGACCCTCCCGCTGACGTGCAGGTAGAAGATCCCGGCCCCACGCGCGAAGAACCGCACTTCGTCGTCGTCGTGGGTGTGCTCGTTGAGGAACTTCGCCCGCGCGCCCGCCGCCACGTCGGCGGCCGCCTCGGGGCCGAGCTGGACGACGTCCACGAACGTGTAGTTCTCCTCGGCGTTCACCTTCGCGATCTGGTCGGCGTAGGCGGCCAGCACCTCCTCGGCGGAGACCCCGGTCGGGAGGAGGTCCCAGTGGCGCAGCCGGACGCCGATCTCGTCGAGGGTCGCCGCGATCTCGGCGGGATCTTCGGTCCGCTGGAGCAGGGAGGCGTCGTCGGAATAGACGGTGAGGTAGGTCATGGAACCAGCGAACCACTGCGGGCGGGTGATCGCCAGGCCGGGATCCGATCCGCTGCTACGCTCCGTGATCATGGGAACACTCTGTCTGGAAAGGCTCGCCGGATGATCGATCTTCGCGGGCCCGACGTGCGTCTGCGCAGTCTGCGGCCGTCCGACCTGAAGGTCTACACGCAGGTCTACACGAGCGCCGTGCTCACCCGCTATCTGGGCGTCGACCGCATGGACGACGACCGCGCACGGGCCACCTTCCTGGCCGGGCTGCGGTCGGAGCGGCGGATCACCCTCGCCATCACCGAGCCCGACGACGACACCGTCCACGGCCTGATCGGCCTGCTCCTGGAGGACTACGGCAGCAACGCGATGATCACCGGGCTGGTGCTGCTGCCCGGCTCACCGATCCAGGGGCGCGGCGCGCAGGCGGGGCGGCTGCTCATCGACTACGCCTTCAGCCACCTGGGCATCCACCGGGTCTGGGCCGGGCACCGCCGCGACCAGGTGCTGATGGAACAGATCATGCTCGACGCGGGACTGCGCCCCGAGGCCACGCTCCGCCAGCTGTTCCAGACCAACGGGCGCTGGCACGACGTCGTGACCTACGCGGCCGTGGCGCCGTAGAAGAACCGCCACAACAGGGCGGCGGCATACGTCCGATAGGGAGCCCACGGCAGCGCCCTGGCCTGCACCTCCGCGATGGAGGGCAGCCCCTCCAGCTGCCAGGCCCGCTCGACGGCCCGCCTGATCCCCTGGTCACCGGCCGGCAGCACGTCGGGGCGGTGGAGCTGCGCGATGAGGAAGCTCTGCGCCGTCCACGCGCCCACGCCTTTCAGTTCGGTCAGCTTGCGGATCACCTCGTCGTCGGGCAGATCCGACAGGTCTTCCAGGTCGATGCGGCGATGGGCCAGATCGAGGAGATACCTGGTCTTCGCGCCGGACAGGCCGCAGGCCCTCAGCCCCTCGGCGCCCAGGGCCAGGATTCCGTCGGGGGTCGGAAATCCGCCGAGAGCGGCCTTGATGCGGTCGAAGAAGGTGAACGCCACCGCCGTCGAGATCTGCTGGCTGACGATGTGGAGCACCATCCCCGAGAAGTTCGTCGGGCCGAACCGTTCAGGGCTGAACCACGCGAACGGGTCGGGTTCGCCCACCTCGCCGATCAGGCGCGCGAGCACCGGATCGGCCGCCGCCAAGTGCCCGTAGGGGCTCACGGGATCTCCGCGAACGACGCCACCACGGGATGGTCGCCGAAATCGGCGTCTTCGCTGGGCTCGCCCGCGCGCCGCACTCCGATCGTCCGCCAGCCCGCCGCCTTCGCGGCGTCGAGCTCGGCCGGCAGGTCGGACAGGAACAGCAGGTCGCCGTCGAGGGTGTCGGCGATTCTCCGGTACGACTCCACGACCCTTTTCGGCCCTGCGGTCACCGTGTCGAAGTAGGCCTCGATGAGAGGGGCGTACCGGGCGAACCAGGCGTGCTGCACCACGACGGACCCGGACGAATAGATCGCGAGCCGCCGCCCCGCGTCGCGCCACTCCCGCAGCTTCGGCGGTACGTCGGGGAAGAAGTGCGCCCGGAGGTCGCCGTTGGCGAAGCCCTCGGCCCAGATGCGGCCCTGGATGGTCTTGAGCGGGGTGGCCTTGACGTCGGCGTCCATCCAGCCGGTGAGGATCTCGACCGTCTCGCCGGTTGTGGCGCCCCCGGTCTCGGCGACGGCACGGGCGATCTCCGGATCGTCGCGGTGGGCGTCGATGAACGGGCCGAGCCTCGGGCGGGCGTACGCGTAGAGCCCGACATGGACGGATTCGGTGGAACTCGTCGTCCCCTCGATGTCCAGCACGATCCAGCAGGTCATGGGGCCATTATGGAGCGGTGGAAACCGACGTTCTCGCCAACCCCGTCTGGGCCGCACTGACCGGCCCGCACGCCCACCTCGCCGTCGTCAACGGCCGGACCAGGCGTTATCCCCTCGACGTGTCGCCCTTCGCGGCCGTTCCCGACGCCTTCGGCCCCGGCGACTGGGCCGACCTCGACGGCCAGGTGCTGACCACCTGCGAGGGCCCGGCGGCCGAGGACTGGGAGACGCTTTTCGCGCTCCCGGGAGTGCAGATGGAGGGTTCGGCCGTGGCCGGAGAGGCTGGGGACGTGGTCGTCCTGGGGCCGGACGACGTGCCCGAGATGCTCGACCTCGTGGCTCGCACCCAGCCGGGCCCCTTCGCCCCGCGCACCATCGAGATGGGCACCTACCTGGGTCTCCGTGAGGAGGGCAGGCTCATCGCGATGGCCGGGGAGCGGCTGAAGGCACCCGGCTGGACGGAGATCAGCGCCGTGTGCACCGACCCCGCCCACCGGGGGCGGGGTCTGGCGTCACGGCTGGTGCTGGCGGTGGTGGCGGGCGTTCGCGCCCGGGGCGAGCGGCCGTTCCTGCACGCCGCCACCGTCAACGTCAACGCGATCCGGTTGTACGAATCACTGGGGTTCACCGTCACCCGGAACGTGACGTTCCGGGTGCTGCGGCCTCAGGAGGCCCTGACCCGGGACACCGCCGAAGTGGTGTAGCCCGAACCGGCCCCGACGCCGCTGAGGGTGATCTTGCCGACGGGGGTGCCCGCCGGGATCGCGGCGGTGAAGGTGACCGTGCCGGTGGCGTCGGCGACGGCGCGGCCGAGAACGGTGGCGTCCAGCTTGAACTCCACGCTCTCTCCGGCCCGGTAGCCGGTCGCCTTGACCGGGTTCGAGCCGCCCGCGACCACCGCGTTCGTCACGATGAGGTTGCCCGGCTTGAGCGAGGCGGCGTACTCGGCGCACGCCTCGCCCGGCTTGCCGAACGCCGGGGTGGTGACGTTGCCGTCGTCCTCACGGACGGTGAGGGTGCCGAAGCCCCCGTCGCCCATGACCGCCCCGGCCGTGTTGGTGACCGAGACCTTGAACGCGGTGGACGCCGTGCTGCTCGCGACCGTGTCACCGAGGGTGCCCGCCTGAACGGTCACACAGGTCTGGCCGGGGGCGAAGGTGACCTTCTTCATCGAGATCCCGGCGCGGCCGGTGGCCGAGCCGAAGACGCTGACGTAACCGGAGACCTCGTGGTCGGCGGGGGCCGACAGCGCCACGGCGATCGACGCCGTGCCCGGGCCGGAACCTTCGTCGACCCGGGCGGGCGCGACGTCCACCGCGATCTGCTGCCGGGCGACCCGGGCGCCGACCGCCCGGTTCTCCGCCGACAGGTCGGACAGGTAGACGCCCGTACCGGTGAAGGACACCTGGCGGATGTCCGTCAGGTTCAGGCCGGTCGAGGCGAGCGGGACGGTGACCTGCTGGAGAATGACCTTCTTCAGCCACGGCGAGGTGCTGCCGGGCAGGCGGGTGACCGCCCGGGAGTTGAGCGCCGAGACCGGCGACGACCAGGTCTTGCCGGCGCCGTCGGTGACGGTGATCGTGACGTCGGTGGACGTCGCCACGGTCTCGTCGGCCGCGACCTTGACCGAGAGCTGCTCGTACACCGAAAGATCGTTTTTAAGAGCCACGGTGACGGTGCCCGACTTCAGCCGCATCATCGGCGACGACGGGATGTTGAACGCCCACGTCGCGGGCGACCAGTGGGGGAGCGCGGCCTGGTTGGTCGCGGTCGCGCAGAACGGCTCGGCCTGCGGGATCTGGAGACCCCCGTTGCCGCCCATGCTGGAGCAGAGCGCGGCGTCACCGGTGACCGAGACGTTCGCCTCGGGCTTCTCGAAGGTCGCCAGGTCCCTGCGCGCACCGGCGGGCTGGGTGGCGGCGCTGGTCACGTCCGAGAAGTCGATCGACGGGACCGAGACGGCCGAGCCGTCGAACAGCGGCAGGAACTGCTTCTCGCCGCCGAGCACGAGCCGGAAGAAGCCCGGCATGTAGACGGCGCCGACCTTCTCCTGCTGCGGCGCGGTCAGGCGCAGCGTGGTGGCCGCGGCCGGGTTGCAGACCGGGTCGTTGCCGCCGTTGCCGCCCACCGACCAGTCGTCGCCGGTGCTGGCCGGGAACAGGCCCGGGGTCCAGATCGTGTTGAAGAAGTTGTGGTTGGCGCCCTGCACCAGCACGGCCGAGCGCAGCACGTTGTCGTCGAAGCTGTGCCGGGAGTCGTCCACGATGTGCTGGCCCATGAGGTTCTCCACGTCCCCGTCGCAGTACGGGAGGATCGTGGCCGTCACGGTGTTGGGCACCGAGATGCGGTCGTAGTCGACCGGCGCCAGCGGCAGCACCGCCTTGATGCCGAACTGCTTGTAGAGCGGCAGCGCGTCGTTGAGGGTCGAGGCGGCCGTGACGCCCTCACCACCGCGCGAGTGCCCCATGATGCCGACGTTCTGGAAGTCGAACGCCCGCTTGAGGTCGGCGGGGGTGACCGCGCCCGTGAGCGCCTGGGCCAGCGTCACGTCACGGTTGTAGAAGGCGTCGTGGTAGACGACCGGATCGCCGTCGTCGGCGTTCTCCAGCATGGTCAGCGTGTCGAGGATCAGCTGGCCACGGGCCTGCGCGCCGTAGTCGGCGGCGAGCTGGTTGTCGTTGGAGTTGATCGCGTTGGCCGAGATCGACACCACGGCGTAGCCGTTGCTGGCCAGCGCGCGGGCCGGCAGGTCGTAGCCGATGTAACTGGGGATCGTCGCGCGCTGCGAGGGGCTGTCGGGCGACGGCCGGCACGGCCAGCGGTTGGGGTTGGTGGCCCCGGTGCCGTAGCAGGAGGTGTGGCGGCCGTGCAGGAAGATCACGAGCGGCTTCCGCTCGCGGGAGACCGGCAGGTAGATCTTGCCGGTGAGCTCGCCGCGGATGCCGCCGATGTTGAGCAGCGGGATCGCCTGGTCGCCGAAGTCGTACACACCCTCCTTGACCTGGAACGTTCCCGACGTGGAGGGGTCGTCCTGAAGGGCGGTCTTCTGGACCTGCGCGAGGGTGGCCGCCGCAGCCCTGGCCTGCGGGGCGGCGGGTTCGTCGAGCACGTCGGTGGTGATCTCGGCGGCGGAGGTGACCGTCGGGTCGGCGGTGACGAGGAAGAGGGACTTCCCGTCGGCCGACTCGGTCGCCGGACCGAGGACCTTCCCGTCGGCGAGCAGCGAGGGGGCGCTCGAGTCGATCGGGAGTTTCTCATCGAGGTTCAGGGTGACCTTGTAGCCACCGGCCACGCGGTCGACCGTCCAGTCCTCGTCGGCGGCTGCGGCCGAGGCGGGAGCGGTGGTGAACGTGGACAGACAGACGAGGGAGATTAACGCGGCGGTGCCGCGAAGCGTGTGGCGCAAGGGGGAGCCTTACTCGTACGAGCCGGGTGGTGCGATTCGCACGTTATGTGCGGTTTGTTACCGCGAGCTCTTGATCATGTTTCCCGAATGTTCCATGGCGATTTCCCATTGACTATGTAGGTAATGTAGGTAAATTAGCCGACATGCGCGTCACCCGGACCCTGACCAGGGATCTCCGCCTGCTCGCCGCCGTCGACCTCGCGGAGGCGCGACACCGCAGGGCGGAACTGCTGGCCGAGTGGCCGGAGGTGTCCGCCGGGCTGCTCGCCCAGGTGCTGTCGGCGGCCATCGAACTCGGCGCGGCCGAGGGAAGGCTGGCCGAGTCCGGGCAGGCGTGCGACGCGGTGCGGGCCCGGCTGCGGGAGGCCGTGCTGGCGCTGTCGGAGGCCGCCGGTGCGGTCGACGGCGACGCCCCGGCCACCGCCGTGGCCGAGGCCCGCGTCCGCATCTCGCTGGTGGCCGCCGAGGTGGCGACCCAGGTGGTGCTCCTAGGACACCCGCGCGTACCTCTTCTGGGCGAACCGGTCGCGTAGGTTCCCGGCCGGGTGGCCGGGGCGGAACGCGCCACGCGCGCGGAGTGCCGGAACCAGGTGGCGGGTGATGGCCCGCAGGTCGTTCGGGAGCGCGCCGGGCCGCAGCCGGAAGCCGTCGACGCCCGCCGCCCGCCAGTCGAGCAGCAGGTGCGCCAGCCCGGTCGCGGTGCCCGAGTAGATGTGGGCGTCGCTGGTGAAGGCGGCGCCGTCGAGGTCGTCGAGGCGCTCCTTCAGGCCGGTGCCGTCCAGGAAGACGACCAGGTCGGCCAGGACGGTCACGCCGGGCGCCGCCCGCCGGGCCCGGTCCGCCAGTGCGGCGGCCTCCCTGCGGTCGTGCGGGGTGACGAACACGACGTCGGCGCACTTGGCCGCCGTCTCGACCGGCAGGGCCGGGCCCGCCAAAGTCGCGATCAGGGGACGTCCGGGCACGCGGGGGCGTAGCTCGCCGGTGGTGAGCCAGCCCGCCCGGCCGGGTCCGGCCCGGTCGAGGGCGGCGAGGCCGGCCGCCGCCTCGCCGCCGCCCGCCGCGGGGACCAGGCCGATCCTGGACGTCAGCGGCGCCGTCGCCGTGGCCAGCAGCATGGCGTCGAGGGGACCGGTGACCTCGTCTCCCGGACAGGTCCGCAGCCTGATGGTGTCCTCGAAGGTCACGAAGTCGAGCTGCCCTCGCTCGGCCTCCTGGACCAGATAGGTCCAGTAGGCGGCGGTGAACAGGGCGTCGGGGCTCGCGCCCTCGGTTCGCCAGGCGGCGGGGTGCCACCCGGCGCCGTCGAGGGCGGCGGCCAGATGCAGGGTCATGTGGTCTCCTCGAGTGGACTTTTCCCACTGGGATAGTAGGAAATAATTACCTACTAAACAAGTAGGACTTGACGGAAATGTGGTGATCGTGCTGAGCTTGACTCATGACGACGACCGCACCGGTGATCCGGTCCGACACCGGGCCCAGGGTGGCGCCCACCCGGCATCCGTTCCGCTGGCTGGCCGCCGCCGGGGTGCTGCTCCTGCTCGTGATGGCGGCCAACTCGCTGGTCACCAACCCGGCCTGGGAGTGGGAGGTCGTCGGGGAGTACCTGTTCGCGCCCTCGGTGCTCCGCGCCGTGCTGCTCACGCTGGAGCTGACAGCGCTCGGGACCGTGTTCGGGTTCGCGCTCGGCGGTGTGCTCGCCGTCATGCGGCTGTCGCCCAACCCGCTGCTGTCGTCGGTGGCCTGGGGCTACGTCTGGGTGTTCCGGGCCGTGCCGCTGATCCTGCAACTGCTGTTCTGGTACAACCTGGCGCTGCTGTATCCCCGGTTGTCGTTCGGGATCCCGTTCGGGCCCGCGTTCTTCTCCGTCGGCACGATGGACCTGATCGGGCCGATCACCGCCGCCGCGCTCGGGCTGGCCCTGCACCAGGCCGCCTACGCCGCCGAGATCGTGCGCGGCGGGCTGCTCGCGGTCGAGCCGGGACAGCGGGAGGCCGCCGCCGCGCTGGGCATCCCGAGGGCCCGGCGGTTCTTCCGGATCATCCTGCCGCAGGCGATGCGGAGCATCGTGCCCAACGCGGGCAACGAGATCATCGGCCTGGTCAAGGGCACCTCGGTGGTCTACATCATGGCCCTGCCCGAGCTCTTCTACCAGGTCCAGGTCATCTACATGCGCAACGGCCGGGTGGTCGCGCTGCTGCTGGTCGCCGCCCTCTGGTACCTCGCGCTGACGACGGTCCTGTCGCTGGTCCAGCACTACATCGAACGCCACTACGGACGGGGCCGGGCATGATCGAGATCGACGGCGTACACAAGAGCTTCGGCTCCCTCCACGTACTGCGCGGCGTCAGCCTGAAGGTCGCCAAAGGCGAGGTCACCGTCGTCCTGGGCCCGTCGGGGTCGGGCAAGTCGACCCTCCTACGGGCTATCAATCACCTGGAGAAGCCCGACGCCGGCACCGTCCACATCGACGGGGAACTGGTCGGCCACCGCAGCGAACGGGAGATCCTCAAGCAGCGTACGAAGATCGGCTTCGTCTTCCAGAACTTCAACCTGTTCCCCCACCTGACCGTCCGCGAGAACGTCGCCGAAGCCCCTCTCTCGGCCCAGCGCCGCCCGAAGGCCGAGGTCGCCGCCACCGTGGCCCGCCTCCTCACAAGGGTGGGCCTGGAGGACAAGGCCGACTCCTACCCGGGCACCCTGTCCGGCGGTCAGCGCCAGCGGGTGGCCATCGCCCGCGCGCTGGCCCTCGACCCCAAAGTCGTGCTGTTCGACGAACCCACCTCCGCGCTCGACCCCGAACTGGTCGGCGAGGTCCTCGACGTCATGAAGGACCTGGCGAAATCCGGGACGACCATGGTCGTCGTCACCCACGAGATCGGCTTCGCCCGCGAGGCCGCCGACACCGTGGTCTTCCTCGACGAGGGCCTCGTCGTCGAACAGGGTCCGCCCGGCCAGGTCATCGACCATCCCCAGCACGACCGCACCCGCGCCTTCATCAGCCGCGTCCTCTAAGGAGAACCCCTCTCATGCGTCGTTTCGCCGTGCCCGCACTCCTGCTGCTCGCCCTGGCCGCGTGTGGTGCGGACCCCGCGCCCGAGAACGCGGCAGCGCCACCCGCTCCCGCCGCCTCCTCGACCGGTGGCGGCGTCAACACCAGCCCTGACCAGCAGCGGATCCGCGCGCAGAAGGTCGACGCCATCGCCGCGCAGGTGCCGCCCGCCATCGCGGCCGACGGCAAACTCCTCGTCGGCCACAGCGGTGAGGGCGCGCCCCCGCTCGGGTTCCTCGCCGACGACGACACCACCTACATCGGCGTCGAGACCGACCTCGCGCAGCTCGTCGCCGACGTGCTCGGCCTCGAGTACGTCAACGAGATCAGCTCGTGGGAGAACCTGTTCGTCGCCGCCAGGTCGGGCAAGCTCGAAGCGGTCTTCAACAACGTCACGGTGACCGAGGAGCGCAAGGACATCTACGACTTCGCCACCTACCGCGTCGACCAGCTCGCCTGGCAGGTGGCCGCCAGCAGCCCGATCGCCGCCATCGCCAAGCCGGCCGACATCGCCGGGCTGAAGGTCTCGGTCGGCTCGGGCACCAACCAGGAGAAGATCCTGCTCGACTGGGACAAGGCGAACAAGGACGCCGGCCTGAAGCCCGCCGAGATCTCCTACTACAACCTCTACGGCGACGCCCTGCTCGCCCTCAAGTCGGGCCGCATCCAGGCCTACTTCGGCCCCAACCCGAGCATCGCCTACAACGTCGCCGTGGGTAAGGACACCAAGATCGTCGGCACCGCCTCCGGCGCAGGGCCCGACCTCCAGGGCCTCATCGCCGCGATGACCCTCAAGGACAACGGCCTGGTCAAGCCGCTCAACGAGGCGCTCAACAGCGTCATCAAGGACGGCAGCTACCAGAAGGTGCTCGACCGCTGGGGCCTGGGCAACGAGGCCATCCCCGAGTCGCAGATCAACCCGCCCGGCCTGCCCCGCCAGGAGGGCTGATGGCACCGCACATCCTCGACAACCCCGCCTGGGCCGCGCTGACCGGCCCGCACGCCCACCTCGCCGAAATCCGGGGCGGCGTGCGCCGCTACCGGCCCGACGTTTCGGTCTTCCTCGGCATCTCCGGTTCCCCCGGCCCGGACGAATGGGCGGGCATCGCCTCCTTCGCGGGGCCCGACGGCCTCATCACCCTGACCATCGACGACCCCGCGCCCGACGGCTGGGAGACCGTGCAGAACATCGAGGGCGTACAGCTCGACGGCAGCGCGGTCTGGGGCGAGCCTTTCGCCGACGCCGAAGTGCTCGGCCCGGACGACGTGCCCGACATGCTCGACCTGGTGGCCCGCACCGAACCCGGGCCGTTCCTGCCCCGGACCATCGAGATGGGCACCTACCTGGGCGTCCGCCACGAGGGCAAACTCATCGCGATGGCCGGGGAACGGCTCCACCCGCCGGGCTGGACCGAGATCAGCGCCGTCTGCACCGACGCCTCGTTCCGAGGCCAAGGGCTGGCCACCAGGCTGGTGCTCGCGGTCGCGGCCGGGATCCGGGCGCGCGGCGAGACCCCGTTCATGCACGCCTCGGCGTCGAACGTGAACGCGATCCGCCTGTACGAGAAGCTCGGCTTCACCCTCCGGACGCGCCGGCTGTTCCGTCAGGTCCGGGTGCCGGGACGCTGAACAGCAGGTCCACCGCCCGCACCGCGGCTTCCAGCCGTTGGGCGGGCGGCCCGGACACGACCAGGTGCGGCATCCCGCGCGCGGTCAGCAGTTCGCGGAACCGCGCGTCCATGGCGTGCCGCAGGTGCTCGCCGTCGCGCCAGCCGTCCTGCTCGAAGGGGACGCCCTCGACGCTGGTGTGGATCCACAGGTCGTGCCGGGCGCGGTCGCCGATCCGCCACACCTCGTCGCTGGTCGTCCCGGCGTAGCGCTCCTGCCACAAAGCGGTGGCGAACGGGTCGGTGTCGCAGAACAGCACCGGCGAACCCACCCGGGCGGCGGCGTCCTCCCAGGCCAGCTGGCGTTCGGCGACGACCTCGAACTCCTCGGGCCGCCATTGGAGGTCGTCCATCCACGGTTCCGGTTCTCCGGCCGCCTTCGCCGCGCGCCTGGCCAGGGCCAGTTTCTCCTCGCAGTAGGTGCGGCCGTACTCGGGCACCCAGCGGGTCGCCGCCCACACGCCGCCGCGCGCGGCGTAGTGGGCGGTCAGCGCGCGGGTCAGCGTGGTCGTGCCGGTCGACTCCGCGCCGACGACGACCACCCGCCTGGCCAGATGGGCCCTGACCGCCGGGCTCAGAAAGGGCCAGGCCGCGA
Source organism: Herbidospora sp. RD11066 (assembly GCF_054661255.1). Lineage (NCBI taxonomy): Bacteria > Bacillati > Actinomycetota > Actinomycetes > Streptosporangiales > Streptosporangiaceae > Herbidospora > Herbidospora sp. RD11066. The sequence goes on from NZ_BAAGDO010000001.1 coordinate 838,414, forward strand.
CCGGGTCCTCCCGCGCCAGGGTGCCGCTGACCGGATACCTCGTGCGCCCGGGGTCCACCGGCACGTGGGTCGCGTCGAACCGCCGGGCCAGCTCGGGGCCGTAGTCCTCGGAGCTGAACACCGCGTCGATCACCACGCCGGGGCCGTGCGCGAGCGCGAGGGCGAACCGGAAGACCTCCACGTGGGCGGTCCAGATCTCCGGGTCGTCGTAGTCGATCTCGATGTCGTCCACGACCGGGGCGATCACCACGTTGGGCTGCGGATGGGCCTCGCGCAGCCAGGCGGCGCGGTCCGCGAGCGGGATCGTCTCCACCGCGTTGGCCGCCACGACCACCGTGACCAGCTCACACCGCTCCGCCGCCGTGTCGATGAGATGACGGTGGCCGTCGTGCGGCGGATAGAACTTCCCGATGACGAGCCCGTGTCCGAAACTCACCGCGCCACCGCCAGCCGCCACGCCCGCAGCCCCATGACGCACAGCGCCAGGAACACCACGTACAGGACACTCGTCAAATACAGATTCTTGTACGCATAGAGCGGGATGTAGACCACATCCGCCGCGATCCAGAGCCACCACGACTCCACCCGCTTGCGCGTCTGCCCATAGGTCGCCATCAGCGACAACGCCGTGGTGAGCGCGTCCCAGAACGGCACCGCCGAGTCGGTGTACGCCGACAGCAGCGCCGTCAGCAGCGCGGTGGTGGCCACCCCGGCGAGCCCCAGCCAGATCCATTCGGTGGTTTCGGTCCGGGTGACCGTGAGGGCGGTGCGCCCGGCGCCGCCGTACAGCCAGCTCCACCAGCCGTAGAGGCCGAGCACGACGTAGACGATCTGGAGCGCCGCGTCCGCGTACAGCCCGGCGGTCAGGAAGACCAGCCCGAGCAGGATGACGTTGGCGACCCCGAGCGGCCAGTTCCAGATGTTCTGCCTGGCGACCATCCAGACGGTCAGCAGGCCGGTGGCGAACCCCAGCAGTTCGGCCCAGCTCGTGGGCACCCCGCCGATGAAGAACGCCGGTTCGAGTAACGGTCCGAGCAGATCGGTCATAGTGGCCAAACGCTAACATTCGGCGCGGCAAAGAAGAGCCGCGGCCCCCAACGGGAGCCGCGGCGGTTTACGCAGGTCAGGCGTTCGCGCAGATGGCGAACACGCTGATGCCGACGGTGGAGTTGCCGATCTGGCGGCCGAGGCCGATCCAGCCGTTACCGCCGTCGGTGGGGAACGAGCCGACCAGCACGGCGTTGGGGCCCTGGGCCTCGGCGCCGCCGCCGATCACGCGCTTACCGGCCGGGCAGTTGACCGTACGGCGCTGGAAGTTCGGCACGTTGGCGTTGGGCAGGGTGACGACCTGGTAGCCGTCGACCGCCGCCTGGGTGGAAACCGGCGTCGACGTGGCTCCCGCCGGGGTCGACAGGGTGAGGCACGCACCGGCCGCGAGAACGGCGAAGGGAATGCTCAGGTAGCGCATCGGTACTCCTGTAGAGAGGGTGTTCCGGGGGGAGCGCGTCGAGTATTCAGCCCGCGACTCTCCGTGTCCAAGATCGACACGACGAAAACCGTTCGCCTCGCGTTCACCCACTGCGAAACGATGGATGCGGTCAGCGATTGGGGGCGCATGTCAATGACGGAATCAGGTGACACACCGGATCCACCGAAATCAGCGGTGAAGCTCGTACTCCGCTACTACTTAACGCAGATCCGCCTCAAGTGGCCCGTGGCCACACCCGCCCTGTTCCTTCCGGCACTGGGCAACATCTGTCTCTTCTACGTGGCCCCGCTCCTGGTGGCCTCCCTGGTCGGCCGCCTTGCCGCCGGGGAAAGCGGCATCGGCACGCTCTTCCCGTACGTCCTCGGGTTCGGCGCGGTGCTGCTGCTCGGCGAGATCATCTGGCGCGCCGGGCTCCACTTCATCAACCGCATCGACGCGCGGGGGATGGAGGACCTCGGCATCATCGGCATGGACGAACTGCTGGCCAAGGACGCCGCGTTCTTCCACGACAACTTCGCGGGATCGCTCACGAAGCGGGTGCTCGGGTTCTCCCGGTCGTTCGAGGGGTTCATCGACACCCTCGTCTTCGGGGTCATCTCGAAGGTCCTGCCGCTGGTGTTCGCCTCGGTCGTGCTCTGGCAGTACCACCCGGTGCTGGTGCTCGTGCTGCTCGGCCTGATCGTGGTGACCGGTTTCATGGCCTCGCCGTTCATCGTGCGGCGCCAGAAGCTGGTCAACGTACGCGAGGCGGCCCACGTCCGGGTGTCCGGGCACGTCGCCGACGTGCTGTCCAACATGGACACGGTCCGGGCCTTCGCGGCCGAAGACCGGGAGGCGGCCGAGACCCGGGTCAGGCTGGCCGAGCTGCGCCGGGCGCAGCTGCGGTCGTGGGACTACGGCAACCTGCGCGTCGACATGGTCGTGGCGCCGATGTCGGTGCTCACCAGCACGATCGGCGTGCTGCTCGCGGTGGTCCTGCACGGCGGGCTCGGCGTCGAGGCGCTCATGGTGACGTTCACCTACTACTCGCAGGCGACCGGCATCATGTTCGAGTTCAACCAGGTCTACCGCCGTCTCGAGAGCACGCTCACCGAGGCGGCCCAGTTCACCGAGCTGCTCCTCGAACCGCCGAAGATCGTCGACCATCCCCAGGCGCAGGCCCTGGGCGCGGCCGACGCCGGAGTGCGGTTCGACCGGGTCGTCTTCGCCCACGAGGGCAACCCGCCGCTGTTCGACGGCCTCGATCTGGACGTCCCGGCCGGAACCAAGATCGGTCTCGTGGGGCGGTCGGGCGGCGGCAAGACCACGCTGACCCGGCTGCTGCTGCGGCTCATGGACATCCAGAGCGGCCGGATCGTCGTCGGCGGCCAGGACATCGGCCGCATGAGACAGGCCGACCTGCGGAGCCTGATCGCCTACGTGCCGCAGGAACCGGCGATGTTCCACCGCACCCTGCGGGAGAACATCGCCTTCGCCCGGCCCGGCGCCACCGAGGCCGAGATCATGGAGGCGGCCCGCGCCGCCCACGTGACCGAGTTCGTCGAGGGCCTGCCCATGGGCTTCGACACGCTCGTCGGCGAACGCGGCGTGAAACTGTCGGGCGGCCAGCGCCAGCGGGTGGCCCTGGCCAGGGCGATCCTCCGCGACGCCCCGATCCTCCTCTTGGACGAGGCCACCAGCGCCCTCGACTCCGAGAGCGAGATCCTCGTCCAGGAGGCGCTCTGGCGGCTCATGCGCGACCGCACCGCACTGGTGGTCGCCCACCGGCTGAGCACGGTCGTGCGCATGGACCGCCTGGTAGTGCTCGACCGGGGCGAGATCGTCGAGCAGGGCTCCCACGCCGAACTACTGGAGGCGCGGGGTCCCTACTCACGGCTCTGGCACCACCAGTCGGGCGGCTTCCTCGTCGAGCAGGAGGCGGAGACCGTCAGTTCGGCGAGTGGATCTGGATGAGGTTGCCGAAGGTGTCGTCGAACACGGCGGTCGAAACGGGCCCCATGTTCGCCGGCTCCTGGGTGAACCGCACCCCGAGCGCCTTCAGGCGCTCGAACTCCTTGTAAACGTCGTCGACCCCGAACACCACGATCGGGATCCCGTCGTTGACGAGGGCCGACTTCCACGGCTTGGCGGCCGGATGGGCATCGGGCTCGATCACGAGCTCGGGCCCGTCCGGCTGCTCGGGTGACACGACGGTCAGCCACTTGAACTGGCCCATCGGGATCTCGTGCTTCTTCACGAAGCCGAGCACGTCGGTGTAGAAGGCCAGCGCCCGGTCCTGGTCGTCGACCATGACGCTCATCATGACGATCCTCATGGCGGTTCCTCCGAAGGAATCCACCGCTCGGCGATCTGCCGCAGCGGTTCGGGGTCGATGAAATGGAACTTGTAGCGGCCGTCCCGCCGCGACTCGACGAGCCCGGCCGCCTCCAGCACGTCGAGATGCTGCGAGATGGCCTGCCTCGACGAGGCGAGCTGGTGTTGCGCGGCCAGGCGGGAGCAGATCTCGAACAGCGTCTGACCGTTCCGGTCGGTCAGCGCGTCGAGGATCTTCCTGCGGGTGGGGTCGGCGATGGCTTTGTAGATGTCACCCACGTGGCCGAGTATAGGCAAGTCTCTACTTGCCTATCAAGGCGACCACGATCCTGGGGCGCCGACCCGCGACGGTCAGCGGATACTCCTCGATCACCCACCACCTGCGATCGAGCCGCTGCCCCTCGGCCAGCACGGCCACGAGCCTCTCCGCGCCGGGCCAGGCCGTGGAGAAGCTCTCGACGGCGGGGAGCCGGACACCCCAGGGAGGATTGGCCAGAATCCGGTCGGGTTCCCTCGGTCGTGTACGCCATGCGATCGCCGGATCGTTGGCGCGCGCGGCCTGGATGGCTTTCGGGTCGATGTCGTGGCCGTGGTAGATCGCGCGGGGTTCGATCGCTTTGGCCTCGACGAGGAGCGTACCGGCGCCGCAGCACGGGTCGAAGACCACGTGACCAGGGCGGATGTCGGCCAGGCGGGCCATCGCGGCGGCGACCGGCGGGTGCAGACTGCCCACGACCGTGGCCTTCCGCCAGGCCCGCCGGTGCAGCGGGGCGGCGTGGGGCCGTACACCCAGCCACATGACCTTCCCGTCCAGGGTGACCCGGAGATCGGTGGTCCCCGGCGGCGGGGCAGTGCCGTGTCTCCGCGAGAAATAGGGTGCGCCGAGCCGGGCACCGACGGCGTCCTCGATGTCGTACCGGCTGAAGTTCCTGGCCCCGGTGAACGAGGCGGTGACGCTGATTCTTGGCGCGCGGCCGAGCTCCCGCGTGAGCTCGGCGATCGCCTGGGCGAGGGCGGTGCGGGTGTGGCCCGGGTCGGGGACCTTGGCCTTCACCGCGAACAGGTCGTCGGCCAGCCGGGTCTCGACGGGTGTGGTGGCGTGGACGATGAGCTGGCGTTTCGTGACGTCGACGACGCGGTGACCGGCTTCGGTGAGCTCGGCGGCGGTCAGTTCTTCCAGGCCGGTGACGGTACGGACGAGAAACTCTGCGGGGCGCGCAGAGGGCATGACGATTCCTCCGGGTCGGCGCTCGGGACCCGGTCAGATGACCTGGATCCCGCATCACCAGCCGCGGGCATGGCCTCGAAGTGGCTGGCGGAGCGCTAGCCGGCTCGGAAGAACGTCGTGAACATGCGAAGGATGCTGCCACATCCCGTTGCCGCGGAGCGACGGGTTAACGGCGGACGACCGGAACGCCGTGGAACGGGATGTCACGCCTGCTGAGAGAGAAGACTTTTCCAAGCAGGTGGGGCCGGATGACCAGAGCGAGAAAACTGATCGCGTCCGCGTGCGCGGGCGTCACGATGCTGGGGCTGGTGAGCGCACCCGCGCATGCCGCCAGCCAGATGTACATCACCCATGCGGTCACCGTGACCGACGTCGTCACGCATCAGATCGACGTTCATCTTCCGATGAGCAGGCAGGACGCGGAGGGCTACATCTACTGGGGCGCCCAGATCAAACTCCGGTGCTTCGGAAGCGACGCCGTCTTCAACGAGCTGCTCGACAGGGTTCCGCAGATCGGCGACACGTTTTCGAAAGTCCCCAGAAAGGCCCCCTACCCGGCGGGATACGGCGTGCTCAAGGCCGCGGACGACGGCCTGCACCTGACGACTCTGGACGTCTACCGCAAACCCGGCCTGCTCAATGAGGACGTCGGCGCCAGGGACGAGGTTTTCTGCGACGCCAAATGGACCGATGCCGATGGCTACATCCTCAGAGCCAAGAGCGAAGAAGTGACCGGTTACTTCTAGAGAAAGCAGGCGATATGACCAGGGCCGGGAAGGCCATAGGGGCGAGTCTCGCGATGATCGTGTCGCTCGGGTTCGCGGGCACACCCGCACAGGCCGCCAGCCAGATGACGATCACCCATTCGATCCAGGTGACCGGCTATGTCAGGCATCAGATCGACGTCCACCTGCCGATGAGCAGGGAAGACGCGGCGGGCTACATCTATTGGGGAGCGAGGATCGAACTCGAATGCTGGGGCGAGGAGGTGGGCCCCGATGAATACCTCTACGACGTTCCGGGTGTCGGGCCGACATTCACCGGAACCCCCAAGCGGGCTCCCTACCCGCCGGGACACGGCGTTCTCAGGGCCACGGAAGACGGCGTCCGCCTGACGACTTTGGACGTCTACCCCAAAGGCGAGGCCCTCAACGAGGACTACGGCCTTCAGGACGAGATCTACTGCAAGGCCAAATGGATCGACGCCGACGGCGGCACCCTCAAGGCCAAGAGCAATGTCGTGAGTGGTTACTTCTAGAACACCGGAGAAAGGAAACGGCCGATGTCCATCGGCAGGAAGCCGGTCACCCGGGCGATCGTCGCCTTCGGCGCGGGCCTGGCTCTGATGCACGGGCCCGCGAGCGCCCCGGCCAGCGCGGCGAGTTCGATCGTCGCCACCCACGCGATCACCGTGCCGGGCATGGTGAAACACGTGATCACCGTCCGTCTCCCGATGAGCAGGCAGGACGCGGAGGGCTACATCTACTGGGGCGCGAAGATCAAGATCGACTGCTACGGAGAAGACGTCGTCAGCGACCCGAAGCTCGTCAACGTACCGGGGACGTTCAAGGGCGCGGCGGAGCGGAACCGCTATTTCAGCGGCGTCCCGAGGCCCGACCCCTATCCGCCGGGGTTCGGCGTGCTCACCGCCACGGACGAGGGTGTCGTCCTGACGACCCTGGACCTTTACGAGAAAGGTGGCGCCGGTGAGTTGAACGAGGACATCGGCCTGGGCACTTTGCAGGACGAGATCTACTGCAGGGCGACCTGGGTCGACGCCGACGGCTACACGCTCACCGACAAGACCAACGTGGTGACCGGATATTTCTAGGACCGTTCCAATACCTGGAACGGGGGTGTCACGCCCGAGAAGTAAACCCAAGAAAACTCGAAGGACGTGACGCTAATGACCAGAATCGCGCGAATGGCCGCGGTGATCGGTGCGGGAACCACGATGGTGGCGGCGCTGGTGAGCGCCCCGGCGCAGGCCGCGAGTTCGATCACCATCACGCATCAGGTCACCAAGCCGGGCCAATTGCGGCACGAGATCAACGTTCATCTCCCGATGAATCAGGAGGACGCGGCGGGCTACATCTGGAACGGAGCGCAGATCCGGGTCACGTGCTGGGGCGACGACTGGGCCGACGACGTCCTGTCTCGCGTACCCGAGCCAGGGCTCAGCGGCCCTTTCGTCGCGTACAAGGGAAAGCCCGCGCCCGGTCAGCCGGGGGAGATCAAAGTCCTCGTAGCCGCGCCGGACGGTGTTCGCCTGAAGATCGTGAACCTTTACGACAGGGGCACCGGTAACCCGCTGGACGAGGACATCCTGCCGAGCGACGACGACGAGATCTACTGCAAGGCCAAGTGGATCGACGGCGACGGGTTCATCCTGAACGACACCTCGAACACGGTGACAGGTGACTTCTCGTAGGACGCAGAGTCACCGCCCGCACAGCGAATACAAGGGAATCGGTATGTCCATGCTCAAGAAGTCAGCCCGCACGGCCGCAGTGCTCGGCGTCGCCGCCACCGCGGCCCTGACCCTCACCACCCCCGCCCAGGCCGCCGACGAGCAGGGCAGGCTCACCGCCCAGCTGACCATCACCGGGACCAGCAGCCAGTGCCCGGTGCTGATCGTCGGCAAGGTCGGCATGACCAACGCCCAGGCGCAGTATCAGATCGACAACGGCGCCACCGCGCGGGTCGAGATCTGGGCCGACGACCCCATCTACGACAACCGCCTCTACAAGGGCCCCGCGACCCTGAGCGCGGTGTCGGACAGGAACGGCGGCGGCGTGTTCATCGTGTCGAGCCTCACGCTCAACTGCGTCCGGCTCTTCGACGAGGACGACAAGCCCCCGTTCGACTACGGAGACGAGATCTACTCCAAGATCTACTTCTCCGGCCCCGGCTATCCGAGCATGTCGAAGCGGTCGAACACGATCCACCGCAACTTCGGCTTCGGCGAGCCCTGAACCCGACAGTGACCGAAATGTTTGTGATTACATGCTTACATGACTGAAAACGAACCTCCGACTCTGTACGAGTGGGCAGGCGGTTCGGAGGCGTTCGAGCGGCTCACGGACGTCTTCTACGGCCTGGTCCGCGAGGACGACCTGATCGGGCCGCTGTTCGCCCACATGGACGAGGGCCATCCGCGCTACGTGGCCATGTGGCTCGCGGAGGTCTTCGGCGGGCCCGACTCCTACACGCGTGAACGCGGCGGCTACCCGCACATGCTCGCCCACCATCTCGGCAAGGGCATCACCGAGCCCCAGCGCCGACGCTGGGTGAACCTGCTCATGGACGCGGCCGACGTGGTGGACCTTCCCGCCGATCCCGAGTTCCGGGCCGCCTTCGCCGGTTACATCGAGTGGGGAACCCGATTGGCCGTGGAGAACTCGCAGCCCGGCGCCACACCGCCGACGCAGGCGCCGGTTCCCCGATGGGGATGGGGCGTGGCACCGCCGTACCAGCCCTGAAAGCTCCGATACCGCCTCGACGGCTATCTCTTCGTGGCCGATCCTGGGATTGTTGATGTTGTGACGTTCGGGGATCTGATTCGGGCGGCGCGCATGGAGCGGCGGCCCGACGTGGCGCTCGACCGCTATGTGGAGGCGCTGACGAACCGGGCCGCCCGGGGCGTCTCCGTGTTCACCGCGCTCGACCACGAGTTCGTCGACGCCTGTGTGGCGGCGGTGCGGGTCGCGGTGGGGCAGGGGCGGGTCGCGCAGCTGCTCGATCCGCTGCGGGTGGCCGCGCGGATGGCGCCGCTCGATGAGGACGTCCAGGCGGGGCTCATGTCCGCGCTGGCCGCCGCCGGGCACCGGGCTGAGGCGCTCGCGCTGTTCCAGACGGTGCGTGGGCGCCTGGCCGGAGGGCCTGGGCCGGTGCTGCTGGCCGCTCATCGTGAGGTCCATCGGGGCGGTACGTCGCCGCTGGTCGGGCGGGGGCGGGAGCTCGCGGTGCTGCGCCGGACGCTGGCGGCGGAGACCGGGCTGGTCATCGTGGAAGGGGAGCCGGGGGTGGGGAAGACCCGGCTGCTCGTTGAGGCGGGGGCCGAGGCGGGGCGGCGTGGGGCGCTGGTCATGTGGGGGCACTGCCTGCAGGGCGACGGCACGCCCTCGATGTGGCCCTGGCTGGAGGTGGTCGGGGCGGCCCTCGGGAGTCTTCCGGACGCGGAGCGGGCCGGATGGCGGGCGGGGGAGCTGGGGCGTCTCGTCGAACCCGGTCCCGGGCCGGCCGACGGCGGCACGCGGTTCCGGCTGTTCGAGCAGGTGGTGGCGCTCATCGGGCGGGTCGCGGCGGGGCGGGCGGTGGTGCTCGTCGTGGACGACCTCCAGTGGGCCGACGTCGCCTCGCTGGAGCTGTTCCGGCATCTGGCCGAGTGCCTGCCGGACCGTGTCGTGGTCATCGGCGCGTTGCGGGACCGGGCGCCGGTGCCGGGTCCGGAGCTGGCCAGGACGCTGGCGGCGGCGAGCCGGGTGGCCGACCATCGCCGGATCCTCCTGGGACCCTTCGGGCCGGACGACGTGGCCGAGCTGATCCGGCGGGAGAGCGGGCACGATCCCGATCCCGATGTCGTCGCGGCCGTGCACACCCGGACCGCCGGGAACGTGTTCTTCGTCCGGGAACTGCTGTCCGGGGGGCTCGAAGGCGTGCCGGCTTCGGTGCGCGACATCGTCCACGACCGGATCGCCGGGCTGAGCGGTGACGCTCTCGAATTGCTGCAGGTGACCGCGCTCATCGGGCGTGACAGTGATCTGGGGCTGCTGGCGCGGTCCGCGGGGCTGGAGATGGCGGCCTGTCTCGACGGTCTCGTGCCGCTGGAGAGGCTCGGGCTGCTCGAACCCCTGCCCGGTGATCCGAGCGTGGTCCGGTTCGCGCACGACCTGGTCCGCGAGTCGGTCGCCGGGCTCACGCCGGAGCGGCGGCTGGCCCGGCTGCACTTACAGGTGGCCGACGCGCTGGAGCACGGTTCCCCGGCCGGTGACTCCACGGCCGAACGGCTCGCGCACCACCTGCGGTCCGCCGGATCGTTGGCCGACCCGGTCCGGACGGTCGACGCGCTGATCCGCGCGGGGCGTTGCGCGGGGGACAAGTCCGCGCTCGAAGCCGCCTCCGGGCAGTTGCGTTCGGCGGTGGAGGTCGCGCGGGCGGCGGGGCTGGCCGAAGCGGAGCTGACCGCTCTGGCGATGCTCACCGCGGTCGACGGCATGCGCGCGGGGTACGCCGGATCGGCGCCCGAAGTGCTCGAACACGCCGAGAACCTGGCCCGCGATCTCGGCCGTGAACGGCTGGCCACCGACTTCCTGTTCTCTCGCTGGGCCGCGCACGGCCAGGGGCTCCGGCTCGACAGGTCGGGGCCGCTGGCGCTGCGGCTGCTCGTCCAAGGGCAGGTGTCCAGTGATCCGATCGTGCGCGCCAACGGCCTGCACGCCTGGGGCATCCACCAGTGGGCGGTCGGCAACATCGGGCAGGCCTACCGCTATCTCCTCCGGTCGACCTCGGCCCTGCGCGACGACCAGGTCCGCCGCGACGAAGACCCGCTCAGGCACGACCTGCAGAGCCTCTCGCCCCTCATGCTCGCGCTGATGACCGGGCTGCGGGGTGACGTCGTCCACGCCCGCGCGATGTTCGACCGGCTCGAGTCGGCCGCGGGCGACGACCGCTACGCGCTCACGGTCTGGTCGGCCTTCGCGGTCACGCTCGCGGCGCAGGCGGGTGATCCGGAATGGGCGCTGAGCGCGGCCGAACGCGGAATCGCGCTGGACCCCCATTTCTCCTACGGCTTCTTCGGCGGCTACCAGCGGCTCGCGCGGTGCTGGGCGCGGGCGATGACCGGAGACCACCCGGCCGAGGCCGCCGAGGAGGCGGAGCTGATCATCGCCACCACCCTGTCCGACCCGCCGCGCTCGGTGCTGGGCACGTGGTGCGCGCTGCTCGGTGAGATGTGGCTGGCAGCGGGCCGGTTCGGCGAGGCCGCGCGGGCCCTCGACCGGGCCGGTGCGGTGATCGACACCTACGGGGAGCGCGACGGCGAGGCGCTGCTGCTCCTGCTGCGCGCCCGCTTCCTGCGGGCGCGGGGCGAACCTCTCGTGGACGTCCGGGCCGCCGCCGAACGGGCCAGGACCCTGGCCGTCGAACGCGAGGCGAACCTGTTCGCCCGGCAGGCCGACCAGCTGATCGCCGACCTGGAGCAGGGGAGCTGAGGGTTCGATGGCCTCTCAGGGAACGCTGACCGTGCAGGTCCTCGGCCCGTTGCGGGTGTGGCGTGACGGCGTCGAGATCGACACCGGGCCGCGCCAGCAGACCTATCTGCTGGCCCTGCTGCTGATGCGGGCGGGGCGGCCGGTCAGCTCTTCGGAGCTTCTCGACCTCGTCTGGGACGACAACCTGCCGACGTCGGCGACGAACATCGTCCAGAAATATGTCGGTGCGTTGCGGCGGCTGCTGGAACCCGACCTGCCCGCGCGAGCGCCCGGCTCCTACCTCCACCGCCGGGGCGGCGGCTACCAGTTCGACGACGGCGGCGTCACCCTCGACTTGGCCGAATTCCGAAGGCTCCTCGCCCTCGCCCGCACGGCGACGGCCGACCACCGGTTCGCCGACGCCGCCGACGCCTACGAAGACGCGTTGGCGCAGTGGCGGGGATCGGCGGGCGACGGACTGGCCCTCACCGCCGCCGCGTCACCCCTGTTCGCCTCGGTCAACCGCGAACTGCTCGACGCCTGCGTCGAGGCCGCCCACGCCACCGTGCCGCACGGCCACGCCAAACGCATCCTGCAACCGCTGCGCCTCGCGGCCTGGATCGCGCCCATCGACGAGACCGTCCAGGCGACGCTCATGACGACACTGGCGGCGCTGGGGCTCCAGCCGGAGGCGCTGTCGGTGTACGAAACGGTGCGGACCCGGCTGGCCGACGAGCTGGGGCTCGATCCCGGTCCGGCGCTCCGCGAGGCGCACCGGGACGTCCTCCGCCGGAACGAACCCCACCAGGAGCGGGGAACCCGGCGGCCCTCCCGCCGCCGGACCGACCGGATCGTCGGCAGGCAGGAGGAGCTCGCCCTCCTCCGCCAGGCCAGAGGGCGGATCGTCATCGTCGAGGGTCCGCCCGGAGTGGGCAAGACCCGGCTGCTCGCCGAGGTCACCGACGAGGCCGCCGCGAACGGCGCCCTCACCCTCTGGGGCCGGTGCCTCGACAGGGAGGGCGCCCCGGCGATGTGGCCGTGGGTCCAGGTCGTCGAGGCGCTGATCGCGGCACTGCCGGAGGGCGACCGGGCCCACTGGACCGCCGTGCTCGGCGACCTGTTGCCGACCCCTGCCGGTGAGGCCGACGTGCCGCCGCGGCCGGACGCCGGAGCGAAGTTCCGGCTGTTCGGCAACGTCGCCGCCCTGCTCGGCGCGGTCGCCGCGCTCCGGCCCGTGGTCGTGGTCGTGGACGACCTCCACTGGGCCGACCAGGCCACCCTCGCGCTGTTCGCCCGGCTGGCCGAGTCGCTCCCCGACCGGAGCGTGCTGATGGGCACCCTGCGCGGCCACGCGCCGGCGCCGAGCTCCGATGTGCGGCGCATGCTGGCGGCCGTCGCCCGCCAGGACCACCACCGGCGCCTCGTCCTCGGCCCCCTCGGCCCGGCCGAGGTCGCCGAGCTGGTCGGCCAGGAGACCGGGCGGTCGCCGAGCCCCGGCGTCGCGCGCAGCATCCAGGCCCGCACTGAAGGCAACCCCCTTTTCGTACGTGAACTCGCGCGCTTCCTCGCCGAGGAGAATCACCTGTCCGACCTCGCGGCGGCCCAGGTGGCCGTTCCGTCCACGGTGCGCGACATCGTCCGCGACCGGACGAGCAGGCTCGACGACGGCGACCGGCGCCTCGTCGAGATCGCGGCCCTGATGGGACGCGACATCGACACCCGCCTGCTGGCGAGCGCGTCCGGCCTCGACACGTTGCAGTGCCTCACCCGGCTGGAGGCCCTGGAGACGTCCGGCCTGGTCGAGACGGCCTCCGGCGCCCCGGGCGGCTGGCGGTTCGCGCACGACCTCGTCCGCGAGTCGGTGGCCCGCTCGACCTCGCGGTCGGAGGCGAGCCACTTCCACCTGCGCATCGCCGCCGCCCTCGCGCGGACCGGGGAACCGGCCGAACGCCACGCCGAGGCGCTCGCCCACCACCTGTGCCAGGCGGGCCCGCTCGCCGAGCCGGAGGAGACGGTGCGGGCGATCCTCGCCGCGGCCCGCATCGCGGTCCGCCGCGCCGCCTACGAGACGGTGGAGAAACACCTCGACGTCGCCGTCCGGATCGCCCGCGACGCCGGGCTCCGCGAGCTCGAACTGACCGCGCTCATCGAACTGACCGCCGTCGCGGGCATCCACGCCGGTTTCGTCGGCGCCACCCAGGAGCACCTCGACCGCGCCGAGGAGCTCGCGCGCTCGCTCGGCCGCGAACGGGAGGCCACCGGCTTCCTGTTCTCCCGGTTCCTCGCGCACGCCCAGGGCATCCGGCTCGACGCCGCCGGACGCCTCGCCCGCCGCCTGCTCGACCACGGCCGGCGCTCTTCCGACCCGATCGTCCAGGCCTCCGGCCACCACGCGTGGGGCGTCCACCAGTGGAGCTCGGGCAACATTGGCGAGGCGTTCCGGAACCTGAGCCGGTCCGACTCGCTCCTGCGCGCCGAGCGGGACGCCGAGCCCCTGCGCCACCGGCTCCAGATGACGACCCCGGTCATGCTGGCCCTGAACACCGCACTGCACGGCGACCTGGTCGCCGCCCGCCACCTTCTCGACGTCGTGGAACTCGACGCGGGCGACGACCCCTACGCCCTCAGCATCTGGGGATCCTTCGCCGTCACCGCGGCCGCCGTCGCCGGAGACCCCGCCTGGGCGCTCCGCGCGGCCGAGACGGCGATCGGCTCCGATCCGGCCTTCGCCTTCACCTTCTCGGGCAGCTACCCGAGGCTCGCACTGCACTGGGCGCGGGCCATGTCCGGCGGCGATCCCCGCACCTCGGCCGCGGAGATGGAGCGGATCATCGAGGCCACCCTGGTCGACCCGCCCCGCTCGAACCTGGCCACCTGGTACGGGCTCCTCGCCGAGGTCCTGCTGCGCGCCGGGGACGTCCCCGCCGCCGTGGCCGCGCTGGACAAGGCCGAGCGGTTCATCGACGCCTACGGCGAGCGGTACGCGGAGGGTCTGATTCTGCTCATCCGCGCGAAGGCTTTCCACGCGGCCGGGGATCTCACGGGCGCCGCCCGGATCGCTCAACGGGCGCTCACCCTTGCGGAGGAACGCGAAGCCCACCTCTTCGCGGCGCGCGTGCTCGCCGAACTTCCCAGCCGGGGATACGAGCAGGTGGTGGACGTCAAGGCGGACCGCGGCTAGTCCGCTACTTTCGAAGCGGTTCTCACCGGCGCCGGGACATGCCGGGGGAAGGGGTCCGGCTGCGGGAGGGGTGGCGCCGGACCACGGGCGCCCGAAGTCGGACCGTGGAACGACTGGGGGCATTCGCTCGTTCGGAACCCCAAGTAGCAATAAATCGGACAGGAGTGGGTGCGTGGAAGCGGACGGTAATCATCCCGGCGGCCTTGGTGGACTGACGCCGGAATGAGCGTGGTCCTCGGCCTCGTCGCCGTGTTCGTCCTGACCCTCGCCACCGGTTACTTCGTGGCCATGGAGTTCGCCTACGTCACCGCCGACCGGCTGGCCCTCACGCAGAGGGCGGCCGAAGGCGACAAGAAGGCCGCACGCGCCGTGAAGGTGCTGGAGCGGCTCTCGTTCATGCTGTCGGGGGCGCAGCTCGGCATCACCGTGACCGCCCTCATCGTGGGGTTCATCGCCAAGCCCGCGCTCGCGGAGCTGATCGCCCCGGGGCTGGAAGCGCTCGGCGTGCCGTCGGGGGCGGTCGACGCCGTCGCGCTGGTCCTCGGGTTCGTCGTGGCCATCGTGATCCAGATGATCCTCGGTGAGCTGGCGCCCAAGAACCTCGCGCTGGCCCGGTCGGAAGCCCTCGCCCGCGCGCTGGCGCGCTCGACCCTCGTCTACCTGGCCGTGGCGGGGCCGGTCATCCGGCTGTTCGACGCCACGGCCAACCGGCTCCTGCGGGCGGTCGGCATCGAGCCGGTCGAGGAGCTCCACCACGGCGCCACGCTGGAGGAACTCGGCCACATCATCGGCGAATCGGAACGCCACGGCCACCTGCCCGGCGACCAGGCCGGCATCCTCGCCCGCGCCCTGGCCTTCTCCGAGCACACCGCCGAGGAGGTCATGGTGCCCCGGGTCGACGTCGTGACGATCAGCGGCTCGGCCGCCGTCCCCGATCTCGACGACCTGCTGGCGCGGTACGGCCACACCCACTACCCGGTGATGGGCGCCCGCATGGACGAGGTCGTCGGCATCGTGGGCCTGCGGGAACTCGTGAAGGTCGCCCCGGCCGACGCGGCCACGACGAAGGTCGCCGGCATCGCCCGCGACGTCCTGGTGGTGCCGTTCTCGATCACGCTCCCCGACCTGGTGGCCCAGATGCACGGACGCGGCGAGGAGGTCGCCTGCGTCGTCGACGAGCACGGCGGCCTGGCCGGGCTCGTGACGCTGGAGGACGTCGCCGAGGAGCTCGTCGGCGAGATCACCGACGAGAACGACGCCGAGGTCGTCACGGTCAGGCGCGAAGCCGACGGCTGGACGGTCGACGCCGCCCTCCGCATCGACGAGATCGCCCTGGAGACCGGCCTCGACCTGCCCGACATGGACGAGTACGACACCGTCGCCGGCCTGATCCTGCACCACCTCGAACGGTTCGCCGCACCGGGCGACGTCCTGACGGTGTCGGCGCCGAAGCGGGTGGAGATCACGGTGCTGACCATCGACCGGCACGTGCCCGACCGGGTGAGACTCCGGCCGCTGCCGGACGCCGAGGAGGAGTCGTCATGAGCGTCACCACCGGTCTGATGCTCACGCTGCTGCTCCTGGTGGGCAACGGCTTCTTCGTCGCGGCCGAGTTCGCGCTCGTCGCCGCCAAACGCCACCGGCTGGAGCAGGCCGCCGCCCAGGGCAGCCGCGCCGCGGCGGCGGCGATCGCGGGCATCCGCGAGCTGTCGCTGATGCTGGCCGGAGCGCAGCTGGGCATCACGCTGTGCTCTCTCGGGCTGGGCGTGGTCTCCGAGCCGCTCATCGCCGGGACGATCACCCCTGCCTTCGAGGCGGTGGGACTGTCGGCGACCATGGCACACGTGGTCGCGTTCGTCATCGCCCTGGCGATCGTGACGTTCCTGCACATGGTCATCGGTGAGATGGCGCCGAAGTCGTGGGCCATCGCCCACCCCGAACGGTCGGCCACCATGCTGGCGCTCCCGTTCCGGGGCTTCACGATGGTCGTCCGCCCGGTCCTGACCGTCCTGAACGGCATCAGCAACCTGCTGCTGCGCGCGTTCGGCGTGCAGCCGACCGACGGCGGATCGCAGCCGCGCACCCGTGACCAGCTCCAGCACCTGGTGGAGGAGTCACGCCGTCTGAAGCTCATCGACGCCGACGACCACGTCGTGCTGACCCAGGCGCTGAACGCCCCCAGCACGCCGATCGCACCGCTGGTCGTCCCGGCCGGGGGCATCGTCGAGCTGCCCGCCGCGTCCTCGCCGCAGGACGTGATCGACCTGAGCGCGGCCAGCGGCCGCACCCGCCTGATCGTCAGCGACGCGGGCGGCCCGGCCGGGGTCGTCCACGTGCGCGACGCCTACCTCGCCCGCAGAAGGGGCAGCGCGGTGGACGCGGCGGGCCTCGCCCACCCGCTGCCCGTGCTGTCACCGGACACGACGGTCTCCGACGCCGTCGCCACGCTCCAGGAGGCGCACGGTCAGCTCGCCGTCGTCCGCGGCCCCGACGGCGCGGTGACCGGCCTGGTCAGCCTCGACGACCTGCTCACGGGCCTGCTGCCTCACACGGCCAGGGCCACCTGGTAGACGTCGAGGAGACAGATCAGCGTCCAGAGGAACACGGTGGCCATTTTCGGTCGGTCTGCGGTACCCATGCTTCGGCTCCGGGGAGAGGTCTAACACTTGCGTTCTTGCGCAAGTCTATAAGCTTCTCCGTCGTGTCAGCAGGAGCAGCGCGGCACCGTACACACCCAGAACCGCTGTCAGCAGGACGTAGTAGCCGGTCGGCAGCGCGACCAGGCCCAAGGCGGAGGCGAAGGGGGAGAGCGGCAGCAGCAGGCCGACCGCCGCCAGGCCCGCGACGGCCACGCCCAGGGGCCACGTCACCTCGCGGGTCGGGCGGAGCAGCAGCATGACGAGGGCCTGGGTGAAGAGGTTCTCGACGAACCAGCCCGTGTGGAAGGCGGCCTGACCACCCGCCTCGGGCAGCGCGAGGCGCAGGACGGTGAAGGTGGCCAGGTCGGCCAGCGCGTTGAGGACGCCGAAGGCGGCGATGAAGGCCAGGATGCCGCGCGGATGCAGCCGGGCCGGACGCCGGGTCACCGCCGGGTCGGGACGCTCGAAGGCGAAGGCCAGCTGGGCGGCGTCGAAGCAGAGGTTCTGGACGAGCACCTGGCCCGGCAGCATGGGCAGGAACGGCAGCAGCGCGCCGGCGGTCACCATGGCGATCACGTTGCCGAAGTTGGACGACAGGGCCACCCGCAGGTAGGTCGCCACGTTGCCGGTGCTGGCCCGGCCGAGCTCGATGGCCCGGTCGATGGCGGTGAGATCCTTGGCGGCCAAAACGACGTCGGCGGCCTCGCGGGTGACGTCCACGGCGTCGCGGGGGCAGATCCCGAGGTCGGCGGCGCCGATCGCGGGCAGGTCGTTGACGCCGTCGCCGAGGAACCCGGTCGTGTGGCCGCCCCGGCGTAACGCGTGGACGACGCGGGCCTTGTGGTCGGGGGTGCACCGGGCGAAGACGGTCGTGCGATCGGCGAGTCGGGTCAGTTCGGCGTCGGTCAGGGCGTCCAGGTCGGCGCCGGTGACGACCGTGCCGGGGGTGAGACCGAGGTCGCGGCAGACCCGCGCGGCGGTCTCCGGATGGTCGCCTGTGAGGACCTTCACGGTCACCGCCCGCTCGGCCAGGGCGGTCAGGGCGTGGGCGGCGCCGGGGGCCAAACCGTCGAGGAGACCGACGAAACCGACCAGGTCGAGGGCGCGTTCGTCGCCGTTCAGCCGATGTCCCGGAGGTCTTTCCCCCACCGCGACGGCGAGGACGCGCAGGCCGTCCGCCGCCAGGGCGCTGGCGGTCGCGCGGGCCCGGTCCCTCGCGTGGTCGTCGAGGGCGCAGCGGTCCAGCACTTCTTCGACGGCGCCCTTCATCACCACGGTGTGCCGCCAGGTGGGGCCTTCGACCATCGCGACCGACAGGCGGCGCACCGGGTCGAAGGGGAGGGCGTCCACCCCGTTCCCCAGGTCGGCGTCGCCCGCGGCGCGCAGGACGCCCTCGTCGAGGGTGTCGGGGGCGGGCAGGTCGGCCAGGTGGAGGGTCCAGAAGCTGTTGACCGCGGCCCAGCGCAGCACTTCGGGGTCGGGCCCGCCGTCGATCCCGGCCGTGCGCTCGACCTCGGGACGGTCCTGGGTGAGCGTCCCCGTCTTGTCGGTGCACAGCACGTCGACGGCGCCGAGGTCGTGCAGCGCGGGCAGCCGCCGCACGATCACCTCGTGGTCCCTGGCCAGCACGGCCGCGCCCCGCGCCAGCACGGTGGTCACGATGACGGGCAGCATCTCCGGCGTCAGCCCGACCGCGACCGCCAGCGCGAACGGCAGAGCTTCGGGCCCGCGATCGTGGACGAGGGCATTGAGGAGCAGTGCGATGGGCGGGATCAGCAGGGTGAGCCGGACCAGCATCCACGAGATGCCGTTGACCGAATGCCGGAACGGCGTGGTCCGGACGGCCGCCCGGCGGCCCGTCCCGGCCAGGCGGGTGGCGGCCCCGGTGGCGACCACGACCGCCAGCCCGCTGCCCGAGACGACGCTGGTGCCCTGCCAGCACAGCTGATCCTCGCCGGTCTTGGACACGGGCGCCGACTCACCCGTGAGCGCGGCCTGGTGCACGGTCAGCCCCCGGGCCCTGAGCAGCCGCACGTCGGCCGGGACCAGATCACCCGGCCCGAGTTTGACCACGTCGCCGGGGACCAGTTGCTCGACGGGAACCTCGCGGGCCACCGACGGGGCGCCCCGGCCGGGACGGCGCACGACGGTGGCGGTGGTGGCCACCAACCGGCGCAGCGCGGAGGTGGAGCGGTCGGCGACGCGTTCGCCCCGCACCCGGAGCACACAGCTCACCGCGACCAGGGCGACGATGACCCCGGCCGTCCCCCACGACGCGATCAGCGCGGACACCAGCCCGAGGACGAGCAGCACCAGGACGAACGGGTCGCGCAGCGCGACCGCCAGCCGGCGCGGCCACGAAACCGGCCGCTCGACCGGCAGCACGTTGTCGCCGTGAACGAGCAGCCGCTCCTCGGCCTCGGCTTCGGTCAGGCCGCGGGGACCACTGCCCAGATGCCGCAGCACTTCCAGCGTGCCGCCGGAGAAGGTGGTGGGGCCGTCAGGCGCCCAGACCACGCGACTGCTCCGCAGGCGTGGGCTCGGCCGATCGTCCCAGCAGCCGCCGGACGGTCATCACCACGTCCTCGTCGTCGATCAGATAGACCACGTGACGCCCCTCGCGGCGCGACCGTACGAGCCCGGCCAGCTTGAGCTTGGCCAGATGCTGGCTGACCGCGGGCAACGCGCCGCCCACCCGTTCGGCGAGGCTGCTGACGTCGCACTCGCCCTGCGCGAGCACCCAGATGATGTGGAGCCGGGCGGGGGCGGCCAGCAGCCCGAACAGCGCGGCCGCCTCGTGGAGCGCCTGCGGGGTGGGGTCGGCTGCCACGTCCCGTCCTCTCGATCCGTCCCGGGCAATGCAGCCACGGTACGTCATACCTTGTTGCCCAGTTGCGCAAATCGGCAATAGTCGTCGTAGGGTGGTCGGCGACAGGTTCCCCACCGCCCGAGGAGCCGGCGTATGGAGATCACCGGAATCATCACCGCGGTCGTCATCGGTGTCGTCATCGGCGCGCTCGGCAGGCTCGTCCTCCCGGGCCGCCGGCACCTGCCGATCTGGCTGACCGTCGTCGTCGGCGTCATCGCCGCTCTCGTCGGCACCGCCATCGCCGGCGTGCTGGGAGTGGCCGACACCAGGGGCATCGACTGGATCGAACTCGCCGTCCAGATCGGGCTCGCCGCCCTGGGTGTCTCCGTCGCCGAAGGCGTCTACACCAGGCGCAGGCACTAGCGATCGCCTGTTCCTCGGGTGGAGTCCGTGTCACACGATTCGAGAGAGGAAAACGTGATCTTCAAACGCATGCTCGGCGCCTTCGGTGTCGGCGGTCCCTCTGTGGACACCGTCCTGGCCACCGGCCGGGTCGAGCCCGGCGGACTACTGACCGGAGAGGTCCGCCTGAAGGGCGGGGACTTCGACGCCGACATCGAGCACATCACGCTCGGCCTGGTCGCGCGGGTGGAACTCGAGCACGGCGACGGCGAGCACGAGGGACTGGGCGAGTTCTTCCGGTCCCAGGTCTCCGGCCCGCTGACCCTCCGCCAGGGCGAGGAGCGCGCCCTGACCTTCCAGGTGCGGCTGCCCTGGGAGCTGCCCGTCACCGAGATCGCGGGCCAGCACCTGACGGGGATGGCGATGGGCGTCCGCACCGAGGTGGCGATCGCCAAGGCCGTCGACAAGGGCGACCTCGACCCGCTGTCGGTCATGCCGCTGCCGTCCCAGATGCGCGTGCTGCAGGCCTTCGCCCAGCTCGGCTTCCACTTCCGCTCCGCCGACCTGGAGGCGGGGCGCCTGTTCGGGGTGCACCAGGAGCTGCCGTTCTACCAGGAGATCGAGTTCTACCCGCCCGCGCAGCACGCCGGGGTCGTCACCGAGGTCGAGCTGACCTTCGTCGCGAGCCCGCACGGCCTCGAGATCATCCTCGAGGCCGACAAACGGGCGGGCGGCCACTCCGTCGGCGACGCCATCGGCCGCTTCCAGCTCAGCCACGAACAGGTCCTGCACACCGACTGGGCGAGCGAGCTCGACCGCTGGCTGCACGGCCTCGCGGGACACTCGGGCCATCAGTCGTATGGTCACCACGACCAGCACGCGCACATGGGTTACGGGCACGGCGGCCACGGTGACCTTCACGAGCACCGCGAGGGGCCCGGCTGGGGAGCGGTCGCCGCGGCCGGCGCGGTGGGCCTCGTCGGCGGCTTCGTGGCGGCCGAGGTCGTCGAGGAGATCTTCGAGGAGGACGAGGGCGAAGACGAGGACTAGGCGGTGCCTCGGGCGTTGTAGACGACGGCGTCGTCGCGCTCCCCGTACGCGCGGAAGACCTCGATGGCCTCCTCGCGCAACGGGCTGAGCACGACCTCGATGGCCTCCTCGCGCAACGGGCTGAGCACGACCTCGATCCCGCGCAGGGCGAACTGGTCGGCCCAGTCGGCGACCATCGGGCCCTCGTCGAAGCCGGTCAGTTTCTCCAGTTCCGGTCCGTCGCCCGCGATGAGCAGGCGGCGGACGCCCGACCACATCGTGGCGCCGTAACACATGACGCACGGGCGCCAGTTGACGACGAGTTCCAGTGCGGGCAGGCCGGGTCCGCCCAGGTCCCAGACGCCGAGCCTGGTCTGGGCGAGGGACAGGGCGGTGACCTCGGCGTGGGTCGACGACAGGCCGGATGACAGCACGACGTTGACCCCGGCCGAGATCAGACGGCCGGTGGCCGACTCCACGACCAGCGCGGCGAACGGGCCGCCGGTGTTCTCGCGCTGGTTGCGGTCGGCCAGGCGGTTGGTCAGCCGCACGCGGTCGTCGTCGGTCGGGAGGATCTCGGGGAGGTCGGTGAATTCCAAGCTGAGCCATGCGGGCAGGCTCGCGCCGAAGGAGGTGGCGAGGGTCATCGTGACTCCGTGGTCAGGCGGTGAAGAAATGGCTGAGGCCGAGGTCGCGCAGGCCGCGGCGGTAGGCCACGGAGCTGCGGTCGGCGGGGATGTTGACCTCGATCTTGGGGTCGAGCGGCAGGTTCTCCGGCTTCTGGACCTCGACGATGGCCCGATCCTCCTCGAAGATCTGCCGGTTGAAGTCGTACGTGGCCTGGACCGGAAGATCGAGGTCGAAGTTCTTGGCGATCGGGCAGAACATCCGGGTCTGGCGCGCCGACACCGGTGAGGCGGCGTTCAGGATGTTGAGCAGCCCGCCGTCCGGGAAGTGCACGACCAGCTGCGCCGTGAACGGCAGGTGCACGTCGAAGTGCCGCAGCCACCGGAACCCGGGCGGCGCCTGCTTCCCCGCGGTGTGCGGATAGTTGGCGACGGTTGACCAGTAGTCGACGGTGAACCCCTTGCCGTGCCGGACCGGCGTGTAGGCGGGCACCTCCACGTTGTCCGGGTCGCCGAACGAGTCGACATGGACGAACCCGAAGTGGGCGACGTCCAGGAACCCCTCGACCTGCCGCCCGGCGAAGGCGGCGATGTCGATGGACGGGCAGGTGATCTGCTGGAAGCCCGGATCGTCCCAGTGCGTCATCGCCGGGACGTCCGGCTCGCCTTCGGGGCGCAGGCAGGTCCAGATCAGCCCGTACCGCTCGACGACCGGGAAGGTCCTCAGGTGCATGCGCTCGGGGATCTTGGCCGCCGGGTGGGCCGGGATCGCGACGCAGCGGCCACCCTCGCCGAAGCGCAGGCCGTGGTAGGCGCAGGCGATGCCGGCGCCGTTCCCCGAGGCCAGGCTGAGCGGGACGCCCCGATGGGGGCAGAGGTCCGGCGCGGCCACGACCTCGTCCCCGGCCCGGTAGACGACGAGGTTCTCGTCGAGCAGGGTGACGGGCATCGGGGCGTCGCCGAGGTCGCGCGACAGCGCGACGGGATACCAGGATCGGGCGAGGATCGCCCGGTCGTCAGGGTCGAACGAGGTCATCACGGTCCTCACCGGAACGGCCGACGGGAAGGCGTCGTGAGGACGGTCAGGTCAGACCTGGGCGTCCTCGACAATCCTTCTCCAGCCGTGCGCGACCCGGCCGCGCGTCCAGGCGGACTGGTGGACACGGAGCCGCGCGTCGGCGATCAGGCGCATCGTGTCCCCTCCGTCCCGGTCTGCTGAGCCGACGGTATCCGGGCGATGTTGCCGCCCTGTTGCCCACCCGTTAAGCGATGTCGGCGACGGCCCAGTGCCAGAACCCCGAACCGGTCGGCGCGTCGGCGTCGTAGGCCATCACGGCGTAGCTCTTCGTCCCCTCGGGCGCCCCGCTCCACGACAGTTGTGGCGAGATGTCCCTGCCTCCGGGGAGGGCCGGTGAGCGCCGTTGACCACCGTCGTGCTGGTCACGGTGAACGACGGCACCTCCGGCGGCTTGGTGGCCATCAGCCGATCCAGACGGTCTTGAGGTTGCAGAACTCCCGGATGCCGTGCGCGGAGAGCTCGCGGCCGTACCCGGAGCGCTTGATCCCGCCGAACGGCAGTTCGGGGTAGGAGACCGTGTTGCCGTTGATGAAGACCTGCCCGGCCTCCAGATCGGCGATGAAGCGCTCCTGCTCGGCCTCGTTGTCGGTCCACGCGTTGGACCCCAGCCCGAACGGGGTGGCGTTGGCGATCTCCAGGGCCTCGTCGATGCCGGCCGCCTGGTACAGCGAGGCGACAGGCCCGAAGACCTCCTCCAGGTAGATCCGCATGTCAGGGGTGATGTCGGTGATCACCGTCGGCGGGTAGAACCAGCCCCGTCCTTCTGTACGCCGTCCGCCGCACAGCACCGTGGCCCCGGCGGCGACGGCGTCGTCCACGATCTCCTCGATGTCGGCGCGCCCCTGCTCGGTGGCGACGGGACCGATGTCCGTGTCGTCCTCGAACGGGTCGGCGACCTTCAGGTCGCACATCCCGGCGACGAACTTCTCGGTGAACTCGTCGAAGACGTCGGCGTGCACGATGAAACGCTTGGCCGCGATGCACGACTGCCCGTTGTTCTGCACCCGCGCCCGCACGGCGACCGCCGCGGCCCGGTCGAGATCGGCCGAGGGCATCACCACGAACGGATCGCTGCCACCCAGCTCCATCACGGTGTGCTTGACCTCGTCCCCGCAGATCGAGGCCACCGAACGCCCCGCCGGCTCGCTCCCGGTCAGCGTCGCCGCGACCACCCGCGGATCACGCAGCACCGCCTCCACCCTCCTGGACGAGATCAGCAACGTCTGGAAGCACCCCTCGGGGAACCCCGCGCGCCGGAAGACGTCCTCCAGAAACAGCGCGCACTGCGGCACGTTGGACGCGTGCTTGAGCAGCCCGACGTTCCCCGCCATCAGCGCCGGCGCGGCGAACCGCATCACCTGCCACATCGGGAAGTTCCACGGCATCACCGCCAGCACCGGCCCGAGCGGCTGGTACCGCCCCAGCGCCCGCCTGGCCCCGACCTGCGACGGATCGTCCAGCGGCTCGTCGGCCAGGAACTCCGCCGCGTGGTCGGCGTAGTAACGCATGCCGTGGGCGCACTTCAACGCCTCGCCCCGGGCCGAGGCCAGCGTCTTGCCCATCTCCGTGGTCATCAGCTCCGCGGCGTGGTCGGCCTCCTTCTCGAACAGGTCGGCGGCGGCGTGCATGAGCTCGGCCCGCTCACGGAAGCTGGTGGTGCGGTAGGTCAGCCACCGCTCATGGGCAAGGCCGATCTTGTGTTGTACGTCGGCATCACTCAGTTCCTCGAAGGTCCTCACGGTCTCCCCGGTCGCGGGATTGATCGTGGCGATCGCCATGACTGGCCTCTCCCTCCGGACGTGGATTCCCTTTTCACCTTAGTAACGCGTTTCAGAGCGAATCGTCACAAGAAGGCAAGGCCTTTTCCCGGTTTGCACCGGGCAAAGCCGATATTGCCTGCAATTTTGTCTGATTTGCAGTTATCGACGCTACTTTCGAATAAATCAATTCGGAGGAGGCGTCATCATGCGCGCCGCGCGGATGCACGGCTACAAGCAGCCCCTGCAGATCGAGGACGTCCCGGAACCGGAACCGGGCCCGAACGAGGTCCTCGTCAGAGTCCGGGCGACCGGGATGTGCCGGAGCGACTACCAGCTCCTCGACGGCTACTTCCCGATCGAGCTCGACTTCCCGTACATCCCCGGCCACGAGATCGCGGGCGAGGTCGCCCAGCTTGGCGCGGGCGTCTCGGGCTTGTCAGAGGGAGACCTGGTGGTGGTCGACCCCGCCTGGGGCGACGGAACATGCCGCCAGTGCCACGAGGGCAACGAACAGTTGTGCACGGGTAGCGGAGGCTGGATCGGTTTCGGCCCGCCCGGGGGATTCGCCGAATACGTCGTGGTCCCCAGCCGCCACCTCATCCGCCCGGACACCGATCTGAAGCCCGAATATCTAGCGCCTCTCACGGACGCCGGGCTGACCCCGTACCGGGGAATGAAGAAACTCCGCGCCACCGGCCGCCTGGGCCCCGGACACACCGTGGTCGTCAGCGGAATCGGCGGCCTGGGAAGCTACGGCGTCCAGTACGCCCGCCTGCTCGGCGACGGAGCCACCGTGGTCGCCTTCGCGCGTGACGAGGACAAACTCGCGGTCGCGAGGGAGAACGGCGCCGACCACGGCGTCAACACACGGGGCAAGGTGCCCGACCAGGTCCGCGCCGAACTCGCCGAACTCACCGGGCGTGACGATGTCGACTGCGCTTTGGACTGCTCGGGGGCTCCGCAGTCGCTCGAACTCAACGCGGCGCTGCTGGCGGCGGAGGGGGCGCTGGTGTCGGTGGGGCTGATGGGGCAGCGCTTCGAGCTCCCGCTGTTCCCGTTCGTGTCGGGGGAACGGACGTTCTCGGGGTCGTTCTGGGGCAACCACAACGACCTCACGGAGGTCCTCGCGCTGGCGGGACAGGGCAGGGTCAAGCACACGGTCACACCGATCAAACTCGACGACATCAACACCAAGCTCGAGGCGCTGGCCCGAGGCGAGGTGATCGGCCGCCAGGTCGTGGTCTTCGACTGACACCGGATCGCCGTCGGCGTGCTGGAAAGATCAGAATTTGGAGA
Source organism: Herbidospora sp. RD11066 (assembly GCF_054661255.1). NCBI lineage: Bacteria > Bacillati > Actinomycetota > Actinomycetes > Streptosporangiales > Streptosporangiaceae > Herbidospora > Herbidospora sp. RD11066. The sequence continues at coordinate 864,455 of NZ_BAAGDO010000001.1, forward strand.
TCTTTCCGGTGGCCGAGCAGGTCGAGCACGGAATCGGAATGCTCCCAAGGCCACTGCACTGGCCGCAGGTCCGGCGGTCGAACGGGTCTTGTGACTCGACGAATTCCGTGACGTCGTCGATGGTCACGGGAAGGAGCTTGGGCGACCCGGTTCGGCCGGTCCCGCGACACCCGCCACAGGTGTTCTTGCCGACGAACCTCACGCCGTGACAGGTCGGGCAGCTCTGCGTTTCTTCGAATCGGTAAGACATGCACCCAAATATGGAACTGTATGGGTACATGGTCAAGCGATGGCCGGATATTTCGAGAGGCGTATGTCAAATGCGCGAATTTATTGATCCACTCTGTCTGTCGGCAAAGAAGAATGTAAAATTCGTCGCGGCATATGTCTGATTCATCGTCAGGCGTCCGCGAACCAGCCGTTCGGGGCCAGGCGTCCGTTCATCCTCGGGGCGTATTGGTCGTAGAACACCTTGGCGGTGAGTTCGCGGCGGCTGCGCACGCCGGTCTTGTCGAAAATGGTCTTGAGATGGTCCTGGACGGTGTGGGCGGACAGGTGGAGGTTCGCGGCGATCTGGCCGGTGTCCAGGCCCTGCAGGACCAGCCGGACGACGTCCTGTTCGCGCCGGGTGAGGCCGAACGCGGCGATGACCAGCGGGACGATCTCGGGCGGGCGGGCCTCCTCGATCGTGACCACGATGTCGCTGGTGGAGCCGTCGCGGGAGCGGAGCGGCGCGGCGTGGGCGACGAGCCACTGGCCCGACAGGGTGCGCAGGCGCGTACGGGGCACGGCCGGCTTCCCGGATCGGGCCGCCTGGGTCAGCGCGCGCAGCGCAACCGGGAGCAGCGAGCCGTGCAACGGTCCGGCGCCCAGGTCGGCGGCCAGTTCCTCCGCGCCGGGGCCGGCCTGGACGATGTCTCCGCCGTCGTCGACGATCAGGACCACCGGAGCGTCGAGCGCGCCGTCGGTGACCGCCGTGGCCAGCAGCCCGGCGCGCAGGCCGACCGCCAGCAGCGGGGCGACCATGCTGACGAACCGCTGCTCGGCCGGTGTGAAGGCGGACTCGCCGAGACGGTAGAGCGCCACGTAGCCCCAGACGTTGCCGTCGTCGGCGCGGAGGGCGGCGCGCAACTCGTCCCGGAACCCCCATGCCGGCTGCAGGTAGCGCCGGAAGCGGGCCGACCGCTCCGCGTGGTCGTCGGTCTCCACGCGCAGTGAGGTGACCTGGCCGGGTCGCTGGGCCACGTCGCGGAAGTCGTAGACGTCCGGGACCAGGTACTCGAAGTGGGCCCACTCGTCGTCGGAGGCGTCGCCCAGTCCACCCCATTTGGTGGTGCCGGTGAGGATGTTGGTGGCCGGGTCGGCCGTGGCCATGCAGGCCGAGTCGAACGGGACGGCTCGGACGAGAAGCGCGAGAGCGGCGTCGGTGAAGGCGCGGACGTCCAGCCCGGCGGTGGCCAGCTGCACGAGGTGCGCCCTGATCCGGTCGGCGTGTGTGGTGGCCATGGCTCCAGTCTGGCTCGGGCCCGATCCGTGCCGTACCCCAGATCGCTGGGATACCGACTCGGCCGGCGCTTGGCGATGGTGGACTCATGAATCCGTACAACCTTGCATTTCCGGTGAATCCGGCGATCCGTGTATCCGCCGCAGGCGTCGAGGACGTCGTCGCCGCCGTCCGGCGGGCGCGTCGGGAGGGGCGGCGCGTCGGCGTGATGGCGACCGGGCACGGGCTGAACGCCCCGATCGAGGACGGCGTGCTGATCACCACCGAACGGATGCGGGATGTCACGATCGATCCCGTCGCGCGTACCGCCACGCTCGCCGCCGGGGTGAGGTGGGCGCAGGTCATCGAGGCGGCCGCGCCCTATGGACTGGCCCCTGTCAACGGTTCCTCCGCACGCGTCGGCGCGGTCGGCTACACGCTCGGCGGCGGTAGCGGGCCGCTGTCGCGTGCGTACGGATTCGCCGCCGACCACGTGCGGCGGGTGCGGCTTGTCGACGGCACCGGGCTGGTCCTTGAGGTCGACGCGGACTCCGACCCCGAGCTGTTCTGGGCGGTGCGCGGCGGCAAGGGCAACTTCGGCGTCGTCACCGAGATCGAGATCGGGCTGATGCCGGTGGCCTCCCTGTACGGCGGTTCGGTCTACTACCCGGGCGAGGCCGCCCGCGACGTCCTGCACGCCTTCGGCGAATGGTCGGACGGCCTTCCCGACCGGGTGGCGACCACCTCGGTGGCCGTGCTGCGCCTGCCGCCGCTGCCGGAGCTGCCCGAGGCGTTGCGCGGTCAGCTGGTCGTCCAGCTGCGTTTCGCTCATCTCGACGGGGCCGACGCCGGAGAGAAGGTGCTCGCGGGGATGCGGTCGGTGGCCGGGACGCTCCTGGACACCGTGCAGGAGATGCCGTACACCTCGGTCGACTCCATCCACCAGGACCCGCCCGAGCCGATGCCGTTCTGGGACGGCGGCGCCGGGCTGGCGGGATTCCCGGCCGAAGCGGCCGATGCCCTGCTCGACCTGGTCGGCTCGGGTCGCGACGTGCCCGTTCCGCTGGTCGAGGTGCGGCTGCAGGGCGGTGCGATGGCGCGCCCGCCCGCGGTGCCCAACGCGGTGACGGGCCGCGACGCCGCCTACGCCCTGTCGGCCGTCGGTCTCATGGACGGCGACGCCGCTCACGTCGTGCCGGGGCTGATCGACGAGATCGTGGCCGCAGTCGGTCCGTGGCGCAGCGCGTCGGACCTGTTCAACATGATCGGCCCGGCCGCCCCGGAGCGCGTCGCCGCCCTGTGGACCGAGGCCGATCGTGCCCGGCTGCTCGCCGTGAAGCGGCGCGTCGACCCCGCCGGCATGTTCGGCGGGGCGCACACCATCGGACAGACCTCATGAGCAGTGTCTTCTCCCAGATCATCAAAGGTGAGCTGCCGGCGCACGTCGTCTGGAAGGAGGACGACGTCATCGCCTTCCTCACGATCGCCCCGCTGCGGCCCGGGCACGCGCTCGTCGTGCCGCGCCAGGAGATCGACCTCTGGACCGAGGCCGAGCCGGAACTGCTGAACGGCCTGATGGCCGTCGCCCAGGCCGTGGGCAGGGCGCAGCGACATGCGTGGGGCGCGCCTCGCGTCGGTCTCGCCATCGCTGGCTTCGAGATTCCGCACCTGCACGTCCACGTGACTCCGATCTGGGACATGTCGGACCTGGATCTCACGAACGTCGATCACGAGCCGAACCCGTCGGCGCTCGCCGACAGCGCCGACCGTCTCCGGGCCGCCCTCCGGGAACTGGGGTACGGCGGGGCCGTGCCTACAGGCTGATGACGATCTTGCCCAGGGCCTCGCCGCCGTCGAAGTGGTGCCAGGCGTCGAGGGTCCGCTCGAACGGGTAGACGCGGTCGACGACCGGCTCGATCGGGTGCCCGGCCACGAAACGGACCAGGCTCTCGGCGTCCTGGCGGCTGCCGACACGGATCTTGCGGAGGGTCTCGAAACCGCCGCCGTACAGGCTCCAGAAGTCCACGCCCCAGTCGCCGTCGCCGAGGAACCCGATCACGTCGATCTCGGTGTTGTCGTTGCCCGCCTTCAGCGACTGGGCGAAGGTCGCGGCACCGCCGACCTCGATGACACGGTCGACGCCGCGGCCGCCGGTCAGCTCCCGCGCCCGGACGCCCCACTCCGGGACGGCGTTGTAGTCGATCACCTCGTCCACTCCGATCGCCTTGAGCAGTTCGCTCTTGGCCGGGCTGGACGTGGTGGCGATGACCCGGGCACCGAGGCGTTGGGCCAGTTGGGCGGCGAACAGGGACACCCCGCCGGTGCCCTGCGTGAGAACGGTGTCGGCCGCGCCGACCGGGCGGGGGCCGGTCAGCGCGCTCCACGCCGTGACCGCCGCGCACGGCAGCGTGGACGCCTGCTCGTACGACATCCCGGGCGGCATGGCGATCACGTGTTCCTCGGAGACCGCTTTGTACTGCGTCAGCCAGCCGTCCTGGGTGGTGCCGTACTGGAAGCTCTCGGTGCCCGGGTACGGGCCGCCGAACCAGCGCGGGTTGAACACATTGATCACCCGGTCACCCGGCGCGAACCGGGTCACCCCCTCACCGACCTCGGTGATCTCGCCGGACGCGTCCGACACCGGCACCAGATCGTCCGGCGCGTCGGGGAAGTAGCGGCCGTGCACCAGGGCCAGGTCCCGGTAGTTCAGCGACACGGCGCGAACCCGGACGACCACCTCACCCCGCTGGGGCCGGGGCATCGGCTCCTCCCGCGGCGTCAGGTGGTCGATACTGCCGCGCCGGGCGAGCCGGTAGACCATCATCATGCTGTCCGTCTCCTAGTGGCGGATCACGACTTTGCCGACGCGGCCGGGCGCCGAGAAGTGCGCCCAGGCCGCCGCGGCGTCGCCGAAGTCGAAGACCCGGTCGATGACCGGGTGGATCTCGCGGGCGGCGACGACCCGCAGGGCGTCCTCCAGGTCGCTCCGGCTGCCGACCGGGATGGACCGGAGGATGGCCTGCCTGCCGAAGAAGGCCGCCAGGTCCAGCCCCGCTCCGGCCGCGCCCAGCAGCCCGACCTGCGAGATCGTGCCCCGGTAGGCGAGTGCGGCGATCGACTGCGCGATGGTCGACTCGCCTCCCATGTCGACGACCAGGTCGGCGCCGTGGCCGCCGGTCGCCGCGAGCACGTCGGCGGCCCACTCGGGGCCGGTCACGGCGTGCGCGCCGAGCTTCTCCAGCAGGGGAACCTTGGCGGGGTCGGAGGTGGTCGCCACGACGCGGGCGCCGAGGGCCTGGGCGAGCTGGACCGCGAAGAGGGCCACCCCGCCGGTGCCCTGGGTGAGCACGATGTCGCCGACGCCCACGCCCTTGAGCGCGCTCCACGCGGTCACCAGGGCACACGGCAGCGCGGCGGCCTCCTCGAAGGTGAGGTGGTCCGGGATCGCGACGAGTGCGTCCTCGTCGACGACCTTGTACTCGGTCAGCCAGCCGTCGCGGGTCGTCACGTACATCTCGGGCACCTGGCGGTAGGCGCCGCCGTACCAGGTGGGGAAGAAGCTGCTGGCGACGCGGTCACCGACGTTGAAGCGGCGGGCCTCCGGGCCGACGCCGGCGATCTCGCCGGCGCCGTCCGCGAGGGCGACGCGTTCCGGCTCCATCGGGTAGGGGTAGTGGCCGGACGCGAGCGCGGGGTCGCGGTAGTTGAGCGAGCTCGCCCGCACCCGGACGAGCACCTCGCCGCGCCCCGGCGCCGGAACCGTCTCCTCGACGAGACGGAAGGGAATGTCCGAACCGGGGGTGTTCATGCGGTAGGCCTTGGTCGTAGTCATGACGGCAACGCTAGGGAGATGTGCTGGACGATATGATGTTCGTCGTCCGTATTTCCTGACCTATCGTCCACGGGAGCACGATGCGCGACGCCCTCGACGACCTCCTCGGCCGCATGCACGTCGAAGGTTCCTGGTACGCCGCGCTCAAAGCCCTGGGCCCGTGGGCCGTCAGCTTCGAGATCGCACCTCTGGCCCGCCTGGTGATCGTGGTCGAGGGCACCTGCCTCCTGACCTCTCCCGACGTGGCGGCGCCGATGGAACTGACGGCGGGCGACTGCATCGTCGTCCAGCCCGGAATCGGCTTCTCCCTCCAAGACCGCCTCGGCCGCCCGACGATGCACTGCGAGGCGGTCTTCGCCCGCGCGACCGGCCGCGAGGCGACGGTCGGCGAGAGCGGCCCGGTCACCGCGATCCAGAGCGGCCGCTTCTCCTTCGACGCCGCCGCGGCCGAACCCCTCATGCCCCTGCTGCCCCCCATCCTGCGCATCCGCCTGGACGAGGAACGCAGCGCCGCGGTCCGGGCGACCCTGAACCTGATGGCGGCCGAGTCCGACGGCGACGGCATGGGCGCCGGCTCGATCATCGACCGCCTGGCCGACGTCCTGTTCATCCAGGTGCTGCGCGCCTGGTGCGCCGCCGACGACGGCCCCGGCGCCGGCTGGATCGCCGCCCTGCGCGTTCCCGCCCTGGCCATGGCGCTGCGCGCCCTGCACAGCGACCTCGCGAGGCCGTGGACGGTGGCCGACCTCGCCCGCGAGGCGGCGATGTCACGCTCGGCCTTCGCCGCGCTGTTCCGTGACGTGGTCGGCGAGCCGCCGCTGTCGTATCTGACGTCGTGGCGGGTCTACCGCGCGAAGGCCCTGCTGAAGGAGACCCGCCACTCCCTGTCGGAGATCGCGGCGAGCGTCGGCTACGACAGCGACACGGCCCTGAGCAGAGCCTTCCGCCGCTTCGAGCCGTTGCCCCCGGGCGCCTGGCGCCGCGCTCAGAGGTTCTGACCGCCGGAGACCTCGATGTCCTGGGCGGTGATCCAGCGCCCCTCATCGGAAAGGAGCACGGCGATGACGGCGGCGACGTCCTCGGGTTCCCCGATCCGCCCGAGAGCGAAGGTGGCCGCGAGCCCGGCCTCGATCTCCGGATGCCTTTCCAGCACGTTGTCGGCGAACCGCGTCCGGGTCGCGCCCGGCGCCACCGAGTTGACCCGGATGCCACGCGGACTCAGCTCCTTGGCCAGATAGCGGGTCAGCACGGTCACCGCACCCTTCAGCGACGCGTACACCGACCAGCCCGGCCCGGTGACGTTCGCCCGGTTCGCGTTGCTGGTCAGATTGACCACGGCCCCGCCGTCGGCGATCAGCGGCAGCAGGATCTGGGTGAGAAAGTAGGGACCCTTGAACAGGATGCCGGTCTGCCGGTCGAACGACTCCTCGCCGGTCTCCCCGAACATCGACATCTCACCGAAGCCCGCGTTGTTGACCAGACCGTCGAACGTGTCCCGCTGCCACATGGTGCGCAGCGCGCGGGCCAGGTCGTCGCGGAACGCCGGGAACGCGGCGGTGTCACCGGTGTCCAGCCGGAGCGCGACGGCGGTGCCGCCCTCCTTCTCGATCTCGGCGACCACGTCGTGGGCCCGCTCCCGGCCGGTGTTGTACGTCAGCACCACCCCGGCGCCCCGCCTCGCGATCTGGATCGCCGCGCTCCGGCCGATACCGGAACTGCCACCCGTGACCACAGCAATCTTCATTGAACTTCTCCCTTCCGCTGTCACGTCATCGAGCCTCGACGGCTGGACGCGCCCCAGCCAGACCCGGCCCGCGCGTACCACCGCGCTGCCTACCACCGGGAGGGACAGGCTCACGGGCGGGCCGGGAGGGATACTGGAGCGTATGGACCAGCGGCGTGCCGAGCTCGGCGAGTTCCTGCGCACCCGCCGCGCCCGCCTCAAACCACAGGACGTCGGCCTGCCCGACCACGGCCGCCGGCGCCGGGTCCCCGGGCTGCGCCGCGAGGAGCTGTCCCAGCTGGCCGGCGTGTCGGTGGCCTACTACACCCGCCTCGAGCAGGGCGAGGCCGGCAACGTGTCGGCGGAGGTCCTCGACTCGCTCGCCCGTGCCCTGCGGCTGACCGACTCCGAGCACGCCCATCTCACGCACCTGGCGAAACCCCGTCAGCGCCCGTCCGTCGCCCGCCCTCAGCGGGTACGGCCCGGTCTGCTGCGTCTTCTCGACGCGATCACCGACATCCCGGCGTACGTCACGGGCCGCCGGGCCGAGATCCTCGCCTGGAACCCCATGGCCGCGGCGTTGTTCGGCGACTGGTCCCGGCTACCACCCGCCGAACGCAACTGGGCCCGGATGATCTTCCTTCGGCCGGAGTACAGAGAGCTGTTCGTCGACTGGGAGCAGAAGCAGATCGACGCGGTCGCCGCGCTTCGCATGGAAGCCGGAACCCACCCCGGGGATCGCGGCCTGTCGGCGCTGGTCGGTGAGCTGTCGGTGAAGAACGAGGACTTCCGTCGGCTGTGGGCCACCCACGATGTCAAGGAGAAGCAGAGCGGAGTCCAGCGACTGCGTCACCCTCTGGTGGGCGACCTCACCCTTCATTACGAGTCGTACAAGCCGGCGGGCGACATCGATCAGAGCTTGGTCACCTATTACGCCGAGCCCGGCGGGCTGGCGGAGGAGGCGCTACGCCTTTTGGCCTCCTGGGGCGTCGACGCGACACATGCCGACGCCGCTGGCGGTCCCTGGGACGGCCACAGCGGACAGGCTCCGCTCTCACCACATCGCAGTGCATCTGGGTGGGGCGCCAGGGATTCGAATCCTGAACCTACGGATTAAAAGTTCGCAGCATTACTGTCGCCCAGTGCCGCAGAGTGTCTATTTCTATTAGTCCGCCCGGATGTGCCGCTGTCAAAAGTCCCGCTGATGACGCCAGGTGTTGGCCCGTATCGCACACCAATGAGCAACCGACGAGCAACGATCAGCCACCCACCATAGCTTTAACGAAACCCGACCCGCGCTTCCGGCCGCCTTCGTATCCGGATGTCCGGGTCGTGAAGTAGATCCGTCGGCCCACCAAATCGGTCACCACGCTTCTGAGCTTTTCGTGGTCCTCATACGGTCTCAGGTCGACGATCAAGAGGCCATTACCTCTGCGACATAGAGATGAGGGCCACCATAGCCTTCGGATTCGCCCGCGACGTACCTCATCGCATGGCTCCGAGATGTGGTCCAAGAGCGGATTCCGTCGATGCCGTTGACATCCGGCTCGGGGTGGGCGCAACACAACGTGGTGATCAAGAATTCTCCAAGAGATCGAGAGCGTTAATGTCGACTGCCAGAGCATGGATGCGAGATCTCCGGCGATATTTTCGTCCGGCAGGACGTCGGACTCTGAGCAGATGGCTCGAGGGGCGCCCCTGAAATCGACGGTCGAGGCCCGCAGAACCGGCCAGCTAGTCTAGTGGCCGCTGTCCACGGTCTGTGAGTCGAGACCGTCTGCGCCGGTCAGATAAGCGCGGGTTCTCCAGCCGCTTCATGCAATCGGTGATCTGGGCGGGGATCATGCGTTTGATGGCTGCCTCCGTGATTACGGCAGGGGCTTTGCCGCAGTGAATCCTGCATTTACTGCGGTAGTTCTTCCGATCCCCGCTGGGCGGCTGCGGTGAGCTGGGCGGCCAGATTCTTGAGCGCCTGCCGTAGTTCGTCGGGATGGTGGATGGTGAAGGGCCACTCCAGGGAGGCGAGCATGTGGGCCATGCCATGCAGCCTTTCCCCCCGTGCGCGCATCAGGACGCCGGTGGGCCGGGCGGTAAGGGTCACCGCCGAGCTGGGCAGTCGGCGGGCGATCTCATCGAGGGGGCCATGGATCGTCACCTCGACCTGCCAGCGGTAGGGCCCCTGAGCGAGGGTCGAGGTCAGGTGGGCGACGGGGTCGAAGCCGTCGGGTGCGGTGAAGCTGTCGACTCGGGGGGTGATGGAGGCGATGCGGTCGATGCGGAAGGTCCGCAGGCTGTCGCGGAGGTGGTCGTGGCCGACGACGTACCAGCGGCCGGTGTGGAAGACCACGCCGTAGGGGTCGATGTCGCGTTCGGTGTGTTCCTGGCGCCAGGATTGGTGGCTGATACCGACGGTCGTGCAGGCGCGGGAGGCCTGGGCCAGTGCCAGCAGGACGCCGGTTCCGGGTGCCTGCCCGATCACGGCGTTGGCGGTGAAGGACAGGGTCTCCCGCATGGCGGCGAGCGGTTCGCGCAGGGCGTGCGGAAGCACCCGCTCGATTTTGGCCAGAGCACCGGCACTGGCCGGTGCCGCAGTGCCCATGCCCAGACGTTCTGCCGCGAGCAGGCCGAGAACGATGGCGAGGGCCTCGTCATTGGTCAGGACCAGAGGTGGCATGCGGTAACCGCGGGCCAGTCGGTAGCCGCCATAGCGGCCGCGTTCGGCCTCCACGGGGATGCCCAAGTCGCGCAGGTGAGCTGTGTACCGGCGCACGGTGCGGACGTCGGTGTCCAAGCGGTCTGCCAGCTCCGCCCCGGTGAGCCGGGCGTTCGACTGGAGGAGCTCCAGCAAGGTCAGCACACGGGTGAGCGGATGAGACATGGATCACTCGGCCTTTCAGGGCGGATTCTGTCCTGTATCGACTTTAGGCTCCCCGCAGCACCTACTTCTGGGAGATCACATGGCCACCTTCGTACTTGTTCCCGGCGCCTGGCTCGGGGCCTGGGCCTGGGAAGACACCGCCCGCACTTTGCGGGAGCGCGGCCACACGGCACTGCCGCTGACGCTGACGGGTATGGCCGAGCATGCAGACCAGGGCGGACCCGAGACAGACCTGGATACGCACATCGCCGACATCACCGGCTTCATCGAACGGAACGATCTGCGCGACGTCACGCTGGTCGCCCACAGCTACGCGGCCGCCCCGGCCACCGGGGCAGCCGGACGTCTCGGCGACCGACTAGAGCGCGTGATCTACGTGGACAGCGCCCCATTCGCGGCGGGCATGCGCATGCTCGACCTCATGCCACCGCAGGCAGCAGACCAGCTGCGCCAGCAGGTCGACGCGTCCGGCGACGGGTGGCGGCTACCGATGCCGCCGATTGAGATCCTGGGCCTGTCAAGCAACCTCGACGGGCTCGATGAGAGCCGGCGGAACGCTCTGCGCTCGCGCGCCACCCCCCAGCCATTCGGCACCTACACCCAGCGCCTCGCCGGCCCGGCCGAGCCCGCTCCGGGTGTGGACCGCGTCCTGGTCGCGTGCCATGACTTCACGGGGCTGCTGGATTCCGGGGTGCCGATGCTGGCCTACCTGAACCAGCCTCCGTGGCGGCGCTTCGACCTGCCCACCGGGCACTGGCCGATGCTGTCCGCGCCCGCCGAACTCGCCGACATCCTCGATACGGCCGTCTCTGACCGCGTTGGATCTGGAGGCATCGCGCCTGCCGGAAATGTCATCCGTGCTGGTCGTCCGGCTCGCCCGGGCTGCTCCTGGCATGCGCTGGCTTCGGCTCCCGAAAGGAGTTGATGCCGTCCCGGATCCGATCATCGAGACCATCCGTCGGCGAGACCAGCTCGGCGGAATTCTCCACGAGTACTCACATGCGGCTTGAGCTGCACAATGGAATTTTCGGCAGGCACAGAGTCGGAAAAGTCGACGGCTGCCGTGAGTGAGGAGCCGTCCGTTACGTCGGCTCCGACCGTGGCCGAGTCGGGTGCCGCTGAGGTGATCGGAATTTTATTTCAAAGGTGTTGCCCAGTTCAGCACATATCCGGCCTTCTGGAGGAGTACCGCCGTGCGTTCGAGGTCGTCATCCCGTAGTTCGCGCCAGACCCTGAGCAGTGCTTCGAAAGGTGCGAGGAGCCGGACGTTCTCATAATGGGCCGGAGTGCCCCATGTGAGATCGACGGAGATTTCTCTTCCCCCGTTCACCTGCCTCCCCACAGCGCTGAACGGGTGCCAGCGGAGGGTGTGGCCGTTGAACCGCGCGTCGAGGATCGCGATGCCCTGGTTGATGTGTTCCCCCTGGATTTCGAGGGCGGTACGGATGTCGTGGTCCTCCCAGACGACGAACAGTCGAGTCGCTTTGAACACAGAAGGGAGCACCCCGAGGTTCGCCAGCGCGGAGGCAGCGTCCGCGCCCCGATAGAAGGGGCGACACTCCACATATCCGACATAAGCGGCATTCATATCCTCAGCCAGAATGTGGACCTGTGGCCGGAGACCGCCGCCGCCTGCGCGGATTTGGGCATCCACCGCCTTGAGAAGGATGTTGGGCAACTTTTCCACGATGTCCGTCATTCCATCAGTATCCTGAAGTTGTCGGTGGGAATATCGTGACATGCGGGAAAAATGGGTAACTGCTCTGCGATCCAGGCTCGATAGCGGGCCTTACGGCCTCTTGGATCCGGTGGCGCTGGACGAGGCGGTGGAACTCTTCGCCTGCACCACCGATCCTCACGACATCGCGGAGACCTGCTACCTCGTCGGCCTGCTGCACTGGCGCCGCGGTGAAGTGTTCGCCGACGAGCGGGCCCGAGGGGAGGTCTACACCGCTCTTCCGCTCTTCTTCGTGCTGAACGAGTCCCGGTCCCGGCTGCCACTGCCCGACCCGGCGCTGTCGACGATGCCACCGAGCATCCTGCTGCCGGAAATTTCCGACACGAGCTGGCGGCGCCTCATCATGCTGCTTGAGCAATGGCTCACCAATCTTGGCGACTCGCACAGTCTGCGACTAGCGGTGAACGCCGGACGCAACGCCGTGCGGGACACCTCCCCTGGCCACCCCGACCGGGTCGGCCGCCAGTGCTTCCTGGGCTCCGCACTCCTCACTCTCTTCGAGCACACCGGGGATATGGACGCGCTGGAGGAGGCCATCGCGGTGGCGACCCACGCGGTGGCGCAAGCGCGTACCACGGAGGAAAGGGCGGGGAGCCTGACCACCCTCGCCGTCAGCCTCCGGTTGCGGTTCGAGCGCACGGGCGAGCTTCGATCACTCCAGCAGGCCATCGACGCCTACCGGCGCGCCTTGGCCGACACGCCGGAAGGCTACGGGAAGCGCGGAGTGCTCCTCGGCGGTCTCGGCCTCTCGTTGTACGTGCTGTACAACCGCACCGGTGACCTGGCACCGCTCGACGAGGCCGCCAGGATGAGTTCCGCGGCCATCGACAGCACGCGGGAGGGCGATCCGGACCTTCCAGGAATGCTCGCGAACCTCAGCAACGTGCTCCACGCACAGTTCGGGCGCACAGGAAAACAGGCCACCCTGAACCAGGCCATCGCCACGGCACGCAGGGCGGTGGACGCAGCACCGCCGCACACCGTGCTCTGGCAGGCCTGTCTCTACAGTGTCAGCCTCATGCTCCAGGCCCAATTCGAGCAGACCGGCGACCTGGGCGCGCTCGCGGAGGCCATCGAGGCCGGTCGCGTCGTGGTCGCCGCCACGCCGGAGGGCAATCCCGACCTGGCGAAGTACCGGTCGGCTCTCGTCGTACAGCTGAAAGCGCGCTTCGACCGGACGGGTGACTCCACCGCGCTGGACGAAGCGATCTCGATCGGCCGTGCGGTGGTGGAGGCGACTCCCGCGGATCACCCCAATTGGGGTTTGTTCCTGACCAACCTCGCCGTCGCGTTCGAGGCGAAGGCCGCGAGCACCGGCGATATCGCCACGCTGCGTCAGGCCATCGACTGCAACCGGCTGGCGGTCGACGCGATCCACGGCTGGCAACGGGCCGGGGCATGGACGAATCTGGCCGCGACGTGGTTGGAGTACTTCGATCGCACCGGTGAGACGGAGGCGCTGGAGGCGGCGGTCGCGGCCGGTCGCCGCGCGGTCGAGCAGGTCGCGGAGCACGACTACTACCGGGCGCTCTGCCAGGTCAATTTGGCTCGGGCACTGACCACGCTGGGGCATGCGACCGACGACGACGGGCTCGTGGACGAGGCGATCGGCCTGCTGGAGGCGGCCGCCGCCACGGGGAGCGCCCGGCCCATGATCCGGGTCGAGGCGGCCAGAGGCTGCGGCAGGCTCGCCATGAGCCTCGGCCAGACCGACCGTGCGGCACGCGGGTACGCCCTCGCCGTCCGGCTGCTGCCGGGCCTGGCCGCCCGTGCGCTCGTCCGGGCCGACGCGACCCACTGGATGGCCGAGTACGCGCGCCTCGCCGGTGACGCGGCGGCCTGCGCCATTGAGGCCGGTCGGCCCGAGGAAGCGGTCGAACTGCTCGAAACAGGCCGGGGTGTGCTGCTCGCGCAGTCGCTGGAGGCCCGTACCGATCTGACCGACCTGCGGGACAGGGATGCTGACCTCGCGGAACGGTTCTCCTACCTGTGCGGCCGGCTGGACGCCGACGAAAGAGCGAGCCTCAACGAGGACACCGCTGACCGCCGGCGTGAACTGGCCGAGGAGCTGACCGCGCTGGTCGCCCGGGTCCGGACGCTGCCCGGCCTGGACCGGTTCCTGCTGCCCCCGGAGGCGGCCCAGCTCGTCGAGCAAGCGCAGGACGGGCCGATCGTCATGATCAACATGAGCGATTACCGGTGTGACGCGTTGATCCTGACCACCGAGGGGGTGCGGGTTCAGGAGCTCCCCGGCCTTGCCGCCGCCGAGGTCTACGACCGGCTCGACGCGATGCACGAGGCGCTGGGCCGGACGTCGTTCGGCGGGAGTGAGCGCCGCCACGCCGAGCAGGTCATGCACGCCACCCTGGCCTGGCTCTGGGACACGGTCACCGGACCGGTGCTTGAGCGACTCGGGATGACCGGCTGCCCGGACGATGGCGAGGATTACGGCCGCATCTGGTGGGTGCCCTGTGGGGCGCTGGCCTACTTCCCGCTGCACGCGGCGGGGCACCATCTCGACGCGCCGGGGGCCGGGCGCCGTACCGTGATCGATCGGGTCGCGTCCTCCTACAGCGCGACCGTACGGGGACTGGCGCACGCCCGGACCAAGGCCACCCGGCAGCGGACGGGGCGGCCGCAGATGCTGGCGGTCGCGATGCCGTGCACCCCCGGCGAGCCCGACCTGCCGGGGGCGCGGCGCGAGCTCGACGAGCTCACCAGGCTCTTTCCCGACATGGATGGACTGGTCGGCGAGGGTGCCACCCGGGATGCCGTGCTGGCACTTCTTCCGGAGGGGTCCTGGGTGCATTTCGCCTGCCATGCCGCCTTCGATCCGGACGACCCATCCGGCAGTCAGCTGCTGGTCCACGACCACGCGCGGCGGCCGCTCACCGTGCTGGAGGTCTCGCGGCTGCGGCTGGAGGAGTGCGAGTTCGCCTACCTGTCGGCCTGCAGCACCGCAGTCACCGCGCCTGAGCTGGCCGACGAGTGCGTGCACGCCGTCACCGCGTTCCAGCTGGCGGGATACCCGCATGTGGTGGGCACACTGTGGGAGATCGACGACGCGGTCGCCGCGGAGATCGCCACCGGAGTCTATGAGGATCTGGTGGCGAACGGGTCCGATCCGGCGCGTTCCGGGCGCTGCCTGCATCGGGCGACACGCGTGATCAGAGACCGCTACCCTCACCTGCCCACCCTGTGGGCCGCGCATATCCATATGGGCACGTAAGGAGTGCTTCATGAATCTCGGTCTGCCGGAGAAGCTGGCCGCCCTGTGTCGCGAGCTCGACGATCCCACCTTCGTGGAGCAGGCCTCCGCCGTCGGTGGGGCGGAGTTGCTCGACAGGCTGCGGGCGGGACGCAGCCCCCACCCGGAACGAGAACTCGACGAGCTGAATCGGCTGTTCGAGGCGGCCGACGGACTGGGCTTCTACCCGGCGGCGCAGCGCGGATACGGCCCGCTGCCCGGCGCGCGGGGCGCGGCGGGCGCGGCGCGGTGGTGGAACTGCCCGGACGGGCGCTGCTCGGGCCACGGGCTGGTACGGCGTGGCCAGCCCACCCCGGTGTGCGAGATCACCGGCGCTGAACTCGTGGCCCGGCCGTTGACGCCATGACCGGCTTTCTCGGCGAGATCGGCAAGAAGATCGCCGAACGCTGGGTCGGACTCCTGGCCCTGCCCGGCCTCCTGTTCCTGGCGGCCGTGATCACGGCATGGCAGCTGGGGCATGCCCACGCGCTGGACCCGGCGCCGCTGGGACGGCAGATCACCGCCTGGTCCATCGACCCGGGAATCCGTACGGTCGGCGGCCTGGTGCTCATCATGGTGGTCTGCGCGCTGAGCGCGGTGGGTGTCGGGCTCGCCGCGAGCGCCCTCGGGCGGGCGGTGGAGTGGCTGTGGACCATCCAAGGCGCCTGCGCTCCGGCCCGCTGGCTGGTGACACTGCGCCGCCGACGCTGGGAACGTGCCGTCAGCCGGGCCGAGTCGGCCACCACGGCAGGCGCCGCCGCCCGGGCCATCGCCCAGGCCGACCGCATCTGCCTGCGGGAACCCGACCGACCCTGCTGGATCGGCGATCGCCTCCGGGTGCCTCGGGTGCGCGTCGAGGAGGCGTACGGCCTGGATCTGGACGCCTGCTGGCCGCGCCTGTGGCTGATCGTGCCGGAGGAGCCCCGGCTCGCGGTGGGGGCCGCGCGGGAGTCGCTGGCCACCGCCGCGCGCCTGGTCGGCTGGTCGTCGCTCTATCTGCTGCTGGCCCTGTGGTGGTGGCCTGGCGCGGTCATCGGGGCCGTCCTGTTCGGGACGGGCTGGTCGCAGGCGCGGGCGGCGGCCACCGCGCTGGCGGAGCTGGTGGAGGCGACCGTCGACCTGCATGTCGGCGACCTGAACGACCGGCTCGCCCCGGCCAGGGAGGTTGCGCCGGGCACCGGCCGCGCGCTGACCACCCTGCTGCGGAAGAGCCGCTGGGACCCCGACTATCCGGAGCCCGCAGAGCCCTGACCACGCGGACGGCAGGTCGCGGTCAGGCCGTGGTCTCGACGGTGGTCGGCGCCGGGACGGGCTCGGGTGTCCGACGGAGGCCGAACGCGATGATGATCGTGCCCCGTAGGGCTCAAGAACTCGATTAACTTCCAGCGCAGAGCCCATCTTCGGTGAGGCGGACGGGCCGAGAGTTGCCAGAAGCTGGTTCGGGTCGTCTGGGATCATCTTTTGTGATCTTGTCTACGGTGTACGCCGTCGCCCGGCGTCTGCTGTCTTTGCCTGCCCTGCCGCACTCACCAAGGGCGTCGAGGCAATGGACGAGATCTTCAAGAAGCGCGGCACATCCGCGTAACCCACTGGCTCCCCGTTTGGCTCCCGAAAGCGGAAAAGGGGCCTCGGATTACTCCGAAACCCCTTACGACCAGCTAAAACTGGTCGGGACGACAGGATTTGAACCTGCGACCCCTTGACCCCCAGTCAAGTGCGCTACCAAGCTGCGCTACGTCCCGTTCCCTGCTTCGTGCCCCTCAGGCACGGAACAACCTTAGCGCAGATTCGCGCCCCGCGTGCACCGACACGTAGTGTGGCGATCATGGGTAGGCGTCCTCAGGTCGATCAGGCCGAACTCGCGAGGCTGGCGGCCAAGGGATGGTCGACCGCCGACCTGGCGGCTCACTTCGGTGTCACCGAGTCGGGCATCCTCCAGGCCAAGCGCTCCGCAGGCCTGTCCAAGCCCATGACCGACCACTCCGCCGCCCTCCCCTGGAAGCTCGCCAGGTCCCACTCCCAGTCGGGCCCCGCCACCAACCTGCGCAATCTCTCCGCCGCAGCCCAAGGCAAGCACGTCCAGAAAGAAAAGATCAACACGGCCCTCAGGTGGGCGACCAGGCTGGTCGAGAACGGTCTCGACATCGCCTACGACCCCCAGAAAGGGTTCTACGAGGTCGAGGTCCAAGAGCCGTCGCACATCGAAAAAGTCCTTGAGGCGGCAAAGAGCAGGCTCGGTTAGAGCGTCCTGTCGCGCATGTCGACCGTGTTGACCAGGTCGCCCTCGACCATCTGGTCCTTCGGCCGGCGGCGGCTCAGGAGCGTGGTCACCACGCCGCTGATCACGCCGACGCACATCAAGATCCAACCGAGTGCCTGAAGGTCGAATCCCGGCGCCTCCCACTTCACGGCGAACGCCAGGACCGCCCCTAACGCCATGAATGCCACGCTGGCTGCGAATCCCATGGTCACCTCACCTACCCGGCGATTTGGAGGTTAGCCCCTCATTTCGAGGGCAGTCCGGACTGTCGAACACCAAACAGACAGCCGGAGGCAGACATGAGCGCCATCGCATGGGTGGTCGTGGTCGTAGCCGTCGTCGTGGCGCTGGGAGCCATCGGATACGTCGTGGCGGGCCAGAGTCGGCGGCGCCACTTGCAGGACCGATTCGGCCCCGAGTACGACCGCGTCGTCCAGGAGACCGACAGCCGCAGGGACGCCGAGCAGGAGTTGCTGAATCGAGAGGCGCGGTACGCCGATCTCGACATTCGGCCCCTCGACGGTGAGGCCCGCGAGACGTACGCGAAGAAGTGGCGGGAGGTGCAGGAACGCTTCGTCGACGCGCCGAGTTTCGCCGTCACCGAGGCGGACGCCCTGGTCACCGCCGTCATGGCCGACCGGGGCTACCCGACGGAGCAGTTCGAGGAGCGGGTGAACGTGCTGTCCGTCGGACACGCCGGGACCCTCGACCGCTACCGCCAGGCCCATCAGATCAGCGGGCGGGCCGCCCGTCAGGAGGCCACGACGGAGGATCTCCGCCAGGCCATGGTCCACTACCGCTCCCTCTTCGACGAACTGCTCGACGACGACGTGCACGCCCACACTCCCCGCAAGGAGGCCGATCGCTGATGATCACGAACAACCCCTTCGACCGGAAGAACGCCGCCGAACTCGACAAGGACGACGTCCTGGCCGACGAGCGCCGGCATGACGACAAGCTGGTCGCCTCCGAGATCGTCCCGGAGCCCCGGAACGCCGACGGCACCTGGGACAAGGACAAGGACGAGGACGACCTGAACGCCGAATCCGCCCCTGTCGGGGTGGCCGGGGACGCCGCCTTCACCTCGCGGGAGGCCGCCGACGAGGCGCACCGCGACACCACCGGTGACCTGGCCGACGTCCGGGAGACCGGCTTCGACAAGAGCGAGTTCGACAGGGCCGAGACCACCACGGTCGAGGACATCGACTTCGACGAGCGGTGGCGGGACATCAAGGCCGCCTTCGTCGACGACCCGCGCGAATCGGTCGAGAAGGCCGACGTGCTGATCGACGAGGCGCTCAGTGCGCTCACCGGCAAGCGCCAGTCGCTGGTCGACCAGTGGAAGAACTCCGGAACCAACGACACGGAGCAGCTCCGGCTCGCCCTGCGCGAATACCGTGACCTGTTCGACCGGCTGAAGGGATAAGTCACATGCTGGCCATCGCCGCGGCGGTCATCTTCGGGATCGCCTTCCTCCTCGACCTTCTCAACGCCGACATCGGCATCGGCCTGACCGCGCTCATCGCGCTCGGCCTGTGCCTGCTGGCACTCCACCAGGCCGGCATCGGCACCGCGAGCGTCGGCAACGGCGGCTCCTGGCGCCGGGGCCGGGTCCGCAGGTAAACCCGTACAGGAACAAGCCGTACAGGAACAGGGCCGCGCGGCCGCTCAGGGCCGCGCGGCTTTCTTTTTTGCTTTACGGCTTCGCGAATAACAAGACCATTACTCCGCCGGGGCGGGCGTCGCAGTAATGAAACGCTTCCGGGCATGCGTGGTTATGCCGTCATCGATGTCGAGACCACGGGCCTTCGCCCCTCATGGCAGGACCGGGTGGTGGAAATAGGTGTCGTCCACCTCGCGACAAATGGCGACATAACCGGCGAATGGACCACCCTGGTCAACCCCCAGCGTGACCTGGGCCCTCAGCACATCCACGGCATCACCTCGGCGGACATCCGGCACGCCCCCACCTTCGCCGACGTCTCCGGCACCCTGATGGCGTTACTCAGGGACCGGGTCCCGGTGGCCCACAATCTGCGCTTCGACTGGGACTTCCTCCGGTCGGAATTCGAGCGGTCGGGCGCGCTTCTTCCGTACGCGGAAGGGGTCTGCACCATGCGTGAATCGGCCCACCATCTCCCCGGGCCACCCCGCACACTGGCCGGCTGCTGTGAAATGGCGGGAATCCCGCTCGCCAATCACCACGAGGCGCTGGCCGACGCCCACGCCGCCGCCGGTCTGTTACGCCACTTCCTGCGGTCGGGTGGCGGCCCCTGGACCGCCGACCCCGCCCTGACCTGGCCCGACCTCCTCGAATACGACGCCCCGCTGGCGCGACGGGGCGTGGCGGCCGAGAGGAACGTCCACTTCCTGGGCCGCCTGGTCGACCGGCTGCCCCGCCCGGTCGCGCGGGAGGAGGCCGACACCTATCTGGCTCTCCTCGACCGCGCCCTGCTCGACCACCGCATCTCGGCCTCCGAAGCCGACTCCCTCGTCGATCTGGCCACCCGCCTCGACCTGTCGCGCGGCGACCTCGACCGCCTCCACAACGACTACCTGTCGGCCCTGGCCGCGGCCGCGCTGGCCGACGGCGTGGTGACCGCGGACGAACGCGGCGAACTCGACCGCGTCGCCGACCTCCTGCACCTGCCCCGCGCCCGGGTCGACGTGCTGCTGGCCAGCACCGCCACCCCTGCCGAGGTGCGGGAACGCTTCCGGCTCCGTCCGGGGGACCTGGTGGTGTTCACCGGGGAGATGGACGAAGGACGGGAGTACTGGGAGGACAGGGCGCGGGAGGCGGCGATGGTCCCGCACGGGAACATCACGAAGAAGGTCCGCCTGCTGGTCGCCGCCGACCCCGACAGTCTGTCGGGCAAGGCCCGCAAGGCCCGCGCCTACGGGATCCCGATCGTGACCCCGGAGGCGTTCGAGCGGATCATCCGTGCAGGCGGGTCTCCTCGGTGACGAGCGTGGCCGGATCGAGGTGGTACCTCCCGGAGAGGACGGGTTCGCCGAGCAGCAGCCGGCGCGCGGTGTCCACGACGGCCCCCGCGCCCATCGCGACGTCGGAGGCGAGCTGTGGCCAGCTGCCGAGCGATTTGCCGACCTCGGGCAGCGAGGCCCTCATCCTCGGGCTGAGTTCGTCGAACATGTTCAGCACGAACCGGATCTTGTCTTTGGGCTCCAGGTCCTTGAGCTCGTCGGCGCTGACCTCACCGAGCAGCCCGTGGAAGATCGGCCGATCGGGTTCGAGGTCGAACCGCTCGACGTCGAGCATGCCCCGGTCGCTGGTGCTCATCAGGACGGGGATGCGGTGGGCGCGGGCCCGTTCGCGCACGGCGACCTTGGCGTAGAGGTCGTCGCACTCCTCGACGACCAGGTCGAGCCGGCCGCCGCCGAGGAGGAAGTCGTCGAGGTTGCCGTCGTGGATGCCGTCGGAGAAGAGTTCGATGTCGAGGTAGGGGTCGAGCTCGAACATCTGCCGGGCGGACACGACCGTCTTGTGCAGCCCGAGATCGGGGAGCCCGGCGCGGATGCGGTTGAGGTTGGTCAGATCGAGCCGATCGAAATCGGCGATCTTGTAGGTGCCTCCGACACCTTCCATGGCCAGGGTGACCGCGGTGCCGTTGCCGACCGACAGTCCGACCACGCCGATGCGCATCCTGGCGAGCTCCTGCTGCTCGTCCACGGTGATCTTGTTGCGGTTGCGGTCGGTTCGCAGGCGCCGGAACTCCTCGGCGGGGTGGGTGCGGACCAGCACCGCTGACCAGGGGTACCAGATCCAGGTGCCGTGGTCGGCGGGGGCGGTGAGGGTGTCGAGCGTGCGGCGTACGGAACCGGATTCGAGCAGTTCCTTGACCGCGCGGCGGTCGTCGATGAGCTCGGGGCGCCAGTCGTCCATGGTCACACCACCGTGTAGAGGTCGTCGCGGAGGAGGTCGACGGTCTCCCTGACAACGCCGAGCACCTGGGCGGCGGTGGCGTAGCTGAGGAAGACCTGCTCGGGGCGGTTGCGTGGAGGGAAGAAGCCGTCGACGCACAGGACCGTCGTGGCGGTGCCGTAGGCGGATCCGGTGCCGCGCCGGAAGGTGATCCAGGTGTCCCAGCCGGCGTCGAACCGGTCGAGGGCGACGGCCCGGATCAGCCGGGCGAGCATCAGCGAGAGCCCCGAGCCCCGTAGGCGCGGATGCACCCACAACCCGCCGACATGGCCGATCCGGCCGGACAGGGTGGGGAGGTCCGGTGTCGTCCCGGCGCTCATGCCTTCGGGGACGGGGTCGAACCACAGGCCGAGCGAACCGATCAGCGGGGCGAAGTCGTCGGTGACGAAGAGCCTCCCCGCGCCGCAGGCGATGACGTCGCCGAGGGCGTCGGTGACCTGGAGGTGGAAGGCGGAGCCGGGGGTGATCCGGCTGCGGGCGGGGTCGAAGGTGGGGTTGACGCCGTCGGGGCCCATGGCGGTGAAGACGGTCGCGGCCCAGGTGTGGAGGTCGTCGTCGAGGTGGAGGCGCAGGTCGCGGCGGGCGGTCCAGGCGGCGCAGACGTCGGCGAGTTCGCGGACCTCGGGCCGGTGGAAGGTGTTCACGGTCGGAAGGCTCGCCTTTTTCCCATGATCGGGCGATAGCGCCACCGCAACACTTCGGTGGCACGGTCCAACCGAATCGTCTCAGTTGTCCCATTCGTTACCTTGCGCCCCGATAGTTAGCAGCAGCCCGCAGCTCACATCCACCTACGCGAAAGCAGAGACGATGTACAAGAAGATGGCGGCGGCCACCGTGGCCGCGGCCTTCGTGATGCTGCCCGCTACGGCCCACGCCGCCCCGGCGGCGAACGGCCCCTGCTGGGCGGGATCGTGGACGGTGGCGCGGGCCACCGCCGACGTCGCGGGCAAGAAGGTCGCCTACTCGGTCGAGGGCGGCGCCGGAACCAGAATGACGATCACGCCGTCGGGTAAGCGGGCCATCGTGGCCTACGACTTCGGCACGTCGGCCTCCCTGACCGGCGCGAACGGGTCTCTCACCATGAGCGGCGCGGACACCTACACCTACACCTTCGGCGGCTACGGGCCCAACCTCCACGGCAAGGTCGCCCTCAAGCCCCGGACCGGCACGGGCGGTGCCACCCTGATCCGCGTCGGCGGCAAGGGCTTCACCGGCCCGCTCCGCAACGCGGTGGCCCGCAACGAGGACCTCGGCGCGATCCCCCGTAAGGGCACGTACACGTGCGTGCCCGGCACGTCGCTCCGGATCGCCACCTACGGCAAGTCCGGCACGACGACCGTCGCCATCGCCTGGGACCTGACCCGGGCCTGAACCTGAGTGAGGCGGCCGTCCCCGGCCGGTTTCACGACCGGGGACGCCCGTCCGGGATCACCGCCACCGGATGGGCGATGCGCAGCGCCCGTTCGAAATACTCGGCCGCCGGGCCGAACCGTCCCTTCGCCAGATGGTCGTCCCCCAGGTCGCAGAGCGTCGCCAGTTCGACGGCGTGCACCGTGGTCCGGTGCCGGGGGCGGGCGCGTTCGTGCAGATGCCGGTGGATGGTGGCGGACAGGTTCAGCGCATGGGCCGGCCATCCATGCCGGGCGGCGTGCATGGCGATGGCCAGCAGGTTGATCAGTTCGTCGTCCAGCCACGGCTGCGTCACCGCGGTCGACGCCGTGCGGATGTAGTGGTCGAAGAGGCGGGTCAGGGCCGCCCGCCGGTCCAGGTCGGTGTCCTCGTCGGCCAGCGTCGCCGAGGCGTGCGCCCGGGGCAGGTCGTGAAACCGGTACCGCCCCGGCACCGGCTCCTGGAGCAGGTGGGCGTCGACCAGATCGTCCAGGAGACGAGCGGCGTGTTCGGGGGTGGTTCCGACCAGGGCGGCGGCCGCGTAGCGCTCGATGTCGGGCCCCGGATGGAGGCCGAGCAGGCGGTACATGTCCTGCTGGTTCGGGGTCAGGTGGTGGTACGACAGGTCGAGGGCGGCGGCGATGCTCAGGGGGCCGACTTCCAGTTCGCTCAGCCGGTGCCGGTGGTCGCGCATGCGGTCGGCGAGGTGGGCGGGGGTCCAGCTGGGGCGCATGCGTAATCGGGCGGCGGCGATCCTGATCGCCAAGGGTAATCGGCCGCACAGGTCCACGATCTCGTCGAGCAGGCCGGGGGTGTCGCCGCTTCCGGCCGTGCGGGCGAACAGGGTCACCGCGTCGGCGTGCGGCAGCACGTCCAGGGACAGGAAGCAGATGTCCTCCAGGCCCGCCAGTCGGCGGCGGCTCGTGATCAGGACCAGGCAGTTCGGTGAGCTGGGAAGCAGCGGGCGCACCTGGGCCTCCGTCGCCGCGTTGTCCAGCAGGACGAGGACGCGTTTGCCCGCCAGCCACGTCCGGTACAACGCCGCGCGGGCGTCCGGATCGTGGGGGATCCGGTCGGCGGGGACGCCCAGGGCCCGGAGCAACTGGTCGAGGGCGTCGGCCGGGTCCATCGGCGAGCCGCCCCGGGTGAAGCCGCGCAGGTCGACGAAGAGCTGCCCGTCGGGGTACTGGTCGGCCAGGTGGTGGGCGGCGTGGACGGCCAGAGTCGTCTTGCCCACCCCGGCCATGCCGTCGATGGCGCCGATCACCGGGGTGCCGGGCGGGTCGGACACGATGCGGTGCAGGAACGCCATCTCGGTGGTCCGGCCGGTGAAGCTGGCGATGTCGCGGGGGAGCGCCTTCGGGACCCACGCCCGGGAGCCCGATGGCGCGGCCAGGTCGGCGTGACCTCCGAGGATCTGGTGGTGCAGGCGTTGCAGGGGCGGGCTGGGTTCGATGCCCAGCTCCAGGATCAGCCGGTGCCGCAGGTCGCGGTAGGCGCGCAACGCCTCCGCCTGGCGGCCGGAGCGGTAGAGCGCCAGCATCCAGTGGGCGTGCAGGCCCTCCCGCAGGGGTTGCTCCGCCACCAGGGCGCCCAGTTCCGGCAGCAGGTCGCCGTGGTGGCCCAGCGCGAGCTGCGATTCCACCCAGGTCTCCTGGACGGCCAGCTTGCGCTCCTCCAAGCGGATCAGCTCCGCGCCCATGCGCGGGTCCAGGGCCACGTCCTCGAAAGGACGCCCCCGCCACAGGCCCAGGGCGCCGCGCAGGCGTTCCGAGGCCAGGCCCGGTCTGCCCGCGGTCAGGGCGCGCTGCCCCTGGGCGGCCAGCTCCTCGAAGGTCAGCAGGTCGAGGTCGGCTGCGGACAGGCGGATCTCGTAGCCGCCCGGAACGGTGGACAGCAGCGGGGTCGCCACTCGTCCGGCCAGGCCGAGGACCTGGCGGAGCGCCGACACGTAGGTCCGCAGGGCGACGGCGGCGGTGCGCGGGGGGTGGTGCGGCCACAACGCGTCGACGAGACGGTCGACGTGGACGGGACGGTTGACGTTTAGCAGCAGGACCGCCAGCAGGACGCGCTGCTTGGCCGCACCGAGCCGGACCACTCCGTGATCGTCGGAGCGGACTTCGAGTGTGCCGAGGACACGAAACCGCATAGACCGGCAATACCACATAATGTTCGCATAATGGGACTTCATGTTCCATTTATCAGATAAGCCGTCTTTGTTAAGCAGCGCCTTTACCGGGGCTTGATGGGGCGCTCCCACAGTGTTCGGCATGTCCGATTTGATAAGCATCGACGCGTGTGAGCAGCTCAGCGCGGAAGACGTCCACGACCTGTATCGCCGGCACGTCAACCGCAGTCAGGTCGCGCTGATGACGTCGTTCGGGTTCGGCCGGGAGCTGGTCGAACGGGCCGAGGGCGCCTGGCTCTGGACCCGGTCCGGGCGGCGGATCCTCGACTTCACCGGCGGGGTCGGCGTGCTCAACCACGGCCACAACCACCCTCGCATCCTGGCCGCCCGCAAGCGGTTCCAGGAGCGGCAGCGCATGGAGGTGCACAAGACCTACTTCTCGCCGTACGTCGCGGCGCTCGGCCACAACCTCGCGCAACTCCTGCCCGGCGACCTCAACATGTCGTTCTTCCCCAACTCCGGCGCCGAGGCGGTCGAGGGGGCGGTGAAACTGGCGTACAAATACCACCGGGGGCGGCGCAAGCGGATCCTGCGCGCCGACATCGCCTTCCACGGCAAGCTGCTCGGCTCCGGCAGCCTCACCGGCGCCCACCAGAACTTCACCTTTCCCGGCATCTCGGGCGTGGACGTCTTCCCTTACGGCGACCTCGACGCCGTCCGGAGGATGGCCGACGACGACGTGTACGCGATCCTCATCGAACCGTTCAGCGCGTCCACCATGACGGCCTGCTCCGAGGAGTTCCTGCGGGGGCTGCGCGCGCTCTGCGACGCCCGCGACATCGTGCTGATCTTCGACGAGATCTACACGGGCTGGGGCAAGACCGGCAGCCTCTTCTACTTCATGCGCTATCCGGGGCTCGTTCCGGACGTCGTCACCACCTCCAAGTCGTTCGGCGGCGGGAAGTCGTCCATCTCCGCCTACATCGCGCGGGAACCGGTGTTCAAGAAGGCGTACGACAACCTCGGCGACTCCCTGCTGAACAGCACCAGCACCACCTACTACGGCTTCGGCGAGGAGACGGCCACCGCGATCGAGGCCGTCAACATCGCCGTCGACGACGACTACCCGGCGCGGGCGCGGGCCATCGAACGCGTGCTGGCCCCAGGCCTGGAACGGCTCCGCAAGACCCATCCCGACACGATCGCCGAGGTCAGGGGGGCCGGCGCGCTCTACGGGATCTTCCTGGACGGCGGCCCGAAGATCCTCGACCTGGCCGCGAAGCTGGCGCCGGTCGGGCTGGCCCGCGACCCCAACTTCCGGGTGAAGCTGATCACCTGCGCCGTCATCGACGCGCTCTACCGCGACCACGGGATCTACGCCTACTACACCCTCAACGGCCGCAACCCGATGGTGGCCGCGCCACCGCTGGTGGTCGAAGAGGCCGACGTCGAGTACTTCCTCGACAGCCTCGACCAGACCCTCGCCCAGGGCCTCTTCCGCCTGGTGACCCGATTCGTCAAGGAGAAGGTGGCACCACGATGGGGATCGTAGTCACGGGCAGCGCGGGCATGCTGGGCTCGACCCTGCTCCGTCGTATCGAGGCGACGGGGGTCGACCTGAACCCGGGCCCCGATGGAATCGCGGCCGACATTCGGGACACCGCTCGGATGACCGAACTCCTGGCCGGGGCCGATGCCGTCGTGCACTGCGCCTCCGCGTTGCCGAGTTATCCCGACGACGAGATCCACAGCGTGATCGTCGAGGGCACCCGCAGTGTGCTGACCGCCGCCAGGAACGCGGGCGTCCCGCGCGTGGTGCACATCTCGTCCACCGCCGTGTACGGCCTCCCGAAGCTGGTCCCCACCCCGGAGGACCACCCCCGCGAGCCCGTCGACCCCTACAGCCGGGCCAAAACGGCGGCGGAGGAGATCGCGGAGAAGTTCCGCGCCGACGGCCTCTGCGTCCCGATCGTCCGGCCGAAGACCTTCCTCGGGCCCGGCCGCATGGGCCTGTTCGCGATGCTCTTCGAGTGGGCCGACGAGGGGCACGGCTTCCCGATGCTCGGCAAGGGCGGCGCCCGCATCCAGATGCTCGCCATCGACGACCTCGTCGACGCCATCCTGCTCGTCCTCGACGCCCCCGACGACGTCGCGAACGACACCTACAACATCGCCGCCGCCGAGTTCGCCACCCTGCGGGAGGACTTCCAGGCCGTGCTCGACGCGGCCGGTCACGGCAAGAAGGTGGTGCCGCTGCCCGCCGCCCCGGCGCTCGCGATGCTGCGGCTGCTCGGTCGCACCGGCCTGTCCCCGGTGTACGACCGGCTGCTGTACAAGCTGCTGGACGACTCCCACGTCAGCATCGCCAAGGCCCGTGACCGGCTCGGCTTCGCGCCGCGCTTCTCCAACCGCGACGCCATCCTCGGCACCTTCGCCTGGTGGAAGGAGCACGCCCGACCGAACGCCAGGGAGAAGACCGGCGGGCGGACCAGCCGCGACGCCTGGCGCCAGGGCGCGCTGTCCCTCGCCAAGTTCCTCTTCTGAGAGGTGCGTATGCGTGTCATCGAACCCGCACTGGCCCCACCGGCCACGGCGGGACGGTTCCGTGACCTGCTGGCGCTGATCAGGCCCCGGCACAGCGTGAAGAGCCTGCTGCTCGTCCCGCTGCCGCTGCTGGACACCGGCGACTGGACGCTCGGCGCCCTCGGCCGCGTCGGCTGGGCCGTCGCCGGGTTCATCCTGGCGGGGGCCTGCGTCTACATCGGCAACGACCTGGCCGACCGGCACCGCGACCGGCTGCATCCGGTCAAGCGGCACCGGCCGATCGCCGCCGGGCGTATCTCGGTGCGGACCGCCCACCTGCTCCGCACCGCGCTGCTGGTGGTGCTCGCTCTGCTGATCGCGGCCGGGCCGGGCCGCCCCTACTGGCCGCTGCTCGCCTATGTGGTGCTGAACGTCGCCTACAGCCGCCGGCTCAAGCACGTGCCGCTGATCGACGTGGGCGCGGTCGCGCTCGGGTTCGCGCTGCGGGTCGTGCAGGGCTACGCCGCGCTCGGCGAGCCGGTCTCCGGATGGCTGGTGGTGACGGTGTTCGCGCTGTCGCTGCTGCTCATCGTCGGGAAACGGCGCCGGGAGCTGGTGGAGAGCGGGCCCGACCACCGGCCCGCGCTGCGCGGCTACTCGGTCGAGCTGACCGATCACCTGCTCCAGCTCGCGGCGGTGCTGTCGGCCGTCGCGGGGCTGCTCTACCTGCGGACCGAGGCGCCGCTCGGGCCGTACGCGGCGGTGGTGACGATGCTGGCCACGCCGTTCGCCCTGTTCGCGCTGTTCCGCTACCTCCAGGTGGTGCTGGTCGAGGGTGGCGGGGGCGATCCGGTGCGGGGGCTGCTCGGCGACCGGGGGCTCGCGGTCACCGGGGCGGGGCTGGCGATCGTGGTCGGAACCGCTCTCGTGCTCGCCCGGAACCCGGCGCTGGCCGCCGCCCTCCTCCAGGAGACGCGATGACCCTCGTCTCCGTCGTCGTTCCGGCGCACAACGCCGCCAAGACGCTCCGGCTCTGCCTGGAGTCGGCGCTGGCGCAGACCCACCGTCCCCTCGAAGTGATCGTCGTCGACGACGCCAGCACCGACGACACCCGGGCCATCGCGGCGGAGTATCCGTGCCGGGTGGTCGCACAGCCGTACAACCAGGGGGTGTCGGCGGCCCGGAACGCCGGCGCCGCGGTGAGCGACGGCGAGGTGCTGTTCTTCCTCGACTCCGACGTCGGGCTCGCGCCCGGCGCGGTGGCCGCCGCCGTGCGCCTGCTCGCCACCGACCCCGGTCTCGGCTGTGTCTACGGGGTGTACGACAAGGCGCCGCTCATCGACGACGGCCCCGTCGAGGTCTACCGCACCCTCCACATGCACCACGCCCTCAGCCGGGGGGCCGGTCTCACCGCGACGGCGGTCTTCGCCTTGGCGGCGCTGCCCCGGCGGGTGTTCGAGGCGGCCGGTCCCTTCGACGTCGACCTGCGGGCCGCGGAAGACGACGAGTACAGCGAACGCCTGCTGACCCGCCACCGCATCCGGCTGTCCGGGGAGGTCACCGGCCGGCACGACGAGGCCGACCGGCTGTGGCCCCTGCTCACCGAGCAGTTCAAGCGGGCGCGGTTCCTCCGCTTCTCGGCCCGCAACCGGATGCGCCCCGGCGCACTCAAGATCAACAAGGCGGGCGGGGTGCTGGCCGCCGCGCTCACGCTGGTCACCCTGCCGGTCCCGCCGCTGGCCGCCCTGTTCTTCCTGGCGTTCGCGTGCGCCGATCCGCCGCTGGCGCGGTTCGTGCTGCGCGAGCGCGGGCCCGCCTTCCTGGTGTTCTTCCTCGCGACGCACTTCCTCGTCCACACCGCCCTGCTCACCGGGGCCGCCACGGGATGGGTGCGCCGTCCCGCGAAAGGCTGGTGAACGATGACACCGCTGGTGTCCGTGATCATCCCCAACTACAACTACGGCGCCGTGCTCCGGCAGTGCCTGGAGTCGGTGCTGGCGCAGACCTACCCGAACGTGGAGATCGTCCTGGTGGACGACTGCAGCACCGACGACTCCGTGGCCGTCGCCCGGTCGATCGGGATCGAGCCGCTCAGCACCCCCAGGAACGGGGGGGTGTCGGTGGCCCGCAACCTCGGCGTCGACCACGCCCGGGGCGAGGTGCTGTTCTTCCTCGACTCCGACGTGGCCCTCGCCCGGGACGCCGTCGCCGAGGCGGTCGCGATGCTCGCCGCCGACCCCGAACTCGGTGCGGTCTGTGGCAACTACGAGGCGATCCCGCTCAACCGGGGCAACCTGATCCGCGAATACCGGACCCTCTACCGGCACTACTGGTATCTGGTCGCCGAGGGCCCGATCTCGGGGTTCCTGCCGGTCGCGATCATCGCGGTGCCCGCCGCCGTGTGGGCCGAGGTCGGGCCGTGGACCGAGGTGCTGACCCAGTCGGAGGGCGCCGACGTGGGCGAACGCCTCGCCGAACGCTACAAGGTGGTCCTCACCTCGGCCGTACGCGGCCGCCACGACGACGACGCCACGCTGCGGATCGCGACGTGGAAGGTCTTCACCCGCACGCGGATGCACGTGCCGTTCTTCCTCCAGAGGCGCTACGCCGCCGGGGTGATCGGGTCGCCGGAGTCGGGCGCCAGCCTGGCCGCCGCGCTCACCCTGGTCACGTCGCCGCTGCCGCTGCTCACCGGCCTGCTCTGGACGGCCGTGCTGCCCCTGCTGCTGTTCGTCTCGTTCGTCGCGGTCGACCGGCGGATGTACCGGTTCGTCCTGAACAGCCGGGGGCCCGCCTTCACCGCGTTCTTTCTCGCCATGCACTTCGTCATCAACCTGACCATCGCCGCCGGGGCGGGCGTCGGCATCCTCCAATGGCTGACCTCGCGCTCGTTCCGCCGCCTGTACACCCGGGTGCCCGCGTGACCCGGGCCGGCGTCTTCTCGGTGCTGCGCACGGCCGCCGTCGTGCTCGTGCTGGCCTTCCTGGGCTACCAGCTCTGGCGGGTCCGGCACGACGTCGGCGACAGCCTGCGGCAGGTCGGATGGTCGACCGCGATCCTGGCGGCTGTCCTCGCGTCGGTCGGCGGCCTGCCCGGGTTCTTCGGCTGGCGGCTGCTGCTGGCCGACCTGGGCACCCGGCTGTCCCTCCCGGTCGCGGCCCGGGTGTTCTTCCTGGCCGGCATCACCCGCTATCTGCCCGGCGGGGTCTGGCCGGCCGTCGCCCACGCGGCGATGGGCCGCTCGCTCGGCGAACCCGCCGGGCGCCTGGCCGGGGCGTTCGTGGCGACCCAGGGGCTCGGCGTGGTGGCCGGGCTCGTGGTCGGGCTGGTCGCGCTGCCGTGGCTGGTGGCGGCCGACGCGATCTGGTGGGCGCTGCTGCCGGTGCTGGGCGCCGCGCTCGTGCCGCTGGCGGCGCCCCAATTGCTGGGACGGCTGCTCGGCACGGCCCAGCGGATCCTGCGCCGGGGCGGCGGAGACCCCGTGGCCCTGCCGGGGCGGCGGACGCTGTTCACCGTCACCGGCCTGATGGTCGTCGGCTGGCTGATCAGCGGGCTGCACGTCGGCGTGCTCGCGATCGCGCTCGGCGCCCCGCCCGCCGGGGCACTGTCGGTGGGGGTCGGCGGGTTCGCGCTCTCCACCGTCGCCGGGATCTTCACGCTGGTGATGCCCTCGGGGCTCGGCCCCCGGGAGGTCGTGCTCGGGCTGACCCTCGCCACCCTGCTCACCGGGCCCGCCCTCATCATCCTGGTCGCGCTGAGCCGCGTCCTGGTCACCGTCGTCGACGTCGGGGCGACCGCCGTCGTCCTGGCGTTCCTGGCCTGGCGGTCGCGGACCGCCCCTCTCACGGAAGGTGTGTCGTCATGACGTCACAGCTCAAGCACCTCACCCGGCAGGTCCAGGCGGGGCCGGTGTCCGGGGCGCTGATGCGGATGCTCGGCGCCGTCCCGTTCGCCGACCGGCCGCTCGCGTGGCTGGAACGGCATCCGGCCGTGCACGGGACGGTGCTGTCGGCCTTCGGGCTGCGCCGCCCGATCTTCATCGACCACCCGATCCATCCGGAACCGCGCTTCGGGCACGGGAGGCCGGCGCACCCGGAGCTGACCGTCCAGATAGAGAAGAACCGGGCCCGGTACGCCGACCGGCTCGGCCGGTTCGCGGACCTCGCGCCCAGCCTGGCCGAGATCCCGCTGCGCGACCGGCCGAAGGGCACCACGCCCTACTGGGACAACGGGTGGCTGCCGCCGCTCGACGCCCTCGGCCTCTACGGCCTGCTCGTCGAGACCAACCCCGGCCGGTACGTCGAGATCGGCTCGGGCAACTCGACCAAGTTCGCCCGCCGGGCCATCGACGACCACGGCCTGCGCACCCGGATCACCTCGATCGACCCGGCGCCCCGCGCGAACGTCGACGCGCTGTGCGACGTCACCGTCCGCAGCCCGCTGGAGCGCGCGGACCTGGCGATCTTCGCCGACCTGGAGCCCGGTGACATCGTGTTCCTCGACGGGTCTCACCGGGTGCTCATGGGCTCCGACGTGACCGTGTTCTTCTTCGAGGTGCTGCCGCTGCTGCCGCCCGGCGTGCTGGTGCACCTGCACGACATCATGCTCCCCTTCGACTACCCGCCCGAGTGGCGCTGGCGGCACTACTCCGAGCAGTATCTGCTCGCCGCCTTCCTGCTCGGCGACCCCGCCCGCCACGACGTCGAACTGCCCAGCGCGTTCGTCCACGACGACCCGGCGCTGCGCGACCTGCTGCGGCCCCTGTGGGAGCGGCTGTCGGTCACCGAGCACTACCTGCCCGCGTCGTTCTGGTTCCGGCCCTCATGATCAGAATCGTCCGCCGGACCGCCGTCGCCGTCGCGGCGGTCTGGCTGGTGGTCACGCTGGTCAACTGGCTGAGCGGGGACTTCTGGTGGTGGGGCGGCGGGGCGCCGCTGGTGGTGTTCTTCGCCGTCCCGCTGCTGGTCGTCGCGGCGGTGCCGATGCTGGCGCTGCGGCGCCGGGTTCCGTCGTGGCCCGACCGGGCGGTGGTGAGCCTGGCGGCGTCGGCTCTGGTGCTCATCGCGGCGCGGTGGGCGTTCAGCGGGCGGACCTGGCTGTGGGTCGTCCCCGACCTGGTGATCCCGCCGCTGCTGTTCCTCGCCACGCCGCTGCTGCTGCTGGCCGCGGTGCCGTTCACGGCCACGACGCGGTGGTGGACGGCCGGGCTCGCCGCGGCGGCGCTGGCGCTCGGCGCGACCCAGGCCGGGGTCTACTTCGGCGGGGGCGGCGGTCCCGTCCCGGCCGGCGCGGTGCGGGTGGTCTCGTGGGACACCTACTGCTGGAACACCGACAACGACCCCGGCCACTTCTACCGCTACCTCAAGGAGCGGAAGGCCGACCTCTACCTGCTCCAGGAGCACTCGGGCTGCGGGCCCGGCGCGCCCACTTCCATCGACGACGCCGACGTGCTGCGGCGCGAGTTCCCCGGTTACCAGATCGTCGCGCTCGACGGGCTGCTCACGGTCTCCCGCTTTCCGGTGGCCGCCCAGAAGGCGGTGGGGGAGGCGCTCAATCCGTACGCGCCGAACTGGCGGCACGCGGCGCTGCGCACCGACCTCACCCTCGGCGGGCGGACCGTCTCGGTCTACAACGTGCACCTGTTCGACATGCTCTACCTGAGCGCGAGCCCGCTCTCCCCGCGCTTCTACCAGGCGATCGAGACGCTCGACGCCGGGCGCAAGGTCCAGTTCGACGCCCTCGCCGCCGACATCGCCGCCAACGCGAACCCGATCCTGGCCTCGGGGAACTTCAACGCCCTGCCCGGCATGGGCCACCTGCGCGCCATGGACGGGCTCACCGCCGCGGAAGGCCCCCGCTACCCGGCGACCCTGTCCTTCGCCGGTCTGCGCCTGTGGCGCATGGACTGGACCTTCACCTCACCCGACCTGGCCGTACACCACTACGACGTGCGCTCACCGGACGGCCTGTCCACCCACCACCTGCAGGAACTGCTCATCTCGGAGGCCTGACCACGATGGAACCCCCCTTGGTCACCGTCATCGTCCCGACCTACAACCACGCCCGGTTCCTGCCGCTGTGCCTGGCGGCGATCCGGGAGCAGACCCACACCCCGCTCGAGGTCGTCGTCGTGGACGACTGCAGCACCGACGACTCGGCCGCCGTCGCGGCGTCGCTGGGCGTGGAGGTGATCAGCACCCCGGGCAACAGCGGCCCGGCCGTCGCCCGCAACCTGGGCGCCGTGTGGGCGAGCGGCGAGATCCTTTTCTTCGTCGACTCCGACGTCGCGCTGGCCCCTGACGCGGTCGCCACCGGCGTGGCCTTGCTGGACGCCGACCCGTCGCTCGGCGCGGTCTGCGGCATCGAGGACCCCGACCCGCTGATCCGCTCGACCCGCACCGAGGACTACCGCGCCCACCAGCACCACTACTGGTCGGTCGCCTCCGAGGGCGACGTGTCGTTCCTGTGGTCGGCGATGTTCGCCATCCGTGCCTCGGTGTTCCGCGAGACCGGGCCGTTCAACCCCGACCTGCGCTACACCGAGGAGGTCGACTACGGCCGCCGGCTCAGCGAGCGCCACCGGGTGAGGATCACCCGGGCCATCCACGGCCGCATGGGCCACGACCGCGAACTCCCGACGCTGCTCCGCAAACTGTTCCAGCGCGGCCGCCTGCGCGTCCCCCTCTACGCGCGCAGGCGCCGCTTCGCACAGGGCTACGAGACCGCCTCGCGGGCGTGGGCGTCGCTGGCCTCGCTGCTGACGGTGCTCACCCTGCCCGCGCCGCTGCTGTTCGGGCCGGTCGCGGTGGTGGTGCCCGCGCTGCTGCTGGCCGCGTGGGCGCTCGGCGACCTCGGCATGTTCCGGTTCGTGTTCGGCCGCAAGTGCCCGCTCTTCGGCGCCTACTTCGTCGTCGTCCACTTCGTGGTCAGCCTCGTCATCATCGCGGGTGTCGCGGCCGGGGCCGTGCAGTGGCTGATCTCCCCGCGATTCCGGAGAATGTACGAATCAAGCACACCCGAGCTGACCCGTTGACCCTCGCAGGCCGCCTGGCTCCGATCGCCGCGGCGGCCTGGCTGGGGTTCGTCGTCCTCCACCGCCTGCTGTCGGGGGAGTTCTGGCTCTGGCTGATCCCCGACCTGATCCCGCCCGTGGCCTATCTGGTCGTCCCGGTGCTGCTCCTGGCGGCCGGGCGGTTCCGCCGGGCCACCACGATCCTGGCGGCCGGATCGCTGGTGCTGAGCGCCGGCCACGGCGGCCTCAACTGGGGCTCGCCCGAGCCGGCGGCCGGGGCGATCCGGGTGTTCTCGTGGAACACCCAGTACTGGCACCAGGACGAGGACCCCGACGCCTTCTACCGCTTCCTCAAAGACCAGCGGGCCGACGTCTACCTCTTCCAGGAGTACATGAACTGGGTGGACAGCCGACCCCTGCGGATCGACGACGTGCCCCGCCTGCGGCGCGAGTTCCCCGGATACCAGATCGCCGCCGAAGGCGAACTCCTCACCATGTCCCGCTTCCCGATCACCGCCACCAGCGTGCGCCCCCGGCCGACGTGGCAGGAGGAGTTCGACCAGGCCAAGATCCTCCGCACCGACCTGCTGATCGGCACGTCGACCCTGTCGGTCTACAACGTCCACATCCCGGTGCAGGCGGTCCTGGACGTGAACCCCTTCGCCGGGCTGCGCGACCGCAGCGCCCGCCGGGACGGCGAGTTCCGCGAGCTGCACGCCGACCTCGACGCCCGCCCGAACCCCGCCCTGGTCAGCGGCGACTTCAACAGCACCGGCGCGATGGGGGAGATGCGCCCGCTGTTCGACCGGATGACCAGCGCGAACACGGTCACCGACGCCATCTATCCGACCTCCTGGTACGCCGGGCTGCTCCCGCTCTGGCAGCTCGACTGGACGTTCGCCGCCAAAACCAAGATCCACACCTACGACCTGCTCGACCCGCGCGGGCTGTCCGACCACCGCGCCCAGTCGGTGACGATCAGCCTGCCAGTACCCGCAGCAGGTGGCTGACCTGCGTCGCGACGGCGTCTCTCGCGGGCCGCAGATAGGCGCGCGGATCGACGGTCGACGTGGCGGCGAGCACCCGGCGCACCTCGCCGGTGAACGCCTTGTTCAGATGGGTCGCGATGTTGACCTTGGTCATCCCGGCGTCGACGGCGGCCCGCAGCCCGTCGTCGGCGACGCCGGAGGAGCCGTGCAGCACCAGCGGCACCGGCACCGCCGCGCGCAGTTCGGCGATGAGCGCGAAGTCGAGCGCGGCGTCGCGGGTCAGCATCGCGTGCGAGGTACCGACCGCCACCGCGAGGGCGTGCACCCCGGTCGCCGCGACATACGCGGCGGCCTCGCCCGGGTCGGTCCGAGCCCCGGGCGCGTGGACGCCGTCCTTGCCCCCCACCTCACCCAGCTCGGCCTCCACGAACACCCCCGAACGCCGCACCACCTCGGCGGTCGCCGCCAGGTTGTCGTCATAGGGCAGCACCGACGCGTCGAACATCACCGACCCGAATCCGAGCGCCACCGCCCGGTCGACCAGGTCACCCCGCGTGGCGTGGTCGAGGTGCACCGCGACCGGCACCGGCGCCTCCCGGGCGACCGCCAGGCACGCGGCCCCGATGGCCGCCAGGCCGCCGTGGTAGTCGACGGTGTTCTCGCTGACCTGGAGGATCACCGGCAGTCCGGCGCAGGCGGCGCCCGCCACGATGCCCTGGGCGTGCTCGACCTGGATGACGTTGAAGGCGCCCACACCCCTCCCGGCGGCGCGGGCGGCGGCGACGATCTCAGCGGTGGGAGTCAGCACGTCGCTCCAATCTCACACGCGGAAGTCCGGTCAGGTAGGCGGCTCGGTCGAACGATCCGGCCAGCGGCGCGCACACCGCCGCGGCCGACAGTGCGGCGGCGTGCCGCAGCGTCTCGGGCCAGTCCCAGCCCGCGGCCAGCCCCATCGCGAGGGCGGCCACCGCCGCGTCCCCCGCGCCGGTCGGGTTCCCTTCCGTGTACGGGGGAACCGCCCGCCACCCGCCTTCCGCGGTGTCGGCGTGGAGACCACGCGGCCCGTCGGAGACCACGGAGGCCCGTGCCCCGAGATCCCGGAGCGACACCTCGCCGCCGAAGGTCGCGCGCACCTCGTCCACATTCGGTTTCACCACATGAGGCCGGGCGGCCAGCGCCTCCACCAGCGCCGGGCCCTGGGCGTCGACGATCGCCGGCACCTCACCGGCCAGCCGGGTGAGCACGGCGTAGGCGTCGGCCGGCACTCCGGGCGGCAGGCTCCCCGACAGCACCAGAATCGAGGCGCGCGGCAGCCGTCCCGCGAGGTCGGCCTGGAACCGGGCCCATTCACCGGCGGAGATGCGCGGGCCCGATTCGTTGAGCATCGTGACCCCGTCGTCGGCGACGACCGCGACGGTCCGGCGGGTCTCCCCGCCGATCGGGGTGAAGGCGGCCGGGAGCCCGGCCGAGGCGGTGAGGCGGTCGCCGTCGGGCCCGCCCGCGAAGCCGAGCGCGGTCACCTCGTGGCCGAGGGCGTGCAGGACCCTGGCCACGTTAAGGCCCTTGCCGCCCGCGCGGACCGCCACCTCTCCGACGCGGTTGGTGGCGCCCGGACGCAGCGCGGCCACCCGGTAGGTGACGTCGAGCGCCGGGTTGAGCGTGACGGTGAGGATCATTTACGGTCAGAAACGCGCAGAACTATCACTCCTTGACCGTAGAAAGCCCGTTTGGTCCCGTCAAGTGAGAGTTCGTGAAGTTTTCTGCGTGTATCATGATCGCGTGATGCTGAGCGAGAAGCGCCGGGGCGAGCTGCTCGCCCACGTGCGCACCCGGCGAACCGTCAGCGTCGACGACCTCGCGGCGCTGCTCAACGTGAGCGTCTCGACCGTCCGGCGCGACCTCGACGCCCTCGACGACGACGGCCTCCTGCGGCGCGTCCACGGCGGCGCGATGGCGGTCGAAGGGGCCCCCGACGAACGCCCGATCGCCGAACGGTCGGTGCGCAACCTCGACGAGAAGCGGCGCATCGCCGCCGAGGCCGTCAGGCTCGTCACGCCCGGCAGCGCCGTGCTGCTGACCGGCGGATCGACCACGGCACAGATGGTTCCCCATCTGGTCGCGATTCCGGGCGTGACCGTGGTGACCAATTCGATCGCCATCGCCTACGCCATCGGCACGGCCTCCGAGACCGCGCAGGTGCTCGTGCTGGGCGGGCTCCTGCGCAACGCCGAACTGTCGCTGCTGGGGCATCTGACGACGCAGGCGCTCAACGACGTCCACATCGACGTGGGGTTCTTCGGCGCCTATGGCGTCGATCCGGCGTACGGGATGCTGGGCGCCCACCTGGCCGAGACCGAGACCGACCGCAACATGATCGCGGCCGCCGCGCGGCTCGTCGTGCTCGCCGACCACGCCAAGTTCACCCAGCGCAGCGCCGTGCGGATCGCCCCGCTGTCGCGCATCGACACCCTGGTGACCGACACGGGCACCGCTCCCGAAACGGTGACCGCGCTCCGCCAGGCCGGAATCACCGTCATTACCGCCTGAATTCGCTATTCGGTCTGACCTCATTTCCGTGCACGGCCATGCGAATTATCGTTCCACTAGAGTCGCCATCCGTGGAAATATCCGACTTCGAATGGGATGCGGACGTTCTGGACGACCTACCGGAATGGCGATTGTCGATTCCGCGCTGGGAACGGGTCCGGGAGGCGCTCGACGCCTGCGCGGTGGCCGTCGCCGCCCGGGACGTCCACGCCGTCAGGGACGCCATCGCCGCGCTGGAACTCCTGGGTCCCACCCGGGTCACGCGCATTGGCGCCGTTCCCGTGGTCGCCCCGCCGCCCGAGGTCGTGGAGCGGCGTGACCATCTCGTCCACTCGCTGCGGCCCTCGAACGTCGGCGGGAGGGACGATGAGCGACCGGACGCTAGTTGACCAGGAACTGGTCGTCCATCTTTACGCGCCCGCCGACGGACCCCTCGCCGCCGACGCGCTGACGCACCTGGGCGAGGTGTGGGCCCGCTGCCGCGACCTGCTCGGCATGACCGTGCCGATCGCGGGCATCGGCCTTCCGGCGGTCTTCCCGCAGGTCCTGCCCCTGCGGGCCGGTGAGACGCCGTTCGCGGCCCAGGAGCACCCCACCGCCGACTTCCAGATGATCGCCCGGCGGCTCCACGACGTGATCAACGTGTCGGTCGTCTTCGCCGCGCCGCCCGAGGCGTCCACGCGCCGGTTACGAAGTGGATCGGCCTCGCCGAACGGCTGGGCCGAGTTCGACCGCTGGTGGGACGAGATGACCACCGGCCTGACCGGCGCACTCCTCGGCTCGGCCCGCATCTACCAGGCCAAGACCGGCGCGGACGCCGCGCCCACCGACGCGATCCGGCTCGCCCTGCCCGTCGTGCCCCGCTCCCGATGGTGGATGGACCGTTCCCGCTCGCACGGCGACTTCACCGTCTGGGACCTCTCTCCCGAGAACGGGACCGAACGACGATTGGTCATCGTCGCCCCCGAAGACCAGGACGCCGAACTCAACGCCTGGACGTGGTCGCGCGGCGACGTCCGCCTCACCCCGCTGGCCCGGTATCTGATGCACACGGCGAAGGTCGCCTACCAGCACCGGGTCTGGAACGCCGACCTCTACGTCGACGAACGGCGCCGGGCCCTCGACGACCAGGCCGACCGGCTGGCCGCCCTGCTGGCCGACCCCGCCGCCCACCCGGCGGCGATCGCGGGGGAGGCACGGCTGCTGCGGCTGGAGGAGTCGAGCGTGCGCATCCTGACCACCCGCATCGAGGAGATGCGCCAGAGCGTGCGCATCGCCCGGCAGAACATGACGGCCGCGCTCCCCGAGCCGTTCGCGGCCGACGTCGTGCTGGCCGACCGGCTCGCCGCCCACCTCGACGACGCCGGGGCCTATCTCGACCTCTGCCTGCGCCGCGCGAGCGAGGTCCGCGACCTCGCCGACACCTTGCCGAGTTCACCGCCCGGGGAGACTCCGGTGCGATCGGGTCCCGTGCTGCTCCGGCTGGGTTTCTCGGTGGACATCGTCAGTTACAGCTCGCGCGGGGCTCCCGAACAGGTCATCTTGCAGGAGCGGCTGGCCTCGATGCTCGGGACCGTGCTCGGCGATCTCGGTCTGACCCTCCAGCAGACCGAGCACGACGGCACCGGCGACGGGGTGAACG
Source organism: Herbidospora sp. RD11066 (assembly GCF_054661255.1). Taxonomy (NCBI): domain Bacteria; kingdom Bacillati; phylum Actinomycetota; class Actinomycetes; order Streptosporangiales; family Streptosporangiaceae; genus Herbidospora; species Herbidospora sp. RD11066. The sequence goes on from NZ_BAAGDO010000001.1 coordinate 903,786, forward strand.
TCTTCCTCCCCGCCGACATCCAGCTGCACCTCGTCTTCCCCCGCCTGCTCGCGTCGTGGCGCGACCGGCTCTCCGAGGACAACGGCGGCCACGGCGACCGGATGCGCCTGCGCATGGCGGTCGGCATCGGCCCGACGGGGGTGTCGGCGCTCGGCTTCGCCGGGAAGACGATCGTGGACATCCACCGGCTCGTCGACTCCGACGTCCTCCGCGAGGCCGCCAAGAACCATCAGGCCGCCGACCTCGTCGTCCTGGTCACCGACCAGGTGCACGGCTATGTCGTCGGGGAGGGCTACCCGGGCCTCGACCCCGCCGCCTTCTCCCGCGTCGAGGCGGTCACCAAGGACCGTACGGCCGTCGCGTGGTTGTGGGTGGCCGCATGATCCTCTGGCGCCGTCCCCCCGATCCCGTCCCCCCGTTGGGCGAAGACGCGTGGCGGGCGCTCACGCTCGTCATCGACTGGATCAAGCACGCCGAGTCGAAGGCCGGTCTGACGCTCGCCGCCGCCGGTGCGATCGGCGGCATCCTGTACGCCCTGATCAACGGCGAGAAGAACGCGTCCGTCGGATTCGTGGTCGCGGTCATCGTCACCACGGTTCTGCTGCTGATCTCGGTGGCGTGCTCGGCGATGGTGCTGCGGCCCCGGACGCGGGCCACCGCCGACCCGTCGAGCCTGCTGTTCTACCGCCACGTCGCGGCCCGCTACGGCAAGCGGCCCGACGCCTTCACCGACGACTTCGGCGCCCTCATCCGCGACCCCGACGCGCTCCTGCGCGAGGTCGCGACCCAGGTGTGGACCAACTCCCTGGTGGCCGACAGCAAATACCGCTGGAGTTCCCGCAGCGTGGTGTTCCTGCTCCTGTCCCTGCTGGCGCTGGGCGCCTCCAGCCTGATCGGCCTGCTCACATGATGGTGGACCTGCTCCTCGCCGAGGCGTCGCGCCTGATCGACGACTACCGGATCCCGGAGGCGGAGAAGCTGCTGGACGTGCTCGCCGGCAACCCCGCGGCCATGGCCGCGCTGCCACCGGGGCAACGGTGCCGGCTGCTGCTGGAGTGGGGCTGGATCCACGGCGCGACCCAGCGCTACCCGTCGGCGCGCGAGGCGCTGGGGCGGGCCGTGGCCATCGCCGAGACGATCAGCCCGCGTGACCTCCTCGGCGAGGCGCTGCGCGAGTCGGGGATCGTCGCCAAATACGAAGGCGACTTCGCCCGCGCCGACACGCTCCTGGAGCGGGCGGAACGGGTGGCCCGCGAAGACGGCAACCGCCTCGGACAGGGGCAGGCGCTCTTCCTGCGGGCCGCGGTCGCCCACCTCGCCTTCGAGTTCGTCCGGTGCCGGGCCCTGCTGACCGAGGCCGTCGAGATCGCGGACGCCCTCGACGACCATGTGAGGGTCGTCCAACTGCGCGCCGACATCCGGCGCGAGCTGGCCGTCTCCAGCCGGATGGCCCGCGACTTCGACGCGAGCCGCAGGCACCTGACCGAGGCGCTGGCCGGCTACACCAGCATTGGCCGCCGGGTGGGGGCCGCCAACGTCCAGCGTGAGCTGGGCGCCACGATCGCGCAGACGGGCCACCACCTCGCCGCCCGCCCCCACTACGCCGCCGCCTTCGCCGGTTACCTGCGCGCGGGCCGCCGGCAGGGCGCGGCGCTGGTCGCCAGGCGGCTGGGCCAGCTCGACGTGCAACCGGGCGACGACCTCGCGGAGCGGAGGCGCACGGCCCGCCGGAGGTTCGACCAGGCCCTCCGGCTGGGTGCGGGCGACCCGGCCAACCGTGTGGTGACCACGGTGAGCCTCGCCATGGTGGCCCGCATGGACGGCCGTCTCGACGAGGCCGCCGCCCTGCTGGAGGACGCCGTCGCCCAGTACGACGCGATGGAGCTGGGGCCGGCCGTCACCCGGGGCCTGTCCCAGATCCTGCTGGAGAGCGGCCAGATCGCCGTCGCGCGCGGTGACGAGGACGAGGCGCTGACGTGTTTCCGGCAGGCGGTGGACCTCCTGCCGGAGCAGGACGACCCGAGCGCCGCGAGCCTCGCCCACTACCACCTGGCCACCGCGCTGATCAGGGCCGACCAGGTCGAGGAGGCGACCCGGCACGCCCTCGCGGGCTTCGCCCTCAACGAGGCCGACGGCCGCCGCCTCACCGACCCGGGGGAGCGGCGGGTCTTCTACGAGTCCACGCGGGACAGCTACGGCCTGGCCCTCCACTGCGCCACCCGCGCGGACGACGGCCTGGCCGCGCTGACCGTGGCGACCGCGGCCCGCTCGGAGGCGCTGGCCGCGTTCGTCCGCGCCGGGGCCCGCTTCACGCCCCACCTCGACGACCTCATCCAGCGGATCACCCTGACCGCCGCCGAGGCCGACGCCGTCGACTCCGCCCGAGCCCGGCTGACCGAGCTGTACGCGCAGCTCGAACGCGAGACCTCCCGCCAGATGCGGCTCTCGATCGCCGGTGAGAACGACGTCCAGGAAATGATCAAGGCCCTCCCCTCGGGCGGGCACGCCCTGATCCTGGACGTGCTGGAGGAGGACGTCTCCTACTGCACCCGCATCTGGGTCGACCCGGCCCGCGAGATCCGGGTCGACCAGGTCGTCATCCCCGGCCAGGTCAGGGAGTTCCTGAACTACTACCACCAGGCCGCCCCCAGGGTGGCCTGGCGCAGCCAGCACGACGACCTGGCCGCCGTCGGCCGCACGCTCATGCCACCCGGCCTGGCCGAGGCGCTCTCCGGCGCGGACGCCCCGCCGCTGATCGTGTCGACGGGCAGCGTGCTGGGCCCGTTGCCGATCGCCGCAGTCGTGGTGGCGGGGCGCCATCTGGTGGAACTCGCCCAGCTCGCCGTGGTGCCCTCCCTCGCGTTGTGGCCGGCGTTGCGCGCCCGGCCCAGGCGCGGAGGCTCGGGCGTGCTGGCCTATCTCGACCCGGCGATCGCCGGGTACCAGCGGGAGAGGGATGCGCTGGTGAAGGCGTTCGCGCCGGTGGACTTCGCGACCGCCGACACCCTTCCCGGCCTGCTGACCGACGCCGGCCGCTACGCCGCCGTGGTCGTGACCGCCCACGGGATCGAACCCGCGCGGCCCGCGGAAGGCGCCGAGTGGGGCGACCGCGGCACCCACGCCGGTCTCGGCCAGGGCCTCCACCTGGGTGAAGACCGTCAGCTGACCGCCGCCCACCTGCTGCGCTGCCGCCTCCCCGAGGGCTTCATCACCCCGTCGTGCTGGTCGGGCCGCCTGGGGGTGCGGACCGCCGTCGAGCCCCTCGGGCTCCCGGCCGCCGCCCTGCTGGCCGGTGCGCGCTGGGTGCTGGCCGGTACGGTCGACATCCACAGCACCGCGACGGCCCGCCTGCTGAGCGCCTTCTACGGGCGCCTCGCGACCGGCGAGACCCCCGCCGCCGCGCTGCGGCAGGTGCAACTGGACTACCTCGGCCGCCGGTCCACCGCCGTCCCGGCCGCGTGGGCGGGCCTGACGCTGATCGGCGACGGCTTCACCCCGGTGACGACATGACCGCCGACTACAACGCGGCCGTCGACCTGCTGGACACCGCCGTTCGCACGGGCGACCTTCCGGCACTGAACGAGGCGGTCTCCCGGCTGCGGAGCCTTTCCGAGGGCGGCGACGCGATCGTCCTCTCCTCCCTGGGCGTCGCACTCCACCAGCGCTATCTGCGGGCGGGCGACCTCGATGACCTGCACGCCTCGGTCGTGGCGCACCGGCACGCGGTCCGTCAGGCCGGGCCGGAGCACCGGGTCGCCGCATCGGTCAACCTGGCCAACATGCTGCGCATCCGCTTCGACGCGTCCGGTGACCCGGCCGACCTGGACGAGGCCGTCGAGCTCAACCGGCAGGTCGCCGACGACGACGGGCTGAGCCCCCGAGCGCGGGTCGTCCTGCTGACCAACCTCGGGATCAGCCTGCTGACCCGGTTCCAGATCGGTGGCACCGACATCACCGAAGCGGTCGACGCCTGCCGCCGCGCGGTCGACGCGATGCCGCCGGACTTCCCCGACCGGTCCGCCGTCCTGGCCAACCTGGCCGGAGCCCTCCAGGCCCGCTACGAACGCACGGGCACGCGCGCGGACCTCGACGAGGCGATCGACGCGGGAAGGGCGGCCGCGTCCGGGCCGGCCTCGGCGGTCCACCGCCCGAGCATCCTGTCGAACCTGTGCGGCGCGCTCCAGATCCGGTTCGAGCTCACCGGCGACGGCGTCGACCTCGACGAGGCCCTCGCGACCGGCCGCTCCGCCATCGAGTCGACCCCCGAGGGCGACCCCGGCCTGCCGGGACGCTTCGCCAACCTGGCCACCGTCTGCCTGACCCGCTTCGACCGGGCCGGTGACCTCGGCGACCTCGACGTGGCGATCGCCCTCGCCGGGGAGGCGGTCATGCACACCACGGCCGACGATCCCGGCCGGGGCGGCCGCCTGTCGAACCTGGGCGCCGCACTGCGGGTCAGAGCAGATCGGCTCGGCGAGGCGGCCGATCTCGACCGGGCGGCCGAGGTCTGCGCCGAGGCCGTGCGCCTGACACCTCCCGGGCATCCCCGGCGGGCCACCTACTCGAACAATCTGGGCAACGTCCGCCGGGCCCGCTTCCATCGCGATCGCCGGCCGGTCGACGCCGAGGAGGCGATCGAGGCCTACGAGCAGGCCGTGGCGGCCTGCTCCGCCGACGACCCCGACCTGACCGCCTACCTCGCCAATCTGGGCGGAACCCGCTTCGACCTGTTCGAGGTCGTAGGCGGGGATGAGCTCCGCGCGGCCGCGATCGCCGCCTTCCGCCAGGCGACCGGTGTGGAAGCGGCGCGCCCCCGCCTCCGAGTGCAGGCGGCGACGGCCTGGGGCCGCGTCGCGGCCGACGCAGGCGACTGGCCGGACGCCCTGGCCGGCCTGGAACAGGCGCTCCACCTGCTCGGACGAGTGGCCCCCCGCGAGATCGGCAGGGAAGACCAGGAACGCGAACTGAGCCGCCACATGATGATCGCCGGCGACGCCGCCGCCTGCGCACTGCGCCTCGACGCCCCGGGCCGAGCCCTGACCCTCCTGGAACAGGGCCGCGGCCTCCTCCTCGCCCAGGCGATGGACGCCAGAACCGAACTGACCGACCTCCGCGAGTACGCAGGGCACCCGGCCGACCTCCACGAGCACGCGGCGGATCTGGCCGAGCGGGCGGAACCGGCCGACCTCTGCGAGCATGCCGCAGACCTGGCCGACCGGTATGAGGAGATCTGCCGGATGCTCGACGCGCCGACCGAGTCGTCGCCGGTCGAGGCCGGTGTGGCGCGGCGGCGGCATGCCGCCGAGCTCGACCGGGTCGTCGACGGCATCCGCAGGCTGCCTGGATTCGACCGGTTCCTCCTCCCGCCGACCGAGGCCGAGCTGGTCGCGCTCGCCGACCGGGGTCTGATCGTCGTGGTGAACGTCAGTTCGCTGGGCTCCCACGCCCTCGTCCTCACCCCTGAGGGCATCACCCCGGTGCCGCTGCCGCTGTGTACCCCGGAGGCCGTCGCCGCCCAGGTGTCGCGGGACGATCTGCACGCGGTGCTCGACTGGCTGTGGCGGGCCGTGGCCGAGCCCGTGCTCGGGGCGGTCGGCGCACCGGCCCCGGTGCGGATCTTCTGGGTGGCCACCGGTCTGCTGACCCTTCTCCCGCTGCACGCCGCGCAGCCGATCGGCGGCGGCACGGGCCTGCTGGACCTGGCCGTCTCCACGTCCGTGCCGACGCTCAGGGCGCTCGCCCACGGGCGGTCGCGGCCGGTGGCGCCGGTCGGGAGCGCGCTGGCGATCCAGGCGCCGGAGGCCCCGGGCCAGGTGCCGCTCCCGGCCGTGGCGCGGGAGCTGCGGATGGTCCGTGAGCGGCTGCCCGTCCCGCTGGTGACCGTCGACGGCCGGGGGCCCGAGGTGCTGCGGGAACTGCCCGCCCACGGCTGGGTGCACATCGCCTGTCATGTCGTCGGTGACGACGTGGTGCCGTCGCGCAGCGCGCTCATGGTCCACGACGAGGCCGGACGGCCGGTGACCGTCGCCGACGTGTCCCGGCTGCGCCTGCGGAATGCCGAACTCGCCTACCTGTCGGCCTGCGGCACGTCGCAGACGGCGGCCACGCTCGCCGACGAGGCCATCCACCTCACCTCGGCGTTCCAGCTCGCCGGATACCGCCACGTCATCGGCACCCTCTGGCCGATCTCCGACCGCGTCGCGGTCAAGGTGGCGGAGGTGTTCTACACGGAGGTGACCACCGGCGACGTCCTGGACGCCGACCGCGCGGCCACCGCCCTTCACCAGGCCGTGCTCTCGGTGCGAAGGCAACGGCCCGGCCAGCCCACGGCCTGGGCCGGATACGTCCACAGCGGGTGTGTCTAGCCGACGAGGTCGACCTCGACGCCCTCCTCGCGCAGACCCGCGACGACCCCGGGAGAGGACTCCGCGCCGGTGATCAGCAGATGGACGTCCGAGAGCGCGCAGACCGGCGCCAGCCCCGTGCGCCCCAGCTTCGACGAGTCGGCCAGCACCACGTGACGCCGGGACGCCCCCAGCATCTTGCGCTTCATCTCGGCCTCCAGCAGGTTCACCCCCGTCACCCCCGACGCGAGGTCGACCCCGTGGCAGCCGAGGAACAGCGTGTCGGCGTGGATGCGTTCGAGCATCAGCGCGCCCAGCGGGTCGACCAGGGCATGGGTTGCAGGTCGGAGCGTTCCTCCGGTCACGAGCACGGTGACGCGGGGGATCGCGGGCTCCAGTTCGACGGCCACCCGCAGGCTGTTGGTGAAGACGACGACATCGGTGAGGTCGGCGCGGGCGACCAGCGCGCGGGCCAGGAAGGTGGTCGTGGTGCCGGCGTCGATGACCAGGCTCTCGCCGCTCACCACCAGACCGGCGGCGTGGCGGGCCAGCCGGGTCTTCTCGACCGCCGCGCTGCCCAGCGACACCTCGAACGACGGCTCGGCCGCCCGGCCCGGCTTCGCCGGGATCGCCCCGCCGCGGACCCGGCGCAGCGCGCCCTGCCGGTCGAGGAGTTCGAGGTCGGCGCGGATCGTCACGCTGGTGACGCCGAAGATCTCGGCCAGGTCGGTGACCCGGACGAACTCGTGTTCCAGCACCATCGAGACGATGCGTTCGCGCCGGGTGTCGGCGTCGAGGTCGGGGACCGCCACGTCGGTCATCGGCGCACGCTCCGGATGCCCGCCGGGAGCAGCGGGCCGTGGGCGTCGATGAGCGCGTCGCACAGGTCTTCGACGGCCGCCACCGGAAGGGTGGCGGAGGTGCAGGGATCGAGCATCGCCGCTTGGTACACCGCTGATCGTCGCTCCTCCAGGGCCGCGGTCACGGTCAACTCAACCACATTGAGGAACGTCCGGTTCAACGCCGCCAGCTGGACGGGTAATCGGCCGACCGGAACGGGGTGGATCCCGTGGCCGTCGACGCGGGCGGGCACCTCGACACAGGCGTCCGGGGTCAGATTGTCGATCAGCCCGTCGTTCGGCACGGTGAGGTAGACCTCGCGCGGGACCCCGGTGAGCAGGGAGTGGATGACCTCGGAGGCCATCTCGAAGTGCTTCCACCGGGCCAGCAGCGGTTCGCCGGAGGCCAGCGAGCCGCGCAGCCGCTCGTAGGAGTCGAGTTTGCGGGCGCTGCGCCGCAGCGACTCGTCGATGGGCAATCCGAGCCGCTTCACCTCGGCGTCGTGCGGGAGGAACCACGGCACGTATTCGGCGGCGTGCTCGCTCGACTCGGTGGGGAAGTGGCCGAAGCGGCGGTAGATCTCGCTGCGGACGTCGGGGTCGTCGGCGATCAGCCGGTCGAGGTCGGGGTGGAGCGAGCGGCCTTCGCTCTCGAAACGCAGCACGAACGCCTGGTGGTTCACCCCCGCCGTGACGAAGTCGATGTCGGCCAGCTCCCGTCCGACCAGGTCGGCCAGCAGGGCGTGGGTGTCGCGGACCGAATGGCACAGCCCGGCCATCCTGCGCAGCGGGGTGGCCGCCCGGACCGCCCAGCACAGCGCCGCCATCGGGTCGGTGTAGTTGAGCAGCCAGGCGTCCGGGCAGCGTGCGGCCATGTCGGAGGCCAGGGCGAGCATCTCGGGGATGGTCCGCAGCGCGCGGAAGATGCCGCCGATGCCGATCGTGTCGCCCAGCGTCTGGCGCAGGCCGTAGCGGCGGGGGATCTCGATGTCGCGGAGCAGGGCGTCGTAGCCGCCGACGTCGAACTGGCAGACGACGAAGTCGGCGCCGTCGAGCAAAACCGAACGGGTCTCGGCCGCCTCGATCCGGGCGCGGGCGCCCGTCTCCGCGTCGAGGCGCAGTGCCAGCGCCTCGGCGGTGGCGAGGCGGCCGGGGTCGACGTCGTGGAGCGCGAGGTGCAGGGTGCCGGCGAGTTCCGTACAGGAAAGGAGATCCGAGAGGATCTTGCGGGTGAGCTCGACGTTGCCGGCTCCGGTGATGACGATCTTTGCCATCCGCGACCTCCTGACCCCCGGAGCTTAGGCGGCCACCGCCACGAGGGCGATGGCCGCCGCCGCGTCATTCGAAGCGGATCTCGTCGATGGTGATGGTCGAGGCGCCGCCGAACCAGAAGCCCATGGCGAGCTGGCTCGGGGAGCTGCGGTTGATGCCGTTGGCGGCCATCGGGATCTTGATGTCCGTGTACGAGGTCGTGATGACCGGATGCGCTCCGCCGTCGAGCGTGAAATCGGCGAAGACCTTGGTGGAGCCGCCGAGCCCGAGGTTGAAGTGGGTCTGCTCCCCGCCTGAGGCGCCCTTGATCCGGAGAACCAGATGGGTCTTGGACGTTAGATCCACGCCCACGTCACTGCCGAACCAGCCGCAATTGTTGTAGCGCAGGCTCAGCGCCCCACCCGACACGACGCCGGAACCGCCGCCGTCGAGGAAGCAGTTGGCGCCGGTCCATCTGCCCAGGTCGTTCTGGGACGGATAGGCCGGGGTCCCATTGAAGTCGTCCAGGACCAGTCCGGCCGGAGGCGGAGATGGAGAGGGAGACGGCGACGGGCTGGGGGAGGGCGAAGGTGATGGCGAAGGCGACGGGCTGGGGGAGGGACACGAAGGTGCGCACTGTCCGACGACGAAGCTCGCCGCCAGCACGTTGTATCCACCCGAAGCGTTCCAGGTGCCCGTGTTGGCCAGCCTGATCGAGTACTCCGGCCGTGACCGCAGCCCTGTGGCCTGGTCGGGCAGCCACAGAGCGAGCCGGTAGGTCCCCGGCACGACATTCGACGGCACGGTCACCGATTGGGTGGCCAGCGCGTGCGAACCGGGGGTCCAGCGGCGCGGGTCGAGCCCCGGCACGGCCAGGTCGTAGCGCCGGGTCCCGTCGTCGAGCACCAGGAACACCGGGCGCTGCTTGACCGGCCCGGCCCAGCCGTCGTTGACCAGGTTGGCCGAGAAGGTGAGCTGGCCGCCGGGCTGCGCGGAGTCGGAGAAGGCCGCGTCCACGAGGCGGAGCCGGTAGCCCATCTTGCGCTTGAGCCGGACGAACGCCGTCTCCGCCGGGTCGTTCCCCGAGGCGGCGAGGTTGGTGGCCTTCCACTTGTTGGTGTTGACCGCCGCGTAGTCCTCGTTGATCTCGGTGAAGTTGAGCTTGGACATCTCCGCCTGGACGTTGACCCCGGCCGCGTCGTTGTAGCCGTCGGAGTTGCAGGTCTCACCTCCGGTGATCGTGTTGAAGCCGGTGGACGTCATGCGGTCGTACATCCACTGTTTCTTGACCTCGATGTCGAACCAGCCCATCCACGAGTTGTTGTCGTAGGTCCCCATGTCGTTGTAGTCGGCCAGGAAGCAGTCGTTGTGGAAGCCGATCCGGTCTTTCTGCGCCTGGGTGAGCGAGGGCGCCTGCAGCATCTCCCTGATGAAGATCGGATAGCGCATAGCCAGCGGGATCGTGGCCGGGGTCGTCTCCAGGATCCTGGTGACGATGCGGAGCCGGGTGGCGTACTGGTCCTGGTTGAACGGGTCGGAGTAGCTACCGGTGTGCCATTCGCCCCACGCGCCGAGATAGCCGGTCTCCAGGTGCGCCACGACGTCGGCGTTGGCGGTGAGCACGGCGCCGATCTGCTCGACGTGCCGCAGGATCCTCGTCTCGGTGACCGAGGCCCAGCCGTCCCAGGTGTAGGCGGGCCGGAGCACGATCTTCAGCCCGGCCGTGCGGACCGCCGCGAGCCCGCTCGCCAGGTTGTCGAGCAGCGCCTGCGGCAGGTTGTCGGACGACGCGTACTTGTCGAGGTGGAGGTAGCTGTGGACGAGCGTGTTGCCGGCCTGCCTGGCGCGGGTGAACGTGCGGTCGAGCAGGTCGGGGTTGAAGCCGGGGATGGTGGCCGCGTTGACGTAGTCGTTCACGGCGGGATCGTTGATGATCTCGTAGCGGTTGTGGTAGCCGCGCTCGGGGTTGGCGATGACGGTGGCGAGGTCGGCCTGGTAGGTGCGGGTCTGCGCCTCGGCGGTCCCGATGACCAGGCCCGTCGCGATCAGGGCGGCCACCGCCGCGACACTGCTGAGTCTGCGAATCATCACTCGAACCTGATCTCGTCGATGGTGATGGTGGAGGTGCCGCCGTACCAGAAGCCCATGGCGAGCTGGCTCGGCGAGTTGCGGTTGATGCCGTTGGCGGTCATCGGGATCCTGATGTCCGTGTACGAGGTCGTGATGACCGGATGCGCCCCGCCGTCGAGCGTGAAGTCGGCGAAGACCTTGGTCGACCCGCCGAGACCCAGGTTGAAGTGCGTCTGCTCGCCGCCGGAGGCGCCCTTGATCCGGACCACCAGATGGGTCTTGGACGTCAGGTCGACGCCCACGTCACTGCCGAACCAGCCGCAGTTGTTGTAGCGCAGGCTCAACGCGCCGCCGGTCACGATCCCGGAGCCGCCGCCGTCGAGGAAGCAGTTGCCGCCGGTCCATTTGCCCAGGTCATTGACCGAGGGATAGGCGGGCGTCCCGTTGAAGTCGTCCAGGACGAGGCCCGTGGAAGCGTTCGTCACCACAGTGACGGCGTTGCTCGCGGGGGAGAGGTTCCCCGCGGCGTCCTTCGACTTGACCGTGTACGAGTAGCTCGTCGATGGGGTCAGGCCCGAATCGGTGTACGACGTGCCGGAGGGCGACCCCACCAGCGCGCCGCCCCGGTAGACCTCGTAGCCGGTGACCCCGACGTTGTCGGTGGCCCCGCTCCACGACAGCGAGACCGAGGTGGCGGTCTTGCCACCCGAGGTCAGCGTGGGCGCGGTCGGTGCCGTGCAGTCTCCGGCGCAGCCGGTCGTGGTGGCGCTGACCTGTGCCGATTGGGCCGAGGTGTTGCCCGCGTTGTCCACCGCCTGGACGGTGTACTGGTAGGTGTGCCCGGCGGTCAGCCCGGTGTCCGTGTAGGTCGTCGTGGTGATCGGGGTCGTGGTGACCTTCGTGCCCGAGCGGAACACGTGGTAGCCGCGCAGCCCGCCCGCGTCGGTCGACGCCGACCACGACAGCGAGACGCTCGTGTCGGTGCGGCCGGTCACGGTCAGCCCGGCGGGAGTCGTGGGCGCGGTGCAGTCACCCGAGCAGGTCCCGGTCGTGCTGATCGGGCCGAGGTTGACCCAGCCGTCGGTGCCCTGGTTGGCGTTGGCGAACGACAGCGGATACGCCGGACGCCAGCGGTCGATGGTGAAGTCCGACAGCCGCGTGGCGGCGGGCCGGGCACGCAATACATCCTTGGTCACCGCCTCCAGCGGGTTGCGCACCCGTAGGACCAGCGAGTACGACCCGGCCGGCACCCCGGCGGTGCTCAGGTTGGCCGAGAAGTTCACCGGCCTGCCGAAGTCGAGGTACTCGCCCGTGTTCCAGTCGGGGAAGGCACGGATCCGCAGCGGCTGCACCGTCCGGATGTCCCAGTCGGTGTCCCACGTCTTCACGACGTTCCCGCCCGAGTCGCGCAGGCCGACGACGACCTTCCACGGGTAGTAGAAGGGCGCGACGCCGTCGTTCTGCACGGTCACCCCGACCTTGAACGTCCCCGAGGCGGTCGCGTTGAAGTTGGCCTGCGGGATGTGCAGGTTGTAGCCCATCTTCCGGACCCCGGCCGCGACCTTCGGATCGGTGGGGCTGTAACCCCCGGCGCCGGTCTGGTTGATCATCCACGAGATGTGGGTGAGCTCGGTCGCGGTCAGCACGTCGTCGACCTGGCCGCCTCCGGCCGGGTAGTTGGCGTACAGGGAGCCCTGGATCTCGGGCCGCGCCTCGCCGCCGATCGACTGCGTGGTCCACCGGTTCTCGGTGCCGGTGTCGAGCATGATCTGGGTGAAGGCGTCGTCCCAGCCGTTCATCGAGCGGGGCAGCGTCATGCTCTTGAGCTGGTTGCCGCGCCACTCCTTGTACGGCCACGAGTCGTCGTGGAACCCGATGCCCGACGCCGTCTCGGCCCCGGCCAGACCGGGGTAGCGCACTTCGAGCTGGAGGTTGTCGAAGGCGGCGTCGTAGGCGTTGATCAGGGTGCGGATGGTGGTGTCCGACGGCATCAGGTTCGGATAGCCGTCGGCGAGGTCGCGGTCGTACGGCCACGTGTGCCACTCACCCCACAGCCCGACCAGGCCCAGCGACATGAACCCCGCCCGGGGGTCGTCGTCGTAGCGGGCGGCGAAGGCGTTGATGAAGTTCACGAACGCCGCGATGACGTCGGGGTCGTCGTAGTCGGGGCTGACGGTGCCCCAGAACCCGTTGGTCCGCAGCGCCATCTTGCCGTTCAGGCACGCCGGGATGCCGTTGCCGGGATGGCTTCCGGTGCCGCCGGGATATTCGACGTAGAACCGGAACGCGAGCTGGCGGCCCCAGACGGCGGCCTCGTCGAGGGCCTTCTCGAAGACCGTCCAGTCGAACGTGTTGCAGCTGGCCGGGTCCTTCATGACCTCGTTGAGCGCGAAGTAGCTCCACAGGACGCCGCCCGGGAACTTGGCGCCGTAGTCGTCGCCGGGGAACAGGTAGGGCGCGAACCCTTTGAGGGGCTGGCCGACCGGCGTGTTGGCGTACGTGTAGGAGTGCGTGGTCAGCGACGTGTCGGGGGCGGGACCGGCGGGCGGCCGGGGTGGCGGACCGGCGGCGGCCGAGGCCGGGACGGCCGGGCCTAAGAGCAGGATCAGGGTGGCGGAGAGGGCGGTGAGCCAACGCTTCATGGTGGCCTCCGATAGCGAAACCTGGCTGTAACGAATTACAAACACAGATCTTCGCTATCGCAAGGCTTTCGGGGTACTTATGATTAGAGCTTGACAAATTTTCGCTAGCCTACATCATTACTTTGCGGTGGAGGGCTGTCGAGAAGGGGTGCCCATGCAGGTGGTCGAGAGGAGAGGGCGCGACGACCGGATGGCCGGGTGGCTCTTCCTGTTACCGGTGATCGTCGGGTTCCTGATCTTCTACGCCTATCCGACCGTCCGCGGCGTCTGGTACTCGTTCACCGACTACAGCCTGCTCAACGACCCCGCCTACGTCGGCGCCGACAACTACCGGCAGCTCGTCACCGACGCGCAGTTCTGGAACGCCCTCAAGGTCACCGGCTACTACGTGGTCGTCAACATCGGCTCCCAGACGATCCTCGCGCTCGGCCTGGCCGCGCTGATGCACCGCCTGACCAGGTCGGTCGTGCTGCGGGCGGCGCTGCTGGTGCCGTGGCTGGTGCCCAACGTGACGATCGGCCTGCTCTGGGCCTGGCTGCTCGACCCCGACCTCGGGTTCGTCAACCACCTGCTCGGCGTCGTCGGCATCGAGGCCACGCTGTCGTTCAACTCACCGATGTGGGCGATGCCGCTGGTGGCGCTGGTCAACAGCTGGGCGTACACCGGCTACACGGCACTTCTGCTGTACGCCGGGATGCTCCAGATCCCCTCGCACCTCTACGAGAGCGCCTCCATCGACGGCGCGGGGGAGGTGCGGATGTTCCGCTCGATCACGCTGCCGCTGCTGCGGCCGATCCTCGCATTGGTGCTGGTCGTGTCGCTGATCGGGTCGTTCCAGATCTTCGACACCGTCGCGGTCGTCTACGCCGGCAAGGCGCCGATCCCCGAGACGCGCGTCATCTACTACTACATCTTCCAGCAGGCCTTCACCTACTTCCACATGGGCTACGCCGCCGCCGTGGCGATGGTCCTCGTCGTCATCCTCGGCGTGCTGACGGCGGTGCAGATGCGGATGCTGCGGGCGTCCCGTTCGGACCTGGGCTAAGGAGCCATCATGTTGAAGCGCGTCTCGTGGCTCGCCCTGATCGCCGCACTCGTCGTGACCGTCTTCCCCTTCTACTGGATGATCCGCACGGCCCTCACCCCCGCCGCCGACCTGTTCCGCGACGCGACCGCGCTGTGGCCGGCGAACCCGACGCTGATCAACTTCACCCGGGTGCTGGGGCTGGTCGACGCCGAGGCGGCCAGGGCGGCCGGCGGTTCGGGGGCGCAGATCGACTTCCTGCGCTACACGGTGAACTCGCTCGTCTACAGCGGCCTGATCGCGGTCGTCCAGACCCTCTGTTGCGCGATGGCCGGATACGCCTTCGCCCGCCTGCGGTTCCCAGGGCGCGACCTGGTGTTCGGCACCATCATCGCGGCGCTGATGGTGCCGCCGATCTTCACGCTGCTGCCGAACTTCGTGCTGGTCAAACAGGTCGGCGCGCTCAACACCTTCGCCGGGCTGGTGCTGCCCAGCCTGCTGATGACGCCGTTCGCGGTGTTCTTCCTGCGGCAGTTCTTCCTGTCCATTCCCCGGGACGTCGAGGAGGCCGCGACCCTGGAGGGCATCGGCAGGTGGGGGATGTTCTGGCGGATCGTGCTGCCGATGAGCCGGGGCCCGCTGATCACCATCGGGCTCACGACCGTCGTGTGGAGCTGGAAGGACTACCTCTGGCCACTGCTGGTCGGCAAGGCCGAGGAGACGCGGGTGCTCACGGTCGGGCTGGGGGTGTTCCTCCAGCAGTCGCCGAACCGGGCGCCCGACTGGACCGGGCTGATGGCGGGGTCGGTGCTGTCGGTCGTCCCGGTGCTGGTGCTGCTCGTCTTCCTCGGCAGGCGGCTGGTTCAGTCGCTCAACTTCTCCGGCATGAAGTAGCGCGCGATCTCGGGGTCGAGCGGCGGGATCTCCTTCGGCAGGCCGCCCTCCCGCAGTGACATCGTCGCCTGGTAACCGGCGGCGACGGCCATCCGGGCGGCGACCGGGGAGGTGTCGGTCGGGCCGCCGTGCCGGGCGAACCGGAGGAACTCCTCGATGATCGCCTCGTCCGCGCCGCCGTGGCCTCCTGCCGTGTCCGGGACCGTGTACGCGATGTCCGGCTCGCGGTAGGTCGACTGCCTGGTGTTCCAGACGTTCACCACGGAGCCGGGTTCGTCGCCGAGGTTCTCCAGGCGGCCGTGGGTGCCGATGACGGTGTAGTTGCGCCAGTAGTCGGGGCTGAAATGACACTGCTGGTAGGCGGCGATGACGCCGTTGTCCAGGCGCATGTTCATGACCGAGACGTCCTCGACGTCGACCCGGTGGTGCAGGCCCGTGGATGCGGACGGTGGCCAGGGCCACTCGCGCAGCCAGCCTTCGGCCGGGGGTGTGTTCGCGGGGCGGCGCGGGAGGTCGCCGTACAGGAGGAGATCGCCGAAGGCGCTGACCCGTTCGGTGTAGCCGCCTGCGAGCCAGTGGATCACGTCGAGGTCGTGGGCGGCCTTCTGGAGGAGCAGGCCGGTGGTGCGGGTGCGGTCGGCATGCCAGTCCTTGAAGTAGTACTCGCCGCCGCGCCCGACGAAGTGCCGCACCCAGATCGTCTTCGGTACGCCGATCTCGCCGCGCCCGATGATGTCGCGCATCAGCCGGACGACGCCCATGTGCCGCATGTTGTGGCCGAGATACAGCCGGGTGCCGGTGCGGGCCGCCGTGCGGAGCACCTCGTCGCAGTCGTCGATCGTGATCGCGAGCGGTTTCTCCAGGTAGACGGCCTTGCCCGCGGTCAGCGCGGCGACGGCGATCTCGGCGTGGGTGTCGTCGGGGGTGGCGATGAGCACCGCGTCGACGTCGTCGCGGGCGAGCAGGTCGCGGAAATCGGTGAAGACGTGGTCGGCGGGCAGCCGGGTCAGCGCCGCCGGGTCGGTGTCGCACACGGCGGTGACGCGGCACCCCCGGCCCGGGCGGTGAGCGGTCGCGGCGAGAGTGGCGCGCTGTCCGGCGCCGATCACGCCCAGGCGGAGGTCCTGCACGGTTCGTCCTTATCGGTGAGTTCGGCCCAGGGTAAGCCAGCCGTTCAGTGTGGTGTCCTGGTCGGCGTTGGCGAACCGCACCGGCACCCCGCCGCGCAGCGGGTTGGCGACCCGCATGAGCAGCGTGTGTTCGCCCTTCTTCAGGCCGTGCAACCTGGTGGTGAGCTCGACCGGCGCACCCGGCAGGACACGGGTGAGCTTCCACGACGTGGTCCAGGTCCGGCCGGCGGCCGCCACCTCGACGGGCCAGTCATAGGGGAACGGGGCCACGCCGTCGTTCTGGATCTGTACGGCCACCTCGTCGCCCCTGATCCGGACCTTGGTCACCCGCAACGAGTAGCCGAGCGACTTCGCCGCCGTCAGCGCGTTGTCGTAGGCCGCGCCGGTGTAGCCGGGGCTGAAGGCGTAGTGGTTGAGCAGCCACGTCGCATGCGTCTGCGCGACGCTCCCGGCGAAGTCGCCCTCGCAGCCGCCCGAGAACAGGCAGCCCTGCAGTTCGGGCCGCAGCTCACCGGCGACCGTGTTGGTCTTCCACTTGTCGACGGTCCCCGCCTGCTGCATCAGGTCCATGAAGTGCCAGCCCGGACCGGGCAGCGTCGAGAAGACGAACGAGTCGTCGTGGTAACCGAGGTCGAGCCCCGCGTTGTCGGCCCCCGGATAGCGGACCATCAGCCGCGTCCGGTCGAACGCGGCGTCGTAGGCGCGCAGCACCCGCTGCTGCTGCGCCGGGGACGCGAACCAGTTCTCCGTGCCGTCGCCGTTGTACGGCCACGTGTGCCACTCACCCCAGAACCCCAGCAGCCCGAGCTGGACGAACCCGATCCGGGGATCCCCGTCGTAACGGCGGCCGAGGGCGGCGATGAACGTGTCGAGCGCGGCGACCAGATCGGGATCGTCGTAGTCGGGGGAGACGCTCAGCCCGTTGTTGCCGAAGTCGTCGTACGGCCTGGTCAGCAGACCTTGGTCGAGGAGGAACGACGGGATGCCGCTCGGCTTGGCGGGGTAGTCGAGATAGAACCGGAACGCCGCCTGGTGCCCTCTGCGGGCGATGGCGTCGAGCTGCGTTTCGAGCGCCCGCCAGTCGAAGCGGCGCGGCCCGGTCATCACCGCGTTCAGCGGCAGGTAGAACCACTCCATCGAGTGCGGGAACGTCGCGTACGCGTCGGCGTACGGGATGAAGCCCTTCAGCGGGTTGGCGGCGGGTTCCGGAGCGGCGGCGAGCGGCCGCCACTCAGGGTGCGCCTGGACGGGCGCGGCCACCAGGACGGCGGCGAGCAGAGCGGCTAAGAGCATCCGGGCAGGTCGGAGCACCATCGGGCCTCCATTGGGGCACTTATGAGTCAGCCTTGACAAATTTTCGATGCGCCACATCATTATTCGGGAGAGCCATCAAGGCAAGAGGGAGGCACCTCGATGATCGATGGAAAGCGGGTCGGCGCGGCCCTGCTGTGTGGGTTATTGGCACTCACCGGCTGCAGCGGCGGCGCCGGAGAGCCTGCGGCCGGCGGACCGGTCACACTCGACTACTGGCTGTGGGACGACAACCAGCAGGCCTCCTACCAGGCCTGCGCCGACGCCTTCCACGCCGCCAACCCCGACATCACCGTGAAGATCACCCAGACCGCGTGGGCGCAGTACTGGCAGAACCTCACCACCCAGCTCGCCGCCGGCGACGCCCCCGACGTCTGGACGAACCAGGTCTCCTACTACCCGCAGTTCGTCACCAGCCAGCAGATCCTCGACATCCAGCCCTACGTCGACGCCGACAAGGTCGACCTGACCCAATATCAGGACGGCCTGGCCGACCTCTGGACCAAGGACGGCAAGCGCTACGGCCTGCCGAAGGACTGGGACACCGAGGCCGTCGTCTACAACAGCGACCTGCTCGCCAAAGCGGGCGTCGACCCCGCCGACCTGGCGAACCTCACCTGGAACCCCGCCGACGGCGGTACGTTCGAGCAGGTCATCGCCAAGCTCTCGGTCGACGACCAGGGTCGCAACGGCCTCGACCCCGCCTTCGACAAGGACAACGTCGCCGTCTACGGCTACCTGCCCGAGTGGAACGACGGCTCCCAGGGCCAGAACGGCTGGGGCGAACTGGCCGCCGCCAACGGCTTCGTCTACCTCGACAAGAACCCGTGGGGCACCCAGTACAAGTACGACGACCCCAAGCTCGTCGAGACCATCGGCTGGTACAAGGCGCTGACCGACAAGGGCTTCGCGCCCCGCTTCGACAAGCAGTCGACGCTCGGCATCGACGCCGTGATGAACTCCGGCAAGGCCGCGCTGACCATCGCGGGCTCCTGGACCATCAACACCTACCTCGGCGAGGGCGCCCAGCAGAAGTTCGCGCTCGCGCCGCTCCCGGTCGGCCCGTCGGGCACCCGCAAGAGCGCCATCAACGGCCTGTCCGACGCCATCTGGGCCGGCACCGCCAACAAGGACGCCGCCTGGAAGTGGGTCAAGTACCTCGGCTCGGCCGACTGCCAGAACACGGTCGGCGACAACGCCGTGGTCTTCTCCGCCATCAAGACCGCCACCGACCGCGCGCTCGCCGCCCACAAGGCGAAGGGCCGTGAGGTCCAGGTGTACGTCGACTACACCAAGACCCCCGGCGGCACCTTCCTGCTCCCCATCACCGACCACGGCACCGAGATCAGCCAGATCGTCCAGGACGCGCTGCAGTCGGTGATCCTCGGCCAGATCTCCCCGGCCGACGCTCTCACGAAGGCCAACCAGCAGGTCAACGCCCTTTTCGTCTGACCATCGAGTTCCCCGGCGGGACGACCTCCCGCCGGGCACCCAGTGAGGAGAGCCATGCCCCTGCTCGTCGACCTGGCCGGTACGGTGTTCGCGGTCGAACCGGCCGGAACCGCGCCCCCCGAGCCCGTCGCCGGTGGCCTGATCCTGCCGCCGGGCCGGGTGGCGGTCCTGCACGGTCTCGCCGACGCCCTGTTCTACCGGCACGGCCAGAACTCGTGGAGCCCCTGCGGCTGGCGGCGCCTCAGCGAACCCCCGCTGCGGATCGCCAACCCCGAACGCCGCCTGACCGCCGACGACACCATTTGGGACGACCCGTCCCGCCACCACTCTTCCGCGGTGGCGGCGTTGCAGGGGGAGGACGGCAGGGTCCTCCTCCTGGGCTCGCTCGGGCTGGGCACCCCCCGATTGGCCGCCGACCACGACACCCTCGCCGGGTGGTGCGAAGACGACGGGGCGCCGTGGTTCCTGGCGTACGGCCCCGAACGGGAGGTCTTCGCCGACTACACCCGCCACCTGGCCGAACGCCTCGGCAGCAGCGACCGCCGGGCGGGGAACGTGTGGTGCACCTGGTACGCCTACTACGAGGGCATCACCGAGGAACTCCTGAACAAGGACATCGCCGGGCTCACCGGCCTGCCCTACGACGTCGTGCAGGTCGACGACGGATGGCAGAAGAGTGTGGGCGACTGGGAGCCCAACGAGAAGTTCCCTTCGGGCATGGCGGCGCTGGCCGCGCGCATCACCGGGGCCGGGATGCGGGCGGGCCTCTGGCTGGCGCCGTTCATCGCGTTACCGGGCGCCGAGCCGGACCCCGGGTTCCTGCTGCGCGACGCCTCCGGCGCCCCCGTCGAGGCCGGGCACAACTGGGGCACCGCCTACCGGGCGCTCGACCTCACCCACCCCGGCGTGCAGGAGCACCTGCGCGCTCTGATCCACCGGGTGGTGCACGAGTGGGGCTTCACCTATCTCAAGCTCGACTTCATCAACGCGGGCGCCATCCCCGGTGTCCGCTATTCGGGGGTGGCGCGGGAGCAGGCGTACAGAGACGCCCTGCACCTGATCCGCGAGGTGGCCGGGCCCGATGTCTACCTCCTCGGCAGCGGCGGACTGCTGCTGCCGTCGCTCGGCCTGGTCGACGGCATGCGCAGCGGCCCCGACGTCGCGCCGCTCTGGACCAACTACGCCACCGACGACCCCTCCGACGCGATGGCCTACAACGCCGTGGTGAACACCCTCCACCGGCTGTGGCAGGCGCCGTTGTTGCAGGTCGACCCCGACATCGTCTACTTCCGCAGCCGCCTCAACCTGCTGACCGACGCCCAGATGGCCTGGCTGCACGACCTAGCCGCCGTCTGCGGCTTCCGGGCGATCTCCGATCCGCCCTCGTGGCTCAGCCCGCCGGAGCTCGAACGGCTGCGCGCCTATCTGACGGAGGAGCCGGAGATCGTCCAGACCGGCCGCTACCGCTTCACGATCGACGGCCGCGAGGTCGACTTCACCGGGGCGCTGAGCCCCGGCCGCCAGTATCCGATCTCGTGAGAGGGCGGCTAGAATTACGCTTTCTCGTATCGTAATTAGGGGGTAGTGGTGGTCGACCCGGCCGGAGCCGACGTCAGCAGGCTCCGCGAACTCAACTCGCTCAGCATCGTGCGGGCGATGCGGGGCCAGCCGCCCGCCACCGTCACCGAACTGGCCGGACGCACCGGCCTGTCCCGGCCGGGAACCGACGTGGTGGTCCGCGGGCTGGTCACCGACGGCTGGGTCAAGGTCGTCGAACCCGACGGCAGCACCGTCGGCCGTCCCGCCCGCCGCTACCGCTTCAACGCCGACGCCGGTCACGTCTTCGGGGTGGACGTCGGGGCGCACAAGATACTCGTCCACCTGGCCAACCTGGAGGGCGAGGTTCTGCACAGCCGCCGCTCCCCGGTCGACCCCGACGCCGACCCGGCGGCCCGGCTCGCGGTCGTCGACGAGGCCCTCACCGACTGTCTCGCAGAGGCGGGGATGACCCCCGACCAGATCTGGGCGATCACGGTCGGCGTGACGGGCCCGGTCGACGCGTCGGGCCGCACCACCCTGTTCACCCCGTTGCCGGGCTGGGCCAGCGTCTCCCCGGCCGAGCACCTGGGGGCCCGGTTCACCTGCCCGATCATGGTCGAGAACGACTGCAAGCTCGCCGCCGTGGCCGAACGCTGGCAGGGCGCCGCCCAGGACGCCGACGACATCGTCTACCTGCTGGCCGGCATGCGAACGGGCGCGGGCCTGATCATCGACGGGACGCTGCGGCGCGGCTTCGGGGGAGCGGCCGGGGAGATCGGCGCACTGAAGGCGGTCCGCTGGCTGGCGGCCCCCT
Organism: Herbidospora sp. RD11066; assembly: GCF_054661255.1. Lineage (NCBI taxonomy): Bacteria > Bacillati > Actinomycetota > Actinomycetes > Streptosporangiales > Streptosporangiaceae > Herbidospora > Herbidospora sp. RD11066. The sequence goes on from NZ_BAAGDO010000001.1 coordinate 925,096, forward strand.
CCCACCTGGAGAACTTTCCCGGCACACCGGACGACATCCACCAGAACGACAGGGCGGCCTGGGTCTTCGAACGCGCACGTGAGGGCGACCGCGACGCGAAGGGCGCCCTCCGCCGCTATGTGAAGGACCTCGCCGTGGGCGCGGCGGCCCTGGTCCTGACCCTCGACCCGCAGGTCGTCGTGCTGGGCGGCGGCTACTCGCGCTCGGCCGATCTGATCATCGACCCGCTCCTCCAGGAGTTGGAGCGACTCTGCCTGCGGGTGCCCGAGGTCAGAGCCTCGAACCTGGGCGCCGACAGCGTCGCCCTGGGCGCGCTGAGAGTCGCCCTCGACCAGATAGACGCCCAGCTCTTCACCGACGGAATGCCTGCCCCGCTCACCGTCTAACCAAAGGCGCGGGATTCCGCCTCTGACCAGCGGGATTCGTCGCCGTGCGGGTCGTATTGCACGAGGGGCTGGGTTTCGGCCGCTAGGGCGCGCATCTCGTGGAGACCGTTGATCTCTCCGGCTGCTTGGGCTTGGACGAGGATGTTGCCCAGCGCCGTCGCCTCCGCTGGGCCCGCCACGACCGGGAGGCCGCAGGCGTCTGCCGTGAGCTGGCACAGGAGGGTGTTGCGGCTGCCGCCGCCGACCAGGTGGACCGCCTTGACCTGGTGGCCGGTGAGACGCATTGCCTCTCTGATCGCTCGGCGGTGGCCGAGGGCCAGGCTCTCCAGGATGCAGCGGACGAAAGCGGGCCGGTCTTCCGGTATCGGCTGGCCGGTGCGGTGGCACTCGGCGGCGATGCGTTCCGGCAGGTCGCCCGGTGCGATGAAGTCGGGGATGTCAGGATTTATCACTGCGGCGAAAGGTGGCTTGGCCGCTGCCGCCTCCAGCAGAGGTGCGAGGTCTGGGGCGCCCCACGAACGCAACGACTCTTGGAGGAGCCACAGGCCCATCACGTTGCGGAGGTAGCGGGTCGTTCCGCCGATGCCCGCCTCGTTGGTGAAGCCCGCCTCCCGGCTGGCCGCCGTCAGGACCGGTGCGGTGAGTTCCACTCCGGCCAGGGACCACGTTCCGCAGGAGATGTAGGCGAACTCGTCGTCCACGGCGGGGACCGCGACCACCGCAGAGGCCGTGTCGTGGGAGGCCACGGTCACGACGTCGGCGGTCCAGCCGATCTCGTCCACGCGCAGGGAACCGGCGGATTCGCCCGGTAGGCGCAGGGCGGGGAGAAGACGGGAGGGCAGGCCGAGCCGTTCCACGAGGGGCAGGGCCCATGAGCGGGTGCGGGCGTCGAGGAGGCCGGTGGTCGAGGCGTTGGTGAGTTCGGCGCCGCGCTCGCCGGTCAGCCAGTAGGTGATCAGGTCGGGGATGAGCAGCATCGTCTCGGCCTGGTCGAGATGGTCGGCGATCAGCTGGTAGACGGTGTTGAACGGGAGGAACTGCAGGCCCGACGTCTCGTAGAACACCTCGGCGCCGATCTCGCGGAGCAGGCGGTCCTGCACGCCGTCGGTACGCGCGTCGCGATAGTGGACGGGGTTGCCGAGCAGAGCACCCCGCGCGTCGAGCAGGCCGTAGTCGATCGCCCACGAGTCGATGCCGACCGACGAAGAAGGACCGGCGGCGCGCAGGCCCGCGAGGATCTCGCGGTAGAGGCCGAGGATGTCCCAGTGGAGGGTGCCGCGGACGCGTACCGGCCGGTTGGGGAAGCGGTGGGTCTCGGTGAGGCGCAGGCCGCCGGTCAGGTCGCCGACGATCACCCGGCCGCTGGAGGCGCCCAGGTCGACGGCGGCGAAGCGGCTCATCGGGTCGACTCCCTGATCACCAGTTCGGGCTGGAACATGATCTGCTGGTGGGCGTGGGTGGCGGGGTTGTCGCACTCGTCGAGCAGCAGGTCGGTGGCGACCCGGCCCAGCGCGTGGGTGGGCTGCCGGACCGAGGTCAGCGGGACCGACGACGCGGCGGCGAAGTCGATGTCGTCGTAGCCGACCAGCGCGACGTCCTCGGGCACGCGTACTCCGGCCCGGGTCAGTTCGCGCAGCAGGCCGAGGGCCATGAGGTCGTTGGCGCAGAACACCGCGTCGGGCAGGGCGCCTTCGGACAGCATCTTCGCGGCGGCGGCCTGGCCGTCGTTCGCGGTCATCCCGGTCATCTCGATCACCTGCACGGAACCGCCGCGCTCGGCGCCGGTCCTGCGGTCGAGGCACTGGCGGATCGTCAGGGGGCCGGTGACGTACGTGATCGACGCGGCTCCCCGCTCGCGGAGGTGCCCGGCGGCCATCGCGCCGCCCGCGACGTCGTCGACCGCCACCGAGCACTGGTCGGGCCTGGCCGCCGGATGGTCGACCAGCACGACGCTGATGCCGCGCTCGCGCAGCCGTTGGGCCGGGTTCTCGCCGGTCGGGGTGATGAGCACGCCGCGCACCCGGTGTTCGGCCAAGACCAGCAGGTTGCGCTGCTCGCGTACGACCGATCCGGCCGAGTTGCCCAGGATCACGGCGTAGCCGCGCTCACCGGCGGTCTCCTCGACGCCCGTCACCAGGTCGGCGAAGAACGGGTTCGCGATGTCCATGAGCGCGAGCCCGATCGTCTTGCTGTGCCCGGCCCGCAGGGTCGAGGCGGAGCCGTGCCGGACGAAACCCAGTTCCCTGATGGCGGCCTCGACCCGCAGCCGGGTCGGCTCGCTCACCTTCTCGGGACGGTTCAGCACGTTGGAGACGGTGCCGGGCGAGACGCCGGCGTGGTCGGCGACGTCCTTGATGCCCACGGCGCTCTGCATGCCGACGATTAAAACGTAACAATGCGTCCTCGGCAACGTTGACGGCCTGGCACCGCTGTCTTACGCTCAACCGCCATTGAAACGTTTTTATGATGAGGTGGTCGACAGTGGTGAAGGCTGGGCTCCGGGCGCTGCGCATTGAGACGCCTTCCTGGGCCTACGGCAACTCCGGCACCCGCTTCAAGGTGTTCGCCCAGAAGGGGGTGCCCAGGGACCCCTACGAGAAGATCGCCGACGCCGCCCAGGTGCACCGGTTCACCGGCGCCGCCCCGACGGTCGCGCTGCACATCCCGTGGGACCGCGTGGAGTCGTACACAGATCTGAAAGACCACGCGGAGCGCCACGGGGTCGCGATCGGCGCGATCAACAGCAACGTCTTCCAGGACGACGACTACATGCTCGGCAGCGTCACCAACCCCGACCCCGCGGTCCGCCGCAAGGCCCTCGGGCACCTGCTGGAGTGCGTCGACATCATGGACGCCACCGGCTCCGGCGTGCTGAAACTCTGGTTCTCCGACGGCACCAACTACCCGGGCCAGGACGACATCCGCGACCGGCAGGACCGGCTCGCCGAAGCCCTCGAAGCGGTCTACGCGCGGCTCGGCGACGACCAGCGGCTGGTGCTCGAATACAAGCTCTTCGAACCGGCCTTCTACGTCACCGACGTGCCCGACTGGGGCACCGCCTACGCCCACTGCCTGCGGCTCGGCCCGAAGGCGCAGGTCGTGGTCGACACCGGGCACCACGCGCCGGGCGTCAACATCGAGTTCATCGTGGCGTTCCTGCTGCGCGAGGGGAAGCTCGGCGGGTTCGACTTCAACTCCCGCTTCTACGCCGACGACGACCTGATGGTCGGCGCCGCCGACCCGTTCCAGCTCTTCAGGATCATGTACGAGGTCGTCAGGGCCGGCGGCCTCGATCAGGACGTGGCTTTCATGCTCGACCAGTGCCACAACATCGAGCCGAAGATCCCCGGCCAGATCCGGTCGGTCATGAACGTCCAGGAGGCCGTGGCCAAGGCCCTGCTCGTCGACCGCGACGCCCTGACCCTGGCCCAGCGCGAGGGTGACGTGCTGGGCGCCAACGCGGTGTTCATGGACGCGTACAACACCGATGTCCGCCCCCTGCTGGCCGGATTCCGCGAGGAGAACGGCCTCGCCCCCGACCCCATGAGGGCCTACGCCGCCTCCGGCTACGCCGAGCGCATCGTGGCCGAGCGGGTCGGCGGCGATCAGGCCGGTTGGGGCGCCTGATGGAAGGAAACGAGATGAACCCGGCCGTCCGGGAGCTGCTGGCGCGGGCGAACGCCCTGGGCGCCGACCCGCGCAACACCAACTACGGCGGCGGCAACGCCTCCGCCAAGGGGGCTGAGACCGACCCCGTCACCGGCTCGGAGACCGAGGTGATGTGGGTCAAGGGCTCGGGCGGCGACCTGGCCACCCTGACCGAGCCGGGGCTGGCGGTGCTGCGGCTCGACCGGATCCGCGAGCTGGTCTACCGGGGTGACGACGACGCCATGGTCCCCATCTGGGACCACTGCCTGTTCGGCAAGGGAGGCGCGGCCCCCTCGATCGACACCGCCATGCACGGCCTGGTCGACGCCGCCCACGTCGACCACCTGCACCCCGACGCCGGGATCGCGATCGCGACCGCCGCCGACGGCGAGGAGCTCACCCGCCGCGTCTTCGGCGACCGGGTCGCCTGGGTGCCGTGGCGGCGACCGGGTTTCCAGCTGGGCCTCGACATCGCGGCCATCAAGCGTGACCATCCGGAGGCGATCGGCGTCATCCTCGGCGGCCACGGCATCACCGCCTGGGGCGCCACGTCGGAGGAGTGCGAACGCCACTCCCTGGAGATCATCCGGACCGCCACCGTCTACCTGGAGGAGCACGGCCGCCCCGACCCCTTCGGCGCGAGGCTGCACGACCCGCTGCCGGAACACGAGCGCCAGGCACGGGCGGCGGCGCTGTTCCCGCTGGTCAGAGGGCTCGTCTCGACCGACGCTCCGATGGTCGGCCGGTTCACCGACACCCCCGAGGTGCTGGAGTTCCTGTCGCGGGCCGAGCATCCCCGGCTGGCCGCCCTCGGCACGTCGTGCCCCGACCACTTCCTGCGCACCAAGGTCGCCCCGCTCGTCCTCGACCTGCCGCCGGACGCGCCCCTCGACCAGGCCGCCGACCGGCTGAGAGAACTCGCCGCCGACTACCGCGAGGCGTACACCGCCTACTACGAACGGCACGCCACGCCCGATTCGCCGACGATGCGCGGCGCCGATCCGGCCATCGTGCTGATCCCCGGCGTCGGCATGTTCTCCTTCGGGCGCGACCGGCAGACCGCCCGGGTCGCGGGGGAGTTCTACGTCAACGCGATCAACGTCATGCGCGGCGCCGAATCGGTCTCCCGCTACGAGCCGATCCCGGAGGCCGAGAAGTTCCGGATCGAATACTGGGATCTGGAGGAGGCCAAACTCAGGCGGCTGCCCCCGCCGAAGCCGCTGGCCGGGCGGATCGCTTTCGTCACCGGCGGCGGTTCGGGCATCGGCGCCGCCACCGCCCGGCGGCTGGCCGCCGAAGGCGCCAACGTGGCCGTCGCCGACCGTGACCTCGCCTCGGCCGAGAAGGTCGCGGCCGAGATCGGCGGCCTGGCCGTGGAGGTGGACGTCACCTCCGAGGAGGCCGTCACGGCCGCCCTGCGGCAGACCGTATTGGCGTTCGGCGGGGTCGACCTGGTGGTCAACAACGCCGGGCTGTCGCTGTCGCGGTCGTTGCTGGAGACGTCCGTACAGGACTGGGATCTTCAGCATGACGTGATGGCGCGCGGCTCGTTCCTGGTCGCCCGGGAGGCCGCCCGGATCATGATCCCGCAGGGGATGGGCGGGGACATCGTCTACATCGCGTCCAAGAACGCCGTCTTCGCCGGGCCGAACAACGTCGCCTACGGCGCCGCCAAGGCCGACCAGGCACACCAGGTCAGGCTGCTCGCGGCCGAGCTCGGCGAGCACGGAATCCGGGTGAACGGTGTCAACCCTGACGGGGTCGTGCGCGGTTCCGGCATCTTCCAGTCGGGCTGGGGCGCGAATCGGGCCGCCCTGTACGGGGTTCCGGAGGAACGCCTGGGCGAGTTCTACGCCCAGCGGACCCTGCTCAAGCGCGAGGTCGTGCCCGACGACGTCGCCGCCGCCGTCTTCCTGCTCACCCGGCTGACCCACACCACGGGTCTGCACATCCCCGTGGACGCGGGTGTCGCCGCCGCCTTCCTGCGCTGAGGGCGGTTTCGGGCCGACCGTCGAGATGTGACGGTCGGCCCGTTCGGCATGCCTTCTGACCTGCGAAAACTCGTTACCTGGCCGTGTCTTTCGGCCTCTTGACCCCCATTATCGGTCCTCTGTTTACTGTGAATCGTTAACGGTAAACGAGAGGTAAAACAGTGGTCACGGCGAACAGACCGTCACGTGCGCCGGCGCTGGGCGACCAGCTCGCCGAGGTCCTGCGCGACCAGATCGTCCGGCGCGTGCTCCAGCCCGGCGCCCATCTCGTCGAAGACACCCTCGCCGCTCAGTACGACGTGAGCAGGGGCCCGGTCCGCGACGCGCTGCGCACCCTCGAGTCGCAGGGGCTGGTCGAGTCGCGGCGGCGCGGGTTCTTCGTCGTCGGGCTCACCCACAACGACATCGACGACCTCTACGAACTGCGCGAGGCCATCGAGGTGGTGGCTTCGACCCGGGCCATCGAGCACGGCACGCCCGCCCAGATCGAGGCGGCCCACCTGATCGTGCTGGAGATGGTGAACGCCGCCGACCGCTCGCACGCCCACGACTTCGCCGAGGCCGACCTGCGGTTCCACACGCTGATCTACCAGATGGCCGGCAACCGGCGGCTGCTCGACGTGTGGGAGGAGTACAAGCCGGTCCTCGCCAGCCTCATGCAGCTCACCGTCGAGGAGGACGTCGACCTCCACCCGTCGGCCCACGACCACGGCCGCCTGCTCGAACTGGTCGTCGCGGGCGAGCCGGAACCGCTGGTGGCCGAGGTGCGATCGCACCTGCGGGGCGCGCGGCAGCGGATGAGCCACGCGGTCAGAACGATGGTCGAAGCGTCATGACGACCATCACCAAGAAGGTTCACCGCCGCAGCCCTGCTGCGGTCTCGCGCAAGTTGCTCTGGTTCGCGGTTCCCGCCCTGGTCGTGTACGGCTTCGCCGTGGTGATGCCGACCCTCAGGGGCGGGATGCTGGCCTTCACCGACTGGGACGGCCTCTCCCAGACCTACGACTTCGTCGGCTTCGCCAACTTCGCGCAGATCTTCACCTCGGAGAGCTCGCTCGACGCGCTGAAGATGACCCTGATCTTCGCGGTCGCGGTCACCCTGCTCCAGAACGGCATCGGCCTGCTGCTCGCCCTCGGCGTCAACAACGGCCTGAAGTCGCGCAACGTGCTCCGGGTGCTGTTCTTCGCCCCGGTCGTCATCACCCCGGTCGTGGTGGCCTACCTCTGGAAGTTCATGCTCACCCCGAACGGGGCCGTGAACAGCCTGCTCGACGGGGTCGGCCTCGGGCTCCTCAAGCAGAGCTGGCTCGGCGACCCGACCTGGGCGGCCGTCTCGGTCGTCATGGTCATCGTCTGGCAGCACGCCGGATATTCGATGGTGATCTACCTGGCCGGGCTCCAGTCGATCCCGCAGGAGCTCCTCGAAGCCGCCGCCGTCGACGGCGCGGGCACCTGGCGGCGGTTCCGGTCGGTCGTCTGGCCGCTGCTGGCGCCCGCCACCACGATCAACGTGATGCTCACCATCATCGGCGGGCTCAAGATGTTCACCGAGGTGTTCGTGCTCACCGGGGGAGGCCCGGGTGGCGCGACCGAGACCCTCTCGACGCTGCTCTACAAGTCGGCGTTCCAGTTCGACAGGTTCGGCTACGGCATCGCCCTGGCCCTGGTGCTGGCCGCCGTCGTCGCGGTGTTCTCCGTCTTCCAGTACCGGCTCTCCAACGGGAAGGGCGGCCACTGATGTTCCGCTACACCCCGCGCACCGCCCTGCGCGAGCTCGCCATGATCCTGGTCGCGGCGGCCTTCGTCTTTCCGGTCTACATCCTGGTCAACCTGTCGCTGCGGGCCGGCAACGACGTCTCCTCGCCGCTGATGCCGGTGACCGCGCCGACCTTCGGCAACTACGTCGACGCGTGGGCGCAGGCCGGGCTCGGCAGCGCGCTGCTGAACAGCGCGATCGTGACCGTGGTCAGCGTGACGCTCATCGTCGTCATCTCGTCGATGGCGGCCTATCCGCTGGCCCGCGTCACCTCGAAGCTGTCGACCACGGTGTTCTGGCTGGTGCTCGCGGGCATGCTGGTGCCGTTCCAGGTGGCGCTGATCCCGCTCTACCAGAGCATGCGCGACCTGAACCTGCTCGGCTCGCTGTGGGCGCTGATCATCTTCTACAGCGGGGTGCAGGTGCCGTTCTCGGTCTTCCTCTACACCGGCTTCCTGCGGGCGCTGCCCAAGGAATATGAGGAGGCGGCCTCGATCGACGGCGCCGGCACGCTGCGCACCTTCGCCAGCGTGGTGTTCCCGCTGCTGCGCCCGATCACCGGCACGGTGGTCATCCTGAACGCGATCAACGTCTGGAACGACTTCCTGGTCCCGCTCCTCTACCTGAGCGGCACCCCGCAGCAGACCGTGACGGTCGCGCTCTACGCCTTCGTCGGGCAGTTCGTGTCCAACTGGCCGGTGGTCTTCGCCGGGCTCGTCATCAGCATCATCCCGGTCCTGGCCGTGTACTTCGCGATGCAGCGCCACATCATCCGGGGCTTCGCGGGAGGGCTGAAGGGATGACCGTCGACTGGCAGGCCGCGTGGATCGGCCGCAACCCGTTCTACCGCCAGGTGGCCACCCCGCCCCAGGACACCGACATCAGCTACACCGTCAACAAGCTCCAGCCGGTACGCCGCTTCGCCTACTCCTTCGACCTCTCCTCGGTGGGCCCGGCCGTCGTGCACGCCTCGGCGATGGGCGTCTACCGGCTCTACATCAATGGTCAGCGGGTCGGCCGTGACGAACTCGTGCCGGGCTGGACCGAATACCGCGAGCGGATCACCTACCAGACCCACGACGTGACCTCGCTGCTCCGCCCCGGCCGCAACGTGATCGCCGCCCTGCTCGGCGACGGCTGGTACGTCGGCTTCATCGGCACCGACCGCCGCCACCAGGCCCAGCACTACGGCAAGGAACCCGCGTTCCTGGCCCAGCTGGAGATCGGCGACCGCGTCATCGCGACGGGCGACGACGGCTGGCGCGAGTCCCCGAGCGACATCCTCTACGCCGACCTCCTCATGGGCCAGTACGAGGACTCCCGCCGCGTCGAACCCACGTGGCACCAGCCAGAACACGACCACTCCGAGTGGTCCCAGGCGGTGGTCGTCTCCCGCGACATCTCGAAGCTGGTCCCCGAGACCGACCCGCCGGTAAGAGCAACCGAACGCCTCAAAGCGGTCAGCGTGACGCCCACGAACGACGGCCTCACCCCAGGCTCGTCGCCCTCGAATGCGGCGAACCTCAACGGCCTCGCTCCAGAGCCGCCGGGCCGGTACATCGTCGACTTCGGGCAGAACTTGGTCGGCCGGGTCGCCCTCACCCTGCGCGGTCAGCCCGAAGGCACCCGGATCCAGCTCAACCATGCCGAGGTCCTCGACGAGAACGGTGAGCTCTACACCGCCAACCTGCGCACCGCCGAGCCGGTCGACGTCTTCTGGACCGACGGCTCCCCGGTCCAGGTCTTCGAGCCCAGGTTCACCCTCCACGGCTTCCGATACGCCGAAATTTCGGGCTATAGCGGGCAGCTCGCACCCGAAGACGTCGAGGCCGTCGTCCTCCACAACGACTTCGCGCTCACCGGTGAGTTCGAGACCTCCAGCCCCGACCTCAACCAGCTGGCCTCCAACATCCGCTGGAGCCTGCGCGGCAACTTCGTCTCCATCCCGACCGACTGCCCGCAGCGCGACGAGCGCCTCGGCTGGGTCGCCGACGCCCAGGTCTTCACCCCGACCGCCCTGCTGTTCGCCGACGTCGGCCCGCTGCTGCGCCGCTGGCTGCACGACGTCCGGGCCGTCCAGACAGAGGACGGCGCCTTCCCCGACATCGCCCCGCACCTCATCCACCTGCGCGAGGGCGCCCCCGCCTGGGGCGACGGCGGCGTGACCATCCCCTGGCACCTCTACCGGGCGTCGGGGAACGCCGAGATCCTGGCCGAGGCGGCCGACTCGATGATCGCGTGGGTACGCCACATCGAACGCCACAACCCGGATCTGATCTGGCGCGAACGGGTCGGCAACAACTACGGCGACTGGCTCCAGATCGGCGAGGAGACCCCGAAGGACGTCCTGGCCACGGCCTACTTCGCCCGCAGCGCCGACCTGACCGCCCGCAGCCTGGCCATCCTGGGCCGCGACGGGGAGGCGCGCGCCATGGCCGACCTCACGGAACGGATCAGGGCGGCCTTCCGCGCGGAGTTCGTGAAAGACGACGGCACCGTCCACGGAGACACGCAGGGGGCGTACCTGCTGACCCTGGCCTTCGACCTGGCCGCCGGAAAAGAGATCGAAGACCGGCTGGTGGAGACGGTCGAGCGGCGCGGGGTCTCGCTCACCACGGGGTTCGTCACCGTCGGCCTGCTCTGCCCGGTCCTCACGAAGATCGGGCGTTCCGACCTCGCCCACGCGCTGGTCCGCGACGACCGCTATCCCTCATGGCTGTTCTCGATCCGCAACGGCGCCACCACGATCTGGGAGCGCTGGGACGGCTGGACCCCGGAGAACGGATTCCAGTCGCCGAGGATGAACAGCTTCAACCACTACTCGCTCGGTGCCGTCGGCGAGTGGTTCTACACCGGGATCCTCGGCATCGACCAGGCCCCGGACTCGGCCGGCCACCGTCACATCAGGCTGGCCCCGCAGATCGACGCGTCACTCTCCTGGGCTCGCGGCGGAATCGACACGCCTCGGGGGCGGATCGAGAGCGCCTGGAGTCACGACGGCGAACTGATCGAGTGGTCGGTTCGCATCCCACCGGGGGAGGCCGCCGAGGCGGTCGTCCCGGTCTCGTCCGCCGACGCGGTCACGGAAGGAGGCGAGGCCGCGACACATCGGGAAGGCGTCACCCTCCAGGCGGAGCACCAGGGATTCACCCAACTGCGATTGGAACCAGGAAGCTACCACTTCCGATTTCCGGTCAGACGACCCGCTGCCACGCCGATCCACTGAAACACCGGGGTTCCCGCCCCCTTCCAAATTCGGAGTATATCGACCATGTCCCGTACCAAAGCAGTCATAGCGGGCGTCGCCGTGCTGGCGCTGGGCGCCTGCGGTTCGACGAGCACGCCGGACGCCGCCCCCGAGCAGACGGCCACCGCGCTGACCGTCGCCACCACCTCGAACAACCAGGCGCCGATGGAGGCGGTGATCGCGGCGTACAAGGCGAAGTCGGGCCTGGAGATCAACCTCACCGTCGCCGACACCGCGCAGTACCAGACCACGATCCGCACCCAGCTCTCGTCCGGCACCGCCCCCGACGTGTTCACGGTGTGGGCCGGCAGCGGCAACCCGGGCGCGATCGACATCCTGCAGAAGGCCGGTTACCTGGCCGACCTGTCGGGCCGCTCGTGGGTCGGGCAGGTGGAGCCGGGCACCGCCGACACGCTCAAGATCGACGGGAAGACCTACGGGCTGCCGTCCAAGCTCGACGCGATCGGCGCGATCTACAACGTGAAGACGCTCGCCGACCTCGGCCTGAAGGTGCCCGCCACCTACACCGAGCTGCTCAAGTACTGCGCGGACGTCAAGGCCAAGGGCAAGGTCGCCTTCGCCCTGGGCATCCAGACCGACTGGGTGGCCCAGCTGATCCCGTACGCGCTGACCGCCACGACCGTCTACGGTCAGACCCCGGCCTTCGACGACGACCTGGCCGCCAAGAAGTCGACCTTCGCCGGATCCGGCTGGAAGACCGCCTTCGACAAGTACCTCGAGATGGACAAGGCCGGCTGTTTCAACGCCGAGCCGCTCGGCACCGACGTGACCGCCTCCTACGGCCTGGTCAACACCGGTGAGGCCGTCGGCGTGGTGCAGGTGCTGGCGTCGTACCCGCAGATCGCCTCGACCGCCCCGGCCGGGACCGAGTTCGGCTTCTTCCCGCTGCCCGGCGACGACGGCGGCAAGAACCGCATCCCGCGCGGCATCGGCGTGAGCTTCTCGGTCAACGAGAAGGCGAAGAACAGGAACGGCGCGCTCGACTTCGTCGACTGGCTGGCCACGCCCGAGGCGATCGCGGCCTGGTTCGGCGCGGCGCCCGGCATCCCCGCCATCCAGGGTGCGACGGTCGACGCGACGCCGGTGATCAAGGGCGCGATGGACGTCATCGCGGCCGGTGACACCGCGCCGTTCCCCGACCAGAGCTGGCCGAGCGCCCAGGTCCAGGCGGCCCACCTGACGGGAGTGCAGCAGATGTTCTCCGGCCAGGCGACCCCCGACCAGGTGCTCGCCACGATGGACGAGGCCTACGCAGCCCAATAGAGCCCCGGCCCGGATGCGGGGTGATCGGCCCCGCATCCGGTGCGGACGATCCGGAAGCAGTCATGTCTGACATCATCACCGCCGTTCCCGTCTCCTTCACCGACGACGGTTTCCTCGACCTGACCGGGAGCAGGGAGATCCTCGAGTACGTCGCGGCCTCGGGCGTCCAGGGCGCGTTCGTCCTGGGCACGACGGGGGAGTTCCCCGCCCTGTCGATCGCCGAGCGGAACGCCGTCGCGGCGCTCTCGGTGGAGGTCCTGCGCGGCCTGCGCGTGATCATCCACGTCGGGGCCAACAGCGTGTTCGAGGTCGCCCAGCTCATCGCCGGGGCCCGCACCGCCGGGGCCCGGGAGATCGCCGTGCTCACGCCGTACTACCTGCCGGCTCCGGCCGAGGAGGTGTACGCGTACTTCCGCGAGGTGACCGCCCTGGCCGACGGACTCGACGTGTTCGTCTACCTCTTCGAGGCGCGCACCGGCGTGCCCGTCGACGCCGAACTGCTGGTGCGGCTGGCCGCGCTGCCGAACGTCGTCGGCGTGAAGGTGAGCGGTGAGTCGGTCGACCGGCTGGCCGGATACCGCACCCGTCTTCCCGAGGACTTCCTCGTCTACAGCGGCAGCGACGCCGACTTCGCCGCGGCCGTCCGCCGGGGCGCCGACGGGATCGTCTCGGGCGTCGCCTCGGCGTTCGCCAAGCCGTTCGTCGCCATGCGCAAAGCGCTGCTCGCCGGTGACGCCGACGAGGTCGCCCGCCTCCAGGACGACGTCGACGAGGCCGTCGACGCCATCCGCGGCGAGGCCACCCGGATGCTCGCCGTCCACCGCATCGCGGGCCGCCGGGTCGGCCGCTCGCGGATGCCGATCCCCGAGCCCGACGAGATCGCCCTCAAGCGGCTGGCTCGCGGCACCAAGCTCTTCCACTAAGGACCAGCGTGTTACTCAAGACCCTGCTCATCGCCGCCCTGATCGCCGTGCCGAACGGGCTGATCGACACCACGAACCCCGACACCCTCGGCCTGGAGACGGTTCCGGGCGTGGAGACGGCCACCGTCTTCTCGCCCGGCGCCACCGACAACAAGTACAACCACGGCGTGATCCTCATGCCGTTCAAGGGCCGCCTGTACGCCCAGTGGCAGAGCTCGATCCAGGACGAGGACGCCCCCGACACCATCGTCACCTACGCCACCAGCCACGACGGCCTGACCTGGTCGAACCCGACCCCGCTGACCGCACCGCGCACCGACGGCTACACCTCCAGCGGCGGCTGGTGGACCGACGGGCAGACCCTCGTCGCCTACCTGAACGTGTGGCCCCGCGCCCTCACCCCGCGCGGCGGCTACGCCGAGTACGTCACCAGCACCGACGGCGTGACGTGGAGCGTTCCGAAACGCGTCACCGGCGCCGACGGACAGCCCGTCAACGGCATCATCGAGCAGGACGTCAAGGCCCTGCCGAGCGGCCGGGTGCTGACCGCCTTCCACGTGCAGCCCGGCCTGTTCGTCAAGCCCTACTACACCGACGACCCGCTCGGCGTGACCGGCTGGAGGCAGGGCGCCTTCACCGGCAGGCCGCTCAACTCGGGCATGGACAAGGAGCTCGAACCGAGCTGGTTCCGCCGCCCCGACGGTTCGATCGTGATGGTCTTCCGCGACCAGGGCGGCTCGTTCCGCAAGCTGGCCGCCGTCAGCACCGACGAGGGCGCGACCTGGTCGGCGTCGGAGCAGAGCAACATCCCCGACTCGCGGACCAAGCAGAGCGCGGGCAACCTGCCCGACGGCACCGCCTACCTGGTCGGCAACCCGACCGGCACCCGCAACCGCTTCCCGCTCTCGGTGCTGACCAGCGCCGACGGCGAGAACTTCGATCGCGCCTACAACCTGCGCACCACCGCCGACCTCCAGCCGCTGCGCTACCCGGGCCAGTTCAAGTCGGTCGGCTACAGCTACCCGAAGAGCGTCGTCTGGAACGGCTTCCTGTACGCCGCCTACGGCACCAACAAGGAGGACGTGCAGGTCACCCGGGTCCCGCTCGGCGAGATCTCGCGGCTCGACGGCGCCACCGCCAGGCCCGCCCAGGGCACGCTGTCGAACGACAACGGCTGGGACACCGGCCTCAAGGACGGCGACTACACGATCACCATGAACCTGTGGTGGGGCACGCCCGGCGCGAGCTTCCGCCTCTACGAGAACGGCACGCTCGTGGCCGTCCGCCCCGGCGCCTCCCCGGCCACCGTGGCACTGAAGGGCCGCAAGAACGGGGTGTACGTCTACACCGGCGAACTCGTCAACTCCCAGGGCGTGACCGCGACGAGTTCGACCACGGTCACCGTGACCCAGGCGACCCCCGGCAAGCCGGTGCTGTCGAAGGCGAACGGGAAGGTCACCGCGAACCTGTGGTGGGGGACGAACGCGACCTCGTACCGGATCCTGGAAGACGGCGTGGTCGTGGCGGAGGGCCCGCTGGCCGCGAACACCCCCGGCGCGCAGTCGGCCTCCGCGCCGCTCTCGGCGGGCGTCCACACCTATGTTGCCGAGTTCACCAACGCGGCCGGCACCACCACGAGTGACCCGCTGACATGACGATCTGCGTGCTCGGCGTCGACATCGGCACCTCCGGTAGCAAGGGCGTCCTCGTCGAGAAGGCCACCGGCCGGGTCGTGGCCGAGGCGGCCGTCTCCCACGAGGTGTCCCGGCCGAGGCCCGGCTGGGTCGAGATGCCCGGCGAGACCTGGTGGACCGAGTTCGTCACGCTGGCCAGGAGACTCCGGACGCCGGGCACGCGGATCGAGGCGGTCGGGGTGAGCGGGATGGGCCCGTGCGTCCTGCTCACCGACGACGACGACGTGCCGGTCCGGCCCGCGATCCTGTACGGCGTCGACACCCGCGCCATGAACCAGGCCGCCCGCATGGGCGGACTCGACTCCCAGGCGGGCGGCCCCAAGATCGCCTGGGTGGCGGAGGAGGAACCCGACGTCTACGCGCGGGCCCGGCGGCTGTACATGCCCGCCTCCTGGCTGGTCCGCAAGCTGACCGGCGCCTATGTTCTGGACCACCAGTCGGCCAGCCAGATGCGCCCGCACTACGACCTGGAGCGGGAGACCTGGCACGACTGGCCTCCCGGCCTCGAACCGCCTTCGCTCGCCTGGGCCGATGCGGTCGCCGGAGCGATCACCCGGAAGGCGTCAGCGGAGACGGGGTTGCCGATGGGCATCCCCGTCACCACCGGCACCATCGACGCCTGGGCCGAGGCGGTCAGCGTCGGCGCGCACCATCCGGGCGACCTGATGCTGATGTACGGCACCACCATGTTCCTCATCGCCACCGGCACCGCGACCCTGCGCACCCCGTCGATGTGGACGACCGCCGGCGCCTACCCCGGCACCCGCAACCTGGCCGGCGGCCTGGCCACCTCGGGCGCCCTGACCACCTGGATCAGGGACCTGACCGGCTCGGACTACCCGACCCTGCTGGCCGAGGCGTCGAAGTCGCCCGCGGGGGCGAACGGCCTGCTGATGCTGCCCTACTTCGCGGGGGAGCGGACCCCCATCCAGGACCCGCACGCCCGCGGCGTCATCGCGGGCCTGACCCTGACCCACACGCGCGGCGACCTCTACCGCGCCGCGCTGGAGGCGACCGCCTTCGCGGTCCGCCACAACCTCGACACGATGCGCGCGGCGGGCGCCCGCATCGACAGGGTCGTCGCCGTCGGCGGCGGCACCCAGGGCGACCTGTGGCCGCAGATCGTCTCCGACGTCACCGGCCTGCCCCAGGAGATCCCCCGAACCAGGATCGGCGCGAGCTACGGCTCCGCCTTCCTCGCCGCCGGTTCCCCCCGCATCACGGCGTGGAACCCGATCGTCGCCACCGTGACGCCCTCGGGCTCCTACGACGACCTCTACCGCCTCTACCTCGACCTTTATCCCGGCACTGCGGGCGTCGTCCACGCCCTCGCGGAAGGACAGAACGCGTGACCTACGCATTCCCCCCGACGACCGAACTCCCCGCCGCACCCCCGAAGACCGCCTACCTGATCGCCAGCGGCGACCTGCGCGAATCGGCCAACCTCGCGGGCTGGCCCACCCAGGCCCGGATGGAGGCCGACGTGACCGCCGCCCTGGCCGAGCTCGGCTGGACGGTCATCCGCGCCAACCCCGTCTCGGAGACAACCGGGCACGGTTTCATCTCCAGCCAGCGCATGGGTCTGGAGGTGTTCACGACCATCCCGCCGGACGCCCCGCTGATCGTCGCCGAGGCGGTCTGGCAGTACAGCCACCACGTGCTCGCCGGGCTGCGCACCCACCGGGGCCCGATCCTGACCGTCGCCAACTTCGCAGGTGAGTGGCCCGGCCTGGTCGGGCTGCTCGGCCTCAACGCCGGGCTGACCAAGATGGGCGTCGGCTACGCCACGATCTGGTCGGTCGACTTCACCGACGACTGGTTCCGCGCCGGTCTGCGCGAGTGGACCGAGACCGGCCGCATCACCCACGACGCCTCGCATGTGCGCCCGCTGCCCGCGCTCCCCGACAGCGAGGAGAAGCGGCTCGGCGAGGCGCTCGGCGACCAGCTCCTCACGGAGAAGGCCATCATCGGCGTCTTCGACGAGGGCTGCATGGGCATGTACAACGCGATCTTCGACGACGAACTGCTCAACCGCATCGGCGTCTACAAGGAACGCCTCTCCCAGTCGGCCCTGTACGCCGAGATGCTGACCGTCCCCGACGCCGAGGCCGACGCCGCGCTGACGTGGCTGACCGACCGCGGCATGGTCTTCACGTTCGGCACCGACGAGAAGACCGAGCTCACCGAGGCGCAGGTCCGCTGGCAGCTCAAGATGTACGTCGCCGCGCTGCGCCTGTCCGACGACTTCGGCCTCGACGCCGTCGGCATCCAATACCAGCAGGGCCTCAAGGATCTCGTCCCCGCCTCCGACCTGGCCGAGGGCCTGCTCAACTCGACCGACCGCCCGCCGGTGCGCTCCCGCGACGGTTCGCGCGAGCTGTTCGCCGGCCGCGCGCTGCCCCACTTCAACGAGGTCGACGAGGGCGTGGCCGTCGACGCCCTGGTCACCGACCGGGTCTGGCGGGCCATGGGCCTGCTGCCCGACAACACCCTCCACGACGTGCGCTGGGGCGACGACCACGACGGGCAGTTCGTCTGGGTGTACGAGATCTCGGGCTCGGTCCCCGGCTCCCACCTGGGCGGCTGGGACAAGGCCGAGGGCTGGCGACAGGGCCCGGTCTTCTTCCCGGCGGGTGGCGCGACGATCAACGGCGTCTCCCAGCCGGGCGAGGTCGTGCTGTCGCGGGTGTTCCTCGCCGACGGCGTGCTCCAGGCCGACGTCTTCCGGGCCACGGTGATCGAGCTCCCCGAGGAGGAGACCGCCCGCCGCAAGAACGCGACCAACCCCGAGTGGCCGATCGCCCACGTCGTCCTGCACGACGTGAGCCGCGACCAGTTCATGGCCCGGCACAAGGCCAACCACGTGCAGCTCGTCTACGCCCCCGACGCCGAGACCGCCGACCGGGCCCTGGTCGCCAAGGCCGCGATGTTCGACCGCATCGGGATTCAGGTCAACCTGGTGGGCCGGGTGCGCACCAGGTAGACCAGCGCCACGACGAGCACGACCAGGCTGGTCCACACGTTCAGCCGCAGGCCGAGCAGGTGGTACGCGGGATCGACGCGCAGCATCTCGATCCAGACGCGGCCGGTGGCATAGGCGACGGCGTACAGGGCGAAGAGGCGGCCCCTGTCCAGGTTCACGCTGAGCAGGAGGACCATGACGCCCAGGTCCCACAGCGACTCGTAGAGGAAGGCCGGGTGGTGGAGGTACGGCGAACCGTCGATCTCCAGCCCCCAGGGGAGGGTGGTCGGGGAGCCGTACAACTCCTGGTTGAACCAGTTGCCCCACCGGGCGATCGCCTGGCCGAGGGCGATGCCCGGGGCCACCAGGTCGGCGAAGTCGCGCAGCGGCACCCCGATGCGGCGGCAGGCGATCCACGCCCCGAGCGCGCCGCCCGCCAAGGCGCCGTAGATGCCGAGGCCGCCCTCCCAGGTCATGAAGATCTTCAGAGGGTCGTCGGCGTACCGTTCCCAGGTCGTGGCCACGTGGTAGAGACGCGCGCCCACGATGCCGAAGGGGACGGCCCAGGTGGCGATCTCGACGATCAGGCCGGGATCGCCGCCGCGCGCCCGCATGCGGCGGCGGGTCAGCCACAGGCCCGCCGCGACGGCGAGCACCATGAGCAGGGAGTAGGCGCGGATCGGCAGCGGGCCGAGATGCCAGACGCTCTGGCCGGGGCTGGGGATGGTCACCCGCCGAGTCTGCTTTCGCGGGGCCGGGCGCCACATCGAGCGGTTCGCCGATTCCCGGATCGGTCGACCGGTTGATGCCGCGCCGCCGGGCGGCTGATTATCGTCGTCGGTGTGGAGTCCTGGGAACGGACGCGGCGCCAGTGGCAGCACGCCTTCTTCGCGTCGTGGCTGGTGCTGACCTCGGCCGGGCCCCTGATCGAGGCCGACCGGGTGTTACCCGTCGTGCTGATCACCGCTCTGGCGGCCTGGTACGAGATCTGGTTCGTCCTGCGGCCACGGGCCCCCGGGTTCGCCTATCTCGCGGGCGCGGCGGTGATCTGGCTGGGCCTGGTCGCCGTCGACGCGTCGTTCCTGGTGGCCGGGCTGGCCGTGCTGGTGCCCTACTGCACCGACGCCGTCCGGGTCGCGCTGGCCGCGGCGGTCGGGTGCGCGGGCGGCTGGCTGTGGCAGCGCTATCACACGACCGGTGAGATCACCGCGACCGAGGTCACCATCACCGTGCTGATCGCGATCACCGGGGTCGTCGCGGCCGGATACGTCGGCACCGTCGCCCGGCAGAGCGCCGAACGCGCCCGGCTGATCCAGCGGCTGGAGGCCGAACGGGAGGCCCGCGCGGCGGCCGAGCGGCAGGCCGGGATCGCCGCCGAGCGGCAGCGGCTGGCCCGCGACATCCACGACGGCCTGACCCAGGGGTTCGCCAGCGTCGTGATGCTGCTGGAGGCGGCGCAGGAGACCCTGCCGGAGAACCGCCACCTGACCCGGGCGCTGCGCGCCGCCCGCGAGAACGTCGCCGAGAGCCGCCGCGTGGTGGGCGCGCTGCGGCCGGGCCCGCTGGAGGAGGGCGGGCTCCCCGAGGCGCTGCGCGCGCTGGCCTCCCGGCTGACCGAGGAGACCGAGGTCGAGGCCGGTGTCGTGGTCACCGGCGCGGTCCGGCCCCTGGCCGCCGACACCCAGGCCGAGCTGTGCCGGGTGGCCCAGGAAGCCCTCGCCAATGTACGCCGCCACTCCCGCGCCACCCGGGCCACGCTGACCCTGTCGTACATGGAGGAGCTGGTCGTGCTCGACGTCCACGACGACGGCGCCGGGTTCGACCCGGAGCGGCACTTCGGCGGTCACGGCCTGTCGATCATGCGGGAGCGCATGGAACGTCTCGGCGGCACCCTCCTGGTCGAGAGCGCGCCAGGGAAGGGCACGACCGTGGTCGCCGAGGTGGCGCGGTGATCAGGATCCTCATCGCCGACGACCATCCGGTGGTCCGCGACGGCATCCGCGCGATGCTCGGCACCCAGCCCGACCTGGAGGTCGTCGGCGCGGCCGAGTCGGGCGCCGACGCGGTGCGGCTGGCCCTCGATCTGCGGCCCGACGTCGTGCTGATGGACCTGCAGATGCCCGGCCTCGACGGTGCGACCGCCACCGCGCGCATCCGCGCCGCCGACACCGGCGTCCGGGTGATCGTGCTGACCACCTACGACACCGACGCCGACATCTCGCGTGCCGTCGGCGCGGGCGCGGTCGGCTACCTGCTCAAGGACACCCGCCGCGACGACCTGTTCGACGCGATCAGGGCGGCGGCGCGCGGTGAGGGCGCCCTGTCGCCGCCGATCGCCGCGCGGGTGCTGTCGTGGGCCCGAGGCGATGGCCCCGGCACGCTCAGCGCCCGCGAGATCGAGGTGCTCGGCGCGGTGGCCAGAGGGCTGAGCAACCGCGCCGTCGCCGCCCACCTCTGCATCAGCGAGGCCACGGTGAAAACCCACCTCCTGCACGTCTTCGCCAAGCTCGGCGTGGACGACCGCACCGCCGCCGTCACCGTCGCGATGTCCCGGGGGATCCTCCGGATCAGCTGAGTGTCATGTCACACATCAAGAACGAGGTGGCGTCAAAGAAGTAACCTGATCTTGTCTGTTATGGGAGTTTTCAGGGAGATTTGGGATAATTCCCGAGTCTCTGGAGGCTCTTCGTGCCACCGTTGCGAGCCCCTCTCGCTGCCGTTGGTCTGGTGCTGGCCCTGGCCACCCCTGTTCAGGCCAGCGCCGCCCCCGCCATCACCGTCGAGAACGGGCGCACCCAGCCCGTCTTCTCGTACGCCGACGCCATCCGCGAATCCGTGCTGGTCGAATCGACCGTCGACAGTGACGCCGACGGCGTCCTCGACCGGGTGCGCGTCGACATCGTGCGCCCTAAGGAGTCGGGCGCCGACCTCAAGGTCGCCTCGATCATCGACGAGAGCCCCTACTACGACAACCTCGGCCGAGGCAACGAGTCGGAGCGCAAGGTCTACGACGCCAACGGGAACATCACCAAGTTCCCGATGTGGTACGACAACTACTTCGTGCCGCGCGGCTACGCCTTCCTCGCCGTCGACATGATCGGCACCACCAAGTCGACCGGCTGCCCCGACGTCGGCGGCAAGGCCGACATCCTGGGCGGCAAGGCCGTCATCGACTGGCTGAACGGCCGCGCCACCGCCACCAAGCTCGACGGCGTCACCCCGGCGTTCGCCGACTGGAGCACCGGCAAGGCCGGCATGATCGGCAAGTCCTACGACGGCACGCTCGCCAACGGCGTCGCGGCGACCGGCGTCGACGGCCTGGCGACCATCGTCCCGATCTCGGCGATCAGCTCCTGGTACAAGTACCAGCGCTCCAACGGCGTGGTCTACAACTTCAACTACAACTCCGGCCTGGCCAACACCGTCGACACGGACCCGGACGCGAAGTGCGCCGCGGTACGCGCGTACGCCGACGCGAACGACGGTGACGACACCGGCAACTACAACGCCTACTGGGCCGAGCGCGACTACAACGCGGGCACCCTGGGCGACGTCTCCAAGGTGAAGGCGTCGGTCTTCGTCGTCCACACCGTCAACGACCTGAACGTCAAGCCGGACAACTTCTCCGTCTGGTGGGACGGCCTGGCCAAGAACGGCGTGCCGCGCAAGATCTGGGTCGGCCAGACCCAGCACGTCGACCCGTTCGACTTCGAGGGCCAGCGCGACCGCTGGGTCGACACCCTGCACGCCTGGTTCGACTACTGGCTCGTCGGCGTCAAGAACGACGTCATGAAGCAGCCGCGCGCCGACGTGCAGACCGGCCGCACCGACTGGATCCAGCTGCGCGACTGGCCCGAGCCCGCCGCCCAGCCCCACCTGTTCCGCCCGGCCGCCGACGGCACCCTCGGTCTCGTCCAGGCCCAGAATGGGGAGACCGCGACCTTCACCGACGTGCGTCAGTCGGAGAACGCGATGGTCGCCAACATCACCACCCCGGCCACCGGCCGCGTCGCCTTCACCACCAGCGCGCTGTCCAAGGACATCCGGATGTCCGGCACGCCGGAGATCAGCCTCCAGGTGAAGCTCGACAAGCCGACGTCCAACCTGACCGCGCTCCTCGTGGACTTCGGTTCCGCCGAGCGCATCAACTGGCGCAGCGGCCAGGGCATCACCACCCTGACCACCGAGAGCTGCTACGGCGAGTCCACCGCCGCCGACGACGGCTGCTACCGGAACGTCACCACCAACATGACCACCGCGGCGCAGGAGATCATCGCCCGCGGCTGGATCGACGTGCAGAACCGCGACTCGATCAGCGCCTCCAACCCGCTCGCCATCGGCTCCTACGGCGAGGTGAAGTGGCTGACCCTGCCGCAGGACTACACCTTCAAGGCCGGGCACCGCATCGGCCTGATCATCGCCGGCACCGACTCGACCTACAGCGGCGAACCCGCCACGGGTACCAAGGTGACCGTCGACCTCCAGCGCAGCCGCGTGCGCATCCCGCTGGTCCTCGCCCCCGGCGAGACCATCAGCGAGAGCGACGTCCGCGCCTTCCGCGCCGCTCCGTGGGTCGCCCCCGGCGAGCCCGAGTGGCCCGCGCCGGAATACCGCTTCTGGTAAACACCTGAGGCACCACCCATGAACTGGCCCGGCGGGAAACATCCCGCCGGGCCTTCCATGTTCTGTTCGCCGGAATTTAGTCTTCTGTACGCTCTCGTCCACAAGGCTCTTGGAACGTTTCCACGTGAAGAGAGCGAACATTGCGTAAGAGCTGGCGTCGTACCGCCGCATTAGTCCTCCCGTTCCTGACCGCCGCGCCACTTCTCGTGACCCCGGCCTGGGCGGCGGAGCCGGTTCCCTCGATCAAGGTGAACGAGGTCGAGTCCAACGGCGACCCCACCGGTGACTGGGTCGAGCTGACCAACACCGGCGCCACGCCGGTCGACATCGGCGGCTGGAAGATCAAGGACGCCGAGGACGACCACGTCCTGACCGTCGCCGCCGGCACCACCGTCGCCCCGGGCGCCTTCGTCGCGATCGCGACCGAGCCCGCCTACGGCCTCGGTGGCGCCGACTCGGTGCGCGTCTACCTGGCCGACGGCACCACGCTCGTCGACACCTACTCTTGGGCCGCGCACGCGCCGATCACGTGGGCGCGCTGCCCCGACGGCACCGGTGAGTTCGCCGCCGCGGTGGTCTCCACCAAGGGCGCGGCGAACGACTGCGGCAGCCCCTCGTCGTTCGTGAAGATCAACGAGATCGAGTCGAACGGCGGCACGCCGGGCGACTGGGTCGAGCTCGTCAACGTCGGCCCGGTCCCGGTGAACATCGGCGGCTGGAAGGTCAAGGACAACGACGACACCCACATCTTCACCGTCCCGGCCGGCACCTCGATCGCCCCGGGCGCCTTCCTGGCGCTCGACACCGAGGTGGCCTACGGCCTCGGCGGCGCCGACTCGGTCCGCGTCTACCTGGCCGACGGCACCACGCTCGTCGACTCGCACACCTGGGCCACCCACGCCGCCATCACCTACGGCCGCTGCCCCAACGGCACCGGCGCGTTCGTCGACACGGCCGCCTCGACCAAGGGCGCGGCGAACAACTGCGGCACCCCGGCGTCCACGGTGAAGCTGAACGAGATCGAGTCGAACGGCGGCTCCCCGGGCGACTGGGTCGAGCTGACCAACACCGGCGCGAGCCCCGTGAACGTGTCGGGCTGGATCGTCAAGGACAACGACGACACCCACATCCACACGATCCCCGCGGGCACCACGATCGCCGCCGGCGGCTTCCTGCCGGTCGACGTCGAGACCTCCTACGGCCTGGGCGCCGCCGACTCGGCCCGCCTCTACTCGGCCGACGGCCTGACCCTCCTCGACTCCTACACCTGGGCCGCGCACGCGCCGATCACGTGGGGCCGCTGCCCCGACGGCACCGGCGAGTTCAAGGAGAACACCGCCTCCACCAAGGGCGCGGCCAACGCCTGTGGCGGCTCGGGCCCCTCGGCCACCCCGTGGCCCGGCGGCGCCGACGTCGCGACCGCCGACGCCGCCAATGTGCTCGGCGGCAACATGAGCGGCCTGTTCCAGTCTGAGTCGGGCGCGCTGTGGGCGGTCAAGAACGGCCCCGGCACCCTCTACCGCCTGGAGTTCGACGGCACCAAGTGGGCGCCCGTCGCCACCCACCCCCTGAAGTTCCCGACCGGCCTCGGTGACCCCGACGCCGAGGGCGTCACGCTGACCCCGGCCGGTGTCGCGGGCGGTGTGTTCGTCTCGACCGAGCGCGACAACGGCAACAGCGGCGTCAGCCGTCCCGCCATCCTCCGCTTCGACCCGACCGGCGTGAACACCACGCTCAACGCCACCAAGGAGTGGGTCCTCACCGCCGACCTGCCCGTCGTCGGCGCCAACCTCGGCCTTGAAGCCATCACCTGGGTGCCCGACTCCTACCTGACCGCGAAGGGCTTCGTCGACGAGAAGACCGGCGCCGCCTACCAGCCCGCCGACTACCCGAACCACGGCGACGGCCTGTTCTTCGTCGGGGTGGAGGGCAACGGCAGCGTGTACGCCTACGCCCTCGACCAGAACGGCACCAACTTCACCAAGGTCGCCACGATCGTCAGCGGCTTCCCGGGTGTCATGGAGCTCACGTACGACCCCGAGATCAAGAAGCTCTGGGTCGTCTGCGACGACACCTGCCAGGGCCGCAGCGCCGTCTTCGACGTGAACGCCTCCGGCAAGTTCGCCTCCACCGAGCTCTACGAGCGCCCGGCCGGGATGCCGAACCTCAACAACGAGGGCTTCGCCGTCGCCCCGCAGACCGACTGCGTCGCGGGTAAGAAGCCGGCCTTCTGGACCGACGACAGCAACACCGGCGGCCACGCCCTGCGCACCGGCACGGTGAACTGCGTCGTCGTCGACCAGGACGCCGACGACGACGGAATCAACGACAACGTCGACCCGAAGAAGGACGACGCCACCAACGAGACCTTCTCCGACAAGCCCAAGGGCACCACGTCGGGCAAGATCCTCACTCGCGGCGGCCGCACCGTGACCGTCTCCGAGACCGCCGACCCGGCCGGTGTTGTGGTCACCGTCGGCGAGGGCGCCGACCCGGCCAAGACCCAGTTCGACGGTGTCTTCGGCACCATCGAGTACGCCACCGGCTCCTACCGGATCACCGGCGACGGCAAGACCTCGACCATCGCCGCGCTCAGCGGCCAGGCCGTCGTCAAGGTGACCGTGAACGGCACCCCGATCACCCTCACCGTCGGCGCGGGCGGCTCGGTCACCCTGACCGAGGTCGCGGGCACCGGCACCGTCGCGGGCGTCACCGGCATCGAGCAGACCGGCGACGTCGCCCTCAAGGCGAACGGCGTCGCGAGCTGCGGCGACATCGTGGCCCGCAACGTCATCGTGGCCGCCGCGGGCGTCTCGTCGCTCACCGGCACCACCGCCAACGACCTGATCATCGGCCGCTCCGGCGACGACCTGATCAGCGGCAACGGCGGCGACGACTGCGTCTACGGCCAGGGCGGCGCCGACCTCATCGTGACCGGCGACGGCGACGACCACATCGACGCCGGCAACGGCCTCAACACGGTCGTCTCCGGCGGCGGCGACGACTGGCTCCAGGGCGGCAACGACGCCGACTCGTTCGACTGCGGCACCGGCACCGACGTGGCCCGCCCGCTCCGCGGCGCGAACGTCAACGTCGAGGGCCGCTGCGAGACCTTCTAGTCTCTCCGCGAAAGAGCCCGTGACCTCGGAAGGGGTCACGGGCTTCTTCGTGTGCATGACATCTGTTTCTCCCTGGTAATCAATGGGACCTTCATCAGGCGATGCCCTCGTTTTGCAACGTAAACCAGGGGTACTCGAGCGGTGGCATAGTCGCCCGGACCGCCGGGGGAAAACCTGTTCCGTCCTTCGCCGTGTGACTAAGACGGCGCTACCGACCGCGGGAATGGCGGAGGCGGCTATTCCGCCCGGCAGGGCCGACGATCTCGGCCGTTACTGGCTGCCCACGGGACGGCGGCCGGCTACTCGGTCCGGCGGCAGGCAGGCGGTGCAACGGGAGTCAGGCGTTCGCCCAGCAGCGCCGCCGTGAGCAACCTCGCTGGGCGGCCTGACCTCATTGTGATCCACGGATTGATCATGGCCTCTCCGTTGCGACGAATTCCCCATAAGCCTTGTTGATCAACTGGAGGACCAGGCCCTGCGTTCAGATGACGCAGAGAAATGGCCAAAATTGGGCGGCGGTGAGATGGTTGGTGTTAGCCGCAAGGGCGCTGACGCTTCCGCGATGGACGGTGATGATCAAGCCATCTATCAGGGGATTCGCCGTGCATGAGCATGCATCGGCATTTTGAGCATGATCCAGTCGGCACCTTCGCCTCGCTCGACGAAGGATCCAGAAAAGCACTTACTGCCTACGCGAACTCCAGTTATACAGCTTAGCGCACTATGTCCCGTTCTTGCCAGAGGTATCGGCCGTCCTGAGTGTTAGGCTCACGGCAGGGCGCCAACGATCCATAACCGACATAAGGTATTTAAGGGATAAATATGCGGCTAGTTCGCCTGACTGCGGCTGACGGAACCCTGCTGTATGTCGAGGCTAGAGACCTTGACCCGACGGATGAAGAGCAGGAGCTGTCAGGGTCACCGATCACTGCGGCTGTTGACGACATCGGCAAAGCGATGGGCTCGTTTATCGAGGACTTGAAGGTCACCTTCTCGAAGAGCGGGGCAGCGAAATGCTCCGTTGAGTTCGGATGTGAGATCGCAGTCGAAACGGGCAAGATCGTTGCAGTCATCGGCAAGGGCTCAGCCAAATCCACCCTGAAGGTCACCCTGGAGTGGGATCAGAACGATAGATGACCGTCAGCCGTCGCTCGCTGCAGGACGCGCTCACGGCTGGCACGGTTTCGCTACTAGGACGCGGTGGCGAAGGGACTGGTGTGTTCGTAGCCGCTGGGCTGATTCTGACATGCGCACACGTTGTGGCTCGACCCGGTCAACTACTGCCCAGCACCATCACCGGAACATGGAACGCCCGACAGCTAGACCTTAGAGTTCTCACTGATTCCCTCCACGTTGCGGAGGACGGTGGACCTGACCTTGCATTGCTTGCTCTGAGTGAGCCGATGACCCATCCTGTCGTTGCCTTTTGTGACCAGGTCGAACCTGGTGATGAGTTGTGGATCTACGGTCATCCCAGCGGCTCTTATCGGCAGGGCGAACCGGTACGGGCATTCATTGAAGGAATGTCTACCCGGTCTGATGAAGCGAGATTGCTGCGCGTCGCCGATGGACGGCCTGGTCCTGGACACAGCGGGGCTGCCGCACTCAATTGGCGCACTGGATCAGTCTGTGGTGTTGTACGACTCGGGAGCAGATCAGTTGCGGGCGGTCCCACTCGTCTGATCCCCGCATCGGTCATTCTCGATGTCTTCCCCGAGGTGGGGGAGTTTCAAAGATCAAACTCAGCTAATCGAGCCTGGTTCGACCTGATGTCGATCACCCAGTTGCAGGCCGCTGGTCGCCGCTATCTCGGTGGAGAACTACGTGAATATCTGGCTGAGATCCGGGACGCCGCGCGTGAACACCCCTATCCGTTGCCGAGTTGGGAAGCGCCTCCGTTACACACCGTCTACCTTAGGCAACTCGCATCTCCAGAGCCTGCGACCGAGGAGCACATCCCCTATGGGCCGATCAGGGCCGAAGAGATCGCCAGCCGATATCAGGGTGCGCAAATCTATGGCGGTGCGGGTGCGGGCAAGTCCAGCCTGCTCCGCCACATCGCCGACGTGGCAGCCACGAGCTGGCTCGAAGGAAAAGAAGCGGAATTCGTACCGATATTAATTCGTGCCACCACGCTCAACTCTCGGCTGCCACTACCCAATGCGCTTGCCGCAGGAGTGGAGGAGGAGCTAGGTATGCGGCTCAGTCGTAACGGATTATCCCAGCTTTTCGCCGACGAGCCTTTTGCTGGTATTCCGTGGCTGATTCTAGTTGATGCCGTGGATGAGGTGCTGTACGCCGATGACCGGCGAAGGATTCTCGAGAGTATCGCCCGGCACCGGAAGAAATCGCCACACGTACGATTCTTCGTCGCCAGTCGGCCTCTGCCGGATTACCATACGCGCAGGCTGAACACTGCAGAAACTCCGTCGTTCACGATTGAGCCTTTCACGGAGCAACAGCTTCTCTCGTTTGCGGCGGGCTGGTTCGCGGCACTTCGAATGTCGTCGACTGACGATACCTCCGTCGCCTTTGTTGAGCAACTTCAGCGGGCGGGGATCTTGCAGCTCGCGCAAATTCCCTTGCTTGCCACCATGCTGTGCGTTTTGTTCGCCAGCAATCCGGAAGGACGGCTGCCGCTTAATCGGACGGCGCTTTATGAGAAGTTTGTCGAGCAACTGTTGAGCAAGGCTCGGGAGACGGTCGAAATACGTGATCAGCTACATCGGCAGGCTCGTCCATATGGGAAGGTAGCTGAAGGGGCGATCGATCGTTTGCTGGATAACCTTCTGTTGATCTTGTCAGAGCAAGCTTACCGCCAGTCACAAGAAGAGGGTCCGCTCTACGCAATTCCGATGCCAGATGAGCGAGTCGTCGAAGTTCTCGCCTGCCCTGATGGCATTCCCCGAGATCGCTGGGAAGCGATAGTAGACGAAGCGCTTCGGCAGAGTGGCCTGCTGCTGATGCGTGGTGGCGAACCAGTGTTCATTCACCAAACAGTCAGAGAGTATCTGACGGCATTCTATATCGCAGGACGGTGTTCGCCTCCTCGCCGTTTTCGGCGGCAGGACTTCTTGATTCCACAGAATCGCTGGCCCTGGCCAGACGCCGAGGTTCAGCTCTTCCTTGCCGCAATTTGGACAAGCAGGAAGATTAATCTGCAGCGCCCTCTGGCCCGCTTGTTGAATTCCTCAAATAGGTCGGCAAACGTGGGGTTCGTGGTTGATCTCAAACGATATGGAATCCAGCTTCCTGTCGAGATTGAACGTATCGCAGTGGAATCATTCACCAATGAACTGAGCAGGCGCCAGAGTGGTAGTCAATGGACCATCGCGATTAATTCCTTGCTCGTCCTGGACGAGGCGAGATGCATGGCGACACTTGAGAACTTGATCGTAGGTTCCGGCGTTGACGGCTTTCAGCGGTGGGATGCGGCCCGGACAATGTTAAAGATCGATGTCGGGCGCGGAATAAGAGCCTTGGATGCGATGATCGACCACGACTGGTCGAGTTACGAAGTGTTGATGGCCGCGCAGACCCTGCGGGAGCATGATCACAATCTTGGGGTCGAAGCTCTGCGCCGCATCAGTCGCCGTGAAGGGGCGCCCGGCGCCCGGAGGCTCGATGCCGCCCGAGAACTTCTTGTCCATGATCCCGAAGGCTGTCTGGACATCCTCGATTTTTTGGCACGCGACTTCACGGCTACCTCGACTGACCGCTTGGAATCGGCGCGCTTGTTGACCAATAGAGACCAGAGCCGGGGATGTGCTGTTCTCGCAATTCTGGTTGGTGACGAGCGGATAGACGATTCCAGCCGGTTGAGTGCAGCCGAGTTGCTGCTACGTGAGGGCTCTGGCTTGACTAAGTCCGTTCTCATGATTCTTTTGGACGGACCTGCGGTCGCTGTCTCCACACGGTTGGAGGCGAGCCGCATCATGAGTAGGGTCGACCCAGCGATAGCGGTTTTGCGATTCGAGGCGATTGTTGATGATTCCAATCTCGACATCATTCATCGAGGGGATGCGGCTCGTGCGCTCCATGATCTCGGGCATCCCGACCCGACCCATGGTCTTCGGGCTGCAGCCGTAGACATCCACCTCAGCCCGAAGGAGCGTTTTGAGGCGGCCAGGGTCATCGCCGACGTGGATCGTATCGATGGCTTGTCAGTTCTCGTGGCCCTCGCGAAAGATGACGCCTTCGCCGGGCGCTACCGCGCAGAGGCGTCCACTGTGGTCAACTCACTGGATTCGGCAGTCGGCGTCGAAGTCTTCGCCTATCTGGCGGCATCCATCACCCTGCGTGCCGATAGGCGACTTGACGCTGCGATCGCTCTCAACATGGTTGATTCCTCGAGGGGTCATGCAGCCTTCGTTGACATCGCTTCGACGGTCTCGAATGGTTCTATCGCGATCTCTGCGGCGGTTAAGGTCGGTTACGTAGACAAATCCTCAGGTCTGCGACTTCTGACCCGCCTTGCCAGAAATCAAGTATTTGAACACGCCATACGCGCCCGCGCAGTCAAAGAGATTCGTCGCGTGGACGCTCTACTGGGGATGCGGGAAGGTCGAATCCTGTCGCGAGACCTTGAAGAACTCATCGACCGCGGTGGTTTGACCGATGGCCAAATGAGATCGATCAGGAAGATTATGCGGGAATTGTGACTTCAATCCACCATGCCGCCGCACGTGATCTGACCGAGCAAACCGGTGATCGCTATGCCGTACCCCGCTATGATATCTCTCTCACGGGAGATCGGTTCTGGACCCGACTGAAGCAGGATTGGGCCAAGGCTAAGGACCGCTCTGGAGCGATAGTTGCAGCAGTCCGGTCCGTCGGATCAGGTCACTGGTCGGCCAGTACGATTCTTTGTCCGGTTTGCACCTCCGGACGATCGGCGTCAAGCCCATGCTTTGTACAGCGGCGTGGGTTCTACCCCGCTCCTGCGCTGTCACCATCTAGCGTGCTTCCACAGGCCAGGTAGCCAGCGGGCACATCACCGGCGCGGCTGCGCATGCTCACGACCGGCACGTCTCCGGCCGTGAAGGACCCGGCGATGCATCAGCCAACATTGGCCGATCAGGTTCTTGGCTGGCGCCACCTTGGCACGATGCGGTCGACCCCTGGCGGTGCCCAGGTTGGAGCGCAGGCAGCAGGACCATCCCCGCACATCGGCGATGGTCGCCTGGCCGTCGTGGAGTCGTGCCGACCGGAAGCTTTTGGCCATCGTTCTTTCCGGAGGTGTGGTGCCGAGATCGATCCCGAAGCCGTATTTGATGAAGATCTTCTGGGCGGCCCCGGCCGGGCTATTCCTATCAGTGATCTATATGCGTAAGGCCGAGGACGTTGGTCCGAATGATCTGGTTGACCTCGACCTAGGTGAGGCCGGCGGTTCGTGCTGGAAGTCGACCGGATTCACCAGGCCTTCGTCCAGCCAGTCGAGGCCGAAGAGCACCCGGTCGGCGCTGACGACGTCGGTCAGCTAGCGGATGTCCCTCTTGGTAGTAGGGGGCGAGCCCATAAGCAGAGGCGGATCGTGTCGCCCGGGTTTTCTACGAACGCCCGGGGCATCTGGTTAGCCTGTTTGCACGGCTGCTTGATGAGCAGGTGGACCCAGTTAGAGCTGTTCTCGATGCTCTAGCGACGCGCATCGCCGGATGGAGGAGAAGCCGCCGCCGATGATAAGGCTCGCGACGGTGTCGTGGATGGCCCGGTTGGAGACCACGTTGAAGGTCAGCATATTCGGGGTGCAGAAGGGGACGGGGCGCCGCAGGAACGGGTGAACTGGTCATAGTCGCTGTCGCTCCGGTGAAGGCGGCGGCGACGCCCGCCTCGGCCAGCAGGGCCCAAACCTTGTCGTAGATCGGGTTGTTGAGCGAGTTCGACCTGCCGTAGGGAGCGGGCCCTGGCGTGGGGCGGATCGACACGATGCGCACTCATTCTGCTCGATCATTGGGTTCACCGCCCGTAGCGTTTCGGCGGGCCGGTCTGGTTGAGCATTGCGGTGGCGAAGACTCGCCCCGGGTAGGCATGGTCCTCGTCTTCCAGCCAGTAGTTGAACGCCCGCACGCTCGCCTCAGCGCCGGAATGTTGCCCCTTGAGACATCCGAGATGCCGCAGCCGAACGTCGGCAGCAGCAATACGCCCGACGGGCTCTGGCGGATCAGCACATCGAGGCGGGCGTCGCAGTTTTGGTAGGCCAGGCTCAACGGCTCCACTCTGGTGCGGCTGCGCGGGTCGACGCCCTCGGGGATCTGGCCAGCGAACGCTAGGCCGAGGTAGCCGGGGCACGATGACAGGGTCGAACATCGGGTTGGGCGCGAACTCGAACAGCCAGCTATCGGCTAGCAATCCGGTGTGAGTACTGCCCTTGATGAACTCGATGTCCCGGTGCCTGAATGGCGTCTTCAAGTGGCGGGTGAAGCGTCGATTGCCTCGTAGTAGTGGTTGCCGCAGCAGATGGACAAGTCGTAGCTGGTCGCGCTGGCTCGCTGCTCGGGGCGGTAGTCGTCACCGGGGCTCGCCTCCGACAAAGAAGCGGCTGGCGTTCCATATAAATGGTTGTCGAGCACCTCGGGGCAGCTCGAGCCGAGTGGCTTCGGTAGCAATCCGAGTGGTAGTCAGGGCCAGCGTGTCCGGGGCAAAGGAATCGTCATGTGTCATGTGTGCCACCACAGGTCGGCGCCGTGGATCATGCGCACCCTGAGTGCGGGGAAGCGTTGGCAGACCCGGTCAAAGTGGATCGAGTCCTGCGCCTCGCTGGCCGGAGGAGGGCCGAGCGTCAGCGTATATGCAGAGGGGATGTCCAGCCCGGGTACCTTGGAGTAGATCAGGTAGCTCCTGTCACAGAGATGCTGGGCCCTTCCGACTCGTATAAGACCAGGCTGTTGGCCGCCAACGTAGCCAGTGTGCGCAGCATGGGTACGGCCGATCAGCGCCTCAGCCTGCGGGTACGTAAGAGTGCTGTTCGGCTCACGGACGGCTCCGACACAGCCGTAGTAGATGCCGACGTCATGCGTGTCGGCGCTCGCTGGGTGGCTGACGCCGAGGTCAGGGTGGCGGCGGTCGCTGACACAGCCTTCTTCAAACATTGGCGTGCCTTCAGTTCTTGTGAACTCGGAAGAACTGTGGATCAACACAGATTGGCGGGCTTTGGAAGCGGTCATGGAATTCATCGAGCGGTCCACTAGCGCGTGTCACAAGCGGGCGCCCGGCGGTGCTCTACCAATGTGAACGTCGTACAGGTAAGCGTCGGGAGGGGCGTCGCCGTGGGGTCCGACCCGCCCGTCCGGGCCGACTTGGAGCAGGTGTTCCGGGCCGCCTATCCGCGCGTCGTCGCGGTCGCCGCGCGCGTGCTCGGCTCCAGGGACGAGGCGGAGGACGTCGCCCAGGAGGTCTTCCTCTCCTTCGGCCGCACGAAGATCCCCGCGGGGGAGGCGGCCGGCTGGCTGTCGGTGGCGGCCGCGCACACCGCGCTCAACCACCTGCGGTCGGGCCGCCGCAGGGTGGCCCGGGAGGAGTCGGCGACCGGTGAAGGCGTCGCCCCCGACATCGCCGACGCCGTCGTGACCAGGGACGAACGCCGCCGGGTGCGCGAGGCGCTGGCCCGGCTGCCGCGCCGTCAGGCGGTCGCGCTGGTACTGCGGCACAGCGGCCTCAGTTACGCCGAGGTCGCCGCCGCCCTCGATCTGTCTCCCGGCAGTGTCGGCACGATCGTGCGACGGGCCGAATCCGCTCTGCGCAAGGAGTTGAACCGTCATGCGTCATCCGACTGACGGCACGCTGCGCCGGCTCCTCGACGAGCCGGACGGGGTCCCCGACGCCGACCGCGACCACATCGCCCACTGCCCCGCCTGCCAGGAAGGACTCGCCGTGATCCGCGAGGACGCCGCCTTCGCCACCACCATGCTCCAGGCCGATTCCGACGTGGACGTCGACACCGCCTGGACCCGATTCTCCGCCGCCGCCCCGCCCCGCCGGATGACCGTGGTGAGCCGCTGGCGCTCCCGCCTGCGCAGCCCCGTCGTCGCCATCGCCGGAGCGGCCGTCCTGGTGACCGGGGCCGGGGCGGCGGCCGCCGCCGACTGGCTCCAGATCTTCCAGGCCGAGCGGATCGCCCCCGTCACGGCGCCGCAGTCGGAACTGGCCAAGCTCCCCGAACTCGACGAGTTCGGTGAGGTCCGGCTCACCGAGGACCTCAACGTGCGCAGGGCAGAAGGCCTGTCCGCCGCCCAGCGGGACTCGGGGCTGACCCTTCCGGCGGTGGGCGCGCTGCCGCGCGGGGTGTCGGGCGACCCCGCCTACTTCGTCGTCGACAAGGCGGGCGGCATGTTCACCTTCTCCGCCGCCACGACCGCGAAGACCGCCGCGAAGGCCGGGACGACCGCCCCGCCGGTGCCGCCGGGCCTCGACGGGAGCAGGTTCAAGCTGTCGGCCGGGCCGGGCCTGGCCGCCGTGTGGGCCTCCGAGCGGGAGATCCCCTCGCTGGTCGTCGCCAGGGTCACCGCGCCGACGGTCTACTCCTCGGGCGTCCCGTTCGAGACCGTGCGCGACTACCTGCTCGGGCTCTCGTTCCTGCCCGCCGACGTCGCGGCGCAGCTCAGGGGCTTCTCCGGCGGGATGACGCTGCCGCTGTTCTCCTCGATCGAGGAGAAGCAGACCTCCGTCACCGACGTCGGCGGCAAGCCCGCCACCCTCGTCGAGACCGGCGGCATGAACGGGGTCGTCTGGGTCGAGAACGGCGTCGTCAACGCGGTCGCCGGGCTGCTCAGCACCGACGACGTGCTCGCGGTGGCGCGGGGCCTTCGATGAACGCCGTCTGGGCCTCGGGCCTGCGCAAACGCTATCGGAAGCAGGTCGCGGTCGACGGGATCTCGTTCTCCGTCGCCCGGGGCGAGGTGCTCGGCCTGCTCGGCCCGAACGGCGCAGGCAAGACCACGGTCATCAAGATGATGCTCGGGCTGGTCCGCCCGGACGCCGGGGAGGTCATGCTCCTGGGCCGCCCGGTCACCGACCCGCAGGCCCGCGCGAAGGTCGGCTACCTGCCCGAACTGTTCCGCTACCAGCCCTGGCTCACCGCCCGGGAGGTCCTCGACCTGCACGTGCGGCTCGCGGCGGCGGACGTACCGGAGAAGGAACTCCGTGACACCCTCGGCCTGGTCGGGCTCGCCGACCGGGCGGGCGACCGGGTCGGCGGGTTCTCCAAGGGCATGCAGCAGCGCCTCGGCCTGGCCGTCGCCCTCGTCGCGCGCCCCGAGTTCGTGGTGCTCGACGAACCGACCAGCGCGCTCGACCCCATCGGCAGGGCCGACGTGCGCGACCTCGTGCTCTCGCTGAAGGAGCGCGGCGTCGCGGTACTGCTCAACTCCCACCTGATCGGCGAGGTCGAGCGGGTCTGCGACCGCGTCGTCATCCTCGACAAGGGCCGCGTCGCCGCCTCCGGCACCCTGGCCGAACTCCTCGGGAGCTCCGAGGTGCGGCTCCGGCTGGAGAAACTCACCCCCGAGGCCGAGGCCCGCCTCGCCCAG
The DNA here is from genome assembly GCF_054661255.1 of Herbidospora sp. RD11066. Lineage (NCBI taxonomy): Bacteria > Bacillati > Actinomycetota > Actinomycetes > Streptosporangiales > Streptosporangiaceae > Herbidospora > Herbidospora sp. RD11066. The sequence continues at coordinate 960,253 of NZ_BAAGDO010000001.1, forward strand.
GCCGGTCCGGTGAACCACGACGGTGACGTGGTCACGGTCGCGCTCGCCGCCGACCTCGGCGGGGACGAGATCCCCGATCTGGTCGCCGACCTGGTCGGGCTCGGCGTGCGGGTGCACGCGGTCGAGCCCGGCCGCGTCAGCCTGGAAGACCGGCTGCTCGACATCCTGGGAAGTGACCGATGACCGCTCTGACCTTCGCCGCCCTCACCCTGAAGGAGGCGTCCCGGCGCAAGGTGCTGCGGGCGCTGGCCGTGCTGACGGTCGTGCTGCTCGGCCTGTCGGCGTGGGGCTTCCACACCCTCGTCACCCGGGAGTTCGACGGCGCCCTGCTGACCAGCGGGGAGCTGCGGCTGATCGCCTCACAGCTGCTCAACCTGGTCATGTTCGGGCTGAGCCTGATCGCCGCCCTCGGCACCGCCTTCCTCGCCGGGCCCACCCTCGCGGGCGAGATGGAGTCGGGCGTCGCCCTGTCGATCCTGGCCCGGCCGGTCCGCCGCTCGACGGTCCTGATCGGCAAGTGGCTCGGCCTCATCGCCTTCGGCGGCGGCTTCGTCGCGCTGGCCGGGCTCGCCCAGTTCGTGATCGTGTACGCCACCACCGGCTACTGGCCGCCCAGCCCGGCCACCGGTCTGGCGCTGCTGGCCTTCCAGACCGCCGTCCTGCTGACCCTCGGCCTGCTGCTGGCCACCCTGATCTCCCCGATGGCGTCGGGCGTGGTCGCCGTCGGCCTGTTCGGCGCGACGTGGATCGCCGGGGTCGTCGGGGGAGTGGGCCGGGGCCTCGGCAACGACAGCGTCGCCGCCGTCGGCACCGTCTCCCAGGTCCTGCTCCCGACCGACGGCCTGTGGCGCGGCGCCATGTACGCCTTCCAGGACTCCACCGCGCTCCTCCAGTTCGGCGGCCCGGCGGTCAGGGGAGGCTTCCCCTTCCTGAGCGACGCCCCGCCGACGGCCGTCTATCTGGCCTGGACGATCGCCTGGACGCTCCTGGTGCTCGGCCTCGCCGCGCTGGTCTTCAGGCGCCGCGACCTGTAGACCGGCGCAGCGTCGCCTTCACCGCCCGCTGGGTCAGCGGACCCATCTCCTCCAGCACGGTCACCAGGTCGGCGAGCTGTTCGAGCGCCGCCAGCGCGCGTTCGGCGCCGGCCTGGTCCACGCCCTCGTAGAGTTCCAGGCCGACGAAACCGGCGGCGACCGCCCTGGCCAGCCCGCCCACGTCGACGAACCCGGCCAGCGGGCCGCTCGCCATCACTCGCTGGATGACGGCCTCGATCTCGGTCACCCAGAGGGAGAGGCCGATCGCGGTGGCCGGGGCGAGCTTCGGGTCGGTCTGGCTGCCCGCCAGCATCTGCGCCAGCACCGCGAGGTTGCCCGCGTCGCGCTCCTCGACGTGCAGGGCGCGGCCGAGGTCGAGCAGCTCCCGCATCGACGTGACGGCGGCGAACCGCTCGCGGTAGGCGGCCACCCGCTGCTCGGCGGCGTGCTTCGACGCCTGGGCGAGCAGGTCGTCGACCCCGTCGAAGTGGTAGAACACCAGCGCCTGGTTGACCCCCGCCGCCGCCGCGATCGACCGCGCGGACACCCCCGCGATGCCCCGGGTGCGCAGCGCCTCCAGCGCACCGTCGAGCAGCCTGGCCCGGGTGTCTCCCATTCGCTTCTCCTGATCAGAGGCGCACCTGTTCGCGACGCGGCTTCACCCTAGCGGGCACGCCGTATCCGGCCATGTCGACGTAGGCCGCCGCGAACGTCCCCCGGTAGCCGAACAGCGGCCCGAACCGGTGGTTCGACACGGTCACCCGGATGCGGAACAGCCCGCTCTCCTCGTCGAAGGACTCCCGGACGATCGCCCGCCCCGTCAGCACGCCCGGCACCCGGCAGGCCAGCCACCCCTCGTAGATCCGCTGCTCACCCGACCGGATCACCAGCCCGCCCCGGCCGTCGTCGGAGAACGCCAGATCGGTGGCCAGATGCTGGTACGACCCCAGATAGTCGACGATCCGCCCCCCGGCGGGATCGTGGACCATCGTCGCGTCGAACCGCCGGGTCCGGCGCGGCAGCTCGAAGGTCCGCACGAACGTGACGGTCTCCCGCCCGAACGAGTCGACGTACGGAAGGTTCTCGATCCGGAACGGCACGTCCCGCCCGTCGTCGGGGACGAGCACGTTCCGCGTGGCCCCCAGCAGCAGGAACGGCTTCACCAGAGGGCTGTGCCAGATGCGCTCCATCACCCCCGTGCCGACGCATCCCTCACCGCCGGTCTCCACGCCGAAGCGCCGCCGTAATTCGGGATGCAGCCGCCCGAACGCGGGCCCCATGGCCCGCTGGAAGATCGATGTCATCGTCGCTCCTCTTCTCGTACGCGCAGCGCCGGGCCGATGGCGTGCCCGGCAGGTGGGGGAGGGTGATCGCGGCCAGCGCGACCCAGGGCGAGCCGGTCCAGGCGACGGCCGCGATCCGGACGGCCGCCTCGGCGACCGCTTGGAGCAGGGGCAGTTCTGGGGGGCGCCCCCGTTCCAGCCACAGCCGGAGCCGGTCGAACGACCACGCCGTCGCCCACCACATGAGGGGTCGGAAGACCGGATCCAGGAGGCGGTGGCGGGGCGTGTAGTCGTACCAGGTCAGGAAGCGCACGCCGTCGCCGGCCGGGACGTAGCGCCAGTAGCCGGAGCCCGACACGATCGGCGAGCGCCGGTCGGCCGAGGCGAAGCGCAGCGTCGAGATCCCCCGCGAACGGTCGGCCGTCGTCCACCCGTCACCGGTGATCACCGTCCACCGGTAACGGAAATTCCGGGCGTCGACCGGCCTGATCTCGGAGAAGCGCAGGTCCCAGCGGGAGTGCAGGGCCGGGTCCTGGGTCAGCCGCCACAGCTCGCCGGGGTCGGCGCGGACGAACGTCTCGACGTACACGACGGAACCCTTCTTTTGAGCGGTCGCTCAAAAGAGCCTACGTCGATTTGAGCGACCGCTCAAATCCCCAGGTCACGGGGATCTTTTTGCACAGGCGAATCATGGATTTCACTTCGTGGAAACCTAAGCCGGGGCCGGGGCCGGATAGTGTCTCTGCATTCTCGACAACGTTGATCCCTTCATCGGCACCGCGGCCACCGACCTGCCCCCCGCGGGCGGGCTGGCCGCCACGTGGTGGTGGCCGAAACCGCAGGTGGGCAACACCCACCCCGGGGCCACCTCACCTCTCGGCATGGTCTCGGCCTGTGCCTACTCGGGTGCCTATCCGACCGGCTACGGTCGCTACGCCAAGAACACCGAAGGCGTGCCCGAGGCGATGTTCGACCGCCTCGAAGCCAGCGGGTTCACCCACTTCCAGCAGTCGGGCACCGGCGCGATCCGCAAGTACTACAACTACGTGCGGGTCACTCCGATGGTGCAGCCCCTCGACGACCTCGGTCAGTCGTGGCCGCTGACCGACGAGGAGGCCTCGCCCGGCTACTACGCCGCCACCCTCGACACCGGCATCCGGTGCGAGGTCACGGTCGGCCAGAAGGTGGCGGTCCACCGCTACACCTTCCCGAGGTCCAGCAGCTCCCGCGTGGTCATCGACCTCTCGTGCGGCGGGCTGAAGATCGACCTCGGCCGGACCGTCCCGCTGCGCGCCCAGGTGGAGAACATCGGGCACGGCCGCGTGCAGGGCACCGTCGTCATGGAGGGCGTGCCGCTCTCCGTGTACGTCGACGTCGTGTCCCCCGGCTGGCGCCAGATGCTCTGGTACGACCGGCGGCTCATCGACGGCGGCACCCGCCTCGACTTCGACAGCATCCGCCAGACCAACATGCGCCCCTTCGGCATGCTCTTCATCGGCCCGACGACGGCCGGGCAGACCGTCGAGGTCCGCATGGGCTTCTCGCTGCGCGGCTGCGACCAGGCCAGGGAGAACCTCGAACGCGAGTGCGGCCTCGGCCAGGACGCGTTCGACATCGTGAAGCTGCGCACCCGCGCCCGCTGGAGCGACCACCTCGACCGGGTCAAGGTCGAGGGCGGCACCCCGGCCCGCCAGACCGTCTACTCGACCGCGCTCTACCACTCGCTGATCAAGCCGTGCATCGTCGACGACGAGAGCCCGTTCTGGCCGAACTCCGGGCCCTATGCCTACGACGTCTGCACGATGTGGGACATCTACAAGACCCAGCTCCCGCTGCTGGCGGCGATCGCCCCCGACAAGGCCACCGACCTGCTCGAATCGCTGATCAGGGTCTGCGAGGAAGAGGGCAACTTCCCCATCGGCTACCGCATGGCCCGCGGCGCCGACCGGTTCTTCCGCCAGGGCAGCGCGCTGGCCCACACGGCCATCGCCGACGCCCACGCGCTCGACCTGCCCGGCATCGACTGGAGCTGGGCGCTCGTCCACATGGCCGACGACCTGCGCCGCATGTACGGCGAGGACTTCTTCGAGCACGGCGTCGTCCACCCGATCACGCACACCCTCGACCTGGCCTACGGTCACCACCTGACCGCCCAGCTCGCCCGCGCGCTGGGCGACCACAGGCTCGCCGACGACCTGGGCCGCCGCGCCAACGGCTGGGTCAACGCCTTCGACCCCGGCACCGGCCTGCTCCGCGACTCCGAGTTCTACGAGGGCGGCAAGTGGAACTACTCGTTCCGGCTGCTCCACGACATGGCCGCCCGCATCGCGCTGGCCGGGGGAGACGCGGCGTTCATCGGCAAGCTCGACCAGTTCTTCGGCTACGGCGCCGCCCCGGTGAAGCAGGCCGGGCAGCGCCCGCAGGCCGCCGAGATGGCGGCCGGCTACGCCCTCAACCGGTTCGAGGGGCTCAACAACGAACCCGACATGGAGGCGCCATGGGCTTATCACTACGCGGGACGCCCTGACCGTACCGCCGAGATCATCAACTCGGCCCTCACGTGGCAGTTCGGCACCGGCTCGGGCGGGCTGCCAGGAAACGACGACTCCGGCGGCCTGAGCTCCTGGTACGTGTGGGCCTCGCTCGGGCTCTTCCCGGTCGCCGGGCAGAACCTCTTCCTGATCAACGCACCCGCGTTCGAACGGTCCGTCCTGAGGGTAAGAGAAGGCGAGTTCGTCATCGAGGCCAGTGGCCTCAGCGAGGCGCCGATCAGCTCCGACGGCGCCGACCGTGAGCCCCCGGTCCAATACGTTCAGTCGGCCACCCTCGACGGCCGCCCCCTGCACGCAGCACACCTGACGGCTGCCACCGTCCACCGCGGAGGCAGACTGCACCTGCGACTCGGCCCCGAGCCATCGGGATGGGGGCGGGGTGTCCGCCCGCCGTCCCTGTCCGATCCCCCTGCGACATCGGAGGAGACTCGATGACCCACCCCCGTCGCCGCCTCGTGATCGTGGTCAGGGCCGACCCGGTCATCTGTGGCCACTCCGGCGAGGCCCGCAACCTCGCCGAAGTGGCACTGACCCGTGGTTACGATGACGTCAGGCTCCTGACCTGGCCCATCGCGGCTCTGCAAGCGGCCGGGCTGCCCCTCAAGCCCCTCGACCGGCTGCTTCCCTACAGTCCCGGGATCACCGTCGAACGCCCCGAACCGGTCGGCGACTACCGGGTGCCCGACGGCCGCCATCTGGCCGGCCTCACCGGGCGCCTGGTGGAACTGCTGTCCGAACCGGTGCCGACGACCGTCCTGTCGATGTACACCGTGCCGCACGCCAACGTCGTCCTCGACGCCGTCAACGCGGCCAGGGCGGCGGGCTTCAACCCCAACGTGCGCACCCTCGCGAAGGCCGTCGGCTCCGACGTCACCAACGTCATCCGCAACTGCCTGCGCGACGACCGCTTCGGGGCCGCCACCGCTCTGTTCACCACGTTCCTGTCCAACGACGAGGTCGTGGCCGTCTCCGACTACACCCGCGACGAGATCATCGCCTCGGCCGAGGAGGTCGACGCCCACGTCGGCACCACGTTCGCCGAACAGTGCCGCCGCCGGGTGACGGTCAGCTATCCGCCGATCGACTCCTCGGCGTTCCTCGACCCCGACCTGACGCTCGTCGACGAGGCCCTCGCGCGCCGGGGCCTGGAACGGGACGGCTACCTGCTGTTCCTGTCCCGGGTCACCCCCGCGAAGGGCATCTTCGACCTGCTCGCCGCCTTCCGCCAGGCGCGCAGCAGGGAGAAGGTCAAACTGGTGGTCACCGGCACCGGCACCGCACTGGCGCAAGTGCAGGCGATCGCCGCGGCCGACGAACACGTCGTCGTCCTCACCGACGTCGACGACAACGAGAAGCCCCTGCTGATGCGCGGCAGCGCGGCCTACGTGCTGCCGACCAAACCCGAGCCCGACTTCGTCGAGACGTTCGGCATCGCCCTGGCCGAGAAGATGCTGGCGGGCGGCGGTCCGATCATCACCACCGACACCGGCGGCACGCTCGAAGCCGTCGGCGACGCCGCCATCATCGTCGAACAGGGCGACGTGGCGGGCATCGCGGCGGCGATCGACCGGGTGGTGCTCGACATGAACGGCACCGAACGGCGCGACATGGAGGTGCGGGCCCGCGAGTGGGCCATGCAGTTCGACCGCGCCGTCGTGTTCGACGACCTGTTCCCCGAGACGGCGCTCCGCGAGAGCGCCTGACCGTTTCCGGTGCGGCGCGGGCTCATGATCGACGGGTCCGCGCCGTGTCGGCGTCGTCCTCCCACGTCACCCTGCCGCTGGTGATCAGGTCGCTGAGCCTGGCCAGGGCGAAGTGGAAGCCGCTCTCCCGCCGCTCCCACGAGGGCAGCGTGTAGCGGACCGCGTGGGCCCCGTCGACCGTCCGCACGTCGACGACCGGCGCCGACGCCGCGAAGTCGGCCGGGTAGGCGTACTCGCAGTCGGCGGTGACGCCGGAGAGGTCGATGGCCCCCCGCCAGACCATCGACCCCTCCCGCAGGTACGGCCGCAGGCCCGGATATTCGGCCAGCCAGCCGCGGTCCTCCACGACGACCGCTTTCCCCGCCGCCGTCTCCAGCCACGTCACCGGGGTCCTCTCCGGTGGGAGGTCGGGCGCCGGGTCGGGGGTCCGGCTCGTGCGGTGCAGTCTCTGCGCGACCTCGGCGATCCGGTCGGCGACCGGGTTCGGGCCCCGGACGACCGTCACGTCGCCGGGGTCGATCTCCAGGTAGCCCGGCCGGCCGCGCAGGAAGACGAAGTGCCGTCCGGCCCGCAGCCCACCGGCGTCGACCGCCAGCGACGACAGCAGGAAGTCGTGCTCGTGGCCGGGGTTGTTCACGGTGACGGTGCCCGTGTGCTCGTCGCCCTGGCTGAGGGTTCCGTGGCCGTCCGGATGGCTGTGCCAGAGGCCGAGGAAGTGCAGGCCGGGGAAGTCCCGGGCGACCTCCTGGAACAGCCGGAACTGGTAAGCGGTGTCCGACAGGTGGCGGACGGCCGTCCGGTGCCCGCCTGGCCCGGCGTCCAGGTAGGCGACCACGACGACGCGCGGTTCCGGGAGGCGGCCCTCCACGTAGCCGACGAACTTGCCGCCGACCTCGACGCCGGGGTGGGACCGGATCTCCTCCAGCGCCCGGCCGGCGACGTGCTCGTGGAGTTCCAGTTTCAGGTGGATCTCGGTCATGCCCGCTCGCCCCCGCAGGTGAGCAGGCAGTCCCGCTGGGCCAGGACCAGGAGCCGCTTGGTCTGGTAGTGGGAGGTGAAGACCCCTTTCTCCGGACGGATGCCGACCGTCATCCAGTTGAAGTTGAGCCTCGGCACGTAGCGCGACCGGCCGCCGGCGATGGCGCTCCAGGCCATGTGCGCCTGGAAGGAGGCGACGATCGCGATGTCGACGGCCAGCCCTGAGGTGGTGAACCCGCTCTCGCCCAGGCCGTAGCGGTGGTGGCGCTCCTCGTCGGTGAGGTCGAGGGCGTCCTCCAGGTTGGCGCCGTTCCGGTCGGCGACCTGCCGCATGCAGCTGTGGCAGCCGGTCTGGCCCGGGACGTACAGATAGACCTGACCTCCGAGGCCGGTCCGCAGGACCGAGCCGGTGAGCACGGGGCGGCGCAGCTCCACGCAGCGGGCGTTCAGCCACCCGCGCGCCACCGAGTCGTCGACGGCGCAGATCACCAGCGCCGACGAGCGCACCGCCTCGTCGAAGGTGTCGGCCGACATGACGTCGGCCTGGTGTACCCGCACGTCGGCATCGGGGTTGCGGTCGAGGATCCAGTCGCGCATCACCTCGACCTTCGGCCGGCCCAGCGCGGCGCGGGTCGCGGGATGCTTGACGAGGTTCACCGGCTCCAGCACGTCCGGATCGAACAGGTGCCATCGGCGCAGGCCCGACATGACGAGCGGCTGGAGCAGCTGGGCGCCGCCGCTGCCCAGCCCGACCAGGGTGACCTCGACCCGGCCGACGTCGAAGCCGTCGAGGAGGTGGTCGATGCGCCGGGTGTCGATCGCGCCGGTCATCGGTAGTCACCCCTGGCGTCGTGGATCGCGACGCCCCGCTCTCCGCTGGAGGCGGCGTGGATCGTCCCGTCGGAGGCGATCACGATGGGGACGTCCTCCGACCGGCCGTCGAGGATCACCTCTGCGTGCTCCGTCACTGCGCACCTCCGGGGGTTGTGGCCGTCCCGAGTCATCGTGCGACGACGACCGCTTCGAGCGTGCTTCCCCCGCGCTTCTGTTCCGGGCACGGCCGATACCGCCGCAGACGGGAAGCGCCCGGGAAGCACCGGGGATGTTGCCGGGGAAGCGTCGTCGCTGGTGGGGTGCCCTCATGACTCAGGATCGGCCCGCCGACCTCGCCGAGATCCTCGCTACCCTGGCGGGCTGGCCCCCTTCCGGCCTGGCGCTCGGCCTGTGGCCGATATTGATGCGCTGCACTCGCGAGACGCTGGTGCCCTGGGTCGACGCGCACGTCCCCGAACTGGCCAACGCCGCCCGCCTCGCCTTCCACGACCTGCGCGACGTGTCGGCGGAGCTGCACCTGCTCGTCCGGTCGTCGTGGGACCGGCTGCGCCGGACGCTGCTGACCGGCGCGTTCGCGTCCATCTCGGCGCGGCCCGAGGGGACGACGGTCCGGACCGTCGTCGTGCTCCGGCCCTGGTATACCGGCTCGGTCACGCGGGTGACCGGCGACTATCTGCTCGACCCCCTGCCGGAGCCGCTCAGGGCGCGGGTGGAGCTGGTCGGTCCCCGGGACCGTCTTCTGGCGACCTGTGGTGGGCGGTGAGCGACCCGAAGTCGCCGGCCGTGAGCCAGTCGGTGCCGGTCAGGCTCACGTCGCAGCGCGCCGTCTTCAGCCGGTTGACGAGCTTCTGCCGGAACTCCGGCGACCCGCTCACCCGGATGTAGTTGACCCCGCCCAGGTCGGTGACCGGACGGTGGTCGCCGACCTGGAGGATCACCGTGCGTTCGGGGTTCACGCCGAACGCGATCCCCATCTCCAGCAGCACGTTGGGCCGCGCCTGCATCCCGCCGCGCACCTCCGCGTCGGGCTCGCCCGGACCGTGCAGCTCGGGATGGAGCCGGACGACGTCCTCCGGCGTCAGCAGCACCACGACGGCGCGGGCCATCGGCAGGCAGGTCCGCACCACCTGGCCCAGCGTCGGCGAGGCCTCGCCGGTCATGGCGACGAGGTCCTCCCATTCGAGCGGGTTGAGGCCGATCGCCCGGAGAAACGCGAAGAGCGCCTTGCGGGCGTCTTCGTCGCGGCCGTACACGACGAAGACGTTGCGGTCGTACGACGGCTCGACCACGGGTTCGGGCGTCCTTCTACGGTCGCGGGCCGTTTCCGCGTAGCCCATGTCGTGGTCGAGCTGCCGCAGGAACCACGCCGCCAGGTCGGCGTCGTCGTGGAAGGGGCCGCCGGTGAGCTCCGGGCCGAGGGCGGCGGCGAGGTTGTCGGAGGCGATCGTGACCGTCCGGTGCAGGTCGCGCAGGTCGGCGTGGGCGGGGCGGACCTTGGGAGCCTGGCGCCAGACCCGCAGCTCGTAGCGGAGCTTGGCGGCGTGCAGCAGATAGCGCGCCAGCGGCGGGATCGCGGTGTCCCCGCGCGACCACACCCAGGCGCTCGCGACGGCGTCACCGTCGGGTGGCACGGCGAGCACGAAATTGCGGCTCACCCGCTCGTCGTCGGCGCCCGCCGTCTCCCAGATCCGCAGGCCGCCGGGCGTGGTGACCATGTCGCCCGGGTCGTCGTGGACGGTCGTCGGCAGCAGCGGCGTCAGCAGCCCTACCGGGTCGGGCGTCTCCTCCACGCGGGCCAGATGGATGCGGGCCTCGCCGAGCGGGGCGGGCACGTGGCGGGAGACCAGCACGGCCCACTGGTGGCCGAGCCGCCGCCACCAGACCCAGTCGCCGTCCTCCGGCGCCCGCGCCGCCGCCGGGGCGAGGGCGATCGACAGCGCCAGCACGTCGTGGTGGCGGCGCAGGATGAGCTGGCAGTCGGCGCCGGGCCGCTCGATCGCGGCCACCGCCACCTCGCCGTCGGCGGGCAGGCCGTCGAGCGACGCCGGGAGGACGTGGGGCAGGCCGACGCCGGGGATCGGCTCCGTCAGGGCCAGCTGCAGGCCGCACGCGTCCCACAGATCGCGCAACCCCTGGTAGGCGGCGGCCGCGTCCGGGCCGTCGGCGGGCAGGTAGAGGTGGGCGAAGAACTGCTGGTCGAGGATCACTCGGCGTCCTCCTCGGCGACGGCGTGAACGAGCCGGTTGACCCACTCCCGCACCTTCGGGGGCGGCGGCACGACCGGGGCGTCGCCGATGCGGTGCATCCGCACCGGGCCGAGCAGGTCGAGCTCGGCGATCGCGGCCGCCAGTTCGTCGCGGTCACCGCGTTCGTGGGCGGACGAGATGGAGTCGACCAGCGCGGCCACGCCGTCCCATCGGGCCGGTGACAACTGCCACGCCAATACGTCTTCGAGCAGTTCCAGCAGGTCGGCGTGTAGTGCGTCAGGCATGCGGGCCCCGTCCGTCGTGATCGAGGGTTTCGATGAAACGTTCCACGTCGTCCAGCCGGATCTGGGCCTGCTCCTCGGAGCGGACGACGATCCGCAGCTCCGGGCTGGTGCGGCGTCTCCGGCAGGCGGTCAGGAAGGAGTCGGCGATCATGATGACGAGCTGCTCCCTGGACAGCTCGGCCACCCGGGCCAGGCCCGAACCGATCACCGGGATCGCCACCGGCTTGTAGAGCCCCCGCACCGCGACCGACGCCCACAGCGCGTCGAGGCCGTGCCGCAGGTCGGCGGGCGACGACTGGGCGACCAGGTCGTTGCCCTGCCTGCTGTAGGCGACCGCGAAGATCCGGCGGCCGGGCAGGTGGAGGGGCACGACCGTGCCGATCGGATAGCGGGTGCGCTTGCCGCGCGGTTTGTCCTCGCGGCTCTCGCTGGACAGACGCTCGACCCCGCGCAGGCCGTTGCGCAGATGCCGGTCGAGCGTGGCACGGTCACCGGCGTAGACGCGGTGCAGCAGTTGCCCCTGCACGCTGTCGCCGGCGATGACGACGTCGTCGTCCGTGGCGGTGTCGAAGGTGTCGCTGAAACCCACGACGAGGTTGGCGTCGTCTTCGGCGAACAGGTCGCCGTGCTGGATCACCAGGGTGACCCGCAGCCCGCCGAACTCGCGGCGGAGGAAGACCCGCCCGTCCCGCTCGCGCAGCCGGGTGCGGACCGCCGACAGGTGCTCCGCCGCCGAGGCGTCGTCGGGCAGTTCCCGTACGAGGTGCTCGGCGATCGGCAGCGCGAGGTCGGGATGGCCGAGCTCGAGATGGGCGCGGATCAGCTCCCGCTGGGCGAAGGTGTAGAGGTCGGTCAGCCGCCGGGACAGGCGGCGGGCGAACTCCGCGCCGGGGATGTCCGCGAGGGGCCGTCCGCGCCAGAGGCCGAGCGCCTTGGTCAGCAGCGCCACCGCCATGGCGGGCGCGGCATAGGCCGCGCGATTCACAAGATCGGCGAATTCCAGCAAATCAAGGCGTTCGGCGTCCAATGTCAGCCGATATGCTGATTCCGAGCCGCGTTCGGCGAGCAATTGCTCGGTGTGCAGAACTTTGAGCGGGTCGTTGTTCGCAAGGGTGTCGTCGTCGAGGGCTTTGCGGAGTTCGAGGATGCGCTTCTGGACCTCGGTCCGATGGGCGCGGGTCATGCGGCCGTTGACGGGATCGCCCCAGATGTCGCGGTATAAGGCTTCGGTCGACACGGACTCGCCCTCGGCCGCGACCAGCCGGAGCAGGAGTTTGGTCGTGTAAGGCCGGAGGCGGACTTCGTCGTCGTCGTTCCGTACGATCGTGGGCCCCAGGACCCCCACCTGAATACGCGCCAACGACCTCTCCAGCCTCGTCTGGGATGAAAAGATACTAGCCCTACGATAAATAGCACATGGGAAACGACGGGCGAAGAATCATTGTTTTCGGTGATTTAAGAGGCGTCCGAAATCACTTGATCGGCAGAATCGCCCGCACCTCGAAACCGCCGCCCTCCCGCGCCTTCGCGGTCAGGTCGCCGTGGAACAGCGTGGCCCGCTCCCGCATCCCGATCAGCCCGTGCCCGCCCGGAACACGCGGCGACGGCCGATATCCCGCCCGCGGCCCCTCGTCGCACACGTCGAGCCGCAGCTCCCCGGGCCGGTGGTCGATCGTCACCGTCACCCGCGTCGGCCCCGCGTGCTTCAGCGTGTTGGTCAGCGCCTCCTGGACGATCCGGTACGCCGACAGATCCAGGCCCGCCGGCAGCGGCGCCGGGTCACCGGTCACCTCGACCACCACGTCGAGCCCCGCCGTCCGCGACTGCTCCACCAGGTCGTCGACCCGCGCCAGACCCGGCTGCGGCAACCGGCTGTCGGTGGCCGGACCGCGCAGCAGGTGGAGCATCCGCTGGAGCTCCTCGACCGCCGCCCTGCCGGTCGACTCGATGTGCGTCAGCGCCTCCCGCTCCCGGCCCAGGTCGGCGGGGAGCGTGCGGCGCAGCCCGCCCGCCTGCATCACCATCATGCTGACGCTGCTCGCCACGATGTCGTGCAGCTCCCGGGCCAGCCGCGCCTGCTCGTCGGCGACGGCCTCCCGGACGAGCCGCTCACTGCGCGCCACCACGGCCTCGGTCCGCGCGTCGGCCTGGTGCGCCTGCACCTGATAACGGCGCACCCCCGCGCCCGCTCCGCCCGCGATGGCCGACATGGACGCCGCGATGGCGTACTCGGCGAACCGGGCCCCGCCATAGGTCAGCCCCATACAGAGCACGAACACGGCGGTCGCCGCCACCGCGAACAGCGCCCGCGCGCTGCGCAGCCGCGTCTGGCTGAGCACCGTGAACAGGAACACCAGCTCGGTCAGCCACTGCCAGGCGGCGGCGTCCGCCAGCGTGATCGCGAACACCGCGCACGACGCCACGGTGTAGACCGCCATCGTCGTGACGGGCGCCACGCGCCGGAAGAGCACCAGCAGTGCGGTGCCGGCACCACCGGCCACCCACAGGGCGAGCATCGGCCGCTCGGCCAGCTCGGTTCCACCGGTCAGCTCTTCGATGAGGGCGAACAGCCCGACCGCCAGGGCCACCAGGCCGTCGGTCGGGGTCAGCCGGGTAACGCGCACGAGATGAGCGTAATGCGGTGATTCGCGACCGCCATCCCCGGCATCTGGGGGTCAATGATTCTCATCCGGAGGACAAGGAGACCATTCTAATGGTCTATTGGACGTATGCAACCGAGAACAATGCTCGTCATGAGCGCAGACCAATGGTCACAGACCCTGACCGACCTGGCCGAGGCCATCCGCACCGCCGACATCCCCGGCGACCTGGGCATCCGCCAGGTCACCCTGGAACCCATGGTCGACTCCGAGGGCGAGGACGCCCTGTGGGCCTACGTCGTCATGGACGGGGAGGTGGAGGAAGGCTGGGACCCCATGGTGCGCCACGTGGTGGGCATGAACTGCTACAGGCTGGCGGCCGAGCACGGCGTGGACCAGTACATCTACACCCGGTTCTACTCACCCCGGGACTGGGCGGAGCGCGACCTCGTCGAAGCCGAATACGACGACGAGGAAGGAATCGCCTTCGGGCGGGATGACGCATGAAGCGCACCTTCAAGGCCGAGGAGTACCTGCGCCTCGCCGGTCAGATGGCGGGCCGGGCCACCGGCACGGGGCGCCTCCAGACCGCACACCTGCGCCGGGCGACCTCGACCGCCTACTACGCGGTGTTCCACGAACTCGTCGGCCAAGGGGTACGGCGGGTCGCGGGGAAGGGCGGTGACGATCACCGGCACACCGTCAGCCGGTGGTACGCCCACGGCAACTTCCGCCAGACCTCCCGATGGGTCGAGGCGATCGGAGCCAAGAAGAGCGCGCCCGAGGTGGTGACGCGCCTGCTCAGCGTCAACGGCCGAGTCGACCCCGACCTGGCCTTACTTTCCGAGTCGTTCGGCAAACTCCAGCAGCTCCGCCACGCCGCGGACTACGACCCCGACTACGACGCGGTCCGCGCGGAGACCCTCGAACACGTGGCCGACGCGAAGACGACCATCGAGGCGATCCGGCGGCTCGACCTGGCCAACGTCCACGCGTTCGACATGTTCCTGCTGCTCTCGCTCGGTGGCGAGCGGATGGTCAGGAACTCCTGGTGAACGGGTTGCGGCCCGTCGCCGTCAGGTAGAGCGGGAAGAAGACCACCCACAGGACCAGGCACCCTAGGAACCACGCTGCCGGAGAGTCGATCCGCAGTGTGCCGACCGTCACGACGGGCAGGGTGCCGCGTTCCCTGCGGGCATGCGCGTCGCTGTGCACCCAGGCGCCGGTGGTGAGGAGAACGAACAGCGCGAGCAGCGGCACCGTTGCCGTTAACGTGGCCATAAGCGCTGATCGTACTCTTTAGGGTGATCTGGGAGATAGTCGTGGACGTGGAGCTCCGTGCGCTCGAACCGATTTTCCACCGGGTCCCCGCAGGGGCCGGCCGGGCGGTCTTCGAGGCCCTGACGGCCGACGACTTCTTCGAGGTCGGCGCCTCCGGACGGCTCTACCCGCGCGAGTACGTGCTCGACACCCTGGCCGAGCGGCATTCCCGCCCCCACGACGACCCCTGGGAGATCGCCGATTTCGCGGCGCGACGTCTCGACGGTGACACGTGGCTCGTGACCTACCTGCTGGACCAGGCCGGACGGCTGAGCCGCCGGTCGACGATCTGGACCCGGACCGACGCCGGTTGGATCGCGCGCTACCACCAGGGCACGCTCGCATGACCGCCGCCGAACTCGCGACCTACCTCTCGTCACTCGGCATCGACGTCCACTCCATCGGCCGTGACCTCGACGAACGCTACTGCCTCGTGCGAGCCTCCGACGGCTGGCACGTCTACTACAGCGAACGCGGCCAGCGCTCCGGCCTGCGCGTCTTCCGTGACGAGGACGCCGCCTGCCGCGCCCTGCTCCGCGACGTCCTCGCCGATCACGGGGTTCAGGCCCGCTTGCGCACCTCGGGGAACTGAGGTTCCGCCGTCTGGCGGCCCCTCAGGTGCCGGTCGAGGAACGACGCTACGTGCGCACGCGTGATCTCGACGGCCCGCGCACCGTCGAGCGGCTGGGACGGCAGGCCCACCTGGCCGCGCAGGACCGCGTAGTCGGTGAACGACGAGTGGTCGGTTCCGGTCACCTCCAGCCAGGTTTTCGGCGCCTGGAACGCCGTCCACGTCGCGTCGGTGCGGACGGTCCCCATCAGCAGCACCGGCCGGTTCAGGGCGGGTGCGTCGGGGAGGAACGTCCCGTCGAGGTTGAACCCGGCCTTGATCGACGGACGCGCCGCCATCGTGTGGACGGCGCTGTTACCGCCCATCGAATGCCCGCCCACCGCGACCCGGTCGAACCTGAACCGCTTCTTCAACGAGTCGATGACGAACGTCAGGTCCTTGACCCGGCCGGCCGACACCTGCGCGCCGAGCTCCTTCGTCTGCGGGCGTTCACACACCACGCAGGTCGTCGTGTGCCCGTCGGGGAAGGTGGTTCCGGCCGATTCGTACGTGTGCTCGACCGCCGCCACCAGGTATCCCCGGCTGGCCAGATCCTCACCGAGCGAGGTCAGCGTGGCCCGGGGGAACGAGAACCCGGGGGACAGCACGACGAGGGGCAACTTCCGCCGGACGATCGGGGCGCCCGACCGCGCGTGGGTGCGGGTCGTGGCCAGCACACCGGGATCGACCCCAGGGATGCCGTTGAGGATGTTGGCCGATTCGGCCGTGGTGACGTACCGGAAAGGCTTTCCCTTCGAAACCGATGCCGGATACCAGACCGTCACCATGAGCTCGCGCGGCCCGGACGCGGGGACCCACGGATCGGTGCGGGACTTGTCGACCAGGTGCAGCGAGACGGCGCCGACCGGGTGAGGTCCTGTGGGGGCGGGGAGCGACAGCGCCGTGGCTCCGGCCAGCAGGAAGGTGAGAAGGCTCATGCCCCCTCACCGTGCCGGTCAGAAGGTCAGTCGGCACTACCGACCTTGGTCAGTGGTCGCCGCCACCAATCGGCGGTGGCCCGGCATGGTCTCGGCCGGGAGGCCGCTCGCCGGGAACCAGCCCGCCTCCAGGATTTCGGTCGGATCGAGGGCCAGCACCCCGCCCAGCAGTTCGCCCTCGTAGGCCACCTCGGCCCGCAACCGGAACCCGCTCTCGACGTGGACGAGCCGGTTGACCTGCGCTTTCAGCCCGGTCTCCTCCATGACCTCGCGGACCACCGTGTCCTCGAAGGTCTCGCCGCGCTTGGCGTAGCCGGTCGGCAGGCCCCACTGTCGGCCTTCCGGCCAGAACCGGTGCTTGAGGAGGAGGACGCGGCCGTCGTCGTCGCGGATCACCCCCACCACGCCGACCATGAACTTCGCCTGCGAGGCGTAGAGCAACCTCCACTGGAGAGGCCCCCGCAGCGACTTCCACAGCTTCGCGACCAGCCCTCTCATGTCGTCTCCTTCCGTTGCGGGCGCGCGCGCAGATGCATGCGTTCACCCTGGCTTCCGAACAGGCTCAGGAACTCCACCGGCTGGTCTCCCGCTACCCCGAACCAGTGGGGCACGCGCGTGTCGAACTCGGCGGCCTCGCCCGGTTCGAGGATCACGTCGTGTTCGCCCAGGATGAGCCGCAGCCGCCCGTTGAGGATGTAGAGCCATTCGTAGCCCTCGTGCGTCCGCAGATCGGGCTCGCCGCTGCGGGCCCCGGGAGCCAGGATCAGTTTGTACGCCTGCACGCCGCCCGCCCGCTTGGTCAGCGGCAACATGGTCATCCCGTTGCGGATCGTCGGCCGCAGGTGGATGCGCGGATCGCCGGTCGCCGGGGCGTCGACCAGCTCGTCGAGCGTGACCCCGTGGGCGCGGGCCAGCGGCAGCAGCTGTTCGAGCGTGGGCCGCCGCGCACCCGACTCGAGCCGCGAGAGGGTGCTGACCGAGATCCCGGTCGCCTCAGAGAGCGCCGACAGGGTGGTGTCGCGCTCCTTGCGCAGCGCCCGGAGGCGGGGACCGACCGCGTCGAGGGCCTGGCCGATGTCGTCCATCACCCTCCCTAGTTTGCCAGATCGGCAAGAAGGTTTGCGTGTCCGCCGTGTTCGGGCGCACAGTGTCGGCATGAACGACACCTACGACGCAGTGGTGATCGGCGGCGGACCGGCCGGGCTCAACGGAGCTCTCATGCTGGCCCGCTCGCGCCGATCGGTGCTGGTCATCGACGCGGGCGAGCCCCGCAACGCCCCGGCGGCACAGGTCCACGGCCTGTTCGCCCACGACGGCACCCCACCCGCCGAACTCCTGGCCAGGGGAAGAGCCGAAGTCGAGTCGTACGGCGGCCACATCGCCACCGGTTCGGTCGTCGGCGTGGCTCCCGGTTTCACGGTGAGCCTGGCCGATGGGCGGCAGGTCGGCGCCCGTCGCCTGCTGGTGACGACGGGCCTGACCGATGTGCTGCCCGAGATCGCCGGGGTGCGGGAACGGTGGGGGCGCGACGTCGTCCACTGCCCGTACTGCCACGGGTGGGAGGTCCGCGACCGCGCGATCGGAATCCTGGCGACCAGCCCGGCGGCGATGCACCAGGTGATGATGTTCCGCCAGCTCAGCGATGACGTGGTCCTCTTCACCCACACCACCGCCCCGCCCACCTCCGAGCAGGAGCTGGAGCTGCGGGCACGGGGGATCCACGTGGTTCCGGGCGAGGTGGCCGGGTTGGAGATCGCCGATGACCGGATCACCGGCGTCCGCCTCGCCGACGGCACCGTGGTCGCCCGCGACGCGGTGGCGGTCACGACCCGGCTGGTGGCCCGGACCTCGTTCCTGGAACCGCTCGGCCTCAAGGCGGTGGAACACCCGATGGGGGTGGGCGAACACATCCCCGCCTCGCCTGACGGCCAGACCGAGGTGCCGGGGGTGTGGGTGGCCGGCAACGCCACCGACCTGATGGCCCAGGTGGGCGCCTCGGCGGCAGCGGGGGCCATGGCCGGAGCCCGCATCAACGCCGACCTGATCGCGGAAGAGACCCGCGAAGCGGTCCGCAAACTGACCGCATGACCATGCCCTGCTAGTAACGAACGTACATGGAGCGAAGATGAGCACTACCGAACCTCACGCCCACGGTCATGGTCATGGTCATGGTCACGGCCATGGGGCTCACCCCGATCATGACGAGGTCTTCGATCGGGAGTTCTGGGAGAACAAGTACGGCACCGCTCACCCCGACAGCCTGCGGCATGACCCCAACCCCTACCTGATCACCGTCGCCGAGGGACTGACCCCCGGGCGGGTGCTCGACGCCGGATGCGGGGCCGGGGCCGAGGCGATCTGGCTGGCCCAGCGGGGCTGGGAGGTGACGGCCGTCGACATCTCCTCGGTGGCGCTGGACCACGCCCGTACCTTCGCCGAGAAGGAGGCCCCCGAGGTGGCGGACAGGATCACCTGGGGCCAGGCCGACCTCACCCAATGGACCGCCCCCGCCGAGGGATATGACCTGGTCTGCACCAACTACGTCCACGCCCTGGAGGACATCATCCCGGCCCTCGCGGCGTCGGTCCGTCCCGGTGGCACGCTGCTGGTGGTCGACCACTTCGACATCCTGGCCGTGCTCGACCCGGCCGAGTGGCGGCCCATCCCGATCGTGGCCACGCCGCGCACGGTCATCGCCCACTTCGACGGCAGCGAGATCGTTCTCGACGACCGCGTGATGGCGGCGGTCAGGGTTTCAGCCGACGCGCCATGAGGTCGCGCAGGGCGCCCGTGCGCTCCGACAGGTCGGCCAGGTCGTCGAGGAACGGCTCGGGTTCGGGCAGGCCGGCGAGCAGTTCCTCGGTCACGGCCAGCCGGGCCGCCCGCCCGGCCTCGATCGCCTCGCGCCCCCGTGGGGTGAGCTCGATGGCGCGGACCCGCTGGTCGTCGCCCGACACCCGCCGGGTGACGTAGCCGATCCGCTCCATCTCGGCCGCGACCTTGGACGCCCCCTGCGGGGTCATGCCGAGCAATTCGGCCAGGTCGGTGACCCGGACGGGCCCGGTGAGCAGGTGCTGGAACACGTAACCGTGCACCGGCCGCACGTCGGGATGGCCCGCCCCGGCCATGCGGGCCCTGACCCGTTCCTCGCAGACGGCGGCGAGCGCGGCGAACATCAGCGTGAGATCTCTTGACGGCACGTCCCGCATCCTCTGATACTCAACCAAGGTTGCACAACCAAGGTTTCAAATAAGGAGCGCGTCATGAGAGACATCTTCAAGCGGATCGTCGCCGCCGGCCCCGGGGGAGCGGCCCTGGCCGTCTATGAGAACGGGGAACTCGTCGTCGACGAATGGGCCGGCGACTGGTCGCGCGACGACGTGGTCAACGTCTTCTCCGTCGGGAAGGGGGTGGTCGCCGCCCTCGCCCACCGGCACCTCACCGACCTCGACAGACCGGTGCGCGACTGGTGGCCCGGGTTCGCCACCGACTGCACCGTCGCCGACCTGCTCTCCCACCGCGCCGGCCTGCCCGCCGTCCGCCGCCCCCTCCCCGACGGTTCCCTGTTCGACTGGACGGCCATGACCGCCGCACTCGCCGCCGAACAACCGTGGTGGCCACCGGGGGAGCGGCACGGCTACCACGCCGTGACCTTCGGCTGGCTGGTCGGCGAGGTCCTGCGGCGGGCGACGGGGCGGACCGTGAGGGAACTCGTCCAGGACCTGAACATCGACGGCCTCAGCGTCGGCCTCGCCGAGGGAACCCCGGTCAGAGACGTGCTGGCACCCGAGGCGCACGGCCCGCTGCCGCAGCTCACGGCGACCGAGATCACCGTGAAGGCGTTCACCAACCCGGCCGAGCAACTCAGGCCCGGCCTGCCGAACACCCCTGAATGGCGGGCGGCGGAGATCCCCGCCGCGAACGTCCACGCGCACGCCCGCGCCCTCGCCACCCTCTACGGCGACCTGCTGACCAGCCCGAACCTGGCCGAGATGATCGAACCCCGGAGCGAGGGCCACGACGAGGTACTCGGCTCGGAGACCCGATTCGGACTGGGCTTCATGCTCAGCAACCCGACCCGGCCGTTCTCCCCGAACCCGCGCGCCTTCGGCCACAGCGGCTCGGGTGGGGCGCTCGCCTTCGCGGACCCAGATGAGGGTTTCGCCTTCGCCTTCACCCCGAGCCGGACGTTGCTCACCCCGGCGGGCCCGGACCCACGCTGGGGCGCCTTGGTCGAGGCTCTGTACAACTGAGCCGCAGGCGTCACCAGCTTTGGAGGTCACAGGACGACTAGTGCCTACCTCGCCGACTTCGGCGGTGCTCAGATGCCATGAACTCCGAGCGTGGATGAGTTGTGTCGGCCTGTACCCGATCCGGGTTGGGTTGACTTGCGCCTGATCCGGAGTCGGGCCGGCCTGCGCCTGAAATGAGAGTCGGGGCGGCTTGCCCCGGGTCCTTGCAACTGGTCCGGAATAGAGCATTGCGGCGTGGCGCGCTTGGCCGGGCGCTCCTGTGCACAGGAGCGCCCGGGTTGCACCTAGGCGAGCCGGGCCGCTGAGATGTCCCCGCCCAGCACCTCGACCGACGTCTCCCCACCAGGCGACACGGTCACCAGACCCCAGCCGGTCCCCGCGACGAAGGGGAACGTTCCCGGCCTTTCCGCCGTGATCTCCCCGGTCGCGGGGTCGCGGCGGAAGCCGGTGTAGGCGTCGAGCAGCGACCATCCGGCCATCGCGCGCACGTAGTGGTCCCCGCACTCGATCTCGTTGAAAGGGTTGCGGCGGGTGCCGTCGTAGCGTTCGCGCAGGCCGTCGAGGATCCGGAACGCCTCGTCCGTCAGGCCTTCGTACAGGCAGCTGGCCGCGACCTGGTACTCCACGCCGGTCCACACCTCGTCGCAGTAACGCAGCGGCACCGCGGGCCGCCCGCCGTGCGGCCAGGTGCAGACCACCAAGCCCGTCTCGCCGCCGTCGGCGAAGGCGCGGTAGCCGTGCGGCTCGAACCCGGTCCGCAGGTTGTACCGGACGATCGAGGCCAGCGCCGTCCGCACCCGGTCGGCGGGCAGGATGTATCCCAGGTCGAGCTGGTGTGCCCACCACTGCCCGAGAAGCTGGTCGGACAGGCAGCCCTGCCCGAAATCATGCTCCTCGCCGGTGTCCGGCTGGCCGTAGTACTCGCCCGTCCACAGCAACGCGTCGTAGCCGTCACGGCCGAGCGCGAAGAGTTTCGCGAAACCCGGTGAAAGCGCGGGCTCGACCAGCAGGGCCATCTCCTCCATCGCCCGCAACGCCGCCAGCCAGAGCCCGCCGACGAACATGTTCGGCCCGTGCAGGCTGATGTCGTAGGTGCAGGGCTGGTCGCCGCGCAGGATGCCGGTTCCGTCCGGATCCCAGGTGCGGGTGATGTGCTCCATCAGCCGCCGCAGCGCGGGCCACTGCTCGCGGAGCCAGCCGGTGCCCGAGCCGTCCAGAACTGATCTGTACGTTTTGAGCACCGCCCCCAGCATCCCGTCGAGCGCCGGCCGGACCGGCCCGCCGATGGCGACGTCGTGATACTGCGGCAGGTAGAGCGGCAACGCCACCCGATGGGGGATCGACCCGTCGGGCGCCTGGACGGCGAACTCGGTCTCCCGCATGTCCCGTCCGAGCGCGGGGAACAGCCGGGCCAGCGCCTGCTCGTAGTTGAAGACGTGGTTGCAGTTCAACGGGCACGACCCGCCCACGTCCCCGTTCCAGTTCCGGGTGGACGCCCCGAGCGCCCCCTCGAACCCGTAGGCCCGCCCGTCGGCGGTCCGGAAGAGCGAAGGTGACCGGATGAGCGTGCCCTGGGCCGAGATCACGTCCTTCAGTGGGCCGGGAAGGTCGCTGTCCGCGATCGCCGACGCCCACAGGTGCGACACCGTGTCGAGGTGGTCGCGGTCGGCCAGATAGGTGTCGAGGACGTCGACGGCGCCGCCGAACCGCGTCGCGTAGTGGTTGCCCACCCAGAACCGGCTGCCCGCATAGGAAGGCGTCGGCCCGAACCGGTCGAAGTCGGCGAACCGGTTGGGGAACCACCACGCGTGGACGAAATCGATCGTCGCGGTCTCACCCGGCGCCAATGCGAAGGCGCTGGCGATACCGGCGTCCCAGGTGAACCCGGCCGGGCTCGGCCCTGCGGGCGCCTTCATCGGGGAGGCCCCGTCGGCCAGCGCCGCCCTGAGCGCGGCGTCGGAGAAATCGCCGAGCTGCACCGGCGTCACGAGTTTCACCGTCTCGGCGAAACGCAGCAGCGCCTCGGCGTTGATCGCGCGGGGCAGGGCGAGGGCGGGCGCGTCGGTCCACAGCAGCATCTCGCCGTAGCCCTCGTCGGTCTCCCGGAGCGAGGGGTTGTCCATCAGCACCCCGGTCTGCCCCGGCCGCCTGAGCAGCCGGTTCACGTTCCCGCCGTAACCGGCGCCCCGGGTGCCGTCGATCGGGGTGACCCCGTCCCAGCCGACCCCGTTCTGCAGCGTGCCGAGCAGGAACCCGTGCCGGAACTCGGCGCTCGTGTTGGTCAACGTGAACCGGTAGCGCACCAGGGGCAGCGAGCTCGCGTCGGCGTCGAGCGGGACGAACGGCGTGAACGCCGACATCGACACCGCCACCGGAAGCGCCGAATCGAGGTAGGTCACCTCGGCGAACGGGTAGGCGGCCCGGAACTCGGTGCCTTCCACGGTCGGCCAGGCGGGAAGTCTCCCCAGGTCGGGCACCTCGGCGTCGGAGACGTTGGGCGCGGGATCGGCCGAGGGCGGCACCGGATCGCTCCGCAGCAGCCGCACCACGTCGTCCGGTGGCTCGGTCGACGACACCCGAAGGGCGAAGAAGCCGTCCGGCAGGAAGCCCCGATGGTTCGGCACCCCGCCGAGCTGCCACTGCCGCAGCGCGCCGTCACCGGCCAGCGCCATGTGTCCGGTGCCGAAGCCGCCGAGAGGGAACGCGACCGCGCGCCGCGCCTCCCCGGAGTACCGCTTCACGGCCCCCGCCTTTCCACGTTGGAATCACATGTTCTTGAAATCGATTTCAGGCACGCTAGACGAGCTCATCAGGGGTGTCAAGCGCGGGTATGGTGTGGCGCTATGGCGACGATTTACGAGGTTGCGGCGCTCGCCGGGGTCTCTCCCGCGACGGTTTCCCGGGTTTTCAACGGAAACACCGTCTCCGAGGAGAAACAGCGCCTCGTCCGCGACGCCGCCCAGAAGCTGGGTTTCACCCCCAACAAGACCGCCCGGCGGTTGCGCAAGCAGAGTTCCGAGGTCATCTGCCTGCTCGTGCCCGACATCGAGAACCCGTTCTTCACCGCTCTGGCCCGCGGCGTCGAAGACCGCGCCCAGGAGTCGGGGTTCTCCGTCGTGCTCTGCAACACCGACGACGACCCGGCCAAAGAGCTGCGCTACCTGCAGATCGCCGCCTCCGAGCACATGGCCGGCGTGATCCTCTCGCCCGCCTCCGACGAGGTCGACCTGGGCGCCATCGCCTCCCTCGGCAGGCCGGTCGTGGCCGTCGACCGCACCACGCCCTACCCGGTCGACGCCGTGAAGATCGACAACCGCGCGGCCGGCATCGCGGCGACAACGGCCCTGGTGGAGGCCGGTTTCCGGCGCATCGCCTGCATAGCGGGCCCGGCCGGGATCGAGGAGACCGAAGATCGTTACCTCGGCTGGAAGCAGGTCGTCACCGCCCGCAAGACGCTGGTCCGCGACGGCTTCCTCCAGCACGCCGACTTCCGCGTCGACGGCGGCCGGGCCGCCATGAACGCCCTGCTCGGGCTGGTCCAGCCGCCCGACGCCGTGGTCACCACCAACAACCTGATGGCCATCGGCGCCCTCCAGGCGCTCCACGAGAACGGCATCGACCCCGAAGACTTCGGCGTCGCCGTCCTGGGCGAACTGCCCTACCTGCTGCCGCCGCCGTCGAGCGTCGTGCAGGTCCGGCTTCCGGCCCGTCACCTGGGCAGAACCGCGGCGTCCATGCTGCTGGAACGCATCGGCGGGGACACCCAGCCGCTGCGCACGGTCGTGCTGCGGGCCGAGATCGCCCGGCCGCCGTTAAGCCTGTAATCGATACCATCCCGTTACTTGCCTGATCAGGGGCTCCATGAGGTACGTTCCGGGGAGTGCTTGACGAAATCGATTTCTTGCACTTTCATGTGGCCCACGCCACACCTGCCGCTTGGAAAAGGACGCAGGCCTATGAACATCCCCCGCCGCAAGGTCGCGCTGGCCTGCGCGACCGCCGCCTTCGCGGCGACGGCTCTTGCGGGTTGCGGAAGCGACTCGGAAACGACGTCGACCGGTGCAAAAGCCCTGGAAATCGTCTACTGGAACTACGGCCCCGCCGCTGAGAGCGGCAACAAGGCCACCGCGGACGCCTTCACGAAGGCCCACCCCGACACCAAGGTCACCCTCACCCCCGTCACCGGGGAGAACTGGGGCACCTACTACGCGAACGTCGCCACGCTGATCGCCTCGGGCAAGAAGCCCGACCTCATGGTGATCTCCGGTGAGGGCGCCCAGTTCGTCCACAGCAACAATCTCGTGAAACCGATCAACGAATACCTGGAGAAGGACGCCGGGGCCAAGGCCATCACCGACGACATCGCCAAGGGACTCATCGACGGTTTCACCGTCAAGGGCGACGTCGTCACGCTGAGCTACGGCTGGAACGACATGGTCGTCTACTACAACACCGACGTCTTCAAGAAGGCCGGCGTCGAACCGCCCAAGGCCGACTGGACCTGGGACGACTTCAAGGCGACCGCCAAGAAGCTGAGCGTCGACACCAACGGCGACGGCACCAACGACCAATACGGCTTCACCTGGGCCAGCAACGAGATCTTCCCCGGCATCATGCCGTGGGTCGCCAACGCCGGCGGCAACCTGGTCACCGACGACGTGTGCCAGGCCACCGCCGACTCACCGCAGGTCAACAAGGCCGTGACGTTCCTCAACGACCTGATCAAAGAAGGCGTGGCCCCGGCCCCGATGCCGATGAGCGACGTCTTCACCCGCTTCCAGAACGGCCAGATCGCCATGTTCGGCGCGGGCCGGTGGCCGATCGCCACCTTCCTGCCCGCCGGGTTCAAGAGCTTCGACATCCAGCTCTACCCGAAGGGCGACACGTACAAGACGGTCTTCGGCGGCGCCGGATATCCGATCCTGAAGTCGTCGCAGAACCCCGACCTGGCCTGGGAATACCAGAAGTTCACGGTCAGCGACGAGATCGAGAAGGGCTACGTCGGCACCCCCGACAAGCCCGGCGACTCGATCCCGTCCCGGCGTTCGGTGGCCAACACGATCTCCGAGGTCGGCGTGCCCCCCGCCAACAGCAAGCTCTACTACGACAGCATCGACAACTACCCGACGCTCGTGCCCTACCCGGCCCCGGCCAAGTACAGCACGTTCGAATCGACCGTCCTGCGCCACCTGCAGCAGATCTTCGCCGGGGAGACCCCCGTCGCCGACGGCCTGACGGCCCTGCAGGGCGAACTCACGGGCATCGTCACCTGCTGAGCGACCGGGTCCGGCCCCTGAACCCGGACCCGGTTCCCCTCCTCAAGGCGGACCACTTTGACCACCAACACCCACGCGCCGACCCGCCCCGGTTCACTCGCCGGGACGGGTCGCGCGACCACCGCGAACCACCCGCCCACCCGTCCCACAGGCACGGCCGCCGCTACCGCGAGGCCCTCCCGCACTCCAGGTGAGGCTGGCCGGTGAGTACCAAACACGCGCAGGTCAGGACCCGGGGAGACGGGGCTGCGGCGCTGGCCTTTCTGACCCCGTCGATCCTCACGTTTCTCGTGTTCGTGCTGGCGCCGACCATCGGGGTGCTGATTCTCAGCTTCTTCGACTGGAACCTGCTCAGCGACGGCACCTTCGCCGGGCTGGACAATTTCCGGCGGCTGTTCACCGACGAGCGGCTGCTCGGGGTCTACGGCTCGACGACGTACATGGCGCTGGTGATCCTGGCCGTGAACGTCGTGCTCGGGCTGCTGCTCGCGGTGCTGCTGGAGACCAGGATGCCGCGCTGGCTGCGGGCGTTCTTCCGGCTGTCGTTCCTGTTCCCGTTCGTCGTGTCGGCCTCGGCCGTGGCGCTGATCTGGCGGTTCCTGCTCAACAAGGACCTCGGCCTGGTCAACTACGTGCTCGGCCTGACCGGCCTCGACCGGATCGACTGGCTCGGCAGCTCCACGTGGGCGCCGCTGTCGGTGATCATGGTCAACTCGTGGAAGACGATCGGGTTCTCGATCCTCGTCTACATCGCCGGTCTGCAATCGATCCCGAAGCAGCTGCGCGAGGCAGCGATCGTCGACGGCGCCGGCGCCTGGACCCGCTTCTGGCGCATCACGTTCCCGCTGCTCTCGCCGACCATCTTCTTCCTCGTCGTGATCAACACCATCAACTCCTTCCAGATCTTCGCCGAACCCCGGGTCCTCACCCAGGGCGGCCCGGGCGACTCCAGCCGCACGATCGTCGAATACCTCTACGACCGCGCCTTCGGCGACTTCGACCTCGGCTACGCCTCCGCGATCGGCATCACGTTCGCGCTGGTCCTGGTCGTGCTGACCGCCATCCAGTTCTGGTTCTCCCGCAGATGGACCCACTACCAGTGACCCCGCCCGGTCTCTCCGCCTCATCCGCATCCGCCCCCGCGAAAGGAGGACTATGAACACCCGAGTGACACCCGGCCACGTCGCCGCGCGGATCCTGACCTTCGTGATCCTCGTGGTCGCGGCGGTCGCCATCACCGCGCCGTTCCTGTGGATCTTCCGCGGCGCCTTCTCGGGGTCCGACGCCGAGCTCTACCGCCTGCCGCCGACGTTCCACGCGGACAACCTGACGCTGGACAACTTCGGCAAGGTGACCGAACAGGTGCCGTACTTCCGGTTCTTCCTGAACTCGGTGATCGTGTCGGGAACCGTGACGATCGCCCAGCTCATCACCTGTTCGACCGCCGCCTACGCGTTCGCGCGGCTGCGGTTCCGGGGCAAGGGCGTGCTGTTCGCCGTGGTGATCGGGTCGCTGATGATCCCGATCCAGGTGACGATCGTGCCGCTGTTCCTCGTCATGTCGAAGATCGGGATGACCAACTCGCTGTGGGCGCTCATCTTCCCGGGCATCTTCTCCGCGTTCGGGATCTTCCTCCTCAGACAGCACTTCATGGCGCTCCCGTACGAGCTGGAAGAGGCCGCCAAGATCGACGGCGCCTCCCGTTTCCACACGTTCGCGCGCATCATCCTGCCGCTGTCGGGCCCGTCGATCGCCACCCTGGGCATCCTCTGTTTCACGTACTGGTGGAACGACCTGCTGCTCCCGCTGGTGATGATCTCCGACACGGAGAAGCAGACCCTGCCCGTCGGCCTGGTCCTCCTGGCCGGACGCTTCTCCACCGGGTCCCTCGGCACCATCGCCGCCGGGATCGCGATGGCCATCGTGCCCGTATTGATCGTTTTCATCGCGGCCCAGCGCTACATCGTCCAGTCGATCGCCTCGAGCGGACTGAAACTCTGATGGCCGCGTTCACGAGATCCGTGCGTGGATCGCAGGGGATTCGCCTTCATGCGGTCGATGTTCTGACAGCGCCGGAGGTCCGCACGGTCGGGCGGGGGTGGAAGCTCTGATGACCACGTTTCTGAAACCCGCGCTGCTGCTGTTCTGGCGGGAGCTGCCTCGGGCGGTCGTCGCCGGGTTGTTCTTTCTCGCCGCGTTGGTGCCGCTGATCGTTTCGTGGATGATCCACGCGCCCTCGTGGATGATCGCGCTGGCCACCCTTCCGCCGTCGCTGGCCCTCACCTCCGTCGCCCGGTTCTGCGCACTGGTCGCGCGGGGTGAGGGTCCGCGGCTGGCTGAGCTGCGGAGATTCGATCCGGTCCTCGGGCTGTTCGTCGCGGGGTGCGTGGTGCTGACCGGCGTCACGGTGGTCGCGGGCGCGCTGGCGATGATCGTGCTTCCGTACGCCCTCGCCTACGGCACCCTTCGCGACAAGCCCGGCCTGAAGGCGATCAGGGGCGGCGCCATTCTGGTCGCTTTCAAGCCGCTCTGGGCGCTCACGATCGTCGCGCTCCACTGGCTCGGCGGGTTCGCCGCGGCCGCGTCCACCGGGGTCCTCGCGGTGGTCGTCGTGCCGTTGCTGCTGGTCGTGACGGCCACGCAGACGATCGGGCTGCTGCACGAGATCGACACCCTCCAGAGCAGGACATGGCCGGCCCGAAGATGACGATCTACCAGGTGGCCGCCCATGCCGGGGTGTCGGCGGCCACCGTCAGCCGGGTCATCAACGGGGCCCGGGTCTCGGCCGAGACCGAACGCAGGGTCAGGGCGTCCATGGCCGAGCTGAACTTCACCCCCAGCCGTACCGCCCGCCGCCTGCGCGGCAGGTATTCCGAGGTCATCGCCCTGATCATCCCCGACGTGGAGAACCCGTTCTTCACCGCGCTGGCGCGTGGCGTGGAGAACCGGGCCCGCACCGGCGGCTATTCGGTCGTCCTGTGCAACACCGACGACGATCCGGAGCGCGAGCAGACGTACATGGACATCGCGCTGGCCGAGCACATGGCCGGAGTGCTGATCGCGCCCGCCGACGGCGCCAGTGACGTGGGGAAACTCATCGCCCACGGCGTGCCGGTGGTCGCCGTCGACCGCAGCCTGAACCGTCCCGACGTGGACGCGGTCACCGTCGACAACCGCGCGGGCGGTTTCACCGCAGCCTCCGCGCTGTTCGCGGCCGGTTTCTCCCGCGTCGCGTGCATCACCGGCCCGCGCACGGTCGAGACGGCGGTGTCACGGATGGAGGGGTGGCGGGCGGCGGGAGCCAGGCGCGGCGTGCCCGGTGACCGGCTGCTGCGCTACGCCGACTACCGCGTCGACGGAGGCCGCGCCGCCATGCGCGACCTGCTGGAACTGCACGAACCGCCCGACGCCGTGGTGGTCGCCAACAACCTGATGGCGGCCGGAGCCCTCGACGTCCTGCACGAACGCGGCCTGACCCCGCCCCGATTCGGCCTGGCCGTATTCGGTGACCTTCCTTATGCGTCGTTCGAACGGCAGGGCGTGCGGGTCGTCGACCTGCCCGCCCGCAACCTCGGCGAGGCGGCGGCGGCCCTGCTGCTCACCCGCATCGCCGGCGACGACGGCCCCGCGCGCACGGTCATCCTGCGCGACACCAACACCCGGGAGCGGCTGTGACGTTGTTCTTCGGTGTCGACATCGGCACCTCGTCGACCAAGGGAGTCCTGGTCGACGGCTCGGGAACGGTCCTTTCCTCGTCCGTACGAGAACACAGGGTCGCCCGCCCCCATCCCGGACACGTGGAGATGGACGGCGAGATCTGGTGGGCCGAATTCGTCTCCCTGGCCGAGGAGCTGACGTCCGGGCGGGAGATCACCGCCGTCGGCGTGAGCGGCATGGGCCCCTGCGCCCTCCTCACCGACGACGACGGCACCCCCCTGCGCCCGGCGATCCTGTACGGCGTCGACACCCGCGCGTCCGAAGAGATCATCGCCCTGAACGAGGAACTCGGCGGCCCTGAAACCATCCTGGCCCGCTGCGGCTCGGTGCTGTCGTCGCAGGCCGTCGGCCCGAAGCTGCGCTGGGTCGCCACGCATGAACCGGACGTCTGGGCCCGCACCCGGCGCCTGTTCATGCCCGCGTCGTGGCTCCTCTACCGCCTGACCGGCGCATACGCCCTCGACCACCACTCGGCCAGCCAGTGCACCCCCATGTACGACGGCACCGGCTGGGACCCCACCTGGGCACCCCAGGTCGCCCCCGGCCTGGAACTCCCGCACCTGCGCTGGTCCGACGAGATCGCCGGTTCGGTGAAATCGAATCTGGCGGGCATTTCCGCCGGAACCCCCGTCATCACCGGCTCGATCGACGCCTGGACCGAAGCCGTCAGCGTGGACGCCTGCAACCCCGGCGACCTCATGCTGATGTACGGCACCACGATGTTCCTCATCGCGACGGTGGGCGGCCCACTACGTACACCGACGATGTGGGGAACGGTCGGCGCCTACGCCGGATCCCACAACCTGGCCGGAGGGATGGCGACCTCGGGCGCCATCACCACATGGCTGCGCGACCTGACCGGCGCCGACTACGAGACCCTGCTCGCCGAGGCCGAAACCGCAGGTCCGGGCGCCCACGGGCTGCTGATGCTGCCGTATTTCGCGGGCGAGCGCACCCCCATCCAAGATCCTGACGCCCGGGGAGTCATCGCGGGCCTGACCCTCGGCCACACCCGCGGCGACCTCTACCGGGCAGCCCTCGAAGCGACGGCCTTGGGCGTGCGGCACAACGTCGAAGCCCTGCGAGCCGCAGGCGCCGAGGTTTCACGGGTGATCGCGGTCGGCGGCGGCGTGCGCGGCGGGTTGTGGACGCGGATCGTCAGCGACATCACCGGCCTGCCCCAGATCATCCCCACCGTCACCATCGGCGCCTCCTACGGCGCCGCCTACCTGGCCGCCCGCGCGACGACCGGCGCCGCCATCACCGACTGGAACCCACCCGCCGCCACCGTCACCCCCGTGACGGACCCGGCCTACGACGAGCTCTACACCCTCTACCGCGACCTGTATCCCGCGACCCGCGAGGTGTCCCACGCCCTCGCGGCCCGCGAACGCCGCCTTTCCTCCGGAGGAGCACCCTGATGTACACCTTCCCCCCTGCCACCGAACGCCCGTCCGCCCCACCGAACACCGCCTACCTGATCGCCAGCGGCGACCTGCGCCTGTCGGCCAACCTGGCGGGCTGGCCCACCCAGGTCCAGATGGAAGCCGACGTGACCGCCGCCTTCGCCGACCTCGGCTGGACGGTCGTCCGAGCCAATGGAGTTTCATCAGAAACAGGGCACGGTTTCATCTCCAGCCAGCGCATGGGCCTGGAGGTCTTCAAGACCATCCCGCCCGACGCGCCGCTGATCGTGGCCGAAGCCGTCTGGCAGTACAGCCACCATGTCCTGGCCGGACTCCGCACCCACCGGGGCCCGATCCTGACGGTCGCCAACTTCGAGGGGACCTGGCCCGGCCTGGTCGGCCTGCTCGGACTGAACTCCGGCATGACGAAGATGGGCGTGGAGTACTCGACGATCTGGAGCGTCGACTTCAAGGACGACTGGTTCAAAGCGGGCATCCGCAGCTGGGTCGAGACCGGGACGATCCCGCACGATGCGTCACACGTCCACGACCTGCCCGAACTTGCGGTCAGCGCGGAGCGCGACCTGGGCGTGGCCCTGGCCGGGCAGCTCCTCGCGGACAAGGCGATCATCGGCGTCTTCGACGAGGGCTGCATGGGGATGTACAACGCGATCATCGACGATGAGCTGCTGAACCCGATCGGCATCTACAAGGAACGCCTGTCGCAGAGCGCGTTGTGGGCCGAGATGCTGCGTACACCCGACGAAGAGGCCGACACCGTCGGCGCCTGGCTGCTCGCGCAGGGGATGACCTTCAAGCTGGGCACCGACGAGGCGACGGAGCTGACGGAGGCGCAGCTCAGGTGGCAGTACAAGATGTACATCGCCGCGCTGCGCATCAGCGACGACTACGGTCTGGACGCCGTCGGCATCCAGTACCAGCAGGGCCTCAAGGACCTGTCCCCGGCCTCCGACCTGGCCGAAGGCCTCCTGAACAACGCCTC
This sequence comes from Herbidospora sp. RD11066, assembly GCF_054661255.1. Classification (NCBI taxonomy): domain Bacteria; kingdom Bacillati; phylum Actinomycetota; class Actinomycetes; order Streptosporangiales; family Streptosporangiaceae; genus Herbidospora; species Herbidospora sp. RD11066. Next base: position 992,251 of record NZ_BAAGDO010000001.1, read on the forward strand.
CCGCCCGCCGGTCACCTCCCGGGATGGTTCCCGCGTTCTCTGGGAGGGCGTTCCGCTTCCGCACTTCAACGAGGCCGACGAGGGCGTCGCCGTCGATGCCCTGATCACCAACCGGATCTGGACGGCGATGGGCCTCGACCCCGCGACGACGCTGCACGATGTGCGGTGGGGGGAGGAGTACGACGGGGAGTTCGTGTGGGTCTTCGAGATCTCGGGCTCGGTTCCGCCGTCACACTTCGAGGGCGGGTACGCGGAGGCGGTCGGGTGGCGGCAGGATCCCGTGTACTTCCCGCTGGGCGGGTCGACGATCAAGGGTGTCTGTAAGCCTGGGGAGATCGTGTGGAGCCGGGTGTTTCTGCAGGGTGGTGCCCTGCACGTTGACCTGGGGCGGGCGTCGGCGGTGTCCCTGCCTGGCGAGGAGACCGAGCGGCGGTCGCTGGCGACGACGCCGGCGTGGCCGATCATGCACGCGGTGTTTCACGGGGTGAGCCGTGATCAGTTCATGGCCCGGCACAAGGCCAACCATCTGAATGTGGCTTATGCGCCTGACGCGGAGACGGCGGACAAGGCGCTGGTGGCGAAGGCGGCGCTGTTCAAGGAGCTCGGAGTGCAGGTGCACATCTGCGGAGACGCGAACCTGGGCTAGCGCTGAGCGGTGGGCCCTGACCGCATTTCGGCCAAGGCCTGCCGCTCGCGTCTTACTAGGGGTTGCGCTGCAAGAACGCGGCGAGCATGTCCCGGATCTCTGTCTGCCCGGCCTGCAGCTTGTCCTGACCGGCTTTGAGATCGTTGATGTCGGCGCGCATGGCGGTCTGTCCGGCCTTGAGTTCGTCGACGTCACTTCGCAGGGTGTTGATGTCGCCACGCATGGAGTCGATGTCACTGCGCATGACGTTGATGTCGGCACGCATGGCCTTCTGTCCGACCTTGAGCGTGTCGATATCGCCGCGCATGGTGTCGATGTCCCCCCGCATGGCATCGACGTCGCTCCGCATGGTGGTGATGTCCCCGCGCATGGCATCGACGTCGCTCCGCATGGTGGTGATATCGCCCCGCATCGTGTCGATATCACCCCGCATCGTGTCGACGTCGCCGCGCAAACCGTCGACGTCGCCCCTCATCGCGTTGAGGGTGTTCTCGATGCGGACTTGGCCCAGGCACATGTTCACGACATCGGTTTTGATGTCGCCGATGTCGATCTTCATGACGGTCACGTCGCCCTGCAGGGTGACGACGCGTTCATCCAGTGCTTGGACGTCTTCGCGGACCCGCCTGACGTTGAAGCGGGTCTCTTTGACGCTGTCGCGGATCACGCCCAGGTCGTCGCGGATGTCGGGGATGTTCAGCTCCGCCCAGATCATGCGCTCGTCGATAGGGCGCTCGGACATGCCGCTCATACTAGTGACCGCCTTCCGTCGAGGTGTGTGCCTGTCCATGGGTGCTCCGCGCATCGAGGCGGCGGACGATGTCGGCCAGCAGCTCCCGAATCTCGGTCTGACCGGCCCGCAGGTGGGTGAGGTGGTCCCGGACGATGTCCATTCCGCCACGGATGACCGGCAGATCGGTCTGGCGGAGAACGCGCACGGTGAGGCGAATCGTGTCCACGTTCCGCTCGATCTCCACCTGACCGGTCCGGAGGATGCCGAGATCGTCTCTGATTCCGGCGGTGTCGTTCCGCACGCCCGTGCAGTCAGCGCAACGGCCGGGCTCCAGAGCGGAAGCCTGCTCATCGATGGGTGCCATGGCAGGCATCCTATGCAGTAAAAGACTGTATAGGTCCGGTACTCGTCTACATTCGTCCAGAGCTTTCCCGTGATTGGATCTTCCGGGTGGACGCACACTTACACCGGGCCGCCTACGACGGCAACGCGCGGGACATCGCCTCCCTCGTCGCGGCCGGAGCCGACGTCGAATCGCTCGACCTCGACGAAACCCCCCTCTGGACCGCCGTCTGCCGCGGCCACCGCGACGTCGCCGAAGCCCTGCTGAAAGCGGGCGCCGACCCGTGGCGCCCCGTCCTGGGCGGCAGGTCAGCCGGAGCGATAGCCCTCACGGGCCCCCTCGGTGACCTGTTCCGCAAGCTCCCCGGTTGCCCGGAGCAGTCCCCCGACCAGGCCCGCCGCCAGGCGGAGGCCGACGCGCTCATCGACCGCTACGCCCAGTGGAACACCTACTGCGGCGAAATGGACGGCTTTGCCTTCATCGCCGGCCTTGACGAGGACTCCGCCATCCGGCGACTCGGCCTGGACCCGGCGGACTGCCCGGTCGTCGGCAGAAACGACTACCAGGAGCAGGCCACCACCAACCCGGGTGGCGAGCTCTGGCTGGGCCGTCCGCCAGGGGCAGAGGGGGTCGCCGTCTACAGCGCCATCAGCTTCGACCCGGGCAGCTCGCACCTCTGGGGCCCGCTGAGTTCCCACGGCCCGGTCGTGAGCACCGCCACAAACATGATCGTGGACAGTTACATCGAGATCTGGCGGGATGGCGCCATGGAGAGGATCTTCCAGTCGCTGCAGGAACCCGGCGACGACACCTCGGAAGAGGAGTGGCTCTGCCGCTTCTACGACCACTCGACTCACAGGCGGGGACTCGCGAGCTGTCTGGCCCTGGGCTCGCTGGTCACCGGGGTAGAGGTCGACGAGGCGTGGCTGTTCGAGGCCCGCAAAAGGCTCGTCATCCCGCAAAAACCCTGATCGAAGTACGACTCTTCGGAGGCCGCGCAAACCGTGCCACCGCCGGTGGCAAAGGGTTGGCCATGTCGCCCGGACTCACCACCGGGTTTCGTCAACGTGATCCACGTCGGAGGGGGCAGGCCCCTCCCTCGTGAAGGGCGTCCGATGACCACCGAGATCAACGCCGACCTCACCGCCGCCGCAGCCGCAGCCGAGCACGCCTCCAGCCTCGGCACCGCCGCGGCACGCAACCTCGCGACGACCACCAAGTCGGTCCCGCAGATGCAGGGCATCTCGTCCCGCTGGCTCCTGAAGATCCTCCCCTGGGTCGAGGTCGCGGGCGGTACCTACCGGGTCAACCGCCGCCTGAGCTACACCATCGGCGACGGCCGCATCCAGTGCATCAAGACGGGCGCCCGAGTCCAGGTCATCCCCCAGGAGCTCGGTGAGTTGCCGCTGCTGAAGGGCTACGCCGACACGGAGGTCCTGGCCGCCCTCGCGGACCGGTTCGTCCAGACCGAGTACGCCGCCGGAGCGATGATCGTCGCCCCCGAGCAGGAAGTGGACCGGTTCCACATCCTGGCCCACGGCAAGGTCGACCGGCTCGGCGCGGGCAAGTACGGTCACCCGGTCAGCCTCGGTGTCCTCTCCGACGGCGCCTATTTCGGTGAGCAGGCGCTCATCGACGAGCACGGCGTCTGGGAGTTCGGGTTCCGCGCCGTCACCCCCTGCGTCCTGCTGTCGCTGACCAAGGAGGCGTTCGCCGAGGTCGCCGACCGGGCGGCCGGGCTCAGGAGTCATCTGGACGCCCGCCTGCACGCCGAGGCCCCCCACACCGACGCCGACGGTGAGGCCGCCATCGAGCTGTCCTCGGGGCACCAGGGCGAGCCGACCCTTCCGCACACCTATGTCGCCTACGAGACCCACCCGCGCGAGTACGAACTCTCCGTCGCCCAGACCGTCCTGCGGGTCCACTCCCGGGTGGCCGATCTGTACAACGAGCCGATGAACCAGGTCGAGCAGCAGCTCCGCCTGACCGTCGAGGCGCTGCGGGAGCGGCAGGAGCACGAGATCATCAACAACCGTGACTTCGGCCTGCTGCACAACGCCGACCACGGTCACCGGATCTCGACCCGCTCCGGGCCGCCCACGCCGGACGACCTCGACGACCTGCTCGCCGTCGTCTGGAAGGAACCCACGGTCTTCCTGGCGCACCCGCACGCCATCGCCGCGTTCGGGCGCGAGTGCTCCAAGCTGGGGCTCTACCCCAGCACGGTCAACATGCTGGGGCGCGAGGTTCCGGCCTGGCGCGGGGTGCCGATCCTCACGTGCAACAAGCTGCCGATCAGTGACACCGGGATCTCGTCCATGATCCTCATGCGGACCGGCGAGGACAACCAGGGGGTCGTGGGGCTGCACCAGACCGGGCTGCCGGACGAGTACGAGCCCGGCCTCAACGTCCGCTTCATGGGCGTCAACGAGCAGGCGATCATCTCCTACCTCGTCAGCGCGTACTACAGCGCGGCCGTGCTGGTGCCCGACGCGCTCGGTGTGCTGGAGAACGTCGAGCTCGGCCACCGGGACTGAGCATGCGGCCCTTCGAGCTGCCCGACTTCTACCGGCCCTGGCCGCCCCGGCTGAACCCGCACGTCGAGGAGGCGCGGGCGCACAACCGCGCCTGGGCCGCCCGGCACGGCCTGATCGACGAGGGCACGTGGGACGCGGCCACCGCCGACTCCATCGACCTGGCGCTGTTCGCCGCCTACTGCTTCCCGGACGCCACCCCGGCTCGGCTCGACCTGCTGACCGACTGGTACTTCTGGGGGTTCTACTTCGACGACTGGTTCCTGCGGCACTACAAGTCGTCCGGTGACGTCGCGGGGGCGGCGGCGTGGCTGGCCGAGGTGCGCGCGTTCATGCCCGCCGACCTGGCGCGGCCGGTGCCGGAGGCGGCCGATCCCGTCCAGGCGACGCTGGCGGAGCTGTGGGCGCGGACCGTGCCGGGCACCACCGAGGAGTGGCGGCGGCGGTTCGGCGACAACACGTTCGCGCAGATGGACGACGCCTTCTGGGAGCTCGGCAACCTGGCCGCCGGGCGCGTACCGAACCCCATCGACTACCTGGAGCGCCGTCGTGGCGCGGGGGCCGGTCGGTGGGTGGCCGACCTGATCGAGCTCGTCAACGGCACCCCGCTTCCTGATCACGTGTGGGCGTCGCGGCCGGTGCAGGTCATGCGGGACACGTTCACCGACGCGCAGGTGCTGCTCAACGACGTCTTCTCCTACCAGCGGGAGACCGAGCACGAGGGCGAGCTCAACAACTTCGTCCTCGTGCTGCGCGAGTTCCTCGGGATGACCCCGCAGGAGGCCGCGGACGCGACCAACGACCTGCTCACGTCCAGGCTGCTGCAGTTCGAGAGCACGCTGCTGACCGAGCTGCCGGATCTGCCGCTGACGCCCGCGGAACGCGTGGCCGTGCTGAATGTCGCCCGGTCGCTGCAGGACGCCAACGCGGGGTCGCACGAGTGGCATCTGCGCTCGTCGCGGTACATGAACGAGGCGACCAGGGGCGCCGACCCGAAGGTGCCGGTGTGGCGGTATCCGACCGGTCTCGGCACCTCGGCGGCCCGGCTGTGGGGGAGCCACCGCCCGGTCGACCGCCGCGCGTCGTTCACCCTGCCGCCCGAGGAGAAGCCGGCGAGAAGCCCCTTCGCCGGTGGGACCCGGACCGCCGCGGCCGACTGGGCACGGCGCATGGGCCTGCCCTATTCGCCGCAGGCGGTGTCGTGGGCGGTCACGGCGCACAACGGCGTATCCCGTGATCGGCTCGAGGTTCTCTCGCAGTGGTACGTCCTCCTCGCCGCCGTCGACACCACCGTCGACCGGCTGTTCAAGGCGCGCGGGGACGTGGCCGGGGGGAGGGCGTTCCTGCGCAGGCTGCCCCTGTTCCTCACCGAGACGGGGCACCGGCCGGTCAACGCCGTCGAACGCGGCCTGGCCGACCTGTGGGGGAGGGCCCCGCTCGACGCGGCCCACTTCGAGCAGCTGCTGGAGACCCGCGAGTGGGAGCTGGGCAACAGCGCCCGCGGCCGGGTGCCCGACCCGGTCGACCATCTCCAGACCCGCCGCGCCGAGCACGCCGGGCTGATGGTCGATCTGGTCCTGTACGGCCTGGGGTTCCCTCCGGCCGAACGGACCGCGCTGGAGGAGTGTTTCGCCGACATCGCGACGGCCCGGCGCGATCTGGTCACGTACAAGGAGAGAATCGCGCTGCCCACCGAGGTCAGCAATGGTGTGCTGGCCCTGCAACGGCTGCTCGAATGCGACCTGCAACTGGCCGCCGACGTGGTCGGTGACCTGCTCACCGCCCGCCGCGCCCAGTTCGACCGCCTCGCCGCCGACGCTCCCGAGGACTACGCGGAGGCGCTGCGCACCTGGCTGGGCGGCGATCTCGGCGAACGTACCCGGCTGGGCATGTCGGGCCTGGGCACGAGAGGAGCACACGCATGGCGACCAGCCTGACCACGGGCGCGGCCCGCACTCTGGCGACGACGACCAAGACCGAACCACAGACGGCGTCGACCACTCCGCGATGGCTGCTCCACCTCCTTGAGTGGAAGGAACTCCCCGGCGGCGCCTACCGGAGAACCAGCACGCTGCGCCGCACGATCGCCCGCCGGGGCAGCTCCCAGCCGGGAGTGGTCGTCGCGGCCGGCCACGTGGGAGAGCCCGAAATTCCCGGCATGTACGTGGAATACGGGCACCCCCCGCGCGAATACGAACTGGCCGCCGCACAGACGATCATGCGCGTCCACCGCCGGGTGGGCGACCTCTACAACCACCCGCACGACCAGTACGACCAGCAGCTCCGGCTCACCCTCGACGCCCTGGCCGAGCGCAAAGAGCTCGACATCGCCCGCGAACTCCTCCAGGCGCCGCCCGACCGCCACCGCATCACCACCCGCGACGGCGCGCCGACCCCGCTCGACCTGGACGACCTCATCTGCAAGCAGACCTCACCCCGCTACCTCCTCGGCCACCCGCGCGCGATCGCCGCGTTCAGCCGTGAGTGCAGCAGGTTCGGCGTCCAGCCCGACGAGGTCGAGTTCGAGGGCAGAAGGGTGCTCGGCTGGCGCGGCCTCCCGTTCCTGCCGTGCGACAAACTGCCCATCGCCGCCGACCACACGACGAGCATCCTCGTCGTCCGCCCGGGGGAGAAGCGGCAGGGCGTCGTGGGCCTGCGGCCGTCGGAGACGCCGGTCGTCAGAGAACTCGGCACCGACCGGCAGGCGGTCACGAGTTACCTGGTCAGCGAGTACTACGCGGTCGCCGTCCTGATTCCCAACGCCGTCTGCGCGCTCGACGGCGTGCAGGTGACGCGTACTTTGACGCACTGAGTATTCCGCCACCGTCGTCACGTCCTTTCCCGCGGAGAGTTTGCATCCCGGCGTGAAAGGACGTGACGGAGATGGAAACCAGGCAGCGGGCCGTGTGGGCCGATGTGGCCAAAGGCGTCTGCATTCTGCTGGTGGTGCTGTGGCACACGGTGAACAAGAGCTATCTGACGATCGAATGGACGTCGGCCGGCCCGTTCCCGGCGCTCTGGGGAATCTTCGGCGACGCCCTGATGACATTACGGATGCCGCTGTTCTTCGCGATCTCCGGAATGTTCGCGTTGAGCGCGTACCGGAAGCCGTGGGGACAGGTCATCCGGTCAAGGGTGGCCAAATTCCTGTACCTCTACCTGGCCTGGATGCTCATCCACACCGCCGTCCTCTGGTTCACCCCGGATTTCGACACCCTGAGCGCCGGAAGCGCCGGTGAATTCGCCGAGCAGTTCTTCGTCACGCCGCCGAACCTCTGGTACCTGTACGCCCTGGCCCTCTATTTCGCCGCGGCCAAACTGCTCAAGCGTGTCCCCGTGCCGATCCTCCTGGGCGCCGCCGCCCTGCTCGCGGTCGTGACAGCCGCCGGCGTCCTCGACACCCCCGGCAACCGCGGCTCACTCCTCCAGAACTTCGTCTTCTTCCTGCTGGGCCTGCACCTGCGCCCCCGCGCCGAGCGCCTCGCGGAGACCACGACGTGGCGCCGCACCGGCCTCATCGCCCTCGTGTACGGAACCGCCCTCGCCGCCATGCTCCTGCTGTCGGCCCAGCGGATCCCGACCGTCTGGACCCTGGTCTCCCTGTTGGCCCTGGTCTTCGGCCTCTCGGCCGCCCCGCTCCTCGGCCGGATCGCCCTGATCGGCGACGGCCTGGCCTGGCTGGGCCGGCGCACCCTCCCGATCTACGTGATCCACATGCCGCTGCTGGCCCTGCTGCACACGGGAGTGTCCGGCCTGCTGGGCGAGGCCCCGCTGATCGTGGCCGCGCTCTACCCGGCCCTGGTGACCGCCGCCCTGGTCGCCGCCTGCCTGCTGATCGACAGGGTGCTCCCGGCCTGGCTGAGCGACCTGCCTCAGGCCGTGAGCCGCGACCGGTGGCGTTCGACCAGGAACCGGGTCGCGAAGGTCAACGGTGCTTCGAGGGCCTCGTCGAGGGTCAGCCACTGATAGACGTCGCCCTCGTCCTCGTCGAGGGCGACCGGGGGTTCGGTGCCCACGGTCGTCAGGTAGGTGTGCCAGACGTGGCCGTCGGCGCCCCGGCGGCACAGGTCGCCGTCGATCGGTTCGGTGGCGATCGGTGTCAGGGACAGGGCGCGCAGGCCCGTCTCCTCCTGGAGTTCCCGGGCCGCGCTCGCTGCGGGTTCCTCGCCCCGCTCGACGTGTCCGGCCGGGACCGTCAGGGCGTAGGGGAAGGCGATGCGGTTGAAGAACAGGAACCGGCCCGACGGGTCGCGGACGAAGACCCCCGCCGTCTCGTGCCACAGGCGGAGCGCGGAGTCGACCACGAGGCAGCGGTCGGCGACCTCGCCGCAGGTGGCGCAGCGGCAGCGGGTGCGGCCGGCCTCGGTGATCCACTCGACGGTCTCGGCATCGCAGTTCAGGCAGTATTCGTGACGCATAAGGCGTGCCGTACCCCTCGGATTCCGGACCGTTTCGGCGGCGACACCGGCAATCATGGCAGGAAATCCCGCCGGGCGGCCGTCTTGACGAAAATCACGATCAATGCAGGACGTTTATCGGTCACGGGTCAATTGGCGGAGGGCCGATTTCGGCCCATCTCCCTTTCGGAACGGCCTCGACGTGCACGGGCGGGGGTGATTCGGTAAGCCGCAGGCGCACGAAGTAGACGCCGACATCCGACGGGAGCGCCGCGCATGATCAAGACGACCAGGAATACGACGAACGACGAGGACGAGGAGTTCGAAGAACCCCTTCCGTTACTCGACCTGGCCAGGACCGAGGGCTTCGAGACCTTCGCCGAGCGGATCAACGAGGACGACGAACTCGCCCGGTCGTTGAAGGATCAGTGGGGTGTCGACGACCTCAACAGCGAGAAGGGCTACCAGGCCTGGTTGCGCGAGGTCCACGGCGTCGGCAGGGCCACCACCCCCGGCGAACTCCTCAAGGCGCTGGAGGACGTGCCCCACCAGGACGACCCCACCGCCGTCTGGAAGGCCGTCGCCCGCCTGATGGGCTTCGCCCCGAACACCGCCTCGGCGGAGAAGATCCTGGCCGGGACGGTCGTCAGCCACCTCATGGACGCCGACGAGGCCGTCCGCGGCCAGATCGAGGAGTTCTTCGGCGCCCTCGGCGAGGACCTCGACGCGTACGACCTGGAGCTGGCCCGGGAGGGCGGTCTCGCCCTGTTCGGCGACCCGGCGACCGACGAGCCCGTGGTCGCGCGCACCGTCCAGAAGGACAGGATCAGGGCGGCCACCGCCACGCGGCTGCGGCAGATCAAAGACGGCCTGGTCTCGGGGGTCAGGGTCGACACCGCCGAACAGCGGTCGCTCGACCGGCTGGCCTGGGTGCTGGCCAATCTGAAGGCCAGCCGCGAGTGCGTGGCCGTGGTGACGATGCTGGAGAACGAGATCCGGCTGTTCGCCAACTCGGCCGACGCGCGGCTCGGCCCCGACTTCAAGCGGCTCTTCGACGCGGCGATGGCGGGGCAGCGCAGGGCCTCCAAGGAGATCAGCGCCATGTTCGACGAGATGGTCGGCCAGAAGCTGGAGGTCCGGGTCGTGCAGAAGGACGGGCTGCCCGCCGATGTGCTGCGCCGGGGCGAGCGGCGGCTCCGCAAGACGCTCAACTACCTGGCCTCCCTGGAGAAGGAGTGGGACGACCTGCGGGTGATGACCCACGAGGCGGCGCGCGGGAAGAAGATCCACGCGGAGACGCAGGCCGGTGACGTGATGCTGCGCCAGCGCGCCAAGTCCCTCGGCGACCAGGCGGGGTGGTCCGACGACGACGACCTCGACAAGCGCGAGGTGGCCCTGCAGGACAAGATCGACGATGGGAGACGGGCCCGGCTCTCCCGGCGGGTCGCCGATGCCAGGATCGCGATCGGCATCTCCAAGCTGTGCTGCTTCAAGTGCTGGCTCATGATCCAGGCGCTCCGCGCCAAGGACATCAACCTGGCGCCGTCGGGCACCCACGCCAAGACCTACGGCGCGGGCTGGCCGGCGCCCGCCAGCCTGTCCAAGCCGTCGCTGCTGCGTGCCTTCCTGCAGATCCCGGCGAAGGCGAAGGACCGCACTCCGAACGACGAGTTCCTCCTGGAGTCGATGAAGACCGCCGACGGCCGGGCGGCGATCATCACGGAGATCGTCTCCTACACCGACAAGGGCCAGCTGGAGTCCGGCTACGACTCCAGCGAGGACGAGAGCACGGTCAAGCTCTCCCTCTGGAAGAACTACTACGGGGACGACGAATCCTCCTCGGAAGAGGAGGAGGTGAAGACGCCGGTCAAGAAGGCCGCGCAGCCGAAGAAGATCGTCAAGAGGCCGGTGGAGAAGAAGCCGCTCCCGAAGCGGAAGGAGCCGGAGCCGGAGTCCTCGGCCAGCGAGCAGGAACAGAACGATTCGAGCGACGACGAATTCGTCGCCACCAACCGCAACAACGCGCAGAGCGCCGACACCACGCCGCGCCGGTCCTCCCGGCTGAGCGGCGCCAAGCTGCCCACCCTGGTCGGTGTCGCCTACCCGGTGGACGCCGACGACGAGATGGAGGAGAAGGAGACGAAGTCGGCGCGGTTCGGCAAGCGCAAGATCAGCGGGGGAAACGGGCGCACCGATCCGACCAAGCGTTCGCGGGTCAAGAAGAAGAAATAGCGCTAGCGGTAGATCAGCCGGAGCGTGTCGTCGACCGCGTCGTAGACGGCCTGGATCGGCAGGCGGCCCATGATCCAGCCGCGGAGTCCCTGGTCGGCGACCGCCCGCAGCGTCGAGACGACGGCCTCGTCCGCCTCGGGCGCGGCCGTGCGCATGACGTCGGTGAACAGGGCGTCGAGGGAGGTGTAGATCTCGGCGGCCCTGGGGTCGGGGGTGGTCTGCAGGACGATCATCAGCCGGTAGAACTGCGGCTGCATCTGGAACGCGCGGATCGTGTGGTGCACGACCGACCGTAAGCGGTCGCCCTCGGTCCCGTCGGGCCGGGGGAGGCGGTCGAGTTTGCGCCTGAGGCCGTCCTGCCACTCGGTGAAGACGGCCGCGAACAGGTGTTCCTTCGAGGTGAAGTAGCGGTAGAGCGTGCCGAGCGCGACCTCGGCGTCCCTGGCGACGTCGGAGACCTTGATCTTGTCGTAGTCGCCCGCGGACAGGCCGCGCAGGGCGGTCCTGACGATGCGCGCCCGGCGTTCCCGCTGGTCCTTGCGGAGCAGATCCGGCTGGCCCGGTACGTCGGTGACCATCGCGCTCCTGATCAGGTGGGACATATCCGGCCCAGCGTACAACTCCGGATGATCATGATTCCGGAAAACGGTCTTGTTGTACTGTGTGACGCACAGTACTGTGTGGAGCATCATGGAACTCGAACTCAGGCGAGGCGTGATCGTGCTGGCGGTCCTCTCCCAGCTCGGCGGCTTCCGCTACGGCTACGAACTGCGCCAGGCGCTGGCCGAGCAGGGCATGGCGATCGAAGAGGGCACCCTCTATCCGCTGCTGCGGCGGCTGGAGACCCAGGGCGCGCTGATCAGCGAGTGGCGCACCGACGGCGGCTCACCCCGCCGCTACTACACCCTCAGCGACGACGGCCGGGAGCAGCTCGGCCGGCTGGCCCGCTCCTGGCGGGACCTCACCGTCACCATGGACAAGCTTCTCGAAGGGGCGTAGATGAACGCCAACGAACTCATCGACACCTATGTCGCCGACGTCGCGAAGCGCCTGCCGCGCGGCCAGCGCGCCGACGTGGCCGCCGAACTGCGCACCATCCTGCTCGACGAACTGGGGGAGCGCACCGAGACGGCCGACGCCCGCCGGGTCGTCGACGCCTTCGGCCGCCCGGCGGAGGCGGCGGCCCGCTACCGGCCCCCGCTGGTGGTGCTCGACCCGGCCGACTCGCGGTCGTTCCTGCTCTGGTCGGCGATCGGGCTCGCTGTCATCTGGGTGCTGGGCGCGCTCGACGTCGCCGCCAACCCGACGCCGAACCCGGCGATCGCCGACTGGTGGCTGGGCGTCGCGATCCCGTCGCTGTGGTGGCCGGGCCTGCTGATCACTATGTTCGCGCTGGCGTCGTACACGAGAAGGCGCTGGCCGCAGACCGCGCGGTGGAGGCCGCGCCAGCCCGAGGCCGATGAGATCAACCGCACGGGCAACGTCGCCGCCCTCGTCTTCTTCGTCTGCGGCACGGTCGCCCTGGTCAACCCGGGGCACGTCTTCCCTTGGCTCACCTACCACCCGGAGTTCCTCGGGCTGAGGGCGACCGCCGTCCTGGCGCTGATGATCTCTTCTCTGGTCCTGTACGCCGCCGTCATCACCGCCGGTCGCTGGACCACGGTCACCCGGCGGATCGCCATCGTGCTCGACCTGGTGTTCGCGGTGGTGCTGACCTGGGTCGTGACCACCGGCCGCGTCTTCACCGAGATCCGGGCCGACGAACTCATGTGGCCCGTCCTGGCCGGACTCCTGCTGGTCTTCGCGCTCGACGTCACCTGGAAAGTGCGGCGCGAGCGCCGCTAGAGGCCCAGCTCCGGGTGTACGCATCCACGAGCCACGCGTCTGCCCGAGCCTCGTCCGGATGCTCGGGCAGCACGCTGTCCGGAATGAGCTCGGCCAGCCGCCGCTCCAGTTCGAAAGCCATCGCGAGCGCCTCCTCGCGGTCGATCTCCCCGGTGCGGATGGCGATGATCACGTCCCGCTGCGGCATCGGCAGCGTGATCCGGCCGGTCTCCAGCAGTTCGGCGCCCTGGAGGCCGAGCCGGACCATGTGCCCGGCCGACTTCGGGCTCTGGCTGCGCTGCCGCTGCGCCCGCAGATAGCCGATGAACCGGTCGCCGGCCCGCCGCGACAGCAGGAACGAAGGCCCCTCGGCCAGCAGCTCCGCCCCGAGTTCGGTCACCCGGGCGTCGGGCGCGAACAGGGCCAGCAGTACGGTCGGGTTGCCGTCGAGGGCGAGGCGCATCCATTTGCGCAGGCCGTAGACGGTCAGGTCGAGGTCGCCCGGCCGCGACTTCTCTCCTTCGGGCACCGACCGGTGGATGTACTGCTCGAAGGTCCGCAGCCCGATCACGTATTCGGGCGGTTCGACGCAGATGCCCAGCTCGTCGCGGTCGCTCGTGTCGCCGAGCGAGGTCCCGTGGAGGCGGGAGCCGATCTCGCAGCGCAGGATCGAGTGCTCCTCCGCGATGGCGGCGAATTCGGGGGTGGAATGTCGGGTCCATCCGGTCATGGAGGCAAGCATGGCCCGGCTCGTGGAAGGACGACGATCGTCGTAGTACGATGAGTCTCGAACTAGATGGAATGAGGAAACCATGCTGTTCGAGCCCCTGACGTTGCGGTCGCTGACCTTCCCCAACCGGGTCTGGATGTCACCGATGTGCCAATACTCGGCCGCGGTCGACGGGCCGGACATCGGCGCCCCCCACGACTGGCACTTCGCCCACCTGGCCGCCCGCGCCGTCGGCGGAGCCGGGCTGGTGATGGCCGAGGCGACCGCCGTCTCCGCCGAGGGCCGCATCAGCCCGGCCGACACGGGCCTGTGGACCGACCGGCAGGAGGAGGCCTGGGAGCGGATCACCCGTTTCGTCGCCGCCCAGGGCGCGGTCCCCGCCATCCAGCTCGCGCACGCCGGGCGCAAGGCGTCCACCGACCGGCCCTGGAACGGCGGGGGAGCGCTCGCCCCCGGCGACGGCGGCTGGACCCCGGTCGGCCCCAGCCCGGTCCCGTTCTCCGACGCCCACCCCACACCGGCGGAGCTGACCCCGGCCGAGATCGGCAAGCTCGTCGAGGCGTTCGCCACCTCGGCGGAACGCGCGCTGCGGGCCGGGTTCCGGGTGGTCGAAATCCACGGCGCCCACGGCTACCTGATCCACGAGTTCCTCTCCCCGCACAGCAACCGCCGCACCGACTCCTACGGCGGCACCTTCGAGAACCGGGCCCGCTTCGGCCTCGAAGTGGTCGACGCCGTGCGCGCGGTCTGGCCGCAGGAGCTGCCGCTGCTGTTCCGGGTGTCGGCCACCGACTGGCTGCCCGAGGGCGAACCGGCGTGGACGCCCGATCAGACCGTGATGCTCGCCGCCGAACTGGCGGCGCGCGGCGTCGACCTGATCGACGTGTCGAGCGGCGGCAACGCGGTCACCCAGCAGATTCCGCTCGGGCCCGGCTACCAGGTGCCCCTCGCGCAGCGGGTCAGGGCCGAGGCCGGGGTGCCGGTCGCGGCGGTCGGGCTGATCACCGAGCCCGAGCAGGCCGAGCAGATCGTCGCCACCGGCCAGGCCGACGCGGTGTTCCTCGGCCGGGCGCTGCTGCGCGACCCCTACTGGCCGGCCAGGGCCTCGGCTAACTGGCCCGCGCAGTATCGCCGCGGGGCTCCCGCACCGCGCGGATGACGCTGTCGAGCAGACCGGGGAACCGCAGGTCGAGATCGGCCCGGCGCAGGCCGTTGAGCTTCGAGGTGCCGCGGTAGACCTGGGTGATCACCCCGGCCTCGCGCAGCACGCGGTAGTGGTGGGTCGTCGTCGACTTGCTGACGGCCAGGTCGATGGCCGAGCAGGGCACCTCCGTGCCCGACGCGGCGAGGAACCGCACGATCTCCAGGCGCGCCGGATCGGCCAGCGCGTGCAGCACCTCTTCGAGCCGGATCTCCTCGGCCGGTGGGTGTTCCAGGACTCTCGGCGTCATCCCCCGATGATAATCCGATGAACGTCGGACTATCGATGCGGACGGCCGAAAACCGTCACGAAGCGTCGGAGGCGGGGCACAGGACGAACCTGTGCCCCGTCCGGTGAAGATCTCAGAAAAGCGCCCTGGTGCTGCCTGTCGACCACCTCCTTCCGTACGCCGGGATCAGGCGGCCAGGAAGCCCGTGAGCCGCCGGGTCAGCGCCGGTCCCGCCTCGGCCAGCGGGGTGTTCCCCGCGCCGGGCACCTCCAGGTAGTCGACGGGAGCCGGCACGAGTTCGCGCAGCCGCCGCGACCTGGCCACCGGGACCACCGGGTCGTCGGCGCCGTGGATCACCATCAGCGGCGGCCGCAGCCGGGGGACCAGCGGCGTCAGCTCGGAGGCGACGTCGGGGGCCACCACCGCGCAGCGGGCCCAGCGGGCCGGTTCGGTCGCGTAGGCGAGCAGGGCCAGATGGCCGCCGTGGCCGACGCCGTAGAGCGCGGGCCGCCCGCCGATCGCGCGGGCGATCCGCCGGACCGCCTCCAGGTCGAGCGCCTCCGGACCCGGCGCGACCACCGCGATCCCGGCCGCCGCCATGGCCGCGTACACGGCGTCGTAGGCGAACCGACCCGCCCCGCCGAGCGCCACCACGACCCGCCCGGCGTCGCGCCACTTCCCGTACGTCACCGCCTCGATCCCCGCCACCGACTCCACCCGCGACTCCACGGGCCGGGCCGGCGGATCGAGCCGCACGCCGTCGGGGCTGACCGTCAGCACAGAACCGGGCGCCCCCGGCGAGTTGAACGGCACCCGCACCAGCCCGCCGTCGAAGCCCGCGGCCTCACCCAGCGTCCCGTCGGGGATCGCGGGCTCGGCGACCTCGCCGGTCGACGGCGTGAAGATCGCCAGCCGCGAGCGGGACCCCCGCTCCACCCGCAGCGCGATCCGCGAGCCGTCCCCGCCGAGCGGGTCGGCCTGCCCGGAGAGCACGGGACGCCCCCGCCACCGCAGCTCGGGGGACTGGCCGGTCGGCATCCCGACCAGCCCCCCGGCCAGGATGCGGGCGCCGGTGACCGCGCCGGGCATGAGCTCCCACGAGCCGGTCGCCAGGTCGAGCACCACCGGGCCGGGGGCGTGCGGGCGGGTCAGGCCGAGCAGCCGGGGCGCGAGGACCACCCCCGGTCCGCTCGTCCCCGGCGGCAGGGCGGCCACCTTCTCCAGCCCATGAGAGGTCACCCGGTGGACCGCGTCCCCGATCACCAGGTCGCCGGTCAGGTGCATCCAGGGTCCGCGCCCGGCGCTGACGGTCGTCTCGGTCGACTGGCTCACCAGCGAGATCCGGTGGCGTCCGTCGTCGTTGCGGCAGAGCAGCGCGCGCTCGCCGCCGAGCGGTTCGATCCGGGTGGTGACGTCGCAGGCCGAGGCCAGCGGGCGCACCAGCGGGTCGGCACCGGTGAAGTCCCAGACCTCGGGGCGGAACACCTCGCCCTCGTCCAGTGCCAGGCAGGCGGCGTGCCGGCCGTCGGCGGAGAACCGCCAGTTCACCCTCATCGTTCGCCCCGTTCCTCCCGCCCGGGGGACACCGGGCGCCAGGGAACACGATGCTCAGGCCGGCTTGTGGGCGACTTGTGGGTTACTGAAGATCCAGTGGGGCGGGCCATATCCCCTTATCAGGGCAGGTTTTTCTGACCGTTGACGTCCTCTTAGCACACTTGTAACATTCAGCCATCACGGCGCAAGAATCTTGCAAAGTGATGTTCGATTCCTATCTTTTCCTCGCAACTTCAGGGATGCACAGCGTCCGTGCTCCTGTACCCCCCGACCCCTGTAGTGACATGCCGAGAGATAGAAGAAGGCGATGACGAGAAAGCACGGACCGTTACGGCTGTTTGCGGCATTTGTCGCAGCAGTCCTCGTCGTGACCGTGGGCCCGCTGCAGCCGGTTTCCGCAGCCGGTGGCCCTAACCTCGCGGCCGGCAAGGCCACCTCCGCGAGCAGCACGAACTCCCCCTACCCCTCCTCCAACATCGCCGACGGCAACCAGGACTCCTACTGGGAGAGCTCCGGCGGCACCTTCCCGCAGTGGGCCCAGGTCGACCTGGGCAGCGCCCAGAACATCGACCAGGTCGTGCTGAAACTGCCGGCCGCGTGGGGCGCCCGCACCCAGACCCTGTCCGTCCAGGGCAGCCTCGACAACAGCAGCTGGTCGACGATCGTCGGCTCCGCCGGGCAGAACTTCGCCCCGGGCAGCGCCAACACCGTCACCCTGAACTTCGGCGCCACCAACACCCGGTACGTCCGCGTGAACATCACCGCGAACACCGGCTGGGCGTCGGCGCAGCTGTCCGCCCTGGAGGTCTACGGCGTCACCACGTCCTCGGGCAACCTCGCCTCGGGCCGCACGATGACCGCCAGCAGCGTCGCCCAGAGCTACGTCGCCTCCAACGCCAACGACGGGAACGCGAGCTCCTACTGGGAGAGCGTCAACAACGTCTTCCCCGAGTGGCTGCAGGTCGACCTCGGCTCCTCGGTCGGCGTCAACCGCGTCGTGCTGAAGCTGCCGCCGGCCACCGCCTGGCAGACCCGCACCCAGACCCTCGAGGTCCAGGGCAGCGCCAACGGCACCAGCTTCTCGACGCTGGTCCCCTCGGCCGGGTACGTGTTCAACCCGTCGACCGGCAACACGGTGACGATCAACTTCACCTCCGCCGCGACCACCCGCTACGTGCGGCTGAACATCACCGGCAACACGGGCTGGGCCGCGGGCCAGATCTCCGAGTTCGAGGTGTACGGCCCCGGCGGCACCACCGACACCCAGGCGCCCTCCGCCCCCGGCAACCTGACCTTCACCGAGCCCGCCTCCGGCCAGATCAGGCTCGCCTGGAACGCCTCGACCGACAACGTCGGCGTCACCGGCTACGACGTCTACCGCGCCAACCAGCTCATCGCGAGCGTGGCCGGCAACGTGCTGACGTACACCGACAACCAGCCCGCGACCGCGACGGTGACCTACTTCGTCCGCGCGAAGGACGCCGCCAGCAACGTCTCGGGCAACTCCAACTCGGTCACCCGCCAGGGCCAGCAGACCGGTGACACGCAGGCGCCGACCACCCCGGGCAACCTCGCCTACACCGAGCCCGGCTCCGGCCAGATCCGCCTGACCTGGACGGCCTCGACCGACAACGTCGCCGTCACCGGCTACGACATCATCCGCAACGGCTCCGCCGCGGGCAGCGTCGCGGGCAACGTGCTCACCTTCACCGACACCCAGGCGGCCACCGCCACGGTGACCTACCTGGTGCGGGCGCGCGACGCCGCGGGCAACGTCTCTGGCGACAGCAACTCGGTCACCCGCACCGGCACCTCCAACCCGCCGACCGGCACCAACCTCGCCCTCGGCAAGGAGATGGTCGAGTCGGGCCACGTCCACACGTTCGTCGCGGCCAACGCCAACGACAACAACCTGGACACCTACTGGGAGGGCGCGTCCGGCAGCTGGCCGAGCCAGCTGACCGTGAAGCTCGGCGCCAACGCCAACGTGACCTCGGTCGTGCTGAAGCTCAACCCCTCGTCCGCGTGGGGCGCGCGCACCCAGAACATCCAGGTCCTGGGCCGTGAGCAGAGCGGCACCACCTACACCAGCCTGGTGTCGGCGGCCAACTACACGTTCAACCCGAGCTCGCAGAACACCGTCACCATCCCGGTGACCGCGACCACGGCCGACGTGCGGGTCTCCATCACCAGCAACACCGGCGCCCCCGGCGGCCAGATCGCCGAGTTCCAGGTGTTCGGCACCCCGGCGCCCAACCCCGACCTGGTCGTCACCTCGGTCACCGGCTCGCCCGCCTCCCCGGTCGAGACCGACGCCATCACGCTGTCGGCGATCGTCCGCAACAACGGCACCGCCGCCGCCCCGGCGTCGTCGGTGAACCTCTACCTCGACACCACGCGCGTCGCCACCGTCGCCGTCCCGGCCCTGGCCGCGGGCGCGCAGACCACGGTGACGAGCAACATCGGAGCCAGGGACGCCGCCTCCTACTCGCTGAACGCCAAGGTCGACGAGGCCAACACGATCATCGAGCAGAACGACGGCAACAACTCCTTCGTCAACCCGACCGCCCTCGTGGTCCGTCCGGTCGACAGCTCCGACCTGGTCGCCTCGCCGGTGGCCTGGACCCCGAGCAACCCGTCGGGCGGCCAGACCGTCAACTTCAGCGTCGGCATCAAGAACCAGGGCACCGTCGCCTCGGCCGGTGGCGCCCACGGCATCACCCTGACCGTCCTCAACGACCAGGGCACCGTGGTCCGCACCCTGACCGGCTCGCACACCGGCGTCATCGCCGCCGGCGCGACCACCTCACCGGTCAGCCTCGGCACCTGGACCGCCGCCAACGGCCGCTTCACCGTCCGGGTCGTCCTCGCCGACGACACCAACGAGCTGCCGGTCAAGCGCGCCAACAACACCAGTAACAACCAGCTCTTCGTGGGCCGCGGCGCCAACATGCCGTACGACCACCTGGAGGCCGAGGACGCCGTCCGGGGCGGCGGCGCCGGCATCGTCGGCCCGAACCGCACCATCGGCGACCTGGGCGGTGAGGCCAGCGGCCGCCGCGCCGTCACCCTCAACACCAGCGGCGCCTTCGTCGAGTTCACCACCCGGGCCCAGACCAACACCCTGGTCACCCGCTTCTCGATCCCCGACGCCCCCGGCGGCGGCGGCATCAACGAGGAACTCAACGTCTACGTCAACGGCACCTTCCACAAGGCGATCAACCTGACCTCGAAGTACATGTGGCAGTACGGCAACGAGGCGAGCCCGAACAACTCGCCCGGCTCCGGCGGCCCGCGCCACATCTACGACGAGGCCAACATCTTCCTGAACGCCTCGTTCCCGCCCGGTACGAAGATCAAGCTCCAGAAGGACCCGGGCAACGACACCACCTACGCGATCGACTTCATCAACACCGAGCAGGTCGCCCCGATCGCCAACCCCGACCCGGCCAAGTACGTCGTGCCGACCGGCTTCACCCAGCAGGCCGTCAGCGCCGCCCTCGACAAGGCGCGCATGGAGAGCGGCTGGGAAGGTGTCTACTTCCCCGCCGGCGACTACCAGGTCTCCAGCAAGGTCACCGTCTACGGCAAGGCCATCAAGGTCCTCGGCGCCGGTCCCTGGTACACCAGGTTCTACGCCCCGACCGGCCAGGAGAACTCCGACATCGGCTTCGACGTCCAGTCGTCGGCCAACGGCACCTCCTTCGGCGGCTTCGCGGTCTTCGGCAACTACACCTCGCGCAACGACGGCCCCGGCAAGGTCTGGAACCTGACCGGCATCAGCAACATCTCGATCGACAACATGTGGATCGAACACCAGATGGTCATGGTGTGGGGCACCAACGTCACCAACCTGCTGCTGACCAACAGCCGCGTCCGCAACATGTACGCCGACGGCCTGAACCTGACCAACAACAGCAAGAACAACACGGTCAGGAACATCGACGCCCGATCCACGGGTGACGACGCCTTCGCCCTGTTCAACGCGGTCGACATCGTCCAGGGCGACAACACGGGCAACCTCTGGGAGAACCTCTCGGTGACCACCCCGTGGCGCGCGGCAGGCCTGGCGGTCTACGGCGGCCAGAACAACACGTTCCGGAACATCTACATCGCCGACACCCTGTGCTACTCGGGCATCACGGTCTCCTCGCTCGACTTCGGCTACCAGTTCGTGGGCTTCGGCACCCAGCCGACGACCATCGAGAACATCTCGATCGTCCGGTCGGGCGGCCACTTCTGGGGCGCGCAGACCTTCCCGGGCATCTGGGTGTTCGCGGCCTCGAAGGAGTTCCGCGGCATCAGGTTCAACAACATCGACATCGTCGACCCGACGTACAGCGGTGTCATGTTCCAGTCGAACTACTCGGGCGGCCAGGCGACGCAGGCGGTCACCGACACCATCTTCACCAACGTCTCGATCTCCGGCGCGCAGAAGAGCGGCGACGCCTTCGACGCGAAGTCGGGCTTCGGGATCTGGGTGAACGAACTGCCGGAGTCCGGCCAGGGCCCGGCGACCGGCTCGGCCACCTTCAACAACCTGACCTTCAGCAACAACTTCCAGAACATCAAGAACACGACGTCGACGTTCACCCTGAACATCAACTAGTCACCCACTGAGCGGGCGGTGCCCCGGAGGCCAACCTCCGGGGCACCGCCTTTTCCCTTTAGTCCCACCAGAACGACCAGGCGTTGCGCCCCCTGATCTGCTCGGCGTAGTCCTCCAGCGTCCCCGGCCCCTGCACGATGCTGTCCGGGCAGAACGTCCAGTGCTCCGCCGCCACGTGCACGGCGTGCAGTTCGGTCGTCGGCGGCGCCGCGATCGACAGGTCGAGGGTGTTGAACCCCACCCCCACCACGCGCGCCCCGAACCGCTCCTCCCACGACCGGATGACGGCCGCCATCGGCACCGCCCACTCGTTGTGGTTGACCGCGCCCTGCCAGCCCATGACGGCCAGCGCGTCGGCCCCGCGTTCGGCGGCGACGAGCCCGAGGGGGGTCCCGTTGCGGGCCAGCTCCCGCGCGTACCAGTCGGCCACCACGTCGGGGTGCGCCACCGGCACACCGGGTTCGGCCAGGCCGGGAGAGACCGGCCCGAAGGGCTCCAGGTTGCCGATCTGGTCGTGGGAGGCGCTTTCGACCCAGTCGGCCCACACTTCGTCCATGAACGCCTGAGCGTGGAACAGGTTGATGCGGTCGGCGTCGTCGGGCGCGATCTGGCCGACCGACCAGGGCTGCACCGACTCCTCCAGCAGCAGCGGATAGAGGCCCGACGCGGGATGCTCGTCGCGGAACCGCGACCACAGTTCGCCCGGCACCGGATCGTCGCTCAGCCAGAACGCCGGACGCCGGTGGGGACGCCCGCGTTCGAATGTCGGGTCGGGCCAGACGGTCACGCCGGGGGGTAACTCCACGGTGAGCTCGCGCCGGACGCCGTCGTCGGCGAACAGCTCGCGTAGCTCGGGCGGCAGGAGCCCCTTTCTAACCGGCACGGCGAAAGAATAGTTCACACGCTGTTCGTACGGTTATCGTGTGGTCATGCCGGTTCCCCGACCTCTGCGGCCGGGCGACCCGCGAAGGGTCGGAAGCTACACCCTGACCGGCCTCATCGGCGAAGGCGGCCAGGGCACCGTCTTCCACGGCCACACCGAAAAGGGCGAGCCCGTCGCCGTCAAGGTCCTGCACGCCCGGGTGTTCGGAAAACGCGACTTCCACAACGAGGTCGCCGCCGCCCGCAAGGTCGCCCAGTTCTGCACCGCCCGCGTCATCGACGCCGACGTCACCGGCGAACGCCCCTTCATCGTCAGCGAATACGTCGACGGCGAGTCGCTGGAGGCCCTGGTCCGCCGCGAGGGCCCCCGCGACGCAGGATCGCTCGACCGCCTCGCGGTCGGCACCGCCGCGGCACTGGCCGCGATCCACAAGGCGGGCATCGTCCACCGCGACTTCAAACCGGCCAACATCCTGCTCGGCGCCGACGGCCCCCGCGTGATCGACTTCGGCATCGCCCAGGTCGTCGACGCCGCCGGGACCGAGGCCAGCCGGGTGCAGGGCACCCCCGCCTACATGTCGCCCGAGCAGCTGGCCGGCCGCCGTCCGGGCCCGCCGTCGGACGTCTTCTCGTGGGGCGTCACGATGACGTTCGCGGCGACGGGTCGTCCCGCCTTCGGCAACGACAGCATCCCGGCGGTGATGAACCGCATCATCACCCGCGAACCCGACCTGTCGTACATGCCGTCCCGCCTACGCGACGTCGTCTCCTCCGCCCTGGCCAAGAACCCCGCCGACCGCCCGACGGCGGCCGACCTGCTCGTGACGCTCGTCCACACCGGCGACGAGATCCACGACGTGGAGGAGCGCGGCAGCCGCCGCCGGCTGCTGGCCGGCGCCGTCGCGACCCTGGTCGCCGTGTCGGCGGTCTTCTTCCTGCCGGAACGACCCGCGCCCGAACCCGTCACGGTCGCCCCGATGAGCCTGCCCCTCGACACCCGGTTCGGCCGCCCGATGGGCGCCCCTTTCACCGGCCACAAGGGAGAGGTGCTGTCGGTCGCCGCCGGAACGCTCGGCGAGCGCCCCGTCGTCGTCTCGGCCGGACGCGACGGCACCACCCGCCTGTCCGACCCCCTGACCGGCGACGCGATCGGCGAACCCCGCCCCGTCAAAGCGCTCAGCATCTCGTCGGTCGCGGTCGGCAGGGTGGGGGAGCGCCCCGTTGTCGTCTGCGGCGGCTACGGCGCCGGAGTGTGGCTCTCCGACCTGTCGACGGGCCGCAAGATCCCCTTCGCGGCGAAACCCGGCGACGTCCTGGCCCTGGCCGTGACCAGGGTGGGCGACCACAACGCCGTCGTGACGACGGGCCCCGACTCCGTTCGCGTGACCGACCTGTCGAATGGCCGGACCCTCCTGAGGCTGGGTGGCGGCGCCACCGCCGTCGCCTTCACCATCGTCGAGGGCCGCGACGTCGCCGTGACGGCCTCCCTCGACGGCACGGTGAACGTCTGGGACGTCTACTCGGGCGAGCCCGTCGGCACCCCGTTCCCGCTGCCCGGCGAACTGCTCGCCGTGTCGTCGGTCGGCGCACGCCCGGTGGTGGTCACCGCCGACGGCAACGCGCTGCGGGTGTTCGATCTCCAGTCCGGTACGCCCCTGGGCGAGCCCTACCGCGGCCACACCGACCGGGTGAGCGCGCTCGCGACGACCGAGCTCAACGGGCGCCCCGTGGTGGTATCCGGAAGCTGGGACAGGACCGTCCGCGTGTGGGACCTACTCACCGGCACGCCGGTCGGCCATCCGCTGACCGGCCATCGCGGCTGGGTGACATCGGTGTCGGTGACCCTGGTCGACGGCTCACCGGTCGTGGTCGCCGGAGGGCGTGACGGAACGGTCCGTTCCTGGCACCTCTAGCGTGGCGAACACGATGACGTTGTCGTCGTAGTGACCGCTGGCGTCGTCGAACGCCCCACCGCAGGTGATGAGCCGGAGCCGGGCGTCGGGGGAGGCGCCGTACACCTGGCGGGTGGGGAACTCCTTCTTCGCATATGTACGAATTGAGTCGACCCGAAAGGTGAGCATCTCGTCGGCGGTTTCGACCTTGATCCGATGGCCCGGCCTGAGCTTCCCGAGGTCGGCGAACACCCCCGGCCCGGTCGTCGAATCGAGATGCCCGGCGATGACGGCCGGTCCCGGATCACCGGGACGCACACCGTCGGCGTACCACCCGGCGACCTCGGCCTTCTTCGGCGGAACCATGACACCTCGGGCGTCGAGCGCGAGCCGCTCCAGCCGGGAGCGCACCTTGATGGCCGGGATGACGACCTCGACGGGATCACCGTGCCGCTTCTGCGGCCTGACCTTCGCGACCTGACCGGGCACCGGACCCCAGCCGGCGGTTTCCGCGGCCTCGCGGTCGAGGGTGCCCGGCGGTTCGGCCTGGGTGGTCTTCGCGGCCAGCACCGCCGGGGGAGCCGCCGAGCATCCGGTGAACAGAAGCCCGGCGGTCAGCAGAGAGGCGATGCGTTTCATGCCCCGCTCGAGGGGTTCACGTCGTTCTGCCGGAGGGGCGGCGGAGCCGTACAAGAAAAGCGGTTCCGGCCAGAACCAGCGCGCCCGCGAGCGCGAACGCCCAGACCGGAGTTCCATGAGCGGCGAGCCCACCCATCCCGGTGTCGACGGCGCCCTCGGGCGTCACCCCCGGCGCGGCGGCGTCGGTCAGCGGCAGCAGCCGGAGCCCTCGATCACCGTCGAGCACGACCACGGTGTTGGTGGAACCAGGCGTGAGTTCCACATCGGCGGACGCGCTCTCGTCCCCCGCCGTAGCGGTGATCTTCTGCATGGCCGCGTCGATCTCGGTGTATTCGGGCGTGTCCGCGAACCGCAGATCCTCCTCCATGCCCCCGGCGGTCACGGTGACGTTGCGCTCCTTGAGCGACGCGGCGATGACCCGCAGCCCCGCCTTCCCGTCGGGAAGTTCCAGCGAGTCGTTGAGGACTTGCAGCCGAATGCTCTCGTAGGGCCCCATCCCCGCCACCGTGTACGCGTGCCCCCGCTCCACCCGCACGTTCGCCGACAGCACCGGCGGCGTGGAAGCGGCGGCCCCCGCGGGCCGCATGGCGACGGTGTACTGCCCCGCCGCCAGATTCTGATAGGGCGAAACCCCACCGTAAGGAACGGCGTTCAACACGAGCTTGGCCCGGTCGCCCCCGAACGGATAGAGGTACACGTCGACGGCCGGGGTGTCGGGCGAGAGATGCGCGAGCCGGACATGTCCGACCTGAGGCGCCGCCTGAGCAGGCGTGACCGTGACGAACATGAGCAGAAGGGCACCGGCGAGTAACCGGGCCACGCGCGGGAGATTCATCGTGCTCCGTCTATGAGGACAGCGAGCCGGCAGGGCTCGGCGCTGCGTACCGTATGCGCAGGATTGTTGACACTGCGTCGACCGGCCGGTCGATATTAACCTCAATGGGATGAAATCGTGACTGTTGTGCCTCAAGAAACCGGATGATCCCGGAAACCGACCCCTCGGTCGGTTCCAACCCGTCAACGGACGCGATCTCGACACTCCGGAACGGCGCGCTCCCCGGGTCGACCCCGCCGTCCCCGAACCCCCGAATATAGAGCCTGTGTGACGAGGCGAGCGCCGCGAGTGACATGAGAATCCGTGCGTCGACCTCGCCTTCGGCGAGGTGGCGTGTCGCTTTGGGCGTCGCGGCCAGCCGAGGATGGGCGACAAGTTCGCGCCCGGCCTCGCGGCGATCGCGCATGTCACGCTCCAGCGCTTCCGTGAACGTGCCGACTCCTTGCGGCGTGACCTGCAGGACCTTGATCTCACCGATGGTGGCCAGCGGCTCCTTCGCGGTGATCGGGGTGAGTCCGTCGCCGAACAACGCCTTGAGCGCGGGCGTGACCACGACGACGTCGGCGTTGAGGACGTCCTCCTGGCCGCGTAACGGAAGGAGGCGGGTGGGCTCGACGTTCCGCGCCTCCAGCAGCGCGCACACCGGTGCGTCGCACCCGACGATCCCCGTGACCTGCCGCGCCACCCAGGCGGCGGCCTTTTCCCGCTGCTCGGCGGCGATGTCGACCTGGGCGGTGCGCTGGGGTGTGATCGCGACCTGCTGGATCGCGCGGGAGTTCACGAAGGCGCCTGCGACCAGGAGGCCGGCGGCGGCGAGCGCCAGACCGCCGGCGGCGCGCAGTTGCCGCGCAGGAGGCAGGCCGAACAGCACCAGACCCCCTATTAGTGTTCGCCCTTTATGCACTTACGTCACCACAGGACCACGCGCAGTGGCAAGACTCTACCGGGTGGATTTAAAGCCATAAACGGGCATATGAAAGGTCGTGACGTGGTGGCGACGCCTGGTCGGCGACCTCAAGGCCCGCAACCACCTCGACACGTACGCCCTGACGGTGGTCGTCTTCACCTTCGCCATCCTGTCGCTCCTCAGCGACACCCTCGACGAGAACGTGCGGTGGGCGGTCCTGCTCTCCGGCGTAGGCCTGCTGATCTTCCGGCTGACCCTGGTCTCCCCGGCGGCGACGCCCGTCGAGGTCCTGTTCGACCGGAGCCGCTTCGAGGAGGTCCCCCTGGCGGGCCTTCTTCGAGATGCGCGGGATGTCCGGGTGTTCGCGCCGTCGGCGGTGAACCTGCTGTCGCCGCAGACGTGTGAGCTGCTGCGCAACACCGTACTGGCCCGGCGGAACGGGTCCGTCCGTGTCGTGGTGCTGGACCCTGCGGAGACCGGAGCGATCGACCTGGCGGCGCGGCAGCTGGACGACTCGCTGGAGTTCCCGATCCAACGGTTGCCGCTGTCGCTCACCCAGGAACGGTTGAATCTGGTGGAGGGATGGCGGATCGAAGAGGCGCCTTCGTTTCGACTCTCTCGCAATCCCAGGTTTCGCTGATGCTCATCGACCTGGTAATTCGCGCGGGCGGGTGGTCGTGGAAATCCACGGGTTCTATAATTCTTGCACGTCGTCGCGCATGTACTTGGAGTTGGTGGCGGGGCGCAATGGGCGCTGATATCGGTACTGGGTGCAGCAGTTCGACCGGATGTGGGAAGCTGCGTCTGTACCGGAAATCTTGACGCGCCGGGAAAAACCGTGAGAGACAGTAATCGCGGAGGTACGTCAGGTCGGCTGAGACAGGGCGAGGGGGCCGCGATCACGTCACCTGAATTAGGGCGGCCGCCATTTCCGGCCTCCCTCGACGTCGAGGCTCTCCTGGCGTCGGGGTGGAAACCGCACGCCTTCCGCCAGTTCATTCTGAAGATTCACAGCCGTTGTGATCTTGCCTGCCGTCATTGCTACGTGTATGAAATGGCCGACCAGAACTGGCGCAACCAGCCGCGCCGAATGTCGGAGACCATCGCCGACCGAGTGGCCGACCGCATCGGAGAACATGCGGCCACCCACGGACTGGCTGAGGTCGACGTCATTCTTCACGGCGGGGAACCCCTGCTCGCCGGCCCCGAATTCATCGCTTACGTGGTGCAGACGATCCGGCGTCGGATGGGCACGGGCAGCCAGGCGAATGTGAGCATCCAGACCAACGGAATTCGGCTCGACGAGGATTTCCTGCGGCTGTTCAAACAGTTGGGCATCCGGGTCGGCATCTCGTACGA
Organism: Herbidospora sp. RD11066; assembly: GCF_054661255.1. Classification (NCBI taxonomy): domain Bacteria; kingdom Bacillati; phylum Actinomycetota; class Actinomycetes; order Streptosporangiales; family Streptosporangiaceae; genus Herbidospora; species Herbidospora sp. RD11066. Next base: position 1,019,797 of record NZ_BAAGDO010000001.1, read on the forward strand.
CGGTGAGGCCGAGGCGCACGACCGGCATCGGCTCTTCCGGGATGGAAAAGGCAGCCATGACCAGGTCAGCAAGGCCATCCGGCGAATCTCGAGCGGGCGATACCACGAGTTGTTCGGAGGGCTCCTGTGCACGATCGACCTCCGTAACAACCCGATGAAAACTTACGACGCACTTCTCGATTTTGACCCTCCCGCGGTGGACTTCCTCCTGCCGCACGGTAACTGGTCGACGCCACCGCCCTTCCGGGACGCGGGGTTGTCGACCCCGTACGCCGACTGGTTGATCCCCATCTTCGACCGGTGGTATCGGTCGGCTGAAACGGAGATCCGACTCTTCACCGAAATTCTGCGGCTTCTCACCGGTCGCCCGTCGCGAAGCGAATCGATCGGCCTGTCGCGGGTGCTACTTCTCGTGATCGAGACTGATGGGTCCATCGAACAGTCCGACATCCTGAAGTCGGCCTACCCAGGAGCTACGGCCACTCCGCTGCATGTGCTCCGGGATCCGCTCGACGCGGCGCTTCTCCTGCCCTCCCTGGTCGCCAGGCAGGTTGGCCTACATGCGTTATCTGAAATCTGTCATAAATGCGACCTCGTGAATTGGTGCGGCGGTGGTCTCTACGCCCATCGCTACAAGGAGGGATCGGGCTTCGATAACCCGAGCGTCTACTGCCCTGACCTGTACGCCCTGATCGGCCATATTCGTCAGACGATCCAGCAGGGTGCCGCCGGAATGTGAGGAAGAGATTGACCGAATCTCGCGTCGGTGTTTCGGAGGCGACGTTCCTGGCATTGTCCAGAGGTGGCGGCGGTGCCGCGGCGATGCTTGAACTCAGGTCCGCCCAATATCGGAAGAACCGTTGGTTGCTGGCGGCAGTGGTCCAGAAGTTCCCCAAGATGCGCGTCGTGCGGGACGCCTATCAGGTGCTGGCTGACCTGGAGGCTTCGGCCGACGACTCCGTGGGAGCGATCGTGCGCTACCCGGCGGTGGGCGCTTGGGCCATGCGCTGCCTGAGGGAAGAGGTCGACCCCACCGGTTTGACGGCCGTGGCACTCGCCGCGGCTCACCGCGCAGGCCGGTCGTGCAGTTTCCCGGTGCCCGCGCACAACGGCTGGATCACGTTGCCGTCCATCGGGAGCCACCCCGCCCAGGGCACGGTCGACGTTGAGGTGGGACCTGGTGCGCCCGCACCCGAAGGATGGCGCCCCTTGCCCACGATCGGTGCAGGGGGACACACGTTCACCCTCGACGACCTGGATCCGCACCTCTCACCTCCCGACTCGGTTGATGTGGGGCCGCTGGAACCCGATGTGCGGAACACCTGGCAGATCCGGCTGGACGAAGCCTGGAATGTGCTGACCCGGGACTACTGGACGGTCCGTGACGAGATTGCAACAGCGATCACCACGCTCGTCCCCGTCGGAGCGTCCGGCGGTCTGGCACAGAGCTCGTCGTCACGTGAGGCGTTCGGCGCGATCATTCTGTCGACTCCGTCCGACGGAGTCTCGATGGCCGAAACCCTCGCCCATGAGAACCAGCACGTGAAGCTCTACGCCCTGATGGACCTCGTCGCGCTGCTCAATCCCGACAGCGGTCGCCGCTACTACGCGCCATGGCGCTCTGACCCCAGGCCGGCCCGGGGGCTGCTGAACGGCACCTATGCCTACCTTGGGGTGACGGGCTTCTGGAGACGTCGTATGCGGGCAGGTGATCGGCGTGCCGAGGTCGAATTCGCCGAGTGGCGTGCTCCGGCGCTGCAAGCCACTCGGGATCTGCTCGGCGGAACCGATCTCACCCCGACCGGAGTGAGGTTCGTGGAGGGAATGGCCCGAACGATGGAGCTCTGGAACGAAGAACCCGTCGGAGCGGAGGCGCTCGCCAAAGCCCGGCGCCGACGAGAAGAGCACCGTGCCTCATGGGAGCGCAGCAATCCCTCTGTCAGATCGGTTGCGGATCGAAGTCGCAGTTGATCCGCCGGCCTTCGGCGGCGGCGAGTGCCGCAGGTTGGTTGACGCCGCCGAGAGAACGGAAAGAGGAGACCGTGTTCTGAGCCAGCGAATCAGCCTCCGCTGTTCTGCCTACCGCTCGCAGGTCGAGCGCCAGGTTCGCGGCGCACGACAGAGTGGCGAAATGGTCGTCGCCGAATGTCTTCTTGAGCTCGCTGAGCGTCTTGGTCCCGAGTTCGATGGCTTCCTCCGCCTCGCCGAGAGCGGCGAGGTCCGACTGGAGATTCACCGAGCAGAAGAGCGTGTAGTAGTAACCCCGCCCAAGTCGCTTTTCCAGTTCATCGACCAGTTTGGTGTTCTCCGCGTGGGCTGCGGTGGCGTCACCGGACAAGCGGGTCAGGACCGCACGATTGCCGCGGCAGGCGAAGGTGTAAGGATGATCGACGTCGAAGACGACCGCGTAGCGGGGGACGGCCGCATCCGCCCACTTGCAGGCTTCGTAGAGGTCGCCGCTCGCGCGGTAGGCGTTGGAGAGGTTCACTGTCGCGGCCAGACTTTCTGGGTTCAGGTCGCCGAACACCCGCTCAAGGTTCCAATGGGTCGTCTTGGCCAGGTCGAGAGCCTCTTTGAGGTCGCCGTACATGCGTTTGGCGATCGACAGGTCCTTTGCCGCCCGGAGCGTCTCCAGGTGGAATTCGGGGAGTTGCTGCTTTCCGATGTCGAACGCCTCCTGGGCCTGTCCGATGGCCTTGTCGAATTCGCCGCACAGACGTAGCGATCGGGACAGTGCGCTCACCACGCCGACCAACTGCGCGGGTTTGACGTTGTCGCTGTCGTAGTCCAGGTCGATGATCAGATTGCGGAGCATCTCCCTGGAGGTGGGGTAGTCGCTCGTCAGAGCGTGATCGATGGCCAGGTTGTGGCGTACCTTGTAGATGTTGATCGTCTCGTCGGGCGCCGCTGACTCATAGGTCGCCAGCAGGTCCGTGTCCTGCTCACGTGCCAGCTTGAATTCGCCTCGGGCGCGCAGGGTCGCGCCGTAGTTGTTGGTCGCCCACAGGGTTTCCCGATGCCTGGGACCGAGCTCTCTTCTCATCGCCGAGTGTGTGGCGCGGTCGATGTCGTAGGCCTCGGCGTACCGTCCCATGCCGCGCAGGATGTTGCCGAGATGCTTCTGGGCGACCAGGATCTTCTCGTCGGAGCCGAATTTTCTCTTCCAGACCTCTATCAATTCGAGGACCTGGGACCGGGCGAGCTCGAAGTTACCCGCGGCGTAGAGGTAGCGGATCATGTTGAGAGCGAATTGGCGCACCTCGGATGTGCCGCACTCTGCGATGCCGGAATAGGTGGCATGCAGGATCAACTGCTCGAATCGCGGCCAGGCGAGGGTGTCGTCAGGATCTTTCGGCGCGCTGTTGGCCAGGAGAAGATGGACCTCATGGCGCAGGTCGACCTGCTCTCCTGCGTCGAATCCTTCTCGTAGCAACTTCTGGATCAGTCGGTGCACCTGAATGGTCCGTGTCTTGGAATCAACTTTCGCGAGCGCGTAGCGGCCGAGGATGCCCAACACGCTGGACAGCGTGATCGGGTCGGCGAGGACGGAGCCGATGCGAGGCGTCTTGGCCGCGCCGCCCTGCCGGAAGACATCGCGAGGGATCGGGTCCGGCGCGAAGAAGGCGCAGCATTGGAGGATGCCGATAGCCTCGGGCATCCGGCGCTGCAATTGATCGACCGAAACCTGCCAGGCGGCCTCCATGGACAGTGGATAGTCGAGGGGCTTGTTCTTCCTCATCAGGCGGGTGGCCTCTTTGGACAGCAACTCCATGTACTCATCGATGTCGGTGGCCGATTCGTACATGAGAGCTCCGGCCTGTTCGAGGGCGAGCGGCAGGTCGCCCAGCGCTTCGGCGAGTGCGTCGAGCTTCGCGTCCGGTATCTCACGGTGGATGCGCGCCCGCAGGAACTCCAGACTTTCCTTGCGCGGGAAGACGTCGACCCGCAGGCTCGGATATCGGTCGGCCCACCGGTTGTCGCGAGAGGTGATGAGCGTGTGTCCAAGGCCGCGTGGGATATAGCCGACCAGGGACTCCGGATCCTCGGCGTTGTCGAATATCAGGAGCCATCGCGTGTGAGGCTCGCCTTTTTCGAGCGCCCGGATCACCGCTCGCGCCGTCTCCTCGATGCCGGTGCCCGTACTCTGCGGGAGGCCCAGACGCGGGGCAAGTGCGGCCAGCGTAGCCGGGACGAGTTCGCGCTTCTCGGCGGCGACCCAGTAGACCAGCTCGTAGTGGCGCCTGTAGCGCCAGGCGTACTCGATGGCGAGCTGGGTTTTTCCGACCCCGCCCTGTCCCTGGACAGCACGGGGCAGTGGTTCCAGCACGAATGCGCTGCGCTCGTTGATTCCCTCGCGCAGCGATTCCAGCAAATCTTCTCGTCCAGTGAAGTGCACGTTCTGGGGTGGAACTCTTTCCCAGACCATGGGGCCCTGGCCAGGGGGCACGTTCGCAGGCTGAGAATGGCTCACCTGAAACCTCCGGTTCGACCCGCAGCGGGAATCTTAGATTATGCCGCCCATGTTAAAGCTTGATTCCCCGCCCAGGTCATCACAGAATCGTAAGCAAGTCTGTCGGTGGATCGCCGACGAGCTTCTGGGAGCAGGGCCATTATCCTCAAAATGGATGGCCCTAATCATGGTCTTCGTGAGGAGTGTGTATGGACGAGAACGCGGCATCCGAGTATCTCTATACAGATCGAACTCTCGATGAGCTTCAGAAATCCGAGGTCCTCGCACCGGCCATGAAATATGTGAGAGATGATCAAGGTTCCTGGGCGAGGTTTCAGAGCAACATTTAATGGCTGGATGGGCAGCCGAATATGGATGGACCCGCTCGGCAGGGCTTGAATCTGCCTATCGTGCTGGAGATATCAGTGGGATGTCTACCGCGAGGTGTCTCTGCACGTGATGGAAGAACACGATTGGGAGCGCCTCGTGCGTCAGTTGGGCAAGGGGGCGTGCACCCCGTTCCTCGGCGCGGGGGCCTCCGCCGATGTCCTGCCGATGGCCGCCAAGCTCAGCGAGGAACTCGCCGACGAGTGGGACTATCCACATGCCGACCGTGACGTGCTCATCAATGTGGCCCAGCACGGTGTCATAAAATTCGGTGAATCGGCGACCGTCAAGGAACAGATTTGTGAGCGACTCCGGGGTATCGGCCCGCCGAATCTCTCCAAACGGCACGAGCCATACAAACTGCTCTCCAGCCTACCCATTCCGGTCTACATGACCACCAACTATGACGACCTCATCCTTCAATCGCTGCGTACGGCCGGAAAATCGCCCAACGTGGCGCTCTGTCCCTGGAATTCGGGCATCGAATACGATCGTGCACTTTTCGATGACCACGCGGGGTGGGACCCTGCGCCCGAGGCGCCCCTCGTATACCACCTTCACGGTCGGTGGGAGGAGCCCTCGTCGATCGTGGTCTGTGAAGACGACTATCACGAGTTCATCTTCAACCTGGCTCTCGACCGGGGTACCGAGAGTTCGAAGATGCTGCCTCCGGCGATATTCGAAGCGCTCACTGCTCGGACCCTGCTCTTCATCGGTTACAGCATGCGGGACTCGACATTCAGATTCATGTTCGACAGCCTGCTCCGTGCTGTCCCCGCCATCAACAGGCGCCGGCACATCAGCGTCCTGTTACCACCGAGGGTCGACAGTGCCAAGCTCAAGGATCAGCAGAAGTGGCTGGACCGGTACTACGAAAAATGGCAAGTGACGATCTTCTGGGGGACGGCATCCGAGTTCTGCCGGCAACTGAGAAGGCGGATGAAGTGAACACGGTTGCGGAGAGACTTCCCTACGTGGGACTGCGGGCGTTTCGTAGCGAGGACCGATCGCGTTTCTTCGGCCGCGACCGTGAGGTCTCACAACTGGCCGCCTACTGGCAGTCCAATCGATTGACGATCCTCCACGGCCCTCCCGGCGTCGGCAAGACGTCGTTGGTGCAGGCCGGAGTGCTTCCACGTCTCGATCCTGAGATCACCGACGTCCTTCCCGTCGGCAGGATCTTCCGGGAATCGGCGACGTTCCGCCGTTCGGAACCGCCCGCGTCCACTGTCTCGCCGCGGCACAACCCCCATGTGTTCGCACTCTTGTCCGACTGGGCCTTTCATGAGCACCCCAATCGGCTGGCGCGTCTGACCTTGGAGAGCTTCATCAACGAACGCCCGAAGCGGGAGGACATCTGGGGCGATCCGATGCCGGTCATGGTGGTCATCGACCAAGTCGAGGAGCTCTTCGGCGCCCTCGCGCATCGGCGTGTCTACCGAGACTGGTTCTTCGAGCAGCTCAAACGGGCTCTCGATGCCGAGAAGAACCTCCGATTACTGATCTGCGTCCAAGATGAGCACCTTCCCGCCTTGCGTCCCTACTGTGAGCGGCTGGCCGGCTTCGACAAGCAGAGCATCCATCTTCAACCACTCGCCGAAGCGCAGGCACGGGACGCCATCGTCCGACCGATCTGGAGGTGTCGTCGGCAGGTCGACGATGAGGCCGTCGCCAGACTGATTCGCGACATCTGCGAACCGGGCACAGGTGGATTGGATCCGGAGCAGTTGTGGGCCGATCCAGGTCGACTGCAGCTCAAATGCGCCATGATGTGGCGCGGACTGCCCGCCGATGCGGAGACCGTCAGTCTCTCGCACGTCGAACAGGTGGAGATGTCCGACGATCAGGCCGCTGATCTGTACGAGGACATCGTCGACGAAGTGGCGGCAGCTCATCTGACCGGCGACGGCCCTCGCCTGATGACATGGCTGGCCCGGACTTTCGTCACCGACGAGATCGCCCGTCAACGGGTCCGGGTCCTGCAGACCATGACCGCGGGGATGGACAACGTCGTCGTCGACGCCCTCGCTGCGCGAGGAGTACTGCAGTACGAACGCGGAGGTTGGTGCGAGCTCACGAACGACCAGTGGATTCAGCCGATACTTCGTGCAGCCGGCCCGGTGGAACACCGTTCCGTAGGCGCTGATCCGGACGACCTACTCGGAGCCGCCGAAATCGCTCTGCATGACCTCGACCTTGACGGAGCGGCCGACCTGGCCGGTCGTGCCCTCGACCGGATCGGCGACAGTTCCCGGATGCGGGCCGAGATCCTTTCCTTCCTCGGTGATGTCGACTGTCGCCGGAAGGACTTCGACGCCGCCGTTGGTCACTATCAGGCGGCGGCACTCGCATTCGAGGCCGCCGACGCGGTCGAGGCGGTGCCCGGGCTGATGGTGGGCATCGGATGGTGCCGTCTCGAACAGGGCCGACCCGACCTCGCGGTGGAGGAACTCAGGGGTATGGTCTCCGGTTACCCGCATGACCGGAGCATCAAGGTCGCCTACTCCTGGGCGCTGTGGTTCAACGGTTCCCTACGGGCCGCTGAAGCGATGCTGACGGTCGTCCTCGAAGAGGACGGCGGAGTAGCCGATGCTCTGCAGGCGCGTGGCGAGATCCTGGTCTGCCTGGGGCGGATGGCGGAGGCTCGTCGTGACTTTGAGCGGGCCGCGCTGCTGCCCTGGCCGTCGACCCGGGCGGCCCACGCATTGGCGATCATCTCCCTCAGAGCGCAACTGTCGGAGGATGCCGTGGAAGAGGCGAAACTGGAGATCGGTAAAGCACTCGCGGAGGCTTCCGAGAATGGCCCGGTCCGCCTCTACGCGGCGATGATCGAGCTTGAGTACGACAGGCTGGGTGTGGCCGAGAAACACCTTCGGGAGGCAGCCGACGCGATGTTCCCGCGGGCGCCCCGATTCCTGCTGCAGGAAGTCGAGCGGCTCATCGAGAGGAAGTTCGCGGAGCTCACTGAGCGGCGGCTAGCCGGCCCCGCCAGTTCGGCATCTTCACGGACACGTAGACGGCCATGATCACGGTGAAGAGGAACACGATCCCGGTTGCGTAGTGGCTGGATTCCGCTGCAAGCCACCCTCCCAGGGGTGCGGCGACGCAGATGGCGGCGTTCGCGGCCAGTCGGTGGACACTCGTCACCCGGCCGAGCTTCGAACGTTCGACCCGGTTGAACTCGTAGGTCTTCAGCGCGATGTTCATCATCGATCCGATGCAACCGGTGACGAAGGTCGCCAGACCGTAGTATATGGGCTCGGTCAGTGTAGCGATCAGCAGGGCGAACACCCAGATCCACATCTGTGTCACCACCGCGCGGGTGCTGGGACGAAAGTATCGCCGCACTGAGTCCAGACGCACCAGCATCGAGCCGAGCGCTCCGCCGATTCCACCGGCGGCGAGCACCAATCCGACGAGAACGGGTGACCGCTCCGCCGATCCAGCCAGGAAAATGATGATCAACATGTTGACCGACAGGTTCGTCGCCGTCGTCGCGACGATCGCGTGCCGGAGAAAGTGGTGGCGACGAACCTCCCGGAAGCCGCTGGAGATCTCTTCGGTGAGCGAGCGCCGGCGCAGGTCGCGGACCCCATGCCGGAGTTGCCCCATCACCGACGTGCGGGAGCGTCTCACGTTCTTTCCTTGCGTGACAGCGGACAAATACATACCAGAAAAGACGAAAAGTAGAACATTAACCAGAAAGGCTGACTGGGCGCCGCATGAGAACAGCATTCCTCCGAGTGGCCGCCCGGCGAGGACCGCCAGATGTGCTCCGGTTTCGACCGTGACCAACCGTTTTCTGGTCAATTCAGGTGAGACGCATCGTGAGATCAGCGCTGTTTCTGCGAGTGAATACACCACATAAAGGCTGCCTTCGAGGAAAGCTGCGACGATGATGTGAAGGATGGTCACGTTGTTCACCAGGGTCGCTGAGAATATGCTCAGCACCGTGAAACCCCTGCAGATTTCCGTGAGAAGCAGAACTGACCGCGGATCGGCACGGTCGGCCAGCACGCCGGCTGGAATGAAGAGGAACAGTCCCGGCACGGTGAGAGCGAAAGACACCCAGCCTACCTGCATGGGCGATGCGTCTATCGAGAGGGCCAGCAGGGGATAGATTATTCCCAGGACGCGGGACCCGAGCATCGACGATGCGAGGCTCCAGATGGTCCGGTAGAAGTCCTGTCGCTGCCGGAGAAGCTCGTGCTTTCGCCTTCGTCCCCCCTTGATGTTCCGGCGGCGTAGGTTGGAAGGGCTCAAGCGAACTCCCGCTGCGCCGACGTCGGACGATGTCAATGGCCGTCCGGTCCGAGGGAACCCGTCTGCCTCTGCTGTCCCTCCCACGGCTCGAATCGCCAGAGGGGTCTGAGCATAGTGCTAGCCGGAGGTCCACGTGGTGCTTGACGAATACCGGAGTGTCGGACCATGTTTGCGAGCGTGCGGAGACGTCAATCTCCCTGCGAAATCGTCCATTTCATCGGACCATCCGAAACTCGGATTTAACCAGAAGTTGTGCACTCGCTGATCGCGACTTGTGAGATCACGGTGGGATCACTATTGCCCCTTTGTGGCATATCGCCCAGGTAGTGGCGAAGTATTGTGAATCGGAGAGCTCGGCATGGGTGATTCACGGGAGGAATCTTGACTGCGTCAGTGGTCACGCCTGATGGCAAGAGGCTCGGGGTCCAAGATAAAGGGCCCCCGTCCGGAAAGCCGGTTTTCCTGCTGCACGGAACTCCGGGCAGCAGGTTCGTCCCGGCACCGGAGGTCTCCGAACTCCGCCGAGATGGCATCAGGTTGATCACTTTCGACCGTCCCGGCTACGGCGTGTCCGACAGCCGCGAAGGCCGGACTGTCGCAGACGCGGCGGCCGATGTCAAGGTGATCGCCGACGCTCTCGGCATCGATCGGTTCGCCGTCGCCGGGCGGTCTGGTGGAGGTCCGCACGCACTGGCTTGCGCGGCGCTTCTTCCGGCACGCACGACGCGTGCGGCGTCCCTGGTCAGTTTGGCGCCGCCGGACGCGGTCGGACTCGACTGGTTCCGTGGCATGACGGAGTCCAACGTCCGCGCGTTCAAAACTGCAGAAAAGGGCCGGGACGCCGTCGCGGACAGCCTTCGCCCTGCGGCCAGGAAGATCCAACGCGATCCGGCCAGCAAGATTCAGGGTTTGTTGCAGGAGTCTCCCGAGTCCGATCGCCGCACCGTTTCCGATGCCGATATCCGTCGGATGCTCTTAAGGAATTTCGCTGAAGCGTTCCGGGGCTCCGCCGACGGCTGGATCGACGATGTCGTCGCCTTTTCCTCCGACTGGAGCTTCGACCCCGGCCAGATCAAGGTGCCGACGATGATCTGGCATGGCGAGAAAGATGTCTACTCACCGGTGGCGCATGCCGAATGGCTGGGATGCCGCATTCCCGGGGCGACTCTGAGGATCGATAGTGGAGTCGCCCACTTCGGTGCCATCGAGGTGCTTCCCGAGGTTCTGAACTGGCTCACTCGTGACTAGATCGAATAAGGCTCGAGATCGAGGTCTATTCGCCGCCAACTCCTCAGGGAACTGATCAGCGGATGGGCCTCACCCAGCCTGTCGGTCATGAGGTCAAGCGTCCGGGCCTGGAGTTCACCCGCCTGGGCCGTACGGCCCGACTCGAGCAAGGTGATCGCCAGGTCGGCCTGGCAGACGATGGTGTTGGGATGGTGAGCGCCGAGGTTCTGGACGAAGCCCGTGTGAGACTCGCGGAAGAGCCCTTCGGCCCGCTGGTGGTCGCCCAGGTCCGACAAGCAGTTGGCGACATTGATCATGCAGGTCAGCGTGTAGGGGTGAGCTGGGCCGAGGCGGTTGCGGAAGGCTCCGAGGGTCTCGTCGCCGAGGACGATCGCTTCTTCGGGACGGCCCAGAGCCCGCAGATAGATCGCGACGTTGTTGGAGGCGATCTGGACGTAGGGGTGGCTGGGCCAGAACAGCTCGACGTACTTCTCCCGCGTGGCCTCCGCCAGTTCGTACGCCCGTGCCTTGTCATCGAGCGCCCACTGGCAGGACGCGAGCTCGAGCAGCGCGGCCGGGGTCTCGGGGTGGGAGGGATAGCGCTGCTCGAACCTTTCGGCGACCCGCCTGGCAGTAACGAACGCGTCCTCCTGCCGGCCCGCCTTGCGGAGGGACGCCGACAGGCTCTTCTCAGCGGTGAGCAGCTCGATGTGGTCGTCGTCGACCCCTTCCTTGTACTTCGCGATCGTGTGGGTCAGCCACTCGGCCGACTCAATGTAGAGGCCGGTCTCGCGCAGGTCTCGTCCGAGGTTCTGAGCGGTGCTCAGGGTGTCGAGGTGCATCGGCCCGAGCACGCGGTTCATGCGGTCGTAGGTGTCCTGGTCGAGGTCGCGGGCGCTGAAGCAGTCGCCGATCAGCCGGTAGGAGACGGCCAGGTTGTTGGCCGCGTTGAGCGTCTTGTCGTAGTCCTCGCCGTAGAGGTCGCGCCAGAGTTCGTAGGTCTCGCGGTCGAGCCCGAGGGCCTTCTCGAATTCGCCCCGGGCACGTAGGTCGGCGCCCAGGGTTCCGCGCGTGAGCAGCGTGTGGGGGTGGTCGTCGCCGAGGAGGGATCGCTGGTTCTCCAGCGTCCACTCGCTGAGCTGCAGGGCGGTCTGCGTCTGGCCCAGCCAGCGGTGGGCGTTGCCGACGTTGTAGAGCATCGACAGTCGCTGCCGCTCGACCTGGCCGAACTTCGTCTCCCAGAAGTCGGCCAGCCGCTGCCCGAGGTTGAGGGCGTTGGTGTACTGACCTCGGCGGTTGTAGTAGCGCACCCGGTCGATGAGGAGTTTGCGGGTGTCCTCCTCCATGCAGTTCTCGGCCTCGGACGGCAGCAGGTGCGGCCAGATGATGTCGTAGCGGGGCCAGTTCGCCGGGTCGTCCACCTCGCCCTTTCTGGGGCGCGCGCCGACCAGGATGTGGTGCACCTCGTGTGAGGTGGTCTCGATCTCCTCGGTGGTCATCTGGTTGCGGATCACGGTCTGCACCAGCCGGTGCAACTGGATCGTGTTGGTGGCCGGGTCGACCTTGGCCAGGGCGAACCGGGTCACCTCGCGGATCAGCCGGCCGATCATGACCTTCTCGCCGCGCAGGCCCGGGTCGTACTGGAGCAGCGCGCGCATCATCTCGTCGCTGTAGATCAGTTCCTGGGAGATCGGTTCCGGCGCGAAGAAGGCGCAGAGCTGGAGCAGCCGGACCGCGGCCGGAGAGCGTTCCTTCAACTGGGCCAGCGAGATGTTCCACGTCTGCGCCACCGGCAGCGGATAGCCGCGCGGCGGTTCGTTGAGCAGCAGCTCGGCGCTCTGCTTCAGCTGCGTCAGATAGGCGGACGCCGGCACCGCGGTCTCCGCCAGCCAGGCCGCCGCCTGCTCGATCGCCAGCGGCAGATGGCCGAGCTCCTCGGCGATCGCGAGCGCGCCCTCCCGGTCGAGGGCCGGGACCCGGCGGTTGAAATGCTCCAGGCTCTCCTCTTCGCTGAACACGTCGACCTCGAGCGGTGTCGCGACGTCGGCCCAGGAGCGGTTCCTGGACGTCACCAGGACGTGCCCGGTGCCTCCGGGCAGGTGCTCCTGCAGCTGCTCGGGGTCGCGCGCGTTGTCGAAGACCAGGAGCCAGCGCATCTGGCCGATCCGGAGGGCCTCCCTGGCGGCCTCGGCACCGGCCAGGACGCTGTCGCCGAACCGGATGCTGAGTTTTGTGGCCAGCTCGGCGAGGGCGGAGTTGATGAGGTCGGGCTGTTCCGCGGAGATCCACCAGACCAGGTCGTAGTCGGCCCGGAACCGGTGGGCGTACTCCAGCGCGACCTGGGTCTTCCCCACGCCGCCGAGCCCGTGCAGCGCGATGGTCTGCTGGGGCTGGGGGACCGTCCGGGTGATGCCCACGAGCTGGTCGCGGAGGGTTTCCAGCGCGGTGCTGCGTCCGGTGAAGGTGTTGTTCCTCGGCCCGACGTTCCAGATCGTCGGCGCCGTGCCGGGGAAGCGCGACCCGAGCTGCAGGTCGGTGGTGTAGTCGCGCGGGTCGCGTCCGACGACGCGGAGCAGGGCCTCGGTCGCCTGCTCGGCGTTGAAGCGGAACAGGTCGACGGGCGGCTGGTCGCCGAAGGGCGCGGTCAGCCGCACGTCCGCCACCCGCAGCGCCACCACCGAGCGGGGGTTCAGCAGGTCGGAGGGCTGGCGCGGGCCGTCGTGGCTGGACAGGACCCGCATGTAGGCCGGGGACAGCACCGCCATGACCTGCATGTGCGGATCGAACGCCTGCTCCGCGTTGCTCGTCGACAGGGCCTTCGGCACGACCCGGGAACCCGCGCGTTCCAGCACCGAGCCGATCCAGTCGGCCCACATCCGGTCTTCCGGTACGTAGCTCAGCAGCACTTCGGCCTGGTCGGCGACGCGGCGGCGGGTGAAGGCGTCGAGCCAGCAGGTGCGCAGGGCGCCGTCCATGGGGGGCAGTCCGTTCACGGTGCCCTCGGTGATCGCTCCGGTCAGCCGCTCGTAGGCGGCCAGCAGCGAGGTGGGCGATCCGGAGCCGTCTCCGAAGGTCGCCAGGGTCTCTTCGAAGGCGTAGAAGCGTTTGTACGGAATCTCGACCGCGCCCCAGTAGCGATTGCGCTCCTCGGCGGACATCCCCGCCGGCAGGTTGTCGAACCGGCTCCGCGCGAGCTGGCGTCCGGCGTCGAGTTTCTCCTTCTCGCCGTCGTCGATGCGCATCGGGACCGGCAGGATGCGGATGGGCTGGGTCCGGATGCGTTCCTCGATGTAGCGCGCCACCTTGGCGGCGCCCTCGATGCTCTGATCGGCCATGGTGAAGCAGTCGACCAGGATGTCGGGCAGATGGAGGGTGCAGATGTCGGCGATGTCGCTGCGGCCGGTCCGGCTGTCGATCAGCGTGTAGTCGTAGTTGGCCTTCATGTCGGCGCGCATCGCGTCGAAGAAGAGCCCGCCGCCGAGCCGGTCGTAGAGGTTGTCCCAGTCGAAGGTGGAGACCAGCGACGAGTAGTCGCGGTTCTGCTGCCCGGCCGAGACGAAGTCGAGGGTGCCCGCACCGGGGAACTCCCATTCGAGCGACACGGCGTGCGGCATCACCTTGGCGTAGTCGAGATGCCAGTCGGTGGCCCGCTGCTGCGGCCGGATGGCCGCCCAGACGTACTCGTTGATGATGTCGATCACCCCGGGGGTCGAGGCGATCACCTCGTCTTCGAGGAAGGGGTGGAAGAACTTGTGCAGGCCCGGCGACTCCAGGTCCCAGTCGACGACGAGGACGCGCTTGCCGTTCGCGGCCAGGACCCAGGCCGTGTTGGCCAGCGCCATGGTCCGTCCCGTCCCGCCCTTGTAGGAGTAGAACGTGATGATCTGGCCTTCGCCGTCACTCATCGGGGCCTCCGCGTCCATCAGTCTGAGCTTTCCGGGCTGTTGCCCTTAGGGGGGTACGGCGTCGCCTTCCTCAGGAACTGGTTGCCCGCCCGGTTCAGCGCGTCGGGGAAGGCCCGCCGGAAGTTGGAGAAGTGGTCGATCGACTCGGTCGACAGATCGGACCAGCGTTTGTGCAACGTCGTCTGCAGCACCGACCTCAGGTGGGCCTCGTGCGCGGCGGTCTCGCCGTCGTCCCGGTTCCAGGGGATGATCACGCTGACCCAGGGCAGCTCCGCCCGGTCGAAGGCGGCGAGCGCGGCCAGGCTCGACGGGTCGGTCAGCGCCCACGGATCGATGATCATGACGCCGGGGCCCGTGGGCTGCTTGTCGGCGAGCAGGTCGGGACTGAAGTCGGACAGCGAGCCGATCTCCGTGCGGAACCCGTAGGCGTTGGCCAGCTCGAGCGCGTAGGAGAACAGCGACCTGGGCTGGTCCTCGCTGCGGAACGGGTTCCAGTCTTCCGGCAGGCGACCGTAGAAATAGGGGTTGCGGCCCGCGGGCACGGTCTCCTGGTCGGGTGCCACGACGGTGAGGGTCAGCGCCTGGGCCGCGTCGAAGTCTTCGAACGCGCTGGTGAGCGAGAGGAAGTCGAGCGGTTCGATCGGTTCGAGCCGGGTGCCCTCGCCCACTTCGACGATCCGGTTGGCGAGGGCGTGGGTGGCCACCTGGTAGGCCGGGCGGCGGACGGCCAGCTTGGTCAGGCCGTAGAAACCCTCTTCGCGGTAGCGCGGTCCCAGTTTCTCGTGGGCGAACTGGATGGAGCGGGCCGCCAGCGGAAGCGCCTCGGGCTGCATCGGCGTCCACAGCGCCGGGATGATCGCCTCGGGCCTGCGGTCGCCGAGGCCGGGCTGGCTGTTGAGCCGCTGGACGAAAGCCGTCCATTCACGACCGCAGTTGGGGCTGACGAAATAGCGGGGGGAGTAGAGCGGAACGAAGACCCGGCAGGTGGCGAGTGCCTCCGCCAATCGCTGATCCCACAGGTGGCCGGTGCGCAGTCCGCTGTCCATGAAGCCCGCCAGTGAGGGATCGAGCAGGTCGGTCATCTCGAGGATGTGGTCGCACAGATCCTTGAAGAGCTTGGCGACCCAGCGGTTGGCTTTCGGATCTTCGTTCGGGTCACGAGGGTAGCTGAAGAAAAAATAGGGCCCGCGGTGCCGACTCTCCCATCGAAGCACCACTCGTCTCCTGCCCCTTGGAAACCGTCGGCGATCTGAGCTTTCGCCATGCTAGTTCGCGTCGTGAGAACGGTGACGATCATCCGATTTCGGGCCCTGTGGAAACCTGGGAAAAAGCCTGTCCGATCTCAGGAGTTCAGGAGCCGGTTCAGCGTCCTCACGCCGAAATCGAGGGCGTCCACCGGAACCCTCTCATCGACCCCGTGGTACATCCCGAAATAATCCAGGTCTGGCGGCAGGAGCAGTGGGGCGAATCCATAGCCTTTGATCCCGAGCCGGGCAAATGATTTCGCGTCCGTTCCGCCCGACATCACATAGGGAACCGGCCGGGCGAGCGGATCTTCGGCCTTGAGCGCGTCACCCAACTCGTGGAACAGACCGGAGATCGGGGCGCTCGGTGCGTCTTCGAAGTTGATGAACTCCCGTGTCACCTTCGGTCCCAGAAGGCGATCCAGCGTCTCCAGGAATTCGTCACGGAATCCCGGCAGGAATCGTCCATCGATGTTCGCCTCGGCACGGGAGGGGATGACGTTCACCTTGTACCCGGCGTTCATGACGGTCGGGTTGGACGACGCTCGCAGAACCCCCCGGAATAGCGCCGCCGCCCGAGGAGGAACCTCGGAGAGATCTGCCGGATCGATCTCCATCCCCAGTTCGTCGGCCAGTTCGCGGATCAGCGCCGAGACGGGAGGCGTGAGGTGGATCGGCCACTCGTGGTCGGCCACCCGGGCCAGCGCCCGGGCCAGCTCCGCCACCGGATTGTCCACCGGCGGTTTCGACCCGTGCCCCGCCACCCCATGAGCGGTCACCTTCATCCACGCCGTCCCACGCTCCCCGACCCCGATCGGATAGACCCGCACCCCCGACGGCATCGTGACCGAGAACCCACCGGATTCGGAGATCGCTTCCGTACACCCTTCGAACAGGTCGGCGTGCTCGGAGACGACGTAGCGTGACCCGAACTCCCCGGTTCCCTCCTCATCCGCGAGGAAGGCCAGGACGAGATCGCGCCGAGGCCGGATCCCCTGCCGCACCCAGGCCAGCGTCATCGCGAGGCTGCCCTTCATGTCCACGGCCCCACGCCCATGGACGTATCCGTCGGTGATCTCCCCGCTGAAAGGGTGAAGCTTCCAGTCGGCGGGGTCGGCGGGTACCACGTCGAGGTGCCCATGGATCAACAGGCCGTTCGGTGAATCGCCGGGCACCCGGACGATGACGCTGGACCGCCGCGGCGCGCTCTCCACCAGAACAGGAGAAAGCCCGACTTCGGCCAGCAGCCCGGCCACGTACTCGGCGGCCTCCCGTTCGCCGGATCCCGGATTCGTGGAGTCGATTCGGATCAGTTCGGAACAGATCTCAGCAGCTTCGCTCATGATCCAACCCATACCTGATTGAGCATCCCC
Organism: Herbidospora sp. RD11066; assembly: GCF_054661255.1. Classification (NCBI taxonomy): domain Bacteria; kingdom Bacillati; phylum Actinomycetota; class Actinomycetes; order Streptosporangiales; family Streptosporangiaceae; genus Herbidospora; species Herbidospora sp. RD11066. The sequence goes on from NZ_BAAGDO010000001.1 coordinate 1,036,646, forward strand.
CTACTCACGCCACCCCACCAGAACCGCGGCCAAGCCCCCCGTTCCTCATCAGAGCGCTGAGCAAGGTGCTGACGCGTCAGCGTGATCATCGATGCCGCGCCTCGAACGCCTCCTGGTGGGCCAGTGCCGACGCCTGCGCCGAGGTCTCGGCCTCGGCCGGGACCTCTTCGGCCAGCCACGGCGTCAGGGTCTCCCGCATCTGCTCGGCGAACCGCATCCCCGTATCGGTCAGGGCACCCGATGCGAGCAGTGTCTCCACGGCCTCGGCCGTCTGGCGGCGCCATCGGGCGAATTGGGCGTGGGCGCTGAGCTCACCGGTCGTGTGCCTGCGACGGCGCCAGAAGTCGGTCACCGCGAGGTGCGCGTAGGCGCCTTGAAACAAGCCCTCTACCGGTCGCGGATCGTGCCGCCAGGGGGCGTAGTGAAGGCGGGTGTCCTGCCTGTCGAAGAGGTCGACGGCGTCGAAGATCGCGCCCAGCTTGACGTGCTGGAACTCGTGAATGATCAACAGAGCCAGGGTCGCCGGATCGGCGGGAAGCGCCACGGCGACCGCGCCGAAGGCGCTCCGGGCCGTGGAGCTGACGTCGTCGCGCGGGGAGGCGGCCAGCGGAACGATCGTCGTCAACCCGGCCCGAAGTCCCGGCGCATACTCGGGGAACTCGTTCTCGATGAGACGCCAGGCCGCGTCGAACGCCGCCTGCCAGGCTGCCAGCTCCACATCGGTCAGACGGTCGGCTGCGGAGAGTTCGTAGCAGTCGCGGAAGGGATCGGAGTCCTCGATCAGCACCCTGAAGTCGCCGCTGACCAGCTGCCGGCCCGGCAGCCACCTCGCCCCGTCCGGCATGCGCATCTCGCCGTTTACCACCGACACCCTTGCGCTCGGCCCGGTCAGGCCGACCAGGGTGCCGACCGCGGGGAAGTGGGCCGAGCCCCGCTCGACGTGGACCGTGAAGGTGCCGTCGGCGCCTGCGGTCTTCGCGATGGCCGCCACGATATTGCCCAGATAGGCGGGCGAGGTCGTCTTCCGCGCGACTCGGACCGCCCACTCGCGGACGAAGGGATGGGCGAGCACCCGGTCGACCGCGTGGCGGTGGGGCTGGTCGAACGCGGTCAGCGACGCCCAGGCCGACTCCTCTTGTGGGCGGACGATTGCGATCGAAGCACGGCGGATGCTGTTCTGAGCGGCTTCGAGGGCACGTATGTCGGGCGGCCCGCCGAGCCCGGCGGCGAGTCGGCCGAGTTCCAGTCTGTGGTTCGTCATTGAACCCGCGTCCTTGATATGAGAGATCAGTTTGAAGAGGTCCGGACAGTAGACACTCGGATTGTCGAAGGATCCGTCGCGGAACCGATGGGAATAGAGCCCCCCGCCACACGAGGCCATCAGAGGACATCGCCGGCACTCCGCGGAGAGGGCGTCGGCTCTGCCCTGCCGGGCGACGATGCCCGGGTGGGCGGCGGCCTCGCTGACCGAGTTCCGGAAGACGTTCTGCCCGGTCGCGGCCGCCCCGTCGAACGTGACCTTCAGAGAATCGACCTGTTCGTAGGAGCCGTCGGTCTCGATCACCAGCAGTGCGCTCGGATCAAGGCCTATCGCTTCGGTCAGGCTCGGTTCACCTCTGAGAGTCCTGATGACGGAGTCGAAGATGCGGATCCCGATCGGACGTCCCTGACTCTCCCAACGGTCGTGGATCGCGATCAGCCAGTCGGCGTAGGCCGTCGGTGTAGGCCGGTCGGGAGGTTCCGCCCAGGTGGCGTGGGGGAGCAGGAAGTCGACGCGCGGGGGTTCGAGTTCGCGCAGGGCCTCATAGGCCGTGATTGGGTCGTTGCGCACATCGATGGTGCAGAGCAGGCCGGAGTAGAGGTGAGGGCGCTTGCGGAGCAGGTTGACGGCCCGGACCGCCTGGTCGTAGCTGCTGCGCCCGTCACGGTAGAGGCGGTGCCGGTCGTTGGCCTCCCGGTCGCCGTCGAGCGAGATGCCGACCTTGATGTCGTGTTCGTCGAAGACGTCGAGGTGCCGTTGGTTCAACAGGACGCCGTTGGTATGAATTCTGAGATCCATGACGTGGCCCGGGGGCATCCGGCTGCGCAGCGTCACGGCGATGGCGTTCAGGCGAGCCGGCCCGGCCAGCAACGGCTCGCCTCCGTGAAGAACCACACTGACGCGTTCGAGTCCGTGCTCAACCGCGTGTTCGGCGATTCTCTCGGCGATGCGCGCGCAGGTCTCCAGCGTGATGACCGCGGGTTTCCCGCGCCAACTCTGATCGGCGTTCTCATAAACGTAGCAATGGTCGCACGCCAGGTCGCACAAGCCGTGTACCTTCAACACGAACTGGCTCAGTGGAAGAACGGACGGGGGCATTCCACGCGGGCCGGTCGTCAGAAGGCCGACTGGAATCTCGCCGCCTGGATCCACTCTGGGTTGAGAAGCCTGTCGATCGACACGGTCTCGCGGCCGGTCAGCTCGCCGATTTTACTGAATGAGACAGTTGACAGATCGGGAATCTTCGTCATGACGTCAATGTCGACGAGAGCAGAGGGTGCCAAGGTGGGTACCTCCGAATTGCTGGAAAGTTGTTCGCGATATGCGGTGCCCGTACGCCGGAAAGGCCTTCGGGAATCGACTCCTCCCAAGCCCAAGTCGGGCAGTTGGGGCGTTCGCGACGCTACGTGAGATCGGCTTGCTGGTCAATCTGGCGGAGGATTGGGGCCGCAGAAACCAAAGTCGGATGTTGACTTTATCCTTGAAATGGATGTCTCGGCTCCGGTGCAGAGACTTGCAGGCAATAATCCTATTATTTATTGAATGTCCGATATGGGGAAGTGGACATTCATTCACAAAGCCATCCAATCCTCGCGCCGTTGATGCCGAGGGTGCCGCCCTGGTGGCATAGTGTGATCATTTCGGTCGGAATCGGGTAAGCGCGCTTACCTGAAGTTGGTAGCCGTGCCCCGCGGTCCTGGGGAAGGTCTGAAATGATGGAAGTTTTGTTGTACGCATTTCCCTCGAAAATGAGGAACGATCATGAAAGGTGTTTGTCGTCTGCGGGAATTCATCGCGTGTCCTGGAAGGGCGTCTACAGGTAGAGACCCGTCTCCAGCGGAGACTCTTCCGGCCTCACCCCTGCTTGCAGCGCGAACATCTCCGCCAGCGTCAACCCGCCAGGCCCGACCCCGCCAGAACCCCCCAGCCACGCCGAAGCCTCGTCAGGCGCCATCCGCCCCACCTCGATCTGCGCCAGGCACCGCCCCGGCCGCACCACCGCCGGATGCAACCGCTGCACATCCTCATTGGTCGTGATGGCCACCAGAACGTCCCGCCCCTGCCCCAGCAGCCCATCGGTCAGATTGAGCAGTCTCGACAACCCCTGCCCGGTGGAGAGCTTCGCCTCCGCCCGGATCAGCTCGTCGCAGTCCTCCAGAACGAGAAGCCGCCACTTGCTCTCGTCGTGGTCAGGACAGTCGCACCCAACAGCCACGTCCAGCAGATAGCCCGGATCATGGAACAGTCGCTCCGGATCGAGCACACAGTCGACCTGGCACCACGCCCGCCACTCCCGCGCGAGCGTCCGCAGCAGCGTCGTCTTCCCCGTTCCAGGCGGCCCGTTGAGGAGAAGAAGGCGGCCCGGAGCGGATTCGGGTTTCAGCGCCATCAGGGCGTCCAGCTTCCCCTGAGCCAGGCGCGGGTAGTTGCGCCGGATGTCGGTCCACGCCGTCGCGCCGATCGATTTGGTCGAGCGGCGGCGGCCCTTTTCGGACATCCAGTAGAAGCCCATCGTCACGTTGTCGTCGTCGGCGGGGCGGGGCTCCTTCGCGTCCTTGACGGTCTCGGCCATGACGGCCTGGGCGAGGTCCTCGGTCGCGGCGGTGACCACGACGACCGCGTCGCCGTCCTTGTAGCGGATCACCCGCATCGTCCAGCCTTCGCCCTGGTAGAGGCGGGAGCTGGGGCCTTCGTCGGACAGGGCGGCGCGGACCAGCACGCCGCCGGACGCGGTCAGCGGTGCGTCCTTGCGTACCTTTTCCACGCTGGCGGTCTGCGCCCACGGCTGTGCCCCGGTCGCGAAGGGGGACAGGGCGAGGGCGTCGATGATGTCAGCGGGGCTGTCGCTGTCGTCTACCCACACTTTCATCTCGAGCGGAGTCATGGGTCAATGATCCCGATCTGTCGTTGAGGGTGTCGACGCATTATCCGTTTACGCGTGGGATACCGGCGCGAAATCCCGCTCCCGTAGGAAGGTGAGACATGGCGATCGATCCGTTCGTACCGTGGGGTTCCGCAACGCCAGAGGCCGGCGGGCCGCGACTGGCCGTCAAGGATGTCGTCGACGTCGAGGGGCTGCCCACCGGGGCGGGCCATCCGGCCCTCCTAGGGGCACCGGTGGAGCACGACTCGGAGGCCGTCTCCCGGCTCCGTGCCATGAGCGTCTTCATCGGGAAGACGCACACCGACGAGCTCGCCTGGAGTCTCGGCGGGACCAATCAGCACTACGGGGTGGTGGAGAACCCGGCCGCGCCGGGGCATGTGTGCGGCGGGTCGTCGAGTGGGTCCGCCGCGGCCGTCGCCGGCGGCCGCGCCGATCTCGGGCTGGGCACCGACACCGCGGGTTCGGTGCGCGTTCCGGCTTCTTTCTGCGGTCTGTACGGCTTTCGCCCGACCCATTCCCGGGTTTCCCGTACGGGCATCGTGCCGCTGGCACCCTCCTACGACGTTCCCGGCCTGCTGACCAGGGAGTTGCCGCTGCTCGAATGGGCGGCCGACGCGCTCCTCGACCCCGGGTCTTCTCCAGGCCAAGCCGAAAAGGTGTGGGTGCCGGCCGACCTCTGGAGTGAGCTCTCACCCCGGGTGGGGGCGGCGCTGGCGCCGGCGATCGCCAAACTCGGGCTGCCCGTCGACCGGACGCCTCTCGGGGCCGACGTGACCGACGCGTTCGCGATCACGCAGGCGGCCGAGGTCTGGGAGTGCCACGGCGCCTGGGTGCGGGCCGAGCGGCCCGAGTTCGGGCCCGGAGTGGCGGCGCGGTTCGAGCGGGCCGAGCGGCTCACCTCCGAGGAGGTCACCCTGGCGCTGAAGAACGTGGCCGAGACCCGGGTGCGGCTGCTCGAACTGCTCGACGGGGCCGTGATGGCGCTGCCGAGCGCGCCCGGAGTGGCGCCCGCCATCGGGAGACCCACGCGGATGCGGGCGGCCACGCTGCGGCTGACCTGCCTCGCGCCGATCGCGGGGGCGCCCGCGCTGAGCGTGCCGGTGACGTCGCTCGACGGGCGTCCGCTGGGGCTGTCGCTGATGGCGGCACCGGGGGGCGATGAGTCCCTGTTCGCGCTAGCGTCGGGGGTATGACCACGATTGGGTGGGACGACGACGCCATCGTCCTCATCGACCAGACCCGTTTGCCCGGTGAGCTCGTCCAGTTGCGGATCACCACGGTGGCCGGGCTCATCGAGGCCATCAAACGGCTGGCCGTGCGCGGGGCGCCCGCCCTCGGGGTCGCCGGGGCGCTGGGGGTGGCGCTCGCATCACGTACCGGCGAATCGATCGAAGACCTGGCGGCGGCGCGGCCGACCGCGGTGAACCTGGCGTGGGGGGTGCGGGAGGCCGCGAAGGCGGCCGATCCGCTGAAGCGGGCCCTGGAGATCCGCGAAGACGACATCCGGGCCTGCCGCGAGATGGGGGAGCGCGGCGCCGACCTGCTCACCTCCTACCGGGCGACCCGCATCATGACGATCTGCAACACCGGCGGGCTGGCCACCGTCGAGCGCGGCACCGCGCTCGGGGTCATCCAGACCCTGTTCGAGCGCGGGCGGCTCACCGAGGCGATCGCCCTGGAGACCCGGCCGCTGCTTCAAGGAGCGCGGCTGACCACCTGGGAGCTCCAGCGGATGGGCGCGCCGTTCCGGCTCATCGCCGACTCGGCCGGGCCGTTCCTGCTGGCGCGCGGGGCGGCCGACGCCGTGCTCATCGGGGCCGACCGGATCGCGGCCAACGGCGACACCGCCAACAAGATCGGTTCCTACATGCTCGCCCTCGGCGCCCACCGGGCGGGCGTGCCGTTCATCGTGGTCGCGCCCGAGACCACCGTCGACCCGCGCACGCCGAGCGGCGCCGAGATCGAGATCGAAGACCGGGGGAGCGCCGAGATCACCACGCTGCCCGGGGTCGAGACCTACAACCCCGCCTTCGACGTCACCCCCGCCGAGCTCATCACCGCCATCGTGACCGAGCGGAGGGTGGTCCGGCCCGCGCGTGGAGAAACGCTCGTTGCGTGATCAAGAAAGTCGGCGCATGCGCTAGCGTCTTGACGACTTCCGTCATGAATGAGACATCAACGGAGATGATTCGCAATGCGCACAGAGCCCCCCTTCCGCGCGGATCACGTCGGCAGCCTCCTGCGGCCGGCATCCCTGCTCCAGGCTCGTGACGACCACGCCAAGGGCGCCATCGACGCCGCCGAACTCCGCGCCGTCGAAGACCAGGCCATCCGCGATGTCGTCGCCCTCCAGGCCGACGCCGGACTCCAGACGGCCACCGACGGTGAGTTCCGCCGTGCCTCCTGGCACATGGACTTCATCTACCGCCTCGGCGGCATCAGCGTCGCCGCCGACGAGCAGATCGTCGTCAAGTTCCGCAACGACACCGAGAAGATCGAGTTCACGCCCAAGGGCATGAAGGTCGACGGGAAGATCACCCTCAACGAGACGATCTTCGGCGACGACTTCGCCTACCTCCAGAGCGTGGCCGGCGAGGGCCAGACGCCCAAGCTGACCATCCCGTCGCCCAACATGGTCCACTACCGGGGCGGCCAGGCCGCGATCGACCAGGACGTCTACCCCGACATCGAGGAGTTCTGGACCGACCTCGCGGCGGCGTACAAGACCGAAGTGGCCCGGATCGGCGCGCAGGGCTGCACCTACCTGCAGTTCGACGACACCTCGCTCGCCTACCTCAACGACCCGGCGCAGCGCGCCGAGATCGCCGCGCGCGGCGACGACGCCGACCACCTGCACCTGCGCTACATCCAGCAGATCAACGCCGCCATCGAGGGCAGGCCGGAGGGCATGCGGATCACCACCCACATGTGCCGCGGCAACTTCCGCTCCTCCTGGGCCGCCGAGGGCTCCTACGACTTCGTCGCCGAGGCCCTGTTCGGCGAACTCGGCGTCGACGGCTTCTTCCTGGAGTTCGACGACGACCGCTCGGGCGGCTTCGAACCGCTGCGCTACGTGCCCAAGGGCAAGTACGTCGTCCTCGGCCTCATCACCACCAAGTCGGGCGTCCTGGAGTCGAAGGACGACCTGAAGCGCCGCGTCGAGGCGGCCTCGAAGTACATCGACGTCGACCAGCTCTGCCTGTCCCCGCAGTGCGGGTTCTCTTCCACCGTGGAGGGCAACTCCCTCACCCAGGAGGAGCAGTCGGCCAAGCTGCGGCTGATCGTTGAGACCGCGCAGGAGATCTGGGGCTAGAGGGGCTAGACCAGGCTCAGCACCGTTGGGCATATCGGCCGTCGATATGGGCAAAGCGCCTCTCGTCCGTTCCGGCGGCCAATATGCTCGGCGTCCTGTCCAACCTGCACTGGAGTTTCTTCGTGGCCATCTCGCTGGTGACCCGCGCACAATGGGGAGCCCGCGCCCCCAAGGGGTCGTACTCCCCGCTGACGTCCACGAAGGGTGTCAAGGTCCACTACACGGGCGGGCGCGTCCCCCCTGAGATCGCCGACAACCACACCCTCTGCGTCGCGCAGGTCAAGTCGATCCAGAACTTCCACATGGACGGCAACGGCTGGATGGACATCGGCTACAGCATGATCGCCTGTCCTCACAAGAAGGTGTTCGTCGGGCGGGGTCCCGACCACCTTCCCGCCGCGAACGGGTCCGGGCTGAACTCCGACCACTACGCCGTGCTCGGGCTCGTCGGCAACGCCGGGTTCGTCAGGCCCAACGACGACCTGCTGCACGCCGTCCTCGACGCCATCGAGTACCTCCGCAAGGAGGGCGGCGCCGGGACCGAGATCAAGGGGCACCGCGACGGCTTCTCCACCGACTGTCCCGGCGCGGCGCTCTACGCGTGGGTGCAGCAGGGGGCGCCCCGGCCCGGGGGCCCGGCCGATCCGGGCAACCCGCCGGGCGGGCAGATCCCGGCGTGGCCGGGGCGGCTGTTCACCTTCCCGCCGGTCACCGTCGGTGACGACGTCAAGCGGTGGCAGCAGCAGATGAAGAAGATCGGGTTCGAGCTCGACGCCGACGGCGCCTACGGGCAGCGGTCCCGCGATGTCTGCAAGACGTTCCAGCGGCGGGTCGATCTGCCCGACGACGGGATCGTCGGACGCCGTACCTGGGAAGAGTCATTCCGTTACACGTTGTGAATTAGGGGCAGACCGGGGGCTCCCTGTTTAGAGGATCCATTTATCATCCGGAACATGAAAGTGGATCTGGCGGCCGGGTTCGAGCCCGGATCGCGGGAGGAATGGCGGGCGCTCGCGCTCGCCGTGCTGCGCAAGTCGGGATACGAGGGCGACGACCCCGAGGGGCGGCTCGCGACCCGTACCTACGACGGCGTGACGATCGCGCCGCTCTACGACGAGGCGCCTGACCTGCCCCGCCTGGTCGGGAACGCCGGGCCGTGGGACGTGCGGCAACGGCACGCCCACCCCGATCCCCGGGTGACCAGGGAGGCGATCCTCGCCGACCTCGAGAACGGGGTCTCCTCGGTCTGGCTCGATCTCACCTCGCTCGATCCGGCCACGCTGCCGGTGGCGCTCGACGGGGTTCTGCTCGACCTGGCGCCGGTCGTGCTCGACGCGGGAAAGCGCGCCGCGCAGGCCGCGCACACCTTTCTCCAGTTGAACGAGACCGCTTTTCAGTTGAACGGAAGCGGTGAATTTCCGGGCGGGAACCTGGGCTTCGCGCCCGACGATCCCGATCTCGCCGACTTCGCCGGCCGGGCCCGCGGACGGCTCCGGCTGGTCGTCGTCGACGCGCTCGCCTACCACGACGGCGGCGCCGCCGACGCGCAGGAGCTCGCCGCCTCGATCACTCAGGGTGTTCGCGCGCTGCGGCGCCTCACCGAGGCGGGGGTCTCCACCGAGCGGGCGTTCGAACTGATCGAGTTCCGGTACGCCGCCACCGCCGACCAGTTCCTCACGATCGCCAAGCTCCGGGCGGCCCGCCGCCTGTGGGCCCGGGTGGCCGAGGTGGCCGGTGGCCCGCCCGAGCAGCTCCAGCACGCCGTGACCTCGGGCGCGATGATGACGGCGCGCGACCCGTGGGTGAACATGCTCCGCACCACCCTCGCCTGTTTCGCGGCGGGGGCCGGGGGTGCCGACGCCGTGACGGTCCAGCCGTTCGACGCCGCCCTCGGGCTGCCCGACGCGTTCGCCCGCCGGATCGCCCGCAACACCCAGTCGCTGCTGGTCGAGGAGGCCGGGATCGCCCGCGTCGCCGACCCCGCCGGTGGTTCCTGGTACGTCGAACACCTCACCGACGACCTCGCGAACACCGCCTGGGACCTGTTCCAGCAGACCGAGAAGCACGGCGAGCAGGTGCTCACCGACGCCATCGCCGGGGCGCGCGCGGCCCGCGCGAAGGACGTCGCCCGCCGCAGGCACCCCATCACCGGGGTGAGCGAGTTCCCGAACCTCACCGAGAAGGTCCCCGCCAGGGAGGCGGGCCCCGGCCTGCCCGGGCAGCCCGACCGCTACGCCGGGCCGTTCGAGAAGCTCCGCGACCTCGCCGACGCGCAGGACGACCGGCCGACGGTGTTCCTCGCCACGATCGGCCCGGTCGCCGTGCACACCGCGCGCGCCACGTTCGCCGCCAACCTCTTCGCCGCCGGGGGCATCGCGACCGTGGTGGGGGAGCCGGCGGAATTCGTCCACGCCGGGACCACCGTGGCCTGCATCTGCTCCAGTGACCGCCTCTACGCCGACCACGCCGAACAGGTGGCCGCCGCCCTCAGGGAGGCCGGGGCCGAGAAGGTGTGGCTGGCCGGGAAGGGGGAGTATGGAGGTGTCGACGCCACCCTCTTCGCGGGGTGTGACGCCCTGAAGGTCCTGGAGAGCACGTTCGACGATCTGGGAGTGGACCGATGATCCCCGACTTCAGCGAGATCCCGCTCGGGAGCGGCCACGCCGAGCCCGCCAAGGTCGGCGGCGACCTCTGGGACACCCCCGAGGGCATCGCGGTCAAGCCGCTCTACGAGGCCGCCGACCTGCCCGGCTACCTGCCGACCTACCCGGGCCGCGCGCCGTTCCTGCGCGGGCCCTACCCGACCATGTACGTCAACCAGCCCTGGACCATCCGCCAGTACGCCGGGTTCTCCACCGCCGAGGAGTCCAACGCCTTCTACCGCCGCAACCTCGCGGCCGGGCAGAAGGGCCTGTCGGTCGCCTTCGACCTGGCCACCCACCGGGGCTACGACTCCGACCACCCGCGCGTCGAGGGCGACGTCGGCATGGCGGGCGTGGCGATCGACTCGATCTACGACATGCGCCAGCTCTTCGAGGGCATCCCCCTCGACAGGATGACCGTGTCGATGACCATGAACGGCGCGGTGCTGCCGATCCTCGCGCTCTACATCGTGGCCGCCGAGGAGCAGGGGGTGGCGCCGGAACAGCTCCAGGGGACGATCCAGAACGACATCCTCAAGGAGTTCATGGTCCGCAACACCTACATCTACCCGCCCGAACCGTCGATGCGGATCATCTCCGACATCTTCGAGTTCACCTCGCGGAAGATGCCGAAGTTCAATTCGATCTCGATCTCCGGCTACCACATCCAGGAGGCCGGGGCCACGCTCGACCTGGAGCTGGCCTACACGCTGGCCGACGGCGTCGAATACCTGCGGGCCGGGACGAAGGCCGGGATGGACATCGACGCGTTCGCGCCGCGCCTGTCGTTCTTCTGGTGCATCGGGATGAACTTCTTCATGGAGGTCGCCAAGCTGCGCGCGGCCCGGCTGCTGTGGGCGCGCCTGGTGAGCGGCTTCGGCGCGAAGAACCCGAAGTCGCTGTCGCTGCGCACCCACTCGCAGACCTCCGGCTGGTCGCTGACCGCCCAGGACGTCTACAACAACGTCGCCCGCACATGTGTCGAGGCGATGGCCGCCACCCAGGGCCACACCCAGTCGCTGCACACCAACGCCCTCGACGAGGCGCTCGCGCTGCCGAGCGACTTCTCGGCCCGGATCGCCCGCAACACCCAGCTCGTGCTCCAGCAGGAGTCGGGCACGACGCGGGTGATCGACCCGTGGGGCGGCTCCTACTACGTCGAGCGCCTCACCGAGGAACTGGCCGAGAAGGCGTGGGCGCACATCCAGGAGGTCGAGGAGGCCGGCGGCATGGCCCGCGCCATCGACCTGGGCCTGCCGAAGCTCCGCATCGAGGAGGCCGCCGCCCGCACCCAGGCCCGCATCGACTCGGGCCGCCAGCCGGTGATCGGGGTGAACAAGTACCGCCCCGAGGCCGACGAGCCCATCGAGGTGCTGAAGGTCGACAACAGTTCGGTACGCAAGCAGCAGCTCGCCAAGCTGGAGAGACTCAGGGCGGAACGGGATCCCCTCGCGGTGGAGACCGCTTTGAAGGCGCTCACCGAGGCCGCCGCCGGGAGCGGCAACCTGCTGGCGCTGGCCGTCGACGCCGCCCGCGCGAAGGCGACCGTCGGGGAGATCTCCGACGCGCTGGAGAAGGTGTTTGGCCGCCACGAGGCCCGCATCCGCACGATCTCGGGCGTCTACCGGCAGGAGGCCGGAGCCGGTATGGGCAGGATCGAGGAGGTGCGCGCGGCCTGCGCCGCGTTCGCCGAGGAGCAGGGCCGCCGCCCGCGCATCCTGGTGGCGAAGATGGGCCAGGACGGCCACGACCGGGGCCAGAAGGTGATCGCCACCGGCTTCGCCGACCTCGGCTTCGACGTCGACGTCGGCCCGCTGTTCCAGACGCCGGAAGAGGTCGCCCGCCAGGCGGTCGAGGCCGACGTGCACGTCGTCGGGGTGTCGTCGCTCGCGGCGGGCCACCTGACGCTGGTCCCGGCGCTGAAGAAGGCGCTCGGGGACCTGGGCGCCGACGACATCATGATCGTGGTCGGCGGCGTCATCCCGCCCGGCGACTTCGACGCCCTGCGCGCCGCCGGAGCCGACGCGATCTTCCCGCCCGGTACGGTCATCGCCGACGCCGCCCTCGGCCTGGTCGACGACCTGCGCAACCGATGATCGCCGAAGGGGTCAGAAGGGGCGACCGCCGGTCGATCGCCCGCGCCATCACCCTCGTCGAGTCGACCCGCGCCGACCACCGCGAGCAGGCCCAGGAGCTGCTCGCGGAGCTCACCCCGTCGGCCGGGAAGGCCCGCAGGGTGGGGGTCAGCGGGGTGCCGGGCGTGGGCAAGTCGACGTTCATCGAGGGCCTCGGCACGAGCCTGACCGGCCAGGGCCACAAGGTGGCCGTGCTGGCGGTCGACCCGTCGTCGACCCGGTCGGGCGGCAGCATCCTGGGCGACAAGACCCGGATGAGCCGCCTGGCGGTCGACCCCAACGCGTTCATCCGCCCCTCGCCGACCGCCGGAACCCTCGGCGGCGTGGCGAAGGCGACGCGTGAGGCGATGGTCGTCGTCGAGGCGGCGGGCTACGACGTGGTCCTCGTCGAGACGGTCGGCGTCGGCCAGTCGGAGACGGCGGTGGCCGAAATGGTCGACACGTTCCTCGTGCTGTCCCTCGCGCGGACGGGTGACCAGCTCCAGGGCATTAAGAAAGGCGTGCTGGAGCTGGCCGACGTCATCGCGGTCAACAAGGCCGACGGCGAATACGAACTGGCCGCGAAGAAGGCGGCTCGCGAGTTGTCGGGAGCGCTCCGACTGCTCAACTCCCACACCCCGGTGCTGACCTGCAGCGGAATGACCGGGGCGGGCCTGACCGAGCTGTGGGCGCACATCCTCAAACACCAGAACACGACCGACCTGACGGCCAAACGGCAACGCCAGGCGGTCGACTGGACGTGGGCCATGGTCCGCGACCGGGTGCTCACCGACCTTCGCCGGCGCACGCGACGCATCGCCCCGGAGATCGAGCAGCAGGTCCTCGACGGCGTACTCACCCCGGCACAGGCGGCCGACCTGCTCTACAGGTCCAGTGACGACCCGCCGAACCGGTCCTGAAGGAAGCGGCCCTGGTCTTTGAGAGCCTGCTCGTCGCCCGCGTGCACGGCGTCGGCCACCCGGCCCAGGCCGGTTTTCAGCAGGTCGAGCTGGTTCAGCAGTTCCGCGTGGGCGGCCTCTCTCCGTGCCAGGGGAAGCCGTCCATAGGCGTCCAGGCTGGTCGGGAGGTAGTCGCGGATCGTCTGCGACACCACGTGCAGGTGGTCGGGGGACTGGACGCGGCCCAAGACGCCGCGCAGCGTCTCCGCCAGTTCCACCACCCGCTCGATCACGTCGGGTGGGAACCCGCGCAGCCGCCCGACCAGCGTGTCCAGCTCCACCCGCAGCGCCGACGTCTCGGCCTCGGCGAGGGACAGCACCACCCTGGTCCTGTCCGAGGGGGCCAGCAGAGCGCCCAATCCGTACAGGCCGAAGACCACGACGGGCCAGAGCGAACCGGCGACGCCCAGGAAGACCAGGCCCACCCCGACCAGCCCGCAGATCGAGCCGACGATGTTCTTCGTCGAGCCGAGGTAGGTCAGGATCCGGTCACTGGTAGCCACGGATCTCCTTGAACGCCTCGGCCAGCGAGCCGTTCCTGGCGTCGAAGACGGCGCCGCCGGTCAGCTTGGCGATGTCGTTCATCTCGTCGACGTCGCTGTCGCCGAAGAGGACCACGAAAGTCCGCACCGTCTTCTTCTCGGGGGGAAGCGCCTGGTAGAAGAGCTGGAAGTCGGAGAAGGTGGAGCCGTCGGTGTTCTCGCCGTCGGTCATCAGCACGATCGACGAATAGCGCTCGGGGTCGACCGGCTCCTCGTAGGCGGCCCGCAAAGCGTCGTAGATGGCGGTTCCGCCGCCGGCCGAGAGGCTTTCCGCGCGGCTCCTGATCAGGGCGAGCATGTCCTCCGGATCGCGCTCGGGGAGCTCGTAGTCGTGCTGTGGCTTGGTCCGGTCGCTGAACGGCAGCAGCGTCACGAACTCGCGGTTGCGGAACCGGGAGAACGTCCCGTAGGCCGAGGTGTCGGCGCCGGTCAGCGTGACGAGCGCGGTGCGCAGGCCGTCGATGCGGTCGCCCTCCATCGAACCGGAGGTGTCCAGCACGAACACCGCCCGCGCGGGCACCCGCACCTGGTTCAGGTAGGCCCCGATCAGCTCGTCGGCGGCCGAGCGCCGGTTCGGGAACGGCAGCTCGACCAGGGTGGCCGACCCGAACTCGGGCGCGAGCGCGACCCCGGGCACGATCGGCCGCCGATGGGTGGCCGTCATGATCTTCTGCTGGGTCTCGGGTGTACGCAGCCACGACGTCAGCTTGTCGTACTGCTCCTTCCGCGACGACGAGGTGAGCAGGGTGAGCGGGTAGTCGGCCGACACCACCCCGTCGGTCGGATAGACGAGGGTCAGCTTGTCGCGCAGGCCGAGCAGCACCGACTCGTAGTTGACCAGCCCGTCGACGTCGGGCCGGGCCGTGTAGGCCTCCGCCAGCCAGCCCGACGACCCCGACGTGAGCTTCTGCGCCGAGAAGAACTGCTTGAGCTTCGGCGTCACGGCCGCGATCGTCCGCGCGTCGAGGGCCTCCCCGGCGTCCGACAGCGCCGCCGCCACCCCGACCAGCGCCGAGAAGCCGGAGTTGGAGGAGGCCGGGTTGGTCATCCCGAACGTGAACCTGCCCGAGGACGCCGCCGCGGCGATGTCCGTCCAGGTCACCGGCTTGGTGTCCCAGCCCAGTTCGGCGGCCTTGGCGGCCTTGAGCCCGAGCACCACCGGCGAATTCATGATCTTCGTCTGGGTCGACAGCCGCTCGCGGGCGCCGTCGATCAGCGACAGGTAGCGGTTGGAGGAGAACCAGATCGCGTCGTAGTCGCCCGCGTCGCCCCGGGCGACCTGCTCGGCACCGTCGAGGGTGCCGGTGTAGGTGAACTCGACCTCGACGCCCGACTCCTTGAGCAGCGGTTCCAGGTCGGCGACCTCGCTGCCGGCCAGGATCCGGAACGGCTCGTCGGTGGAGCACGCCGTCAGTGACGCCGCTACCAGCAGCAGCGCGAGGAGGGCCCGTTTCACCGCTCGCTCCGGTCGAGGTACTTCTGCGCGTTCTCGATCTCCACGGTCAGGCTGCCGATCGTGGTCGCCATGTTGTCGACGGCGCGTGAGCGGAACTCGTCGATCGTGTCGATGGTGGCGTAGATGTTGTCGAACGCCTTGCGCAGCGCGTCGAGGTCGATCGTGGTCGCGGCGGCCTGCGCCTGGATGTCGGCGGCCTGGCCGCGCAGCAGTTCGCTGGTCGACACGATCAGGTCGGAGGTGGTCGCGTTGAGCGCGGTGATCTGGTCGAGCACCAGCTTCTGCCCGGCCAGCGCCTGGGCCACCACGACCGCCGTGCGCAGCGCGGCCATCGTCGTCGTGGTGGCGCGGTCCACGCCCTTGATGAGCTCCAGGTTGTTCTTGCGCACCAGGTCGAGCGCCAGGTAGCCCTGGGCCGAGACGGCGAGCTGGGTCAGCAGGTCCTGGTGGCGCTGCCGGATCGCGAACAGGGCGTCGCTGCGCAGCGCGGTGACCCGCTCCTCGTCGGTCTCGCGCAGGATCAGCTCCTCGATCTCCGCGTCGAGGGCGGCGGCGAGCATCGCGTACTCCTGGAGTTTGAGCATCGCGTCCCACAGCAGGCGGCGCTCGCCCTCGATGGCGGCGTTGTCCTTGCGCAGTTCGTCCTGGCCCGACTTGAGCGAGCGCACGATGTCGTCGAGGTGCTTCTGCGCGCTCTGGTATTTGGCGAAGTAGTCGCGCAGCCGGTTCGGCAGCAGGCCCATCAGGCGGCGGCCGGTGGTCGCGTTCTTCGGGTCGAGGTCGACGATCGTGCGGCGCAGCGACACCAGGTCGCCCGCGACCGGGCCCTCGGAGGCGCGTAAGGGGCGCTTCAGCATCCGGTTCGACACCTGCGACGACGAGCCGATCTCGCTCGCGCCCATCGCCGTGATGTCGGCGACCTTCTTGGTGAAGTCGGGGGAGCGCGGGTCGATCGCGGCCAGTTCCCCGGCGAACGCGCGGGCCCGCTCGGACAGTTCGGCGTCGCGCTGCTCCGACACCGGCATCATGCGGGAGGCCTTCTCCACCGGGACCGGCGGCACCGGGTCGGGCGGAGTGAGTACGAGGTCCATCAGACCTTCCTCAGAGATAACGCTCTTCGATCATCGCGACGAGCTGTTCCAGGTGGTCGTAGGTGGGCGGCTCGACCACGTCGACCAGGTCACGGGTGAGCGCGGTGCCCTCGGCGAGGCCGGCGAAGACGCCGGGGTTCGCCGTGCGGAAGCCGTGCCGGGCGGCGAGCTTCGCGAACTCGGGGTCGTCGGTCAGCAGCCGCCCGACCTCGTTCGCGTTCTCGTCGAAGGGCACCAGCGTGTGCTTGCTGAGCACGGTCGGCGACGGGTAGAGCAGCCGCATCTCCGGACCGATCGAGCCGTCGCCCGCGAACAGGCGGGAGGCGTACTGCGCCTCATAGATCATGATCATGGGCGTCTTCCCCATGCCCATCGCCAGGTAGTCCTCGAACGGCGCCTCGGAGGTCGACTCCGAATAGCCCTGGTCGAGGAACAGCGGCGCGACCTGTTCGGCCACCTTCGGGTCGGCGCCCTGCACCACGTCGTCGCCGTTGGCGACGTAACTCGTCATGGCCAGGTACATGGCCGCCGAGTTCGAGGTGCGGATGTCGGTCGTGGTGAGCAGCACCCGTTTCCTGGCCTTGTACGACCCGGGCAGCCCGTCCCACCGGGTGCCCTTGGCCACCAGTTCCAGATATTTCTTGATGTCGAAGGTCGTACCGCTGACGACCCCGGCCTGCGTGAGCGTGCTCACGATCGGCTCGAAGGTGGCCACCGCCATGGGCGAGAAGAACGGCGCGAAGGTCCGGGTCGCCCCGCGGTCCTTCTTGATCTTCTCGGCGGCCGGTGCGCTCGACGGGAAGGCGAACGAATAGGTGCTCAGGTCCACGCTCGTGGCGATCTCGCGTGACCCGGCGGTGTCGACCTCTACTTGGAGGCCGTGTTTGGCGAAGGCGGCCTTGACCTCCGGGTCGTCGAAGAACGGTTTCTTCTCCGACCCGATCACGCCGCGGACAACGGTGACGCCCGACCCCTGGTTGCCCAGGACGAGGGCCGCGACGACCGCTCCCCCCAGGAGGATGGCCAGCGCCACACCGAGCAGTCTTCTCCTCATCTCACCCCGAATTATGTGAGATGCCGCGAATGCCGACGCGCGCCATAAAAAGAATTCAGGGCGCGTTCATCATCCCTTCACGGGTGATGCTTTTCCCTCCCGGTTCGGGTTTTCTCCCTCCGAGTTCGAGGGTGCTGCACCCCGACGCACGATTGCACCCCGGTCATGGTGATCGAGTGTGACGATGCTGTCGCTTTCGGATATCGGGGAGGCGATCATGCATCACGACCCGCTGTTGCCACCGGTGGTGGCTCGGGCTCTCGACGACTACCGCGCACTGCTGGCCGAGCACGGCATCACCTGGGGTGAACCGCCGATCGGCTACGTGCGCATGCTGAGTTTCCTGCGGTTCCCGGACGAGGCCTACCAGATGTCCGGCGACACCGACCTCGACCGGGCCTTCCGCGACGCCGTCGGCGGCCGGGAGATCCCCGACGGCCTGACCGTGCTCCGGCTCACCCCCGGCGGCTACATCCTGGAGGCCCGCTCGTGCGCGGTCCTGTCGGCGACCCCGGTGCCGGGCGTGCTCCTGGTCGATTCGTCCCGTACGACCCCCGCCACCGTCACCCTCGACGGCACGGAGCACACCCTCGGCCCCGGCGGAGCACACCTCGCCGAGTTCACCAGCGACAGCGACCTGCGCGTCGGCGGCGACCGCGTCGACCTGTCGGTGCTCACCCGGGCCGCGATCCCGGCGCGGCTGCGCCTGCGGGCCGGGTTCCCCTGCCGGTGGAGCGTGACCTCGACCGACGGCCAGGGCTGGTGGCCCGACGGCGTGCCCAACCGGCGCGACTACCACGGCGTGCCCTACTTCCACGGCGACGACGTGACCGTCTCCGTACCGGCCGAACCGCTGGTCGTCCGGGTCACCCGCGGCATGGAGTACGACACCGCCGAAGCCCAGGTCACCCCCGCGCCCTGGCGCGAGACCACGGTGCACCTCACCCCCGCCCGCCTCTACGACGCCGCCGCGAAAGGCTGGTTCGGTGCCGACCTGCACGTCCACCTCAACTGGGCCGGTGACGTGGTGGCCGCCCCCGCGGAGGCCGCCGCCATGCAGCACGGCGAGGACCTCCACGTGCTCAACCTGGTCGCGGGCAACGTGGCCGGTCACCGGGTCTACGACCAGGAGGCGCTGCACCACTGGGCCGGTCGCGACCTGCCGTGGTCGGACGCCGGGCACGTCGCCCGCATGGGCGTGGAATACCGCAACGACCTGCTCGGCCACGTGCACGCCTTCGGCCTGGCCGCGCCGCCGTCGATCTACCACACGGGCTTCCTCGACGACGCCGACTGGCCGCCCAACGGCGCCGCCTGCGGTGAGCTGCGCGAACTCCAGGCCGTCTTGGGCTACGCCCACCCGTTCCACGGGCCGATCTCCACCCCCGCCGACGTCGTCGGCGCCGGGGGCCGCGACTGCAACGCCCGCGCGCTGGTCGTCGATGCCGCTCTGGGCCTGGTCGACGGGCTCGAACTGCTGCACTTCTCGGAGATCTCCGGCACCGTCGAGGTCTACCGGCGGCTGCTCGGCGCGGGCAACCGGCTGGCCGCGCTGGCGGGCACCGACTCGATGCTGTCGTACACCCGGCAGGACACCGTCTCCAGCCCGCCCGGCTGGGAACGCGTCTACGCCCGTCTCGGCGGCCCCCTCTCCGCCGAGGCGTACGCGCAC
This sequence comes from Herbidospora sp. RD11066, assembly GCF_054661255.1. Taxonomy (NCBI): domain Bacteria; kingdom Bacillati; phylum Actinomycetota; class Actinomycetes; order Streptosporangiales; family Streptosporangiaceae; genus Herbidospora; species Herbidospora sp. RD11066. The sequence goes on from NZ_BAAGDO010000001.1 coordinate 1,055,634, forward strand.
GCCGTCAGGCAGGGCAGGACGTTCGCCACCACCGGCCCCTGGCTGGAACTGACCGCCGGGGGAGCCGAGATCGGCGACACCTGGTGCCTGTCGGCCGGAGACGAGATCGAGATCGTCGCCCGCAGCGTCGGCCCCGAGGTCGAACGCCTGGAGATCGGCACCGCCGACGGCGTGCTCGCGGTCGGCCCCGCCGGGGAACTGCGGGCCACCCTGAGGATCACCGACCCCACCTACATCGTCGCCACCGCCTCCGGCGGCCCCCACCGCCGCTCCCTGCACCGGCAGGTGTACGCCCACACCAGCCCCATCTACATCGACGTCGCCGGACGCCCGGTCGCCCGCGCCGAGGACGTGCGCTGGTGCCTCGAATGGCTGGCCCTGCTCGACCAGACCGTCCGGACCCGCGCCCGCCTGAACTCGCCGAGCCAGCTCGCCGACCACCTCGACCTCATCGAGAAGGCCGCCCAGATCTACCGGTCGCGCCTGTGCGGAAATTGATTTGAGCCCTGGCGACCAGGTCGCCTAGCCTGGACGACGTCACATCGCCTGCCTTCGGGAGATCCGTTGAAGCTCTAGAGCTCATGTCCGTTTCTTTCTGACAATGACCTCTGGAGTTGGTGCGCCGTGTTGCGCTGTGACGACCTTTTCTTCTATTGGGCCGACGGCACCCCCGTCTTCGAAGGCCTCGACCTCGTGATCGGCCCCGGAGTGACCGGGCTGATCGGGGTGAACGGTTCCGGCAAGTCCACCCTTCTCAAGCTGGCGGCCGGTGAGCTGGTGCCCATCCGGGGCTCGGTCCAGGTGTCGGGCTCGATCGGCTACCTGCCGCAGAACCTGCCGCTCGGCGTGGGACGTACCGTCTCCGACCTGATGGACATCACCACGGCCCGGCGCGCCCTGCACGCCATCGAGGCCGGTGACACCTCCGAAGAGCACTTCGAGAACGTCGTGTGGGACGTCGAGGAGCGCGCCCGCGCCGAACTCGACAGGCTCGGCCTCGACGACGTCGGCCTCGACCGGACCGTCGCCACGCTGTCCGGCGGAGAGACCGTCATGGTCGGCCTGGCGGCCGAGTTCCTGCGCGCCCCCGACGTGCTGCTGCTCGACGAACCGACCAACAACCTCGACCTGTCCGCCCGCCATCGCCTGTACGACGCCATCACCTCCTGGCCGGGCACGATCGTCGTGGTCAGCCACGACCGGGTGCTGCTCGACCTGGTCGACCGGCTCGCCGAACTGCCCGACGGGCGCATCTTCGGGGGCGGGCTGACGGCGTACACCGAAGCGCTCGAAGTGGAGCAGGAGGCGGCCGAGCGGATGGTCCGCGCGGCCGAGGGCGACCTGCGGCGCGAGAAGCGCGACCTCATCGAGGCACACGAGAAGCTGGCGAAACGGGCCAGGAACGCCAAGAAGGCGGAGGCGACCCGGGGCCTGCCGAAGATCGTGGTCGGCGCGAAGAAACGCGCCGCTCAAGAGAGCGCCGCCAAGCACCGCATCATGCACGAAGGCCGGCTCGCCGAGGCCCGCGACCGGCTGAACGAGGCCGAAGACGCGCTCCGCGACGACGCCGAGATCCGCATCGACCTGCCCGGCACGGCGGTACCCCAGACCCGCATGGTCCTGGAGTTCCCGCTCGGCGGCACGTTCGTCACCGACCGCGACGTGTCGGGCCCGCTCGAAGTGGTGCCGGAACGCCGCGGCCGCGAACCCTCCGAGCTCGTCATCCGGGGCCCCGAACGCATCGCCCTGCTCGGCCCCAACGGGTCGGGCAAGACGACCCTGCTGGAGGCGGTGCACGACTGGCCGGAGCTGGTGCCGACCCGCTACCTGCCGCAGCGGCTCGACGTCCTCGACGAGACGGTGAGCATCGCGGCCAACGTGCGGGCGGTCGCGCCCGGCGCGAGCGAGACCGAGATCCGCGCCGGTCTGGCCAAGTTCCTGTTCCGGGGGAACCGGGCCGAGCAGATCGCCGGCACGCTGTCGGGCGGCGAGCGGTTCCGGGCCGCGCTGGCCCGGCTGCTGTTCGCCCAGCCGCAGCTGCTGCTGCTCGACGAACCGACGAACAACCTCGACCTGGCGAGCGTGCGCCAGCTGTCACAGGCGCTGGCGAGCTACCGGGGCGCGCTCATCGTGGCCAGCCACGACCTGCCGTTCCTCGACTCGATCGGCATCACCCGGCGGCTGGACCTGTGACCTGCTTCTGAAACGCGGAGAGCCGCGCCCCTGGAACAGGGACGTGGCTCTCCGGAGTTCGGGGTCAGCTGGAGAAGAGCATGCCCACCCAGCTGTTGCGGCGGTGGCCGTAGTGGTGACCGCCGTGGTGGCCGCCACCCCAGGCGGGGCCGTGGGCGGGGGGCGGGGGCGGAGGCGCAGCAGGCGGGTAGTGCTGCTGGTTCCACTGGTTCTCCATGCGGCTCAGCGTCTCGAGCTCGCCATAGTCGAGGAAGATGCCACGGCAGTTGTCGCACTGCTCGATGTGGACACCGTTGCGGTCAAGGGTCCGCATGTTGCCTCTGCACTTAGGGCACTGCATGAGGTTCATCTCCTTATGTGACGTGCACCGTTCACTCTAGGACAGCGGCGGTGTGGCCAGGATCCTCTCGCAGGAGGACATCAGAGCCGCCGCCGCGTCGTCAAGCGGTGTGCCGTCTTCGCGGGCATTGGCCACCGCGACGGCCGCCAACTGGACGGTCAACGCGCGGGCCGGTCCGTCGAGTTCCCGCCACATGTCGTCGCCCGATATCGCGACGCCACCGGCCCGCAGGTAGGAACGTGTCAGCCGGTCCCACGACTCGGGGTCGAGGATGCCGCTGGCGAACCACGCGGCCGGGCGGGCCAGATCCCACACCGGGTCACCCCAGCCGAGGTCGTCGGGGTCGATGAGGACCCACCGGCCGCCGTACTCCACGAGTTGCCCGAGGTGGAAGTCGCCGTGCGTCAGCAGCCGTCGCCGCTGGGTCAGGTCGAGGGCGGGATAGGCCAGCGCGGGCAGGTCGCCGGGGAGCAGCCGGCCGACCGCGTCGGTCACCCGGGCCGGGGCGCCCATCATCGGGGTGCCGTCGGGAACCGGACGGCGGTGCAGCTCGGCGAGGAGTTCCCCGGCGTGTTCCCATGGGGCGTCGTCGAGGTCGTCGGGGGTGAGGGGCCTCCCGGCGGGCCACACCGAGACCAGGCGGTCGCCGATCCGGTCGAGCGACAGGGCGCTGAGCATCAGGTCGTCGGGGAGTTGCACGGCGAGGCGGGCGCGCAGGTCGGCCTCGTCGGTCTCCACCGGGTGGGCCTTGACGACCACGTTGCCGACGCGGACGACGAGCACCTTGGTGTCCTTGAGCACCGTCACCGGGCCGCCGCCCACGTGGCGAACCAGGTCGTCGAGGAGCAGCGGGTCGTCCAGGAGGGGCACCCGGACAATCTATAAGGTCGCGTACATGAGAATCGGCTTCGGTGTGCCCGTCTCGGGCACGTGGGCGACGCCCCAGATCATGGCCCGGGTGGCGACCCGCGCCGAGGAACTCGGCTACGACGAGGTCTGGACGTTCCAGCGGCTGCTCCATCCGGCCGCCACCGACATCGGCGCCGCCTACCGGAGCGTGCAGGACCCGATCGTCTCGCTCGCCTACGTCGCGGCGCTGACCTCGCGCATCCGGCTCGGCGTGGCCGTGCTGAACCTGCCGTTCTTCTCGCCCGCGCTGCTGGGCAAGCAGCTCGCCACGCTCCAGGCGGTCAGCGGCGGGCGGCTCGACGCCGGGCTCGGGCTCGGCTGGATGGAGGAGGAGTTCATCGCCTCCAAGGTGCCGCTGGAGCGCCGGGGCAAGCGCGCCGACGAATACCTCACGCTGCTGCGCCGGTTCTGGACCGACGACGTGATCGAGCACCACGGCGAGTTCTACGACGTGGTGCCCTCCCGCCAGGACCCGAAGCCCGAGACGCCGCCGCCCATCCTGCTCGGCGGCGGCGCGCCCGCGGCCCTGCGCCGGGCCGGGCGGCTGGCCGACGGCTGGATCAGCTCCAGCCGCATGCTCAACGACGACCTCCCCGCCATGATCGCCACGATCAGGGAGGCCGCCGAGGAGGCCGGCCGCGACCCGTCGGCGCTGCGCTTCGTCTGCCGGGGCGTCACCGCGCCCGGCGACGACGCCTCACGGCTGCTCGCCGGTCCCTACGCGAAGATCCGCGAGGACGTCGAGGCGCTCGCCGCCCAGGGCATGACCGAGATCTTCCACGACCTCAACTTCAACCCCGCCTTCGGCGCCCCCGACGCCGACCCCGCCGTCTCCCTGGCCCTGGCCGAGGAGGCGATGGAGAACCTGGCGCCCTCTAAATGAGCCCGTAGGCCTGGGCGATCAGCTCGTACGAGCGGATCCGGGTCTCGGTGCCGTGGGTCATCGTGGTGATCATCAGCTCGTCGGCGTCGGTGCGCTTGCGCAGCTCGTCGAGGCCGGTGCGGACCTGCTCGGGGGTGCCCAGCGCGACGTTCGACAGGCGGTCGCGCACGAACTCGGCCTCGAACGGGCTGAAGGTGTACGCCGCCGCCTCCTCGGGCGTCGGGAACGGGCCGGGGTTGCCCGACCGCAGCCGCAGGAACGACAGGGCGCCGGGGAGCGCCTGGCGGTGGGCCTCCTCCTCGGTGTCCGCCGCCAGCGCCGACACGCCGATCATCGCGTACGGCTCGGCCAGCACCTCCGAGGGCTTGAACGAGGTGCGGTAGATCTCCAGCGCCGGTTCGGTGTTGGCCGCGCTGAAGTGGTGCGCGAACGCGAACGGCAGCCCCAGCAGCCCCGCCAGCTTGGCCGAGAAGCCGCTCGACCCCAGCAGCCAGATCGGCGGCCGCTCGCGCCCGCGCGGAATCGCCTGGATCCGCGGATAGGTCCCGTCGAGGAAGGCGGTCAGCTCGGCGACGTGCTGCGGGAACTCGTCGGGGTCGACCTCGGCCCGGCGGCGCAGCGCGTGCGCGGTCGCCATGTCGGTGCCCGGCGCCCGGCCCAGCCCCAGGTCGATGCGGCCCGGGTGCAGCGCCTCCAGCGTGCCGAACTGCTCGGCCACCACGAGCGGCGCGTGGTTGGGCAGCATCACGCCGCCCGAGCCGATCCTGATCCGCTCGGTCGCCGCCGCAAGATGGGCGATCAGCACGGCCGGGGAGGAACTGGCCACACCCGGCATGCCGTGGTGCTCGGCCACCCAGATGCGGTGGAACCCCCACGCCTCGGTCTTCCTGGCCAGCTCGGTCGCCCCGCGCAGGGCCTCGGTGGGGGTGATCCCGTCGCCGACGGTCGCGAGCTCCAGAACCGACAGCGGGACCTCGGCCGTCCCGCGGGCGACGCCACGAATATTGTCCATGAACACGGTTAACCGGAGTCTTACTCCGTTTATTTCCTTCTGCGATGCTTAGCCCCATGAGTGAGCGCAAGCCGATCGAGTGCTGGCTGTCCGACATGGATGGCGTCCTGGTCCACGAAGGTCAACCCGTGCCGGGGGCCGACGAGTTCATCAAGCGGCTGAGCGCCTCGGGGAAACGGTTCCTCGTGCTCACCAACAACTCGATCTACACCCCGCGTGACCTCTCGGTCCGGCTGCGGTCGGCCGGGCTGGACGTTCCGGCCGAGTCGATCTGGACGTCCGCGCTGGCCACCGCCGACTTCCTGGCCGGGCAGCGGCCCGAGGGCAGCGCCTACGTCATCGGCGAGTCGGGCCTGACGACCGCGCTGCACGACGCCGGTTACTACCTGACCGACCTCAACCCCGACTACGTCGTGCTCGGCGAGACCCGCACCTACAGCTTCTCCCACATAACGCGCGCGATCCGGCTGATCGAGAACGGCGCCCGCTTCATCGCCACCAACCCCGACGCCGTCGGCCCGTCCCACGAGGGCAACCTGCCCGCCTGCGGCGCGGTGGCCGCGATGATCACCAAGGCGACCGGGGTCGACCCCTACTTCGTCGGCAAGCCCAACCCGATGATGATGCGCAGCGCCCTCAACCGGATCGACGCCCACAGCGAGTCGACCGCGATGATCGGCGACCGCATGGACACCGACGTCGTCTGCGGCATGGAGGCCGGGCTCCACACGATCCTCGTGCTGACCGGCGTGGCCAAGGCCGACCAGATCGACCGCTGGCCCTACCGCCCGTCGCAGGTGGTGAACTCGGTCGCCGACCTGATCGACATGGTGTAGCTGCCACGTCCTGGCAGGAATCCCTGCGAGTGTGGTCGGTATGCACACGATCTACCTGGAGCTCGGCAAGAAGCGGGTCTTCGCCAACTCGGTCGACTGGCCGGGCTGGAGCCGGTCGGCCAGAACCGAGGACGACGCGATCGAGGCGCTCCTGTCCTACGAGGAGCGCTACCGCGTGGTGGCCGACCGGGCCGGGCTGACGTTCGAACCGGGCGAGATCCGGGTGGCCGAGAAGATCACCGGCGACGCGACCACCGACTTCGGCGCCCCGGCGCTTCCGGCCGTCCTCGACTCCGAGCCCTGGGGCGCCGACGAGGCGGCCAAGAACGCCGCCCTCATGAAGGCGGCCTGGGAGGTCTTCGACGACGTCGTCGGCATCACCCCCGAGGAACTGCGCAAAGGCCCGCGCGGCGGCGGACGCGACCGCGACAAGATGGTCGCCCACGTCGTGAACGCCGAACGCGCCTACGCGGCCAAACTCGACGTGCGGATCAGGCCGGCGGAGGTCGCCGAGATGCGGCCGCGACTCCTGGAAGTGGTGTCCCGGCCGCTCGACGGCGACGACTACAAGTGGCCGGTCCGCTACGCCTCACGGCGCATCATCTGGCACGTGCTCGACCACGTGTGGGAGATGGAAGACCGCACCGAGCGCTAGGAGACGTCGCGGCGCAGCTTCTTCACGTCGGACCGGCGCTTCTTGTTCTGCAGACGGCGCTCGACCTGGCCCTTCGAGGGCTTCGTCGGGCGCCGCTTCTTCGCGGGCGGCGCGATCGCCTCGCGGAGCGTCTGCGCCAGCCGCATGCGGGCGGCCTCCCGGTTGCGGAGCTGGGAGCGGAACTCCTGCGCGCTGATCGTCAGCACGCCGTCGACCAGCCGATTGGCCAGCCGGGTCAGCGCCCGCTCCCTCTGGACGTCGGTCAGGATCTCGGTGTTGGCGATGTCGAAGCTGAGCTCGACCCGGCTGTCGGTCGTGTTCACACCCTGGCCGCCCGGCCCGGAGGAACGCGAGAACCGCCAGCTGAGCTCGGCCTCCGGAATCTCGGTCATACCGCCCCACATTAGCTGTGCGTTGACTTCACCCTCCACGGCTTTAACCGGGAGGACGCGCCCGTCACCGGGTCGCCTTCCTGTTTCGTCGGGCCGCGCCTCCCCGGAAGGCTCCGGAGCCGGACTCACCATCCCTCCGCAGGTGTTTCACCTGTCCGCCAGCCCGGCGGCCAGGACGTTCCTCGCGGCGTTCACGTCTTGGTCGTGCACCACGCCGCAGACGCACGTCCCCTCCGGGATGTTCAGTGGCATCGATGGGGTGACGTGACCACAGCCCCGCGCCGAGCACCGCTTGCTGGACGGGAACCAGCGGTCCACCACCAAGAGCTCCCGGCCGTACCAGGCTGATTTGTACTCCAGCATGGCGCGAATCGTCCGCCACGACGCATCGGTGATGGCGCGTGCGAGATGGTGGTTTCGGACCATGTTCCGCACGGTCAGATCCTCGATCGCGAGCGTTTGGTTCTCGCGCACCAATCGAGTGGTGACCTTGTGCAGATGATCTCGCCGTCGGTCGGCGATACGCGCATGGATGCGGGCGAGTCTCGCCGTGGCCCTGCGGCGGTTGGCCGACCCCGCGACCTTGCGGGCAAGGCCGCGCTGCGCTTTGGCGAGGCTCTTGCGATCTCGTCGTTCGTAGCGTGAGCAGGTGGGTCAGCCCGGCATCGATCCCTACGGCGATCGCTCCCATGTCGATGAGAGGAGTGATCTTCTCCTGTACGACGATGGACACGAACCAGCGCCCTGCCGGATCCCTGGTCACGGTGACCGAGGAAGGCTGCGCCCCTTCGGGCAGTGGACGTGACCACACGATGGAGAGCGGGGCGGGCATCTTCGCCAGCCACATCAGACCGTCGCGATAGCGGAGGGCGTTGGCCTGGAAGGTCGCCGAAGCCCGGGATCTGTGCTTGGACTTGAAACGCGGGTGTCGCGCCCTCCTGGCGGAGCGCTTGCTGGAGCGGAACGTTGGACACCTCGCGCAGGAATTCCAGCTTCGGATCCTGCTTCCACGTGGTGAGCCATTTGGCCGTGTCCACGTAGGTGGGCGTGATGCCTCCGTCCCGGTAAGAGAGGCGGTCGCGATCCGGGCGTTTTTCCGGCACTGTGGGCGGGTGACGATCGTCGGGGTGCACGGCATCGGGAAGTACAAGTACTTCGAGCAGGGGCAGGGTTCTCCGGCCAAGGCGGCGGAGCTGATGCGGGCCAAATGGAACCGTTATTTCCACGACGGCGGGCTGACGGCCGCACCCGTGGTCGAGGTCGCCTATTACGCCCATCACCTGCGCAAGGGGGCGCCGCTGCCGCCGAAAAAGATGGCGCCGGCCGAGAAGATGGTCTTCACCGACTGGATGCGGCAGGTCGAAGACCACCGCGTCGCCGTGGCGGCGGGGGAGACGCTGACCTCGATCGTCCATCGGCTGGCGGGGTGGCTGCTCGACCGGCTCGGCGACGGGGCGATGAAGTTCGCCGAGGACTTCTGCCCGGAGGTGGCGACCTATCTGGGGGGTGGGTCGCCGCGGTCGCTCTCGCGGGACGCGGTGGCCGAGGTGATCCGGCGGCGGAAGCCGCGGGTGGTGATCGCCCACTCGCTGGGGAGCGTGGTGACCTACGAGGCGCTCTGGGCGCACGCCGACCTTCGGGCCGAGCTGCTCGTGACGCTCGGGTCGCCGCTGGGGATGCGGAACGTGGTGTTCGAGCGGCTGGCGCCGCTTCCCGTCGCCGGGATGGGGGCGAAGCCGCCGGGGGTGAAGCGGTGGATCAACATCGCCGACAAGGATGACATCGCGGCCATTCCCACCGAGTTACGTCCGGTGTTCGGCGGACTGGAACGTGACTACCAGTGCAACATTGACTGGCTGGACTTTCATACCGTCCGGAATTACCTGGGTTGTGGTGTCTTGAACTCCCATTTGAGGGACTTTCTGCAGTAAAAAGCTCGATAGGGTCGTCGCGTGCCGTACACCGAAGGGACCCGGGCCTTTCAGGTCGACCTGCGCGGAGTGGTCGATCTGCTCAGCCGGCATCTCTACTCCAGTCCGCGGGTCTACGTCCGTGAGCTGTTACAGAACGCCTGTGACGCGATCATCGCGCGGCGGGCGGGCGATCCGATGGCGCCCGGACGCATCCGGGTGGAGGTGGGGCCCGACGCGATCCGGGTGCACGACACCGGCATCGGGCTCACCGAGGACGAGGTGCACACGCTGCTGGCGACGATCGGGCGCTCGTCCAAGCGCGACGAGCTGGGGTTCGCGCGGCACGAGTTCCTGGGGCAGTTCGGCATCGGGCTGCTGTCGGGGTTCCTCGTCGCCGACGAGATCCACGTCGAGTCGCGGTCGGCCTCCGGCGGGGCCACAGTTTTATGGATCGGGCGGTCGGACGGTAGTTACGACGTCGCCACGACGAGCGTTCACAAGGACGAACCGGGCACCACCGTCACCCTGCGTCCCCGGCGTGACGCGGCCGTCTGGACATCCGGGCGGACCGTAACCGAATTGGCCACGCTGTTCGGGTCGCTGCTGCCCGTCGAGGTGACCGTCGACGGCACTCCCGTTTCCGGGGCGGGGGCGCCCTGGCAGATCCGCCACGCCGGGCCGCTGCAGCGGCGGGAGGCGCTCATCTCGTACGGGAGAGAGCTCTTCGGCTTTTCCGCCTTCGACGTGATCGACCTGGAGGTGCCCGAGGCGGGGCTGACCGGGGTGGCGTTCGTGGTGCCGCATCCGGCCAATCCGGGGGCCAGGGACGCGCACCGCGTCTACCTCAAGGGCATGCTGCTGTCGGAGAAGCTGACCGGGCTGCTGCCCGACTGGGCGTTCTTCGTGCGGGTCGTGGTCGACGCCGCCGAGCTGCGGCCGACCGCCTCGCGCGAGGCGCTCTACGACGACGACCTGCTGGAACACACCCGCGACGCGCTCGGCACCCAGCTGCGCGACTGGCTGACGAAGCTGGCCGCCACCGACCCGGCCCGGCTGCGGGCCTTCCTGCGGCTGCACCACCTCGGGGTGAAGGCGCTCGCGCTGCACGACGACGACATGCTGCGGCTGGTCGACCGGTGGCTCGAATACGAGACCGCCGACGGGCCGATGACCCTGGCGCAGTTCCGGGTCCGCCACCCCAGCGGGCGCTACACCACGAGCGTCGACGAGTTCCGCCAGCTCGCCGGGGTCTGCGCGGCCCAGGGCGTGGGCCTGCTGAATGGCGGCTACGTCTACGACGGCGACATCCTGGCGCGGCTGTCGCGCATCGAGCCCGGCCACGGGCTGTCCCGCCTCGAACCGGCCGAGCTCACCACCCGCATGGCCCCGGTCGACCCGGCGGCCGAACTGGCGGTACGCGGCTTCCTCGGCACCGCCGCCAATGCGCTGGCACCGCTCGGGTGCGAGGTGGTGCTGCGCGACTTCGACCCGGCCGCGCTGCCCGCCCTCTATCTGACCAGCAGGGCCGCCCGCCACGACGCCCAGGCCAAAGAGGCCGCCGAGGTGGCGGGGGAGATGTGGGCCGACGTGCTCGGCGCGCTCGACGCCGGGGGCGGTGAGAAGCCGCAGCTCGTGTTGAACCACCGCAATCCGCTGGTGCGCCGGGTCACCCGGCTGTCCGACCCGGCGCTGGCCGCGACCGCCGTCGAGGCGCTCTACGGCATGGCGCTGCTGCACGGCCACCACCCCATGCGGGCGGTCGACACCGCCACCCTCAACCGCTCGTTCCTGGGCCTGCTCGACTGGGCCGTCAATGGATGAGATCGCCGACCTGATCGACCAGGCGCAGGCGCTGCCGTACGGCGAGGCGAAGACCACGCTGCTGGAGACGGCGCTCCAGCGGGCCGAGGAGACCGGCGACAAGGGCCTCATCTGGGCGGTCCGGATGGAGCTCACCGAGGCCTACCAATATGGCGCCGAGCACGCCAAGGCGTTCGCGGCGTTCGCCCGCTGCCTGGCCGACCACGACGCCGAGCCCGGCGGCTTCGGCGACTGGTCGCTGCACAACGTGCTCTGGCACTTCAAGTGGATCGTCGGCGACCTGCGCCGCTTCCCCGAGGTGCCGCTGGCCCGCACCCACCAGATGCTCGACGACATGGAGCGCCGCTACCGCGAGAGCGGCAACGGCCTGCACGCCGTGCACGCCGCCCGCTGCGCCCACGCCGCCCACCTGGGCGACTTCGAGCAGGCCGACGAGCTCTACCATCGCTGGACGACCACCCCCCGAGACATCCTCAGCGACTGCGAGGGGTGCGACCCGACGTCCAAGGCCTTCTACCTCACCCTGCGCGGCCGCGACGAGGAGGCGGTCGCGCTGGCCGAGCCGGTGCTGAGCGGCGAGCTGACCTGTCACGTACAGCCGCAGAGCATCCTGACCACCCTGCTGCCCGCCTACGTGCGCACCGGCAGGTACGCCGAGGCCGCCCACGCCCACCGCGTCGCCTACCGGGCGATGCGCGGCGACGCCAACGAGGTCGAGGAGCTCGCCACCCACGTGTGGTTCTGCGCGGTCAGCGGCAACCTGGCGCGCGGCCTGGAGATCTTCAGCCGCGAACGCCGCCTGCTGGAGCGCGCCCCGAGCCCCGGCGCGGCGATGTGGTTCGCGGCGGCGGGCGCGCTGCTGCTCCGCCTGCTCCGCGAGCAGGGCCACGCCCAGCCCGGCGACGCGGACGAGGAGGCCGCGCTCACCACGAAGGCCCGCGAGATCGCGGCCCGCTTCGACGCCCGCAACGGCACCTCAGAACAGAGCCGCCGCGTGGACGAATGGCTCACCGCCGAACCCTTGCCCGACCACGTGCCGCTCGACCCCCGCGCCCGGCACTCCCCGCCGCCGCTCCCGCCCGCGCCCCTGCCGCCCGCGCACACCCCGGAAGAGCTGCTCGACCTGGCCGAGGAGGCCTGGCAGCGCGGCCGCCTCGACGAGGCCAGAGCCGCGTGGGAACGTTACGACGCCGGACCGCAGGACCCCGCTTTGGAGGCACGGCGGGCCGACGGCCGCGGCCTGACGGCCATGGTCGCCGGAGACATGGAACGCGCCCTGGCCGAATGGCGGCGCGCCGCCGACCTGCACACCGACGACGACCGCCGCCAGAGTTCGCTCGGCCGTCTCGGCCTGCTGCTGTGCCAGCTCGGCCAGGAGGCCGAGGGCCTGCCGCTGGTCGAAGAGTCCACGGCCCGGCTCGACAACCCCAACGCGGTCACCCGGCTCGCCCACGCCTATCTCGCCGCCGGCCGGGAGGACGACGCCGAACGGGTGCTGGCCGCCGCCGCGCCCACCGGCACCGGGCTGCTGCTGCTCGCCAACCTGCGCGGCGACGCCGAGCTCGCGCTGCTGGCCCGCGACGCCCTGCGCGCCGAGGACGACCGTGAGGGCCTGGCCCGCGCCTGCACCCTCTACGCCCACATCCTGCTGAACCGGGGCGTCGACGACGAGGGCGTCCGCGAGGTGCTGGCCGCCTACGACGAGGCGATCGCGCACGCCCCCGAGGCCGAACGCGCGGGTGTCCACCACGACCGGGGCGGCCTGAAGCTCCAGCTCGGGATGGTCCCCGAGGCGCTCGACGACCTGATCGAGGCCGTCGCGCAGTACGTCGCCGTCGGCACCATGGAGCCGGTCCGGTACGCCCGCCTGTCGCTGGCCGAGGCCTACGCGCGGCTCGGGCGGCTCGCCGAGGCGGAGATCACCGCCGAGGAGGCGCTGGCCGCCTTCCGCGAGGCAGGTGACGACGAGGTGTGCGAACAGATCGAGGCATTCATCTCCGGCCTGGAAGAAGACGGCTGACGGACGCCTGGCGTTCATTGACAACGGGTACGGCCACAGCTGTTCATTTTTGGTTCCCGTGCTGGTCAGAGGCGTAAAAGAATTCCGACAGACGGGACGTCTGCACTGTCAGAGTGCAGCGCAGATCGTTCATCACCGGCGTGATCCTGGCCGCCGCCGCGCCCGCCCTTCCGTCTCTCCCCTCGCGCGCCCTGAAGACCGATCCCTTCGGCGTCGGCGTGGCCTCGGGAGACCCCGCCCCTGATGGCTTCGTGTTGTGGACCCGTCTGGTGATCGATCCCTACGGCGCCGACGGCCGGGGTTCGATGCCCTCGCGGGACATCGACGTGAAGTGGCAGGTGTCCACAGACGAGAACTTCGCGACCATCGTGCGCGATGGGACGGCCGTCGCCTCGGCCAGGTCCGCGCACAGCGTGCACGTCGAATTACGCGGCCTCCAGCCGGGCCGGGAGTACTTCTACCGCTTCCGCGCCGAGAACTCCGTCTCGCCCGTCGGCCGCACCCGCACCAGCCCGACGACGCTGTCGCCCCTGGCGTTCGCCATCGCGGCCTGCGCCCACTGGGAGCACGGCTACTACACGGCCTACAAGCGGCTGGCCGAGCAGGAGCCCGACCTGGTCGTCCACCTGGGCGACTACATGTACGAGTACCAGCCCAACGGCTACACCGCCCCGTTCGGCAACATCCGCACCCACTCGGGCGGCGTGAAGTGCGCGACGCTGGCCGACTACCGGATGCGGCACGCCCAGTACAAGAGCGACCCGGACCTCCAGGCCGCCCACGCGGTCGCGCCGTGGCTGGTCGCCTTCGACGACCACGAGATCGAGAACAACTGGGCCGCCGGCGTCTCCTCGACCGACGCGCCCGCCTTCGACCAGCGCCGGGCCTTCGCCTTCCAGGCCTACTACGAGAACATGCCGCTCCGGAAGGCCAGCGTGCCCAAGGGCGCCTCGATCACCATCAACCGGCGCGTCTCGTGGGGCCCGCTGGCCCGCTTCCACCTGCTCGACACCCGCCAGTTCCGCGACGACCAGGCGTGTGAAGACGGTGTCCGCGCCGGCTGCGACGACCGGCTCGACGACGGCCGCAGCCTCCTGGGCAAGGGCCAGCACAAGTGGCTGGTCGACGGCCTGCGCGACTCCCCGGCCCAGTGGAACCTGGTCGGCCAGCAGATCGTGATGACCCAGAAGGACCTCAAGTACGGCCCCGGCCGCGAGGTCAACCTCGACTCCTGGGACGGCTACGCCGCCGAGCGCAACCAGCTGCTTCGCGGGATGGCGGGGGTGAGCAACCCGGTGGTGCTCACCGGCGACGCGCACATCCACCACGCGGCGGAACTGCGGACCGACTTCGACGACCCCAGCACCAACGTCGGCGTCGAGCTGGTCGCGACCTCGATCGCCAGCGACGGCGACGGCTACCGCGACACCGAGCGGATGTCCGCGCTCCGTGCCGAGAACCCGCACATCAAGTACCTCGACCAGCGCCGCGGCTACATCCTGGCCCGCCTGTCGGCCGAGGAACTGACCGCCGACTTCCGCACCCTCGACTACATCAGCCGTCCGGGCGCCCCGGCCAAGACCTCGGCCCGTTTCACCGTCCCGTCGGGTGAGCGGAGGTTCGCATGATCTTCGGTGTCGCGGTGCTGAGCCTGCCCCTTCTCGTGGGCCTCGCCCCCGCCTGCGCCACGACCGGCGTCTTGGCCGTCGCGCAGCCCTACGCGACGGTGGACGGCCAGGTCAGAGCGGGCGCGGTGCGGGTGTTCGTCGATCTGCGGGAGACCCTGACGATCACCCAGGACGACCCCGAACCGGGCGACATGTTCGGCGCGGCCCTGGCGACCGGGGACTTCGACGACGACGGCTGCACCGACCTCGCGATCGGCGCCTCCGAGGAGGACGACGGGCCGCTGAACGGCGCCGACGGCCACGGCGTCGTCGAGATCCTCTTCGGCCTCACGGACCGGAAGGTCGTCACCCTTCCCGGCAGCGGGGGAGACCGCTTCGGCGCGGCCCTGGCGGCAGGCGACCTCGACGGCGACGGCGACGACGAACTCGCCATCGGCGCCCCCGGCGGCGGCTCGGTCTACGTCTGGGGCCAGGGCGCGAAGCTGCGCCGGATCAAGAACGAGGGCGGCGCCGTCACCGACCAGTTCGGCGAGGCCCTGGCGACCGGCGACTTCAACGGCGACGGCACCGACGAACTGGCCATCGGCGCCCCCGGCGCCAACCTCATCCGCCAGGGCGAGGGCACCGTGACACTGGTCTCCAAGGGTCGCCGCCTGCTCTACTCCCAGGAGACCTACGGCATCGACGGCCTCTCGGAGAGCTGGGACGCCTTCGGCGCCTCCCTGGCCACCGGCGACTTCAACGCCGACGGCCACGACGACCTGGCGATCGGCGTGCCCGGCGAGGGCCTGTCGTCGCTCCAGCGGGCCGGCGACTACGGCGAGGGCGCCGTCGACGTCGTCTACGGCTCGCCGAGCGGCCTGCGCCCGGCCACCGCCGAGGCCTGGACCCAGAACACCCTGGCCGGGGACGCCGTCATGTACGACCGCTTCGGCACCTCCCTGGCCGCGGGTGACCTCAACGGCGACGGCGACGACGAACTCGTGGTCGGCGTGCCGGGCGAGAACGCCGTCCAGGTGCTCGCCGGGACGCGGACCGGCGGCCTGACCAAGAACCACAACCTGCTCATCCCCGGCCCGAAGGGCGCCGAGTTCGGCGCCGCGGTCGCGGTGGTCGGCGGGAACCTCGTCGTCGGCGCCCCGACGCGCGGCGAGATCACGCTTTTCCGGGGCAGCGTGAAAAAGGGTTCGTATCCGGGCGTGAATAAGAACGGGAAGAAACTGGCCGAGGGCGACGGCCTGTTCGGATTCGGCCTCGGCTAGAAACGGATTCTGATTCCCGTCAGGGAAATCAGCGCGGAGATCGCCATCATCCCGGCGCACGCGTACATGGAGAGCTGGAACCCCGCGTCGAACAGCGCGGGGTTCTTGTACGCCTCCCCGGTCAGCCCCACCAGCGGCGGGATCGCCGCGACCGACAGCAGGCTGCCGGTTCTGGCGACGGCGTTGTTGACCCCGCTCGCGATGCCCGCCTGCCGCTGCGACGCGCTGGCCAGCACGGTCGCCGTCAGCGGCGCGACCGTCGCCGACAGGCCGAGGCCGAACAGGGTCACCGGCGGCAGCACGTCGGTCAGGTAGTGGGCGCCGGGCCCGATGCGGCTCATCCACATGAACCCGATCCCGGACAGCAGGGTGCCGACCGTCATGGGCCAGCGCGGGCCGATGCGGCGGGCCAGCTCGCCCGAGTAGGGCGACAGGACCAGCATGAGCAGCGTCAGCGGCACCAGGGCCGAACCCGCGGCGAACGGGGAGAACCCGGACACCGTCCGTAGCTGGAGCACCAGCAGGAAGAACACCACGCCCATGGCGGCGTACATGAACAGCGTGACGACGTTGACGGCGGTGAAGGTGTGGTTCCTGAAGATCGTCACCGGCACCAGCGCCTGGGCGCCCCGGTGGTGCTCGACGATCACGAACCCGGCCAGGATCACCACGCCCAGCACCATCGGCACGTATTCGATCTCGATCAGGCCGTAGGTCAGCGCGGCCAGGCCGACCGCCGCCAGCGCCGCGCCGAGCACGTCGAACTTGCCGGCGGCCTCTTCGTCGCGGGTCTCCGGGACGTGTCTCATCGCGATGAGCAGCACGATCACGGCCAGCGGCAGGTTGATCAGGAAGACCCAGCGCCAGCCGATCGTCTCGACGATCCAGCCGCCCAGCAGCGGCCCGATGGCGGCGGCGACGCCGCCCAGGCCCGACCAGGCGCCGATCGCCTTCGGCCGGTCCTCCGCCGAGAACGTGGCCTGGATGATCGCCAGCGAACCCGGGGTGAGCAGGGCGCCGCCGATGCCCTGCAGGGCGCGGGCCGCGATCAGGGTCTCCATGCTGGGCGCCAGGCCGCACAACGCTGAGGCGATGGCGAACCAGACGACGCCGATCGCGAAGATCTTGCGGCGGCCGTAGCGGTCACCCAGGGAGCCGCCCAGCAGGATCAGCCCGGCGAGGGTCAGGGTGTAGGCGTTGATCGTCCACTGGAGGCCCTCGATGTCGGCGTTCAGGGCGCGGCCGAGGTCGGGCAGCGCCACGTTGACGACGGTGCCGTCGAGGAGCGCCATGCCCGAGCCGAGCACCGTGGTCACGAGAATCCAGCGGCCCTTGGCCGAACTGAGCTGAACCGCTTGCATGCCCCCAACATAGTCACGGGCAGTGAGTACCCCCGGCATCGGGTGCACCACTATCAGGCGATTTCTGGTGCCTTAATGGCTTCCTCTTTTTCCGGTACGGCGCTCACTGTTTTCCCCGGGTGATGTGAGGAAGCGGCGCTTACCGCCAAAGTGACGGATATTTATTGGCAGATGTCATGCTTGTTGGCCCTACCTCCATCCGGATAGTCACTTTGTGTCAGTGCGGTCTGTCATGCAGCCGCAGCAGCACCCGAAGGGGGTTTCATGACACGCAGTCGTGTCATCGCGTTAGCAGTCACCGCCCTCGCCCTCCCGCTGGTGACGCTCCTCCCGGCGACGGCCAGCGCCGCCGCCCCCGCCACCTCCGCGCCGTTGAACGACTTCCGGCACTGGGACGGCAAGACCGGCGACACCTTCCAGGGCCAGAAGCTCGATCTGCCCACGCGGTACGAACCGTCCAAGGCCAGGAAGACCGCCGCGGCGGCCGTGACGCCCCCCGTGGGCACGGTCCGCAACTGGCTGGCCATCGACGACACCCTGCCCAACCCCGCGCCGTTCCCGAAGGCGTTCACGCTGCGCGGCGTCGGCGACAAGATCGAGGTGTGGGTCGCGAACGATCTGTCGTTCCCGGCCGGGGACTGCCGTGCGCAGATCCCGAACTCCACGACGGTCACCGACGCGCAGGTCGCCTACTTCATCAACGAGTTCGACACGAACATGTACCCGAAGGAGACGGCGGCGTTCTCCACGCCGCCCGACCGCGACGGGTCGAACGCCCGCATCCCGGGTGACTACAGTGGCGAGGGCGACAACACCGTCGCCCTGATCGACAACGTCCGCGACGACAACTTCTACGACTTCCCGGCGGCCCCGACGTACATCGCGGGCTTCTTCTCCTCGGGCATCAACGAGCGCGTCGACCGCAACGTGATGACCATCGACGCCTTCGACTGGGCCCACCGCACCGGCGACAACCCGCCCGACGAGCCGACGGCCGACCCGTGCACCAGCCGCCCGACCCGCCCGAACGCCTACGAGGGCACGTTCGCGCACGAGTGGCAGCACCTGCTCATGTACTACACCGACCCGTTCGAGGGGAACTGGATCAACGAGGGCCTGTCGGACTTCGCCCAGACCCTCACCGGTTACGTCAACGCCAAGGCGACCATCAACGAGCGGGGCGCCGACAGCCACATCTACTGCTTCCAGGGCTACGGGAGCGTGCAGGCGCCGTACAACCCCAATCCGAGGCAGTGCGGCGGCCCGCAGAACTCCCTGACCCTCTGGGGTGAGGGCGCGCCGAGCGAGGTGCTCGCCGACTACGGCAACGCCTACGAGATGATGCTCTTCCTGTACGACCGTTACGGCGCCGACTTCATGTCCACGCTGCACCGCGACGGCGAACACCAGGGCCTGGCCAGCCTCGAAGCGGCCCTCGACGCCGAGGGCGCCGACCTCTGGCGGGTCATGCACGACTACCAGTCGATGGTGCTCCTCGACCGGATCGTGGAGAGCCGCACCGGCATCGTGCTCGGCGTGCCCAAGTCACGCGTCACCTCGGCGTCGCTGAGCTCCACCGTCAACCTCGCCAACCCCGACGCCTACGACACCCCCGGAGCCGCCCCCAACGGCGCCGACTACGTGACCCTCCAGAAGGCCAACGGCACGCCCTTCAAGGGCAGCGAACTCAAGAACCTGAAGTTCACCGGCGCCACCGGCCTGCCCGCCCTGCCCCTGGCCTGGACGGTCGTCTCCAACGACCCCGACCGCAACGGCAACCCGGTCCTGTGGTCGGGCAACGAGGAGAACCTCAACGTCAGCGCCGTGACCCAGGTGACCGTCCCGGCCGCCGACCCCACCCTGCGCCTGCTCGCCAAGTACGGCGCCGAGGAGGGCTACGACTACGGCTACGTCGTCGTCTCCACCGACGGCGGCAGCACCTACACCCCCGTCGCCGGCGACCAGACGGTCCCGGGCCCGCTCGGCCCGTCGCTGAACGGCGCCACGACCGGCTTCGAACCGCACACCTTCGACCTGTCGGCCTACGCGGGCCAGAGCGTCCTGCTCGGGTTCCAGTACGTCTCCGACGGCGGCGTCAACGAGGGCGGCCTGTCCGTCGACGACGTCACCCTCGGCGGCACCACGGTGAGCGACGGCTCCAGCCTGACGCCGTTCAAGTCGTTCACCGAGATCAAGCCGACCGCCGTCCACAACTGGAACGTCCGCCTGGTGGGCCTCGACGAGAAGCACCACGTGGCCGCCCAGGTCGAGTTCAACGGCAAGGGCACGATCAACCTGAACCGCCTCGAGCTCCTGCTCGCCCGGCCGTTCACCAAGATCGTGGCCATCGTCGCCTACGACGAGCCGACCGAGACGGGCCAGCAGTACGCGCCGTACACCCTGACGGTGAACGGCGTGAAGCAGCCCGGCTGATCGCGCCATGAACACCGGCTGCTCCGGGGGGCTCCGGAGCAGCCGGTCCGCGTTTCTGTCGGCGGGGCCTGGTAGGAACTGGCGTCATGCGCACGCCGCCGGGATGGGAAACCCACGACCACCACTACGCCGGATACGAGGTGGCGCACTACGAATCAGGCATGGCCATCGATTCCGATGCGGAGGCGTGGTGGCTGAATCTCGACTACCGCGGGCTCATGGCCTCCTTCTTCGACAAGGTCGACACCCGGCGGGTCCGGGCCCTCGTCTGCGGGCGTGCCGACGATCCCGAAGGTGACTACGCGATCCTCGCCGCCAACGCCCACCGCCTGCCCGAACTGCGGGCGCTGTTCCTGGGCGCGGCCGGCCCCGAGCAATATGAGATCACCTGGATCACGCAATGTGACCTCAATCCGCTGCTGGCCGCCTTCCCCCGCCTCGAACGGCTGGAGATCCGCTACGGATCCGAAGAGCTCGCCCTCGGACCCCTCCGGCACGAAGCGCTCAAGATGTTACGGATCGAGAGCGGCTGCATGCCCGGAGAACTGGTCCGATCGATCGGCGCCAGCGACCTGCCCGCGCTGGAACACCTTGAGCTCTGGCTCGGCATCCGGGAATACGGCGGCGACCACACCGCCGAGGATCTCGAACCCCTTCTGACCGGAGAGCGGCTCCCGTCACTGCGCCATCTGGGCCTGCAGAACAGCGAGCGCCAGGACGAGATCGCCGCCCAGGTCTCCACCGCCCCGATCGTGGCCCGCCTGGAGTCCCTCGCGCTGTCGATCGGCGAGCTGACCGATGTGGGGGCCGAGGCCCTGCTGGGCGGTCAGCCGCTCACCCATCTGCGCGCCCTCGACCTGCACCACAACTTCCTCAGCCGCGCCATGATCGACCGGCTGGAGAAGGCGCTGCCCGGTGTCGACCTCGACCTCGAACGGGCCGGCGACTGGTCCGATGGGGTGGAAGTGACCCCATATGTCGCTGTTGCCGAGTGATTTGTCCGTGCATTCTGATAGGAACGTGGCCCATGTTGACAATCCTTCCGGATAACCTCCACCCCGATCCGTGGGACCTGTACGACCGGAGCTACGCCGGTCTCGACGTCTTCGTCTTCCCGCCCGACGACGATGACGAGAAGCTCCCGCCCGCCGGCACGGTGGCCTGGCGGATCGCCGAGCCCGAGGCCTACGACGCCGAAGAGGGCGCCTTCGCGGGCACCCTGCAGGTCTTCCTCGACCAGGTCGCCGTCGAAGAGGTGCGGGCGCTGGTCATCGGGTGCTGGGAGCAGGCCTACGACACCGACTCGTCGGTGATCGTCAAGATGCTGACCGAGAACGCCCACCGCTTCCCCGAGCTGCGGGCGATCTTCATCGGGGCGATCCAGTCGGAGGAGGCGGAGATCTCCTGGATCCAGCAGTCCGACATCACCCCGCTGCTCACCACCTTCCCCAAGCTGGAGCGCCTGGAGGTGCGCGGCGGCAGCGGCCTGGCGCTCTCACCCGTCAGGCACGACGCGCTGCGGGTGCTGCGGTTCGAGACCGGCGGGCTGCCGGCCGAGGTGGTCCGTGCGGTCGCCGGGTCGCACCTGCCCGCTCTTGAGCACCTCGACCTGTGGCTCGGCATCGACAACTACGGCGGCGACTCCACGGTCGGCGACCTGGCGCCGATCCTGGCCGGTGACAACCTGCCCTCCCTGAAGCACCTCGGGCTCCAGGACAGCGACCACCAGGACGAGATCGCCGCCGCCGTGGCCGCCGCCCCGATCGTGGCCCGCCTCGACGTGCTGTCGCTCGCCATGGGGACGCTCGGCGACGAGGGGGCCGAGGCGCTGCTCAGCGGGCAGCCGCTCAGCCACCTCAAGGTGCTCGACCTGCGGCACAACTACGTGACCGAGCCGATGGCCGAGCGGCTGCGGACGGCCGTGGGCGACGCCGAGCTCGACCTGGAGCAGCGCAAGAACCGCGACGACTGGATCTATGTGTCGGTGGCCGAGTGACCGTCGACCACGGTCAGGCCCAGGTCTTCGACGTCGTCGAAGAAGACATCCTCGCGGAGATCGACGAGTTCCTCGAACGCGGCGGCACCGAGAACGTGGCGGCCATCACCATCGGCCAGTGGGCCGAGCCCTATGAGGAGAGCTCGGCGCCCATCGTGGCGAAGCTGGCCGAGAACGCCCACCGGCTCAAGGGGCTGCGCGCGCTGACGCTGGGCGACATCGACCCCGAGTTGTGCGAGATCTCGTGGATCCAGCAGAGCGACATCACGCCGCTGCTGACCGCGTTCCCCGACCTGGAGTATCTCTCCATCAGGGGCGCCGACGGCCTGAGCCTCACCCCGCTCCGGCACGAGAGGCTGCGCACCCTCCGGGTCGAGAGCGGCGGCCTGCACGGCTCGTTCGTCTCTTCGGTCGCCGCCTGCGACTTCCCGGCGCTGGAACACCTCGAACTGTGGCTCGGCGTCGAGCGCTACGGCGGCAACACGACCATCGCCGACCTGGCCCCGATCCTGTCGGGGGAACGCCTGCCCGCCCTGAAGCACCTCGGGCTCCAGGACAGCGAGCAGCAGGACGAGATCGCCGCCGCCGTGGCGTCCGCGCCCGTCGTGGCCCGGCTCGAGGAACTCGACCTGTCGATGGGCACGCTCACCGACGCGGGCGCCGAGGCGCTGCTCAGCGGCCAGCCGCTCAGCCACCTCAAGGTGCTCGACCTGCACCACAACTTCCTCAGCGAGCCGATGGCGGCCCGCCTCCAGAAGGCGCTTCCCGAGGTCGGCGTGAAGCTCCACGCCCGGCAGCGGCGGCGGGACGACTGGTTCTTCGTGGCGGTGTCCGAATGATCGACGACCTGCGCCAGTCGCGGCTGTTCGAGGTCGTCGACGGCGACATCGTCAAGGAGCTCGACGCCTTCTTCGCCGAAGACGACACCGACACGGTGACCAGCATCGTCATCGGCCACTGGTTCGAGGTGTGGCAGGTGAGCTCGGCGGCGATCGTCGCGAAGCTGGCCGCCAACGCCGACCGGCTCCCGGCGCTGCGGGACCTCTACCTGGGCGAGATCGACCGCGACCAGTGCGAGATCACCTGGATCCAGCAGAGCGACATCACGCCGCTGCTGACCGCGTTCCCCGACCTGGAGCGCCTGGAGGTCCGGGGCGGCGACGGCCTGCTGGTGAAACCCGTCCGGCACGAGAAGCTGCGCGTCCTGCGGGTGGAGAGCGGCGGCCTGAGCGGCGACTTCGTGCGCGGCGTCGCCGGCTGCGAGTTCCCCGCCCTGGAGCGCCTCGACCTCTGGCTGGGCGTCGAGGAGTACGGCGGCGACTACACCGTCGAAGACCTGGCGCCGATCCTGTCCGGTGACCACCTCCCGGCCCTGAAGCGGCTGGGGTTGCAGGACAGCGACCAGCAGGACGCCGTCGCCGCCGCCGTGGCCGCCGCCCCGATCGTGGCCCGGCTCGACGTGCTCGACCTGTCGATGGGCACCATGACCGACGCGGGCGCCGAGGCGCTGCTCAGCGGCCAGCCGCTGACCCACCTGTCCGCGCTCGACCTGCACCATCACTACCTCAGCGAGACCATGACCGCCCGGGTGGCCACGGCCCTCGCGGGGGTCGACGTCGACCTGAACGACCGGCAACCCGACGACGACGGCTTCTACGTGGCGGTGTCCGAATGACCGAGATCTCCCTCGACCTGCCCGCCCGTCCCGAGGTTGACGACGCCTTCGACGACGGTTACGCCGGCCTGCGGCCGGCCGACTTCGGCGACGCCGACGAGAACCCGCCCGCCGAGCCGGCCTGGGAGCTGATGTACGAGGGGAAGGACGACCTCGACGCCTTCTTCGCGGAGGTCGCCCTCGAAGAGGTGCGCGCCCTCGTCCTGTCCTGGGACTACGACAGCTCCGCCCAGCTGGTCATCGACAAGCTGGCCGCCGAGGCCCACCGGCTTCCGGCGCTGCGCGCGATCTTCCTCGGGGCGATCCCCCAGGAGGCCAACGAGATCTCCTGGATCCAGCAGGGCGACCTCACCCCGCTGCTGGCCGCGATGCCCGGCCTGGAACGCCTCGACACCCGCGGCGGCACCGGCCTGCGGATCTCCCCGATCCGGCACGAGAATCTGCGCATGCTCCGGGTCGAGAGCGGCGGCCTCAGCGGTGAGTTCGTCCGCGGCCTCGCCGGGTGCGAGTTCCCCGCGCTCGAACACCTGGAGCTGTGGCTCGGCGTCGACGAATACGGCGGCGACTACTCGGCCGAGGACCTCGGCCCCATCCTGACCGGCGACCACCTGCCCGCCCTCCGTCACCTCGGACTGCAGGACAGCGACCGTCAGAACGACGTCGCCACCGCCGTCGCCACCGCGCCGATCGTCGCCCGGCTCGACACCCTCGCCCTGTCGCTCGGCACCCTGACCGACGAGGGCGGCGAGGCCCTGCTCAGCGGCCAGCCGCTCAGCCACCTGCGCCGCCTCGACCTGCACCACCACTACCTGTCCGACGCGATGACGGCCCGCCTGCGCGCCGCCCTCCCCACCGTCGACCTCGACCTCGACGAGCAGCTCGACCCCGAAGAGGACGAGGGCTGGCTCTACACCGCGGTGAACGAGTGATCGTCGTCGGCACCCCCGGTGACCGCCGCGCCGAGATGTTCGGCGCGGCGGCCCGCACCCACGGCCTCGGCGAGATCACCGTGGTTCCGTGGACCCACGTGCTGACCGGGGGAGACCTCGATCTCTCCGGTCTCGTACGCATCGAGTCACCCGGCGAATCCGCCGAGGCCGACGCCCTGCTCCGGGGCGAGGGCGACCCGACCAGAACCGGGGGAGGCGCGACCTGGTACGCCCGCTTCACCGCCGGGCTCGACCGCGTCGCGTCGGCGGGCGGCGAGCTGCTGGCCGACGTCGGCGAGATCGCCACGATGTTCGACAAGCGCCGCTGCCACGCCTTCCTCGACGGCAGGGGCATCCCGGTCCCCGGCGGCACGACGGTCACCTCCTACGACGACCTGCGGGAGCAGATGCGCTCCCGGTCGTGGCCGAGGGTGTTCGTCAAGCCCGCCCACGGCAGTTCGGCCTCGGGCGTGATCGCCTTCGAGACCTCCGGCACCCGCCTGCGCGCCGTCACCTCGGCCACGGTGGACCTGCGCAACTCGCTGGCGGTGAAGACGTACACCGACGAGAGGACCGTCGCCCATCTGGTCGACGCCCTGGCCCCCGACGGGCTCCACGTCGAGCGCTGGTTCCCGAAGGCGTCGGTGGCCGGAGGCTGTTTCGACCTGCGCGTCGTGACGGTGGCCGGGCGGCCGACCCACGCGGTGGCCCGGGTGAGCCGCGTGCCGATGACCAACCTGCATCTCGGCGGGCAACGGGGCGACCTGGGGGAGATCCGGGCCCGGCTCGGCGAGCGGTGGGACGAGGCGATGGACGTCTGCGCCCGGACCGCCGCGTGCTTCCCCGGCAGCCTGATGACCGGCGTCGACCTGATGATCGGCACCGACTGGCGCTCGATGGCCGTGGCCGAGGTCAACGCCTTCGGCGACCTGCTGCCGGGTCTCGGCGCGCTCGACGGGAGCGGGCTGTCGACCTACGAGTGCGAGGCGAAGGCCATCGCGGCGGGGTGGCGGCCGTGCGCGACATGAACGCGATCGTGGGCACCCACGACATCCTGCTCGTCACCCTCGACACCCTGCGCTACGACGTCGCCGAACGCCTGATGGCCGAGGGCCGCACCCCCGGGTTCGGCCGGTTCCTGACCTGGGAGAAGCGGCACAGCCCCGGAAGCTTCACGTTCGCCTCCCACAGCGCGATGTTCGCCGGGTTCCTCCCGACGCCCGTCACCCCGGGTCCGCACGACCGGCCGTTCGCGGCGGCGTTCCCCGGCAGCGCGACCACCGCGCCGCAGACGTGGGTGTTCGACGCGCCCGACCTGCCCGCCGGGCTGGCCAAGGCCGGATACCGCACCGTCTGCGTCGGCGGGGTGGGGTTCTTCAACGAGCTCAGCCCGCTCGGTTCGGTGCTGCCGGGGCTGTTCCAGGAGAGCCACTGGGCCCCGTCGTTCGGGGTCACCGCGCCCGACGGCTTCGAACGGCAGCTCGATCGGGTGGAGGAGGTGCTGGGCGGCGTCCAGGACCCGGTCTTCCTCTTCCTGAACGTCGCCGCGATGCACCAGCCCAACCGGTTCTACCTCCCCGGCGCCGCCGACGACTCGATCGAGTCGCACGCGGCGGCGCTGGAGTACGTCGACCGGCACATCCCCCGGCTGTTCGGCCTGATGACCCGGCGCCGCCCGTGCTTCGTGATCGTCTGTTCCGATCACGGGACCGCCTACGGTGAAGACGGTCATGTGGGACACCGGGTCGCGCACGACGTCGTCTGGACCGTCCCCTACGCCGAGTTCGTCCTCGACCGGAGCTCCGATGATCAGTCCGTATGAGAGTTACGTCTACGCGTATCCCCACAAGACCGCGTACCGCCCCCTCGACCCCCGCCCCGCGCTGACCGACGTCTGGCGCGGCGAGAAGGCCGGGTCGTTCTACGCGCACATCCCGTTCTGCGAGATGCGCTGCGGCTTCTGCAACCTGTTCACCCGCACGGGCGCCCCCGAAGAACTGGTCGCGGCCTTCCTCGACGCGCTCGAACGCGAGACCCTCGCGCTCTCCGACGCGCTCGACCCGGCGTTCACCACGGGGGCGATCGGCGGCGGCACCCCGACCTACCTGAGCCCGTTCGAGCTCAGCCGCCTGTTCGACATCACCGGCAAGATCGCGCCCTACGGGTCGATGCCGCTCTCCGTGGAGACCTCCCCGGCGACCGCGACCCCCGACCGGCTGGCGGTGCTGAAGGAACGCGGCGCGACGCGGATCTCCATCGGGGTGCAGAGCTTCATCGACGAGGAGGCGCGCTCGGCGGTCCGGCCGCAGAAGCGGGCCGAGGTCGAGCAGGCGCTCGACGCGATCCGGGCGACCGGCTTCCCGATCCTCAACATCGACCTCATCTACGGCATCGACGGCCAGACGGCCGCCTCCTGGCTCCACTCGCTGACGACCGCGCTGCGGTGGCGGCCCGAGGAGCTCTACCTCTACCCGCTCTACGTACGCCCCCTCACCGGCCTCGGGAAGATCGGCCGCGACTGGGACGACCAGCGCATGGAGCTCTACCGTGAGGGCCGCGATTTCTTGATCTCGCAGGGCTACGAGCAGGTCTCCATGCGGATGTTCCGCCTCCCCGGCACGGGCACGTCGACCGACTACTGCTGCCAGACCGACGGCATGGCGAGCGTGGGGTGCGGCGCGCGGTCGTACACGAGCACCCTGCACTACTCCCACGAATACGCGGTCGGCGCCCGCCACGTGCGCTCGATCATCGACGACTACGTGGTCCGGGACGACTTCACGAAGGCCCTGATCGGCTTCACCGTGTCCGAGCCCGAACAGCGCCGCCGCCACACGATCCAGAGCCTCCTCCAGAAGGACGGCCTCGACCTCGCCCTCTACCGCGCCCGGT
Organism: Herbidospora sp. RD11066; assembly: GCF_054661255.1. Taxonomy (NCBI): domain Bacteria; kingdom Bacillati; phylum Actinomycetota; class Actinomycetes; order Streptosporangiales; family Streptosporangiaceae; genus Herbidospora; species Herbidospora sp. RD11066. Next base: position 1,082,784 of record NZ_BAAGDO010000001.1, read on the forward strand.
TCGGCGACGAGCCCGACGTCTCGGCGGTCCCCGGCCACTGGCTGATCCGCGACGACTCCACCCTGCGCCTGACCGACGAGGGCCTCGCCCACTCCGACGGGATCGGCCCCGCCCTGTTCTCCGACGAGGTCCGCACCCTCATGGCCGGCCACGACGCCCGATGACGCACCTCACGATCCTCTACCGGGGCCCGCTGGCGAGCTGCGACTACGACTGCGCCTACTGCCCGTTCGGCAAACGCCGTGACACCCCCGAACAGCTCCGCGCCGACCGGGCCGCGCTGCTCCGCTTCACCGCCTGGACGCGGGAGCAGGACCACGACCTGAGCATCCTGTTCACGCCATGGGGCGAGGGCCTGGTCAGGTCGTGGTACCGCGAGGCGATGACCGAGCTCAGCCACCAGCCCAACATCCGCCGCGTCGCCATCCAGACCAACCTCAGCACCCGCACCACCTGGCTCGACGCCGCCGACCCCGAGAAACTGGCGCTCTGGGTCACCTACCACCCGACCCAGATCACCTACGAGCGCTTCCTGGCCAAGGTCACGGGCCTGAAGGTCCGCCACAGCGTCGGCGTGGTCGGCGACCCCGCCCACCTCGACGACGCCCGCCGCCTGCGGCGCGACCTGCCCACCGGCACCTACCTGTGGATCAACGCCGAGGAGGGCCGCACCTACACCGACGAGGAGGCGGCTCGGTGGCAGGAGATCGACCCGCTGTTCCACTACAGCCGCTTCCCGCACCTGAGCGCGGGACAGGCGTGCCGCACCGGTGACACGGTCATCTCCGTCGACGGCGACGGCACCGTCCGGCGCTGCCACTTCATCCCGACGGTGCTGGGCAACCTCTACGACGGCACGTTCCGCTCCCGGCTCGGCCCGGCGGCCTGCCCGAAACTGGAGTGCGACTGCCACATCGGCTACGTCCACCTCGAACCGACTGGGCTGTACGACGTCTTCACCGGCGGCATCCTCGAACGGATCCCCGCCGGGCTCTGACTCACAGTTGTGATTCACAGGGGTCTCACAGAACCGTACAGAAAGCCCGCAGCCCGGAGGCGCATGCTCGGCCCCATGATCGAAGTGGACGTACTGAGCAAACGCCACGGCGACGTCATCGCCGTCGACGACCTCACCTTCGACGTCAAGCCGGGCGCGGTGACCGGGTTCCTCGGGCCGAACGGCGCGGGGAAGACGACCACGATGCGCCTGATCCTCGGCCTCGACGCCCCCTCGTCGGGCCGCACCCGGATCCTCGGGGCGCGGCTCGCCGATCTGCCCGAGCCGATGCGGGCGGTCGGGGCGTTACTGGACGCGGGGGCCGTACACCCCCGCCGTTCCGCGCGCGACCACCTGAGGTGGCTCGCGGTGAGCAACCGCCTGCGGCGGCAACGGGTGGACGAGGTGCTCGACCTGGTCGGGCTGACCTCGGTGGCCCATCGGCACGCGGGCGGGTTCTCCCTGGGGATGCGGCAGCGGCTCGGGCTGGCCGCCGCGCTGCTGGGCGACCCCGGCGTGCTGATCCTCGACGAACCGGTCAACGGGCTCGACCCCGAGGGCATCGTCTGGATCCGCGGCCTCCTCCGCGAGCTCGCGGCCGAGGGGCGGACCGTCCTGGTCTCCAGCCACCTGATGGCCGAGACGGCGGTGACCGCCGACCGGCTGATCGTGGTCGCGCGCGGGCGGCTGGTCGCCGACACCACCGTCGAGGCGTTCGCCCGCCCCGACGGGGTGCTGGTGCGGACCCCGGAACCCCGCCGGTTCGCGCAGACGCTCGTCACCGGCGGTGCCTCGGCCGTCGATTCCTCCGGGGACGAACTGGTCGTCCGGGGGATGGACGCGCGGCGGATCGGCGAGCTCGCCGCCGATGAAGGAGTGGTCCTGTACGAGCTCACCCCCCGCCACGCATCCCTGGAAGAGGCGTTCATGGAGCTGACCCGATGACCGCCGCGATCCGCTCCGAATGGGCCAAGACGTGGTCGACCCGGTCGACCTGGTTCACTGTCGCCGCGATCGTCGGGCTGGGCGCCCTGTTCGCCTTCATGTTCGGCCTGTCTCCGGCCGTGGAACCCGGGCCGGGCCCGGACTTCCGGCCCCTGATCTTCGTGCAGATCGCCGTCGGCTACCTGGGGCTGCGGTCGTTCACCGTCGAACACCAGACCCGGACGATGACGCTCACCCTGACCGCCGTGCCCCGCCGTGGACGGGTGCTCGCGGCCAAGGCGGTGGTCTGCTTCGGCGTGACCCTGGCGTTGGGGACGGTGACGGGACTCGTGGTCGTCTTCGTCGGCCGGGCCGCGCTGACCTCGCGCGGCGTGCCGGTCACCCCGCTGACCGACCCGGGCATGCTCCGGGTGCTGGCCGGGCCGGGGCTGCTGCTGGCCCTGCTCGGCCTGATCGGGCTGGCCCTCGGCTGCCTGGTGCGCAGCACGGCCGGCGCGTTGATCGTCACCATCGTGATCGGGGTGTTCGTCCCGGCGATGGCCTCGCTCTACCCCGAGTGGCTGGCCCGGCTGATCCTGAGTTACTGGCCGGTGACGGCCGGGCTGCGCCTGCTCAGCCTCGACGGCGACCCCACGCTGCCGGGACCGTGGGCGGGCATCGCCGTGACCTGCGCCTGGGCGCTCCTGCTGCTGGCCGCCGCCTACGCGGTGTTCCGCAGGCGGGACGCATGATGTCAGGGTGAAGGAGCGACTGCTGGTCGTCGACGACGAGCCGACGGTACGCGAACTGCTGTCGGCGACCCTGCGCTTCGCCGGGTTCGAGGTGAGCTCGGCGGCCACCGGCACCGAGGCGGTCGAGGCGGTGCGGGTGCTGCGGCCCGACCTGATCCTGCTCGACGTGATGCTGCCCGACCTCGACGGGTTCCAGGTGGTCCGGAGGTTACGCGACCTGGCCCGGCCGCCGGTGCCGGTCCTGTTCCTGACCGCCCGCGACTCACCCGCCGACAAGGTCACCGGCCTGACGCTGGGCGGCGACGACTACGTGACGAAACCCTTCGACCTGCCGGAACTGCTCGCCCGCATCCGCGCGATCCTGCGCCGCACCGGTGTTCCGCACGCCCACGCCGTGGTCGTCGGAGATCTGGAGGTCGACGTGGAGGGGCACCAGGTGCGGCGGGCCGGGGTCACGGTGAAGCTCTCGCCCACGGAGTTCCGCCTGCTGGGCTACCTGGCCGACCACGCGGGCCGGGTGGTGTCCAAGTCGTCGATCCTGGAGGACGTCTGGCAGTACGACTTCGCGGGCGACACCAGCATCGTCGACACCTACGTCAGCTACCTCCGCAGAAAACTGGAGACCACCGGCCCTCGGCTGATCCACACCGTTCACGGAGTCGGCTATGTCCTGCGAGAGGCCCGATGACCCGGCGATGGAGGGTCCCGCGCACGATCGGCCGACTTCGGGACGCGCCGCGACGAACTGGTGCAAATCTCCCAGAGCTCAGCGGCGCGGGCTCCCGCGAAACCATTGGCCGCTGGCGTGACAGGTCGTTGCGCGCCCGGCTATTGATGATCACCTGCGCGCTGCTGGCGGTCGGGCTACTGCTGAGCGGGTCGATCGTGATCGGACTGCTCAGGGCGGGTCTGGTCGACCGGGTGGACACCCAGCTCCGGCTGTTCGGGGGCATCATCGCGGTCATGCCGCCCGAGATCACCTCCCGGGCGCCGGCGGCCAGTGGTGCCCTTTCCACCAACCTCGACCTGATCAACCGGCTCTACCTCGCCGAGGTCGGCCCCGGCGGGGAGATCAGCTCCGAGGTGCGTCTTCCCGATGGTCCTGGCGGACCCGAACTCCCCTCTCGGCCCGACGACCGGCCGTTCGAGGCGCGCGACTCGGCGGGTGGCGCCGAATGGCGGGTGCTCGTGGTCCCGCGCACGACGGGCACCTCGGTGGTCGTGGCGGCCTCGCTCGACGCGGTGCAGGCGACCGTCGCCCGGTTGCGGATCACCTACGTCGTCACCGGGATCGCGCTGCTGGCCCTGCTCACGCTGGCCGGATGGTTCGCGATCCGGGCCGGGCTGCGTCCACTCAAGGACATCGAGGAGACCGCCGCCGCGATCGCCTCGGGGGACCTCGCCAGGCGGGTGCCGGAAGCGGCCCCCGACACCGAGGTCGGCAGGCTGTCGGTCTCGCTCAACGGAATGCTCGGCCAGATCGAGCACGCCTTCGCCGCCCGCACCGAGTCGGAGGCCCGCCTGCGGCGCTTCGTCGCGGACGTCGGCCACGAACTGCGCACCCCGCTCGTCGGCATCAAGGGGTTCTCCGAGCTCTACCGCATGGGCGGCCTGACCGACGTCGCCCCGGCGATGGCCAGGATCGAGAGCGAGGCGGGACGCCTGGCCCGCCTCGTCGACGACCTGCTGCTGCTCGCCCGGCTCGACGAGGGCGGCGACGCCCTGCCGATGGACCTGGCGCCCATGGACCTGCGCACCCTCGCCGCCGACGCCCGCCTCGACCTGCGCGCCCTCGCTCCGGGGCGCCCGGTCGAGCTCACCGGCCCCGACGACGGGCCACCCGCTTCAGCGCCCGTGCTCGGCGACGAGGCCCGGCTGCGCCAGGTGGTGACCAACCTGGTCGGGAACGTGGTGGCCCACACCCCCGACGGCACCCCCGTGCGCATCGGCGTCGGGACGCGGAACGGCGAGTCGGTGCTGGTCATCGAGGACCACGGCCCGGGGCTCACCGCGGAGGAGGCCCGCCGGGTGTTCGACCGCTTCACCCGCGCCGACGACTCGCGCAGCAGGTCGGGGCCGGGCGGCGCGGGGCTCGGACTGGCTATCGCGCGCTCCTTGGCGGAGGCCAACGGTGGCCGTCTCGACCTGCGCACGGCGCCCGGGGAGGGCGCCGTCTTCACCCTCGTGCTGCCTCAGGTCTCCTTCTCGGGCTGATAGTCCTCCTCGTTCACGCCGAACGTCCACGCGACACCCTGCCGGGCCCGCCGGACCCACGGCGGGACCCGCAGGAAGTAGGTGCGGAACGTGCCGTCGGGTTCGGCGGTCGAGTTGACCACCTCGACGGTCACGACGTCTTCGTCGTCGGGCAGGGCGATGCGCCACAGGATGCCCGTCTCGTCCTTGTGGACGGGGGTCGCGCCCGACTCCGACAGGTAGCGGTCGAAGCCGAAGTGCTCCAGCATGACGCGGCGCAGCTCGGCGTTCTCCTCGGCCCGGATGCGCTCCGGCGTCAGGTCGGCCATCGAGGCGACGAAGCCCTCGGGCACCGGCATGCCGTGCCAGGCCTCCAGCGCGAACCCGTCGGGGAAGACCAGCGCGGGGCCGTCGGGCCGGTGGAGGCGGCCCGGTTCGTCGAGGTGCAGCTCGGTCGGGCGCTCGCAGATGATCGCGACGTTGGCGTAGGGGAACCACCAGCCGGCGTTGCGGGAGACGCGGGCCAGCCCGGCCAGGCCGGGGGCGTCGTCGAAGGCCGACAGCCAGGCGGCGTCGTGCTGGCCGAGCACGGCGTCGAGCGCGGCCTGGCGCAGGAGGTCACCGGCCTCCTCGCCGCCGAGCACCGACAGGCCGCGCCTGATCTCCTGGACGATCGTGTTCACCCTCGGCCACAGCAGCCCGCCGGTCGACTCCCACACCCGGGCCCACCCGGCCCCGCCGGTCTCGCCCAGCATGTCGGCGCGGGCCCACTCCCAGGGCTGGGTGCGCACCTCTTCGCGGACGGAATGACCCAGAGGCTCGGCCAGCAACGCCGCGGCCGACAGGATCAGCGACCCCAGGCCGGCCTTGTTCAGCGCCTCGACGGCGGTCTCGCCACCGTGGTGGATGGCGGCGGCGGCCGACGCGACGACCGGCGAACCGGCCCACAGGATGGTGGCGGGGGCGGCCAGCCCGGCGGCGGCGTAGGCCTCACGGACCCCCGCCTCGGCCTCGGCCCGGTCGGCGGGGCCGGTGGTGAAAGCGATGTCGGCCCAGGCCACTGCGGTCTCGACGTTCATCAGTCGGCCACCACCCGGAACGAACCCGGCACGTATTCACGCTGGCGGATGATCCGGAACCACCCCTTGGGCAGCGGGATCGTGGCGTGCTCCTCGTGGACCAGCCGCCCGCCCTCGGGCAGGTGGAGGTAGCCGCGGTAGAGGGTCCCGGGGCCGTGGAGCGCGTGGGCGTGACCGGTGGCCTCGCCGAGGGCCAGCACGATGCGGCCCTTCGAGTCGCGCGGCTCGACGACGAGACCGGCGGGCACCGACGCCTCCGGCACCGGCATGATCAAGATGTCACCCTGTCGGTACATGACCAACCTTCCGTGTTCGGGGGTTGATCAGAAACTAGCGACCGCCACCGACATTTCCGGATCTAGGATCGGGCCGCATGTGGATCCGTTGGCCGGCCGCCGTGGCGTGCGCCCTCTTCCCGACCCTGGCCGCGCATTTCGGCAGCACGGTCATCACGATCACCGGCTTTTACTGGGACATGTCCGTGCTCGACGGGATCGGCTTCTTCGCCCTGCTGCAGGGCCTCGGCATCGGCTACCTGGGGAGCACGGTCTTCGACGTGGCGCAGGCGATCCTCTACGCCGAGATGTTCACGATCGCGTTCGCGCTCCCCGCGCTCCTGGTCGCCGCCACGGCGTTCTGGCGGAACCCCCGTTTCGTGAAGGTCGTGGCCGGGCTCATGGCCGTCTTCGCGGTCGCCAACCTCGGCGCCAACGTCGTCACCCTCTTCCTGGACCCGTGCCAGGAGGGGGCCCTCTGCATGTGGGGCGCGGGTAATACCCCTTTCTTCCTGTACGCCCTGGGTTTCGGCCTGGCCGCCGCCGTCCTGACGCCGGCGAAAGAGGACATCACACTCTGACCGGACGCCTCTCTTTATGTCAGGACTTTCTACCGCTATACACCTGATCTCCGTCGATTTATGCTCCCTCCAGATCGTTCGGAGGTCATGTGCTCGTCGGTGACGTCATGACGGGGTTCCCCGCTCACATACGGCTCGGCGCGACCATTCGGCGGGCGGCCGAGGTCGTCAGCGTGTCGGAGGTCGGTCAGCTGATGGTCGTCGACCACGACGGCAGGTTCGTCGGGACGCTGGCCGAAGAAGACCTGGTGAAAGCCATGTTGCCGGGCTTCGACGACGTCACCGCCGGAGGCGGTACGTTGAGCGACGCGTTCCGGCTCTTCCTGGAGAAGGGCCGCACGCTGGCCGAGCGGGTCATCGACCCGCTGGTCGTCCGCGACCCGGCGACGGTCGGGCCCGCCGACGACCTCGCCAGGGCCGCGATCGTGATGGTCGAGCGGGGGATCCGCAGGCTCCCCGTGGTCGACGACGGCGCGCTCGTCGGCACGCTGTCCAGGGCCGATCTGTGCAGAGCGGTGATCTACCATTCCTGAACTGCGGCTGACCGTCACCGATCGGCACACCCGGGCGTCCAGCGAGAGGGTGTGCACGCTGCCGGTCACCCTCGGCCGGGACGCCGGCACGGCCGCGGTGGTCCTCGACGACGGCGCCGTCTCGCGGCGGCACGCGCGGCTGGAGTTCGCCGACGGGCGCCTCGTGCTCACCGATCTCGGCAGCTCCAACGGGACGTTCGTCAACGACACGAAGATCTCCCGGCACGTGATCGTGCCCGGCGACCAGATCCGCATCGGCCGATATGAGCTGACCTGGGCGTTCATCGACCCCGATCGCACGACGTCCATCTCCCTCGACCAGCTCACCATGCTGCGGCCGGTCGGGCCGCAGCGGGTCGCGGCGCGGCGGGTCGTCGAGGCGGCCGAGGCGTACAACCGGCGGGTGGGGCACGAGCTCGACGGGTTCCTGTCGCTCGATCACGGGTTCCTGCCCGCCGAGCAGCCGCTGCTCTCCTTCCCCGCCTCGCACCGGGCCTGGGACGACATGATCGTCCGGCTGCCCGAGCTGTTCCGGCGGCTGTCGCTGCGGCGGGCGTTCGACGCCATGCCGGTGCTCGACGCCCGGCCCGAGGCGCTGCCCGACCGCTACCTCCTCCGCGCCTCCACCATGCTCGGCGTGTTCGCGCACGCCTACCAGTACATGGCGGCCGACCCGCCGAAGGCGCTGCCCGAGTCGCTGCTGCGGCCGTGGACGACGGTGTCGCGGCGGCTCGGCAAGTCGATGCCGGCGGTGTCGTACATCGACCTGTTCTTCTACAACTGGCGGCTGCGCGATCCGGCCGGGCCGCGCGCGCTCGACAACATGGACCTGCTGGTGCCGACCTGGGACAACGCTGCGGAACGCGTGTTCTACCTGGTCACCACCGAGTTCGCGATGGGCCTCACGCCGGTCCTGCGGGCGATGATCGAGGCGCAGGAGGCCGTGGTCGCCGACGATCCGGCCGCGCTGGAGCGTTCCCTGCTGGTGATCCACGACCGGTTGCGGTACGTCACCCAGGCGATCTATCCCCAGATCGACCCCAACCCCCGCGGCCGCCACTACCTCGACCAGGTCCTGTGGGCCAAGACGGTCGGCACCGCCGGGGTGCCCATCTTCGACGGCGCCCCCAGCCCCAGCGGCACCGCCCAGCCGCAGGTCCACGCGATCGACGCGTTCCTGGAGCGCCGCGAATTCGGTTCGATGGTCGGGCAGCAGAGCACCTACCTGGCCGGATACTTCCCCCGGCACTGGGTGGAGCTCGTGGCCGCGCTCCGCGAGGTCTCGGTGCGCCAGTACGTCGAGGACACCCGCGACAGCACCCTGCGCGGCGTCTACAACGCCATGCTCGACGCCTACGTGGGCGATCGCGGCTGGATGGGCCTGCACCGCATCAAGGCCTACGGCTTCCTGGAGGTCGCCTTCAAGGTCGGCCGCCAGGTCACCACCGGCGCCCGGTTCACCGGCCTGTTCAAAGACCGGACCTGGGACAAGGTCGACGGCGAACTCGCCATCGTCCGCGAGGAGCGCCGCCCTCCCGTGGGCGCCCCGGTCGTGTACGGCACCGCCCGCAGAGGCCGCGTCGTCACCGGCGAGTCCGGCGCCTGGACCTGCTACCTCGATCTCGACGTCGCCGGCCAGGGCGTCCACCACCTGCCCGGCGACCGGGTCGGCGTGCTGGCCGAGAACGACGACGAACTCGTCCGCAGGACCGTCACCGCGCTCCAGGCCGACGGCGACGAACTCGTGCCGCTCACCCCCGAGTGGCGCGCGGCGGTGGCCTCCCGCGCCGGGTACGGCGAGGCCGACGTGCTGCCCCTGCGCACCCTGCTGCGCTTCGCCAAGATCCGCCCCATCGGGCGCGAGGTGGCCAAACGCCTCGTCGGGCTGACCGCCGTCGGCGCGTGGCGCCGGGTCGTCGACGCCCGGATGGAAGACCAGTGGGAGCTCTGGGACGTCCTCAATCTCCTGTACGCGGGCGGCTACGACGTCACCCGCCTCTGGAAGGCCGACCCCCGCGAGCCGGACGCGCTCTGCCGGATCATCCCGCCCGAACCGTTCCGGCTCTACTCGATCGCCTCGGCGCCGCCTCCGGGTGAGGCGGCCACGACCCTGAAACTGGTGGTCGCGGGGCTCGGCTACACCTCCGCCCGCACCCCCTGGTCCTACCCCCGCGAACGGCGCGGCGCGGCCTCGCACTTCCTGCGGGCCGCGAGCCTGGAGGGCCGCTCGAAGCTGTCGCTGCGGATCGTCTCCACGCCGCGCTTCCGGCTGCCCGCCGACCCGTCCACGCCGATCATCATGCTGGCCGCAGGTTCGGGCATCGCGCCCTTCCTCGGCTTCGTGTCCGCGCGTACCGGACCGGGGGAGAACCGCCTCTACCTGGGCATCCGGACGCCGGAGGAGTTCGTCCAGCACCAGGAACTGAACGGCGCGGCGGCCGAGGGCCGCCTGCGCCTGTCGGTCGGGTTCTCCCGCGCGGACGCCTCGGTCACCTTCGACGGCGGGAGCCACGTCGTCGGCGCCGGACGACGGCGGCGGGTGGACGACCTGATCCGCGCCGAGGCCGACGACCTCAACGAACTGCTCGACCAGGGCGCGCACGTCTACGTGTGCGGAAGCGCGAGGTTCGCCGTCTCCGTGCTCGACGCGCTCGCCGAGGTGGTGCCCGGCGACGGCCGCGAGTTCCTGCGCCGCCTGACCGCCGAAGGGCGGCTGAGCCAGGACGTCTTCACCACCTACCTGGGCCACGCGCAGCAGGGCCCCCGCTTCGAGGTGTCGGAGCTGGCCCGGCACACCACCCCCGAGGCGGGCTTCTGGATGGCGATCGGCGGCGCCGTCTTCGACGTCACCGAGTTCATCCACCTGCACATCGGCGGCCCCCACATCGTCCGCAACCACGTCGGCCTGGACGCGACCGCCGCCTACCGGAAGGTCCTGCACCACGTCCACGCCGAGATCGACGCGCAGCTCGCCATGTACCAGATCGGCCACCTGCGGCGGCTCGACTTCGGCGCCCGGTGGGGCGTGGTCCTCACCGAGGAGGGCCTGCGCGCGCTGCCGCTGGAGGAGCTGTTCCGGACCTGGGTCCGCTTCGTCTACCTGCTGGTCGGCATGGAGAACGCGCTGGTCGCCGACTACGGATTCACCACCACGACCGCCACGGCGGGCGAGAACCCGGCCGAGCTGACCCCCTTCAAGGCGCAATATGTGGTCGAGGCGCACCGCCGGTTCCTGGTCAGCTACCTCGACGGCCTGCTCGGCGACGACCTGCGCACCCTGTGGCAGCGCACCGTCGGCTTCTGCGACGCCCACCAGGACATCCGCGCCTACGACGCCGACCTGGCCGCCCTGGCCGACCGGCCGGAGGTCCGATTGGTCCGCAACTCGGTGTCGGTGGTGAAGGACCTGCTGAACTCCGGCGACGACGTCACCGGCCTGTGCCGCACCTACGCCAACGCCGACGTGCGGCTGCTGCGCGACCTGAAGGCGGCGGTGCTGACCGGGGTCAGGGCGTTCGAGGTGCACGAGGGCGCCGTGGTCGAACAGGCCGGCGCCACCCTGCTGACCTCGGTCCGCGAGGCCCTCGACGCGGTCGCGGCCTACTACCGGAAGCTGGCCGACCAGACCCGCGCCCGGGGGATCACCGCCGAAGACGGCACCGAAGAACCGATCCCGCCCGACCGCGGCATCCCCGGCCACGGCGGCCCGCTCCCGCTCCCCGGCTGACGGACACACATCCCGGAATCACGGACACACCCCGGCCGATCGCTCACTCCCCGGACTCTTCCGGAGGTGGACTCGTCCTCGCAACGTCCGCGATCGAAACGGGGAACTCGTGTTCAGAAAGCTCATCGCGACGACCGCCACGCTCCTGGCGGGTGCCGCCCTCATCGCCGTCCCGGCGCCGGCCCGAGCGGCCGACCCCAAACCCACCATCGGAGGCAACGGCACGGCCGTTCCCGCGCCGCACTACAAGTCGGGAAGGCGCGGTGTCTACGCACCTTCCTACCTGCCGTCCTGCCCCTACGGGCGGGTCTGCCTCGCGGTCCTCGACTCCCAGGACACCGTCTACAACACGTGGAAGATCTGGGACCTCTACCAGTGCGGGGACTACTCCTTCTACAACTGGCACGACCGGGGCTGGATCCGCAACAACCAGACCCCCGGCACGACGGCGGTCCGGATGAACAGCACATGGACCGTGCTCAGCCCGACCCATCCCGTCGACAACCGCTGGCTGGACGTGAACTGGGAGCCCGCCTACCATTTCCGCCCCTGCTGATCCGGGTGTCGCCGAGCCGGCCGTCAGGTGAACTCTGGAAGTCGGGGGATTGGTCCCCGGACCGGGGGTCAGGTGGGGCGTCATGGACGCGGACACCCTCCTGCTGGCGGTGGTCGTCGCCACCGCACTGACCTTCGACTTCACCAACGGATTCCACGACACGGCCAACGCGATGGCGACCTCGATCGCCACCGGCGCGCTGCGGCCGAAGGTGGCCGTCACGCTGTCGGCCGTGCTGAACTTCGCCGGCGCCTTCCTCTCCCTTGAGGTGGCGGCCACCATTGCGACCGGCATCGTCGAGACCGGCGCCATCACCCTCACGGTGGTGTTCGCCGGGCTCGTCGGCGGGCTCGCCTGGAACCTGATCACCTGGTATTTCGGCATCCCGTCGAGCTCGTCGCATGCGCTGATCGGCGGGGTGGTCGGCGCGACGCTGATCGCGGCCGGGATGTCGGCGATCAAGACCGGCGAGATCGTCGGCAAGGTGCTCCTCCCGGCCGTGCTCGCGCCGCTGGCCGCCATGGCGGTGGCGGCACTGGGCACCTGGGTGGTCTACCGGCTGACCCGGTCGGTGCCCGAGCGGATGCGCGAACGCGGGTTCCGCATCGGCCAGATCGGGTCGGCCTCCCTCGTGTCGCTCGCGCACGGCACGAACGACGCGCAGAAGACCATGGGCGTCATCACCCTGGCCATGATCGCGGCGGGCACGCTGAGCGAGGACGCCGGACCGCCCCTGTGGGTGATCGTGGCCAGCGCCCTCGCGATCGCGCTCGGCACCTACACCGGCGGATGGCGGGTGATCAGGACCCTGGGCAAGGGCCTGACCGACATCGAGACACCCCAGGGATTCGCGGCCGAGAGCTCGTCGGCGGCGGTCATCTTCGCCTCGTCCCACTTCGGCTTCCCGCTGTCGACCACGCACGTGTGCACCGGGTCGGTCATCGGCGCCGGAGTGGGCAGGCGTGCGGCGAAGGTCCGCTGGGGGCTGGCCGCCCGGATGGGCGTGGCCTGGCTGGTCACCCTGCCCGCCGCCGGTCTGGTCGGGGCCGTGGCCTGGGCCGCCGCCGACCTCATCGGCGGCACGGCCGGGGTCGCGGTGGTGTTCGCGGCCGTGCTGCTGCTGTCGGGCCTGCTCTTCCTGGCCGCGCGCCGGGCTCCGGTGCACGCCGGCAACGTCAACGACGAGTGGACCGGCGGGCTCGCGCCCGCCCGCGCGTGAGGACGGGACATGGAACTGGACCTGGACGCCCTCTGGAAGGTACTGGTGGCGTCGCTGGTGGCCGGAGTCGGCCTGGCGGCGCTGTTCTCACTGGCCCTCGTCGGCCTGTCGAGCGGCCGGACGGCCGGTCGCGTCGGCGCGGGCGCCTGCCTGCTGCTCGTCGCGGGCGGGATCGGCCTCGGGCTCTACACCATGCTGGCCGGCTGACCCTCACGCGGTTCCCCGAACCGCGTACGGCGGTCCCGGACGAGGAGATCCTCCCTCGTCCGGGACCTACCTGGTGATCGCTAGGCGCGGGTCCAGCGCTGGTTGGCGCTGCCGTTGCAGCTCGCGACCGTGACCGTGCTGGAGTTGGCGGTGCCGCCGACGGCCAGGCACAGGTTGTTGGCCGCGCTGGTGACGGTGCCGTTGGAGTTGAACACCCACTGCTGGTTGCTGTTGGTGTGACAGTCCCAGAGCTGCACGCGGGTGCCCGATCCGGCGCCGGTCGGCGAGTCGAGGCACTTGCCGAGGGTCTGCAACTGCCGGCCCGAGCTGTAGGTGAACCGCTGGTTCGGGTTGGTGTGGCAGTCGTAGATCTGGAACAGCGTCCCGTTGGCGGTCGCGCTGTTGGGCGAGTCGACGCAGCGTCCCGCGCCCTCGTTGCGCAGCCGGAACGTGCCCGACGGGCTCGGGGTCGGGGTGGGCGTCGGGTTCGGGGTGGGGCTGACCGACGGGGTCGGCGTCGGGCTCACGGGCCCGGCGCCGTTCAGCGCGTTCAGCACGGCGGTGTACGCCGGCTTCTTGGTGCCGCCGCTCCACAGCAGCGGGGTGTCACCCGACCGCCACGAGTCCTGGTCGCGGACGCCCCACACGGTGATGCCGTTGCAGCGGGGCACGGCCAGGCAGTCGTTCACGACGGCGGCGTAGGTGGTCGCCGAGGCGCCCTGGATGTCGAGCTCGGTGATCTGCACGTCGACGCCGAGGGCGGCGAAGCTCGACAGGGTGGTGCGGAAGTTGGAGTTGTACGGGCTGCCGCTGTTGAAGTGGGCCTGGAAGCCGACGCAGTCGATCGGCACGCCGCGCTGCTTGAAGTCGCGGACCATGTTGTAGACGCCCTGGGTCTTGGCCCACGTCCAGTTGTCGGTGTTGTAGTCGTTGTAGCAGAGCTTGGCGGCCGGGTCGGCGGCCCGCGCGGTGCGGAAGGCGACCTCGATCCAGTCGTTGCCGGTGCTCTGGAGGTTGGAGCTGCGGCGTCCGCCGGAGTTGCCGTCGGCGAAGGCCTCGTTGACGACGTCCCAGGCGTAGATGTTGCCCCGGTAGTGGGCCATCACGCCGTTGATGTGGTCGATCATGGCCTGGCGGAGCGCGGAGCCGGAGAGCGACTGCATCCAGCCCGGCTGCTGGGAGTGCCAGGCCAGGGTGTGGCCGCGCACCCGCTTGCCGTTCTGGCGGGCCCAGTTGTAGACCCGGTCGGCGTTGGTGAAGTTGAACTGCCCCCGGTTGGGCTCGGTGGCGTCGATCTTCATCTCGTTCTCGGCCGTGACCATGTCGAACTCGGCGTTGGCGATCGAGGTGTACTGCGAGTCGCTCAGCTTGCCCGCGTTGATCGCGGTCCCGAAATACCGCCCGCTCTGCTGGGCCGAGGCGCCCAGCGTGCTCGCGGCGCTCGCCGGGGTGGACATCGCCACCACGGCCAGACCGGCCGTGAGGAGGCCCACGGTGCCGATGACGAGAGCATTTCGGAATCCGGAGGGGCGCCTGCGGCGTCCACCGTCCGGGTCGGCATTGTCGATCATGCCTGGCCTCCACTGGAGCATTGATCAGCAGGTGAGTGCTCGTCAGTGTGAGAAATGTTACGAAAAGTGTCAACGATCGACGGAAACTTTCGGCGGCCCGGATGCCTCTGACCTGTGACGGCCGAGGGGGTGGTCCTTGAAACTTTCTCGACTACCGGGAGACGGTGAACTCGTTGCCGTCGGGATCGGCCATCAGCCCGTCGCCGAGCCGGGTGGCCCCCAGGGAGACCAGCCAGGAGACCTCGGCCCCCGAGAGCGCGAAGCGGAGCCGGTTCGGCCCCGTCTTGACCGGCAGCGGAGGACCGCCCCACGTGATCTTCGGCCCGCCGTGCGGCGACCGGATCGCCGTCTCCTCGTCCTGGTCCCACACCAGCGGCCACCCGAGCACCGCGCTCCAGAAATACCCGACCGCCTGCGACCCGTCGCAGGCCAGCGCCCCCACGAACCCGCACTCGGCGAGGAACGCGTTCCCCGGCCCGATCACACAGAACTCGTTCCCCTCGGGATCCCCGAGCACGACGTGATCCTCCTCGGGCAGCTGCCCGACGTCGACGTGCCGCCCCCCGAGCGCCAGCACCCGCGCCACCGTCTCCCGCTGCTGGTCGAGCGAGGCGCTCGTCAGATCGAAATGCATCGGGTTCTGTACGGACTTCGCCACATCGGTGGGCAGAAACCGCAGCTCGAACCCGGTGTCATCAGTCGGGACGAGCGAGTTGCCGTCGCCCGGCTTCCAGCCCAGCACCCCGCCCCAGAACCGGGCGAGCGCGGGCGGGTCGTGCGCGTCGATACAGAGAGCGTCGAGCTGAGCGGCCATCCGGCCACGCTAGCCCTCGAAATACGCCGGGTTCCACTCGATATCCGCCGGTTCGTGCAACCCCGGCGCCAGCAGCACCAGCCCGACCGCGACCAGAACACCCACCACCAGCGCCCCCAGCCAGACCGGCCAGGGCCGCGGGGGCGCGGCCGGCCGTTCGCGCCCCAGTTCGTCGGCGGTGAGCGCGTGCCAGACCACAGAGATGACCGCGGTCGTCTCGACCACCACGAGTGGAGGCATCGCCTCCAAAGGTGCGTACGCGGTGAACGTCGTCGGAATCGCCAGGTGGGAGTACACGCCGTGCGCCACGGCCAGGAGCCCCACTCCGAACACGACGGGCCGCGCCCGGTCGACCGCTTGGAACAGCACCACCGCCGTCAGCCAGATGACGGAGGCGACCTGGGCCAGGTCGGCGATCTGGAGCACGCTCAGCGCCATGGCCCCGCCGCCGACGCCCACCACGATCGCCCGGAGCGGGAGAGGCGCGCCCCGGAACGTGAGCGGCAGCATGATCATGATCGGCAGGTTCAGCAGGGAGAGGAGGAACGGCGTCCATTCGGGGAGCATCCGGATGACCGGCATCAGGATCGCCGCCACGATGTTGGCGTACAGGAGAATCCGCAGTACCCGCACCCACCGCGCGCCCGCGAGCGGCGGCCGGACCAGCAGCAGCCAGAGCGCCCAGGCGCGCAGCCCCAGGGAGACGAGCCAGAGCAGCCTCACCCCGAGGTCCTCGTCGGGGAAATAGAAGGTTCGCCCCGGTGCGGTGAAGAGGAAATCCGCCACCGAGAACATCGAAAGGATGATGGCGGCGGCGCAGTAAAGCCCGACGACGACCGTCGCTAATCGTGGGGACACAAAGCGATGATCATAGCTGGCCGCCGCGCAGAACCTTCGCGCCGTCAAGCCTAATTTTCGGTTGCTATTCGCTTCCCAGCGCCCTCAGTGAGAAATCCGAGACGAATTCTTCCGCCTCTTCCAGGCTGCGGCCGCCCTCGGTCAGCGGAATGCGTTCGGACCCCAGCACCGCCAGCACCGCCCGTGCCGCGGCCTCGACGTCGCTGGTCGCGAACTCGCCGGAGTCGACACCCGACTGGATGATCTCCCGCAGAATGGCCTGCATCGGCGCCACGTGGGCGGCCAGACGCTGATAGGCGTCGGGGCCGAGAGTGGCGGAAAGGTCGGCCGCGCCGGGATGCGGATGGGCGACCAATCCGGTGAGCTGAAGGCGGATGAAAGCGCGGAGCCGCACCGAAGGAGAGGCGTCGGCGGGAAGGTCGCGGGCGTAACTCTCGACGAAGTACTGCGTCACGCGTTCGGTGAAAGCCAGCAGCAGTGCCGTCTTGTCGGGGAAGTAGTTGTAGAGAACGGTCCGGGTGATGCCCGCCTCGGCCGCCAGTTCGGTCATCGAGATCGCGTCGATGCCCTGCCGGCGAGCCAGGCGCGCGATCGCCTCCAGGATCTTCTCCTGGGTCTGCGCGCGGTGCTCGCCGATCGTGGCGGCCGAGATGCGGGGCACGTCAGGCCGCCACCCGGGCCACCCGGCCGAGGTCTCCGAGCACTTCGGTGTTGAGCTGGTAGGCCAGGCGTGTCTCGCGGATCATCCGCTGCCGCCCGGCCTCGTCGAGGCTCTCGCCGAGCACGTCGAGGCGGCGGCGGTATTCGTCCTTGAAGCGGGGGAGGCTGCCGATGTCGAAGTGGTAGAAGTCCACCCCGCCCCCCTTGCCGTAGCCGTAGATCTTCTGCAGTTCCATGCGGATGAACTGTCCGCCGGACAGGTCACCGAGGTATCGAGTGTAATGGTGCGCCACATATCCGGCCGGCGAGTCGGAAACCTGGTTGATCCGGGCGACCAGGGTCTGAGTGGGCTTGCTGGGGGCGATCCGCCCGGCCCAGTCGTCGCCGTAGATCGCCCGGAGGTCGCGTACCAGAGCCTCTTCGCGGTAGAGCTCGGGGAACACGAAGGGCCCGGCGACCGGGTCGTCGGCCAGCCGCTTCGAGGCGCCGTCCAAGGCCACATAGGCGAAGTAGTGCTGGGCGACCATCTCGCCGTAGGCCTCGGGACTAAGACGCCCTGCCATCAGGTTCTTCAGGTAGCTGTCGTCCTCCGCGGACTCGTGGTCGGTCCAGGTGGCGGTCCGCAGGACCTCGGCAAAACCCATCGCAGGCTCCTCAGCGTGTCGTTCATGACGAAGTGTCACAAACCTTCGCGGTGCTCGTCAACAGGTTGATGACAGGGTGTCGTTAAACCTGATTACAGAATTACGATCGCTCTCAGCGAACTCGCGCAAGCTTGGGAACACAGAGGGACTCGCCTTAGTTGAGCGCATATAACTCAAGGCTGAGGAGTACGCATGACTGAGATCCTTCCCGTCCTGCCGCTGGACGACGAGGTCGTCCTGCCCGGCATGGTCGTCCCCCTCGATCTGTCCGACTCTGAGGTGCGCGCGGCCATCGAGGCCGCCCAGGCGACCGGTGCGAAGAAGCCCCACGTCCTCCTGGTGCCCCGCATCGACGGGCACTACGGCGCGGTCGGTGTCACCGCCGTGGTCGAACAGGTCGGCAGGCTGCCCGGGGGCGAGCCCGCCGCGGTGGTGCGGGGCGTGTCGCGCGCCCGCGTGGGCACCGGCACGACCGGTCCCGGCGCGGCCCTGTGGGTTGAGGCCACCATCGTGCCGAAGAGCACGGAGGAGCCCGACGCCAAGGTGAGCTCCCTGATGAAGGAGTACAAGGCGCTCACCACCACGATCCTGCAGAAGCGCGGCGCCTGGCAGGTCGTCGACCAGGTCAACGGCATCGACGACGCCTCGGTCCTGGCCGACAGCTCCGGCTACGCGCCCTGGCTGTCGACCGCCCAGAAGCTGCTGCTCCTGGAGACCTCCGACGCGGGCGAGCGGCTGGAGAAGCTCGTGGGCTGGGCCCGCGACCACCTGGCCGAGGTCGACGTCGCCGAGACGATCCGCAAGGACGTCCAAGAAGGCATGGAGAAGCAGCAGCGCGAGTTCCTGCTCCGCCAGCAGCTCGCGGCCGTCCGCAAGGAACTGGCCGAGCTGAACGGCGATCCCGAGACCGAGGAGGAGGACTACCGCGCCCGCGTCGAGGCGGCCGACCTGCCCGCCAAGGTGCGCGAGGCGGCCCTCAAGGAGGTCGACAAGCTCGAGCGCACCTCCGACCAGTCGCCCGAGACCGGCTGGATCCGCACCTGGCTCGACACCGTGCTCGACCTGCCGTGGAACGACCGCACCGAAGACGCCTACGACATCGCCGGCGCCCGCGCGATCCTCGACGCCGACCACACCGGCCTCGACGACGTGAAGGACCGGATCATCGAATACCTGGCGGTCCGCAAGCGCCGTGCCGACCAGGGGCTCGGCGTCGTCGGCGGCCGGCGCTCCGGCGCGGTGCTCGCGCTGGCCGGTCCTCCCGGAGTCGGCAAGACCTCGCTCGGCGAGTCGGTCGCGCGGGCCATGGGCCGCAAGTTCGTCCGGGTCGCGCTGGGCGGCATCCGCGACGAGGCGGAGATCCGCGGCCACCGGCGCACCTACGTCGGCGCGCTGCCGGGCCGCATCGTCCGGGCCATCCGCGAGGCCGGGTCGATGAACCCGGTCGTGCTGCTCGACGAGGTCGACAAGATCGGCGCCGACTACCGGGGCGACCCCACCGCCGCCCTGCTGGAGGTGCTCGACCCGGCGCAGAACCACACGTTCCGCGACCACTACCTCGAGGTCGAGCTCGACCTGTCCGACGTGCTGTTCCTGGCCACGGCCAACGCGCTGGAGCAGATCCCCGGCCCGCTGCTCGACCGCATGGACATCGTCACCCTCGACGGCTACACCGAAGACGAGAAGGTCGTCATCGCCCGCGACCACCTGCTGCCCCGGCAGCTCGAGAAGGCGGGCCTGACCCCCGAAGAGGTCACGATCGACGACGAGGCGCTGCGCCGCGTCGCGGGCGAGTACACCCGTGAGGCGGGCGTCCGTTCACTGGAGCGGGCGGTCGCGCGGATCCTGCGCAAGGTCGCGGCGTCGGTCTCGATGGGCGAGCGGGCCCTCCCGCTGACCGTCGCCGACGCCGACCTGGTCGCCTACCTCGGGCGGCCGCGCCACGTGCCCGAGTCGTCGCTGCCGGAGTCGCGCCAGCGCACCTCGGTGCCCGGCGTGTCCACCGGCCTCGCGGTGACCGGCGCGGGCGGCGACGTCCTCTACGTCGAGGCGTCGCTGGCCGACCCCGAGACCGGCTCGACCGGGGTGACCCTGACCGGTCAGCTCGGTGACGTGATGAAGGAGTCGGCCCAGATCGCGCTCTCCTACCTGCGCTCACGCGGCGCGGAGCTGGAACTGCCGGTCGGTTCGCTCAAGGACCGTCAGGTCCACATCCACGTCCCCGCGGGCGCGGTGCCGAAGGACGGCCCCTCGGCCGGCGTCACCATGACGACCGCCCTGGCCTCGCTGCTCAGCGGGCGCCCGGTGCGCAACGACGTGGCGATGACCGGTGAGGTGTCGCTGACCGGCCGGGTCCTCCCGATCGGCGGCGTCAAGCAGAAGCTGCTGGCCGCCCACCGGGCGGGCATGAAGACGGTCCTGATCCCGGCCCGCAACGAGCCCGATCTCGACGATGTGCCGGCCGAGGTGCTCGCCGACCTCACGGTCCACGCCGTCAGCGACGTGCGCGAGGTCCTGGAGATCGCGCTCACCCCGGCGACGGTCGGGCAGACGGCCGCCGCGTAACACCGCACGACCCGAAGGGGCTCCCCGGGACAGGGGGAGCCCCTTCGCCATTTGGTCGGCGGGAGCCAGACGCACCGGATCGGTCTGATGCGGGACGAGACACCGCCAGGGCCGCTCAGCCGGCGGTCGAGTATGACCCGGCCCCACCCTTCACTCCAGGATCGGCCGCCGACGCCGGTTCTGAGCTGCGGGAACGCGTGATGAGCCTCGTTTCCGGGGTGTGACCTGCGGCTTAAAGCGAGGTTCAAGTCACTCGCTATTCACCCTCTACTGGGACGGCCTATCTCTTTGCTTGTCAAACTCCTCGTCCCGAGAGGAATCCGGAAATGCGATTCATCAAGAAGCTCCTGGTGACCGGTGGCGTCGCCGCCGCCCTCATCGCCGGCGCGGTCGCCGCTCCCGCGACCGCCAGCGCCTCCCCGTTCGTCGGGGACTGGGGCCCCTACTTCTCCGCCGACCACAAGGCCGAGGCCGAGGGCAAGTACATCCTCGACCACGAGAAGAAGAAGGTCTGGTACTGGGAGAAGTTCAAGAAGCCCATCAAGAAGTGCTGGTGGGAGCACGGCGACAAGAAGTGCAAGGTCGTCGGCTGGAAGTGGGACAAGAAGTGGTCCTGGAAGTGGGAGGAGTACACCAAGATCACGGTCAAGGGTGAACTCACGAACCACAAGTGGTGGGGCGACAAGAAGTACAAGTGCGCCTGGGCCGTCTTCAAGATCGAGGACCTCGACGGTCACACGTCCTACGAGAAGTTCAAGAACTGCGACAAGGGCAGCGACTGGATCGGCTTCACCGAGAAGAACGTGAACACGATCGACGTCCAGGTCTCCCGCGGTAACTTCTTCGGCCCCAAGGGCTTCTACGGCCCCTGGTCGCCGGTGTACGCAGCCGTCTGAGCTGCTAGATCCCCAAGAACGGTAGGCTGAGCGGTCTACTGAACGGCCCGCGCCAATCCCGGCGCGGGCCGTTTCGCGTTCTTTCCAGCCCGACGATCACCGAGTACCGTTCGGTCATGTATCCGGGTGCCATCGCCGCCGTGAGCCCTGACAAACCCGCTGTGATCATGGCCGGTAGCGGCCGCGTGGTCACCTACCGGGAACTCGACGAGGAGTCGAACCGCCTCGCCCATCTGCTGCGCGAGGCCGGGCTGCGGCCGGGCGACCACATCGCGTTCATGCTGGAGAACCATCCGCTCTTCCTCGTGATCGCGTGGGCGGCCCAGCGGTCCGGGCTGTTCTACACGGCGATCAGTTCGCGGCTGCAGGCGGGCGAGCTGACGTACATCGTGGAGAACTGCGGGGCGAAGGCGTTCATCTCCTCGGCGGCGTGCGCCGGGACGGCCGCCGCGGTGACCGGGCCGCCGCTGCGGCTCATGCTCGACGGCACGGTGCCCGGCTTCCTCTCGTACGAGGAGGCGGTCGCCCCCCTGCCCGCCACCCCCGTGGCCGACGAGGTGCAGGGCATCGACATGCTCTACTCTTCGGGCACCACCGGCCGCCCGAAGGGCGTCAAACCCAACTGGACCGGACGCCCCCTCGACGACCCCGGCCCGCTGATGAACCTCATCGGCTTCCTGTTCGCGCCCACCGCCGACAGCGTCTACCTGTCGCCCGCGCCGCTCTACCACGCCGCCCCGCTGCGCTACTCGCTCACCTTCCAGCGCTTCGGCGCCACCGTCGTCGTGATGGACCGCTTCGACCCCGAACCGGCCCTGGCCGCCATCGAGAAGTACGGCGTCACCCACTCCCAGTGGGTGCCGACCCACTTCATCAAGTTCCTGAAGCTCCCCGCCGAGGTCCGGGCCGGGTTCGACCTGTCGACGCTGGCCTACGCGATCCACGCCGCCGCGCCCTGCCCGATCCCGGTCAAGGAACAGATGATGGCCTGGTGGGGGCCCATCGTCCACGAGTACTACGCGGGCACCGAGGGCAACGGCTTCGTGTACGCCGGCCCGCACGACTGGCTCGCCCACAAGGGCACCGTGGGGCGGCCGCTGCTCGGCAAGCTGCACATCCTCGACCCCGACGGCGAGGAACTGGCGGCGGGGGAGACCGGCGCCGTGTACATCTCCGACGGGCCCCGCTTCGTCTACCACGGCGATCCGGAGAAGACCGCCGCCGCGCACGACCCGAAGGGCCGGGGCTGGTCGACCCTCGGCGACATCGGCCACCTCGACGACGAGGGCTTCCTCTACCTGACCGACCGCAGCTCCTACATGATCATCTCGGGCGGGGTGAACATCTACCCGCAGGAGGCCGAGAACCTCCTGGCCGTCCACCCGAAGGTCGCCGACGTGGCCGTCTTCGGGGTGCCCGACGAGGAGATGGGCGAACAGGTGAAGGCCGTCGTCGAGCCGGTCGACCCGTCGTCGGCCGGACCGGAACTCGCGGCCGAACTGATCGCCTACTGCCGCGAGAACCTGGCCCACTACAAGTGCCCGAGGTCCGTGGACTTCCGTACGGAGCTTCCCCGGCATCCCACCGGAAAGTTGTACAAACGAATTTTGCGGGACGAATACCGGCCGGAGCAGGGAAGATAAGGAGATCGTTCGGTTTCGCCAGGTCAGCGGGCTGATCGCTTAAGCGGGCCTTATCGAGGATTTGCCATCTTAGAACCACCGGCCCCGAGGGAGCCGGGGGAATCCGGTTAGGGGATGGCAGAGATGAGCGCTGACGAGCGGCGGGAGAACGAACAGGGGACCACCGAGGTCCTGGACGCGCGTGGCTGGAGTCAGTTCGGCCGGCGCGCACCGCAACACGGCGACTACCGGGCCGACCGGCCCACCCCGTACTTCGCACCGCCCCCGCCGCCACAGGAGCCCGGCCCCATCCAGGGACACGTCGGCGCGAACCCGACCGGCGACACCGCCGTCTTCGGTCTCCCGCCCGTCCCGCCGGAGCCGCCCCGGCACCAGCGGTCGGACGGCCGGGCCTGGAAGCGGGGCGTGTCGGTGCTCGCCCTCGCCGCCGTGGCGATCGGCGGTGGGGTCGCAGGGGCCCTCATCACCAACGCCATGAACGACGACGGCGTGCCGGTGGCGGTCAGCCCGATCGCCAACAACAGCGGCGCGACCGTCCGGCAGGCGCCGATGGCCGGTTCGATCGCGGCGGTCGCCAAGGCCGTGCAGCCGTCGGTGGTCATGATCACCGTCACGTCGCAGCAGGGCCAGGGCGAGGGCTCCGGCGTGATCCTCTCGGCCGACGGACTGATCCTCACCAACAACCACGTGGTCGCCGGCGCCGGGGCCAACGCCCAGATGCAGGTCAAGTTCAGCGACGGCCGCACCGCCCAGGCGACCCTCGTCGGCACCGACCCGACCACCGACATCGCGGTCATCCGCGCCACCGGCGTCACGGGCCTGACCGCCGCCTCACTCGGCGACAGCGACGCCCTCCAGGTGGGTGAGTCGGTGCTCGCGATCGGCAGCCCGCTCGGCCTGGAAGGCTCGGTCACCTCGGGCATCGTGTCGGCGCTGGACCGTACGGTCACCTCGGGCGAGGGCGGCGGCGGTGGCGGCCAGCAACTGCCCCCCGGCTGGGGCGGCGGCTTCGGCCCCGACGAGCAGCAACAGCAGCAGCCCGCCGAGACGACCACCACGATCGGCGGCATGGTCCAGACCGACGCGGCGATCAACCCCGGCAACTCGGGCGGCGCCCTGGTCAACTCGGCGGGCCAGGTCATCGGCATCAACACCGCGATCGCGACCTCCGGCGGCTCCGGCAACATCGGCGTCGGCTTCGCGATCCCGATCAACACCGCCAAGAACGTCGCCGACCAGCTCATCAAGACCGGGAAGGCCGTCCACGCCTACCTCGGCGTGAGCGTCGGCGACGCCACCGGCGACACCCCGGGCGCGCTGGTGTCGACGGTCGAGCCCAACGGCCCCGCCGCCAAGGCGGGCCTCCAGCAGGGCGACATCATCACCAAGGTCGACGACACCCCGATCGACGCCGGCGAGACCGTCGTCGGCATCATCCGCGGGCACCAGCCGGGCACCAAGGTGACAGTGAGCTACGTCCGGAACGGTCAGGCGAACACGGCGACGATCACACTGGAGGAGAAGACGACGAGCTGACTCGGGTACCTCTCGGGTAGGGAACAGGGAAGCCGGCGGCGCCCCCAGCGCATGGGGGGCGCCGTCGGCTTTTCCCGTGGGTGCGGGTTCTACTGGGGCATGGACGATGTGGAGGAACCGCTTTCCGGAGGGAATGTCAGTACCGGCGTGGTCCGGGTGGGGGACACGGTGCGCCGGCCCGCCGGTCCCTGGACTCCCGCCGTACACGCCCTGCTCTCTCACCTGCACGACGTGGGATTCACGGGTGCTCCCCGCCCGCTCGGTATCGATGATCGCGGACGTGAGGTGCTCACCTTCGCGCCCGGCCCGGTCATGTGGCCGGATCGCTTCTTCCTGGTGGACCCCGTCGAAGGCCTAGCGCGGGTCGCGCGGTTGATCAGGGACTTCCACGACGCCGTGCGGGAGTTCGTCCCTCCGGCGGACGCCCGCTGGCGCGTCTTCATTCCGCCCGACGGGGCCGACATCATCGCCCACCACGACCTCGCCCCGTGGAACCTGGTCGCGGACGACGACCATGACTGGGTGCTCATCGACTGGGACGGCGCCGGCCCGGGAACCCGCCTGTGGGACGTCGCCTACGCCGTCCACGGCTTCGTCCCGCTGTCGGCCGACCCGGCCTGGCGGCGCGACGACGCCGCGCACCGGCTGAGGGTCTTCGCCGACGCCTACGACCTGAGCGAGGACGAGCGCGGGCTCCTGCCGCCACTCCTCGGCGCGCGCACCCGGTCGATGCACGACTTCCTGCGGCGCCAGGCGACCGACGGTGTCCAGCCGTGGATGAGGCTGTGGGACGAAGGCCACGGCGACGTTTGGCGGAACGACGCGGAGTACATCGAAGAGCGGGAACGACTGTGGGCGGACGCCCTGCTGTCGTGAGGTCAGCCTCTTCTGATCATGTTCTCGGCTTCCCAGAGTTCGCGGTAGTAGCCGTCGGCCACGACGAGTTCCCGATGAGGGCCACGCTGGATGACCAGCCCGTCTTCCAGGACGACGATCTCGTCGACCGCCTCCAGCCCGCGCAGCCGGTGGGTGACCAGGAGGGTGGTGCGGCCCCGGGTGGCGTCGAGGAGGTCGGCCATCAGGGCGTCGGCGGTCGTCTCGTCGAGGGCCTCGGCGGGTTCGTCGAGGAGCAGGACGGGCGGGTCGTAGAGGAGGGCGCGGGCCAGGGCGAGGCGCTGGATCTGGCCGCCCGACAGGGTGCGGCCGTCCTCGCCCAGCTGGACGTCCCATCCGGCGCGGTCGGTGAAGGTGGCGAGCCTGGCCTCCCGGACCGCGCGCTCCAGCTCCTCGTCTCCGGCCTCGGGACCGGCGAGGCGGAGGTTGTCGCGGAAGGTGGTCTGGAAGACGTAGGGGTCCTGGGTGAGACCGGTCATCAGGGCGCGGGCGTCGTCGGGCGGGATGCGGCGCAGGTCGGCGCCGTTGACGGTGATCGTTCCCGACACGATGTCGACGGTCCGCATCAGCGCCGAGAGCAGTGTGCTCTTGCCCGCCCCGCTCGGCCCCACGACGGCGACGCGCTTCCCCGGCGTGAGGGTGAGGGCGACCCCGCCGAGCGCGGGGCGGTCGCCGTGCCGGACGACGAGATCCTCGACCACCACCGTCAGCGGCCCCTCGGGCCGGGGCAGTGGCGCGGCGGGCACCGGCACCGCCGGGGGAGTGGCCTCGATCTCGCGCAGCCGCCGGACCGCCGCGAGCACCCCGGTCAGCCGCTCTCCGGCCACCGCCAGCGGCAGCACCGGCTCGAACGCGACGAGCGACGTCAGCGCGAGCACGGCGGTCGCGATCGACCCCGCGTCGAGCGCCGAGGCCACGGCGACCACGATCACGACGGTGAGCCCCTGCGTCAGCACCCCGGTGGCCAGCGCGGTCGCGTTGACGCGGGCCTGCCCGCGTTCCAGCCGGGCCAGCCGGTCGTCGGCAGCGGCGGCGGCGTCGAGCGCTCGCCCGGTCGCGCCGTAGGCGGCGAGGTCGGCCGACCCGTGCACCAGGTCGGCGGTGTGCGCGGCCAGGTCGGCCCGCGCGGGCGCCAGCCGGGCGGTCCACCGCTGTGCCAGCGCCGCCGTGGCCGCAGGGAGCAGCACCCCCGCCACGACCAGCCCGGCCGCCAGCACCACGGCGGCGAGCGGCAGCAGGAAGACCGCGATGACCACCGCCGTCACCCCCGTGACCAGCGCGGCGATGGCCGGCAGCAGACATCTGACCAGCAGGTCCTGTACGGCGTCGGTGTCGTCGACCATCCGGCTCAGCAGGTCGGCGCCCCGGTGCGACAGAGGGCCGGCCGGGATCAGCGCGTCGTAGAGCCGTTCGCGCGTGGCCGCTTGGGCTCGCAGCGCGACGTCGTGCCCGGAGAGCCTCTCGGCGTAGCGGAAGACGCCCCGGGAGGTCGCGAACGCCCTCACCGCCACGATCGCCACCGACAGCGCGGCCAGTTCGGGCTGCTGCGCGGCCCGGGTGATCAGCCACGCGGCCGACGCGATCAGCCCCAGCCCGGCCAGGTCGGCGGCCGACCCGGCGAGCGCGGCCACCAGCAGCCGCCGGTTCCAGATGAGGAAGCTCATGCGATCACTCCGTCGTTCACCCGGATCACCCGGTCGGCCAGGGCGATCATCGCCGGGCGGTGGGCGACGATCACCGCCGTGCGGCCCTCGGCCAGGTGGCGGGTGGCCTCGATGACCGCGGCCTCGCTGCGGCCGTCGAGGCGGGCCGTGGGTTCGTCCAGAAGAAGGAGACCCGCGTCGGGGCGGCAGAAGGCGCGGGCCAGGGCCAGGCGCTGGCGCTGGCCCGCCGACAGGTCGGCGCCGCGTTCGCCGATGACGGTGTCGTAGCCCTCGGGCAGATCGGTGATGAAGACGTCGGCCTGGGCCGAGACCGCCGCCGCGCGGATCGCCTCGGGGGAGGCGGCGCCGTCGAGCGCGATGTTGCCCGCCACCGACGTGGCGAACAGATGGGGGCGCTGCGGGACGAAGGCCAGTTGACGCCGCCACCGCTCCAGGTCGAGTGTGGCCAGGTCGGCCCCGCCGACGAGCACCCGGCCCTCGGAGGGGGCGACGAAGCCCAGCAGCAGGTGGAGCAGGGTGCTCTTGCCCGCGCCGCTCTCGCCGACCAGGGCCACCCGTTCGCCGGGGGCGATGGTGAGCGAGACGTCGAGCAGGGCGGGGTCGTCGCGGCCCGGATAGCGGACGGTCACGCCTTCGAGGCGGATCTCGGGCACGCGCTCGGTCACCGTCGCCGACCGGGGAGAGGCGGGTTCGGCGCCTTCGAGCAGGGCGAACGCCTGGTCGGCGGCGGTCACGCCCTCCATCGCGGCGTGGAAGCGGGTGCCCATCGCCCGCAGCGGCAGGTAGGCCTCGGGGGCGAGCAGCAGCACGAGCAGCGCGGTCGTCAGGTCGAGCGAGCCCGAGAGCAGCCGCAGGCCCACCGGCACCGCGACCAGCGCCAGCGACAGCGAGGCGATCAGTTCGAGCACGAGCGACGACAGGAACGCCACCCGCAGCGTCTTCATCGTGGCCGACCGGTGGGCCCCGGCCACGTCGTGGATCACGGTCGCCTGGTAGCGGGCCCGGCCGAACGCCCGCAGGGTCGGCAGGCCGCGCACCACGTCGAGGAAGTGACCGCCGAGCCGGGCCAGCGCCGACCACTGCTTCTCGGTGACCGCCTTGGTCGTCATGCCGACCAGCGCGCCGAAGATGGGGATGAGCGGCACCGTGACCAGCACGATCAACGCCGTCGTCAGGTCGGCGACGAACAACCGGACGATCACCGCCGCGGGCACCACGGCCGCGACGGCGATCGACGGCAGGTAGCCGGTCAGATAGGGGTCGAGGGCGTCGAGGCCCCGGCCGGTCAGCGTGACCAGTTCGCCCGAACGGGTCTCGGCCGGGCTCATGCCCTGGAAGCGGCGCAGCAGCCGGTGGCGCAGCTCCGACTTCACCCCGCTCGCGGTCGCCCCGGCCGCCACGCCCTGGATCCAGCCGAGCGCCCCGCGCGCCGCGATCACCACGGCCAGCCAGCCCAGCATGCCGACCGCGAACCGCCCCGACAGCACCCCGGCCAGCAGCTCGGCCTGCACCAGGACCAGCAGCCCGGCCACGACCGCCGCGCCGAGGCACACCACCAGGTGGCGGCGCGGCAGCAGCCGCACGAGATCCCTGTGCATCCAACCCCCCGGTCAGAAGTAGGTGGGGACCGGACCCCTTCCGAAGGCCCGCCACACCCAGATCTGCGCCCCGGCCATGAGCGGGACGAACGGCAACACCATAAGCGTCAGCACCGTCAGGTTCGCCGACGGGGCCGCGTTCCCGAGCACCTCGGTCGCCATCCCGACCATCGGCACCAGCGCCGGTACGGCCGCCAGCGCCCCGGTGACCAGCAGAGATCCCCCGCCGGTCAGCCGCCATTCGAGGAACCGCCGGCCGTGCAGCACGAAGAGGGCGGCGATGAGGAGGCCGTACAGGAGACCGATGGGGAGGGGGAAACCGGCCAGACCGGCCAGGATCAGGCCCCAGGCCAGGCAGATGCCGAGGGAGCCGAGAGCGATGCCGTACTCCCAGAAGGCGGGGGAGAGCAGGCGGCGGCGGAACCAGAGGCCGGCGTCCCTGACCACCCACGAGACCAGCAGCAGCACCACGGCGGCGTAGTTGGCGCTCAGCACGTGTTCGAGCGCGGGGAACGCGCCGAACAGCACCCCCGCGACCGCGATCAGCCACACCTCGTTGGCCAGGACGAACGGCCCGATGGCCCCGATCGCGCGGTCGCGGTCGGGCGTGACGGGCAGCAGCAGCCCGACCCCGAGGTCGAACCCCTCAAGGGCGAAATATCCGGCGAGCAGCAGCGCCAGCACGCCGAACCAGAGGACTTCCATCACCACTCCTAGTAGCTCAGCACGGGTTCGGGGGCCGGGTGCTCGCCCAGCGCGACCTCATGGGGACCTCTGCGGATGATCCGCACGATCAGCACGTAGTCGGCGACCGCCAGCAGGGACAGCACCCCTGCGAACCCGACGAACGACAGGGTGATCTGGCCGCCGGTCAGCCCGGGGGTGATCGCGTCGGCGACCTTCAGCCGGTCCCAGATCATCCACGGCTGGCGGCCCTCCTCCCGGGCGATCCACCCGAGGATCGCGGCCACGAACGGCAGCGGGGTGAGCAGCAGGATCAGCGGGTGCAGGAAGCGCCAGCCGGGCGCCCACTTGACCACGACGACCAGGGCCAGGGCGGCGAGCTGGAGCACGTGACCGATGAGGATCATGAGCCCGAGCCCCAGCGCGGCCAGCGGCTTGTCGACGAACTTGTCGGGCTGGACGCTCGTCACCGGCCCGAACTGGGCGAAGCCGAAGCCCACGACCAGCATCGAGCCGACGAAGGCGGTCCAGATCCCCATGCGCAGCGAGCGGCCGAAGAGTTCCTGGTCGGGGGTCTTCCGGAACAGGTGGTAGGCGCTCGCGCTCATCATCACGAACCCGCCCACGGTCAGCCCGGCCGACAGCACGTGGGGCAGCGCCATCGACAGCGACGGGTTGGTGAGCAGGGCGCCGAAGTCGTCCAGGCGCAGGACGTCGCCGTCGCGCACCGATCCGGCCGGGTGCTGCAGGAACGAGTTGGCCACCATGATCCAGAAGGCCGACGCGTAGGCCGTGATCGTGACCATCCAGATCGTGGCCACGTGGAGCCACTTGGGCAGGCGGTGCCAGCCGAAGATCCACAGGCCCAGGAACGTGGATTCGAGGAAGAACGCGATCAGCGTCTCCAGGGCCAGCGGCGCGCCGAAGACGTCTCCGGCGTAGTGGGACAGACCACTCCAGCTCAGGCCGAACTGGAACTCCATCACGATGCCGGTGACGATGCCGAGCGCGTAGTTCGTCACATAGATCTGCCCCCAGAAGCGCGTCATGCGCTCGTCGAGGGTGTTGCCGGTGCGGGCGTATCGGGTGTGCATGATCGCCACAAGGGGGGCCAGGCCCAGCGTGAGCACGACGAACAGGAAATGCAGGCTCCCCGTCACCGCGAACTGCAACCGGGCCAGGTCGAGGACGTCCATGGATGGCTCCTTATGTCTGGCTACATATAGAGAGCCTACATGTAGACTGGCTACATGACGCGCACGGTTAAGGTGAACACGTGAACCCCGACGCGCTCCGTGGGCATATGGACGCCCTTTTGCTGTCCGTGGTGGAGCACGAGCCCCTCCACGGCTACGCGATCATCGAGGCACTGCGTGAGCGGTCCGGCGGCGCCCTCGACGTGCCGACAGGGACGGTCTACCCCGCTTTGCGCAGGCTGGAGCGGGCCGGATTCCTGGTCAGCGAATGGGCGACCGTCAGCGGCCGCAAACGCCGCACCTACCGGCTGACCGACGCGGGCCGCGCGGAACTGGCGGGAGAACGCACCGCCTGGACGACGTTCACGAGCGCGATCGGGCGGGTTTTGAACCCGCAGACCTGAGGCAGCGCGCCGCGCTCGACAGCTGCCAGGCCCAGAAGGCGACGCTGATCCACGTCGCCACCACCCCCGGCAGGTAGCCCGGGAACGCGGCCAGCGCCACCCCCGCCGACACCATCAGCGAGGTGCACAGGACCGCCATCAGCGGTGCCTGTCCCCACACGAGCACCCCCAGCAGCCGCGCCATCGCGCGTGACCGGCGGGTGCGGCGCAGGCTCAGCAGGACCGTCGCGCCGACCAGGCCGGTGCCCATCTGCAGCAGGTCGACCGCGCGGGCGACGACATCGAACCAGACGGGTTTCACCACGTCGAAGTCGGCGGGGAAGATCTGCCACAGCACGCCCCACATGAGCGCCACCGCCGGGGTGCTGAGGAACAGCAGCGTCGCCGTGCGGCGGCCCTGGGCGGCGGTCAGTTCCTCCTGGAACCCCGGCGCCACCTCGGCGACCGGGCCGAAGTCGGACACCGCGCGGGCCCTCGCCGCATCGGGCGGCAGGCCCTCCTCCTCATAGGCCTCGGCCGCGTCGAGCAGGCCGTCGCGGGCCTCGGCGATGAGGTCGTTCCTGGCCCGCCGAGGACCCCGGAGCGTCGTGGCCAGTTCGTGGAGATAGGCGTCGAATGCGGTATCCATGGTTGCGGGACAGGCTATGCGGGGGTTCCCGCCGCCCACATCAGGGCGAACCCTGATGCGTCCCCGACGAATGGGCCCAGGTTCCGCTCTGCGTCACGGCCGGGCGTGGCTGGCGATTGGCCGGTTGCGGGGTGGACGACCACAGCACCGCCGCCACCGCCACCAGGCCCAGCAGGGCCACCCACGTCAGGCGGCTGAGAAACGTGCGCCGGAACGGCGGCCAGCTGAACCGCAGTTGCCGCCGCCCGCCGGGGCTGGCCGCGAACACGCAGTCGCGCAGCCGCAGCCGCTCGGCGTTCACCGCGCCGGGCAGGTGGCAGTGGGTGAGGTCGGCGCCCTCGATGGTCAGCTCGTCGGCGTCGAGACCCGAGATCGACAGGATCCTGACCGGGCCGCCCCTGCGCACGACCTTCGACCGGCCCCGGCTGGTCAGCCGGGTGAGGTCGAGGTCGGCGTCGCCCGCCTTCACCGTCAGGCGGCCGAGCACCTTCGCCTCCGACAGGTCGACCGGGCAGCCGGAGACGTGGAGCTCGACCGGGCCCTGGGCGCGCGCCTGGTTCAGCGCCAGGTGACGTCCCACCACGGCCGGCGCGAGGAACGCCTTCGCCGAGAACCGCACCGACTGGAACCCGGCCGTGCCCTCGAACGCGGTCTTCAGGAACGACACCGGCCGCGAGAACCGGGCCGCCCGGAAGGTCGCGTCGCCCTGGAACCTGGCCTGGTCGAACGAGCTGAAACCGTGGAATTCGGCCTGGCGAAAGGACGCGGATCCGAAACACGCCTCACCGAAGAGGGCGTCACTGGAGACGGTGGCCTCGTCCATCGAAAGGTGGCCGCGGACGCGGGAGCCGTACAGAGAGATCTCGCGGCTGAAACGCACGCCCTGGAACGAGACGTTCCCCCCGAAGCGGGTGCCGAAGAACGACGCGAGCGCCTCGAACCTGGCGTCGTCGAACGACGCGTCCCCGGTGAAGGTGACGTCGCCGAAGCGGGCGGGCGCGGCGAACGTGGCCCGGTCGAACCGCGCCCGGCCGACGACGTTCTCCATCGCGGACAGGATCTGGTCGAGCAGCCCGGCGGGCAGGGTCGTGCCCCGCAGATCGAGGCACTGCCCCGGCCTGAGCGTGGCGAGATACGTGTCGAGTTCTTCGGCTTCCATGTGGGTCAGGCAGCGGTTGTACGGCTGTCGTGACACCCCTACGCAGTCGGCGCTCGTGGCGCAGGTGCTCCAGGAAAGGAGTTGCCTCATGTCAAAGACTTACCCAAGCCCGGCCATGGACTCGGTCTCCTCCGCCACGCGCTGTCAACTGTGGCGCCGATGACACACCAGGGCCCCGGGAGGTTTCCCGGGGCCAGGGCTCATTCGGTGCCGAGTTGGGTGATGCGCGGGGGGCGCAGGGTGCTGAGGATCTCGTCGCTGCAGTTACACGAGCCGCAACCGGGGATCATGGTGGTCTCCTGCCGTCGTCGGGACGCGGGACGTACCCATGGGTGCGATCGGGCAACCTGACCGGCGTGATAGGCCTTGGAATGCGGCGCGGCCCGAACGGGTTGCATCCCCATGAGGAAAGGAGTCGCGAGTGGCGACCATCGAGGTAACCGAGAGCAACTTCAACGAGATCGCCGACGACGGCATCGTGTTGCTCGACTTCTGGGCGGAGTGGTGCGGCCCCTGTAAGTCGTTCGGCCCGATCTTCGAGAAGGCCTCGGGCAAGCACGAGGACATCAAGTTCGGCAAGATCGACACCGAGGCTCAGCCCGCGCTGGCCCAGGGCTTCGACATCACGGCGATCCCCACCATCATGGCCATCCGTGACGGCATCGTGGTCTTCGCCCAGCCCGGCGCCCTCCCGGCCCCCGCGCTCGACGACCTGATCACCCAGGTCCGCGCCCTCGACATGGACGCGATCCGGGCCGAGATCAGCGCCGAGATCAACAAGAACTGAGCCTTGCCCTAACGACAAAGGCCCCCTTTCGGGGGCCTTTCGCGTTGTATGAGGTCAGCCTCGGTAGAGCTCCGCCACCCGGAACGCCAGGTCGAGCGACTGCGACCGGTTGAGCCGGGGGTCGCACGCCGTCTCGTAGCGCAGCGCCAGGTCCTCTTCGAGGATCTGGTGGCCGCCGCCGACGCACTCGGTCACGTCGTCGCCGGTGAACTCGATGTGGATGCCGCCCGGGTGGGTGCCCAGCGCGCGGTGCACCTCGAAGAAGCCGGTCACCTCGTCGATGACGTCTTCGAGCCGGCGGGTCTTGAATCCGCCGCTCGCCTCGAACGTGTTGCCGTGCATCGGGTCGCAGATCCACGTCACCACGGCGCCGCTCGCGGTCACCTTCTCGACCAGCGGCGGCAGGGCGTCGCGGACCTTGCCCGCGCCCATGCGGCTGATGAAGGTCAGGCGGCCCGGCTCGTTGGTCGGGTTGAGCTTCTCGACCAGCGTCAGCGCCTCGTCGGCGGTGGTGGTCGGGCCCAGCTTGACCCCGATCGGGTTGCGGATCTTGCTGAAGAACTCGACGTGGGCGTGGTCGAGCTGGCGGGTGCGCTCGCCGATCCAGACCATGTGGGCCGACACGTCGTAGGGCAGGCCCGTGCGGCTGTCGATGCGGGTCATCGCGTGGTCGTAGTCGAGGATCAGCGCCTCGTGGGAGGAGTAGAACTCGACCGTGTGGAACTCGGCGGGCTCGGCGCCGCAGGCGGTCATGAACGCCAGCGCCTGGTCGATCTCGCGGGCCAGCCGCTCGTAGCGCTGACCGGCGGGCGAACCGGCCACGAAGTCCTGGTTCCAGGCGTGGACCTGGCGCAGGTCGGCGTAGCCGCCCTTGGTGAAGGCGCGCGCCAGGTTCAGCGTGACGGCCGAGGAGTGGTAGGCCCGCAGCAGGCGGCCCGGGTCGGGCACCCGCGAGGACTCGGTGAAGTCGAATCCGTTGACCATGTCGCCCCGGTAGGCCGGCAGCTCCACGCCGTCGCGGGTCTCGGTGTTCTTCGACCGCGGCTTGGCGAACTGCCCCGCCAGGCGGCCGATCTTGACCACCGGCACGCGACCGGCGTAGGTCAGCACGATCGCCATCTGGAGCAGGGTCTTGATCTTGTTGCGGACGTTGTCGGCGGTGGCGCCGGCGAAGGTCTCGGCGCAGTCACCGCCCTGCAGGACGAACGCCTCGCCGCGCGCGACGGCCGCCAGCTCGTCTTTCAGCCGGTCGCACTCTCCGGCGAAGACCAGCGGCGGCAACCCGCGCAACTCGGTGACGACATCGTCGAGCGCGCCGCGGTCAGGCCACTCGGGCTGCTGTGCGGCGGGCAGGTCACGCCAGGTGTCGAGGTTGAGTGCGCTCACGACATACGAGGTTATCGTTCCTCGTCCAAAAGACAGGCCTGCCATGTCCATTCAGTGAGATGAACGGATGTGCTCGGGGCGGAATCCCAGGCCGATGACGCGGCCCAGGAGGCGGCGTACCGGAAGGGGGATCCGGCGCGCGGCGGCGCCGATGGACCCCGCATCGGCGTCACCGGCGAGGACCTTGGCGATGATGCGGTTCTGGACCTGCACCTGGAGCGCCTGCGTGGCGGCCGTCGGATACCAGCGGCGGCGCCGCAGTTTCGCCAGGAGAGAACCCGGCACGGGGTCGAGCACCGGACGGCGCGTCGCCTGCGCTCTCACCAGAGGCCCGGTGACGAGGTTCCCGGCCGCGATCGCGTCCTGGATCGCCAGGTTGATCCCGACCCCGCCGATCGGCGACATGGCGTGCGCGGCGTCGCCGATGACCAGGAACCCGGGCAGGTGCCACCGCGGCAGCCGGTTGACGATCACGGTCAGCAGCTGGACGTCGTCGAAGGTGACCGTGCTCGTGTCGAGGTAGGGGAGCAGGTTGGTGATACTGGTGCGGAAGTCGTCGAGCCCGCGCGCCTTCAGGTCGTCGAAGCCGCCCTTGGGGATCAGGTAGGCCATCTGCCAGTAGTCGCCCCGGTTGAGCGACACCAGCGCGGTGCCCCGGCCCGGCCGCAGGAACACGTCGTCGGGGTGGCCGTCGTGGCGGGGGAGCCGGAACCACAGCACGTCCATCGGCGCCCCGATGTCGACCGGCTCGAACCCGACCGCCCTGCGCAGATCGCTCTGCCGCCCGTCGGCCGCGACGGTGAGCGCGGCCCGGATGTCGGTCCGCTTCCCGTGCGACTCGACCGTCACCCCGCGCACGGCGCCGTTCTCGCGGATCACCCCGACGGCCTTGGTCTCCATCATGAGCTGGAAGTTCGGGTACTTGTCGGCGGCCGTCGTGATCAGCTTCAGGAAGTCCCACTGGGGCACCATCGCCAGCCGCCGGTGCTTCCCGGGGAGCCCCCGGAAGTCGGCCATCGGGATGAACTCCTCGCCCGTGTAGAGCCCGAAGTACTCGAACGAGCGGTGCGGGATCGCGTTGAAGTCGTCGAGCAGCCCCAGTTCGTCGAGGACCTGGATCGTCGACGGATGGATCGTGTCGCCCCGGAAGTCCCGGAAGAAGTCGGCGTGCTTCTCCAGCAGGACGGTCTCGATCCCCGCCCGCGCCAGCAGCAGCCCGAGCATCGCCCCCGCGGGCCCGCCGCCCGCGATCACCACGGTGGTTTCCATAATTCCCTTCTACCCCGGGCAATCCATGAGAGGGCCTGCGGCGAATGGAGAATGTGAACGATGTCGTGCCCATCACCATCACGGGCCGCAGCCCAGAGCTCGATGAGCTGTTACTGCTGGTCGCCCGTGGCGACGAGACGGCTTTCGAGCGTCTGTACGATAGATTGATCGCTTCTGTGTTCGGATTGATCCGGCGGGTGGTCCGCGACCGCGCGCAGGCCGAAGAGGTCGCACAGGAGGTGATGGTCGAGGTCTGGCGCACCGCCGCCCGCTTCGACCCCGCCCGTGGCGGCGCCATGGCCTGGGTGATGACCGTGGCCCACCGCAGGGCGGTCGACCGCGTCCGGTCGGCGCAGGCGTCGACCGACCGGGAGAACCGGGTCGCCCAGATGGGCGGCGACGTCGCCTACGACCACGTGGCCGAGACGGTCACCACCCGCCTGGAGGGCGAACGGGTGCGCCGCTGCCTCGACGGACTGACCGAGCTGCAACGTCAGGCGGTGACGATGGCCTACTACGGCGGGTACAGCTATCCCGAGGTGGCGGGCCTCCTGAAGGTCCCCTTGGGAACCGTGAAGACGCGGATGCGTGATGGGCTGGTACGACTGCGAGACTGCATGGGGGTGGAGAGGTGAACGACGAGATCCACACCCTGTCCGGGGCCTACGCCCTGAACGCCCTGCCGCTGCGTGAGCTGGGCGAGTTCGAGGGTCACCTGTCGAGGTGCGAGACCTGCACGATCGAGGTCCGCGGCCTGCAGGCGACGGCGGCCCGGCTGGGCGTCGCCGTGGCCGAGGCCCCGCCACGGGCGCTGAAGTCACGGGTCATGGCCCAGATCGCCGAGGTCCGCCAGGAACCGCCGGTGGTCGAGGAGGACGAACCCGAGGTCGCCGAGGTGGTGCCGTTGCGCCGCAAGAGCGGCCGCTGGGCCCTGGCTCTGGCGGCGGTGTCCGCGGTGGCGGCGGTCTCGATCGGCGTGATCGCCATCAACGAGATCCAGGCACGTGACACGACGATCCAGGAGACCCAGAACCTCCTGGCCGCACCCGACGCGGTGGTCCGCAAGGTCCGCATGGTCGGCGGCGGGACGGCCACCGTGATCGCCTCCGGCGACTACAGGAAGGTCATGTTCACCTCCGACCTGCCACCGTTGGACCCGTCGAAGACGTACCAGATGTGGGTCATCGGCGGAGAGGTGATCCGCTCGGCGGGCCTGGTCGAGGGCGGCGGAGTCCGCACGGCGACCGTCGGCCTGCCAGCGGGCACGGAACACTTCGGCGTCACGGTCGAACCGGCCGGCGGCTCCCAGCAGCCCACCACCGAACCGATCATGCTCGCGAAGGTGATCTGACCGACCAGAAGGGCGGAACCCCACGGGGTTCCGCCCTTCTGTGTTTTCGGTGTCACTCTCCGCTAAGGTTGGCGGGAGTGTTGAACTTGTGTTGCATTAATGATGCACAGTTCGACTAGCCTGGGCGGGTGAAGACTTTTCCGTTCAGTGCGCTGGCGCGCGAGCGCAACGAGGTGTTCCCCCAACTCGACGCCGCTGACGTGCTGCTCGAACGGCGCGATGCGGAGAATGTGTGGCTCGTACGAGATGAGCGATACCAGGCCGCCCGAGGCGCGCTGCTCACCCTGGCCCGGTCGATGGCCATCGTCGCGCGGGCGAATCAGGCGCTCGCCGAAGAGGCGCTCAGCGAAGACCTTCCCTGGCTCGCCTGGCTGCCGGAATCGGAGCGGCTCCAGTGCGTCCGCGAACTGCTCGCCCACCTGCTCGCCGGGGCCGACACCGGTGAACTGCTGCCCTACGCGCGCGCCCGCAAGTCGTGGACTGCGACGGCGCTCGTGTGGAGCGACCCCGAGACCGCCCGCGAACTGGCGCATCCCTTCGACGGCTCAGGAGGGCGGATCATCCACGGTGCGGAATGACCGCGCGCGGTGACGAGATCCGGCGCCCCACGAAATGGCTGGTGCGCGCCGCGAACGCGAGGGCGGCCAAGTCGTGGCGCGAGCCGGCCGCGCAGGCGCCGGGAAACTGCGACCGCTGCTGGGTCGACATCACCACCGACCCCCGCCGCGTCAATGATCGGCAGCACCCCCTCGCAGGCGCGCTCGGCCGCGTGAAACACGAGGGCCGGGAACTCGAGCAGTGGCAGTACGAGGTCACCGCGGGCGGTCGGGTCTGGTATCTGATCGACGACTCGGAGCGAACGCTCTGGTTCACGAAGGTGGCGGCCGGACACCCCAAAGAGACGGAACGGCGCAGGAAGTGAGACCTCCGGGCGGCGGGTGTGCGCCGCCGCCCGGAAGGTCAACCGTGGGTGAGGATGCCGAGGGCGCGGAGCAGGCCCTCGGTGGCGCCGTTGCGGATGCGGGCGTACTCCGCTTCCGGGTACTGCCTGGGGCCGTCCTCCACCAACAGGATCAGGTAGAGGTAGGCCTGGTACATCGCGAAGCGGACCCGCGAGGTCGGGGTGAAGCCCGCCCGCCCGCCGCCCTCGTGGTAGCCCGCGAGGATCGGGTCGTCTCCGGACAGGTCGCCGAAGATGGTCGGGGTGACGAAGTCGGCCAGGGGGTCGCCCCAGAAGGCCCGCTCGTGGTCGATCAGCGCCTCGATCGAGCCGTCGGGGTTGAGGAAGACGTTTCCGGGCCAGATGTCGAAGTGGACCAGCGACGGCGTGTGCACGTCGTCGAGGGCCGCGGCGTTGCGGTGGAAGGCGCCGACCAGGTCGAGGATGGTCGCGGGGAGGCGGGTCTCCCATTTCACGGCGTCGTCCAGGATGGCGCCGATCATCTTCAGGAAGGCCTCGCGCCAGGTGCCGCCCGTCAGGCCCGCGTAGGGGTAGCCGAACACGCCCGAGCCCGGGATCCGGTGCAGGGTCGCCAGGTGGAAGCCCATCTCCCGCCGCAGTGACGCGTCGCGCGACGGGTCGGGGGCCGCGCGGTTCCACGGGGTGCCCGACAGCTTCGACAGGATCAGCCAGTCGCCGCCGATCTCCGGGTCGTCGAAGCCCGCGTGCAGGAGGGTGGCCGTCGGCAGGCCGGTGCCCTGGGCCAGGTGGTAGACCATGGCCTCGGTCCGGAGCAGGTCGCGCTCGTAGGTGAGCAGCGGCAGGTCCGGGGGAGGGCCGACCTTCAACACCACTTGGGAGTCGTCGTCGAGGCCGAGCCGCCAGACGGCGTTGGCGAAGCCGTCTGGCAGCTCTTCCGCGGACACGACGCCGGCGCCCAGGGCGCCGATCACGAGCGCGTCGAGTTCGGCGGTCGTCAGCGACCGCTTCGTTTTGCTGTCCATGACGTCGTCAGGCCACCGAGATGGTCCAGCTCGCCTCGTGCGTGTCGCCGGGCTTGAGGACGATCAGGTCGGTGCCGCTGTTGTAGGCGTCGGGCGGGCAGGTCATCGGCTCGACCGCGACGCCCTTGAAGCCCAGGCCCACGCCGTTGCAGACCTGGACCCACGGCAGCGACCCGTGGTCCCACGTCATGGCCACGCCGCCGCCGGGGCCGGAGACCACGACGCGGCCCTCGGTCAGCGCGGTGAACGCGTGGTCGATCGAGACGTCGCCGATGACGTGGGCCTCGCGGAAGTCGTATTCCGTGCCGTCGACCGCGACCAGCTCCGTGGGGGCGAGCAGCTCGTCGGTCAGGAAGACCTTGCCGGCGGGAAGCGACAGCGAGTACTGCGTCTCGTCGGGACCGGCCAGCAGCCAGGGGTGGGGGCCGCAGCCGTAGGGCGCGTTGGCGTCGCCGATGTTCTCGGCCTTCAGCGTGGTCTTCAGGCCCGATTCGTCGAGGACGTAGGTCGTGGTCAGCGCCAGGCGGTAGGGGTAGCCCTGGTGCGGTTCGAGCGTGTACGTCATGACCGCCGACGACCGGTGGTCTTCGATCGCGGTGAACTCGACGCACGCCCAGTGGGCGTCGGAGACGAAGCCGTGCAGCGCGTGGCCCCGGTCGGGCTCGTTGACGGGGAGCTCGAAGCACTCGTCGGCGAACACGTAGCGCGCCCCGACGACCCGGTTCGGCCACGGCGCCAGCACGGTGCCGTTGTAGAACTCGATCGGCCCGTCGATGGGCCGGCTCGGGATCAGGTCACGTCCACCGTGCGTGAGGGCCGACACGGCGCCGCCGAGTTCGGTGAGCTCCGCGCGGTAACCGCCGCCGAGGAGGGTGTACTGGGGCACGGGGGGTGTCCTTTCTCCGATGTACAGGGTCAAGGGTATGCGCCATGACAAAGGCCCAGCTCGGCAGCCTCTTGGCCGCCCGAGTGGGAGCGCTCCCACAACCTAGTGTCGTTGGGGTGGATGAGTCAACGAACAACGGCCAGGTCACCGCGGTTCGCCGGTCTCGATAAGAGCCCGGTACCAATGGGCGCTGTCTTTCGGAGTGCGCTTCTGCGTCTCGAAATCGACGTGCACGATTCCGAACCGCTGGGCGTATCCCTCGGCCCATTCGAAATTGTCGAGCAGCGACCACACGTGATATCCCTCGACGTTCGCCCCCGCTTTCATCGCGCGGTGCATCGCGCCGATGTGGCCGCGCAGATAACCGATCCGGTCGTCGTCGTGCACGCCGCCGTCGGCCGCCACCGCGTCGTCGGTCGCCAGGCCGTTTTCGGTGATGACGATCGGCACGCCGGGGTGGTCGCGGGTGACGCGCATCAGGATGTCGTGCAGGCCGTCGGGGTAGTCCTCCAGCCAGTTCGCCACCCTGACCGGGTGGCGGACGACACGCCGTTGGTCGGCGTCGATGAAGAGGGGCGTGTAGTACTGCACGCCGAGCACGTCCACCTTCTCGCTGATGATGTCGAGGTCTCCGGGCATGATCATGTCATGCCGGGTCATGGCCTCCTCCGGGTAGGTCCCCCTGAAGACGGGCTCCAGGTAGAGGCGGTTCTCGCGGGCGTCCTGGAGGCGGGCGGCCTCCTTCGCCTCGGGCGAGTCGTCGGCCGGGTACGTCGGGTGGAGGTTCAGCGCGGGGCCGATGCGGCGGCCCGGGTGGTTGTCGTGCAGGACGCGGGCGGCCAGGCCGTGGGCCAGCAGCAGGTGGTGGCAGGCGACCAGGGCGCGCTCGTCGTCGCTGATCCCGGGGGCGTGGATGCCCTGGCGGTAGCCGCAGTCGACGACCGTCTTCGGCTCGTTGATGGTGAGCCAGTCGCGGACGTGCAGGGCGTCGTACATGATCTCGGCGTATTCGGCGAAACGGTAGGCCGTGTCGCGGTTCTCCCAGCCGCCCTCGTCCTGGAGCGCCTGCGGCAGGTCCCAGTGGAAGAGGGTGACCATCGGGCGGATGCCGGCGCCGAGCAGGCCGTCGACCACGCGTTTGTAGTAGTCGAGGCCCTTGAGGTTGGGGCGGCCCGTGCCGGTGGGCTGGATGCGCGGCCAGGCGATCGAGAAGCGGTAGCTCTCCAGGCCGAGCTCGCGCATGAGCTCGATGTCGCGTTCGTAGCGGTGGTACTGGTCGGCGCCCGGGTCGCCGGTGTCGCCGTCCCGTACCTTCCCCGGGGTGGCGGCGAAGGTGTCCCAGACCGACACCCCCCTGCCGTCCTCCTTGGTGGCCCCCTCCACCTGGAAGGCGGAGGTCGCCGCCCCCCAGACGAAGTCGCGCGGGAAGCGTACGGGAGTCATGGTTCTCCTCGGTCGGTCTGCGGCGCAGGCGCCGGCGGCGCTGAGTGACATCAGCACAAATACACCACGCCGCGTTATTCCAACCATCTGCGCGGTTCTTCCAGCAACCGTTTGACCGCTCCGAGGAAGAGCGCGGCGTCCCTGCCGTTCACGACGCGGTGGTCGAAGGCGAGCCCGATGCGGACCGTCTGGCGGACCGTGAAACCTTCATCGGCCGGGTGGACCTCCTGCTGGGCCGAGGCGAGCGACAGGGCCGCCACGTGGCCGGGGTAGATGATCGGCACCGCGAGCTCCACGCCCGGCTCGGTGTGCAGGGTGACGGCGATGTTGGCGCCCACGAGGTCGCGTTCGCGGAAGCTGCCGCGCAGCGCGGTCATCCGGTAGTCCATGAGCTCGCGGGCCACCGCGTCGAGCGGACGCGCGTCCGCGTCGCGGACGACCGGCACGAACAGCCCCTTGCCCACGTCGATCGTGACACCGACGTGCGAGCCCTCGGCGAGCCTGATCCGGCCGTCGCCGAGCCACTCGGAGAACAGGTACGGGAACTCGGCCCGCTGGTCGGCGACCGCCTTGACCAGCAGCTCCGACAGGCCGATCAACGTCCGGGCGTGCTTGGACAGATCCCGGGTGAGCTTGGCCGTGTCGGTCACGTCGGCCTTGACCACCGTGAACGCGGCCGGGATGGTCTGGTGCGACAGCACGACCACGTCGGCCGCCTGACGCTGCGCCTTCGGCAGCCGGACGATCTCCCGGGGGTCGGACAGCGCCTCGACGTCCTCGGCCCTGACCACCTTCTTGCCCAGCGAGCGGACCCGCTCCAGCGTGATGCCGTGCCGCTCGATGAGCACCTGCGCGGGGCGGGTGATCACGACGTCGATCTCCCCCGAAGCCAGCGGCGGGACCTCCGGCACGACCGGCTCAGCGATCTCAACTGCCGGGCCGGCGGCGATCGGCCCGCCCCGCCCCCCGGTCTCCGGCGCGGCCCCGACGAGGGCGATCAGTTGTCCCGGCTGGCAATCTCCCGAGCTCACCCTGATCGCCAGAGTTCCGTCGGCGGGGCTTTCCAGTTCCTCGGCCGTCTTGGAGGTCTCGATGACCACCAGGGGATCGCCCTGTTTCACCTCCGAGCCGTCGGCCGCGAGCCATTCGACGAGGATGTAACTGTCATCGTTGTTGTTCAGCTTGGGAATGCGGAATTCGGTCATCGGCTGATGGCTCTTCGGATGTCGGTGGCCTGGACGGTGCAACGGGCCTCGAGATGGGCGGCCGTCGGGATGATCGAGTCGGGCGCCGAGATGTGCGTGATCGGCGCGGTCAGTCGGCCCCACAGCCTCTCGTGCAGCAGCCGGGCCACCTCCGCGCCCCACGTGCCCCCGGCGGTGCCGTCTTCGGCGACGTGCACCCGCTTGGCCGACTGGAGGATGTCGGCGACGGGGGTCACGTCGAGGGGGTGGAGGCGGGCGGGGACGAGCAGCGTACAGGCGATCTCGTCTTCGAGCAGGAGGTCGCGCAGGGCCGGAAGGGCGCGGTCGGTGAGGCCGCCCGGGGCGATGAGCACGTCGTCGGTGTCGTGTTCGGCGCGGATGACCGCCCAGCCGTCGCGCAGCTCGAAGGTGTGCAGGCCGTCGCCGCCGCTGAGCATCGGCTTGGTGTAGAGGACCTTGTCCTCGAAGAACACGGCCGGGCGCCCGCTGCCGAAGATCTCGGTGAACAGGTGCTCGGCGTCGTGGAAGGGGCTCATCTCGTACACGGACAGGCCGGGGACGCCGATGAAGTGCTTCTGCAGGCTCTGGCTGTGCGTCGGCCCGTAGCCGCGGCGGCCGCCGGTGGGGAGACGCACGATCAGCGGTACGTCCACCTTCCGGCCGTACATGGTGGTCGACTTGGCGGCGAAGTTCACGAGCTGGTCGAAGGCCAGCGTGGCGAAGTCGCCGAACATGATCTCCACGATGGCCCGGTCGCCCGCGAGGGCCAGCCCGGCGCCGACGCCGACGATGCCCCCTTCGGCCAGCGGCGTCGACACGACGCGCGGGCCGAACCGGTCGGACAGCCCCTTGGTGATCTTGAACGCGCCGCCGTACGGATCGGAGATGTCCTCGCCCAGCACGTGGACCGACGGGTCCTTCTCCATGACCAGGTGCAACGCCTGGTTGAGGTGTTCGGCGACTCTCATGACCACTCCGACAGGGGCCGGGCCAGCACGTTCTCGACCGCGGCGTCGATGAACGCCCGCTCGATCTCCTCCGCCGCCGCGACCTGCGCGGGGAAGTCGCGCAGATAGTGCGCGTACCAGTCACCGGCGGCGGCCTCGGCCAGCTCGGCGGGGGTCCGGGTGTCGTCGCCCTTGCTATGCGGCCCGGCCCGGTGGACGGACACCTCGAAGACGGCCGGCCGCTTCTCCTCCCGGACCCGGCGCAGCAGCGGCTCCAGCGAGGAGCGGACCACGTTGACGTCGACGGACTCGACCCGCTGGTGCAGCACCCCGAACCCGGCGCAGCGGCCCGCGATCGAGCCCGCCATCTGGTGGACGGTCGGCGTCGACTGGGCGATCCGGTTGTGCTCGACGACGACCAGCAGCGGCGCACCCCAGAGCTGGGCCATGTTGAGGGCCTCGTACACCGAGCCCTCACCCCACGTGCCGTCGCCGATGTACGCGCAGGCGATCCCGTCGCCGGTCCGCCTGTGCCTCAGCGCGACCCCGACCGCGACCGGCAGCGACTCGCCCTGGACGCCGGTCGACAGGAACCGCTCGTGGTAGATGTGCTGGCTGCCGCCGACCCCGTTGCAGAGCGCGCCCTCGCGGCCGGTGATCTCGGCGAGCAGGGCGTGCGGCTCGTCGTACCGGGCGAGGAAGTGGCCGTGCCCCCGGTGGTTGCTGAACACGTGGTCCTCCGGCCGCAGCAGCGCGCTGACCGCGACCGGGACGTGCTCCTGACCCAGGCAGGTGTGCGTGGTGCCGTTCAGGCGGCCCTGTTCGAACAGGCGCAGCAGGGCCTTCTCGAAGTGCCGGATCCGCAGCATCCG
The DNA here is from genome assembly GCF_054661255.1 of Herbidospora sp. RD11066. NCBI lineage: Bacteria > Bacillati > Actinomycetota > Actinomycetes > Streptosporangiales > Streptosporangiaceae > Herbidospora > Herbidospora sp. RD11066. The sequence goes on from NZ_BAAGDO010000001.1 coordinate 1,127,331, forward strand.
CGACAGATCGGCCTCGGACACGGGCGTCAGGGTGCGTTCCCGCACCGCTCCGATCATGACTGTGACTCCTTAGCGCGGGCCGCCGCGAGCGCCGCCAGGGCGGCGAGGCGCCGGTTGGGGCGCAGCGTGGTGAGGTGGGTCTCCAACGCGGCGGCGTCGAGTGAGGCGATGAAGCCGAGCGCGGCCTTGCGCGACCGGCGGGCCAGGTGGCGGTGCAGGTCGGCGTCGCCGATCACCGGGTCGAGCGCGTTCAGCCAGGGCCCGAGGTCCTGGGCGGGCACGACCGGCACCGGCCTGGCCTGGCCGACCGACTCGTAGCGTTCGATGCTCCGCACGGGGACCGAGTAGGGCACGCCGAGCTTGGCCTCGGAGAGGCCCCCGACCGCGCTGGCGATCACCGGGACTCCCCGGGCCATCGCCTCGACGCAGGCGTACCCGAAGGTCTCGTCCCAGAGCGACGGCATGAGCAGGACCTTCGCCCGCGACAGGATGTCGTCGATGTCGTCGGACGGCTGCCCGATCTCGATGTTCGGCCGTTTCCGCAGCTCGTCGAGGTCCTCCGAGGTGGTTCCCCACGTGGGGACGGCCAGGAACCGGACCCGGGGCCGCGCGTCGGCGAGCCCGAGCAGGACGCTCAGGCCCTTGTAGCCGCACGGGTTGATCATCGTGACCAGGTCCCCGCCGGTCAGCTCCGGTGGATCTCCGTAAATATGCGGATAAATCAGCGTGGACGAGATCTCGCCCCACTTCTGGAGGTACGCCCCCGCCGCCTGGCTCACCGCCACGACCGACGCCGACCGCTTCACCATCCGCGTCCCGGCCGCGCTCGGGTAGAACGCGCCGGGGCCGAACGGCAGCTGCTGCAGCGTGTGGGCCAGATAGACGACCCGCTCGGGGGTCGCCTTCAGCGCGGCGCCGAGCACGATGAGCCCGGGGTCGTCGGAGGGGACCAGCGTCCAGTCGGGGGTGACCGAGGCGGCCACCTCGCCGATCTCCCGCGCCAGCAGCGACGCTCGCGTGACCACGTGCGCCCGCACCCCGTGGTACCGGTATTCCAGGACGTCGGGGGTGGCCGAGGTGACCTCGGCGCCCAGTCCCTTCAGGTACGTCACGTGATCGTCGATCGAGGTGTCCCGCAGGGCGCCGCTCATGGGCGCCACGACGTGGCACTCGTGGCCGCGCTCGGCGAGCTGCTCCATCATGATCCGGTTGGACTTGTTCGCCCCGCCGTGGCTGGGCAGATGGAACATGTTCTGGGCGAGCAGGATCCTCATGCGTCGGAGAGCAGTTCGTTGATCTCGTCGTCCGACATGCCGTCGAGCTGCTTCAGCAGGGCGGCCAGCTCGTCGTCGTCCACGGCCGCGATCCGGCCCTGGTCGATCGCCTTCGCCGCCTCCGTGACCGTGAAACCGCTGGCGAACAGCACGTCGATGGGTAACTCGACGCCGAACTGCTCCTCGACCCGCGCCAGGAACTGGACCATCGTCAGCGACTGGCCGCCGAGTTCGAAGAAGTCGTCGTCGTTCGACGGCGGAGCCTGGCCGAGCAGCTCGGTCCAGATCTCGGCGACGGCGGATTCGGTGGGGGTCATGCGGAGGTTCCCTTCAGTTCAGCGATTCCGACCAGATCGTCGGGTTCGGCGTCGGGCGTGTCCCGGTCGAAGTTCCGGAGCGCCCGGTGCCTCAATGCGATCATGATCGTGGCGGCCATGGCCAGACCGCAGATCAGATAGAGCAGGCCGATGCCGCGTCCCTCGCCCACCCCGATCACGGCGCCGACGGTCGAGGCCAGCGCGCCGTCCTCCCGCAGCAGCGGGACGAACACCAGACCGGCCAGCCACGCCTGGACGGCCAAGCCGATGGGCTGGGTCGACATGGCCAGCATCTGGTTGATGGCGATCACTCGTGCGTGGTAGCGCTGGGGCACCTTCGAGTGGATGATCGTGATCCAGATGCCGTCGCTGATCGTCATGAACAGCGCCATCCCGGCCGCGCCGATCGCCACCAGCGGCAGCCAGGGCCGCAGGCCCATCGAGAAGGCGAACAGCGCCACGACCCCCACGGCCGCGAGCATCCCGAACATCCGGCGGCGGCGCGGCCCGCCCCAGATCGAGATCACGAAACCACCCGTCACCGCACCCGCGGCGGCCACGAGGGCGACGGTCCCGGTGTCGCCGAGGTCGCCCATCGAGAGCACCAGCGGCGAGATCATCGTGAACGCGGTGAACAGGAAGAAGTTGACGGCGAACATGGTGATCGCCATCGCCCGCAGGCCCGGCCGCCGCCACAGGTAGGTGAAGCCGTTGCGGATCTCCGCGCCGACCGACTCGCGCCGCGTCCAGGCCATCGCCTTGGGGAACGGGGTGAGCAGGGTGACGGTCACGGCGAGCAGGTAGCAGACGACGTTGGCGATCAGGATCCCGTTCAGGCCGATCGCCGCGAGCACCCCGACCGCGAACAGCGGGACCATCAGGCGGCCGACGGCGTTGCCGAGCTGGAGCACGCCACCGGCGTGACCGAGGTAGTGCTTGGGCGCGAGTTGGGGCACGGCCGACGCCCAGGCCAGGCGTTGCACGGTGAGCGCGACGCTGAGCAGGACGAGGATGCCGTACAAGGCGGGCATCGGGAGCGTGTCGGTGAGCAGGAGCCCCAGCATGAGCGCCTGGAGCCCCAGGCAGGCGCCGTCACCGATGAGCATCGCCTTACGCCGGTCGCTGCGGTCGACCAGCGCGCCGACCAGCGGGGAGAGCAACAGGCCCGGCACCAGCGCGATGATCGCGAACAGGCTGAACTGGAGCAGCGAGCCGGTCTTCAGATAGGCCCAGATCGGGACGGCGAACTCGGTCATCGCCGTGCCGATCATCGACACGGTCTGACCGGCGGCGACCCGGAGGAACCGGCCGAGCGTGGCCTCGGTCGGCGGCTTCTCCCGGGAGACCGCCTCCTTGCGCCACGTCGCCTCGGAGTGGGGGCCGTCGAGGTCGGTGTGGACCTTGGTGATGATCCTGGCCAGTTCCTCGGCGCGGTAGCGGAGGAAGTAGTGGCCGGCCTCGTCGATCACCACGAGGGCCGTCGTCCTGGCGGTGACGTGCCAGTCGCGGTAGCGCTCCTCGTAGAAGTCGGTGATCGGGTCGCGGCTGCCGACGATCGAGATCACCGGGGCGTTCAGCGGGGTGGCGCCGTCGTCGATGAGCCGGGTGAAGTAGGCCTCGCCCGCCTTCGCGTCGGAGCGCATGGTGGTGACGATGCGCTCGACCTCGTCGACGCCGAGGCCGTCGAGGTCGGCGCCGATGGCGCGCAGCCAGTTGGCCTCGGAGTTGTTGTTCCGCAGCCTGCGGTTGTTGAAGTAGTGCTTGTTCAGCAGGCCGCTCAGGCCCTTGGTCGGGACGGCGAACGGGAAGCTGCCGGCGATGTAGACGGCGTCGATCTCCCGGCCGGATCTCTCGACACGGCGGGCGATCTCGGTCGTGAGGGCGCTGCCGACGCAGTGGCCGTACAGGACCAGAGGGCCTTTGACCTTGGCCAGGATCTCTTCGCAGATCTTCTCGGCGGCCTCGTCGAAGGGGAGGATCTCCTCGTCGACGCCGAGTTCGTGTCCGGGGAGGGCGACGGCCTGGAGCGCGACGCCCTTGGGTAACGCCTCGGCGAGCGCCTGGTAGACGACGGCGCTGCCGCCGCCGTAGGGGACGCAGACGAGGGTCATCGTGGGGGCGGCGATCGGCTTGGTGAGCCGGACCAGGAGGCCGTTCGACTCCTCGGCGGGGCCGTCGACCAGGGCGGCGAGGGCCGCGACGGTCCGGTTGGCGAGGGCGTCGACCACGCTGATCGGCTTGTCCGGCATGGTCTGGCGGAGCTTGGCGATCATGCGGATGAGCAGCAGAGAATGGCCGCCGAGCGCCATGAAGTCGTCTTCGACGCCGACCGTCTCGAGGTTGAGAACCTCCTTCCAGACGTCGGCGATCCTCTGTTCGGTCTCTGTACGAGGTTCGACGGTCGTTTTTAGAGCTGCCTTCGGTACGGGAAGGGCCTTCCGGTCGACCTTCCCGTTCGCGTTGAGCGGCATCCGGTCGAGCTCGGTGAAGACCACCGGGACCATGTATTCGGGCAGCCTGAGCGCGCAGTGCTCGGCCAGGTCCCGGACCGGGCCTTCCGCCGGCACGTAGTAGGCCACCAGTCGTTCCTCGTGCACCGCCGCCACCGCGTCCCGCACGCCGGGATGGTCGAGGAGCGCGGCCCTGACCTCGTCCAGCTCGATGCGGTAACCGCGGATCTTCACCTGGTCGTCGAACCGGCCGAGGAACGCCACGTTCCCGTCGGGCAGCCAGTGGACCCGGTCGCCCGTCTTGTAGACGCGTTCACCCTCGAACTCCACGAACCGTTCGGCGGTCAGGTCCGGTCGGTTCACGTAGCCACGGGTGACGCCGACTCCGCCGACGTACAGTTCGCCCGGGACGCCCGCGGGAAGCAGGCGGCGGTGCGGGTCGAGAACGAACATGCGCATGTTGGGCAGCGGCGCCCCGATGGGGACGACCTCGTGGTGCTGCCGGTGGGTGACCGGGTAGACGCACGTGCCGACGGTGGCCTCGGTGGGGCCGTACTCGTTGATCAGCCGTCCGGGGCCCAGAATTTCGAGCCACCGGTCGGCCAGGGACCCCGGCAGGGCCTCGCCCGCGACGACGATCACCTCGGCGAGCCGCGCCGCCCGGGTGTCGTCGAGCTGGTGGCCCAGGACCTCTAGATGGCCCGGGGTGAGCTTGATGAAGCTGAAGGTGTGGTCGCTCAGCAGGTCGCCGAGCGCGCCCATGTCGAAGTCCTGGTCGAGGATCGTCACGGTCTGCCCGGTGACGAGGGGCGCCCACAGGTTGGGCACGACCAGGTCGAAGGCGACCGAGCCGAGCAGCGGCGCGCCGCCCGAGCCGCGCGAGGCGAGCTCCTCCACGGCCCACCAGACGTGGTTGACCAGCCCTCGGTGGGTGACCTGGACCCCCTTCGGCTTTCCGGTCGAGCCCGAGGTGAAGATCAGGTAGGCCAGCCCGTCGAGATCGATCGGAACGTCGACGGGGGTGGTGTCGCCGTCGATCGCGGCGACTTCGATGATCTTAGGGCCGTCGAAGCGGGTGACGTACTTCCGCTCGGTCAGCACCAGCGAGGTGGCCGCGGTTTCGAGCATGTCGGCGATCCGCTGCGGGGGGAACGCGGGGTCCATCGGCACGTACGCCGCCCCCGCCAGCCACACGCCCAGCAGCGACGCGATCAGGTCGGGGGAGCGGTCGAGCAGCACCCCGACCGTGCTCTCCGGCGTGACCCCCTCGTCGATCAGGCGACGGGCGATCTGGTGGGCGCGGGCGTGCAGATCGGCGTAGCTCTGGGCGGTTCCGTGGAAGACCGTCGCGGTCGCCGACGAGTCGCGATGCTCGGCGAGCAACAAAGGGAGCGCTCTCTCGGGATACGATTTCGCCGAGTCGTTCCACGCCCCGAGGATCGTGTCGCGCTCGTCCGGGGTGACCAGGTCGAGCTCCGCCAGCGTGGCCGCCGGGTTCGCGGCGATCTGGGCCGCGAGGTGGTGGTAGTGGCCCACCATCCGGTCGACGTCGTCGTCGTCGAGCAGGTCGCGCCGGTAGGTGAAGTCGAGCCCGGTGACGTCGCCGTCGAGGTGGACGAGCAGCGACAGCTCGTAGCCCTGGTGGTCGACCTCGTGGTCCCAGATGGAGGCGGTCAGGCCGGGCCAGTCGCCGCCGCGCTGGTCGCGGAACCCGCGCAGCGAGAAGCTGACCGGCAGCTTCAGGTCGACGGCGTCGGCCAGCACCGACAGCGGCAGCTGGTTGCTCAGCGCGCCGCCGACGGCCTTCCTGACCCGGGCCGCGACCTCGGCGAACGAGGGGTCGCCGGACAGGTCGCCGTGGATGGGCACCGCGTTGACGAAGCACCCCACGACGCCTTCGAGCTCACGCCTCCTGCGCCCGCCGTTGGTGGTCGCCAGGGTGACCCCGTCGGCGCCGGTGTAGCGGGCCAGCAGCATCGAGAACACCGCCAGCAGGGCGGTGAACGGCGTGGTGCCCGGCCCGCCGGCGGCCTGCAGCGCGGCGAGCGTGCCCGGGGCGAGCAGACTCCAGTTCGTGTGTGTACGCCGTCCGTCGGGCACCGGCCGTTCGCGCCGCATCGGCAGGTCGACCGGGTCCGTGCCACCGAGGGCGTTCCGCCAGTAGGCCGCGCGGCGGTCGAGCGTCTCGGGGGTGAGCTCGGCACGCGACCAGGCGGCGTAGTCGGCGTACTGGACCGGGATCGGCGGCAGCGCGGCAGGGGCGCCTGAAACGGGGCCGTCGAGCGCGGTCGCGCCGAGCGCCGAGGCATCCAGCGGCGGGGCGTCCAGCGGCGGGGCGTCGAGTGCTGAGGCGCCGAGTGCTGAGGCGCCGAGCGTCGAGGCATCCAGCGCAGAGGCGTCGAGGGCGCCTTTGTACAGCGTCGCCAGTTCGTCGGCGAGGATGCCCATCGACCAGCCGTCGGCGGCGATGTGGTGGCACACGACGAGCAGCGCGTGCGAGTCCTCCGCCAGGCGGATCAGGGTGGCCGCGACGACCGGCCCCGCCTCCAGGTCGAACCTGCGGGTCACGGCCTCGGCGGTGATCTCGTCGGCCAGATCCGGGGTGCCGTAGAACTCCAGCGGCATCGGGAAGGGCTCCAGCACGACCTGGCGCGGTTCGCCGCCGTCGACGGCCTGGTCGCCGGGAGTCGCGTAAACGGTACGCAGGCTCTCGTGTCGGGCGATCAGGGCGTCGAGTGCGGAGGTCAGCGCCGGGACGTCGAGGGGCCCGTCGAGTTTGAGCCCCAGCGTCGCGTTGGGGGCGGGGGCCGCGCCGTCGAGGTGCGTGCCGAGCCACATCTGGCGCTGCTCGTAGGAGCAGACGAGGGGGCCCTGGTCACGGGGGACGGCCGGGATGGGGGACTTCGGGCGCGCGGTGAGCAGGCGCGCGAGGGCCGCCTGGCGCGAGGGGGAGAGCCCGCCGAGGGAGCTACGGGGCGCGGACTCGGGTGTGGATGTGGACGTCACTGCCACGGAGTGGCCTTTCTTTGAACGGTCCAAGGCAACCCGAAAAAGGCCGGCGCGATAAGCGTCCACCTAATGTTGCGCTGAGTTGCAGAAACTTGCGGAACCCAATTAACCGATATGGGAGCGCTCCCACCACACTCCCACAAGAGATTAAACGAATCCATTAGCCGCGCGCAAGTGCACGCCACGGCCCGCTCTGGAATGTCGTCTTACCCGTGAATTACCGATGAGTAAGCTGACAACCCTCCTTCGCTGAGTTCCGGTGCAGGTCAGGCATCCGGCAGCAGGATAGTATAGAACTTAAAAAAAGTCACGACCCTGATCCTGCCTCACATTCCCGGACGGCCGAAGCAGACGTTCCATTATGCGGGATCACCGTTGACAGGAACATGTCACTACTGCTTCTTTGGTCTCATTCCAGGACGGGCATCCGGGAAAGAGAGAGCGCTTTCTCAGTCGGAGTATCACCCACCGACCGTCACCGATGCAAGGGAACAGAAACTTTCATGCGCAACTCACTGTCAGCCGAAATTCCGGGCGCCGGGCGGGTGGCGTGCCGAGGATAATCGCCGTCACCCATGGCACCGACGGCGACGTGATGCCCTTCGTCCGGCTCGGGTCGGAACTCCGCCGGGGCGGCCACGAGGTGACCTTGATCACCCACGCCCACTACCAGGAGGCGGCGGCCGGTCTCGCCTTCGCCGCGATCGACACCCCCGTGCAGTACGCCCGCCATCAGGCCGACACCGCCCGCCTCATGGACACCAGGGGCGGGCTCGGCTGGCTCGCCTTCTACGAGCGCAACGGCCTGTTCGAGCAGCTCGCCTTCGAGGTCAAGGCCATCATGGAGCGCCACGACCCGGGCAACACGGTCCTGGTCGGCCGGCACACCTCGGCGTTGTCGGTTCGGTTCGCCGCCGAAATATTGCGGTGCCCGGTCGCCTGGGTCGCCGTCTCGCCGATCCAGGTGATGGGCGCCCGCCTGGCCGCCCACATGTACTCGACCGAACTCGCCGAGGGCTTCCAGTCCGTCCGCGACGACCTCGGCCTGCCCCCCATCACCGACTGGTACGGCTACTTCGCCGGCGCCACGATGGACATCGGATTATGGCCCCGATGGTTCGACCAGGCGGGCGCGAAATCCCCCGCGCGATTCGAACTCGCCGGATTCGCCGTGCCCGACGCCGCGTCCCGGGGAGCGTTCTCTCAGGACGTCGTGGCCGACCGTCCCGTGCTCATCTCCGGGGGCACCGGGCGCATGCTCAACGAGGCGTTCTACGTGTCGGCGTTGAAAGCCGTCGACGGCCTACCCGCTGTAGTAGTCACGCCCTATCCCGAATTACTGCCGTCGCCACTGCCGGAAGAGGTGCGCTGGTTCGATCGGCTGCCGTTCGACCAGGTCGTACCGAAAGTCAGAGCAGTTGTGCACCACGGCGGCATCGGCACTCTGACCCGCGCTTTGATGGCCGGAACCCCGCAGCTGGTTCTGGCCGACGGCGCCGACCGCCCCGACAACGCCGCCCGGCTGGCGAAGCTCGGTTTGGCGAAATGGCTTCCGCCCGGGAAATGGCCCGAGGCGGGGGAACACCTGCGCGATCTGCTCGCATCGGGGGAGCAGCCCGCGGCCCCGGAGGACCTCGACCCGTCGGCGGGCATCACGAGAGCGGCGGCCCTCATCGCCTCGCTCCTCGGCCCCCCGCGCCCGGTTCGTCCCGTCCTCACGGAATCCCAGCGCGAAGCGCTCAGACGCCACCTGAGAAAAGGATCCCGATGAGCTGGCAACCCCATGAACTGACCTCCGACGGCCGCCCCCTGGCCGACTTCCTGCGCGCGACCCCGATCGACGACCTGCTGGTCGAGAAGAAGGCCCTGGTCTTCCGCGGCTTCGGCGTGACCGAACCCACCCTCGACCCCCCGATGGACCTGCTCCTGCCCAACCGCCTGGCCTACGTCCACGGCAACTCCCCGCGCACCAAGGTCGGCCAGAACGTCTACACCTCGACGGAGTACCCGGCCGAATACACCATCTCCATGCACAACGAACTCTCCTACGCGGCCTCGTGGCCGTCCCGGCTGATGTTCTTCTGCGCGAAGGCGGCCGAACAGGGCGGCGCGACCCCGGTGGTCGACGGAGTGACGTGGCTCGAATCCCTCGACCCGGAGGTGCGGGAGGCGTTCGCCAAGGGCGTCCGCTACACCCAGAACCTGCACGGGGGGATGGGGCTCGGGAAGAGCTGGCAGGAGACCTTCGAGACCTCCGACAAGAAGGAGGTCGAGGCGTTCCTCGACGCGTCGTCCGCGGAGTGGACGTGGCGGAGCGACGGCGGGCTGCGCGTGACCCAGATCCGCCCGTCGACGACGCGTCACCCGGTGACGGGCGTGGAGGTCTGGTTCAACCAGTCGGACCAGTGGCACCCGGCGTCCCTGGGCGACGAGACGGCGATGATGCTCGCCGAGATCATGCCGCCGGAGGACCTGCCCCAGTCCGTCCAGTACGCCGACGGGACCCCGATCCCGGCCGACCACGTGATCCAGGTGCGTGACCGGGGGCTGGAGCACGCGGTGAACGTCGACTGGCGGACGGGCGACGTCCTGCTGATCGACAACGTCCTGGTCGGCCACGGCCGGCGGCCCTTCACCGGTTCCCGGCGCGTGCTCGTCGCCATGAGCTGACGGAAAAGCCCGCGGAGCAGGGCTCCGCGGGCCCGGTTAGCAGGAGATCCAGCCGTCGTACCTCGGGGGGACTCCCGGGACGTACAGGTTCCGATTGAACGACGAGGATTCGGTGCTGCCGTAGCCGATGGTGATGCAGGGGCCGTCGGCGCCGTTCTTGACATTGATCCTGCGGCGGTCGGCACCCGTGCCACCGCCGCAGTTGTACCAGGTCCCGAAGATGGTCTTGAAACCGCCGTTGGTGATGGTGCCGCCGGTGCCGCTGTCCGAGTTGCGGCCCGCGCACGGGTTCGGCTCGGCCTGGGCGGGTGCGGTCAGACCCGCGGTGAGCACGATGGCGCCGATGGTCAGCGCGAGCGCCTTTCCGGCGCCTCCAGATGAACGGTTGAGCATGGGAGCCCCTTCGACGTCGATCTCGGTGAAGGAGATCCTCGCCGGGGCCGCCATATTCTCCGTATCCGTCCCCTACAGACGGCCGTGCCGGAAGGCGTGCCTGCATCCGGTCACGGTGCCGCCCGGCACGCGGCCCGCCCCCAGTGGGAGCCGCGGAACCCGGCGGCCTCGTCGGCCCGGCACCCTCCGTGGGCGAGGGCGGCCTGATCACAGAAACCCGCGTCGTGCTCGGCCCCGCACTCGGGTAACACCGGCGGGGACGGGTTTGCGGCGAAGGCCGGTGCGACGAGCGTCAGCCGCCACACCGTTCTCAGGTCGACGCCCTGATCACCAAATGGGTGTCGAGGATGACGACCGGCTGCTCCAGCGGCTCGCCGTTGATCCGGGAGACCAGGAGCTGCACCATCTGCCGGCCCATCGACTCGGTCGGCTGGTGGACGCTCGTCAGCGGCGGCTCGGTGTGCAGGGCCACCTTCGAGTCTTCGAAGCCGATCAACGCGACGTCCTGCGGCACGGAGCAGCCCCGCTCCCGGAGCACCCGCAGCGCGCCGACCGCCATCGGGTCGGAGGCCGCGAAGACGGCGTCGAGGTCGGGATGGCGGTCGAGCAGCTCGCGCATGGCCGTGGAACCGCTTTCCTCGGAGAAGTCTCCGTAGGCGACGCGCTCGGTCAGGCCGGTCGCGAGGAGGGCGTCGCGGTAGCCCGCCAGACGGTCGACGCCCACGCCCATGTCCTGCGGACCGGCGATGGTGGCGATGCGCTGGCGGCCCTTGCCGAGCAGGTATTTGATCGCCTGCCGCGCGCCGGCCCGGTTGTCCATGTCGACGTAGCTGTAGGGGTTCAGCCCGACGGGCCGACCGCCCAGGACCGTGGGGACGCCCAGTTCTTCGAGGCGGCCCGGCAGGGGGTCGGCGCCGTGGACCGAGGTCAGCAGGACACCGTCGACGTGTTGGCCCGTCAGGTAGTGTTCCAGCCGGTCGTGCTCGTTGCGGTTCTGCGCCATGCTCAGGATCAGCTGGAGGCCCGTTTCGGCCAGCGCCGACCCGATTCCCCTGATCAGGCCGGCGAAGTAGGGCTCGTCGAACACGCGCTGTTCCGACTCCGACACCACCAGGGCGATGGTGTCGGTCCGGTTGGTGACGAGGGTGCGGGCCGCCCGGTTGGGGACGTAACCCAGTTCGTCGATGGCGAGCAGGACGGCGTCGCGGGCCTTCTCGCTCACCTTCGGTGAGCCGTTGATGACCCGTGAAACCGTTCCTCGCCCGACCCCGGCCCGCGCGGCGACGGCTTCGAGCGTCGGCCTCGCGACCGAGCGGCGGTCCCCGTTCATCAGTCCTGCCCCCTCACCACGTTCAAGCTATTGTGCCGGACCCCGGAGGCCCCCGTGCCGGATGGTCTCGGCGTACCAGAGAGCGCTATCTTTCAGGATGCGCGCCTGGGTTGGGTAGTCCACGTAGACTAGGCCGAATCTCTTGCCGTAACCCCACGCCCACTCGAAATTGTCCATCAGCGACCAGGCGAAGTAGCCCTCCAGCGGCACGCCCGCCTCGATGGCCTGGTGACAGACCCTCAGGTGGGTGTCGATGTAGGCCTGGCGCTCGGGGTCGTGGACCGTCCCCTCTTCGGTCAGCACGTCGTCGTAGGCGGCGCCGTTCTCTGAAATGTACAGAGGCACGGCGGGGTACTCGTCGCGCAGGCGGGTGAGCACCTCGAACAGGCCCGAGCCGTCGACCTCCCAGCCCATGCCGGTCACCGGGCGTCCGCCGTTGACGAAGCCCACGTGCTCGTTGCCGGGCCACGCCGAACCCGAGTCGGTCGGGGCCGCGGACGCCGACTTGGGGCCGCCCTCGGCGCCGGTGACGGTGAAGCGGCTGTAGTAGTTGATCAGCAGCATGTCGAGCGGGGCCGCGATCAGCTCCAGGTCGCCGTCCTTGATGTACTCCTCGGGCGCGATCAGCGGGGTCAGGTCGTCGAGGACGTCCTGCGGGTAGCTGCCGCGCATGAGGGCGTCGAGGAAGAAGCGGTTCTGCATGCCGTCGATCCGGCGGGCGGCGTCGAGGTCGGCCTCGCTGTCGCTCTGGGGGCTGATGGCGTACAGGTTGACGCAGCCGCCGATGCGGGTGTCGGTGCGCTGGGCGCGCATCGCCTCCACCGCCAGGCCGTGGGCCAGGTTCAGGTGGTGGGCGGCCTTGATCGACTCCGCCGGGTTGCGGCGGCCGGGGGCGTGCTCGCCCGAGGAGTAGCCGAGGAACGCCGCGCACCACGGCTCGTTGACCGTGGCCCAGTTGGCGACCCGGTCGCCGAGGGCGCCGTGGGTGATGGCGGCGAAGTCCGCGAAGCGCTTCGACAGATCACGTGACGGCCATCCGCCGTCGTCCTCGAGGGCCTGCGGCAGGTCCCAGTGGTAGAGCGTCACCCACGGCGCGATGCCGTAGGAGAGCAGCTCGTCGACGAGCTTCTTGTAGAAGTCGAGGCCCTGGGCGTTGACCTCGCCCTTGCCGTCGGGCTGGATGCGCGACCAGGAGACCGAGAACCGGTAGGCGGTCAGCCCCAGGTCGGCCATCAGCCGCACGTCGTCGCGGTAGCGGTGGTAGTGGTCGATGGCCACCGACGCGTCCTCGCCGCCGACGACCCGCCCGGGTTGCGCCGCGAAGGTGTCCCAGATGGATCGGCCGCGGCCGTCGGCCGAGAGGGATCCCTCGATCTGGTAGGCCGACGTCGCGGATCCCCAGACGAAGCCGGTGGGGAACACCAGACCGGGGGTGTCGATCTGGGTCTCTGTGTTCTGGGTCACTCCTTGACCGCACCTTCCATGAGTCCGCCGATGATCTGGCGGCCGAAAAAGACGAATACCAGCAGAAGGGGAATGATCGAGATGGTCGTGCCCGCGAAGATGAGCACGTAGTTGGTGGAGTATCGGTCGTTCAGGGCCCGCAACGCGACTTGCACAGTCGGATTGTCCGGCGTGAGCACGATGAGAGGCCAGAGAAATTCGTTCCAGATCAGCATGAATGTCTGGATCGCCAGCACGGCCATGCCGGGCCGGACCGCGGGCACCGCGACGTTCCACCAGATCCGCAGGGTGCTCGCCCCGTCGACCCGCGCGGCCTCGACCAGTTCTCTCGGTACGGCCTGGCGCGTGTACTGCGTCATGAGGAACACCCCGAAGCCGTTCACCAGGAACGGGAGGATGACCGCCTTCAGCGTGTTCGTCCAGCCCAGGGTGACCATCATCTGGTAGAGCGGCACGATGCCCATCTGCTGGAGCGGCACCATCATGGTCAGCACGACCGACAGCAGCAGCAGGTTGCGGCCCCGGAAGGTGAGCGAGGCGAACGCGAACCCGGCCAGGGTCGAGATGATCACGATGCCGATCGTCACCGTGCAGGCGATGATGATCGAGTTGATGATGCCCGTCATGAAGTGGGCGTTCTCGGCCTCGAACACGGCCCGGATGTTGTCGCCCAGGTTGCCGGCCGGGATCAGGGGCGGCGGCATGCTGTGCGCGTCCTCGTTGGTGCGGGTCGCGATGACGATCATCCAGTAGATCGGGAAGATCGACAGGAAGATCGCCAGGCCCAGCATCGCCTTGGTCAGCGTGGTGGCGCGGAACGGGTCCAGGCCGGACGTCCCCGCCCGTGACCTGCGTGGAGAAACCGTCAAAGTCGTCATCGTGATCTCCCGAAGCCGCGGACGATGGCGAAGTTGATCAGTGCGGTGATCATGATGAGCAGGAACAGGATCCAGGCCGCGGCCGCGGCGTAGCCGTACTGGAAGTCCCGGAAGCCCTCCTTGACGATGAACATGGCCACCGTCTGGAACTGGCCCGTCGTGCCGCCGGTCATCAGGCCGGCGCCGAACATCACCGGTTCGGCGAACAGGGTGAAGCCGCCGATCGTCGAGACGATGACGGTGAAGATGATCGTGGGCTTGAGCAGCGGGACGGTGATGCCCCAGAACTGGCGGCGCGGGGAGGCGCCGTCGATCGAGGCGGCCTCGTAGAGGTCCTTGGGGATCGTCTGCATCGCGGCCAGGTAGATGATCGCGTTGTAGCCGGTCCAGCGCCAGTCGACCATCGTGGCGATGGCGATCCACGACGACCACTTCTCGTTTTGCCAGTGGATCGGGTCGACCCCGAACCCGCCCAGCACCCAGTTGATCAGGCCGTAGTCACGGCCGTACAGCTGGGTGAAGACGACGGCGACCGCCACCACCGAGGTGATGAGCGGCGCGAGGATGCTCAGCCGCAGCACCAGCCGGCCGCGCAGTTTCTTGTTCAGTGCGTTGGCCAGCAGCAGCGCCAGCAGCAGCTGGGGAACCGTCGCGATCACGAAGATGCCGACGGTGTTGAGCACCGCGTTCCAGAACTTGTCGTCCACGAGCAGTTCGGCGTAGTTCTCGAACCCGATGAACGTCTTGTCGCCCGCGAGCTGCCAGTCGTGCAGCGAGACCCAGGCGGTGAAGATCAGCGGGAAGATGCCGAAGATCGCGAACAGGATGAAATAGGGAGAGACGAAGAAATAGGGGGCGGCCCGCAGGTCCAGCCAGGAGAGCAGTCGCCGGCCGCCCGGCGGGCGCGCGTGCCGCCGTGGCCCGGGCGGCACCGTGCGGGTCCGGGCGCCCGCGTCGACGCTGAGGCTCATCGTCAACCTTTCGTGGAAGGAGCGGCCGGGGTACCGGCCGCTCAAGTAAGGACCGGCCCCTCGGTGAAAGGGGCCGGTCGGCACGGCCGGGGGATCAGCCCGCGGCCTTCACGCCCTCCTCCACGAAGCGGGTCCAGGCCTCGTCCCACTTGACCGAGCCCTGGTCGGCGCCCACGAGGACCTCCTCGACGGCGGCCTTCACCTGGGCGTGCTTCTCACCGAAGAACACCGGTGCGAGCTGCGCGACCGAGGCGGCGAAGATC
The DNA here is from genome assembly GCF_054661255.1 of Herbidospora sp. RD11066. Taxonomy (NCBI): domain Bacteria; kingdom Bacillati; phylum Actinomycetota; class Actinomycetes; order Streptosporangiales; family Streptosporangiaceae; genus Herbidospora; species Herbidospora sp. RD11066. Next base: position 1,142,350 of record NZ_BAAGDO010000001.1, read on the forward strand.
GGACCGCTCGGGGCGTCGTTGAAGTAGGGGTTCTTCGCCTCCGCCACGGACGGGTCCTGCTGCGCCGGGATGGAGCTCGGGAAGTTGCCGCCCTCCTTGAACGCCGCGACCTGTCCGTCCTTCCCGGTCAGGAAGTTGAGGACGTCGGCGGCCTCCTTCGGGTGCTTGCTCTGCGACGGGACCATCAGCCAGGAGCCGCCCCAGTTGCCGGAGCCGCCGGGCACCGCCGCGACGTCCCACTTCTTGGCGTTGGACTCGCCGGAGGTGCCGGAGATCACGCCGAGCATCCACGACGGGCAGCCCATGGTGGCGAAGCCACCCTTCTGCATCGCGGTGTTCCACTCCTCGCTCCAGGAGCGGAGCTTGGCGGTCAGGCCCGCGGAGCTGAGCGACTGCACGTAGTCGAACGCGGCCTTGACGCCCGGGTTCTTGTCGACCACGAGGGCCTGGCTCTTGTCGAAGTAGTAGAGGCCGCCGTTCTTGCCGGCCTCCTGGGCGAGCACCGAGTTGTACACGGTGTTGGCGCCGTCGACGAAGCCCGCGTCGGTGACCTTGGCCTTGAACTTCTTGCCGACCTCGAGGTAGTCGTTCCACGTCGGCCAGAGCTTGGAGACCTCGTCGCGGTTGGTCGGCAGGCCGGCCTTCTCGAACAGGTCGGTGCGGTAGCACATGGCCATGCCGCCGATGTCGGTGCCGAGGGCGAACAGTTTGCCCTCGGTGTTGACGCCCACGTCGTACTTGAACGCGGGGAAGTCGGCCTTGCGGCTGTCGAGGCCGTACTGGCCGAGGTCGGCGAAGTACTGCGGACGGGCGGCCATGAGACCCATGGCGCCCTCGTCCATCGCGATGATGTCGCCGGCGCCGCTTCCGGCCTCCAGCCACTGGAGGACCTGCGGCAGGTAGGTGTCCTCGAAGCGGTCGGTCAGGTTGACGTACTTGACCTGGACGTTGGGGTTGGCGGCGTTCCACTGGGCCACGGCGTCGTCGTAGGCGAAGTTCTCGCCGCCGCCGAAGGTGTTGAGGGTGATCTCGATCTTCTCCGCAGGGGCCGCGGAGCCGCCGGCGCTCGGAGCGGGTGCGGCTGCCTCTTCGCCGCCACAGGCTGCGGCCGTGAAGGCCAGCGCTCCTGCGGCCACGGCCGCGAGCACACCGCGGCGCGTGTTGTTCATCATTCCGGACCCCTCTCAGGTGGTTCCCGAATCTGTGACTGAATCTGTGACTGAAGGTGGGCTCCCGGCCGACCCCCGACTGCTCAGCAGGTTGGGAGCGCTCCCACGAAGAGTCCACTATGGGCAACGCACCCGTCAATATGCCGAAACCTAACTGTTACTCCGGTAACGGTTAGACGCATTCAAAGGGACTTAAAGGGATGAAAAGTACATATCCGCAGTTGGGAGCGCTCCCAGATCATAGAGAACAAAGTGGCCCATCTCACAGCGGAGACAGGCCACTTGTGGGGGCGGATTCAGACGGTCGTCACGGCTTCGTGGAGGTCCAGGCGGGGGTTGCGGGAGTACCAGGCGTCCGGGCCGGGCTTGCCCATGTTCACCACGGCGAGCACCTCGTGGTTGCCTCCGGGGAAGAACTCCTTCTCCACGGCGTCCTTGTCGAACCCGGCCATCGGGCCGGCGGCCAGGCCGTGCGCCCGCACACCGACGATGAAGTAGCCCACCTGCAGAGCGCCGTTCAACCGGGCCGTCGCGACGCGGGCCTCACGGTCGGCGAAGGCGTCCTTGGCCCCCGGGAAGTGCGGGAACGTCTTCGGCAGGTTCTCGTGGAAGTCGACGTCGACGGCGAGGACGGCCACGAGCGGGGCGGCGGCCGTCTTGGCCTTGTTGCCGGGGCTCATGTGCTCGACCAGCCGGGCCCGCGCCTCGGGGGAGCGGACGTAGACGATGCGGAGCGGCTGGGTGTTCATCGCGGTCGGGCCCCACTTGATCAGGTCGTAGATCGCGTGCGCCGTCTCGTCGGAGACGGGCTCGTCGGTGAACGTGTTCGCCGTCCGCGCCTCGCGGAAGAGCAGGTCCTGAGCCGTGGCGTCGAGGACGCTCTCGGTGGAAATGGCACTCATGTGGTCGGACAACCTTCTTCGTGCGCAATATCTTCCCGAGCAACCAAAATTATTCTGTGAGGACCTCTTCGAGCCGGGCCAGCGCCCGCCGCAGCGTGGCCCGCTCGGTGGCCGACAGGGGGGCGTCGAAGTGGCGGTCGACCACCCGCACATGGACCTCGACCGCCCGCAGGAAGATCTCCGAGGCCTGCTCGGTCGGCCGGATCAGCGTCATCCGCCGGTCACCCGGATGGCGGGCCCGGGTGACCAGTCCGGCCCGCTCCATGCGGTCGAGCAGGCGGGTCATCCCACCGCTGGTCAGGGTCAGGTCGAGCGCGTTGATCGCGGTGCAGCCGTCGTGGTCGCGGTAGAGGCGCATCAGCACCTCGAACATCACGTGGGTGATCCCGATCTCGTCCTGCAACGTCCGGTCGATCAGGTGCTCCAGCGCAGCGGCCGCCCGGATCAGGTGGCCGAAGCCGGGGCTCAGCCGATCACATGCGGCGCGTTCGGGGGTCGGGGTCCGATCCATTGCACTCCTGAGGGAGGGAAATCTGACCGTTCACCCAAAATGGTATCGGCGACCCGGCACCCGGCCCCGGAGCACGCGTGCAGCGCGGCCAGCCGCCCGGACAGCCCGGCGACCAGTGCGGGGTCGGCGGTGGTGGCCAGATTCGTGAGCTGATGAGGATCACTGATCATGTCGTACAGCTGGCGCTCGCCGGTGTCGTATTCGACATAGGTGTGCGTCTCGGTGCGCAGCGCCCGGTAGGTGGGCGGGCAGCCCGGCGCGTAGTCGGGCTTGTCGAACTCCACGAGCACGGCGTCGCGCCACGGCACCCGCTGCCCGCGCAGCAGCGGCACCAGCGACCGGCCCTCGACGAAGCCCGGCACCTGCGCCCCCGCGAGCTCGGCGAACGTCGGGCCCAGGTCGACCGTCGAGCCGAGCGAGGTGTCGACCCGCCCGGCCTGCACCCCGGGACCGCGCACGATCATCGGGATCCGGACGTCCTCCTCGTAGGGCGTCGTCTTGCCCGACCGCAGCCGGTGCTGGCCCAGGTGGAACCCGTTGTCCGAGCCGAAGAAGATGTACGTGTTGTCGAGCTTGCCCGCCGTCCGCAGCGCCTCGACGACCGTGCCGACCAGGTCGTCGAGCCCCGCCGTCGAGCGCAGCCGGTCGCGGTACATCTGGTCGATGTTGCGGATGACCCGCCGCGACATCCGCGTGCGCTCCTGCACCCACAGGGGCTCGGCCGACACGTCCTCCTGGTTGAACGACGGAGTGCGCGGCGCCTTGACCCCCTCGAACGCGTCGGCGTGGCGCGGCGCGTGGTTGGACGGGCGGTGCGGCGCGGTGGGCGACAGGTAGAGGAAGAACGGGTCGTCGCGGCCCACGAACGAGGCGGCCTTCTGGGCCAGCACGTCGGTCAGGTAGTCCTCGGCCTGCTCGCCGCGCTCGACGATGATGCCGTCGTCGTTGAGGGCGTAGCCGTATTCGCGGTAGAGGTTGGTGACCGGGACCGCCCATTCGTCCCATCCCTGCGGGATGTAGGTGCGCGGCACCCCGGCGCCCGGATACTGGTTCAGGTACTTGCCGAACAGTGCGGTGCGGTAGCCGGCGTCCTGCATCCAGGTGCCGAGCGTGCTCTCCTCCAGCGGCTTGAACCTCGGGAAGCCTCCGGTCGGGAACCGGTTACTGGTGACGCCGTGACTGTGGATGTACTGCGAGCGCAGGATCGACGACCGCGACGGGCAGCACCACGGGTTCGTCACATAGAAGTGGGAGAACGTCGTGCCGCTCGACGCCAGCCGCGCGATGTTGGGGAACCGGTGGAGGTCGGCGGTGTCGAGGTCGTCGGCCAGGATGAACACGACGTTCGGAGGCGCCTTCGCAGCGGTGGCCGGGGATATGGTCAGCGGCGCCGCCAGGAAGGCGAAGGCGAGACCGCAGGCGAGACTCCTCTTCAGCATGGGGCAGATCATTGCCTGTGTTACACCTGCGAAAACGTACATTTAGCAGCGGACCGTGCACGAAACGTAGTGGATTCTCCCAACCGGTTGCAGCGGTCCAAGCGCTCCGGGACAGTGACTCATATGAGATCCGGGGGTTCACGTATTCGGCTGTTCACCCGTCGTTCCCTGTCCTGTTGCGATCGGCGGCTACCGTGAGCCCGTCGTGAACGGGTCCATGGAGAGTTCTGCGAGTAATGGCGGTACGTCCGTCGCGTGGGTCGAGTCCCCGCTTCAACTGCTCTGCGTCATCGAGGCGCAGCACGCGGGGCTACTTGGCGATGACGCCACCGTCGTGCCGCGTTCCGGTCTGCCCGCGCTCCGCCTGACCCGCAACGAGATCTCCCGCCTCGACCTGCCCGAGGGGCTGCGCTTCGCCGAGCCGACCGCGAAGATGCCCAAGCCCGGCCGGTCGTGGGCGGTCGGCGACGCCTTCTCCGGGCGCGTCCAGCTCAGCCTGCTGACCTCGCCGGTCCGGCGGCTGCTGCTCGTCGACGACGGCCTGGCCACGATCCGGCTGCTCGAACTGCTCGCCGAACGCCGCCCGCTGCTGCGCGCCCGCGCCGTGCCCGGCACCGCCCGCACCGCCATGGGCGCGGTGGCCGGGGTGCGCCTGCGCCGGCTGGCCCGCCGCAGCCGTCTCACCGTCTTCACCGCGCTGCCGGTGCCCGACGAGGTCGCCGACGCCGTCCGCGCGCTCGGGGCCGACGTGGTGAAACACGACTTCCCGTGGCTGCGCAGCCAGCCGGGCAAGCGGCCGCCGTCCGAGAAGACGGTCGTGCTCGGCACCTCGCTGGTGCGCAACGGGCTGATCCACCGCGACGCCTACGTGAAGTGGCTGACCGCCCTCGACGAGCCGGTCGCCTACTACCCGCACCGCCGGGAAGACCCGAAGGACCTCGACCGGGTGCGCCGCATCGACGGCGTCACGGTCTACGAGAGCGGCGCCCCCGCCGAGATGACCCTGCGCGACCTGCGCCCCGGCCAGCGGGTGCTGAGTCTGCCGTCGACGGCGGTCACTTCTCTCCGTATTCTGCTGCGGGCACGCGGCGTCTCGGTGGAGACGGTCGACGTGCCGGACGACTGGTGGACCGCCTCAGCGGGCCCGTCGCTCCGCTCCCACCTCCAGCTTTTCGCACACGAAAGAGTCGCTCCTTGATCCGCGTTTTCGCCGTGGCCGATTCCGATTCCTATCTGAAGTGGGCCGCGGGGCTCGTGGGAGGCGCGCCGGCCGACTGGCAGATCGAGCTCGCCGTGGTCCGCACCCCGATCGCCCCCTCGGAGTCGCAGATCGCCGCCGCCGTCAGCGGGACCCGGTTCCACGACGTGCAGACGCTCGGCGCGCGGGCGCTGCGCAAGGCCGCCGAGCGGTTCAAACCCGACGTGATCCTGGTGTCGTGCACGGGCCCGGTCGTCGACGCCCTGGTCAGCGAGATCCTGTCGGGGCTGAAGCCGCGCCCGGTGTTCGTCACCGGCCTGCCCGGCATCTCGGTCCCGGCGACCGAGAAGGCCTGGATCTACCGCAGCGGCTGCGACCTGTTCATCCTGCACAGCGGCCGCGAGGTGCGCGAGTTCGGCGAGATCGCGGCCCGGCTCGGCGGCGGCGGCCAGGTGGCGCTGGCCCGGCTGCCCTACCTCGACCTGACCGGCCACCCCACGGCAGGGGAGACCCGCGACCGCGTCGTGTTCGCCACCCAGGCGAAGGTGCCGGTGCGGCGCGACGACCGCGAGAGCGTGCTGCTGGCGCTGAAGGCGCTCGCCGACGCCCGGCCCGACCTGCGGGTGGTCGTCAAGCTGCGGGCCCGCGACGACGAACGCCAGACCCACAACGAGAAGCACCACTACGAGCGGCTCTGGAAGACCATGGCCGCCGAGGGCCGGGTGCCCGCCGACACGTTGTCGTTCGAGGCCGGGCCGATGCACGAACACCTGGCCCGCGCCCACGGCTTCGTCACGGTCAGCTCGACCGCCGCGCTGGAGGCCATCGCCCAGGGCGTGCCGCTGCTGGTGCTGTCCGACTTCGGGGTCAGCGCCGAGATGATCAACCTGGTGTTCGAGGGCTCCGGCTCGCTGGGCACCCTCGACGACCTCTCCAAGGCCGACTTCCGCACCCCGACGCCCGAGTGGTGCGCGGCCAACTACTTCCACGAGGCCGCCCACAACGACTGGGCCTCCCGCACCCTGGCGCTCGTCGAGGCCGCCCGCGCGGGCACGCTGACGCCCTCGGCGTCGCTGCTCGACGGCCCGCAGCACGCCGGCGCCCGGCGCCGCGCGCGGCTGCGCATCGAGGTGCCGCCGAAGGTCCTGCGCTACGGCTACCGCGCCAAGAAGAAGATCAAGAAGCTCCTCAAGTAACGGGCTCCGCTCACGCTCGGTGAGCTTCCGTTGACGGGGATTTGTTCCGGATGACATCGATCGGCAACGGCCCGCTCATGCACTAAGGGGCATGAGAGTCGACGGTTCCGTCCACCCCGTGGTCGTCATCGGCGGCGGCCAGGCCGGGTTGTCGATGAGCCACTGCCTCACCCGGCTGGGCGTCGGCCACGTCGTGCTGGAGCGCGGCCGGGTCGGCGAGTCGTGGCGCTCCCGGCGCTGGGACACCTTCTGCCTCGTCACCCCCAACTGGCAGTGCGACCTGCCCGGATACCCCTACCAGGGCGCCGAACCCGACGGCTTCATGGGCCGCGACGCGATCGTCTCCTACCTGGAGGGGTACGCCGCCTCGTTCGCGCCGCCCGTCGTCGAACGCGTCACGGCGTCCCGGCTGACCGCCGTCGACGGCGGGTTCGCCGTCACGACCGACCGGGGCGTGCTGACCGCCGGGCAGGTCGTGGTGGCGACCGGGCCCTACCAGACGCCGGTCGTGCCCCGGGTGGCCGAGCGGCTGGCCGTGCCGTCGATCCACTCCGACGCCTACCGGAGCCCGGCCGACCTGCCCGACGGGCCGGTGCTCGTCGTGGGGAGCGGGCAGTCGGGCTGCCAGATCGCCGAGGACCTGTTCCTGGCCGGGCGGACCGTCCACCTGTCGGTGGGGTCGGCGCCCCGGGTCGCGCGGCGCTACCGCGGGCGCGACGTGGTCGAGTGGCTCGACCTGATGGGCCACTACGACCGCCCGATCACCGAGTTCGACGACCCCGACGCGGTGCGGTCCCGGGCCAACCACTACGTGACAGGACGCGACGGCGGGCGCGACATCGACCTGCGGGCGTTCGCCCGCGACGGGATGCGCTTACACGGGCGGCTGAACCAGGTGACCGACCGAAAGATCGTCTTCGGCGATGATCTCCAGGCCAATCTCGACCACGCCGACGCGGTCTCCGAGGGCGTCAAGGACTCCATCGACGCCTACATCGGCTCGAACGGGATCTCGGCGCCCGTCGAGGAGCGCTATGTCCCGGTCTGGCAGCCCCCGCCGGGGGCCTCAGACGTTCGTACAGAAGAGATCGCAGCCGTCGTCTGGTGTACGGGCTTCCGGCGCGACCACTCGTGGATCAGGGTCCCCGTGTTCGACGGGACCGGCTACCCCGCCCACACGCGCGGGGTGACGCGCTGGCCGGGGCTCTACTTCCTCGGGCTCCCCTGGCAGCACACCTGGGGGTCGGGCAGGTTCTCCGGCGTCGGCCGCGACGCCGAGCACCTCGCCGGGCACGTCGCCGCCCACCTCGCCGGGCGGGCCGCCTCGGGGTCCGGTTACTACGTCCACCCCGAACTGCTGGGGACGTGATGATCCGCGACGCGCACCGCCATCTCGGCGTGTTACCGGCCTATCCCTTCTACGGCGGCCCGCCGGTCCGGCCCGACGTCGGCGCCCGCGCCACCATCGGCGAGCTGATCGCCGACCTCGACCGCGAGGGGACCGAGCGGGCGCTGGTCATCCCCAACTACGGCGTGCCCGACCCCGCCGTCGCGTTCTCCTTCAACGAACTCTGCGTCGAGGCCGCCGCGCGGGACGACCGGATCAGGGCCGGGCTGTGGGTCTCGCCGCTGCCCGCCGACGAGCCGCGCACCCTCGCCGCGCTCGCCCTCGCCGGGGAGCCCGGGGTGCGGGCGCTGAAACTGAGCTTCCTGCTCGGTGGACGGCCCGCCGACCCCGCCTGCGAGCCGCTGCTCGACCGCGTCTTCGCCGTCGCCCGCGACCGCGACCTGGTCGTGCATGTGCACACCTCGCCCGGCGCCGCCTCCGACATCGACGAGATCGCCCATCTGGTCGAGCGGTACGGCGACGCCGTCGCCCTCCACCTCGTCCACTTCGGCGGCGGTGCCTCCGGGCACATCAAGCTGGCCGGTTCGCGGTTCTTCGACTGGATCGCGGCCGGCAAGCGGGTCTACACCGACCTCTCCTGGGCCATCGGGTTCGCCCCCCGCTGGCTGGCCCACGAGATCGACCGGCGTGGCCTCGGCCACGACCGGCTGCTGTTCGCCAGCGACGAACCCTGGGGCGACCACCCCGGGGAGCACGCCCGGCTCAGCGCCGCCGTGGGGGACGGCGAGCTGGCCCGGCTGGTCTTCCACGACACCTTCGAGAAGCTCTACGGATAGGAGCCTTTGACATGACCGAACTGACCGAGCTGGAGCAGGCCAGCCTCACCGAGATCCCCCACCCGTCGCTCCCGGACGGGTCGAGCCTGTACGGCGAGACGAAGGTCTTCCCCGACTACAAGGCCGAGGACGGCGAGTCGTACTTCACGCTCGTCCACGGCATCGCGCACGAGTCGTCGGTCAGCTTCGTGGCCATCCTCCAGGCGACCCGCGCCCTCCGGAAGGGCTTCGAATCCGCCATCTACTTCTACGGGCCGGGCTCGCTGAACTGCCTGGCCACCCGCGGTTTCCCGACCACGGGCAACTCGGCGTTCCCCGGTGAGCACAACATCAACAACTCGCTGAAGACGTTCATCGCCGAGGGCGGCAAGGTCTTCTGCTGCCGGTTCGGCCTCTCCCTGCACGGCGCCCGCGAGGAGGACCTCATCGAGGGCGTGATCCCGACCCACCCGCTCGACGTGCAGGACGCGCTGATCCATTACTCCCGCAAGGGCGCCATCATCAACTCGACGTACATGTTCTGATGGACCGCGTCTCGACCCGCGTCGACGTGGCCATCCGAGGGGTCCGGCTCGACGCGCCCGTACGGCGGACCGGTGGCGCCGGTCCGTCGGACGACGGCCACCTGCTCGTCGACGGTGCGAACGCCGCGCTGCCCCTCGACCCGTCGAGCCCCTACGTCGTCCGCGACGGGCGGCTCTACCTCGGCGGCACCGACATGGGCGTGGCCGTCCGGGCCGTGAAGCGGCCCCGGTTCTACGACCTGGCGACGGCCGACGGGGTGCCGTACGAGAAGATCGCGAAGCTGCACGGCGCGGACGTGCTCGCCACGACCGTGGTGCAGACCTGCGTGCGCTACGCCGAGGAGGAGCGCTGCCGGTTCTGCGCGGTCGAGGAGTCCCTCACGGGCGGTGCGACCGTGGCGGCCAAGACCCCCGCGCAGCTCGCCGAGGTGGCCGCCGCGGCGGTCCGGCTCGACGGGGTGCGGCAGATGGTCATGACGACCGGCACCACCTCCGGGGCCGATCGCGGCGCCAAGGTGCTGGCTCGGTCGGTGCGGGCCGTGCTCGGAGCCGTGCCCGGCCTGCCGATCCAGGTGCAGTGTGAGCCCCCCGGCGACCTGGCCTGGATCTCGGAGCTGAAGCGGGCCGGGGCGCACGCCATCGGCATCCACGTCGAGTCGCTCGACGACGAGGTCCGGCGCCGGTGGACCCCCGGAAAGGCGCGGACCCCGCTCTCGGACTACTGGGCCGCCTGGGACGAGGCGGTGCGGGTGTTCGGGCGCAACCGGGTGTCGACCTACCTGCTGATCGGGCTGGGCGAGTCGCCCGACGAGCTCGTCGCGGGGGCGTCCCGGCTGATCGAACGCGGCGTCTACCCCTTCGTGGTGCCCTACCGGCCTCTGGTGGGGACGCTGGGGCGGCGTGACGGCGTACCGGCGCCTTCGAGGGAACTGGTGCGCGACGTGACCGAACGCGTGGCCGCGATGCTGCGCGGCGCCGGGATGACCGGCGCGGAGCAGGGCGCGGGCTGCGCGGCGTGCGGCGCGTGCAGCGCCCTGGCGACGGCGGGCGGGTGAGTGGCGTGAGTTCGGTGTGCGATGTGCTGCTGACCGACGCGCCGGAGCTTCCGGCGCCCGGTCCGCTGGAGGTGCCCGCGCTGCTCGGGGTCCGGCGGGCGCAACCCCGGTTCGTCGTGGAGGCGACCTCCGATCGAGGGTGCCTGTACGCCTACCGCCTCCTGCGGCGCCGCGTCTTCGTCGAGGAGCAGGGCCTTTTCGAGGGCGACGACCTCGACTTCCGCGACGAGGATCCGCGCACCGTCGTGCTGGTGGCCCGCGATCCCGCGGGGACCGTCATCGGCGGGGTGCGGCTGGGCCCTGTGGACGACGGCTCCGACATCGGGTGGTGGCGCGGCTCCCGGCTCGTCGTCGACCCGGGGCTGCGCGGCGCTCCCGGCGTGGGGCCCGCGCTGATCCGGGCCGCGTGCGCCCACGCCGAGGACGCCGGGGTGCTGCGGTTCGAGGCCGACGTCCAGGAAAGGGCCGTTCCGGTGTTCACCCGGCTCGGCTGGCGCGCGGTCGGCGCCGCGAAGGTGGCCGGGCGGCCGCATCTGACGATGCGGTGGCCCATCGGGCGGCTCGCCCAGGCCGCGGCGGGGAAGGGCGTGCTCGGGCCGCTGCTGCGCGGGCTCTCGCCCGGCGGACGCGGCTGGGTCGGCGACGACGGCGCGCCGGTGCCCGGGAGCGACGTGGTCGCGGCGTGCGACGCGATCCTGCCGTCGATGGTCGAACGCGACCCCGACTGGGCCGGATGGTGCGCGGTGCTGGTCAACCTCAACGACCTCGCCGCCATGGGCGCCACCCCCGTTGGCCTGCTCGACGCGCTGGGCGCCCGCGACGCCTCGTTCGCCGCCCGCGTGCTGACCGGGCTGCGGCGCGCCTCCTACGCCTACGACGTGCCGATCCTCGGCGGCCACACCCAGCTCGGGGTGCCCGCCTCCCTGGCCGTCACCGCGCTGGGACGGACCCCGAGCCCGGTGCCGGGCGGGGGAGGGCGTCCCGGACAGACGGTACGGCTGACCGCCGACCTCGGCGGCCGGTGGCGGACCGGCTACCGGGGCCGCCAGTGGGACTCCACCTCGACGCGGACCACCGAGGAACTCCAGGCCATGCTCGGCGCCGTCGGACGCGCCCGGCCCGCCGCCGCCAAGGACGTGTCGATGGCCGGGATCGCCGGCACCCTCGGCATGCTCGCCGAGGCGAGCGGCTGCGGCGCGGTGCTCGAACCGCACCGGGTGCCCCGGCCCTCCGGGGTGACGATGGGCGACTGGCTGACCTGCTTCCCCGGCTTCGCCATGCTCACGGCCGGAGGCCCGGAACTGCCGGCCGGGCCCGCCACCGGGGCCGATTGCGGTGAGCTCGTCTCCGGGGGCGGCGTGCGGCTGCGCTGGCCCGACGGGGTGGAGACGGAGGCCGTACACACGATGGTGACCGGGCTCGGAACGGCCTGAGGAGGACGCATGACCATTCGGCTGGCGGCGGTCGCCGCACCTTTCGGCCGGGACCTGGAGGCGTGCTTCGCCACGATCGGGCGCCTGGCCGCGCGGGCCCGATCGGAGGGCGTGGCGGTGCTGGCGCTCCCGGAGGCGTGCCTGGGCGGATATCTGGCGAACCTGGGCGGCGCCGCAGCCGGGCCGCCCGCGCTGCGGCGTGACGGCCCCGAACTGCGGCGGCTGGCGGACATCGCCGGGGATCTGGTGATCTGCGCCGGATACTGCGAGGCGGAGGGCGACCTGCGGTTCAACTCCGTCGTCTGCGTGACCGGCGACGGGATCCTCGGCCACCACCGCAAGGTCCACCAGCCGCTGCGGGAGGACCAGAGCTACGCGGCGGGCGACGGCTTCACCGCCTTCGACACCCCGGCCGGCCGGATGGGCATGATGATCTGCTACGACAAGGCGTTCCCCGAGTCGGCCCGCTCGCTGGCCCTCGACGGCGCGCAGATCGTCGTCTGCGTGTCGGCCTGGCCCGCCAGCCGCACCGACCCCGCGCCCGACCTGGCCGACGACCGCTGGACCCGGCGCTTCGACCTGTTCGACCAGGCGCGGGCGCTGGAGAACCAGGTGGTGTGGGTGTCGTCGAATCAGTCGGGCACTTTCGGTGACCTGCGGTTCGTCGGCCGCGCCAAGATCGTCGGACCGGGCGGCGAGATCCTGGCCGCCACCGGCGTCTCCGAGGGCTACGCCGCCGCCTCGCTCGACCTGGAGGAGACCCTGGCGACCGCCCGGCGGTCGATGGGGCACCTGCGGGATCGCCGTCCCGAGGCATATGCGGCAGGATTCTGATCCGTGCTCCGCATCGCCGCCGCCTCCGCGCACTTCGGTCGTGACCTGGAATTCGACCTCCAGCGGGTCGCCAAGCTCATCGCCGACGCGCGCCTGGAGGGCGCCGGCCTGCTCGTCCTGCCCGACGCCACCCTCGGCGGCTACCTCGCCGACCTGCGCCACCCCGACCCCTCGGCCCTGCCGCCCGCCCTCGACCCCGACGACCCGCTCATCAAACGGGTCGCCGAACTGGCCGCCGAGATGGTCGTCTGCGTCGGCTACTGCGAGGCCGAGGGCGACCTGCGCTACAACTCGGCCGTCTGCGTGACCGGCGACGGCGTGCTCGGCCGCCACCGCAAGGTCCACCTCCCGGCGGGCGAGATCGCGGCCTACGCCCCCGGCGACCGCTTCGACGCCTTCGACACCCCCGTCGGCCGGGTCGGGATGCTGATCGACTACGACAAGACGTTCCCCGAGTCGGCCCGCTCGCTGGCCCTCGACGGCGCCCAGATCATCGCCTGCCTGTCCGCGTGGCCCACCAGCATCACCAACCGGGCCCCGCGCATGGCCCAGGACCGGCAGTCACGCCTGTTCGATCTGTACGACTGTGCCCGCGCCGCCGAGAACCAAGTGGTGTTGGCCTCCTCGAACCAGACGGGCGCGATGGGCGGGATGCGCTTCCTGGGCCAGGCCAAGGTGGTCGGTCCCGGCGGCGACATCCTGGCCCGCACGTGGTCGAAGGCCGGTCTCGCGGTCGCCGAACTCGACGTGGCGGCGGAGATCGCCCAGGCCCGGCGGGTGCTGCGGCACATCGGCGAACGCCGTCCGGAGGCCTACCGCGCATGAGGATCGCGCTGCTGACCTACTCGACCAAGCCGCGCGGCGGCGTCGTGCACACCCTCGCCCTCGCCGAGGCCCTGGCCGCGCTCGGCGAGGAGGTGGAGGTGTGGGCGCTGGGCCGTGGCGGCGACCGGCGCTTCTACCGCGAGGTGACGGTGCCCGTCCACATCGTCGACTGCCCCGACGTGCCCGGCGAGACGGTGGGGGAGCGGGTCCTGCGGTCGATCGACCTGCTGGGCGAGGCCTTCCGGCCTTCCCGGTACGACGTCGTGCACGCCCAGGACTGCATCACCGCCAACGCGGCCGGGCCGTGCATCAGGACCGTCCACCACCTCGACCACTTCACGACGCCCGAGCTGGCGGCCTGCCACGAACGGGCCCTGGTCGAGCCCCTCGCGCACATCTGCGTGTCGTCGGCGGTGGCCGCCGAGCTGTCGGCCGGGTGGGGCATCACGGCTGCGGTGATCCCCAACGGGGTGGACGCCTCGCGCTTCTCGACCGCCGACGGTGCGCCGTGGCGGTCTCGTTTCGGCACGTACGTGCTGACCGTCGGCGGGATCGAACCCCGGAAGGGCTCCCTCGACCTGCTCGAAGCGCATGCCCTGCTGCCGGAGTATCCGCTGGTCATCGCGGGCGGGGAGACGCTGTTCGACTACCGCGCCTACCGGGCCGAGTGGGAGGCGCGGGCGGTGGAGCTGGGCGTCGCGCCGGTCGTGCTCGGCCCGGTCGCGCACGAGGACCTGCCGGGGCTGGTCGCGGGGGCGTCGGCGTTCGCGTTCCCGTCGACGAGAGAGGGGTTCGGCCTGGCCGCCATGGAGGCACTGGCGGCCGGGGTGCCGCTGGTGGTCCGCGACCTGACGGTCTTCCGCGACATCTTCACGGGCGCGGCCCTGTTCGCGGACGGCCCGTCGTCACTGGCGCGGGCGCTACGCGAGGCGGTGACGGTCCCGTCGGTGGATCGGGCCGCGGCGGGAAGAGCGCTGGCCGCCCGGCACACGTGGCACCGGGCGGCTCTCGCCCATCGCGACTTCTACCGGGCGCGTCGCTGAACTGCCGCGTCTCACGGCTCCAGGGACTCGGGGATCGAGTCGGTGTTGCCGTTGGGGCGCTCCGTCTTGCCCGACGCGTCGTAGATCTTGACCCACTTGATCGTGGAGAAGCCCTTGAGGGTCGCGTTGATGTGGTTGGCGATGGTGAACGTCGAGCCCCCGCTGCGCACGTTCCCCGTCAGGTAGACCCGGGCGACCCTGTTCGTCACGGTCAGCTTGCTGAACCCGGTCGCGCCGGAGTTCACGAACCGCAGCCCGGCCGTCCGCTCGGCCGTGGTCGGGCCGGCGAACAGGCGCAGCAGGGCGCCGTTGGCCGTGCTCGGCGGGATGACCTGCCGGGTCACCGCCTTGAGCCTCGGCTCGCGCGGGAGGTCGAGGAAGTGGACCTTCACGGGGACGGTGCGGTAGTTCACGGTGAAGTCGACGACGACCCGGCTCGGGCCGGTCAGCGTGTACATCCGGTAGGGCACCTTCTTGGCCAGGCCCACTCCGAACGACAGCGTCGCCTCCCAGTCGCCGGTGTTGACGACCTGGATGACCCCGGGCAGCGCGTAGGTCCGGCGGGCCGCGCCGTAGGTCGAGCCGCCCGCGTCGCTGTGGCCCCGGGCGTCGAAGAACCGCAGGGCGAGCTTCGCGCTCCCGGGGACCGGGACGGTGTGGCCCGAGCCGTCGGCGATCAGCTTCGGCACGTACTCCGCGATCCGCGTGGGCGGGAGCCCGTTGCGGAACTCGAACACGAGACGGTCGACGCCGGGATGCCGGTCGGCCCGGATCGCGACCAGTTGCGGCACCGCCTTGGCCGTCGCGGCGGGCGTCACCACCAAGGGGACCAGCAGACCCGCCGCCAGGGCGGTTCTGACGAGGGCGGAGCGTAAGGCGATCATGTGTTCTCCCCGTGCTTGTCACGTTCCAAGGAATGACTGACCTTAAGACGTGGCGAACCGCCCGGAAGTTTTGAAAAGTAGGGAAAGTGTGGCCCGGCGGCCATCTCTCGAGCGTGTCCGGATGCGGACATGGACGGTTTGGCACGATCCAACGTAAGGTCAAAGCCGCGCGAATTATGTGGATATTTCGTCATCGGGGCTGATCACTAGGAACGGTGGGATGACTTCTGCGCGCCTGGAAATCCACATCATCAACGTCAGCCAGGGAGACTCGCTCCTCATCATCCACCGGGACCTGGGCAAGGTCCGGGCGGCGATCGAGGCCAAGCTGAAGACCCCGCCCACCGATCCGATCGACTACGTCCCGTTCGCCTTACGGTCGGGTGTCCCGCTGACCGGCACGGTGGTCAGGGCGCTGCTGGTCGACGGCGGCGACAGCTCCTACGGCGACGACGTCGTCCGGATGCTGATCCGCCAGGGCGTGGTGACCGTCCCGGGCTACTACCCGAACCTGTCGATGATGGTCAGCCACTTCCACGCCGACCACCTGGCGGGGCTGAACAGTGTGCTGCTCGACAAGGACGTGCCCAAGAAGCCCAAGGGCAAGAGCCGGACCGTCCCGCGCTTCGTGCCCGGGGTGATCTACGTGAACCCGCTGTACGACAAGACGACCGTGCCGAAGAACAAGCTGTTCCCGGCGTTCAGGGAGACCCTCGAGGACGTCAGCCTGAAACTCCCGACCGGCAAGCGGGCCACGATCGTCGAGGTCCTGCCCGGCGGCCTCGACCCGAAGACGAAGAAACCGCTGGTCATCGAACTCGGCGACGGCGTCGCCGACGAAGACGGCAAGGCGATCCCGATCACCGTACGGATGGTCGCCTCCGGCCAGGGCGTCTACCGCGAGAAGTTCAACGACGTGGTCGCCGTGCCGCCCAAGGGAAGTAAGAACGCGGTCGACATGAACGACCGCTCCCTGTGCTTCGTGCTGTCGTATGGATCGTTCCGTTTCTTCAGCGGTGGCGATATCGCCGGCGACGGCCGTGCCGCGGGCGGCAACGTGTCGACCAACGCGATGCCCGACCCGCCCAAGGGCAAGGGCGCCAAGTACAAGGGCAAGAAGAAGAACAAGAAGATCGGCTCGTCGCACAGCCACGGAGACGTGGAGAAGGTGCTCGGCCCGGCGATGCAGGAGAACTTCCCGGCGACCAAGCTGCTGACCGGGTACGTCCGCGGCGCCGACAAGTTCCCGCACGCCGGGCACTGCACGGTGATGAAGGCCAGCCACCACGCGAGCGCGTCCAGCGTGGACACCTACTTCCTGTCCGAGGTCCGGCCGTACGTGATCGCGATCTCCTGCGGGTTCCGGGCCCGCGCGCACGACCACCCGACCCAGCAGGTGCTCGACCGGATCGACAACGTCAAGACCGCGCGCTGGGGGTTGCGCGGCACGACCAGGGAGATCGACAACACCGTGGAGGGCCTCTACCTCACCGAGGTCGTCAAGAAGCGCAGGACCCGCGACTACACCACCAACGTGCGGTCGGGGAAGCTGCTCGGCGACATCGTGATCCGGCCGACCGACGAGTCGATCGTCGCGCTCCGGACGACCACGGAGACCGGCAAACGGGTCAAGGTCCAGGTGTACGGCACCACCGAGAGGACCGACACGACCGACACCGAGAACGAGCTGTTCCCGAACACCGCCGGATCGGGTGACGCCAACTATCCGATCGGCCCGTTCTACCACCCCCTGATCTGAGGAGCACCGGTGCGCCTGACCCAGACCGAGCACGACGGGCGGTACTACCTGACCGGTGTCACCGAGGGCACCGACGAGGTCTACCTCGGGACCTACGAGTGCAGCGTGGGCCCCCACCACATCGCCTTCGACGACAATTTCAGCGATCCCCTGGTGATGCGGGCGTTCTACGATCCGGACGCCTATCCGGCCGGGCCCAGCAATCTCGTCGTGGGCTACATGCAGTTCGTCCAGGTACTCGTCGGGGGTGAGCCGATCCCGCCGGAGGTCTTCAACGAGTGGTGGGCGTCGCGGACCCCGTACGCGACCCGGCTCAAGGAGTCGGAACAGAGCAAGGACCGGGCGCTCGACCTGACGTTCGTCGACTTCATGGACCCCTGGCTGGCCAACGCCGTCCCGGTGCCGTGGTACGCGCTCAACGGGTCGAGAGTGGACGGCCGATCGGCGAGGCCGGAGAACTACTTCGCGCATCCCCGGCCGAACGGTTCGCTGTACCGGGTCTTCGATCGCACCGGCCTGAGCCAGGTGGCCTCGATCGTGTCGGGGGTGACGGCCGACCTGATGAACGCCTCCGACGTCGAGGCGATGATCAAGGGCGTCGAGCCGCTGGTCGAGATCCCCGCTCCGGAGAGCGAGACGCGGGAACCCTACCGGATCGCCATCGACCACCTGACCGACAACGCGGTGGACAGCGACGACGAGGACGACGCGCCGCTGCTCGACGGGGTCGACGTGGCGCAGATGGCGGCCAAGGTGGTCGGCGAGTTCGTGCTCCTGACCATCCCCGACGTCGAGAACGCGGACGAGAGGTTCGGCCCGACGCTGGTGATCAGGTTCTTCAGCTCGGGCACCCGCAAGGTCGTCGTCCATCTGGTCTCCGAACACGACATGACGACCACCTACGCGGCGGTGGCGACCCGGGCGCTGTGGCGGATCTTCGAGTACCTGCGCGATGAGAAGAGGCTGTCCGACGGGCAGTGGAGGACCGCGCTCGGCCCCCGGGGCCGTGGGCGCGGCGGCCTGGAGAGGGACCCGTTCAAGCTGAAGCCCAGTGATCTCGCGGTCGAGCTGAAACACACGACGATGGCGGTGTCGTCGTCCGGCCGCACGACGCGGGACGCGACGGTGCTCTCCGGGTTCACCTGGTCGGCGCTGCTGCGCTACAGCGACGACACGAGCCTGATGGAGTGCACGGAGATCCGTAAACCCAAGTTGGTCACCGGCTTCAACCTGAAACCGGGGCTGGAAACCTACCTGAACGCCAGGATGGCGACCTCGGCCCCGATCACCTACCCGATCGACGTCAGCAACTTCACCAAGGCCGCCATGCTCCGGGAGAACTTCGCGGCCGGCACCAAAGTCGGCTACGTGTCATGAGCACCCCATCCGACGTTCCGGACCCGCGGCTGGCGCTGCGGCCGGTGGTGACGCTGTCCTACGACGACGACCGGCTGGTCGTGGCGTGGACCCCGATCGACCTCGCGTACGCCTACCGGATCCTGGTCACCGCCGACGGCGGGTTCGAATACCGGGCCGAGGCCGATCAATCCCCGCTGGTCTGCGACTTCGTCCCCGGGCCCGGGATCGCGTACACGGTCGTGGTCGAAGCGGTCGGGATGCCGAGCGAGGGCGTCACGCTGACCACGCCGGACGCGCTGCTGATCCTGCGGGCCCAGCGCGACCGGCTGGTCGCCACGCGCACTCCGGAGGGCGTCCACACCTTCGGGCCCGCGGTCGTGGCCGAGGACGACGTGCGCGCGCTGATCGGCGGCTACCGGCTCACCACAGCGGCCGATCCGGTCCTGGACGAGGCCGCGCTCACCCTGACCGTGGCCGGGACCTCCACCGATCTGACCGCGGTCGAGGCGCCGGTCGTCCTGGTCTTCACCGTCTCGCCGGACCACCTGCTCCAGGTCACCTGGACCGCCCGGCCGGAGGCCGGTTACCGGCTGGCCGACACGTTCGAGTCGCTGCAAGGGGGCGACTACGCCTACCTGGAGCCGGTCGCACCCGCGTTCGTCGCCACCACGTTCGCGCACCCGGATCCGGAGATCTTCTTCGAGCTCCAGCCGGGGCTCTCCTTCCAGGCGGGCGTGGCCGTACCTGAGGGGACGCCGACCAGGGTCGGCGGCGGGTTCACCGTGGACGCCGACGGCGAGCCGGGGTTCACCTGGGACGGCGAGGGCCCGCTCGGCCCGGTGGAGATCCGGCCGATCGGGCAGCCCGCGCTCGAACTGACCGGCGGGCTGGTCACGCTGACGCCCGAGCGGCTCCTGATCCACGGCTCTGTGCTGCTCGGCGAGGTTTCGGTCGCCGCCGAGCTGGACTTCCCGACGTTCGCCACGCCGAGCCCGGCGCTGCGGATCGCCGAGCCGCCGCTGGCCGGGACGACCGCCGCCGCGCTGCTCGAAGCGATCGGGCTGGCCGACGCGGTCGGCGACCGGCTGCCCGCCGCTCTGCTGGAGCTGGCCGGGGTCTCGGTCGGCGAGCTCATGATCGTCGCCGCGCTGGACGGGAGCGAACCCACGGTCACCGTCGTCACTCTGGACTTCGGCGGCGACTGGGACATCGCCACCGGCCTCAGCCTGGGCGGCTTCCGGCTGGAGGCGACCGTACGGCAGGCCGGCGGTCTCCCGCCCTCCACCGGCGTGGCCGTGTCCGGCAGGCTGAACCTCGGGAGCGTCGGCTATGACATCGAGGCCGGGGCCTTCGCCGAGTCGCCGTGGTACCTGGAGATCGACCAGGCCGCCACCGTCGACGCCGCCGACCTGACCGGGCTGGCCGGTGACATGACGACGGCCGCCGCGACCAGTGTGCTGCCCGCCTCGCTCTTCGCCGGGTTCCCGCTGACGGTGACGCACGCGGCCGTGCTGGCCGACCCGGTGGCGGCCACGCTCGTCGAGGTCGAGTTCACGATCGCGCAGACCACCCCTTGGCAGATCGCCCAGATCCTCACCGTGCACGACTGGGCGGCCACGATCTCGATCGCCAGGGACCAGGCCGGGACCTGGCGGCCGGCCGCGCTGCTGTCCGGCACGGTCACGATCGGCGGTGCCGACTTCGCCGTCTCGGTGAGCGCGCCGCCCGGCGACGACCTGTGGACGCTGTCGCTGGAGGAGGGCTCGGAGATCCGGCTGCCCTCGCTGTCCGACCTGCTCGCCCTGCTCGGCGCCGACGCGCGTCTGCCGGGCGGGCTCGGCGACCTGGGCGATCCGGCGATCACCGGCTTCCGGATCGCCCTCGACCAGGGGCTGACCTCGGTCGCCTTCCTGTACGTCAGGATCGAGCAGTCGGCGGACTGGATCGTCATCCCCGGCACCGGCACCGACCTGCTGACACTCCAGGACTTCGCGGCGTCGCTCTCGGTCACGCCGGACGGCTCGGCCGGGTTCCTCCAGGGCACGCTGGTCGTCGGCGGCATGCCGGTGGACGCCGGGCTGGTCAAGAACGGGCCCGGCGAGGACTGGGTGCTGCGGGCCGCCTACTCCGACCAGATCAGGGTGCCCGGCTGGACCGCCCTGGAGGGCTGGCTGGCGCCGAGCGCGGCGGGGGCGTCGCTGCCGAGCGGGATGCCGCTGGCCGACGGGTTCGAGCTGACCCGGGTCTGGCTGCGGTTCACCGATGAGGACGGGGCGCTGACCGCGCTCGGGTTCACCCTGTACGCCGCGGAGCTGTGGAGCGTCGCCGACGGCCGGTTCGCGCTGAGCCGGGTCCGCGCCGAGCTGTCGATGGCGTGGCCGATCCAGGCGGAGACGATCGTGGCCCGGCTGGGCGCGGTGCTCACGCTCGGCGGGGTCGACATCGGGATCGCCGCCGTCAAACCGGGCGAGAACCTGCCGTGGGAGTTCAGCGGCGGTCTGCTCGACGGGCTCACGATCGACCTGATCGAGGCCGCGCGGAGCGTCGACGCCGTGACCGGCCTGATGCTGCCGTCGGACGCGCTGGCGAACGGCCTGCCCGAGTCGATCACCATCGAGAGCGCCACGCTGCGGGCCGTGCCCGACACCGGAGAACTGCACTTCGCGGGCCTCGTCGGCACCGACTGGACGATCACCGTCGCCGGCACCGACTTCACGGTGACCTCGTTCGGCGGCGCCGTCGACATCGCGGCGACCGGCGCGCCGATGGTCGCGCGGGTGACCGGCACGTTCGGCTTCGCCACGGTCGTCGCGAAGATCTCGCTGCTGCTCGGCACGGTGGACACGCCGACGATCCTGACCGGGGTGGTCGAGCCCGCCGACCTGGACGACGTCGACCTCGGCGCGGTCACCGCGATGGGGGAGACCACCGGTACCTGGGCCGCCGTCGTGCCGGCCGACCTCCCCGAGGTGGGGTTCACCGGGGTCACCTTCGCGCTCGACCTGACCGGGGAACGGTTCCTGCTGTACGGCGCGATGGGGTACCGCACGTCGGCCGACCACACGGCCGAAGGGCTGGTGTACTGCGCGCCGGAGGCCGACGGCTGGTCCTACGCGGTGGCGGTCGGGCTGGCGCCGGGGTTCGCGTTCGGCGACCTGTTCGAACCGCTGCGCCCGATCGACGCGATCCTGACCGTGCGCGACGCGGTGCTGGTGCTGTGCGACCTGCCCGAGGGCAGCACGCTCCAGACGGTGTTCACCGCGATGAACGACACGCTCGCCCTGACCGATCCGGAGGCGGTCTCTCCGATGGCGGTGCTGGACGGCCTGCCGGAGCTCGCCTCTCCGGGAACGCCGCTCGCGATGACGCAGGGGGCGTATTTCGCCGCGTGGCTCGACTTCTCCAGCCCGCTCCTGTCGAAGGTGCTGCGGATCGGCAGCGACGACACCCCGCCCAGCGTGATGCTGTTCGCCCGGA
Organism: Herbidospora sp. RD11066; assembly: GCF_054661255.1. NCBI lineage: Bacteria > Bacillati > Actinomycetota > Actinomycetes > Streptosporangiales > Streptosporangiaceae > Herbidospora > Herbidospora sp. RD11066. The sequence continues at coordinate 1,164,142 of NZ_BAAGDO010000001.1, forward strand.
TGGACCACACGAGCAGCGTGGACACGGTGTTCGGCGCGCGGTTGCCGGACATCGTGGTGCTGAGCACCCTGACGTTCACCGGGCTCACGCTGCTCTACCGCCCGAACCTGGCGAACCAGGTGGAGCTGACCGGCTCGGTCGGTCTGACCGGCGTGTTCGACACCGCGTACGCCTTCGACGTGTCCCTGGTGGTGAACGAGACCGGGCTGATCGCGACGGTCGAAGAGAGCAGCGAAAAGATCGAGAACCCCTTCCACCTGCCCGGCGTCGAGCTGTCCGGGCTCGGCATGGAGATCGGCTACACCTGGACGCCCGCGAGCTCGTCGTACGCGCTGACCGGCCGGGCGCTGCTCGGCCCGATCCCGGACGAGGGCGCCCCCGACGACCGGGCCTCGTTCAGGGGCACGATGTCCCTGGTGAACGGTGGCGCCGAGCTGTTCGAGATCGCGGTGGACCGCGACCTGAGCATCGGCCGGCTGCTGGCCGCGCTGGTGACCGGCAGCGGAGCCGACTGGCCGGTCGACTACCTGGACGTTGTCTTCTCCGACGGGACCTACGTCAGGTACGCCACCGAGGCCGGGGCGGCGGCCGACCCGGCGTACACCGCCGGGCTCGTGGTCAGGGCGAACATGCGGCTGACCCTGCTGGTCTCCCTCGACCTCACCCTCGACGTCACGTTCCGCAAGGCGCGCGAGACCGACACGACCTACTCGATGATGGACGCCGAGGTCGCCCTGCTCACCCCGATCGACCTGCTGTTCGTCCAGCTGTCCGGCGAGGGCTTCACCGGGGGGCCGGAACTCAAGATCCACACGGGCGCCGAGTCCTCGCTGGGCCTCTTCACGGCGATGACCTTCCTCGGCGTCGACTTCGGCACCACCGACATCACGCTCCGCAAGGGCTCCGACGGCGGCACGATCATCGACGGCGACCTGAAGACCGAGATCGACGTCTATCCGTTCGGGAAGCTGGGCTGCCACTTCACCTACACCACGCACCCCGGCCGGGAGAGCGAGCTGACGGTGACCGGCTGGCCGAGGTTCACCTGGGTCCGCGAGATGTTCGACGTGTTCGCGACGATCAGGTCGCTGGCCGGTTCGGGCTGCGGTGAGCTGGCCAAGCTGTTCGCCTCGGTCGCCTACCACACGACGTTCGACCTGACTCCGGCGATCAGGCTGGAGGGCGCGAACCTGGTCTTCACGCTGACCGGCGGCTACGGCTTCACCGTCAACGGCGCCACCCACCCGTTCCTGAGCGTGGACCTCCCGCCGATGAGGGTCGAGGTGGACACGTCCACCACCTGGCAGGAGCTCCCCGAGAAGATCGCCCTGGAGTTCGCGCTCGCCGCGCCCCGGCTGGTGGCCGACCTGCTGAACGACCCGGAGAAGATCGCCGTCCTGGTGGGCATGCTGGTCGCCCAGGAGACGCTGGAGGCCGCCCTGCAACTGGTCTGCGAGGGGCTCGTCGAAGGCGCGGTCGCGGCCGCCACCGAAGCCGTCGCGGCCGCCGCCGCGGCGGGACGGACGGCGGTCACCGCGGTCGAGGCGCTGGCCGCGGCCACCGAGTCGCTGACCGAGTCGGACGAGTCCTCCGGCGGAGGTGGTTCGGGTGGCGGTTCGGGTGGCGGTTCCGGCTCGGCGACGCCCGCGGTCCCGGTTCTGAAACGCCTTGAGTACGCCCCCGGAATGGTCACCGCGACCTGGGACGCCGCGTCCCGGGCCCACGGCTACACCTACGAGCTGCTCGACCCGGACGGGACCAGTCTCGGCTCGCACGACTACACGACGGTCCTGCGCGGCGACATCGAGGTCACCGGTGACCTGCCGGTGGGCGTCTACCACGGCAGGGTGCGGGCCTTCCGCGACTCGGAACTGAGCGGGTGGTCGACGTTGCCGCTGGTCAAGTCGCCGGCGCCGGTGGCCGCGCTGGCCCTGGGCGAGGCGGGGGTCGTGCTGGGCTGGACCGACGCCACCGACGCCGACCACTACGAGGTCCGGGTCAACGGCGTCGTGACCCAGGCGGCCGGAACGCTGCGCGAGCTCGTGCTGACCCCCGAACCCGGCACCCTCGTCGCCGAGGTGCGGGCCGTACGGGCGGCCGAGCTGCCCGGCGACTGGAGCGCGCAGGCCACGTTCGAGCTGCTGCCGACGCCGGAAGGGCTGACCCTGCGCCAGGAGGTGGCCCAGCTCAAGGCGGCCTGGACCGCCCCCGAGGGCCGGTTCGAGATCGAGATGGACGGCGCCGAGGTGCGCGCCGCGGGGCCGGACACCTCGATGACGTTCGACCCGCCCTTCACCGAGGGCGCCGTCCACACCTTCCGGGTCCGGGCGACGAGCGCGGCCGGAGCCAGCCTGTGGAGCGCGCCGGTCGCCTTCACCTACGCGAGCCTGCCCGAGCCCGGCGAGATCGCGATCGGCCAGGACGGTCAGGCGTTCCTGCTGAGCTGGCCGGCGCCGGTGCTTCCCCCGGAGGCGCCCTCGGTGTCGTTCCTGGCGCAGTTCTGGATCGGCTACGGCTTCTCGTGGGTCAGCATCGACGAGCAGGGCAACGTGGTCAACCAGGGCTCCAGCTTCACTGAGGTCATCCTGGGCGAGGCCGCCGGGCCGTACACCGGCGAGGCCGTCAGGATGAGCACGACCGACGGCACGCTGGAGCCAGGTTCGGAGTTCCCGCTCCGGGTCCGCTACGCCACCCCCGACCGGACCGGCCCGTGGACCCACACGAGCGCGCGCGCCCTCGACCAGGTCCAGATCCGGGAGGCGTCCTACGCGGGCGAGTCCATCCACGTCGCCTGGGACCCCATCGAGGGCGCGAGCTACGAGGTCCGAATGGAGCCGGGCGACCTCCGGCTCACCCCGGGAACCGACACGTTCGTGGACGTCTCCGCCGACGAGCTGTCCCCGGGCACCGTGTACACCTTCCGGATCCGCCCCACCGCAGGCGACCGGCTCGGCGTCTGGAACGACCCGCCCGCCAGGGTCGCCGTGCTCGACCCGCCGAGCGCGGTCACCGTGTCGTACGAGAACGGGCAGATCACCGTCGGCTGGCAGCAGGTCGACGGCGCCCAGCGTTACCGGGTCGCGGTGCTCGACACCTTCGGCAACGAACTCCTGACCACGGAGACGGAGACCGAGCCGGTCACGATCGACGCCTCCGGGCTGCCCCGGCTGCGCGGCCTGGGCGTCACGGTCGTCTCGCTGCTCGACGACCTGTCGTCGGCCGGTTCGCCGACCACGCCGTTCGACCTGATCGACCCGCCCGCCGACCTGACCGCCGACTGGGACGGCCTGCGCACCCGCCTCACCTGGTCACCGGTCGACGGCGCGGAGCAGTATCGGGTCAGGCTGCTCAACGCCCAGGGCACCGTGCTGCGTGCCGCGGTCACCACCCAGACCAGCGCCGAACTCCTCGTCGCCGGGGAGACCGCGCAGGTCAGGGTCGTCGGCCAGACCTGGTCGGAGCCCGTTCCGGTGGCCCGCTACACCGTGCTGCCGGTCGCCGGCGACGGCCCGGCGATCCTCCGGGTCTCCGAGCACGACCTGGACAACATCTACCGGCCCACCCAGACCCCCGTCCGGACCGGCTGGGTCGCGTCCGTCCAGGGGCGGGGCGGGCCGCTCTCGGTGCTGGCGCTGCTCACCGCCGCGCTGGTCAAGGCGGGATCGTTCACCCAGGCCCAGGCGTACGCGGCGCTGCGCGCCGGGACCGAGCACCCGATCGCCGACGAGGCGGGCGGCGCGTACACCACCCTCTGCCTGGGCACCACGCCCGGCGGCGCGTGCGGCGTCGGCACGCCGCACGCCGAGTTCGGCGGGGTGATCCAGGGCGTCACCCCGGGGCAGCTCGACGAGCTGTACGCGATCTTCCGGGACGAGCGGTCCGGCTGGGTCGGCGCGGTCACCGGACCGGACGGCGCGCTCGACGCGATCCTCCAGCTCGACGTGCTGCTCACCGCGAAGGGCGTCCTCACCGGCAGCGCGCCCTACCAGGTGTTCAACGGCTCGCTCACGGTCCCGTTCGCCCGCGAGGGCACCGGGCCGCAGGTGTGCGTCGCGTTCGGCACGGCCACCAACCTGACCGGCACCACGCTGCCCGGCGTGCGGGGCAGCGTGGTGTTCGGGGTGACCGACGAGCGGGTGCCGGTCTACACGCCGACCGCGCAGAACAAGAACTGGCTGGCCTTCCCCGACACGCCGACGCTGCCGCTGACGCTCCTGCTGCGCCTGGTCCGGCTGCTCGCCGACCGGGGTGTGCTGACCGGCACGGAGCCGTACGACGTCTTCAACACCCGGTTGATGCCGCGTGCGTCGACCTAGAACGTTCCGGTGAAGGCGCCCGGCTTCGTCACGCCCGCGCCGGGGCCGAACGTGTGCCGCTCGCCCGTCTTGGTGGTGACGACGTAGCCGGTCGCCGTCGTGACGATGTCGGCGGCCTCCGCCGAGCCCTCGGGCAGGTCGCCCAGGTGCTCGGCGTCGCCGAACGCGAAGACGTTCCCGGCGACGTCCACCATGACGTAGCCCTTGCCGGACGCGGTGCCCGACATGGCCACGATCGCGCGGTCGAACGTCGTGGCGTTGCCGTACCACTTCGCCGCGCCGAACGGGTGCACCTGCCCGGCCGAGGTCAGCAGCCAGTAGCCGCCCGTCGTCACCTCGATGTCGACGAAGGCGCCCGAGTAGCCCTCGGGCGAGGCGGTGATCCACACGCCGGGGCCGTAGACCTGGCCCGTCGAGGCCGTCACCAGGTAGCCGTTCGGGGCCGCGTCGATCGCGACCAGCTCACCCGTGGCGGTCGCGGGGCGGGCGACGGGAGGGGCCGCGTCTCCGTACGGGAAGATCTGGCCGCTCGACGAGAGGAGCCAGTAGCCCGCGCCCGAAGGAGTCACGGCGGCGTCGGTGACGCGGCCCGAGACGGCGGGGGCGGCGCCGGGCAGGCCGCCGAAGACCTGGCCGGTGGAGGTCACCGACAGGAAGCCGGTCCCGAACGGGCGGGCGCCGCCGCCGTTCAGCAGCGCCGGGTAGTCGACCGGCCCGCCGCCGGTCGACAGGATGCCCATGTTCTTCTTCGCGTGGACGACCCCCGCCACGCTGTAACTCGCCCAGAACGAGTCGAGCCGCCCCCCGTGCCAGCGCATCGGGTTCCGCACCACCTGCGAGTTCTGCCCGACGGTGACGACGTTGCGGGTGCCGTCCTTGTTGACGGTGACCCGCTCGACCACGACCACGTGACCGGCCGCGCCGCTGCGGTTCATCACCACCATGTCGCCGGGCACGATCGCCTTGATCGACCCGTTCGCCTGGCGCTCCATGCCCAGCGCCGCCGCGCGGGTGAAGATCTGCGAGGCGATGCCGACGCCCGAGAAGATGCCGGAGTGCCAGCCGCGCTTCAGGTAGAAGCGCTGCGGCAGCTCGACGCACTGCCACCAGTTGTACGAGACGCCGCCGACGTGCCGCTGACCGGCGCAGCTCGTCGCGGTGCTCGAACCGCAGACCGGCACACCGCCGCCGGCGAACCACGACGCACCGGCGAGCCGCAGCGGCGCTCCGGCCGCCGAGGCGTCGGCGGGCGTGGCGGACAACATGCCGGCGGCGGCCATTCCGCCGGCGATGATCTGTTTGAGAGGGGTGGACATCCGTCCCGCGTCCTTCCGTGGGTGACACGACGGGACGAAAGACTGCCGAAACTCACGTCACAGAATGTCTGGAATACCCCTTTGGTATCAGCCTTTGACGATCTGCTTCAGCCGGGCCAGCCCGGTCTTGGGCGGCGGCGGGGGAGCGGGCGCCGGCTTCTCGATGAGGCCCAGCACCTCGAGCCGCTTCTTCTTGAAGTAGCGCACCGGGCCGTGGGCCTTCACGTAGGCGTCGGCCGCCGCGCGCAGCTCCGGGTGGGCGGCGCTCTGCATGCAGTAGGCGGTCGCCTCGACCAGGCCCTTCACGTCGGTGACGATCGGGTCGGTCAGCGTGCCGTCGGCCTCCAGGCGGGGGATCGTCGCGTCGACGATCGTCACCGGCACGCGGTTGCTGTTCTCGTAGGGCGTGAGGCGCTCCAGCAGCAGCTGCGAGCCCACCGTGGCCACCGGCAGGTCGAAGAAGCGGCGGGCCGTCATCAGGGCCGTGGAGAAGCAGCTCACCACCAGGCGGGCGCGGCGCGCCGAGAACAGCACCTCGGCCGGGACCTCCTCGGGCGCGACCGTCAGCGCGGCGCCCAGGCCCGCCGCGATCTGGGCGAGCTCGCGGCCCTGCCGGCGGCTCGCGGCCGGGTGGGGCTTGAAGACGATCGACCGGTGGCCGCGCGCGACGACGCCGCGGATCATGTCGGCGTGGAGCCGGAACTCCTCGTCGGCGGTGAGGATGCCGAGCGAGGCGAGATACTGGCCGAGGACGATCGCCTCGCCCTCGGGCATCGGGCCCGACGCCACCGCGACCCGGCCCACGATGTCGGTGAACGCCCCGCTCGGCAGCGCCTGCGCGGGCACGCCGTATTCGGTCAGCAGCAGCGGCGTCAGGCCGGGCACCAGATCGAGGTGGAGCAGCCGCGTGATGCGCTGCGAGATCTCGCCGGGCAGCACGTCGCGGGTCGGGCTGTGGGCCATCAGGCCGTCGGAGTAGATCGTCAGCATCGCGTCCTTGAACAGGCCCGGCAAGGCTCGCGCGGGCGGCACGATGACCGACTCCAGCACCATCTCTTCGATGTGCTCCAGGCCCATGGCCTTCTGGAGCAGGCGGCCCAGCATCGGGGCCTCGATCGACCGGGGCTTCCAGTCGGAGGGGTGCAGCGGCGCGATGATCTCGTTCCACGACACGATCCGGTCGAAGCGGTCGCGCAGCGCGGCGAACCCGGGCGCCTCGTCGAGGCCGAGCGCGGCCTCGGGGATGTCGGCGTTGTTGGTGACGATCAGGACCCGCTCGGCGGAGCCCGGCGGGCCGAAGGCCCCGGCGTCGATCGCCGCGGCCAGGGACATGGCGCCGAAGAACCGTGAGGCGTGGAAGACCTGCGTCACGTTGCCTCCAGGAACCGGGCGACGAACTCCCGGCGGTCGGGGTCGATGGAGTCGACGCTCTCCCGGACCATCGCCGCGGGCAGGCGGCCGAGCCGGTCGGCGCCCCTGGCCTCGAACTTGGCCAGCATCTCGGGCGTGAAGCGCTCGTTGTTGGCCAGGTGGTTGGCCAGCAGCGCCACGAACGTGCGGACCGCCTTGGGCAGGAACCGCTCCTCGACCTCTTCGAAGACCAGGTCGAAGGCGTCGAAGAAGTGGAGCTGCCGCTCGTCGCCGATCTGGGTGAGCGACTGCGGCACGCCCCGGCGGTAGAACACCCCGGCGATCGACACGGCCGCGAACGACCGGGCCCGCTGGTGCAGCCGCCAGATCCACGGCCGGTCTTCCGCGGTGTGGAGGCCGCTCGGGAAGGTGATCAGGTCGCCCAGGGTCTCGCGGCGGTAGACGCCGGCCCACGCGTAGGGGTAGTCGACCATCGTCTTCGCGTCGGGCGGCAGGATCGCGTCGCGGGGGTCGAGCACCACCCCGCGCCGGGCGACCGGCGCGCGGTGGGTCTCTCTCTTCAAACCGTTGACCTGTACGTGGTCGACACGCACGAAGTCGCAGCCCAGGCCGTCGATCGCGGCGACCAGGTCGGCCAGGTAGCCCCGGCCGATCCAGTCGTCGCCGTCGAGGAAGGTCACATAGCGGCCGGAGGCCAGCTTCAGCCCGACGTTGCGGGCGTCGGCCAGCCCGACCGGCACCTGGTTGCGGATCAGGTGCAGGCCGGGGAGTTCCCTGCGGAACTCGTCGGTGATCGCGCCCGTGTCGTCGGAGGAGCCGTCGTCGACGACGATGACCTCGAAATCGGACCGCTGGTTGCGGACCAGGGACGTGAGCGCGTCGGCGATGTAGGGGGCGCCGTCGCGGACCGGAACGATCACCGAGAGGGAGATCACACGGTCACCCTGCGCAGGCGGGCCCGGGGGGCCTCCTCGCCGGGGAAGACGCGCTTGACGCCGTCGCCCAGGGCCTTCTCGATGATCCGGATGTCGCGGACGAGGTGCTCCAGGCCGCTCGGCTCAAGAGAGGCGGCGTGGTCGGAGCCCCACATCGTGCGGTCGAGGGTGATGTGACGCTCGACCGTGACGGCGCCGAGGGTGACGGCCGCCAGCGAGATCTGCAGGCCGCGCTCGTGGCCCGAGTAGCCGACCGGGACGCCGTAGCGCTCGCGGAGGGTGATGATCGTGCGCAGGTTGGCCTCCTCGGGAGGCAGGGGGTAGGTCGAGGTCGCGTGCATCATGACCAGATTCTGGGTGCCCAGGATATCGACGGCGGCGTCGATCTCCTCCAGAGTCGACATACCGGTCGAGAGAAGAATCGGCTTGCGGGTCTCGGCCAGCGCCCGCAGCAGCTCGTGGTCGGTGATCGACGCGGAGGCGACCTTGTGGGTGAGGACGTTCATGTTCTCGAGGAACTCGACCGACGGCACGTCCCACGGGGAGGCGAACCAGTCGATGCCCTTCTCGGCGCAGTAGAGCGCGATCTGCTGGTATTCGTCCTTGCCGAACTCCGTGCGGATCTTGTACTCCATGTAGGTCATCTCGCCCCACGGAGTCTGCCGGATCTGCGAGCGCTGCTCCATCGGCACGCAGATCTCCGGCGTGCGCTTCTGGAACTTGACCGCGTCGCAACCGGCCTCGACGGCCACGTCGATCAGCTTCTTGGCGATCTCGACGTCGCCGTTGTGGTTGATGCCGATCTCGCCGATGACGTAGACCGGGTGACCGGCGCCGAGCAGGTTCTCGCCGATGCGCACGGCCTTCGGCTCGACCGTGATGGCGCGCGGCCGGTGGGCCGGGGCGGGCCGCTCGGCGGGCGCCTGCGGCTGGGCGGCGAGCACCCGGTCGGCCAGCTCGCGGACGGCGCCGTCGCCGCCGCTCTGGGTCAGCACGACCCGGGCGGCCTTGAGCACCTGCGGGTTCGACCCGGGCACCGCGACCGGCCAGCCGACGAGCGCCATGCAGCCGAGGTCGTTGACGTCGTTGCCGACGTAGGCGACCCGCTCGGGGTCGAGGCCCTCGATGGCCAGCCAGTCGGCCAGCGCGTTCGACTTGGCCGACAGGCCCTGCAGCACCGGCACGCCGAGCTTGCGGGCGCGGGCGGCCACGACCGGGTTCTGCTCGGTCGACAGCACCAGCACCTTGATCCCGGCGCGCAGCAGCAGCGAGACGCCCATGCCGTCGGCGCGGGAGACCGCGACCATCTCGCGGCCCTCGGAGTCGACGAACGCGCGGTCGTCGGTGTGGACGCCGTCGAAGTCGGTGACCACGGCGTCGACGTCGATCGGCAGCGGCTGGTCGACCACGTGGGCCAGCGCGCGGACGATCTCGAGGTCTTCGGGGGTGTCGATCTCGTGGGCGGTCGCGCTCTTGACCGGCTGCACGGTGACGGTGCCGAAGAAGCGGTGACCGGCCTCCTTGAAGCCGTCGGCGCGCATGACGTAGAAGGCGCCGGTCTCGCGGTAGTGGGGCTCACGGTCCTGGCGGCGCGGGCGGGTGGCCGGGTCGTGGTTGATGCCGGCGCCGCCCTCCGTCCAGAGGAACTCGTAGGTCTCCAGACCGGAGAACACGACGTCGGCCTCGCCCGACTCGACCTTCGCCACGGCGGCGTCGATGTCGGCGGGGTCGATGAACGCGCTGGTCGCCTGGACGAGCAGCACGATCTCCGGCGTCTCGCCGAGGGCCGAGAGGGCGTGCAGCACGGCCGACTCACTGGAGGCGGTGGCGCCGGCGATGTCGGCGGGACGGTCGACGATCTGCGCGCCCGCGGCCTCGGCGGCGGCGGCGATCCCTTCATGGTCGGTGCTCACGACCACGGTGTCGACGGACCCGGCGCGAACGAGGGCGCTGACGGCACGGGAGACCAGGGGGATCCCCCCGACGCGCTCCAGGTTCTTCAGCGGCACGCCCACCGAACCACCACGGGCGGGGACAACGGCCAAGACTCGCACGGGTCAACTCCTCAAAGGGCGGTGACCCCCAGGTACGGGGGTCCCAGGAAACCTAGTCACGAGTGTGACCAGAATGGGGTGGGTGAGCTTAACGGTTATGGTCGCGCACGTTAACTTTCTGTGCCATACGCCCCGCTTTGATCTTTTTGAACCCTCTGACCTGCGGCTTTCGCGTGGCGTTTTGGAGGCTATCGCATGACTGAGTAAGTCGTTTACCCCCGAATCCCGGCAACTATCCAAATGATCAAACTTCAGATGGAAGTCACATATGAGACGACTTTTGATGGTTGTGTGTTTACCCGCGGTTCTTCTGTCGGCCGCATGCACCGACGCCCCTCAGGAAAGGCAGACCCCGTTGACCACCCGCATCGTCGACAGGACCGCGATGGACGACCGCCAGGACGCCCTGACGATCGCCTCGGCCGCGCTGGGGCGCGACGCCCAGGTGCGGGTGCTCAAACCGGAGGGCTGGACCGAGGGCTCGACCGGCTGGCCGGTCCTCTACCTCCTGCACGGCTGCTGCGAGCCGACCGGCGACACCTGGCTGACCAAGGGCGACGCCGCGAAGGTGACGGAGAAACTCAAAGCGGTCGTGGTGGTGCCCGAGGGCGGCAGCGACGGCTGGTACGCCGACTGGCTGGAAGGCCCCGCCTGGGAGACCTTCCACATGAAGGAGGTCCGCACCCTCGTCGAGGCCCTCTACGGCGTCGGTGACCGCCGCGCGATCGCCGGCCTGTCGATGGGCGGCCACGGCGCCCTCGGGTACGCCGCCCGCAACCCCGGGGTGTTCGAGTCGGTGGCGTCCTTCTCGGGGGTGCTCGACATCCGCATGGACGTCCCGGGCTTCTCGTCGTTCCTCCGCGACAACGGCGCCGACCCCGACAAGCTCTGGGGCCCGCTCCCGGCGAGGGAGGACAACTGGCGCGCCCACAACCCCGCCGACCTGGCCGACAGGCTGACGGGCCTACGCCTCTACGTGTCGTCGGGCAACGGTGAACCGGGCGAACTCGACGAGGGCGGCGGCACCGACTTCGGCGAACAGTCCATCCTCCGCCAGAACCAGCGCTTCATCCGAGCCGCGAAGAAGGCCGGCCTGACCCTGGAAACCGACCTCTACGGCAACGGCAAACACGACTGGCCCTACTGGACCCGAGCCCTGGAAAGAGCATTGCCGACCTTGCTGCCCTAACGTCCCGACCCGTCGGACCCCGCCACGTAATAGTGGCGGGGGGTCGTCGCGGCCATTCGGCCGGGGAGCAGGCGGAGGCATTCCGTGTGCAATTCCTGGGGTGTCATCGCCGTATCCACGCGGCAGACGAGTTCGCGATCAATTGCCGCCGCCACCCCGCAGGCGTCGGTTACCAGACGGGTCACTTCGGGGAGGGAAATCCATTGTCCGTCGGCGAAGACCCATGATTCATCGCGCTCGACCGGGACAATTCCTGAAATTTCGGAAATGTCGCAGACATTTCCGTCGGCGGCCGCGATCAATACCTTCGCGATTCCCTCGCCCAGCAATAACGCGTCCTCCCGAGGCAGCACCCGGGGATCGGCCCACAACGTCAGGTCCAGTTCACCGTGCAGCCGGTGCACCCACAGCGCCGTCCGGCACGGCAGGGTCGCCTCCGGCAGCCAGACCGCCCGCACCTCGTCGCCCGACGTCGCCGGGCGCCCGGTCCGCCCGGTCCCGCTCATGTCGTTGAAGACCAGGTCGCGGGCGAAGAACAGGCCCCGGTCCCGTTGCACCCGTTCCATGATCGAGATCAGTGCGTCCGCGTCGAACCTGCTGTTCTGGTACGCCCCCAGCGCCGCCCCCCGCATCCCCGCCAGGACCTCCTCGAAGTCCCGGGAGACGGGCACCGGCACGAGCGCGTCCTGCGCCAGCGGCCCCACGTACGACCGCAACTCGGGCCGGAACCGGTTGGCCGAGATCGACAGCACCCCGGTCAGCGGCACCCCGCCGTACAGACCGGCCAGCGCCGCGTAGGCGGCGAGGACGGCCGACGACGCGCTGACCCCGGTGCGGGCGGAGATCCGGGCGAGCGCCCGCGCCGCACCGGCCGAGCGCACGCGGAGCCGGGGCAGCCGCCACTCGTGCCCGGTGTCGTCGACCGAGACCGCCAAAGTCGAGCGGGGGACCCGGGACAGCGCGCCCTCCCAGTAGCGCAGCGCCGCCTCGGCCCGCTTCCGCCCGGCCGCCGACGTCTCGGCCAGGGCGATGTCGACCGGCTGCGGCGCGGTCACCGGTTCGAGGGGTTTCCCGACGACGATGTCGTCCCAGTCGGCCAGCAGCACGGCCAGCCCGGCGGCGTCGGCGGCGCTGTGGGTGGTCACCAGGGTCACCTGGTCGCCCGACACCCCGACCCGTAGGGGCAGCTCGTTCTCCAGGTCGAAGCGGACCGTGTGGTCGGCCTCGTCACCGATCGCCACCTCGCCCGAGCCGTGCACGCGCTGCACGTCGCCGTGGAAGGTCGTGCGCAGCGACTCGTGCCGGCCCACCAGGGTCAGCACCGCGTCGGGCACCGAGACCCCGGGCGGCAGCGAGCGGACCACCCGGTAGTTCATGTGCTCCGGCGGGTCGGTGCGGACGCAGCGGACCATGTTGGCCTGCCCGTGCGTCAGCGGCCCCTCGCGCGACGGGAGCCCGGAGAAGATCATTGGGGCCTCCCGTGGACGAGGGCGGCGGCCTCCTCGTCGGAGAGCTCGTCCAGTTCGGCGACGATGAGATCCTCGACCGCTGAGGCCAGCTGCTCGACCGTGGGCGCGTCGAAGATGACCCTGATCGGCACCTCCACCCCGGTGATCGCCTTGATCCGGGCCAGCGCGCGGGCCGCCAGCAGCGAGTGGCCGCCGATGGCGAAGAAGTCGTCGAGGGCGCCGACGCCGGTCAGGCCGAGGACCTCCCCGTACACCTCCGCGACCAGGGCCTCGGCGTCGCCGCGCGGCTCGACGTGGCCGAGCGAGGCGGCGGCGTCGGGGGCGGGCAGGCCGCGTTTGTCGACCTTGCCGTGCGGGGTGAGCGGCAGCGCGTCCAGCCACATCCAGACCGAGGGGATCATGTACGACGGCAGCGCCGCCCCCACCCAGTCGGACAGGTCGGTCCGGGTGCCGGTCACGTAGGCGACCAGCCGGTCGGCGTCGGCGATCACGACGGCGCCGGTGACCGACGGGTGCGCGGCCAGCCGCAGCTCGATCTCGGCCGGTTCGACCCGGTGCCCGCGCACCTTGACCTGGTCGTCGACCCGGCCGAGGAACTCCAGCCGCCCGTCGGCCAGGAATCGGGCCCGGTCGCCGGTCCGGTAGACCCGGCCGTAGGAGGTGGGCTGGAAGCGCTCGGCGGTCAGCGAGGGCCGGTTCAGGTAGCCGTCGGCGAGGCCCGAACCGCCCAGGCACAGCTCGCCCGGCATCCCCGGCGGCATCGACCGGCCGTGGGCGTCGAGGACCAGCGCGACCGCGCCGCCGACGGGCCGCCCGATCGACGGCCGGTCCTCCCCGGTGACGTCTCCGGCCGTGGCGATGATGGTGCCCTCGGTCGGGCCGTAGGTGTTGACCAGGCGTACCGCGTCACCGAACTTCGACCGCCAGCGGGCGACGGCGGCGCCGTTCAGCTCCTCGCCGCCGAGGATGACCAGCCGCAGGCGCGGCGGCATCTCCACGTCGAGCGTCACCAGCTCGTGGAAGTAGGCGGTCGGCAGGTCGAGCACCGTCACGTCGCGCCCGCGCGGGGAGGCTAGGAAGCCCGGCAGCGTCAGCGGCCCGTCGGGCAGCAGTTCGAGGGTCGCCCCGGCGGCCAGCGCCGGATAGATCTCCTCGGCGTGCGTGTCGAACGAGTAGGCCGCGAACTGCACGACGTGGTCGTCGGGGGTGAGCTCGTAGGCCTCCCGCATCCACGCCACCCGCGCCGCCAGCGCCTGGTGCCCGACGACGACGCCCTTCGGCGTCCCGGTCGAGCCGGAGGTGAACAGGACGTAGGCGGCGTCCTCGTAGCTGCCGCCCGCGGCCTCCTCGCGGAGGAACGCCTTGCGCGGTTCCGGCAGCGCCGGGTCGACCGGCAGGTAGGCGGCGCCGGAGGCCCAGGCGCCCAGGAGCGCGCCGATGCCCTCGGGGGTGCGGTCGAGGCCGACCTCGCGGATCGTCGTCCCGGGGGTGTGGACGGAGATCGGGAGCTCCCCATAGGCCACGGTGCGGCCGTCGGTCCGGATCGCCACCGCGTCGGGCCGTTCGGCGATCTGCCGGGCGATCATCGCGGGGACCCGTTCGGGGTCGGGGAGCGCGGGGCCGTACACGACCTGGTCGAGGAACTCCTCATCGGCCGGAGTGAGCAGCGGCAGCTCCGACAGGCGGCGCGCCGGGTCGGCGATGACGCCGTGCAGCAGCGTCGCCATCCGGGCGGCCAGGCCCTCGGCGGTCGCGGCGTCGTAGAGGAGCGTGTCGTATTCGAGCTGGACGTTGAGACCTTCGGCGTCCTGCCAGGCCTCCAGCAGCAGGTCGAACTTGGCCTGCGCGTGGCCGCTCGGCAGGTCGGTCACGGTCAGCCCGGAGAACGGGCGCGGCACCCGGCCGGTCTCGTGGGTGTGCAGGATCGCCATGGTCTGGAACACCGGCGTGCGGGTCAGGTCGCGCTCCAGCCGCAGCTCGCTGACCAGCTTCTCGAACGGCACGCCCCGGTGCTGGAAGGCGTCCAGGACGGTGGTCCTGGTCTTCAGCAGCAGGTCGGAGAACGTGGGGTCGCCCGACAGGTCGCCGCGCAGCACCAGGATGTCGGTCAGGTAGCCGATCACCGATTCGAGCGCGATGGTGTCGCGCCCGGCGTTGGAGGTGCCGACGAGGATGTCGGTCCGGCCGGTGTGCCGCGCGAGCGTGGTCTGGTAGGCGGCCAGCAGCGCCATGAACAGCGTCACCTTGTTGGCCCGCGCCATCGCGACCAGCTTCTCGGTCTCGGCGAGCCCGACGCGGAAGGTGACGATCGCGCTCGGCCCGGCGTTGCCGGTGCGCGGCCGGTCGGGGTGCAGGTCGAGCGGGGTCGGCTCGGCCAGCTGGCTCCGCCAGTAGTCGACCGCCTTCCTGCCGTCGCGGGCGCGCTGCCAGACGGCGACGTCGCCGAACTGGAGCGGCACCGGCGGCAGGTCGACGCCCGAGTAGGCGTCGGCGAGCTCGTCGAGCAGGATGTTCAGCGACACCCCGTCGCCGGTGATGTGGTGGGCGACGACGCAGAGCACGTGCCCGTCGGGCACCTCGATCACGGTGACCCTGATGGCGGGCCCGGCGGTGAGGTCGAACGGGGTGTTCACCCGGTCGGCCACCGGCCGCGCCGGGTCGTCGGCGGTGATCCACTCGATGACCGGCGTGACGTCCCGGATCTCCACGACGGGCTCGCCGTCGACGGCGGGGAAGGCGGTCCGCAGGATCTCGTGCCGTTCCGCGACGGTGACCAGGGCGGCCTGGAGCCGGGCGCGGTCGAGGTCGCCCTTCATCAGGCGGACCAGCCACATGTTGAACCCGGCGTCGGTGTCCGGGTGGAGCCGGTTGAGGAACCAGAGGCGCTCCTGCCCGGCCGACAGCGGCGGGTTCGTCCCGGCCGGGCGCGGCTGGGGCACGTGGTCGACCGGCGGACGGGCGCCGTCGATCTGGGCCGCCAGCCCGGCGACCGTGGGATGCATGAAGACCGTGCTCACCGGCAGCCGGACCGGCAGCCGCGCGATCACCCGGGTGGCCAGCAGCGAGTGCCCGCCCAGGGCGAAGAAGTCGTCGTCGGCCCCCGGAATGGGGGTCTTCAGCACGTCCGAGAACACCTTGGCGACCAGCCGCTCGGTCCGCGACTTCAGCATCCGCGAGGGCGCCGTGGTCACCTCGGCCTTCGGCAGCGCCTTGCGGTCGACCTTCCCGTTCGGGGTCAGCGGCAGCGCCTCCAGCACCACCACCCGGCTCGGCACCATGTACGCCGGCAGTACCCGCCGCGCCTCGTCGCGCACCCCGGAGGCGTCGCCGGTGACGAACGCGACGATCGTGTCGTCCTGGACGGCCACGACCGCCTGGCCGACCCCCTCGACCGACTCCAGCACCGTCTCGATCTCGCCGAGCTCGATGCGGTGGCCCCGGAGTTTGACCTGGTTGTCGGTCCGCCCGAGGAACTCGAGGGTGCCGTCGCCGAGCATCCGGACCAGGTCGCCGGTCCGGTAGAAGCCGTCGGCCGTGAACCTCTCCGCCGTCAGTTCGGGCCGGTCGTGATAGCCCCTGGCCAGGCCGAGCCCGCCGATGCGCAGCTCGCCGGGCACCCCGATCGGGGCCAGGTCGCCGTTCGGGGCGACCACGCGGATCACCGTCCCGGGTGTCGGGCGGCCGATGCTGATCGCCTCGGCGTCCGCGGGGACGTCCCAGGTGGTCGAGTAGATGGTCGTCTCGGTGGGGCCGTAGCCGTTGATCAGGCGGCTCGTGCGGGCGGTCAGCTCCCTGGCCAGCTTCGGCGGCAGCGGCTCACCGGCGGTGATCGCGGTGACCGGCGGCCAGTCGGCGGTGAGCAGCACCCGCCAGCCCGACGGCGTGGCCTGCACGTGGGTGACCCCGCTGTCGCGGATGAGCTCGGCGACCACCTGGGCGTCGCGGGCGTCCTCGGCGAAGACGACCCGCCCGCCGGTGATCAGCGGCAGGAACAGCTCCACCGCAGAAATGTCGAACGCGGTGCTGGTCAGCGCCAGCCAGACGTCGTCGGGCGTCGACCCGACGATGTCCCGCATGCCGAGCAGCAGATTCGCCAGCGCCGGATGGGTGACGACCACGCCTTTCGGAAGACCCGTTGACCCCGAGGTGTAGAGAATGTAAGCGGGCCCGTCAGGGGAGGTCGGAGTGAAATCGCGCTCCGGAACCGAGAGGTCCTCGTCGCGTAAAACGGCGTCGGCGCCTGAATCTTTCAGAATGTATTCAACGCGCGCCCGCGGATAGGCGGGGTCGACCGGCAGATAGGCCGCTCCGGCGAAATGCGCGGCGAGCATCGCGACGATGGTCTGAACGCCGCGCGAGGTCTGGATCGCGACCAGCCGCACCTCCGGCAGCGACGCCGCGACCGATTTGGCCCAGCGGAGCAGTTCGTCGTAGGTGACGTCGTCGACGGCGAGCGCGCCGGGGGTCCGGGCGGCCTGCTCGGCGAAGAGGGACGTCCACGTGCCGACCTCGTGGCCGGGGGCGCCCCGGCCCTGCTCGATCAGCCAGGCCCGCTCGTCGTCGGGCAGCAGGTCCACCGCGTCGAGCGACTGCGCGGGGTCGGCGAGGAGTTCGACCAGGAGGGTGCGGAACCGGTCGGCCAGGCGCCGCGCGGTGGCCTCGGTGAACAGCTCGGAGCTGTAGATCAGCGAGCCGGTCATCGAGCCGTCGGCGTGTGGCCACAGGTCGAGCGACAGGTCGCAGCGGGCGCCGGAGAAGCCGGTGGGGAACGCCTCGGCGTCGAGACCGGGCAGGGGGCTCGCGATCGCGTCGGCGGTGTAGTTGTGCAGGGCGAACATCGTCTGGAAGACCGGGGTGCGGCTCAGGTCGCGGGGCAGGCCCAGGTCGGCGATGACCTTCTCCAGCGGCACGTCGGCGTGCGACATGGCCTCGATCACCGTGCGCCGGGTCGCCTTCACGGCGTCGGCGAACGTGCCCGCCGGGGCTAATCGCAGCGGGAGCATGCTGGTCAGATGGCCGATGACGTGTTCCTGGCTGACGTCGTTGCGCCGGGAGACCGGGGTGCCGACGCAGAAGTCGTCCTGGCCCGAGTGCCGGGCCAGGAACGCCGCGAAGGCGGTCAGGTAGACCATGAACGGCGTCGCGCGCAGGTTCCGGGCCGTCTCCTGGGCCAGGACGGCCAGGCCCGGCGGGATCTCGACGCGCACCTCGCCGCCCAGGCCGCCCCGCCGCGCCGGGCGGGGCAGGTCGGTGGGC
This sequence comes from Herbidospora sp. RD11066, assembly GCF_054661255.1. Taxonomy (NCBI): domain Bacteria; kingdom Bacillati; phylum Actinomycetota; class Actinomycetes; order Streptosporangiales; family Streptosporangiaceae; genus Herbidospora; species Herbidospora sp. RD11066. Next base: position 1,182,048 of record NZ_BAAGDO010000001.1, read on the forward strand.
AGGTCGAGCACCGGCGCCCCGCGCAACTGCTCCACCCACCAGTCGGCGTCGCTCTCGACGGCCTCGATGATCTGCGGTTTCAGCGGTGGGAGCGCTCCAGACCCGCTGTAGGCGTCGGCCAGCTCGCGGGCCAGGATCCCCACCGACAGGCCGTCGGCGATGATGTGGTGCAGCGCGATCGCCAGCACGTGGTCATCGGGGCCGAGGCCGATCAGCACGACCTTGACGGGCGGCTGCGACAGGTCCATCGGCGCGTTGGCCAGCGCGCGCACCAGCTCGTAGGCCTCGCCCGCGTTCGCCGCCGTGACCTGGGATATCGGCACCGGGCCCGGTGGCAGCACCTCGGCCGCCGCGGTGGGGAAGCGGGTGCGCAGATTCTCCTGCCGGGACGCCGCGGTCTCGAACGCCAGCGCCAGCCGCGCCGGATCGAGGGGGCCGCGCAACCGGTAGGCGTGGCACGTCGTGTACGACGGATCTGCGGGGTCGAGCTGGTGCAGGAACCAGAGGCGTTCCTGCCCGGGGGACAGCGGGCGAGCCAAGGGGAGAACCGCCAAACCTATAACTGGAAAGTTTGCTTACAGTTAGCGCGATCGGCGTCAGTGAACCACGCCGATGGAGTGCCCGACAAGCCCTCGTTTCAGTCATTGTGTGCACGTTGTGGGCGTGCGAGACTGACGATCTCCGCTTAACTGTAAAGACTATTTACAGTAAGGGAAATTGACAAACCGTCGTCGGAAGAAGCATTCCGTGAGCACACTGTCGGCCGACAAGAAGGCCCTCCTCGCCCAGCGGTTACGACGCAGGGAGGAGACCCGCGCCATACCCCCGCGCGACCCGGCCGCGCCCCTCGTGCTCTCCCCGGCCCAGGAACGATTGTGGTTCCTGGAGCAATATCGGCCGGGCACCACCACGTACACCGTTCCCCTGACCATCCGCCTTGAGGGCGACCTCGACGACGCGGTGCTCGAAGACGCGTTCCACCAGGTCGCGGCCCGGCACGAGGTGTTCCGCACCCGCTTCGCCGGTGACGACGACGGCGTGCCGGTGGTGACCCTGCGGCCCGAGGCCGGCGCCGAGTTCCAGCTGCGGGAGGCCGCCTCCGAGGACGAGGCGCGGGAGATCATCGAGACCGCGCTGAAGCGCCCGTTCGACCTGGAGCACGGCCCGCTGCTGCGCGCCCTGGTGGTCCGGCTCTCACCGGCCGACCGGATCCTGCTGCTGTCGGCCCACCACCTCGTCACCGACGGCTGGTCGCACGACATCGTGCTGTCGGAGCTGCTCTCCCTGGCCAGGGGCGACGCGCTCAAGCCGCCGCCGAAGGTCGCCTACGCCGACTACGCCGTCTGGCAGCGCGACCGCGACCACACGAAGGACATCGCCCACTGGCGCGAGCACCTCAAGAACGTCCCGGTCCTCGACCTGCCGACCGACCGGCCGCGCCCGCCGGAGATGGGCCACGCCGGGGCGATGTACGAGCTCCCGGTGGACGTCGTCATCACCCGCGACGGCACAGTGACCCCCTACATGGTGCTGCTGGCCACCTTCCAGGTGCTGCTCGGCCGCTACACCGGCCAGGACGACTTCGCCGTCGCCTCCCCGAGCGCGGGCCGGAGCGTTCCCGAACTCGACGACGTGGCGGGGATGTTCATCAACACCCTCGCCATGCGGGCCGACCTCACCGGCGACCCGACGTTCACCGACCTGGTCGCCCGGGTCCGCGACCGTGCCCTCGACGCCTACGCCCACCAGGAGCTCCCGTTCGACCGGCTGGTCCAGGAGCTGGAGGTCGAACGCGACGTCTCGCGCTCGCCGATCGCCCAGGTGACGATGGCGCTCCAGAACTGGCGCCAGGGCCTCGACGGCCACGGCCTGACGCTGACCCCGTTCCGGGTCGAGGCCGGGGTGAGCCGCTTCGACCTGTCGCTCTATCTGTACGAGCGGCCGGGCGGCTACTGGGCGCAGTTCGCGTACAACACCGATCTGTTCGACCGCGCCACGATCGAGCGCCTCGGCGAGCACTTCGCGGCCCTGCTGGCCCAGGTCGTCGCCGACCCCGACCGCCCGGTCTCCACCTACGCCCTCCCGGCCGGGGAGGTGCTCGCCTTCTCCGACGGCGGCGCCGTCGACCGGGCCGGAACGCTCCTGCACGACGTGGTGAACGGCCCGCCCGGCCGGGTCGCGATCCGCTGCGACGGCGTCGACCTCACCTACGGTGACCTGGCGGAACGTTCCGACGCACTGGCCGCCCGATTACGCGACCTGGGCGCCGGACGCGACTCCCGGATCGCCGTCTGCTTAGAGCAGTCGGCCGAAATCGCGGTCGCCATCCTGGGTGTCCTGAAGGCGGGCGCCGCCTATGTGCCGCTTGACCCGGCGCAACCCGACGACCGCCTCGCCTACCTGGTGGACGACGCCGGCATCGACATCGCCGTGACCCGGCGCGAGCTGCCCGGCGTCACCCACACGGTCACCCCGGACGAACGCGGCTCTGGAGAGCTTCCGGAGATCTCCGAAGACGACCTCGCCTACGTCATCTACACCTCCGGCACCACCGGCCGCCCCAAGGGCGTGGCGGTGCAGCACCGGCAGATCCTCACCTATCTCTCGGGCGTCCGCGAGCGCCTGGCGCCCAAGGACGCCGGGTCCTACGCCCTGCTCCAGTCGCTCAGCTTCGACTTCGGCATCACCGTCTTCTACCTGTCGCTGATGACCGGCGGCACGCTGACGCTGCTCAACCCGCGCCTGGCGGCCGACGAACTCGCCGTGACGATGGCCGACAGTGACTACCTGAAGATCACCCCGTCGCACCTGGCCTCGCTGCTGCCCGAGGCCGACGTCCTGCCCAGGGAACTGCTCCTGCTCGGCGGCGAGGCCTCCCCGGCCGAGTGGGCCGCGGGCCTGCGCAGGCCGGGCCTGCGGGTGGTCAACCACTACGGCCCCACCGAGGCCACGGTCGGCGTCACCACCCACGACGTCCACGACGACGAGAAGGGCCTGCTGCCCATCGGCCGCCCGTTGCCCGGCGCCCGCGTCTACGTGCTCGACCCGGCCGGGAACCCCTGCCCGGTCGGCGTTCCCGGCGAGATCCACCTCGGGGGCGACCGGCTGGCCCGCGGCTACCTGGGCCGTCCCGCGCTCACCGCCGAGAAGTTCGTGCCCGACCCGTTCGGCGCACCCGGCGCCCGCATGTACCGCACCGGCGACCTCGGCCGCTGGCTGCCCTCGGGCGACCTCCAGTTCCTCGGCCGCCGCGACCTCCAGGTGAAGGTCCGCGGCTACCGGGTGGAGCTCGCCGAGATCGAGATCGTCCTGGCCGACCGCGAGGGAGTCGGCCAGGCCGTAGTGGAGCTGCGCGACGACCGCCTCGTCGCCTACCTGGTCGGCGAGGCGCGCGACCTGCGCACCGAACTGGCCGACCTGCTGCCCGACTACATGATCCCGTCGCGGTACGTCTGGCTCGACGCCCTGCCCCTGAAATCCCACGGCAAGGTCGACCGCGCCGCGCTGCCCGACCCCGGCACCGAGCGCGAGGCCGGGTCGGTCTACGTGGAACCGGCGACCGACCTCGAACGCGCCATCGCGGAGGTGTGGGCGGGCGTGCTCCAGGTCGACCGGGTCGGCGCCGAGGACGACTTCTTCGCCCTCGGCGGCCACTCGCTGCTGGCCGCCCAGGTCGTGGCCAAGCTCCGCCGCGTCACCGAACGCCCGGTGACGATCATGGACATCTTCAAGCACCGCACGGTCAGAGCCCTGGCGTCGAGAAAGGACGACGGGCCCAGAAAGCTCCTGCACCGCCTCACCCCGCCGAGACGCACGACCACCAACCTCGTCTGCGTCCCGTACGGCGGCGGCAGCGCCGCGATCTACCAGCCCCTCGCCGACGCGCTGCCCGACCACGTCGCCCTCTACTCGGTGGCCGTCCCCGGCCAGGAGTGGGGCCTCGACGAGGAAGGGCGGCCGATCCCCGAGGTCGCCGACGAGTGCGCCAAGGAGATCCTGGCGCGGGTCCCCGGCCCGATCGCCCTCTACGGCCACTGCGGCCTGGGCGTCATGCTCGCGGTCGAGATCGTCCGCCGCCTGGAGGCGGCCGGACGCGAGGTCGAGGTCCTGCACCTCGGCGGCGTCTTCCCGTTCTCCCGGCCCAGCTCGCTGGTCGGCAAGGTCCGCACCATGGCCGAGAAGATGCGCTCCGACCGGATGTGGGCCAACGGCCTCATCGCCGCCGGTCTCGACGTCGAGGAACTCGACGACGACCAGCTCAGGGCGATCATCAAGAACCGCCGAGAGGGCACCCGCGAGGCGGAGGCCTACTTCACCAAGCTCTGGTCGGAGTCGGGCGGACCGGTGATCAACGCCCCGATCGTCGCCGTCGTCGGCGAGCGCGACCCGGCCACCGAGTTCTACCAGGAACGCTTCCGCGAATGGCTGCGGCTGGCCCCGGCCAGCTCGTGCGTCGTCCTCGACGAGGCCGGGCACTTCTTCCTCAAGCACCGCGCCGAGGAACTCGCCGAGATCGTCACCACCCGCGAGGTCGTGCCCCGGACCGCCGAGAGCACCTGGTGGACCCAGGCCACCTCCGACGAGCCCGTCGTCGACGAGGGCCCGAAGCCGAGCATGAAGCGGTTCGGCGCCGTGGCCGCGGGGCAGCTCGTCTCGATCATCGGCTCGGCGCTGACCGAGTTCGCCGTACCCCTGTGGATCTACGTCACCACCGGCTCACTGGTCAACTTCGCGCTGTTCTCCGTCATCGGCCTGCTGCCCGGCATGCTGGTCGCCCCCTTCGCGGGCGTGATCGTCGACCGGTACGACCGCCGCAAGGTCATGCTCGCCGGAGACGTCGGCGCCTGGTCGACCCAGCTCGCCCTCGGCATCCTGCTGTGGACCGGCAACCTCCACGTCTGGACGATCTACCCGCTCCTCGCGATCCTGTCGATAGCGCTGACCTTCCAGCGGCTCGCCTACGGCGCCTCGATCCCGCAGCTCGTCCCGAAACGGCTGCTGGGCCATGCCAACGGCATCGTGCAGATGGTCACCGGGTCGTCCCAGCTCATCGTGCCGCTGATCGCCGCCGGGCTGATGGGCACGATCGGGCTCGAGGGCATCCTCATCATCGACGTCGTCAGCTACACCTTCGCGATCGCCTCGGTGCTGCTGGTGAAGTTCCCCCGCGTGATGGGCCTGCGCCGCCGCGAGACCATCTGGGCCGAGATGGTCGGCGGGTTCCGCTACACCTGGTTCAACCTGAACTTCCGCGCCATGCTGCTGTTCTTCGCCGGCCTCAACGTCTTCCTGTCGCCGCTGTTCCTGCTGCTCAGCCCGCTCGTGCTGGCCGACGTCACCCGGGACGTCAGTGACGTCGCCCGGGTGTCGTTCGCGGGCGGCGTCGGCGTGCTGCTCGGCGGTCTGCTGGTCGCCCTGTGGGGCGGTCCGCGACGGCACCGGATGCGCGGCATGCTGCTGGCCACCCTCGGGCTGGCGGTGTTCTGCGCGGTCACCGGCCTCGACCGGAGCCTCGTGATCATCGCGATCGGCGCGTTCGGCATGTCGTTCGCGCTGACCGTCGTCAACGGCGTCTACGCGACGATCATCCAGGTCAAGGTGCCGCAGCGGTTCCACGGCCGGGTCATCGCCCTGAACACCCTGGTCGCCTGGTCGACCCTGCCGCTGGCCTTCGGCGTGGTCGCGCCGCTCGGCGCCGAGTTCATGGAGGACGCCGTCGGCGGCCCCGCGGGCGCCGGCATCGGGCTCCTGTACGTCATCTTCGCCGGTGCCATCGCCCTCATCGCCCTCGTGGCGCTGCGGGTGCCGCTGCTGGCCCGGTTCGACGCCGACGTGCCCGACGCGCCGCCGGACGACCTCATCGGTCTTCAGGCGGTGGCGGACCGGCGAGAGGCAGCCTTATCACGAACCTGACACCGTTGGGCTCCGACTCCACCGTGACCGTGCCGTGGTGCGCCTCGACCACCTCGCGGGCGATGGCCAGGCCCAGGCCGCTGCCGCCGCGCTGCCGGCTGCGGGCCGCGTCGAGCCGGGTGAACCGCTCGAAGATGCGCTCGCGGTCGGCCTCGGGGATGCCGTCGCCGTCGTTGTGCACGGTCAGCACGGCCTGGCCGCCCTCGGCGGTCAGGCTGACGGAGACCTCGCTGGCGGCGTGCCGGTCGGCGTTGTCGAGCAGCTCGCCGAAGGCCCGCGCGAGCTGGGGTTCGATCGCCTCGACGACCACGCCCGGCTCCAGGCGCAGCTTCCTCGGCATGCGCTCGGAACTGGGCTTGAGCCGGGCGCCGACCAGCCCGGCCAGGTCGACCCGCTCCCTGACGTGGGCGTCGGCCGACCCCACCCGGGCCAGGAACAGCAGGTCGGTGACGATCGCCTCCAGCCGGTCGGTGTCGCGCAGCGCCGCCTCGATCGCCTCGGGCATGTCCTCGACGTGCAGGCGCCCGCTCTCCAGCTGGGCCCTGATGCCGGCGATGGGGGTGCGCAGCTCGTGGGAGGCGTCGGCGGCGAACTGGCGCTGCTGCTCGATCGCCCGTTCCATGCGGCCCAGCGTGGCGTTGGCGGTGCGGGCCAGCCTGGCGATCTCGTCGTCGCCCGGCGGGAGCGGTACCCGCCGGGACAGGTCGCGGGCGGTGATCTCGGCCAGCTCGTTGGTGATGTCCTCCACCGGCTGGAGGGCGCGGCCGGTGATCCGCCAGGCCAGCCAGCCGATCAGCGCGGTCAGCAGCGCCACCTGCACCGTGATCGCCAGGGCCATGCTGCGGGTGGCGAGGAAGCCGGGGGCCTCGCGGGCGGCGTACACGACCTCGCTGTTGGGGTCGGGGGTGGCTCTTATGCCGACCCCGTAGACGCAATCTTTGTCGGGCAGGGGGCAGGAGGTGAACCGGATGATCCGGTTGTCGGGCGCCGGCCAGACGGCGGTGACCGGGGGCAGGTCGCGGGCCGGGTTGCTCGACTCGATCACCCGGCCGCCCGGGGCGACGACCTGGACATAGGTGATGCCGTCGCGGATCGGGATCGGGTCGGGGACGTTGCCCATCCGGATCTCGGCGGAGATCTGCGAGGCGATGTTCTGACTCGACTCGAAGATGTTGTCGATCACCAGCCTGCGGGTGATCATGTTGCCGCCGACGCCGACCGGGATGAGGATCAGCAACGCCACGGTCACCGCGACGAGCGTGAGCCGCATGCGAATCGAGCGGGTCCGCAGCCAGGGGAGGGACATCCCTTGAGGCTACTCACCGTGATCTCATCGCGCCGCCCCGACAACACCAAAGGTCGGCCAAGCCCGGTTTCCGAATCGGACACCGCCTTATGCTGGACATCCTCCTGGAACAGCGCCGAAACGTGCCTAAGCCAGGGTGGTGGGGGAGAGGAGGCTGGTCATGCTGCTGCGTCTACGGGTGTCGCTGCCCGATCGGCCGGGAGTGCTCGGCCAGGTGGCCAGGGCCTTCGGAGTGATGGGGGCCGACATCCTCCAGGTGACCGTGCTCGAACGCGAGGCCGGGCGGGCGATCGACGACTTCACCGTGTCGTGGTCGGCCGTGTTCAGCCCCGACGAACTGCGCGACCGCATCGGCGTCGTGCCCGGGGTCAAGGTCGAGGCGGCCTGGCCCACCAGGGAGACGCCCGGCGCCAACCCCGACTACGACCTGCTCGGCCACGTCGCGGCCGAACCGGGGCGGGCCGTGCTGACGCTGGTCGACGCCGTGGCCGACCTGGTCAGCGCCGAGTGGGCGGTCGCGGTCGACGCCGCGTCGGGCGACGTCGTCCACGGGAGCTGGCAGGCGCCCGAGACCCTCCACGCCACCCTGCTCACCGCGCCGCGCGCGGCGACCTTCACCGAGGGCACGCTCCACCTGCTCAGCGTGCCGATCGGCGACCTGCACCTCATCGTGGCGCGGCGCCAGGGCCCCGCGTTCCACAAGGCCGAACAGGACAAGATCACTCGTCTGGTGGACGTCGTCTCCGTCCTCGCCCACGCGGGCGTCGGGCGTTAGCGGCGGGGTGGGTCGATGCGGGCGCCGGTGTGGGTGAACAGCATGAGGCGCGACACGTCGACGGCGACCCGGGCGTGCTCGCCCGCCCGCCACGACGGCCGGGCGCCCAGTCGCACGATCAGGTCGGCCCGGCGGTGCGAGCCGAGCCCGTTCGGCCCCGGCTGCGGGCCCGACGGGGTCTCGTCGGCCTCGACGTCGCTGTTGAACAGGCGCCGCATCATCGACCGGGCCTTGCCCGTGCCGTTGGCGGCGTTGGCCAGGGCGAACCGGGGGTCCGGCGGCTCGGGCACCGGCACCGACGGGATCCCGGCCTCGACGTAGGCCAGCCACTCGTGGCCGTGATATTCGAGGGTGCGCACCCGGCCCATGAACACCGGGCCGTCCATGCCGTCGGGCATCGGGGCCAGGGCGTCGGGGCGGATGCCCACGATGATCTGGCTTCCGGTGTGCTGTGACACAGCGTAGGCGCGTGGATCGGTCCAGGGCATCGTGATCTGGTGTGTTCCGAAGTCCAGGAGGATGAACTGGTTCTGGGGTGTACGCACCGTGGCCGCCAGCAGGTTGAGCTGCTGCGAGCTGAGGAACGCCGCGGTGAAGGCGGTCGCCGGGTCGTTGTAGACCTGGGCCGGGGTGCCGATGTCCTGGAGCACGCCCCGGTTCATGATCGCGATCCGGTCGGCCAGGGTGAGGGCCTCGATCTGGTCGTGGGTCACGTAGACGGTGGTGACGCCGAGGGCCCGGACGAGAGAGGAGATCTCCATGCGGAGTTCGGTGCGCATGCCCGCGTCGAGGTTCGAGAGGGGCTCGTCCATCAGGAAGAGCTTCGGCTGACGCACTATGGCACGGCCCATCGCCACCCGCTGGCGCTGGCCACCCGAGAGCGTTCCAGGCCGGCGGTCGAGTGTTTCGTCGATGTGCAGCGCCTTCGACAGTTCCGTGACGCGGTCACGCACCATCTGGGGGTCGGCCTTGGCGATCTCGAGCGGGAAGGAGAGGTTGCCGCGGACGGTGCGGTGGGGATAGAGGGCGCCGTTCTGGAAGACCATGGCGACGTCGCGGTCGCGGGGGGCCAGGTGATTGGCGATCTTGCCGCCCAGCCAGAGGTCGCCGTCGGTGATGTCCTCCAGCCCGGCGATCATGCGAAGGAGGGTTGATTTTCCGCAACCCGAAGGGCCGAGTAACACCAGCAACTCGCCGTCCTCGGCGCGCAGGTTCATCCGGTCCACAGCCAGAAATCCGCCTGGGTAGACCTTGGTGACGTTGTCGAGGACGACCTGGCTCATAGGTTCTCGTTCCCTTCCGGGCGCGCAGTGCCCGGAGCCCGCCATCTGGGTGATTGATGAGGTAGTACATCGCGTGGGCACGGTCCATGTCCATACATGTCGTGAAAAATGGGAGGCCCTGGGGTTACCGGGGTGTTGCCGGGACCTGGGGTGACCCAATGAAGCGGCGGTGCCCGTGTGTTCTGGGACGGCCGAAAACCGGGGAGCGGCCTCCGGGTGTCCGTAAGCCTTGCGGAACTTCCTGCGGCTTTTCACGGCAATGTCAGGCATCGGCCGACATTTCCCGTAACGCTGGCATGAAAGGTTCATTTGACTTCCGGCCCTGACAAGGGCCGATCAAAGGTGAGCGGCCTACTTTCTGCAATGTGCAGACGGGGTCAAGTAGCGTTCCTGGCTCAATCGCCGCCCGGCGGTGAGGATACGCGCATGAACAACGCCCGGCTCGCCGACATCGCGGTGCAGGCGGGGGTCAGTGAGGCGACCGTGAGCCGTGTGCTCAACGGCAAGGCGGGGGTCTCCCCGTCGACCCGGCAGGCCGTCCTCACCGCCCTCGACTTCATGGGGTACGAACGCCCGCTCCGACTACGCCAGCGCAGCAACGGCCTGATCGGGCTGGTCACCCCCGAGCTGGACAACCCGATCTTCCCGGCCTTCGCCCAGGCCGTCGAGAAGGCCCTCGGCCAGCACGGGTACACACCTGTTCTCTGTACGCAGCTCTCCGGCGGCGCCCCCGAAGACGAGTTCACCGAGATGCTCATCGACCGCGGCGTCAGCGGCATCGTCTTCATCTCGGGGCTGCACGCCGACGCCACCGCCAGAATGGACCGCTACACCCGGATGACCGACCGGGGCCTGCCGATCGTCCTGGTCGACGGCTACAACGACACCATCCAGGCGCCCTTCATCTCCCCGGACGACCGGCTCGCCACCCGGCTGGCGGTGCGCCACCTGGTCGACCTCGGCCACGAGCGCATCGGCCTGGCCCTCGGCCAGAAGCGGTTCGTCCCGGCGCTGCGCAAGATCGAGGCGTTCCGGCAGGCCATGACGCGGGTCTCCGACGTCGACGACCTCATCGAGCACAGCCTGGCCACCGTCGAAGGAGGGCAGGCGGCGGCCGGTGCCCTCTTCGACCGGGGCTGCACCGCCGTGTTCTGCGCCAGCGACCTGATGGCGCTCGGCGCGATCAGGGCCGCCCGCGCCCGGGGGCTGAGCGTGCCCGGTCACGTCTCGGTCGTCGGGTTCGACGACTCCCCGCTGATCGCGTTCACCGATCCGCCGCTGACGACCGTGCGCAAACCCATCGTCGCGATGGCGTCGGCCGCCGTGGAGACCCTGCTGGAGATCGTCGACGGCGCGCCGTCCAAGAACCTGGAACTGGTCTTCCAACCGGAGCTGGTGGTCCGCCGCTCCACCGGCGGCAGACATGGGAAGGGCCCGTGACCGCTTGGTTGGGTGTCACGGGCCCGGGTACCCATGACCGTTCTTCCGGGTTGCGGACGCGGGCATGGTCGCCGGCTTCGGCCGAGGGAGGATGGCCTGGCCGGCGAGGCTGTCAACGGAGCGTGGCGGCCTCCGCGGCGAGTTTCTCGATGGCGGCGTAGTCGCCGGAGGCCAGGGCGTCGGCGGGCGTGAGCCAGGTGCCGCCCACGCAGCCGACGTTGGCCAGCGCGAGGTAGTCGGGCGCCGTCGCCGGGCGGATGCCACCGGTGGGGCAGAACCGCACCTCGGGCAGCGGGCCGCCGAGCGCCTTCAGATAGGGGATGCCACCGGCCTGCTCGGCGGGGAAGAACTTCATCTCGCGCAGGCCCAGCTCGAACAGCTCCATGACCTCGGTCGCGGTCGCCACGCCGGGCAGGAACGGCACCCCGGAGGCGATCATCGCGTCGATCAGCTTCGCCGGGGAGCCCGGGGAGACCAGGAATTTCGACCCGGCCTCGACCGCGGCCTCGACGTCGGCCGGGCGGCGGACCGTTCCGGCGCCCACGATCGCGCCCTCGACCTCGGCGGCGATCCGGCGGATCGACTCGAGCCCGGCCGGGGTGCGCAGGGTGACCTCGATGACGGGCAGCCCGCCCGCCACCAGGGCACGCGCCATCGGCACGGCGGTCTCGACGTCGTCGATCACGACGACGGGGACGACGGGGGCGATGTCGAGGAGGCTGCTGCTCATACGTACTCCACACTAGTGGCCCGCTGCTGGAGCCAAGCGGCCGCACCCGTCAGAGCGGGCTGCTCGGCGACGATCAGCGAGGTGGCGATGGCGGTCAGGTAGTCGGAGAGGGCGGGCCCCGTCAGTTCGAACCGGGCCCGGAAGTCGCTGTCGCGGACGCGCTCGACGATCCGGGGCAGCACGCCGCCGCCCAGGTAGACGCCGCCGCGCGCGCCCAGCGTGAGGGCGACGTTGCCGGCGAACCCGCCGAGCAGGGCCAGGAAGACCTCGATCGTCTCGCGGCACACGTCGTCGTCGCCCGCCACGATCTCCGAGGCGCTCTTGCGGGTGGCCTTGATGCCGCGTACGAGAGAAAGCCCCCGGTGCAACCGGGGGAGACCCGAGCCCGAGAGCAGGTGCTCGGCGTCGACGTAGGGCAGGCCGTCGCTGCGGAGGGCCTTGACGATCTCGAACTCCAGGTCGGTCACCGCCGGGACGGACACGTGGCCGCCCTCGCCCGGCACCGGCACCCAGCCGTCACCGGCCGGGACCAGCCCGGCCACGCCCAGGCCGGTGCCCGGCCCGAGCACCGCCTTCACCATGCCGGCCGAGGGGGCGGGGCCGCCGAGCGGCACCAGGTCGTCGCCCGCCAGGTGGGGCAGCGAGATCGCCAGCGCCTCGAAGTCGTTCAGCACGGCCGCCTGCGGGATGCCCAGGTCGTTGATCGACCCGGTCCAGGAGCCGTTGGTCAGCGTGTAGTGGTCGCCCTTGACCGGACCGGCGATGGCCACGCACACGGCGCCCGGCCGGGCGCCGTCGGTGTGGTCGGTCAGATAGGCGCTCACGGCATCGGGCAGACCGGGGTGTTCGGCCACGTTGAGGACGGCCACCGCCTCCGGTGCCGCACCCGGCCCGGAGACGATGCCAAAACGTGCGTTGGTGCCGCCGATGTCGGCGACGAGCCAGGGGTAGCTCACTTAGAACCCTCCGAAGATGCTGGCACCGCGTTCTGCGGGTCCAACCGTACGACGGAAGGCGGCAAAAAGCTCGCGTCCGGTTCCCACCCATTTGTCATCTGATTTGGCAGCCCCGTCGGGGGTCCGGGTGGTCAGGTCGGCCAGCACGTCCAGGGTTCCGGCGGTCGAGTCGAGCCTGATCGGGTCGCCGTCCCTGATCAGCGCGATGGCCCCGCCCTTGGCCGCCTCGGGGGAGAGGTGGATGGCGGCGGGGACCTTGCCCGAGGCGCCCGACATGCGGCCGTCGGTCACGATCGCCACCTTCTGGCCCCGGTCGAGCAGCACGGCCAGCGGCGGCGTGAGCTTGTGCAGCTCCGGCATGCCGTTGGCGCTCGGGCCCTGGTAGCGGACCACCGCGACGAAGTCCTGCCCGTCGAGGTCGCCCTGCTCGAAGGCGCGCAGCAGGTCGAGCTGGTCGTCGAAGACCTTGGCGGGCGCCTCGATGACCAGGTGCTCGTCCTTGACCGCCGACACCTTCGACACGGCCCGGCCCAGGTTGCCGCCGAGCATGTGGATGCCGCCGTCGGGCGAGAACGGCTCGGTGGCGGGGCGCAGCACCGACAGGTCGCCGCTGCCCTCGGCCCGCTCGGCCCAGACCAGCTCGCCCTCCTTGAACTCCGGCGCCGACCGGTAGAGGTCCAGCCCCCGCCCGGCCACGGTGAGCACGTCGGAGTGCAGGAGCCCGGCGTCCAGCAGCGTGCCGATGAAGACCTGCATGCCGCCGGCGTCCTGGAAGTGGTTCACGTCCGCTTCGCCGTTGGGGTACATCCGGGTCAGCAGCGGGACGACCTTCGAGAGCGCCGCCATGTCATCCCAGGTCAGCGTGATTCCGGCGGCGCTCGCCATGGCGACCAGGTGCATGGTGTGGTTGGTCGAGCCGCCCGAGGCCAGCAGCGCGACGACGGCGTTGACGACCGACTTCTCGTCGACGACGTGCCCGATGGGGGTGTACTCGTCACCGTGCGCGGTCAGCTCGACGACCCGCTTCGCGGCGGCGGCGGTGAGGGCCTGGCGCATCTCGGTGCGGGGGTTGACGAAGGTCGCGCCCGGCAGGTGCAGGCCCATGACCTCCATCAGAAGCTGGTTGGAGTTGGCGGTGCCGTAGAAGGTGCAGGTGCCGGGGGAGTGGTAGCTGCGCGCCTCGGCGTCGAGCATCTCGGCGCGGTCGATCTTGCCCTCGGCGAACGCCTGCCGGGCCCGCGCCTTGACCTTGTTGGGCAGCCCCGACCGCATCGGCCCGGCCGGGACGAAGACCGCAGGCAGGTGCCCGAAGCGCAGCGCCCCGATGAACAGCCCCGGGACGATCTTGTCGCAGACCCCCAGCAGCAGCGAGGCGTCGAACATGTCGTGGGAGAGCGCGATCGCCGTCGACATGGCGATGACGTCGCGGCTGTAGAGCGACAGCTCCATGCCCGCGCGCCCCTGGGTGACGCCGTCGCACATGGCCGGGACACCCCCGGCGACCTGCGCGACACCCCCGGCCGCGCGCACGGCCTTCTTCAGTTCCGGCGGGTAGCTCTCGTAGGGCTGGTGCGCCGACAACATGTCGTTGTACGACGTCACGATCGCCACGCCCGGACGCTTGTTGGCCCGGAGCAGCGGCTTGTCGTCTTCGGCGGCGGCGAATCCGTGAGCCAGGTTGGCACAGCCCAGGTGGCCCCGCGCGGGTCCCCTCCGGCGCAGCTCGGCCGCGTCGGCGTCCACACGGGACAGGTAGGCGGTGCGTGACTCCCGGCTGCGTTCGGCGATGCGTGCGGTGACCTCGGCGACGGCCGGGTGCGTCATAACGTCCCCTCCTCAATACGGACATGCAGGACATTAGCTCGAACCTTAGGTATTCATCAAGCCGACTTTTGTAACCTAGAATGAATAAGTAGGTGAACTTCGGTCAACCCCTATGCTTGAGGCGATGCCACGTATGTCACGGATTGCCACCACCGGCGAGGTGCTCCACCTCATCCGCAGCGGTGAGGCCACCACGCGCGCCGAGATCGGCCGCGTCACGGCCCTGTCGCGCCCCGCGGTCACCCATCGGGTCAACGAGCTGCTGCAACGCGGCCTCATCGTGGAAGACGCCGAGGGCCCGTCGACGGGGGGCCGACCACCGGTGCGCTTGCGCTTCAACGCGTCCGGTGGAGTGGTCGCCGTGGCGTCCCTGGGCGCGAGCCGCACCCAGATCGCGTTGTGCGACCTGAACGGCGGCGTGATCGAACGCACCGACCTGCTCATCGATGTGGAGGAGGGCCCCGACGCGGTCCTCGGCCTGGTCATGGACACGTGGGAGAAGCTGCTCGACACGCGCGGCCCCGTCGTCGGCGTGGGCCTGGGCGTCCCGGCGACGGTCGAATACGCGCGGGGCCGCACCGAATCGGCCCGCGTGATGGCGTCGTGGACGGGCGTCGAGATCCCGCCCCGCATCAAGGCCCGCTTCCCGGTCCCCGTCATCGTCGACAACGACGTGAACGTGATCGCCCTGGGCGAGCACCGCGGCGTCCACCCCGACGAACGCGACCTGCTGTTCGTGAAGGTCTCCACCCGCATCGGCGCCGGCGTCATCTCCAGCGGCAGCATCCTGCGCGGCGCCCTCGGTGCGGCCGGAGAGATCGGCCACATCCCGGTCCGCGACGGCGGCGGCGTGCTGTGCCGCTGCGGCAACCTCGACTGCGTCGACTCGGTCGCGAGCGGCACCGCCATCCTGGGCGAACTCCGCCGCCGAGGCCGCGACGTCCTGTCCCTCGCCGACGTGACCACCCTGGTCCGGGCCGGCGACGCCGAGACGATGGCGGTCGTACGGCAGGCGGGGCGCTGGCTGGGCGAGGTCATCGCCAGCGCGGTCAACCTGCTGAACCCGTCGATGGTGGTGCTGGGCGGAGATGTGGCGGAGATGTTCCTGCCGCTGGTGTCTGGGGTGCGAGAGGTCGTCTACCAGCGCTCCACCCAACTGGCGACGCGCAGCCTGAAAATCGAACGCAGCAGATTGGGCCCGGGCGCGGGCATCACCGGCTGCGCTCTGCTCGTGATCGATCGGATCCTGGACGAGGTCTGACGGGGGGACGACCCCCCGAGCCCCCCGCTGCGAAGGGGCATACGCCCCCTCGCGCTCCCCCTGGCCGCTTCGCGTCCCGTCGTCGCTGTCGCTCCGGGTCGCTGCGCTCCTTGCCAGGGGCTCCGCCCCTCGCGCTCCCTGGCAAGGCCTCGCTTCGCTCGGAAGGCTGCTCGCTCCGCTCGAAACACCTTTCTTTCTTTACGGCTCCGCCTAGCCGGTGTCCTGTGTCCGGCCGTTGAGACCTGGCGGCGGTCCGCTTCTACCCCTTCCCGAAACGGAAGAGATCACAGGGCATCGCCCACCTTGCTGGGATCAGCGTGAGATGGCGGACAACACCTTTCGGTGCGCCCTACGGCTTGTTGATGTACATCATCAACTCATGCCGCAGCCCGGTCAGCGCTCCCACCGCCCGCGCTCTCACCACATCCCACGCACCGCTCCAGTTGGGTGGCGCATCGTGGATGCCGAGATCGCGTAGCCTGGCGGTCAGCCCTCCGCCATCGGTGATCCCGTGCTGTACGGCATTGCGTGCCTGGCGGATGGTGCGTAGCGTCCGGATCGCCTTGTCCACTGCCGGATACTGTGCCGTATCCAGGTGATGGTGCAGACAGTTCGTCAGCGCATCGAGACTTCCCTTGATCTCATTGGCCTTGTCTGTGCCGGGTCTGAGGCGGGTGTCATCCACCTTGATCCGGTCGATCAGGTCAGCCAGGTCGCTTATGCGCGTCTCGAACTCTGCCCGGGTTGCACATCCCAGTGACAGAGCGGCGGGTGTTGTCACGGTGCTCAGCGAAAGCAGTGGCTTTCTCTTGTCGAACGCCAGTCGCCAGACGGCGTCGAGCACATCGAAGGCTTCAGCCAGTTCCAGCGGAGAGACTGCGGGGATGGCGGGCTCTTCAACTTCCACGAGACGCTGCCAGCACTCGTTCCCGCCGGCGTGACACCTGCCAAACTGTTTCACCTCGTCTCTACCTTGATCGCAGAGTGCGCCTATTACCTGGCGGCCGACAAGCCCGGGCAGCGTTCTTATGCCGACGACTTCCGTGTGCATGAGGTGTGAGCACACGTAGTCGGTGTCCGGCAAACCGCAATTCTCGCAAATGGGCTTGCTGGTAGGTGCTGCACGACGCCCGTCAATAGTGCCTACGGCCGTTTCGTCGTGATCGCTGGCAGCCGTACAGAAGAGATCACGTTGTGAACGGACCTGGTATCCGCACTTCTTGTCCCGTAGGAGCTCCAGGAGTTGCGGCACTTCTTCGGCCGTCAGCTCCCACACGTGGCCTGAGTTCACTTCGGCGCCGGTCTCCAGCCATTCAGTGACCAGTAGTTCCAGACGGTGAGTGCCGTATCGGATCAGTGCCCGATCGAGCGCTTCACGCGCCTCGTCTCTGGAAAACCCCTGCTGTTCGAGGCGATTGCCGGCGATGAAGCCGCCTTGACCACTCAGCTGTATCCATACTGTGAAGAGCGGCTCGTCGCCGATCTTGGCCTCGAGACAGGGGACGAACGGATGCAGGTCTTTGATCCCGCCCGGCTGAAGGGGCATCTCTCCGGCGTAGCTGATGACTGCCTCGGGCATATGCGCACACTCCATTGAGTACGCAGGACATCCGGCTCGGCACCGAACGATGACCTTGAATGAGGCCAGTCGATCAGAATATCAGAAGGAAAGTGTAATGGTTGCAGGTCCTTACGCACCTTGGGCCGGGCCCAGCCGTCTTTCCACTGCATCTCGATTGAGCGTACGGACCAGACGTAGCCTTTCTCCAGAGTTTCGAATGGAGAACGCCTGAGCGTGGGCACGAGCGTCGATCACATACTCGAGGGTTGGCCGCGTGGTCCAAAGGTGAACGCAGATGACTCGATACGGAGCAACCGGGGGTGCGTCAGTGGGCGCAGACCAGGCAGGCCAAAGCGTGTTCCAAAGCCTGCGGGGTCTCCGCCGGGGTCGGCCACGGTAGCCGGACCAGCCGGTCGCGTCCCGCGCGGACCGTCGCGCCGTAGCGGTCGAGTTCCCACAGCCAGGCGTCCGGGGCCGGTTCGCCCATCAGCTTCTCGACCGCGGCCACGAGCTGGGCGCGGTGCGAGGAGTTGACGTGGTGGAGCATGCGTTCGGCCTGGTCGAGGAAGGGGTCGGGGGCCGCGTCCAGGTAGTCGTCCGAGTCCAGGACGCCTGACTCCGTGCCCGTCAGGTACACCACGTCGGCCACGTCGATGCGCAGCAGCTTCGGGGCGCGGACGTCGTTCTCGATGGCCGCGAACAGGTCCTCGTCGGGGCAGCGCTCGGCGATGGCGACCGCGGTGGCGCGGATCTCGTCGGCGGGGACCGCCTGGGCCCAGCCGCGGATCTTCAGCATGCCCCGGGCGCGCTCGGTCTCGCCCAGGTTGCGGGTCGCCACGAGGTCGACCGTGACGGCGATGTCGTCGCGGCAGTCGTACAGGACCTCATCGGGTTTGACCAGCAGGACCGGGCGGCCCTGGGCGTCGACACCACCGCGCGCGGGCAGCGCCTTGAGCTCCGACCCGGCGACCGCGACGTGGGTCGGGGCGGCGGTCGCGGCCAGCGTGCGGACGCGTTCGGTGATCGGGGGAGCCGAGATGGGCTGGGTCATCGGGGTCTCCTTGGGTGCCGAGGTTCTGTTAAGGTAAGGCTTACCTTAGCAAGGGTTACCTAACCATAGAGGAGTGCACGTGCGCTACACGGGTCCGAAGGTGCGGTTGTCTCGACGGGCGGGAGTCCCGCTGACCCGCAAAGCCGTGAAGTACTTCGAAGCGCGGCCCTATCCGCCCGGGGAGCACGGCCGGAAGACCAACCGCCGCAACGTCGGCGACTACGGCATGCGGCTGATGGAGAAGCAGAAGCTGCGCTGGTACTACGACGTGTCCGAGCGTCAGCTCCGCCGCTACTGGGACCTGGCCGTTCGCCGTCCCGGCCGGTCGGGCGAGGAGCTGCTGGCCATCCTGGAGACCCGCCTCGCCTCGGTCGTCATGCGCTCCGGCCTGGCCGCCTCGATCTATGCCGCCCGCCAGTACGTCAACCACGGCCACATCACCGTCGACGGCCGCAAGGTCGACATCCCCAGCTACCTCGTGAAGCCCGGCCAGGTCATCGGCGTGCGCGCCAGGTCGCGGCAGATGCAGCCGTTCGTGGCCGCCGCCGAGGGGGTCTACGCCGACGAGCGCCCGGCCGCCTACCTGTCGGTCGACCTCAAGGAGCTCACGGTGACGCTGGTGTCGGCGCCGGTGCGCGAGCAGATCGCCGTCCCCGTTGACGAGCAGCTCGTCGTCGAACACTACTCTCGGTAGTCTTTGCGCCGGGATCGCCGTATTTCCCAGGGTCCCCAAGGATTCGTACGACCGCGATTACGCTCGCCTGCTGTTCCTGTTCCGCATCCCCCGGGGGCAAAAACGGTGCGCGAGCGTGTGCGGTACATCATCGAGTCCAAGCGGTTCCAGCAGGCGATCATCGCCGTCATCCTGATCAACTCGGCCACTCTCGGCGTGGAGACCTCCGCCGACGCGGTGGCCCGCTACGGCGACATCCTCCACCTCATCGACCGCGTCTCCCTGGCCATCTTCGTCGTGGAACTGGCCGCGCGGCTCTACGTCCAGCGCGCCCGGTTCCTCCGCGACCCGTGGAACGTCTTCGACTCCATCGTCGTGGCGGTCTCGCTCATGCCGGCGGCGGGCGGCCTGACCGTGCTGCGGTCGCTGCGCGTGCTGCGCGCGCTCCGGCTCGTCTCGGCGGTGCCGAGCCTGCGCCGGGTGGTCGGCGCGCTGCTCACCGCCGTCCCCGGCGTCGCCTCGATCGCGGCCCTGCTCGGTCTGGTCCTGTACGTCGCCGCGGTGATGGGCACCAGGATGTACGGCCACGTCGCCCCCGACTACTTCGGGAACCTCCAGACGTCGCTGTTCACCCTGTTCCAGATCATGACCGGCGACGGCTGGTCGGACATCACCCGCCAGGTCATGACGGTCTACCCGTCGGCCTGGATCTTCTTCGTCATCTTCGTGCTGATCTGCACCTTCGTCGTGGTGAACCTCTTCATCGCGGTCGTGGTCAGTGCCATGGACGAAGAAGAGGTCGAGGTCAGCGAACGGATCCTGGCCGAACTGGCCGAACTCCGCAGGGAGGTCAAGGAGCTGCGAGAGCCCGCGGCCTCCCCGTGATCCGGGGGAAGGCGACCTGCCATCCGGCCACCACGAGCAACCCGGCCGCCAGACCCCAGCCGGGCAGCGGCAGCAGCCCCAATACGGCCGGGCCGAGCACGGCGGGGAGCGTCCAGGCGAGCAGCCAGCCGATCCTGGCCCCGGCCGCTCTGGCGATCACCCCCGACGTGAGGAAGTAGACGATCGTCCCCCCGCAGAGGGTCCACTTCACCGCCTCCTCCAAGTGGCCCTCCGGGTGGGCGACCAGCGCCCCGAGCCCGGCGGCGATGGCCGCGATCCCCGCGGTCATCAGGAAGTGCCCCGGCAGGGTGACCCTGGGCCGCACCTCGTGGACGGGCGCGGCAGAGGCCCCGTACTGCAGGGTCAGCCACCAGAAGCAGACCAGCAGCCCGAACCCGGCCAGCGCCGACACGATGAGCGCCCACGTCCACTCGATCTCCGAGGTGGCCATCACCACCTGCATCACCGCCTCACCCAGCACGATGATCACGAACAGCCCGAGCCGCTCGGCCAGGTGATGCTCGTTGAGCCGCGCCGGCTCGGGCAACGTGAACGGTCGCCGCCTCCTGCCGCGCTCCTCCTCCCGCTTCCGGTGCTCCTCGAACCGCTTGGTGATCCGGTCGAGCTGCTCCTCGCTGTCACCACTGCGCAGGAACGAGAAGGTCAGGTCGAGCGCGATGCCGATGCCCCACAGCCAGTAGCGGGTGGGTGGGTTGTGCGCCCAGATCGAGATCACCCACGGCACCAGCCCCGCGCCGTTCTGCGCGGCGGGCCAGCCACCGAAGAACGTGTTGGTGGAGCCCCAGGTAGAGGTGGCGAGCAGGCGGCAGTAGACGTAGGCGATGGCGAACGCGGTACCGTGCGCCCCCGTCGCCTCGGGGACCGACGCGGCCATGACCGCGATGCCGAACATCGCCGCGAGCATGGCCCGCTGGCGCGTCTTCGCCCCCGCGACGTTGGCGTAGAGCGTGAACGACGTCCAGACGGACCAGATGGCGTAGTAGAGCCCCAGGAACAGCAGGACTCTCTGGACGTCGAGCGGATGCTCGGGCGTGGGATGCAGGATGTGGGCCAGTTGAGCGACGGCCACGACGATGATCAGATCGAAGAACAGCTCGAGCCAACTGGCATGCCGCTCCCCGGTTTCCACCTCAGACACGCACAGGAATGTACGCGTGGGACCCGAGATGTCCTAACCGGGGGCCTGCGCCGGTCGGCGCTCCATCGGGTTGACGCCGGCGAGGGGTTAGACGATCCCCAGCTGTTCGAGCTGGTGTCCCATCGATTCGGCCCCCGGCCGGTTGTCGATCTCCACGTGGTCGACCACCGGTGGCTCGTCCACCTTGATCGCTTTGAGGTAGTCGGCGAAGGCGGTCAGCTTGCCGCGGTCCCGCTCCAGGCCCCTGGCGATCAACCGTGAACGCAGGGTCTCGCCGTCGGAGCGCACCCACAGCAGCCGGATGTCCCCGCCGCCCAGTTCCTCGGCCCACTCGTCCCACCGGGACTTCGAGTGGACCTGCCCGGTGAAGGGGGCGCTCAGGAGGACCGGCGCGCCGTGGTCACGGATCTCCCGCGCCGTGGCGGTCATTCCGGCGTATTCGTACCTCTTTATATGGACGTCGTACCAAGGGCCCTCGCGCTCGCCCTCGTCGCGGCCGGCGGCGGCCAGGATCGCGCTGACCATGCCCCCGTACAGGGTGTCCTTGTCGAGCAGGGCCGGGACCGGATCGAGGCGGGCCAGCAGGGCCTCGCACAGTGTGCTCTTGCCGGACCCCGGAGGGCCCGCCACGATCCAGCAGGTCATCGATCTTTCCTGGTCGGGCCCATCGGCTCGATCTTCGGGTCGGCCCAGGGGCCGCCCATGGCCTCCGGGGTGGCGGTCAGCCGGTTGGCGGCCATCGCGCTGACCCGCAGGCCGTAGAGGCCGTGGTCGGGGTCGATGGCGACCAGGCCGTAGCCGGTGTCGACTTCCTCGTTCTTCAGCCGCAGGTCGCGCAGCGCCATGTCCATGGTGGCGCCGCGTGGCAGCCGTACCGTGATCAGTACCATCACGCAACAACTCCGCTTGCCCTCGCCCGCAGGGCCTCGACGATGCCGGGCACGTTCACGACTCCGTATCCGTAGTCGTAGTCATACCCCAGCACACCGCGATCATCGGCACTTCTCATCAGCAAAGTGCGCAAATGGGATGGCGAGAGCACCGTGGACGGCACCCGCGACCGGATCGCCGCCACCACCCCGGCCGCGACGGGGCAGGCGGCGCTGGTGCCCGAGTCGGGTTCGCCCGGCCCGAAGGCCTTCGAGCCCGAGAAGTGCGTGTACGCGGCCAGGTCGGGCTTCATGTCGGTCAGGCGCCCGGGGCCCTGGGAGGAGTAGCCGACCCGCTCGCCGGTCACGTCGACCCCGGCCACCGACAGGACGGCCGGGTGGGAGTTGGCGCCGGTGATCGGCCGGTCGGGGTAGGCGCAGCGGCCGTCGGGGCACTCGCGGCCGCAGTTCCCGGCGGCGAAGAGGATGTCGGCTCCGGCGTTGGCCAGGCTGCCGACGATCAGGTTGAACGGGTGGGCGGCGTTGTCGGAGTAGTTGCCGGGGTGGCCGGGCGGGAAGTCCCACTCGGGGGAGAAGGAGCCCCAGGAATTGGTGACGACGAGGGCCCGGGTCTCGGCGGGCTGGGCGTCGAGGACGGTGCGCAGGTGGGCGAAGGCGGCCATCGCGTCGGACAGTAAACCGTCGAGCGCCGAACCGCCGGGGCGGCGCGACAGCAGGACGGGGATGTCGATCACCGAGGCCTTCGGGGCGGCGATCAGGGCGTCGAAGGCGCACATCGTGCCGTGGTCGACCTCGAAGGAGCCCGGCCGCCCGGGGACGCCGTCGGGTTTCCAGCTCCGCTCCCGGTCGAGGACGAAGTCGCTTCCGAGGACGTCGGCCACATGCCTCTTGTTCACCCCGGTGTCGGTGACGGCCAGGGCGACCCCGGAGCCGTCGTACCCCTCGGCATGGAGCCTCTCGACGGCGAGCAACTGCGCGACGTCGCGCCAGTCACCGACGGGGGCGTCGCCGCCGCAGGTGAGGGAGGTCTGGATGACCGGATCGGCGTAGACGCCGACCACCCCGGCCTGGCCCGGCAGTAAAGCCAGCCTGGTCGACACCTCGTCGTCGGCGATCTCGCCCCGGACCAGCACCGATGCGTCGCGCGGCGCCATCGAGAAGATCAGCGGCTGGTTCAGCGACAGCGGGTCGCCGCCCGCGCGGGCCGGCAGCGGCCGGGGCACGGCGACGGGGTTGAACGTCGGGTCGAGCAGCACCCCGGGAAGCCCGTTGACGACGTCGGAGGCCGTGGCCGTCACGGCCGGATCGGCGACCGCCGCGGTGACGTCGGGAGCGAGGCGGAGCTGGACGAGCACGCGCATGTGGCAGATCCATCCGATGAGGGGAGACTCGACGCCCCCCAATCTCGCGCACGACCGCGATCAGGTCCACCGATTCAACACACACCAATCCACTCCGTAACCACCGAAACCCGCGAGGTGGTACGACGATCTAACCTCCCGGCCCGAAGAAGGCCCGCGACGATCCGGCTCAAGGGGTACTCAGCCCACCGAAGTCGCGCTCGAGATGCCTTCAGAGGCCCTAACAAACTCCAAGCGCCGCCGATGCAGGTGACGCACCTCGCCGCACCGGCGCCGAGTCGCGCGCCGATCCAGACCGAGCCCCACGCGCCCTCGACGGCGGTCGATCTACGCCGGTGGCTTGTGAAGAACGACGAAGCCGTCCTTCTCGAAGATGACCATGTAGCCCATCGCTCTGCGCTCCTCCACCGACAGCTTCTGGTCGTCGGTCGAGCCCCACGGCCAGCCCCACTGGGAGACGTCGGCCAGGATCCACGGTGCGTTCCTCGGGGTGCGTTCCCAGAGCAGGACCGTGGTGCGGTCGGTGATCATGGGGCCCAGATGGTTGGCGGCCTCGACGACCGCGCCGTCGGGGATCTTGGCCATCGCCTCGTAGGCGGCCGCCGTGCGCTCGTGGGGGTCGTAGAAGTCGGGGTTGGCGAGCTGGTCGAACGCGAACCGGGGGAGCTGGGTCAGGCCGACGATCACCACCGCGACCGCCCACGCCAGAGCGGCCACGCGGGCGGTGTCGGGGTTGGTCCGGGCCTGGAGGCGGCGCAGCAGGCGCATCGCGCCGTCCACCCCGGCGCAGAAGACGATCACCACGACGAACGCGTTGTAGTGGTACTCCCACGACCACCACAGGCTGTTCTCCGAGACGAGCCGCTCCAGGACCATCGGGGCCGCCGCCAGGATCAGCGGGGAGAACAGGCACAGGAACAGGGTCAGCCAGCACAGCAGCACCAGCAGGTCGATCTTGCCGGCGTCCATGAACACCAGCTCGAAGGTGTTGAGCGGATCGCTGACCAGCTTCCACACCGCCGCAGGGAGCGAGTCGCCGAGGTGGGTGTAGCGCCAGTGGTTGTCGTTGGAGCCGCCCGCCAGCGGGATCAGCACCCCCCGGATCAGCAGCAGCCCGCCGAGGCCCATCCCGGCGACCAGACCGCCGTCGAGCCACCGCCGCCCCAGCAGCAGCGCGCAGCCGAAGCCGATCAGCATCAGGCCCATGTCCTCTTTGACCAGCAGCAGGCCGAACGCCGCCAGGTAGGCGGGCAGCCGCTTCCCCCGGTCGAAGCGCTCGATCATGATCGCGCTCAGCACCGGTACGAACATGACCTCGTGGACGTCGAAGTTGACCGCCTGCGCCACCGGCCACGACACCGCGTAGGCACCCGATATGAGGTAGGCGGCGAACACCCCCAGGCGTCTGCGGACGTACATCCAGAGGAAGGGGATGGCGGCGGCGAACAGGACGGCCTGGCAGAGGATGAGCATCCGCGGGTTGTCGGCGATCCAGTAGGCGGGTGCGAGGAGCGCGTAGATGGGTGAGAAGTGGTCGGCCAGCTGGAGGAAGTCGAGCCCGTAGCCCTTCTGGACCCCGACCGACGGCGCGTAGGGCGCGCCGAACTTCGCGTAGCCCCGCACCGCCTGGTCGACGATCACCAGGTCGAAAATGGTCGTCCGGAACGTGCCGAACTTGACGAGGCCGAGCACCGCGTAGGTCACCGCCGAGACCCAGGCCAGGGACCAGACGCCGAGGCGATGGGTGGTCAGATGGCGGGTAACCGGGAGGAACACCATCACATGTTCCCAGAGTCCCGGTGAGAAAAAGCCCGTCCGCCTGGCCTCCGGGTGGCACATCTACGCGGCGCCGAGGTCGGCGAGGTCGGCGTCACGTAGAACCGGAAGGCCAGGCGGACGGGAGTTCTGGGGTGTCCTAGGCCAGGGTGCTGAGGGTGGTGGGCGGTATCTCCACTGTGGCCGGGTTGGCCAGGACGCGGTCGACGACGACCCCGGCCGCGCCGCGCGAGGCGGCGCCGAAGCCCAGGTCGGAGGCGACGAAGGTGCAGCGGGCGACGGAGCCGGTGACCCCGAGGCGGGCGAGTTCCGCCTGGGCGCGCGGGAGGATGTGCCCTTCCAGCCGCGCGAAGAAGCCGCCGACGACGATGACCCGGGGGTTGAAGAGACGGACGAGGGTGGCCGAGCCGCGGCCCAGCCAGCGGCCGACCTCCGCCAGCGCGTGGTCGACCTGGGGGTCGCCCTGCGCCAGACGGCGTTCGATTTCGCTGAGGCGCTCCTCGGGGTCGCGGACGATGCCGTCGCGCGTCCCGTAGGCGTGGTCGGGGGTGACCATGCGGACCAGCGCGGCCAGGCCGACCTTGGTCTCCCAGCAGCCGATCCGGCCGCAGCCGCAGCGCTCACCGGAGGAGTCGACCATCACGTGGCCCACTTCACCGGCGAAGCCGTCGGCGCCGCCGAGGAGGCGTCCGCCCGCGATGATGCCGCCGCCGACGCCGACCTCACCGGTCAGGTAGACCATGTCGGCCGATCCGGCGGCCACGCCGTTGGTGAACTCGGCCAGCGCCGCCAGGTTGGCGTCGTTGGCGACCGTGACGGGGACGCCGGGAGCGACCTCCCAGAGGCGCTCGGCCACCGGGACGCCGTACCAGCCGAGGTTGGGGGCGACGTGGACGACGCCGTTGGTGCCGTCTATGAGGCCGGGGACGGCGACCGTGATCCCGGCGACCCGGACGCCGAGCATGTGGAGCTCGGCTATGGCGTCGCGGGCGACCCGGGCCAGTTCGTCGAGCGACTGCTCGGGTTCGCAGCCCATGGCGTCGAAGCCCACGCGCCGGTCGACCAGGACGCGCCCGGCCAGATCGGTGGCGAAGGCCGCGATGTAGTCGACGTTGATCTCCAGCCCCAGGGCGCCGACGCCGGCGCCGTCGAGGGCAAGTGCCAGGCCGGGGCGGCCGACGGAACCGGCGTACTGGGGACCCATCTCGCGGATCAGGCCGCGGGCCCGCAGTTCGCCGACGAGGCTGGTGACCGTCGCCTTGTTCAGCCCGGTCTCCGTGGCCACCGCCGAACGCGACCGGGGACCGTGCTCCTTCAGGTGGCGCAGGACGAGGGACAGGTTCGACCGGCGGATCATCGTCTGGTCGACGGGAACGCTCGTGGAGCCGTTCCTGCCCAGCGCGGGGCCGGAGGTTAACCGCACGTCTCGCACCCCGTATCTCTGCTCGCGACCGTTCGTCTCGAATTAATTTGCATGCCTTGCCGAATTAAATGACCCTGACGGGTGTGCCACAAGTGTCGAACCGCTTCGCCTTGCATTACAGTTTCGTAACGTGGAACCGGAGCCCGGTCTGTGGTACACCAGGGCTGTACACCGAGATGACAGGTGTGTTAGAAATCGGTAAATTCCGTCACAGGGTACGCAAAACCCAGACGGAACGACGAATCTCGATGACGTGGCACCGTCTCGTCTTTCGTCTACCACGCATTGGCTTTACGGGCACAAGCGCGGCGGCGCGCGCCTTGCCTGACTGTATCCCCAGGTCAGGAAGGATCACCCCCCTTATGTTTCGACCTCACCGGCGGTCGCGGGCGTTACTCGCCCTGACCGCGCTCATGGTGACGATGGGCGTCGCGGCGCCCCAGAGTGCCCACGCGGCCGACATCCCGGCCTCGGACTATCAGCAAGTCGCGCTTGCCACCGGACCTGGCGAGCTCGGTGAGGCGATGTCCCTGGCAGTGCTGCCGAACCGCTCGGTGCTCCACACCGCGCGCGGCGGCCAGGTCCGGATCACCGACGTCAACGGCACCACCACCCTCGCCGGCACCCTCAACGTGTACACGCACGACGAGGAGGGCCTGCAGGGCGTCGCGGTCGACCCGGGCTTCGCCACGAACCGCTACATCTGGCTCTACTACTCGCCCCGCCTGAGCACCCCCGACGGCGACGCCCCGACCACCGGTGACCAGAACACCTGGAACACCTGGAAGGGCCAGTTCTACCTGTCGCGGTTCACCCTGAACACCAACAACACCCTCAACATGGCCAGTGAAGTGGTCGTGCTGCGGGTGGACAACGACCGTGGCCAGTGCTGCCACGCGGGTGGTGACATCGACTTCGACGCGGCCGGGAACCTCTACCTGACCACGGGCGACGACACCAACCCGTTCGAGTCGAACTCCTACACCCCGATCGACGAGCGGACCAACCGCAACCCGCAGTTCGACGCCCAGCGCTCCTCGGGCAACACCAACGACCTGCGCGGCAAGGTGCTGCGGATCAAGCCGGCGGCCAACGGGACGTACACGATCCCGTCGGGCAACCTCTTCGCACCGGGCACGGCCAACACCCGTCCCGAGATCTACGCGATGGGTCTGCGCAACCCGTTCCGGATGAGCGTCGACAAGGCGACCGGCATCGTCTACCTGGGCGACTACGGCCCGGACGCCGGCGGCGCCGACGCCAACCGCGGCCCCGGCGGCCAGGTCGAGTTCAACCGCATCACCTCGGCGGGCAACTACGGCTGGCCCTACTGCACCGGCAACAACACCACGGCCGAGACCTACAACGAGTACACGTTCCCGAGCGGCCCGTCGCAGGCGAAGTACAACTGCGCCACCGGCCCGACGAACAACTCGTTCCGCAACACCGGCCTCCAGACCCTGCCCGCGCCCCGGGCGGCCTGGATCCGCTACGGCGGAGAAGCGGGTTCCCCGCCGGAGTTCGGCGGCGGCTCGGAGTCCCCGATGGGCGGCCCCGTCTACCGTTACGACCCCAACAGCACCTCGACGGTCAAGTTCCCGCAGTCGCTCGACGGCCGGTTCTTCGCCGGTGAGTACGGCCGCCGCTGGATCAAAGCCATCGCCGTGACCAGCAGCGGCGGCGTGGGCGAGATCAGCGGCTTCCCGTGGACCGGCACCCAGGTCATGGACATGGCCTTCGGCCCCGACGGCGCCCTGTACGTCCTCGACTACGGCACCGGCTCGGGCAACCAGGCCCTCTACCGCATCGAGTACATCGGCGGCGCGAACCGCAACCCGGTCGCCAAGGCCGCGGCGACGCCGACCTCCGGCGTGGCCCCGCTCGCGGTGACCTTCTCCTCGGCGGGCTCGTCCGACCCCGAGGGCTCGGCGCTGACCTACTCGTGGGCGTTCGGCGACGGCACCACCTCCACGGCCGCCAACCCGAGCAAGACCTACACCGCCAACGGCACCTACAACGTGACCCTGACGGTCCGCGACAGTGGCAACCTGACGGGCACCGCGAACGTGACGATCACGGTCGGCAACACCGCCCCGACGGTCACCATGAACACCCCGCTCAGCGGCGGCCTGTTCAACTTCGGCGACACGATCCCGTACACCCTGTCGGTGAGCGACCCGCAGGACGGCACGATCGACTGCACCCGGGTGCGGTTCACCTACCTGCTCGGTCACGACAGCCACTCGCACCAGATCACGTCGAAGACCGGCTGCTCCGGCACGATCACCGTCCCGACCGACGGTGAGCACGACGCCGCCGCCAACATCTACGGCGTCTTCACCGCCGAGTACACCGACAACGGCGGCCTGACCACCACGGTCACCCGCACCCTCCAGCCGCGCCACCGCCAGGGCGAGCACTGGGGCGCCCAGAACGGCGTCCAGGTCGCCACGCACGCCGCGGCCGAAGGCGGCACCACGGTCGGCTTCGTCGACAACAACGACTGGATCTCCTTCACCCCGTACAACCTGACGGGCGCCACCTCCTTCGTGGCCCGGGTCTCCTCGGGCGGCGTCGGCGGCACCCTGGAAGTGCGCGCGGGCTCGGCGACCGGCACCCTGCTGGGCACCGCCACGGTGGCCAACACCGGGAGCTGGGACACCTTCACCAACGTCACGGCCAACCTGACCAACGTGCCGACCGCGTCGACCACGCTGTTCCTGGTCTTCAAGGGCGCCACCGGCCAGGGCAACCTGTTCGACCTCGACGCCTTCACCATCAACGGCGGCACCACCCAGCCGCCCGCCGGGACGATCGAGGGCGAGGCGTTCACGTCGAACTCCGGCGTGCAGACCGCGGCCCACGCGGCGGCGTCGGGCGGCCTGACCGTCGGCTACATCGACAGCGGCGACTGGGCCGGCTACTCGCAGGTGAGCACGTCCGGGAAGACCTCCTTCACGGCGCGCGTCTCCTCGGGCGGTCCGGGCGGCACGATCACCATCCGCTCGGGCTCGCAGACGGGCACGGTGCTCGGTACGGTCGCCGTCCCGAACACCGGCAGCTTCGACACCTTCGCCAACGTCTCGACGTCGATCACCAGTGGTTCGGGCGCGCTGTTCCTCACCTTCACCGGTGGCACCGGCTCGCTGTTCGACATCGACACCTTCTCGCTCGGCACCACGCCGCCGCCGACCACGACGGTCGAGGGTGAGGCCTACACCTCCACCTCGGGCGTGCAGCAGGCCGTGCACACCCCCGCCTCCGGCGGGCTGACGGCGGGGCACATCGAGAACGGCGACTGGGCGGCCTACAACCAGGTCACCGTGAACGGCGCCACCCGCATCACGGTCAAGTACTCCTCGGCCGGTCCCGGCGGCACCATCGAGGTGCGGGCGGGCTCGGCGACCGGCACGGTGCTCGGCACCCTGGCCATCCCGCCCACCGGCGGCTGGGAGACCTTCGCGACCGCCTCGGCCAACCTGACCGCGGGCTCGGCGACCGGCCAGGTCGTGCTCCGGTTCACCGGCGGCTCGGGCGCCCTGTTCGACGTCGACACCTTCACCATCCAGAAGTGAGGTGAGTCAATGAAGCGCTTAGTGATGGGCGCGGTCGCCGCGGCGGCCGTCGTCGCCTCCACGCTCGTGCCGACGGCGGCCAACGCCGCCGACCCGGCCTACCAGGTGCTCGTCTTCTCCAAGACGGCCGGCTTCCGGCACGACTCGATCCCGCAGGGCATCGCGGCGATCCAGTCGCTCGGCTCGGCGAACAACTTCACGGTGACCGCGACGGAGGACGCCAACGCGTTCACCGCCGGGAACCTGGCCAACTACAAGGCCGTGGTCTTCCTGAGCACCACGGGTGACGTGCTGAACGCCACCCAGCAGACCGCGTTCGAGAACTACATCAACGGCGGCGGCGGCTACGTGGGCGTCCACGCGGCGGCCGACACCGAGTACGACTGGGCCTACTACGGCAACCTGGTCGGCGCCTGGTTCCAGAGCCACCCGGCCATCCAGACGGCGACCGTCCGCACCGAGGACCGGGCCCACGCGGCCACGGCCCACCTCGGCGCGACCTGGTCGCGGTCGGACGAGTGGTACTCCTACCGCACCAACCCGCGCAACAGCGTCAAGGTCCTGCAGAACCTCGACGAGGGCAGTTACAGCGGCGGCGGGATGGGCGACCACCCGATCACCTGGTGCAAGACCGTCAGCAACGGCCGCAGCTTCTACACCGGGCTCGGCCACACCCAGGCGAGCTACAGCGAGGCCAACTTCCGGACCCTGCTGCTCGGCGGCATCCGGTACGCGGCCGGCTGGGCCAAGCAGGACTGCCGCGTGGAGACGGGCTACACCCCGATCTACAACGGCTCCACCACCGGCTGGTCGCAGGCGGGACCGGGCAGCTTCACCAACACCGACGCGACCCTCAAGTCGGTCGGCGGCATGGGCCTGCTCTGGTACTCGGCCAAGCAGTACGGCTCGTACTCGCTGAAGCTCGACTGGAAGATGGACGGAGACGACAACTCCGGCGTCTTCATCGGCTTCCCGTCGTCCACCGACCCCAACTCGGCGGTCAACAACGGCTACGAGATCCAGATCGACTCGACCGACACCTCGGACAAGACGACCGGATCGGTGTACGGCTTCAAGTCGGCCGACATCGCCGCCCGCGACGCCGCGCTCAACCCGCCGGGCACGTGGAACACCTACGAGCTCCTCGTCGAGGGCGAGCGGCTGCGGATCTACCTCAACGGCCGCCTGATCAACGACTTCACCAACACCGTGGCCGCCAGGTCCCTGGTGCAGGGCTACATCGGCCTGCAGAACCACGGCACCGGTGACGACGTGTCGTTCCGCAACGTCCGGATCAAGGAGCTGGGCGGCAACCCGCCGACGCAGCCCACGACGATCGAGGCCGAGACGTACACCTCGAACTCGGGCGTGCAGCCCGCCGGCCACACCACCGCCAGTGGTGGCACCACCGTCGGCTACATCGACAACGGCGACTGGGTCGGCTACGCCAACTTCTCCACCGCCGGGAAGAACAGCTTCTCCGCGCGGGTCTCCTCGGGCGGCCCCGGCGGCACCATCACGATCAGGGCGGGCTCCCAGACCGGCACGGTGCTGGGCACGGTCAACGTGCCGAACACCGGCAGCTGGGACACCTTCCAGACCGTCACGACGGCGCTGAACAGCAACGCCTCCGGCCCGCTGTTCCTCACCTTCACCGGCGGCTCGGGCGCCCTGCTCGACGTCGACACCATCACCCTGACCACCGGCACCACGCCGACCCAGACCACGGTCCAGGGCGAGGCGTTCACGTCGCAGTCGGGCATCCAGACGGCCGCCCACGGCCCCGCCGTCGGCGGGACCACGGCCGGCTTCATCGACAACGGTGACTGGGCCGGCTACAACCAGGTGACCGCCAACGGCGCCACCCGCATCACCGTCCGCTACTCCTCGGGCGGCCCGGGCGGCACCATCGAGGTCCGCGCGGGCTCCCAGACCGGCACCGTGATCGGCACCCTGTCGATCCCGAACACCGGCAGCTGGGACACCTTCCAGACCGTCTCCGCCAACCTCACGAGCTCCGCCTCCGGCGCGATCTTCCTGAGGTTCACCGGCGGCTCCGGTTCACTGTTCGACGTCGACCAGTTCGTCCTGGAGAAGTAACACCGGTTCTCCGAGAGAGCCCCGGGCGCCGCTCAGCGGCCCCGGGGCTTTTCGCTGCATCGCCGCCGTGGGCACAAGAGCCTTCCTTCTGTACGGCTCCGCCCACCCTGGGGCAGATCGATCGCCTGCCAGGTTCCACCGGCCGCATGAGAAAGGCCCCCGGGACCATCTCCCGGGGGCCTCACACGCCGGGCCTAGAAGCCGCAGAGTTCCGCGAGGGACTGGTCTTCGGTGGCCTGGTTGTTCGGGGTGGGGCTGAGCGTCGGCTTGGCCGCCCTCGGGGTCGGGGACGCCGGAGGGGTCGGGACCGGGCCGCTGCCGCTCGGGGAGGCGGTCACGCCCGCCTGGACGGGGGCCACGGAGCCGTTCGACTTGCGGATGGCCGTGGCGACCATCTTCTTGATCTTCTCCCAGTCGGCGCTGCCGGGCCAGATCTGCGGGGGCACGAACTGGGTGCTGGTGATCTTGGCGTCCTTGACCTTCATGCCCAGGCCCACCAGGTGCTCCAGCAGCGGGCGCGGGATGTCGGTGCGGAACAGCCGCTTCGCCGCCTGGACGATCTTCGTGAAGTTCTGCAGCACGACCGGGGGCGACGCCTGCTGGGCCAGGGCGCCGATCACGCAGCGCTGGCGGCCCATGCGGGAGAAGTCGTCGCTGCCGACGCGGGAGCGGCCGTACCAGAGGACCTGCTCGCCGTTCAGGACGCGCTTGCCGGCCGGGATGGTGCCCGCGGTGCCGAGGACGCCGCCGTACTTGATGTCGGTCTGTACGTTGATCTCCAGGCCGCCGATCGCGTCGACGAGGGCGGCGAAGCCGTACATGTCGACCATGGCGTAGTAGTCGACGTGGAGGCCGAGGGTGGTGCTGATGGCGTCCTTGAGGGCGGTCGGGCCGCGTACACCCAGATTGGGGTAGTCCTCGGCGTACTGCCAGACCTCGTTCAGCAGGCCGCCGTTGGGGAGGTCGGCGTGGAAGCCGAGGGGGAACTGCTTGTTCAGCGGGCTGTTCTTGCTGAAGTGGACGTGCTGGAGGTTGCGCGGCAGCGCGAACAGGATCGTGTTGCCGGTCTGCACGTTGACGCTGGCCACCTGCATCGAGTCGGTCCGCACGCCGGTCCGGTTGCCGGCGGCGTCACCGCCGATGAGCAGGAAGTTGATCCGCTTCTTGCCGTTCCACGGGTCCTCGGCCTTGACCGGCACGGCCGCCGGGCCGCCGGCGTCGGTCTCGGAGGGGAAGGCGTCGAGCAGGTCGCGCGCGGTGTTCACCGTGGTCGCCGCGAACGCGAACGGCGCCATGACCGCGACGCACAGCGCGCCCACCGCGACCCCCGACACGATCTGCCCCCGCTGGGGCAGCCGGTCGGGCTGCAGCGAGACGTAGGACATGAGCACCAGCGCGAACCACGCCAGCGCGAGCACGGCCGACCCGATCATGACGGTGTTCAGCGTGCTCTCGCGGACGATCGAGCCGACGTTCCCGAGGATCCCGATGCCGAACACGATCGCCGCGATGAGGATGAGGCCGAACGTGCCGAGGAAGATGAACCCGAGCTTGCGCCGCCCGCTGCGCAGGTGCGCGGCGCCCGGCACGATCGCCGACAGCGCCGTCCAGCCGATGATGGCGCCGGTCGAGAGCGACCGGCCGAACTTCGGGGCCGCGGCGCCACGGGGGCGCTGCGGCGGCAGGGGCGAGGGTGTGCGCGGCGGGCCCGGCCGGGTGATCTCGTCGTCGGCGACCTTCTGGTCGGCGGGGGAGCCCTGGACGGCAGGGGCGGGCATGAACTGCGGCTGACCGCCGTTCGGCGGGCCGCCCACGTGGACGCCCCCGTCCGCGCCGGTCACCGGCTGCGTGTCGAGCCGGCCGCCCGCGACCAGGCGTCCGGGCGAGGTCGGGTCGCCGGAGGTCGCGCCCGGTCCGGCGTTCTTGGGGACCGGGTCGGGCTGCGGTCCGGCGTTCTTCGGGATCGCGGCGAAGGATCCGGTCTGCGGCGGTACCGAAGGCTCGGACGGCTGCGCGTCCTCGTAGGTTTCGTCGGACGCCCCGCCGGGGAAGTCCTCGGAAGACTTCTGGGGGCGCTTCCGGGTGCGTCTTTGACGTGACTCGTCACCCGCGGCTCCCCCACGACGCATGGTCAACCGCTCCTCTGCTCGTTATGCCCCTGCGATGCCCAGGGATTCTAGCTCTCAAATCTGGACAACACTGAACACATCCGGAAAGAAGGCTTGTCTACCTAGATCGCGCCGATGGGCACCGCCCCCGCGCCGCACCGGTAGCCTGCCCCGCCCGGGGTTGAGATTGGCCAGTTCGTCACAGTTTTCACACTCGTCACGGATGTCGCACCATTCGTGCACTCCGGGTAATCGTCCGAGGTGATCTCTGCGATGTTCCGGATTCGGACGCCTCGTCTGCCCTAGCGTCTTTGGCATGAATCTGCAACAGCTCCGCTATGTGGTAGCCACCGCAGAGCACCGCACCATGACCGACGCCGCACGGTCCCTCTACATCGCGCAGCCCGCGTTATCCCGAGCCATCCGGGACCTCGAACGCGAGCTCGGGATGACGCTCTTCGCCCGGTCGGGGCGGGGAGTGGTGGTGACCGCGCAGGGGCGCCGGGTCGTCAAGCTCGCCCGGGAGGCGCTCGACGCCGTCCGGGAGATCGAGGCGCTGGCGACCCAGTCGCACACGTCGGGTGCGGAACTGCGCATCGCGTCGACGCCGAGTCTCGAACCGGGGCTCGCGGGTCGTCTGTTGCCCGCCTACGTGGCGGAGCATCCGGGGATCCGTGTCCACATCGTCCGTTGCGACGGGCGGGACAGCGTCGTCACCGCCGTCCGCGAACAGCGGGCCGACCTCGGCCTGACCGACCTTCCGGTGCCCACCGACCTGGTCAGTCACCCGCTGGAGCGGCAGGAGATCGTCCTGATCTCGCCGCCCGGCCTCGACCTGCCCGACCCGGTGCCGATGAGCAAGCTCAACGGCATGCGGCTGGTCCTGCCCGGTCCGGGCAGCCCGCGCCGCAGGGAGTTCGACCAGATCTTCAGCTCGTACGGTGTCCGACCCATCCCCGCGCTGGAGTCGGACGAGAGGGCCAAGTGGCTGCCCGCCGTACGCGAAGGACGGGCCTCGCTCCTCTGGTATCGCGGGATGGCCGAGCAGGCGGCCCGCGCCGGCCTGGTCGTGCGGTCGCTCGACCCGGCGCCCAGGAAGATCATCGCGATCGTGCACGCCCGCAAGAGGCTGCCCGCGACGGCGCTCGATTTCGTGACCCTGGCAGAGGGAGGATCCGCCGCTTAAAAGCTTGGACCGTTCCAAATCCGACATGTCGGATTGGTGGGCCGGCCCTGTGGGGGCACTTCTGGATCGGCCATTTCCCGAAGCACCACCGCAGTCCGGAGATCACGGTTGGGGCGCGGAGTAGGCTCGCTGACGATGTCTACTCTGCGCCTTCGCGGCCGTGTCTTCGGCCCCGGCGACCACGCGATCATGGCCGTGGTCAACCGAACGCCCGACTCCTTCTACGACCGGGGCGCGACCTACGGCTTCACCGCCGCCCTCGACGCCGCCTCCCGGCTGATCGAGGAGGGCGCCGACATCGTCGACATCGGCGGGGTGAAGGCGGGCCCCGGCGACGACGTGGACGTGGCGGAGGAGATCCGCAGGGTCGCCGACCTCGTGGCGGCCGTCCGCGACCGCCACGACGAGGTGATCATCAGCGTCGACACCTGGCGCGCCGAGGTCGGCGAGGTCGTCGCGGCGGCCGGGGCCGACCTGCTCAACGACACCTGGGGCGGCGTCGACCCCGGTCTGGCCGACGTCGCGGCCAAACACGGCATCGGCCTGGTCTGCGCCCACGCCGGCCGCGTGGCACCGCGCACCCGCCCCCACCGGATCGCCTACGACGACGTGGTGGGCGACGTGGTGGCGTACACGACCGATCTCGCGGAAAAGGCGCTCGCCGCGGGGGTGGCGCGGGACGCCATCCTGATCGACCCCGCCCACGACTTCGGCAAGAACACCTACCACTCCCTGGAGCTCAGCCGCCGCCTCGACGAGATGGTCGCGACCGGCTGGCCGGTCCTGGTGGCCGTCTCGAACAAGGACTTCGTCGGCGAGACCCTCGGCGGCCTCCCCGTCGACCAGAGGCACGCGGGGACCCTCGCCACCCTGGCGATCTCGGCGGTGCAGGGCGCCCGGGTGTTCCGCGTCCACGACGCCGCCTCGGCCCGGAAGGTCCTCGACGTCGTCAGCCGTATATCACCGACAGGAACCTGATCAGGATCGTCTCGCGGGTCGCCGCAGGGAGCGCGTCGAGCACCGCGTTGACGGCCGCCATCTCCGGCTGGTCGCGGGAGGTCAGGTCGATGCCGACCGAGGCGGCCAGCTCCACGAAGGTGGGGTCGTCGAGCTCGTCGAGGTTCAGCGAGGCGATCAGCTCGGGCAGGCCCTCGGGGACGACCGCCGGGCCTTTCTCCCGGGCGGCCCGCGCCGATTCGGCGATGACGGCGAGCATGGCGTCGACCCGGTCGAGGGTCACGCCGGTGACGGTGATGTGGATGTTGGCGGGGATGCCCGCGTAGGAGAGCTGCGGCTGGAGGAACCAGCCACGCTTGCGCGCCTCGTCGGCGAGGACGAACACGTCGACCTCGGGCGAGCCAGCGATGGCGACCAGGGCGGCCTGGGGGTCGCCGAGCACGCGCAGGCCGGGGATCTTCGCGGCGCCTTCGGCGATCCGGCGGGTGGCCTCCAGGGTCGTGCGGCCCAGTTCGAGGTAGCCCTCGCGGCCCAGGGCGTGGAGGGTGCCCCAGGCGCCGCCGAGCGGGCCGGCCGAGCGGGAGCTCTGCACGGTGGCGTTGATGATCGTGTAGCCGGGCCAGGCGGCCGAGGCGAAATAGGCCTTCCGGCGCAGCGCGGCGTCCTTGAACAGCAGCACGGAGGCGCCCTTGGGGGCGTACCCGAACTTGTGCAGGTCGCACGAGATCGAGGTGACGCCCGGCACCGACAGGTCGAACGGCGGCACCGCCGCCCCCGCCTCGCGCAGCCACGGCAGCAGCCAGCCGCCCACGCACGCGTCGACGTGGCAGGGGATGTTCCGGCCCGCCGCGATCGCCGCGACCTCCTCGACGGGGTCGATCACGCCCTGCGGATAGGAGGGCGCCGAGACCACGACCAGGACCGTCTGAGGCGTGATCGCCGCCTCCATCTTCGCCGGGTCGACGGCGAAGGTGTCGAGCTCCACCGGTACGGCCACCACCTCGACCCCGAGGTAGTGCGCGGCCTTGTGGAAGGCGGGGTGCGCGGTGACCGGGACGACCATCTGGGGCCGCTCCACCTGAGCGGCGTCGCGGGCCGCCTTGACCGCCAGCATGATCGACTCGGTGCCGCCGCTGGTGAAGATCCCCGGCGCGCCGGGCTGCCCGAGTTCGGCGGCCACGGCGCCGACGACGTCCTTCTCCAGGGCGACCATGCTCGGGAACGCCGTCGGGTCGAGCATGTTCACCTCGAGCATGCCCGCGTAGACGGCGGCGCCGGCCTCGTGCACCTCGGGGCGGCCGGTGTCGTACACATAGGCGGTGACCTGTCCGCCCCGGACGGGGAGATCGGCCTCCTGGGCCGTGGCCAGCCGGGCGAGCAGTTCCTCGGCGGTCGCGCCGTGATGGGGGAGCATCGCGACATTTTATGTAAATCACACGGGGATTGCGGTAGACGGGTTGTTCGTTCCGAAGACAGAGGGGATCTGTTCCATGCGCATGGCAGCTTTCGTTGCCGGCCTCTTAGCCGTACTGGTGGCGGCACCGCCCGCCCTCGCCTCGACGGCACCGAAATATCCGACCTCGTTCTCCCTGCCCGACGGATTCCAGCCCGAGGGGATCGCCATCGACGAGGGGCGGTCGGCCTACTTCGGGTCGCGCGCCACCGGGGCGATCTTCAAGGTCGACCTGCGTTCGGGGAAGGGCAGGGTCCTCAACGAGGGTCCCGGCACGCCGTCCCTCGGCCTGAAGGTCAAGCGGAACCGGCTGTTCGTCGCGGGCGGCACCGGTGGCAACGCCCGCGTGCTCGACGCGCGGACCGGCAAGGTGCTCAAGAGCTACACCCTCGCGACCGGCACCTCGTTCGTGAACGACGTCGTGCTGACCCGTGACGCCGCCTACTTCACCGACTCGGCCAACCCGTTCCTCTACAAGCTCGACCTCCGCCGGTGGGGCCGCCTGCCGGCCGAGGCCGAGAAGATCCCGCTGACCGGCGACCTCGTCTACACGACCGGGAACAACGCCAACGGGATCGCGCAGACGCCCGACGGCAAGGCGCTGCTGGTGGTCCAGTCGAACACCGGGAAGCTGTTCCGGGTCGACAAGAAGACCGGCGTGACCAAGCAGGTCGACCTCGGCACCGAACTGCTCACCAACGGCGACGGTCTGCTCCTCGAAGGACGCAGGCTCATCGTCGTCCAGAACCGCCTGAACACGGTGACGTGGGTGGCGCTCGACCGGCACGCCACGAAGGGCACGATCGCCAAGAAGGTGACCGACCCGAGCTTCGACGTGCCGACCACGGTCGCGGCGTTCAAGGACCGGCTCTACCTCCCCAACGCCCGCTTCACGACCCCCGCGACCCCGACGACGACGTACAACGTGGTGTCGCTGGAGCGTTGATTCCAGGCACGATGGGGTGATGGCCACTGATGCAGCCACGGCCGTCTGCGACTGGGAGGACGACCTCCGCCGCGCGGGCCGGGCCGCCCCCGTCGAGCTCTCGGTGATGTTCCGCGTGGGCGCGCCGGCACTGGCCCTGGCCTTCACGGCCGGGGCGGTGCTGGCCGCCGCGCTCGCCCCCCAGCCCCGGATCGTCGGGATCGTGCTGGTGCTGGTGTCGGCGGTCCCGTGGGGGCGCTGGCTCGTGAAGGGGGACGACGGGCCGACCTGGTGGTTCGCGGTGGCGGTGCTGGCGCCGTTGGGCGCGGCCGCGCTGACCGGGCTGGACAGTCCGGTCGCGGCGCTGATGGCGCTGGCGGTCGGGCTGCTGCTGGTGGCGCTGAACATCGGCTTCGCACCGGTGCCCCTGGCCGCCGGGGTGACCTTCGCGACCTATCTGGCCACGCTCGCCGTGCTGGCGGGCGCGCCGCCGGTCGTTCTCGTGGCCGCGCATCTCGGGTTCGCGCTCACGCTCGCCGCCGCCTACGCGGTGCGGGTCAGCCACACCTCCAGCCGTCTCGTCGCGCAGGCCCTGGAGGCGCTGGCCCTCCAGCGGGCCGCCGACCAGCGGCGGATCATGGCCCAGGACGTCCACGACGTGGTCGGGCACACCCTCGCCGTCACGATGCTGCACCTCACGGCGGCCCGGATGGCGATCAAGCGCTCCGCCTCCGCGGAGGCCCTGGAAGCGCTCGAAGAGGCCGAGCGTCATGGGCGGGCGAGTTTGGCCGATCTGCGGCGGCTGGTGAAGGTGCTGCGGTCGGGTGAAGAGCCGTCGACCGCACCCCAGCCGGGCCTCGCCGACGTCGAGGCGCTCGTCGAGAGCTTCCGCGCCGCCGGTTCTCCGGTGGAGTTCCTGCTGTCCGTGGACGGGGTGGCGGTGGTGAACCCGGGGGCGGAACTGGCGGCGTACCGGATCGTTCAGGAGGCGCTGGCCAACGCGGTCCGGCACGGAACCGGGGCGGCCAGGGTGGCGCTGACGGTGGCGGCCGGGGAGCTCCGCCTGGAGATCGGCAACCCTCCCGGCCCGGCGCGCGACAACGGGTCGGGGAGCGGGCTGGCCGGGATGCGCGAACGGGCCTCCGCCGCCGGAGGCGAATGCGACGCGGGGATCCGCGACGGGGAGTGGGTCGTGTCGGCGAGGATTCCCGCATGATCACCGTGCTGCTGGTCGACGACCAGCCCTTGGTCCGCGCCGGTCTCCGCCGCATCCTCGAACCCGAGGGGACCTTCACGATCGCGGGGGAGTGCGACGACGGCGACCAGGTCGTGGACGCCGTGGCCCGCTGGAAACCCGACGTCGTCGTGATGGACATCCGCATGCGCCGGGTCGACGGCGCCGAGGCGACCCGGCGGCTGTCGGGCGCGGTCCCGGTGCTGATCCTGACGACCTTCGACGACGACGACACCGTGGCGGCCGCCCTCGGCGCCGGGGCGGCGGGGTTCATCCTCAAGGACGCGCCGGGGGAGGACATCGTCCGGGCCGTCACGATGGTCGCCGAGGGCGGGTCGTGGCTTGACCCCCAGGTGGCGGGGCCGGTGCTGACGGCCTTCCGGCGGGTGGCTCTTAAAGAGAAGCGGGGCCGGTCGGAGGCGGCGCGGCTGACCCAGCGGGAACGGGATGTGCTGATCCAGATCGCGCGGGGCGCCACCAACGCGGAGACGGCGGCGGCGCTGCACATCTCCGAGGCGACGGTGAAGACCCACCTGGGCAACATCCTGACCAAACTCGACCTGAGGGACAGACCGGCCGCGATCGTGTACGCCCACGACCACGGCCTGGCCTGATTAATCGCCCAAATATTCCACCAGGCACTAAAGCGGACTCTGCTTAATGAATCGGCTGTCTCTTATTGAGTAGTTCGAATATTGCGCAATGACCATGGTGTCACGATTGAGCTACGGGTTTGCGACTGCGTTTCCTCGGGGAGTCCTGCACCGATGAGGATGGCTTTCCAGGGAGTGACGGATGAACTGGAATGCCATCGGGAAGCTGTGTGTTCTCCTGCTGCCGTTCGTGGCCGCTGCCGCATCTGCTGCTCCGGCGCCGACCACCGCGCGGGAGAGCCGTTCCCATCCGGTTCTGGTCTCTTTGTGGTCGAAGAAATCGACCAGCCGACCGGCCTCTATACAGCGGGCGGGGAACGTTCTGCTACTGGGTGGTGGTAAGAAGATCGAAGCGCTCGATGTGCGGACC
The DNA here is from genome assembly GCF_054661255.1 of Herbidospora sp. RD11066. Lineage (NCBI taxonomy): Bacteria > Bacillati > Actinomycetota > Actinomycetes > Streptosporangiales > Streptosporangiaceae > Herbidospora > Herbidospora sp. RD11066. The sequence continues at coordinate 1,222,876 of NZ_BAAGDO010000001.1, forward strand.
GGTGAGACGCTTTGGGAACGCGACGATGTCCTATCCGCCGACGATATCGGCTCGATCGATTCGCTGGCCGCATCGGGTTCCATCGGAGTGGCCGCCTTCTCGTTCGAACGGGAAAGCGGAGGTGCCGATATTACGATGCTCGACGTGTTCGACATAAGAACGGGTGACAACCTCTGGAAGAGCGGTTCGGGATTCGAAGGGCGGCCTGACCATTTCGATGTGCCGGGCATCGCTCACGGAGCGGTTTATCTTCGAATGTCCGAGCGGGGGGAGATCGTCTCTCTCGACCAGCAGACCAGCCGTACGCGATGGCGTTCCCCGGCACCCCCCGGATGTGGTGTCGACGTGGTACGCGTGCACACGCGGAAGATTTTCGCCCTCGGATCGTGCCAGGTGGGTCGCGGCGCCGTCTGGGCGGTCTCCCCGGTTACCGGTCGCATCGTCTGGCGCCACGACCTGACCGCCACTTTCGATGACCTCGCGGTCCGTGGTGACGTGCTCCAGGTCTCGTCGAAAGAAGCTCTCGTGGTCCTCGACCTGGACGGCGGGCCGGTCCATCGCCAGCAGCTCATCGACGAGGTCATCGAGTTCTACGACGCCCACACGATGGCGTTGGAGGTCGATGGCGGGTCCATCGACCTGATCGACCGCCGAACCGGACAGGTCACCGACAGCCTGCCGAGTGCGAAGTTCGACTCGCCTGACTCCGGCCCCTACTTCTTCGGCCCGGTGACCGAAGAGGACTGGGGGTCGCTGCTCTATTGGGTCGATGGGGCCGGTCGTGCACGTCCCATGGCCTGGTTCGCTCCGCCGGAGGAGCCGGACAGCATCGCCGACGATCTGGTCGTGTCGGCGGGAGCGGAAACGCTGACCGTGTACGAGATACGCGATGCAACGTCCCAAGCTCAGGAGGCGGCGGCGAGAGGCGGTGTGCCGTCGGAGCGGTGGCCCGATGCATGCTCGCTCCTGCCCGATGAGGTCGGCGGCGTCCGATACGAACGCTCCCCGTATCCGGGCAATCCCGCTCTGGGCCTGCCGGTGGCGACTCGCTGTCATGCCGATCCCGTCGAAGGCGACGGCCCGACGATCCAGATCGAAGTCATCAGGGAGCTCGCGTCGGAACCGGACGCGCGCCTGCTCTTCTCCACCGTCCACCCCTACGACGAAGAACTGACGCCGGATCTGGCCGATCAGGCGATCGCCGCCCACGACCCGGATCTCATCACGTTCCGCAGTGGATCCACTCTCCTGAGGGTGCTAGCCGAGGGTGATCCGGAGCTGGCCCGGCAACTGGTACGCCATGCCCACCGGACCCTGACCGGAGAGCGGTGAGATGACGTCACCCCAGCAGGAGACGCCGCAGCAGGAGACCGGGGCGGCCGAACCCAAGAAAGGCGTCCTCCGCCGGATGGGCACGTGGTGGTTCACCACCCTGGCCGCCGGTATCGCCGCACTGGTGGCATCGGTGATCGGAGGCGGCTGGGCCTGGGTGAGTGACACCGCCAACGACGTTGCCGGGCAGCCGCCCTTACGGGTCGTCGTGGACGAGCCCTTCTGGGGCAACGACCTCGTGGCCCTGCCCGGTGTGCTGAAACGCGGGCCCGACCACGCGCTTCTCCTGCGCGGTCCGTCTCCCGCGGAGATGGACGGCCTCCTGCAGCGGCAGCAGGCCCATCGGGTGAAGGAGGTGGAGGTCACCGTCGTGGTGCAGGGTCTGCGGAGCAAGCCGGTCCGCATCATCGACGTGCGCCCCCACGTGATCACGTCTTCGCCGATCGTCCGCGGCACCTGTCTGCGCACGCTGCCGCCCCAAGGCGAGCCCAACCACTTCCTGGTCAAGGCGAACCTCGACGATTTCCACCCGCCCGCCGGACGGAGCCTCTTCCTCAAGAACAGCGTCGATCTCCGGCAGGACGAGCGGCTGACCGTCGAGTTGACGGTGAGCGCGACGCGCCGTGCCCATGACTGGGAGATCGAAGTCCTTTTCGACTACGGCGCGGATTCCGGGCTCCAACGCATCCGCGCGAGGCCGAACGGGGGCCGGCCGCTGCGCATCACCGGGATGGCGAAGACATACGACGTCTCCTACGTTCCGGCCAACCTCTACTCCAGCTACCGCAAAGCCGACGGGAAGCGAACATGCGCGTTGTGAGATCCCTGGCGCTCGCCGCGTTACTGCTGTCAGGGGTCGCCCTGGACGGAAAGGAGACACCACCACCCGGTTCCCGCTGGTCGGTCGAGGTTCCCGGGGTGCTCGACTTCCTCCCGGCCGGGCATGACCCGGACATGTTCATCGTGCGCGCGGACAACGCCGTCACGATGGTCGACGGGAGGACGGGGCGGGTCGGCTGGGAGAGACGAGACCTCGGGAGCGTGTGGTCGTGGGGGGTGTTCACGAGCGTCGTCATCGTGCAGACCCGTGTGCGGGGAGGCCCGCGGCAGGCCACCACGCTTCGTGGACTGGATCTCCGTTCGGGGAGGCTTCTGTGGACCAGATCGGTCGGTGAGAACGAGGACGCTTCTCTCAGCCTCGTCGATTCGCGGACATTGCTGATCTGGGATTCGCTCAGGCGGGAGCTCTCGGGGGTGGACACCGAGTCCGGGGCGGTTCTCTGGCGGCGGATCGACTGTCCGGACTGCACCCTCGAGGACGTCCACGTGACCGAGGACATCGCCGCGGCACTGCTGAACGACGGGACATCCTTGATCCTGCGGGTCTTCGATCCGGTGACGGGAGCTCTCCAATTCATCCGGAGGTTTCCTCTTCTTGAGAGCGCTTACCTTTTGAGGTGGGACGCGACGGAGGGCGTCGTGGGCGGGCGGACGGCGATCGCCGTCCGTGACAGTGTCGGAATCTTCTTTCTCGACGCGGCCGGTTCGCTGGTTCACGAGGACCGGAACTGCGACTACCGCTGCCGGTTCGAGGCGCATGGCCGGCATGTCGTCTTCTTGCGGGATGGCCATGTTCTGGAAGGAGTCGATCTTGGTTCGGGCCGGGTGACGTGGAGGCGCAGGCTCTCCGGGCAGCCCTGGTCGCTCACCAGGGTGGCCGCCGGGGTGATGGTCCAGCACTCTTACTATCCGTTCGGTGCCGAAGTGGTACGCCCTGCCGACGGACACGTCGTCGACAGGGTGGACGTCCCCGCCGTCGGCCACCCCGTGGTGGACGCGGACGGTCGGCTCTATCTGGTGACGCGTCGGCAGCTTCCCATCTGGGGCGCGGCCGTCTCCTGGGTGGGGTCGGTCGGCGACCGCCGACAGATGCGTCCTCCGCCCGACGGGTGCCGGATCAGGTTTCTCCCGGGGTTCTCGCCCGTCACGCCCCAACCCTTCAGAAAGCCCTCCGCGTGCGTGCTCGCCGACGCGTCCGGCCGTCGCCTCGGAGTGAACGTCATCGCGGCCGGAGACCACGACCGGGCGGCAGGCCTCTTCGCGTGGCACGAGGACGCCGACATCGGCATACCGCTCCCAGGCGTGGGTGATGAGGCCTTCGCCGATCGCCGGCGACCTCGCCTGATCGTGGCGCGGCGCGGCGGATGGCTGGTGGAGTTCCACGCGGCGCAGGAGGGCGTCGATCTCGTGGATCTGGCGAGACGGACACTGGCCGGGCTGGTCGAGATCCCCCCGCCCGCGGAGAGCGCTGCCGGTGAGGCCCATCCGGTGGGAAGGACCGTCCTCTACCGGCGGGAGTCCGAGGGGGTGGCGGCGTTCGCCGTCGACGGTGAGGGGCTGTTCCGCTGGTCGTCCGGAGTCTTCGAACGCGTTTCGGCGTTCTCCGGCACGCTGTCGGCCGAGGGTCGCTGGGAACTGAGCCTTGGTTCCGGCTCGGTGATCGAGTTCACCGACCATCATGCGGAGGCCTCGTTCTCCCTGCGGGTGGTTCCACGCGGGGAGCGGCTAACCGCGCCGATGTGGGCGGCGGACGGCCGGGTCCTGCTCACGGTCGTCGACACCGAGGATGAGGAACGCACGCTGGGATTCGTGGTGGCGGATCCCTCGCGGCGGCTGGCGCGCTATGTCGACGCTGCTTTCGACGATTCCATCGATGGCGGCGGATTTGTCTGGAAGAACCGGGACGAGGTCGTGGGCTTGTCGATAGACCTCGTCGACGGTGAGTACATACCGAAGCTGTACACCTTCGGCATGGACGGGAAGGTGAAGGGGTCGGTGGTGACCCTCGATCACCGGCTCATCCCCGGCCGGGCCGACGCTCTCTCGCCGTCCGGACTGTTCCTCGCGGCTCGCTGCGCCGATGCGTCCTACGAGATGTGTGTGCTGGATGTCCGCTCGGGACGTCGTGTCGCGTCGTTGCCGTATGACCCCGGAGACTTCGGCGGCTGGTACGACGACGATCGTGTGATCGACTGGGGAAGCGACGACTACGAATGGGGCCCCAGGCCTCGAACGGCACGTCTCATCGACCTCTCCGGACTGCCCAGTGAACCGGTGGCCTTCGGCGACGGCGGTGGTGACATCTTTCCGATGAACTACCTCGTGTTCGACCGTCCCGATCGATAGCCGGGTCACACCGGCAGCCGGACCGTCGCCTTCAGACCCGGCTCCGCGTCGTCCAGCGTGATCGTCCCGCCGTGGGCCTCGACGATCTCGCGGGCAATGGCCAACCCCAGCCCCGACCCGCCGTCGTCGCGGGCCCGTGCCGAGTCGAGCCGGGTGAACCGGGCGAACACCCGCTCCCGATCCTCCTCCGGGATGCCGGGCCCGTCGTCGGTGACGGTGATGACCGCCCACGGCCCGGCCTTCCAGAGGCCCACGCCGACCTTGTCGTGCGCGTGCCGGACCGCGTTGTCGATCAGGTTGACCAGGACCCGCCCCAGATCCATCTCCGCCCCCACCGCCACGACGGCCTCGGCCGGAATGTCCGCGTCGAGGCCATAGCGGGCGGCGGTCCGCGTCACGAGCCGCCCCAGTTCGACAGGTTCGTGCCGTAGCGCCCGGCCCTCGTCGAGCCGGGCCAGCGCCAGCAGGTCTTCGGCCAGCTTGGAGAGGCGCAGCGTGTCCTCCAGCACCCCCTCCGCCGTCTCGCGCCAGTCCTGCCCATCAGGGTGGCTCAGCGCCACTTCGAGTTGGAGGCGCATGCTCGCGAGCGGGCTCCGCAGTTCGTGCGCGGCGTCGCTCACCAACGCCCGCTGCCGGGACCCGGCCTCCTCCAGGCGGGCCAGCATGTCGTTCAGGGTCATCGCCAGCGAGTGCACCTCGTCGTTGGCCTCCGGCACCGGCAGCCGCCGCGACGGCGACGACCCGGTGATCTCGGTCGCGCCGCGCCTCAGGGCCCCGATGGGGCTCAACGTCCGGCCGATGATCACCCACGACGCCCCCGCCAGCAGGACCAGGAGCAGCGGCGTGCCCAGCAGCAGCACATGGCCCGTCGCCTTCAGGGAGCGTTCGATCTCGGTGAAGGAGCGGGCCGTCAGCACGGTCACCCCGTGGTCGGCGCTCATCACGGTGATCCGCAGGACGGCGGGGATGCCGTAGGGGCGTCCGTCCAGGAACTGGGGTTTGCCCGAGTCGGCGGCGGCCCTCCGCGCGCCCGACGGCAGCAGCGGGACCAGCCGGTCGGTCGACGGCGTGGCCGCGGTGATGCGGCCGTTCGCGTCGATGACCTGCACGATCGTCGCCTTCGTCGGGACGATCTCCCCGTCGAGCCGCCCCGCGTCCGACAGCGCCACGATCTCGCGGGCCCGGGAGGTCACCTCGTCGTCGATCGTGTTGATCAGCGACCGGCCCAGCACGTTCACGAACACCCACGCCGCGACGCCGAGGCCGAGGCCGAGGGCGGCGGTGGCCACGACGGTCAGCCGGACCCGCAGGCTGCGCCGCCGCCACCAGCGGAACGGGTTAGCCGCCATCGCTGGCCAGCCGGTATCCCGCGCCCCGCACCGTCTGCACGGCGCCCCGGCCGAAGGGCGCGTCGATCTTGCGGCGGAGGTAGCCGACGTACACCTCGACGACGTTGGGGTCGGTGTCGTAGGTGTCCCACACGTGCTCCAGGATCTCGGCCTTGGAGACGACCTCGTCGGGATGGCGCAGCAGGAACTCCAGCAGGGCGAACTCGCGGGGGGTGAGGTCGATCGTCTTCTCCCCGCGCCGCACCAGGCGCCTGGCCGGGTCGAGGGTCAGGTCGCCGGCCCGCAGGACCGAGGGGCGCCGCCCGCCGCCGCGCCGCAGCAGGGCCCGCAGCCGGGCGACCAGGACCACGTAGGAGAACGGCTTCGTGAGGTAGTCGTCGGCGCCGAGGTCGAGGCCGTCGGCCATGTCGTATTCGCCGTCCTTGGCCGACAGCATCAGGACCGGCACCCAGTTCTCCGCCTCCCGGAGGCGTTTGCACACGTTGTAGCCCGACAGGCGGGGCAGCATGATGTCGAGCACGACGATGTCGTACTCCCCGGTCGAGGCCAGGTGGAGGCCCTCCTCGCCGTCGTGGGCCAGGTCCACGGCGAAACCCTCGGCGCGCAGACCCCGTTGCAGGGCCGCCGCCATCCTTCGTTCGTCCTCCACCACCAGAACGCGCATTTCCCCATTTTGCGGGTTCTGACCTGTGCTCATGCTGAGAGTGGTCTCAGGGCGTCTCAGCCTCACCACAGGCCGGGTTGCGCATGGTGTGGGCACGTCCATCAGATTGGAGGGCATGAGATGTCCACAAGAGCACGCGCCGTGAGGTGGGGGGTCCCGGCCGCCGCCGTGTTGGTGGTGGCGGGCGCCATCGGAGCGGGCCCCGTGATCGCGGCCGTCCAGGGGGATCCGCAGCTGCCGGAGCTCACCGCCGACCAGCTCGTCACCGAGGTCGCCGCCCGCTGGGGCGGGCCCGGGTCGGTCGCGCCGATGTCCGGCACCATCGTCGAGACCGCGTCCCTCGGCATCCCCGGCCTGCCCGCCGCGCCGGCCGGTCCCAGCCCGCTCGCGCTGCTGTCGGGTTCCCACGAGCTCAAGGTCTGGTACGGCTCCGCCGACCAGTTCCGCCTCGCGATCCCCGGGCCCATGAGTGAGCAGAACCTGATCCACAACCAGGGCCAGACCTGGTGGTGGGACAGCGCCGCCAACACCGCGACGAAGATCAAGCTTCCGTCCGGTACGACCACTCCCGCGCCCCTCCCCACCGCCGCCGTGACCCCGCCCGACGCGGCCCGGCTCGCGTTGGCCATGGCCGAGTCGGACACCGCGGTCAGCGTGGGCAACGACGCCACCGTCGCCGGACGGGCGGCCTACGAACTGGTTCTGGCCCCGAAGGCGCCCGAGTCGCTGATCCGCGACGTGCGCCTCGCGGTCGACGGCGAGACCATGGTGCCGCTGCGGGTGCAGATCTTCGCCAAGGGCGCCGCCGAACCGGCCTTCGAGGTCGGCTTCGACTCCATCACCTTCGCCAAGCCGGCGCCGGAGAACTTCACCTTCACCCCGCCCCCCGGCGCGAAGGTGACCGAGGGCGAGCTGCCCGAGTTCACCAACGAAGCTCCCCGGATGCCCGCCGACGACCTCGCCGTCACCGGAAAGGGCTGGACCGCCGTGGTGAGCCTGCCCTTCGACGCCGCCCAGTTCAAGGACAACCCGCTCCTGGCCGCGGCCAGGACCGTCGAGGGCGGCAAGGTGATCGCCACCAAGCTGGTGTCTGCTCTGATCACCGACGACGGCCGTCTCCTGGTCGGCGCGGTGACCCCCGAGACCTTGGAGAAGGCCGCCGGATGAACACGCCCGCGATAGCCACGCGGGGTCTGACGAAGCGCTTCCCGGGAGGTCAGGTCGCCGTCGACGCCGTCGACCTGACCGTCCCGGGCGGTTCCGTGTACGGCTTCCTCGGCCCCAACGGATCAGGAAAGACCACCACGATCCGCATGCTGCTCGGCCTGGTCACCCCGACCGACGGCACCAGCGCCCTGTTCGGCGCCCCCGCCCGCGCGGCCCTGACGAGGGTGGGCGCGCTGGTCGAGGGCCCGGCCTTCTACCCGTGGCTGACCGGCGAGGCCAACCTCCTCCGCCTGGACGCCGCCAACCCCGCGTCCGACGCGCGGTCGGCCCCGATGCGCGTGGCCGAATCGCTCCACCGGGTGGGCCTGACGGCGGCGGCCGGAAAGCGCTACAAGGCCTACTCCCTGGGCATGCGCCAGCGCCTGGCCATCGCCAGCACTCTGCTCAGCCGCCGAGACCTCCTGATCCTCGACGAACCCACCAACGGCCTCGACCCCCAGGGCACCCGCGAGGTCCGCGGCCTGATCAAGGACATCGCCGCCGACGGGACGACGGTCTTCGTCTCCTCCCACCTGCTCGCGGAGGTCGAGCAGATGTGCACCCACATCGGCGTCATGCGGACGGGGCGGCTGGTCGCCCAGGGCTCCCTCGGCGACCTGAGATCGGCCGCGGCGGCGCGGGTCGAAGTGGAGACACCCGACGTCGCTCTGGCGACGGGCGTCCTGACCGGCCTCGACCTGGCCGACGTGACCCCCGGACCCGAAAGGGTCAGCGCGGAGCTCGGCCGCCTGGCCCCCGAGCACGTGAGCGGCCTGCTGTTCAAGGCGGGCGTCTCGATCCGCGGCTTCCAGGTGATCAGGCCCAGCCTGGAAGACGTCTTCGTCGGCCTGACGGGGGAGGGCTTCGATGTCGACGCATAGCCAACCGACCACCGACCAACCCGACACGAGAAGAGCCGGCCCTCACGAACACCAGGCTGTCGCGACGGAACCCGCACAAGACCCGAAATTTAGTGATGTGGGGGCGCACACGCCGGACGGGCGGATCGAAGCGGGGAGCTCGAACGGCGTGGCGGAAGAGCCTTCTCCGATCCCGAAATTTCGTGATCGGGAGGTGCCTGTCGCTTCGGCTCGTTCGACGGAGCGCCATGGGGAGGCTGCGGCTGAAGTAGGGAGCTCAAGCGGAGCGCGTGATGGGCTCGGCGTTTCCCCGGCTGCGGGCGTCTCCGGTCGGCCCTCGCGTGGGGCGGAGGTCACAGGAGCCCCGGACCTGGATGGTGGCGTTCCGATCAACGCCGACGGGCAGGTCTCTCTCGCTCTGGAAACCGAAGGGCCCGGTGGCGAGAGCCCCTCAGTCTCGTGGGGGTCGACGGTTCGGTTGTATCGGTCCGAGGTCGGGCTGATCTTCCGGCGGCCTCGGACCGTGGCGATGCTGGCCGTCGTCGCGGTGGTTCCCGTGCTCTGTGGGGTCGCTATCCGGGTGTTCGGGGGTGAGGGCGAGGCGTTGATGATGCAGGTGGCCGGGAACGGGCTGGCGTTGGGGTACGTCGCGTTCTCGATCATGGTGCCGTTGATTCTGCCGCTGGTCGTCGCGGTCGTGGCGGGGGACACGCTCGCGGGGGAGGCCGGGCTCGGCACACTGCGGTATCTGCTGGTCGCCCCGGCCGGGCGGGCCCGGCTGCTGGGGGTCAAGTTCGCCGGGATGGCCACTTTCGCGCTGGCCACGTCGCTCGCCATCGTGGTGGCGGCGCTGACGACCGGGTTCCTGCTGTTCCCCGTCGGGCCGGTCACACTGCTCTCCGGGACGACCGTGCCGCTGGTCGACGGGCTGCTGCGGATCGGGCTGATCACGCTCTACGTCACGCTGGGCATGATCGCGCTCGGCACGCTCGCCCTGGCCGTGTCGGCGTTCACCGACGCGGCCATCGGGGCGATCGTCACCACGATCGTGCTGGTGCTGGTCAGTCAGGTGCTGGCGTTCGTGCCGCAGCTCGAGGTCATCTCGCCCTACCTTCTCACCTCGTGGTTCCAGCGGTTCGACGGAGCGCTCCGCGATCCGCTGGCCACGGGGGACATGGGTCAGGGGGTCCTGGCGTTCGCCGCGTACATCGCGATCTTCGGGTCGGTCGCGTGGGCGCGGTTCACGTCCAGGGACATCACGGCCTAGGCGGTGGGCTTGCGGCGCAGGGCGGCGACCGCGACGCCCACACCGGCGAGGCCCACGACGATGCCGACGCCGCCGATGAGGCGGGCGGTGCCGTCGGAGGAGTCGGTGTGCTCGGCCGCGGCCGGGGCGGCCGCCGCGACCGGGGCCGTGGTGGCGGTCGGCGCCGCGGCGGCGGGGGAGGCGGCGGCGTGGTGGTCGTCGGTGACCGGCGGGGTGAGCTTCAGGGTCGGGATCGGGTGCTCGGCCTCGCCGCCGTCGGTCTTCGGCTCGTCCTTCCACTCGACGACCTCACCGCTGCTGTACGTCTGCTTGGTCGGGAAGTAGAGGTGGTCGGTCGTGGTGGGCAGGCCGCCGAGGGAGACCTCGAACTCCTGGAACTCGCCCGGCTTGACCTCGCCGCCCGACCACGTGATCTTCGTGACGGCCTCGGTGATCTCGCCGTACTGCGACTGGACCGGGGTGGGCAGCTTGCCCTCGGTGACCTCGGCCTTCCAGCCGGGGACCGGCTTGACCGAGACGAACGGCAGCGGCGCGTCGACGGGGAAGGTGACCTCGATCTTGGTGGTCGAGGCGTCGTCGCGCTCGTTGGGGACGCGGAAGGCGACCTTGCTGAAGCTGCCCTGCGGAACGGAGCCGGGCTGGATGGTGACGTGGGCCAGCGCGGGGAGCGCGAAGCCGAGGGTGAGGGCGGTCGCGGTCGCGGTGATCGTCAGGGCACGGCGAATAAGGGACATGACAAAGACTCCACTGGTCTCACAAAGGGAAAAAGGGGACGGGTCTAGAGCCCGGCCAGTGGAGGGCCTCGCCTGATGACGGCGTGCCGGAGGGGTCGTACAGAGGAAGGAAGAACCGCCGTGGCGCGGACCCGCGCCTGACGCGGCAGCGACGGAGGCGCCGGCGCCTTGAGCACCCGCCACGCGCCGACCCCGAGCCGCCGCAGCACCGCCCACAGCGCGGCCTCGCCCCGGGCGAGCCACCAGGCGGTGATCAGCGAGGCGGTCAGGTGGGCCAGGACCATGCCCAGCGACACCCCGAGCCCGCCATGCCCGTGATCGGGATCGATCAGCACCCGCGCGGTCTGCCCCTCGGTGAAGAGCTCGTGCAACAGCGCCTGGACGACCACCAGCACCCCGGCGATCACCCCATGAGACCGCTCACGACCCGCGAGCGCATAGGCCCCACCGAACACCCCGGCCATCCCGGCCCCGAGCGCCCACAAGGTGGGGCCATTGCCCCCGGCGGCCTGGTGCCCGACGGCGGCGAGCACGACACAGACGGCGGCGAAGGCGGAAGCACGGGCGAGCCTCAAACCAGGCCCGGCGAACCGGCCCCGGCCATGATCATCCGACGACGCCTGATTCCGGGTGTGGCCACCGGACCGCGCGGGCCTTATGCCGGAAGGGCGGACGGCCCGATGCCGGTTCCTGCTGCGGTCGCTCAGTCCCGCGGGGCCTGTACCAAAGGGGTCGACGGCCTGATGCCGGTTCCTGCTGTGCTCGCCTGGTCCTGTGGAGCCTGTGCCGAAGGGGCCGACGGCCGAGTGCCGGTTCCTGCCGTGGTCACCTGATCGCGCGGCGCCTGCACCGAAAGGTCGATGGTGATCGTCGTCTGACCGGCGCACGGCCCCGCCTCGGTCGCGCGGGAGTCGCGCGGTGGCGGGGATCGGGTGGCTCGTCGGCATGGCGGGCACATCTTCTCACGCTTTGAACGGATGTCACCCCCGCACCCAAATCGATCCCGTCAGGAGCAGTGCGATATTTCGGTTTTTGTCGCTAATGTGGCCGCGCGGACCAAGAACGTTTTCGAGGTGGGTGACATGCGGCACTTCTTCGGGCTGCTCGTCGGGATCGTCGTCGCCGCCGCCCTGCTGTTCGGCGGGGGGTGGGCCTCGCGCGAGTTGCTACGGGGATCCGTGTCCGACCTCGACCCCATCCGCGACAACCGGATGCTGATCGCGCTGGGGATCATGGCGGTCGTGGGGCTCCTCCTCGGGCTGGTGATCGCGGGGCGGGTCTCGCCGCTCGCCGCGTTCGTGCCCTCGATGGTGCTGCTGGCCTGGACGGTCGTGTACGCCATCGACGTCTCCCGGGCCACCAGCCTGGCCCCGGTCGGCGCCACCGTGCAGAAGGAGATCGCCGAGGCGGGTCAGGGGATGCTGGCCCTGCTCTCCAACGGGGTCTTCGGGCTGCTGGGGATCGCCCTGTTCGTCCCGGTGCTCATGCCGTCACGGTGGGCGGGTCCGCATCAGGAGTACGACGAGGAGTACGAGGAGCAGCCCGAGTACTACTGACGTAGAGGTGGGCCACCACGTCTTCGATCGACTCCTGGTCGGGGACGAGCGCCCGCAGCTCCGCCACGCTCCCGTCGAAGGCCAGCCGTCCGTGGTCGATCAGGAGCACCCGCCGGCAGAGCCGCTCGACGTCGCCCAGGTCGTGGGTGGTCAGCAGCACCGTCGTGCCGCGCTCGGCGTTGAGCCGGGCCAGGAAGGCGCGGACCTCCGCCTTGGCCACGACGTCGAGCCCGATCGTCGGTTCGTCGAGCACCAGCACCTCGGGGTCGTGCAGCAGTGCGGCGGTGACGTCGCCGCGCATCCGCTGGCCGAGGCTGAGCTGGCGGACCGGGGTCCGCAGGAACGGGCCCAGCTCCAGCACCTCGGTCAGTTCGGCGAGCCGCTTGGCGTACCGATCACGATCTACTTTGTAAAGGAGTCGGACCAGCTCAAAACTGTCCCGGAGCGGAAGATCCCACCAGAGCGTCGTCCGCTGGCCGAAGACCACCCCGATCCGCCGCGCCAGCGCCTTGCGCTGCCGGGCGGGGTCGAGCCCGGCGACCAGCGCGCGCCCGTGGGTGGGGGTGAGGATGCCCGTGAGCATCTTGATCGTCGTCGACTTCCCGGCGCCGTTGGGGCCGAGGCAGCCGACGAACTCCCCGGCCTCGACCCGGAAGGTCAGGTCGTGGACGGCCGGGACGACCGTCCCGCGCACTTTGAAGTCGCGTCCCAGCGACATGGTCTCGATCATTCAGTTCCCCGTCGATTGGTAGCGGCGGATGCCCGTCCGCCAGGCCAGCGCCGCGAGCCCGGCCAGCAGGAGGGCGGCCAGGGGCGAGGCGAAGCGCAGCCACGCCGGCAGGCCGAGGGGGTCGGGCTGGTCGAGGACGTACAGGGCGGGCTGCCAGTTGACGAAGGCCAGCGGGACGATGAACGTCACCCCGCGCACGAGCTGGTCACCGTAGACCGACAGTGGATACATCGTCAGCGTGCCCCCGCCGTAGGTGAAGGCGTTGGAGATCTCGGGGGCGTCGACCAGGACGAACTGGAGCGCCGCCCCGAGGGTGAAGATCGCCGTGAAGATCACCACGCCGCAGAGGATCATCACCGGCACCATCCAGGCCCGCGACCAGGGCACGACCGGCAGTGCCAGGCCCAGCACGATCATCGCCTGGGCCATGCGGCCGATGCGGTGGGCGCCGAAGCCGTCGGCGGCCATCTGGACGAAGGGGGAGACCGGCCGGATCAGCATGGTGTCGAAGCTCCCGGCCTTGATGTGCTGGCTGAGGCGTTCGATGTTGCCGAAGAGCATGTCGGCGATGGCGAAGGAGACGCCGCTGGTGCCGTACAGGAACAGGACCTCGCGGAAGTCGAACCCGCCCAGCGTGGTGACGTGGAGGAAGACGATGCCGATGGAGACGGCGTCGAGGGCGTTGATCGCGAACGAGCTGATGATCGACACGACGAACGAGGTGCGATATTGCGCGGAGGCGCGGGCCCACGTCCAGGCCAGCAGCAGGTAGCTACCCACCCTGCACCACCACCTTGCGCCGGGCCGCCGCGGTCAGCAGTGCGCCGAGGGCGAGCAGGACCACCGCCCAGAAAAGCTGGAACCCCAGCGCTTCGAGGGGTGGCCGGGTGCCGAGCCACAGATCGGCGGGGACCTGCACCATCGCCGCGAACGGCGAGGCCTCGGCGACCGTGCGCAGCCAGCCGGGGAACAGCCCGAGCGGGAGCACCATCCCGCTGAAGAACATGGTCAGCAGGGCCGACAGGGTGTGCATGCCCCGGTCGTCGGTGGTCCAGCACGACGTGAGCGTGACGAGGTAGCGCCAGCCGAAGCTGACCACGATCCCCAGCACGAACGACGCGAGGAACCAGGGCGAGGCCGGCCCGGTCACGGTGAAGAGGAGCGCCCCGATGAGGGTGGGCGGCAGGCTGCGGGCGAAGGCGAGGTAGGCGGCCCTGCCCAAATCCTCGGATAGGCTCCACAGCAGCAGTGGAGCGGGTCTGACCAGGTCAAAGGCGATATCCCCCGACCTGATCCGGTCGCCGAACGACAGGCCGCGGCCGAACACCTGCATGGGCCCGATGAAGGCCTGGGTGAGGAAGCAGAACGTGACGGCCTGGGTGAGGGTGTAGCCCGCGAGGCCGGGGCGGGCCTCCCAGAGGGCTATCAGGACATAGGCCCGCAAAATGCCGAAAACGGTGTTGGTGAAGGCTCCGGCGAGCGCCGCGGCGAGGTAGGTGCTGTGCCGGCGGAAGCCGTACTGGAACAAGCGCAGGTAGAGGACGAAAGCGGTCACCTCCCGGACCCGGATCTTAACCCTGGAACTGACCCCTGCCGATCTATGTAACCCCTGTGTAACATCCTGGGTTACCTAACTAGGCATAAGGGAACGAAACGGACAAGGAGGGTCGGCATGGACGCTGAGATCGACGTAGACGTTCGCCCGGAATACCCTTTGAGCTGGCAGGCCATCGCGGCCAACGGGTTGCTGATGGGCACCATGAAGCCCATCTCCGCGGTTCTGCTCCGCACGACCACGAGTCTGATCCTGGCCAACCGCCTGATAGAGCTGGGCGGTCGATTGCCGGGTCTGGTGCCGGCCACCGTTTCGATCGAAGAGGAGTCCTTCGGCGCCTGCTCGGGGGAGTGGGTACGGGGATCCGGGCATCCCGACTCCGATTTGGCCGAACTCGATGAGAACAAGGTCGTCCTCTACCTCCACGGGGGCGCCTATTTCATCTGTTCTCCAGTGACGCACCGGCCGATCACCTGGCGGCTCTCCGCCGTGACCGGGCGGCCGGTGCTCGCACTCGACTACCGTCAGGGGCCCCAGCACAAGCTGGCCGAGTCGCTCGCCGACGCCCTCGACGCCTACCGGGCCCTGCTCGATCGGGGGTTCCCGCCCGAGGGCATCATCCTGGCGGGTGATTCGGCCGGGGGACACCTCACCCTGGCCCTGCTCCTCAGCCTCAGGGACAACGGGCTGCCGCTTCCGGCGGCGGCCATTGTTCTGTCTCCGTGGGCCGATCTCAGCGACGAGCGCAAGAAGGCCAACCGCTGGGCCGACCCGATGCTCCCGGCCGGCCGGGTCGAGTGGCTGTCGCGCCGCTGGACCGAGGGCCTGGACAACCGCGACCCGCTGGTCTCGCCGGTCTTCGGCGACTACACGGGCCTGCCGCCGCTGATGATCGTCACCAGCACCACCGAGGTCCTCCGGGAGGAGGCCCACCGGGTGGCCGAGCGGGCCCGCGCCGACGGCGTGCCGGTACGGTACGAGGAATGGCGCCGGATGCCCCACGTCTTCGCCATCCTGGCCGACATCCTCCCCGAGGCCCGCGAGGTCTTCCCGCACATGGGGACCTTCGTCGAGGCGGTCGAGGCGGCGGCCCGCGCGACGAGCGGTGATACCGCGGCCGCTTGAAGCGAGACGCGGACGGCCGAAGGCCGGTCGTGGCTCGCGTTCGGAATCTGCCTCGAAGACAAGTGTGACTGCTGATTCGGCTGTGACCTGCGGATAGTTACCCCGAGGTCGTAGTGACCTAACCCGTTATGCCGCTTCTGCGTAGTGAGAGGCGCGGACCGTTCCACCCGGCCACAGTGTGCTGTGCGTACTTCTTTGATCGGAGAGGTAACTTCCGGATGGCACGAGGCGGAACGGGCCCCCAGAACGGCATGCCCCCCGGCGTGCGACCACTGACGGTGGGAGACCCGGTCATCATTGGCCGATATCTGCTGCTCGGCCGTCTCGGCACCGGCGGCATGGGCGTGGTCTATCTCGCGGAGCCGCCGGAGGGCGGCCTGGTCGCGCTGAAGACCCCCCACCCGATGCATCTCTCCGACGCGACCTTACGCGCCCGGTTCACCGAGGAGATCGAGTTCTCCCGCCGCGTCGTGCCGTTCTGCACCGCGGCCGTGATCGAAGACGGGAGCGACCGCGACCGTCCCTACCTGGTGACCGAGTACATCGCCGGGCCCGGCCTGGCGCAGGTGGTGGCCGCGCACGGCCCGCTGACCCCCGATCTGGCCTACGGCGTCGCCCTCGGCTCGGCCGCCGCGCTGGTGGCCACCCACGACGCCGGGCTCGTGCACCGCGACCTGAAGCCGGGCAACGTGCTGCTCTCCCCGAGCGGGCCCTTCGTGATCGACTTCGGCATCGCCCGCGACCTCGACACGCTGGCCGCGCACACCCAGGCCGGGCAGATCATGGGCAGCCCCGGCTGGGTCGCCCCCGAGCGGCTGACCGGCGGCCCGGCGATCCCCGCCTCCGACGTCTTCGCCTGGGGCTGCCTGATCGCCTTCGCCTCGACCGGCTACCACCCGTTCGGGTCGGGCGAGGCCGAGGTCGTGATGCGCCGGATCATGCTGGAGGAGCCCCGGATCTCGGCGGTGCCCAAACTGCTCTGGGACACCGTCAACGCCGCCCTGCGCAAGGAGCCCGCCGAGCGTCCCGACGCCGCCGAGCTGCTGTCGGCGCTGCTGGCCGCCGGTGGGGTCGGTCTGCCGCCCGACCTGCGGATCGCCGTGGCGGAGGTCATGGAGGAGATCTGGCAGCCGGTTCCCTATCCGAAGAACGGCGCGGTCAAGCAGGTGTCGTCGCGGGCCGTGGCGGTCGCGGAGACCGGCGCCAGGGGCCGTCGCCGCAGGGGCGCCTCGACCGCCCAGCACGCCGGTTACGCCGCTCTGGCCACGGTGACCATCGCGGCGTTCACGGTGGTGGCGGCCACGAGCTCCCCGGCCGGGGGAGTCCAGACGGCGGAGCCGCCTCCGGCGGTGCCGATGGTGGTGCTGCCCAACGAGGAGGGCGCCTCGCCGGAGGTGCTGGGCACCTCCCGGCCGCCCGCGCAGGGCGAGGTCCCGCCCGGCACCGAGCCGGGAACGCAGGTCACGGTGACCGCGACCCGGACGATCACCCCGACCTGGCCGCAGGGCCAGGACCCTTGGGGGACGTCCTTCCCGTCGCCCCCGCCGGGGGAGGGAGGCTGGACCCAGGGTCCGCCGGACGACCCGGGCCCGACGACCCGGCCGACGACCAACCCGACGCCTACCCGCCCGGTCCCGACGGGCGGGATCACCACGGAACCGCAGTGGGGCGACGAGGAGTCTCCTCAGCCGTCGCCGAGCCCGTCGGCCTCGCCGTCCCCCTCACCGTCGCCGAGCCCGTCACCGTCTCCGTCGCCCTCGGACGGGTGATCGGTCGCACTCCCGGGTGGACACCGGTTTGGTGGCGTTCAGGCCGTCCGCCGCGGGGCGGGCGATCTCCCCGGTGGTGAGCACGTAGCCGGTGCCGGCGTCGGAGAGGTTGGCGGCGAAGAGCATCCCGACGACCTCCTCGCCGGGCCCGAACAGCGGCGCGCCCGACATGCCCGGGTCGATGGCGGCCTGGAGGACGAGCACCTCGCGCTTCACCGTGCGCTCGTTGTAGATGTCGTTGACGTGGGCGGTCGTGGGCGGGCCCGCTTCGCCCGACCGGACGGTGAGCTTTCCGTCCTTGGAGTAGGCGGCGAACGTGGCGCGGTCGCCAGGCTCGATCGAGTCGAAGTTCAGGAAGTCGGCGTCCAGCCCCGGTACCCGCAGCACGGCGACGTCTTTACGCGGATCGAAGACGACGACGTGGCCCTCGTGGCGTTTCCCGTCGGAGGCGGTCACCGTGATCGGGCCCTCGGTGCCCGCCACCGTGTGCGCGGTGGTGAGCACGCGGTCGGGTGAGTAGGCGAACCCCGAGCCCTGGATCCTCTTGGTACAGGAGGGAGCGGTGCCCGCCAGGTTGACCACATTCGCCCCGTACAGCGGCATTTCAGGCGAAGCCGAAGCCGAAACCGGCGCGGCGGACGGGGTGGCCTCCGTCGTCGTGGACTCCAGGCCCACGGCGCAACCCGGCGCGGCGGTGAGGACGACGAGCATGCATAACTTCCCGATCACCCGTAGAGGGTACGGTCCCGCCGCCGCTTGTTACGTCAGATCCTTCGAGGGTGACCTGCGGCGTCCACGGCGGCGGGACCGGGCTTCTAGTGGAACTGGTCTTCCTCGGTCGACCCGCGCAGGGCGGTGGTCGAGGAGTCCGGTGAGATGGCCGTGCTGACCAGGTCGAAGTAGCCGGTGCCGACCTCGCGCTGGTGCTTGGTGGCGGTGTAGCCGCGGCGCTCGGCCGCGAACTCCGCTTCCTGGAGCTCCACGTAGGCCGACATGCCCTCTTCGGCGTAGCCCTTGGCCAGGTCGAACATGCCGTAGTTCAGCGAGTGGAACCCGGCCAGGGTGATGAACTGGAACTTGTACCCCATGTGGCCGAGCTCGCGCTGGAACTTGGCGATCGTGGAGTCGTCCAGGTGCTTGCGCCAGTTGAACGACGGTGAGCAGTTGTAGGCGAGCATCTGGTCCGGGTAGCGGTCCTTGATCGCCTCGGCGAACTGGCGGGCGACGTCCAGGTCCGGCGTGGCCGTCTCCATCCACAGCAGGTCGCTGTACGGCGCGTAGGCCAGGCCCCGCGCGATGCACGGGTCGACGCCGTTGCGCACGTGGTAGAAGCCCTCGGCGGAACGTTCCCCGGTGAGGTAGGGCTGGTCGCGCTCGTCGATGTCGCTGGTCAGCAGGGTCGCGGCCTGGGCGTCGGTCCGCGCGATGACCAGAGTGGAGACGCCGCACACGTCGGCCGCGAGGCGGGCCGCGTTGAGCGTCTTGACGTGCTGCGAGGTCGGGATCAGGACCTTCCCGCCGAGGTGGCCGCACTTCTTCTCGGAGGCGAGCTGGTCTTCCCAGTGGACGCCCGCCGCGCCGGCCGCGATCATGCCCTTCATCAGCTCGAAGGCGTTGAGCACGCCGCCGAACCCGGCCTCGGCGTCGGCCACGATCGGCGCCAGCCAGTGGGGCGCGTTCTCGTCGCCCTCGGCCCAGGTGATCTGGTCGGCGCGCAGCAGCGCGTTGTTGATGCGCCGCACGACGGCGGGCACCGAGTTGGCCGGGTAGAGGCTCTGGTCGGGGTAGGTGTGGCCGCCGAGGTTGGCGTCCGCGGCGACCTGCCAGCCCGACAGGTAGATGGCCTTGAGCCCGGCCCTGACCTGCTGGACGGCCTGGTTGCCCGTGAGGGCGCCGAGGCTGTTGACGTAGTCCTCCGTGTGGAGGAGGTCCCAGAGGCGCTTGGCGCCGAGCCGGGCGAGGGTGTACTGCTCCTGGACGGAACCGCGCAGCCGCACGACGTCGTCGGGGGCGTACGTGCGCTCGGTGCTGGACCACCGGGGGTTGGTGTCCCAGTCGTGGCGCAGCTCGGCGGCGGCTGACCTGAGGCGTTCCGACATCATCTTCTCGTCACTCCCTTGTTGCGCGACGTCACCTGGGGTGCTTGGTACGAGTTTGTGTTGATGTCAAGAGATACGACAAGCCGAGATGTCTAGAAATATGGCCAAATCTTCCCCTGGGCGGAAATTCTTGCCCGGATTGACGTGAGAAGAAACGTCGAATTTTTCCAAAGGACTAGACCAATCGATGTGAGCTGAGTCACTGGGCCTGGAAGATGTCACGAAATTTCGCCTACTCTGAAGAGATGCCCTCCGTACTCAGCGAAGAACCGCTGTCTTTGACGCAGGAGATCGACCTGCTCGCGTTCGGGCAGCGCCTCAAACACCTCCGCCGCCAGCGCGGCCTGACCCTGTCGGAGCTCGGCGAGCGCGTCGGCCGGGCGCCCAGCCAGCTCTCGCTGCTGGAGAACGGCAAGCGCGAACCCAAGCTGTCGCTGCTGAAGTCACTCGCCTCGGCGCTCGGCGTCCCGGTCGAGGAACTGCTGCGCCGCCAGGCCCCCAACCGCCGCGCCCAGCTCGAGATCGCCCTGGAGGAGGCCCAGCGCGACCCCCTCTACACCTCGCTCGGCCTCACCAAGCTGAAGGTCTCCGCCCGCGTCCCCAACGACGTGCTGGAACACATCCTCGGTCTGTACGACGAACTCAAGGCCCGCCAGGCCAAGGGCACCGCCACCCCCGAAGAGGCCCGCGCCGCCAACGCCGAGCTGCGCCGCAAGCAGCGCGAGGCCGGCAACTACTTCGAGGAGATCGAGGGCGCCGCCGCCGAGGCGCTGCTGTCGGTCGGCTACCGCAGCGGCGCCCTGTCACAGAGCACCATCCAGGCCCTGGTGGCCCACTACGGCTTCACCGTGCACACCGCCCCCGACCTGCCGCGTTCGGCCCGTTCGGTGACCGACCTGCGCAACCACCGCATCTACCTCAAGCACGAGCAGCTCGGCATGCACACCCCGCGCACGATCCTGCTCCAGACCATCGGCCACATCGCGCTGGGCCACCACAAGCCGCGCGACTTCGCCGACTTCCTGCGCCAGCGGGTGGAGGCCAACTACTTCGCCGCGGCCGTGCTGGTCCCCGAGGCGGCGGCGGCCCCCTTCCTGCTGGAGGCCAAGCGCGACCGCGCGCTCTCCGTCGAAGATCTCCGGGACGTGTTCGCCGTCTCCTACGAGATGGCCGCCCACCGCTTCACCAACCTGGCCACGCACCACCTCGACCTCGTCTGCCACTTCGTGCGCAACGACGCCGGGGGGATCATCTACAAGGCGTACGAGAACGACGGCATCATCTTCCCGGCCGACGAGCAGGGCGCGATCGAGGGCCAGCGGCTGTGCCAGCAGTGGTCGGGGCGCCAGGTGTTCCGGTCGCCCGACCGCTACTCGGTCTACCACCAGTACAGCGACAGCCCCACCGGCACCCACTTCTGCGTCGCCCACGTCGACCCCTCCCACGAGAAGGACTTCGCGATCACGCTCGGCGTGCCGTTCCGGGAGTCGCGCTGGTTCCGGGGCCGCGAGACCACCCGCCGCACCAAGTCGAACTGCCCCAACGGCGACTGCTGCCGCCGTCCCCCGGCCGAGCTCGCCCAGCGCTGGGAGGGGTTCGCGTTCCCGTCGGCGCGGGCGAACTCCCACGTCCTGGCGGCGCTCCCGCCCGGTTCGTTCCCGGGTGTCGACGAGGTCGACGTGTACGCCTTCCTCGAACGCCACGCCGCCGAGTAGAACGGTCACTCCACCCCATAGGGTGTGTCCGTGACGTTCAGGGGGGAGGGCGGGCGTGCTGCCTGAGGTGCTGGCGTGGTCGGGCGGCCGGTCGTCGTCGGCGTCCGACTGGCCCCTTCCGGCGGTGCTCGCGGCCAAGGGGGCCACGACGATCAGCGTCGTCCTGCCGGCCAGGAACGAGCGGGAGACCGTCGGCGAGATCGTCACGGCGATCCGGCGCGACCTGGCCGGGCTGGTCGACGAACTCGTGGTGATCGACTCGCGGTCGACCGACGACACCGCCGCCGTGGCCTTGAAGGCGGGCGCGACGGTGATCGCCCAGGACGAGATCCTGCCCGATCTCAAACCGCTCGACGGCAAGGGCGAGGCGCTCTGGAAGTCGCTCGCCGCCACCACCGGTGACCTGCTCGTCTTCATCGACTCCGACCTGCGCGAGTTCGAGACCTCCTTCGTGACCGGCCTGCTGGGCCCGTTGCTGGCCGACCCGACGGTGGCGTACGTGAAGGGCTGCTACGACCGCCCCTTCGGCGCTGAGCAGACCGGCGGCGGTCGGGTGACCGAGCTGGTCGCGCGCCCCCTGATCAACCTCCACTGGCCCGAGCTGGCCGGATTCGTCCAGCCGCTGTCGGGGGAGTACGCCGGGCGCCGCACCGCCCTGGAGCGGGTGCCGTTCGTGACCGGCTACGGCGTGGAGCTGGGCCTGCTCATCGACCTGCTGGAGCTGTGCGGGCTCGACGCCCTGGCCCAGGTCGACCTCGGCCGCCGGGTGCACTCCCACCAGTCGACGGAGGCCCTCGGCGGGATGGCCGCGCAGATCATGCAGACCGCCTGGTCCCGATTGACCGGGGTGCCGCTGGGGAGCAGCCAGCTCAGGCTGACCCAGTTCCGGCGGTCGGCGTCGGGACACGAACCGGTCGAACACGATGTCTCGGTCGCCCAGAGACCTCCGATGGTGAGCGTTCTATCCTGAGCGGGTGCCAGATGCCTGGTTTCACTCGCTCAGCTCCCAGCCTCATCGTCTGACGGTCGAGGAATACGCGCTCCTGCCCGAAGACCTGCGGATCGAAGTCGTCGACGGCTACGTGGCGCATCGCCCGGGGCCCGGCCGGCGGCACCAGGTCGTGGGGCGCCATCTGGCCAACCTCCTGGAGAAACACGCCCGCGAGGCGATGAACCGGGGTTACGGCTGTCTGACCGTCGCCAATTCCGTGGATCTCCGCCTGAGAGACGCGCCGCTGCACGTGCGGCGGCCCGATGTCGTCCTCTACCGCTGCCTCGACGGCGGCGACGCGCTGCGGCCCGACGACGTGGTCCTGATCGCGGAGATCGTCGAGGCCGATTCCGAGATCACCGACACCTGTGGCAAACCCGCCGAATACGGGCGGGCTGGGATCCCTTTTTACTGGATCGTCCGGCTCGACCACGGCGGGATCTCCGCCATCGAGCGGTTCCATCTCGACCAGGCGACCATGACGTACAAGCACATCGGCACGCTCATGCGCGACGAGGGCGGTTCGCCGGAGATCGGGACGCCGATCTCGATGGTCATCGACTGGCCGGAGCTCCAAGAGTCGCCGCCAGCTGGGCCGGGCTGAGGCGGGCCGAGCCCACGTAGTAGAGGACCGTTCCCAGGGTCAGTTCGGCGTGCCAGGGCGGGTTGACCAGCAGTGACTCGCCGTCGCGGGCGGCCAGCAGGGTCGCGCCGTGGTGGCGGCCCAGCGCCGTCTGGCAGTGTTCGACGGTCACCGGGCCGACCGTGAGCGGGACCGAGTAGGTGTCGGCGCCGCCGTGGGTCATGAGCTGGGCGTAGATGTCGCTGATCCCGGGGTCCTTCAGCTCCTCGGTGATCATGTGGGGGGTGTGCCACTGCACGCAGCGGACCCTCTCGCTGACGTACCGGACATGCTTGACCCGCGACAGATCGCGCAGCGCCACCACCAGATGAGCGGTGGTGATCACATGGTCGGCGGTGAGCGCGACGGCGAGGGCCTCGTTGTCGTCGCGGGCGTCGACCAGCACACTGTGCGCCCGCTGGACCCCGGCCCGCTCCAGGGTCCGGTCGTCGGCCAGGTCGCCCCGGACGAAATCCACGTCCATCTCGGGCATGGGGTGGTTCTGGACCTCGTCCCAGGCGCAGACGACCACTTTCGTGCCGTCGGCCGACAGTTCCTCCACCATCGTCTCGGTACGTCCAGGGCTGTACCCCAGCAGCACGATGTGCCCCGACAGGTTCACAGTGATCGAGCCGTGCATGCGGCGCCCTCTCGTGCGTTCGATCCGGGTGGCCAGGCGGGTGAAGAGGGTGGTCAGCGCCGCGATGCCGCCGATGATCACATAGGCGCCCACGACGTGGCCGGTCGCCGACTTGGGGAACAGGTCGCCGTAGCCGACGGTCGCGGCGGTCACCACGAAATACCACCAGTAGTTGCCCAGAGAGGTGATGTCGCTGCCCGGCTCGGCCCAGAGCATGAGCGGCCAGCTCGTCAGGAAGACGAAGCCGAGCACGAGGACCGGTGTCCACCAGGTGCTGATCCGGGCCAGCAGCCGCGCGAGAAAGATCGGCATATACAACCCCATTCCGGTGCAGGTCACCATATATGGACCGCGCCCAAAAATGGAGGAGCCGTGAGCCTCCCGGCGGCGCCCGGGAGACTCACGGCTCAGATCGTGGGGATCGTCAGGGGTAGGAGACCACCTTGGCGGGGATGGTCGCCGTGCCCTGCGCGGGTCCGCCGGTCGTGTTGATGACGTGGTTGATGATGCCGTTGCCGCCGAGCGAGACCGCCAGGAGGCTGTGGAACTTCACCGTCGGCCTGATCGGCACCTCGAAGACCCGGTCGACCTGGATCGTCGGGTCGACGTTGAAGTAGCAGTAGGCGCCCATGCCCCAGCCCTCGTGGACCTGGACGTTGTCGCCGACCTTGTAGGCGGCCCAGCCCTTGACCGTGCCGTTCATGTAGGCGGCCTGGTTCGGCGGGTCGTAGGCCTTCTCGTTCTGGAAGAAGATCGTCCGGCCGCGCTCGCCGTACCACTCGACGTCGTACTTGCGGTAGTGCTCGACGAACAGGCCGGTGGCCAGCACGTCGTCACCGTTCACGATGAGGCCGGTCTCGGCGGTGTTGACGTTCCAGCCGATGCCCTCACCGTGGTCGCCGCGCCACAGCCACGTGTGGTCGATGATCACGTCGTCGCTGTTGACGACCACGCTGACCTCGGCGTTGCCCGCGAAGGCGCCGCCGATGCGGACGAACACGTCCTGGAGCGTGGTCGGGTTGGCGGCGTGGTCGGCCGAGGAGCCGGGCGGGCCGACCTCGATGAGCACCGGCGACTTCTGCGGTCCGGCGTCGATCAGGAAGCCCGCGAGGCGGACGCCGTCCACGTCGGCGACCTTGACGGCCACCGAGGCGTTCTCCGGGATGATCGTCGCCAGGCCGAGGCCCAGGACGACGGTGTTGGCCCGGTTCACGTTGATCGGGGCGCTGAGGCGGTAGATGCCCGGGGTGATCAGCAGGTTGAGGCCCTGGGCGAGCGCCGCGTTGATCCGGGCCGCCGAGTCGCCGGGCTTGGCGACGTAGAAGTCCGTCAGCGGGAGCGAGGTGCCGGGGGTGGCGCCGTTCGCCCAGCTCTGGCCCCGCGCGTTGGTGCGGAGCGAGGGCACGAAGACGCGGTAGGCGCCGCCGCCGTCCACGTACAGGTAGGGCTTCTCGCGGGAGATCGGGGTGTTCTGGAGGGTGGTGTAGACCGGCTCGGGGAAGCCGTTGGCCGGGGC
The DNA here is from genome assembly GCF_054661255.1 of Herbidospora sp. RD11066. Taxonomy (NCBI): domain Bacteria; kingdom Bacillati; phylum Actinomycetota; class Actinomycetes; order Streptosporangiales; family Streptosporangiaceae; genus Herbidospora; species Herbidospora sp. RD11066. Next base: position 1,247,792 of record NZ_BAAGDO010000001.1, read on the forward strand.
CCCGACCACGCCCGAGAACACCATGTTCCAGACGCCGTTGATCCAGCTGCCGATCGTGGAGTCGCGGGTGTACCACTGCTGCTGCGAGTAGGGCCCGACCGAGCCGTCGACGCGCGAGTCGGCGATGTAGCCGCCCGACGCCCAGCCGTAGCCGGTCGGCGCGAGGTTCAGGTTGCCCTTGATCCACATGCGGCGGAACGGCGCGGCCTGCGACACGGCCCACTGGTTGGTGCCGCCGGTCGGCTGCACCGACAGGTTCTCGGTGGAGCGCCAGAAGTTCTGCGTGGCGTTCCCGCCGAACCAGCCCGCGTCGACCGTGATGCCGCCGTTGATCGTCACGTCGCCGGGGTTCTGCCCGAGGCCGTAGATCGAGGTGTAGAAGCCGACCTTGGCGTTGACGTTGTAGGTGCCCGGCTTGAACAGGAAGGCGTGCCGCCCGGTGCCGAACTGCGCCGACTCCTGCTGGGTGAACACCGAGTCGAGCTGGCTCTGGATCGTGGCCGCCGGCGTCGAGGGGTCGTAGACGTGGACGTTGGAACCGAGGTCCCCGCCGCCCGTGATCGGGCCGCCCGGGTCACCCGGGTCGACGGGACCGCTGCCGGTGTAGACGGCGACCTCCCAGAGTGAGTAGCCATAGCCGGTGGCGCGGGCTGTGCCGTTCACTCGCAGGTAGCGGCCGTTGCCCGTGACGGTGTGCGACTGCACGCCGCCGGTCGCGCCGGTCACCGACTTGAGGGTGGTCCAGGTGGTGCCGTTGGTCGACGACTGGATCTGGAAGGCGGAGGCGTAGGCGGCCTCCCAGCGCAGGTCGACCTTGCAGATGTCGACCGCGGAGCCCAGGTCGACCTGCACCCACTGCGGGTCGGTCGCCAGGCTCGACCAGCGGGTGCCGTTGTTGCCGTCGAACGCCGCCGAGGCCGGGAACCCGGCGCCCTGGAGCGAGGAGGCCGTGGCCGGCTTGTTGAGGGCCGCGTTGGTCGTGCCGCAGGTGCCGCCGGTGGAGCCGTCCGGGCCGAAGACCTGGAACTCCCACAGGGAGTAGCCCCAGCCGGTGGCCCGGGTCACGCCCTGCATCCGGACATACCTGTAGGTACCGCTCACGGTCAGGGTGTCGGTACCGCCGTCACCCGCGGTGACGTTCGAGAGCTCGGTCCAGGTGGTCCCGTTGGTGGAACCCTGGATCTTGTACGCGCTTCCGTAGGCCCCCTCCCACAGGAGGGTCACCTTGTTGAGGGCCTGCGCCGACCCGAGGTCGACCTGGACCCACTGGTCGTTGGTGTACAGGCTCGACCAGCGGGTGGCGGTGTTGCCGTCGACGGCCGCCGATGCGGGCGTCCCGCCGTTCTCTGTTGACGATGACGTGGCCGTCTTGCCCTGCGACAGCAGGACGTCGGCGAAGGCGGGGCTCGGTAAGGCGACCAGCGTCGCGGCCACCGCCGCCGACGCGGCGCCCAAGGCTATGAGCCTAGGCAGACCTCTCATGCGTGTTTCTCCACGGTGAAGGGGGGTGTGAAGGGTCTTTCTCAATGCCTTATTTCGATCCTTGATTTAACTTAACGGGAACATGGACGTCAAGGGGTAGCCTGTGCGGGTGACGACCTTCAACCCTGAATTGCCGGCCGAGATCGCCGAGGTCCGCGACTGGGTCCGCGCGTTCGCCCGAGACGTCGTCCGCCCTGCTGGGGCGGTGTGGGACGACCGCGAGGAGACGCCCTGGCCGGTGCTTCAGGAGGCGGCCAAGATCGGCCTCTATTCGATGGATTTCTTCGCCACCCAGTGGTTCGAGACCAGCGGCCTGGGGCTGCCGGTCGCCTTCGAGGAACTGTTCTGGGGCGACGCGGGCATCGCCCTCTCGCTGACCGCGACCGGCCTGGCCGCCGCCGCCCTGTCGGCCAACGGCACCGACGAACAGGTCGGCACCTGGCTGCCGGTCATGTTCGGCACACCCGACGACGTGGCCGTCGGGGCCTTCTGCGCTTCCGAGCCTGACGCGGGGTCGGATATCGGGGCGATCCGCACGTTGGCCACGCGATCGCCCTCAGGGGACTTCCGGCTCAACGGCACCAAGACCTGGGTGTCGAACGGCGGCATCGCGGCGGTGCACATCGTCGTGGCGACCGTCGATCCGTCGCTGGGGGCGCGGGGGCAGATGACGTTCGTCGTACCGCCGGGGACCCCGGGTTTCTCGCAGGGCCAGAAGTTCAGGAAGCACGGCATCAGGGCGTCGCACACCGCCGAAGTGGTCTTGGACGATGTGGTCCTGCCCGCGTCGTGCCTGCTCGGCGGGGTCGACAAGATGGAGGAACGGCTGGCGCGAGCACGGGCGGGCCAGAAGTCGGGCGGGCAGGCCGCACTGCGGACCTTCGAGGCCACCCGGCCCGCCGTGGCGTCGATGGCCGTGGGGATCGCACGGGCCGCGTTCGAATACGCGCGCGACTACGCCAGGGAACGGCGCCAGTTCGGACGGGCCATCGGCGAGAACCAGGCGGTGGCGTTCCTGCTCGCCGACATGGCGACCCGCATCGAGCTGGCGCGCCTGCTGACGTGGAAGGCGGCCTGGATGGGGCGGCAGGGGGCCGGGTTCTCCTCGGCGGAGGGCTCGATGTCGAAGCTGGTGGCGGGGGAGACGGCGGTCTGGGTGACCGAGCAGGCGATCCAGGTGCTGGGCGGGGCCGGATACACCCGCGACCACCCGGTGGAGCGCTTCCACCGCGACGCCAAGATCTTCACCATCTTCGAGGGCACCTCGGAGATCCAGCGCCTGATCATCTCCCGTGCGGTGACGGGCCTGGCGGTCCGCTAGCCGTGGCCCGAGTCGTAGATCAGCCAGCGGTCGGCCGGGCCGTTGCGGCCCAGCCAGTAGCTGAGGCCCGTCTCACCGCTCGGCATCTCCGGGGTCTCGTCCCGCTGTGACAGCTCGAACAGCACTCCGACCTGGACGACCTCCCAGAACCGTCCCTGCAGATCGCGGTCGGGGCCCACACCGGTGATCTTGGCGTGGCTCACGGTCCAGTCGCAGCGGACGGCCTCACCATGTTCCGCGTAGGCGGGGGTCGACAACTCGTCCATCGTGTCGCCGTCGCGGGCGTTGATCGCGGCGAGGTAGACGGCGACCGTCCGTTCGGGAGGGTCGGCGGCCGACGGGACCGATCCGACGGACCCCGTGCGCGGGCAGATCTGCGCGCACCCCGTGGTACCGATGGCCGACGCGAGAACCAGCGCCAGACCCGTGCGCAGGAGATCCACTGGAAACCTCGGTGAGATGGCGTTCCGATCCTGGAACGATGATCATATGTCTGAGTTCGCGGGAGTATTCGACATTCACCTCACGGTCGACGAGCGTGCCAGGCGTCTCGACCGCGTGCGCCTCGCCGCGCTCGCGATCGCCGGCGGGGCCAAGTTCACCGACATCTTCCTGTTCGGCGGCCAGACGCCCTCGCAGCCGATGGTCACGCTTCGCGGTCGGGGCACCCTCTCGGAGCAGCGCGTTCTGGTCGCCGAGTGGACGGAGCGGTTACGGGCCGAGGGGTTCGAGGTGGTCCGCGCCAAGATCGAGGCGGGTCCCCGCAACGACGGCGTCCCCCTCGACCACGGCCTCGACGGCTGCTACTTCGAGCACCACGTGAAGGTCCTGGAAGATCCGGACACCGACAGGATCGTCCTGCGGGAACTCGCCCAGCGCCACCATGCGCGCGTCTCCATCAACCCCCGCCGCGTCCGCGCCGAGGGGCATTTCGAGCGGTTCGTCACGCAGCGCTGCTACGACGTCGGCCTGACCGAGGCCACCCGGCGCCTGGACGCCCTCCTCGCCGACCTGCGGCAACGCTTCACCGTGCTGGAATCGGAACAGGAGTTCGTCGTGTACGACGACAACCCCGCCACCGACAAGGGGTGGTTCGACGACTGGCCCAAGACGTACACCCCTGTCTCCCACGGCGCCGGAGTGACGCAGCCGCCGGTCTTCGACCCGGCGCTGAAGCAGTTCGAGTGCGCCTACCGGGTCGGCGAGCCGCGCTTCGACGACGCGGAGACGGGCCGCCGCTGGCGGCGGGCCCGGCGCCGGGTGATCGACCTGGTGCTCGCCGTCGTCGCCGGTTCACCTTGGGCCGACCACCTGGTGCTGCGCGGCAGCTTGCTGCTGGAGGCGTGGGTGGGGGAGGAGGCCCGCGACCCCGGTGACCTCGACTTCGTCGTCGTGCCGCAGGAGTTGACGCTGGAGAGCCCGGAGATCGTCGCGATGTTCCGTGGCCTGCTCCGGAGCGTGGCCGGTGCGGCCCACGGCGACCTGGAGATCAACGCCGCCGCGGCCACCGCCGACGACATCTGGACCTACGACCGGGTGCCCGGCCGCCGCCTGGTCTTCGTCTGGCGCGCCGACGGCCTCCCGGCGGGGACGATCCAGCTCGACTTCGTCTGCGGCGAGCACCTGCCGATGCCGCCGATCGTCGCGTCTATCCCCCGATCGGGCGGCGGCACGACGTCCGTCCTGGCGGTGACGCCCGAGTTGTCGCTGGCGTGGAAGATCCTCTGGCTGGCGTCCGACAGCTGGCCCCAGGGCAAGGACCTCTACGACGCGGTCCTGCTCGCCGAACGCGTCACCCTCCCCGAGGGGCTGCTCGATGAGGTGCTGGGTGATGAGGCGACGTACCCGCCGGATTTCTCGTTCCTCGACTGGGACGCCTTCAAGAAGGAGTATCCGCAGGTCAAGGGTGACCGGGACCATTGGGTCAAGCGCCTGAGGCTCTCATGATCTCCGAAGACGAGCTCTGGGGGTTCACCCCCGACAGGTGGATCGCCCTCGACCAGTCGTCCCGCGCCGACTGGTATCCCGCGCTGCCGCACGAGGTCACCCTGATGCGCACCAGCGTGGACGTGCTCCGCATGGCGTGCAGCCATCAGGGCCACCAGCGCGAGCGGGCGATCCTCGACGTGGCCCGCCACCCGGTGCTCTGGCCCCTGCTGGCCATCCGCGCCGTCGACTGGGTCCCGCAGGTCAGGACCTACGCCCGCCACATCCTGACCCAGGTCGCGACCCGGCCGGAGGCGCCCGCCCGCCTGATCCCGACCGCCGTCAGGCTCCGCCACCGGAAGGGAGGCCGGGAGGTCCTCGACCTCCTGCCCTTCGGCGCGCACGCCGACTTCGACGACGCGACAATGCGTTTCGTGGTCGAGGAGTTGATCGCCCGAGGCGACGACGCCGCCCTGCGCGACCTCAACGCCACCATGACCGCCCCCGCCGCCCTGCTCCGCGCGGCCACCCACCTGCTCGGCCGCGACGACCCGGAACCGTTCCTGACCTCGCGATTCGCCCAGATCAGAGCCGCCGCGCTGGTCCGGCTGCCCCATCGGGCGGGCGGCTTCCTCGACGATCCGTCGAAACTCGTGCGCCTGACGGCCCAAGGTCTGGTGCGGCGCGCGGGCGGCGATCCCGCCCGTTTCTATCGGGACGAATTGAGCACCCCCGCCTCGATCGAGGGCCTCGGCGAGAGCGGCACCCCCGCCGACGCGGCCCTGGTGATCCCGTTCCTGCGGCACCCGAGGGCCAAGGTCCGGGCGGCCGCGGCGAAGGCCCTCCGTGGCTGGAGCCGCCACGACGAGGTGACCGCGCTCATCCACGATCCGTCGGCCCGGGTGGTGGCGCAGGCTTCGCGGAGCCGGATGACCACCGGCGCGCCGGCGTCGTTCGACCTGATCGACCCGGCTCATCCCGTGCACGTGCGCCGGGCCGGATACCGTCTGCTGATCTCGGCCGATCCGTGGACCCGCCTCAAGACCGACCTGCTGCTTCTGGACGACCCCGATTTCGGGACGACCGCCTACACGGACCTGCGGGTGTGGTGCGACCGGATCGCGGTCAAGCTGTTCCGCCCGTGCCCGGACGAGTTGCGGGGCGAACTGGACGACCTGCTGAAGAAGGCGCCCGGGGAGCTGCGGCGGCGGGTGGCGTGGGCGCTCACGTAGCCGTGCGTCCGGCGAGGCGTTCGTAACGCTGTTTGGCGGCCTGGGGGGAGCCGAGCCCGAGGCTGTTGGCGATCTCCTGCCAGGTCAGCCCGCGCCCGCGCGCCATCAGCAGCAGGCTGGCCTCCAGCTGGTCCATTTCGCCTCTGACCAGGGGCATGAGCGTGAGCGCGGCCTTGAGATCGGAGTCGTCGACCTCGGGTTCGCCGGGGTCGGGGGCGGCGGATCCGGCGGCCAGCATGGTGACGAGGCGGACCGCTTCGTGCGGGCCGAGGAACGTGGGGTGGACCTGCCGCGCGCGCTGGGCTTCGGTGGCGGCGTGACGGGCGGCGATGTGGGTGACGGATGCGTACACGTCCATCATGATGGGCTTTTCAACGGACTGTTGTCAACGAAATGTTGAAAGTGTACGACCTCGCGTGCCGGGCACCCGGGTGTTCATGGGCGAGAACCGTGGCGTAGACGGCGAGAGCGAAGTCGTGGCCGAACGATCGGGCGCCGACACCGAGACCCCCGAACATCCGATCCCCCGCGACCCGGAACCGCTGACCGACCCGATGGCCGACGAGGATCCGGGGGAGGATTCGGAAATGCCCGAACCGGAACCCGAGGTCGGCCCCGCCTCCTGACCTCATTGCCAGTCCCGGAGTAAGTGGAAAGCCGGATGGTGCAGCCAGGCGGCGAGGAATTCGGTGTCGGCCACGTGCGAGTAGCGCATGTCCCTGTCGTGCATGGCGTAGCCGACTTCGTGAACCGTTCCTCCGATCGTGGCGATGAACGGGCGCACGGCGAGCATGCGCCGCCGGAAGTCTCCCGGGTGTCCGTTGGAGATCCAGGGGCGCGGGCCGAGCAGGCCGTCGAAGTCGATCAGGGCGTCGAGGTGGCGGGCGACGTCCAGTGCCCGTTGTCCGAGAGCGGTGTCGGGGCCGCCTTCGGACCACATCATGAGTTCGGCCACGGGCAGGCGGGGGACCTGCGCGTAGTCGTCGGCGGGGTCGGGGGTCCACGGGCCGAGTTCTCTTCGCAGGGCGGGCGGCTCCTCGGTGAGCGCCGACAGGTTCGGCTGTTCGAACAGCCACAGGGTGACGGACGCGGCCGGACTCATCAGGCCACGACGGCAAGCAGGGTGGTCGCCGCCGCTGTGAGTTCGGGGTCGCCTGTCATGGTGGCCCTTCGGCGGGCCTCCTCGACGGTGATTCCTCGGCTGGCCAGGCGCCAGAACGTGTCCTGGTCCGTCGTGATCTCGGCGGTCGGGGTGCCCGCGCCCATGCGCCAGCGGCCTTCGTGCCATACGGCCGACCTCTCTTGCTCGCCGACCTTCAGGACGACGGAGGTGCCCTCCGGGCGGGTGTGGTCCCGGAGGGCGAAGGGGAGCGCTCTGGCGAAGGTGTCGATGACCGGGGCGATGAGGTTCTGGGCGTCCGGACGGCCCACAGCGTCGCGGATCTGCTGCTGGTGGACCCAGAACTCCGTGAACTCGCGGGCGATGTCCAGCCACGCCGGGCTCGGCACGTCGGTCGCGGCCCAGGAGACGTCCAGGTCGGCGGGGGTGTCGAGGTCTTTCCGGGCCCAGTACGCGTCCAGCTGGACACCCAGGTGCCGGAGCAGGTCCGTGACGACCGCCGGTGAAAATGCGCGGGCCGCTTGCACGAATTCGTCGTTCACCCGCGCAAGGAACACCGGCAGGGTTTCGCCGTCGTGAAAGCCGCTTCCATGATGGCCGTCGCGGCTTCCCGACAGGCGGCGGCCGTAGTCGTGGAGGACGTGTGCCGCGAGGTCGTGGACGGTCCAGCCGGGGCAGACCGTCTCGCGGGTCCAGTCGGCGGGGGACAGGTTCTCCAGCACGTCCAGGAGCGAGCGCCGTTCGATGGGGAACAGGTGGCGTACGTCGATGGGGTCCCCGAAGATCGTCATGAGGTCAGCGTATGCATGGGGAGGATCATCGCCGACGGACCGACCATGGCTCTGGCCGCGAGGCCGTCGCCGCCGGTCGGCCGGCAGCACCTCTCCGTCGCGCATCGGGACGCGCAGATCACGCTCGACCCTGGGATTCACGACGGCAATTCAAGCATTTCTTATCCTGTGATTCGCCGGACTTCATAATGGTATTGGCTGTAACTTTCATTGACATTTGACGGCGGTGTGGGCCGATCGTACGTTCGGTTAAACCTGACAGGAGAGGCCCATGACGAAACGACGACTGACCGTGTGGCTGGTGGCCGCCTTAGTGGGCGCGTTCACCTTCGCCACGCCCGCCCAGGCCGCCACCTGCGAACTGACGTTCACACCCAACTTCCGGGGAATGTACGGCACGCAGTACATGTGGCAGGTCGACGCGAGGTTCCGCAACATCGGCACGACGCCGTCGACCAACTGGGAGGCGATCATCGGTTTCGCCTATTCGCAGGGTGCGGCCGTCAAGCAGTTCTGGAACATCACCAGGCCGTCGACCTATGTGTGGAATCCGGCGTCGTGGAACAAAGTCCTCCCGGCGGGCCAGAGTGCGTATTTCGGATTCGAAATCCTCGTGCCCACGGCGACTCTTTCGCCCCTGCCCACCGCAGTCGGGTGCAACATCACCTATTGACCGCGCCGCGCGTCTCTCCAGGCCGCGCAGAATTCGGGCAGTGAGCCGTGACGTCCGGCCGGGTCGGGGCGGACGGCGCGGGTGACGACCTCGTGCAGAGGGCCCCGAAGGTGCTCGCCGAGGAGGATCAGGGCGGTGCGGCCCAGGGTGAACACGCTGGTGCGCTGGTCGATGAGGGCGCCCAGGGTGAACTCCTCCGGCGCCATGAAGCGGGACGAGCCGAACGTCCGGCCCATCTCATTGCGGAACGGCGCGGGGACGTAGTTGTCCAGGTCGATCAGGGACAGGCGGTGGGTGCTGAAGTCGTACAGGAGGCATCCGTCGTAGAAGTCCACGGCGATCTCGCCGGCGCGGCCCAGGAGGTCGTGGACGTCGACGATCGTGTCCAGGGCGGCCAGGATGCGGTCGGGTGGCAGGCCGCGGAAACGCTGGAACGACGACGCCGGGTCGTCGCGGTGCTCGCGGGGGACCCCGACGAGTTCCCCGTCGGCCCAGTCGTAGACGAGCATCGGGCCGTGCGCGGAGTCGACGACGGCACGGAGGGCCGGCAGCGCGGGGTGCCGGTAGGCGCGGGCCAGCCTGACCGCGTTGTGCAGCAGGTTGACGCGTTGCGCGTGGGTGAGGAAGGGGACATGGTCGGGACGGCCCGCGGTCTTCACGAAGAGGCGTTCGCCGTCTAAGGCGACACCGTAGGAGACGTTGCCGGAGTCCTGTCGGTCGAAGCGGGCGAAGATCGTCCCGAGCCGGGCCAGGTAGGGCTCCGGAGCTTCATCGGCGAGAATGTCGGTCCACATGAGTGGTTCGCTCCAGGTCTTCAACGGCTGATGAATGACGGGAATCGCGATGCTGCAGGTCCTGAGGGCAGATTCGACCGCTGAACTGGAGCTGTCCGGAACCCGGCCGGAGCTGCGGGCTCTTGCCCAATCCTTGCGGAGTGGCACTGGACGATGCGACCTCTCCGAGAATCGTGAACCAGCTCCGTACAGCCGATCGTTGTCCGGGCTGGAATTTCAGGAGGCGCCGGGCGACTCGATCCGTCTTTGGGCGCGGGGTTCCTCTCTGAGAATCTGCGGTGGGCGCGGGGCGCTGGATCTTCTTTCCGAGAACATCGAGGAGTTCGCCACAGGTGCCGATCATTCGGATCACCTTCATCTCGACTATTTCCCGGGTCACGCATATCTCGCGCCCGACTCCGATCCTCTGGTCATCGCGATTCGCTCTGGTTGCGGGCGGGCCACGAAGGCCTGACGGTAGAGGGGGCGCTCAAGGTGGCTTTCGATGACGAGGGCATCGAGGTGTGGCCCGAGGTCGCGGATGACGCCGCCCGGATCATCTCGGCGGAGGGGCAAGGAAACAGCGCCCCCACCGGCAGGTGAAGGCGCTGTGACCCGTAACGTCAGAACGAACCCGAAGTGGTTCCTCCCGAGCCGCTCGCCGGGGCCGTGAACGCCGTGTTGGCGCCCGGTTCCCACGCGTCGGCCGTGTCCGGGAAGCCCGCCTCCTGGCGTTTCACGCACTTCCATTCGATGGACGTCCCCGGCGGCAGCTTGGCGACCGTCCCCGTCCACGTCGGATATGACGTCGGTGACAGTTTCACCGCGCTGGCCACCGACCACGCCCCGAGCTGGGGCGCGCTCCCCACCGCGTACACCGACTGCCCGGCCGTGGTGGTCCCGTTCGCGCAACTGAACGTCATCGACGACACCGCCTGGCCCAGCGTGAACGCAAAGGTTTTCGCCGTACCGACGGCCACCGACGCCGACTTCGCCACGATCACGCCGCCTCCCGCGTTGTACCACCCGCTCGACGCGGCGTCGAAGGCCGTCTTCGACGCGTGCTGCGTCAAGGCGGATCCGTTCAGCGTCACCCCGCTGGCCTGCGTGTCCGCCACCAGTTCCACCACGTTCGAGCGCGACGACGGCGCTCCCGTGTAGGTCCCGGAGGAGGCCGCGACGGTGACGGTCGCGACCGAGCCGGACAGCGATTGGCTGAGAAGAGTCGTCCGTACCGAGCCCGACTTGTAGGCGGTCGTGGAACCGTCGTCCTCGTACAGGGTGAAAGAACTTGCGGTCGGTGACGCGTAGACCCGGGTGATCAGTTCGTTCCGGGTGGAGGCGTCGGTGCGTTTGCCGAGGACGTTCATGGTCTTGTCGTCCACGAACATCTTGGGGATGATCGCCCCGGCCCGCGCGAAGGTCGGCAGGCGGAACTCGCCGTTGACCCATAACGGGCGGTCGTTGAACCACTGGCCGGTCGACACGAGTTTCTCGCCGGTCGCGTAGTCGTACCAGGTCCCGGCGGGCAGGTACATGTTGCGCGAGCGCTCGCCCTCCCCGGCCACGACGCCGACCAGCAGGTCCTTGCCGATCAGTTTCTGGTGGCCCATCTCCCGGACGTTCACGTCGTTCTGGTAGTGGTACACCAGCGGCGGGACGACCGGCTCACCGGTCAGGTAGGCCCGGTGGGCCAGCGAATAGTAGTAGGGCGTCAGCTCATACCGGCGCCGCAGGTTGCCCAGGTTGCTGGTCACGTCCCCGATCGAGTCGGGCGAGGTCGCGGCGCAGTTGCACAGGTTCTCGGTGTGCGGGCGGAGCGGCACCTCGAACCAGGCGCCGTTGGCGAACCACTGGGTGTAGAGCTCGTCCAGGTCCGAGTCGAGCATCTCGCGGCGGAAGCCGCCGATGTCCGAGCCGAAGTAGTCGATGCCGGACATCGACATGTGCATCTGGACGTTCTGCTGCTGCGCCAGCGCCGTCAGCTTCGACCCGATGTCGGCCGACCACATCGCCACGCCGTGCCGTTGCATGCCACTTGCGCCCGACCGCGCGAGCATGAACGGTCTTTTCGTGCCGGACGCGTAATTCCTTGCGATGCTCTCGGCCCACTTCAGGTTGTAGACGTTGTGGTAGTCGGCGTGGGCGTGCTTGCCGGGCAGGACCCCGGCGGTCCAGTCGGCCGCGTCGTACATCTCGGGTTCGCCCAGGTCGAGCCAGTGGCCGAGGATTCCCTGGTCGCTGAGCGCCTGGCGTTTGAGGCCGTGCCAGTAGTCGCCGGCCGCGTTCTGCGTCCAGTCGATCATCCCGCCGCGGCCCCACCAGTCGTTGGTGGTCAGATAGGTCGGCGCGCACGTCGAACAGCCCGCCCGCACCAGGTAGCCCCGCGAGGCCATGTCGGTGTGTTCGGCGCGGTTCCTGCCGATGTACGACTCCTCGATCGTCATCAGCCCGACACCGTCATTGGCCGCGTAGTTGGCGATCTTCGTACCGGGCGCGGGGAAGTCGGAGGTGTCCCACGTCAGCGAGCCCATCGCCGTGTTGTCCGACCCGGCGGTCACGCCGCCGAACCACGGCAGATCGAGCACGAACCCGTCCACGGGGAACTTCGCCGTGCGCAGCCCGGCGAGCCGGTTGTCGATCTCGGTCCAGTTGTCGTAGCCGAACTCCGACACCCACATGCCGAACGCCTTCTTCGGCGGCACCGGCGGCCTGCCGGTCAGCTCCAGGTAGTCCTTGCGCAGGTCAGGGAGGTCGGGGCCGGTCATCGTGTACCACCGGAGCTGGTCGCCCCAGGTGTCGATGGTCCACGGGTCGCCGGTCAGGTTCCATTCCTGCTTGTAGACCTGGTCGAGGAACAGCCCGTAGTTCAGGTTGGACGCGCCGACCGCGAACAGGATCGGGATCTGGGTGTTCCCGACCGGGCCGTTGTCGGTGTCCCAGACCATGGCGTTGCCGTAGGTGCCGCCGGGGGAGCGGGTGCGGCCGACCCAGTCGCCGTCGGCGCTGCCGCCCATGAAGAACTGCTCACCCAGGCCGTAGGCGTGCTGGATCGAGCCCTTCGTGACCGACAGACCCTTCCAGGCTTGCGCAAGATTACGCGGACAGGCCTCATAGAGCAGTCGGGTGGGGTCGGAGACTTTCACGCAGAGCGTCCCGGAGGTGACCTCCACTTTCATGGACGCCGTCGTGATGACGTTCCCGACCTGGCTGAAGCTGGTAGGTCCGGTGTAGTCGGTCTTGAGCACCTGCGGGGTCGTGAACAGCGGTGACCCGGTGCCGGGGCTGGTGCCCTGCGCGAGTTCGAAGTGCACGAGGTCGTCGTCGAGGAACTCGGCGATCAGGTACGTCGACCCGCTGGTGAACTGCACCCGCTGCACGGCGGCCTCGGCGGGCAGGGCCACGAAGAAGCTGCTCACGAGAAGAGCCAGAATGATCAGTCTTCTCATGGCCGCGCCACCACCAGGTTGTCCAGGTTGATGCCGTTGGAGGCGTACTCGATCTTGATCGATCGGGCTCCGGCCGTGAGGTTCGTGGTGAGCGTCGCCGTGCCCCAGGTATCCCAGTTCGGCAGTGCGGGCAGGTTCAGTGTTCCGACCGACACCCCGTCCACATAGACGGTCCGGGTGGAGGCGACCGTCGTCGAATAGCGGAACTTGAGCTGGTGGCTGCCCGTGGCGTCGGCCCGTACCGCGAAGGTCACCGAGTCGCCCGAGGAGGCGAACCCGTCGACGAACCCGGTGCCGGTGTACCCGGCGTGGTCGGTGTTGGTGGAGACGCCGACCCCGGCGCCGAACTCGGCCTCGTAGGCGGCCTTGTCGACCCCGTTCAGGGTGACCGACCGCGCGGAGGCGCTGGAGGCCAGCTTCACGTACGTGAGCTGCTGCACCGGATCCCACCACCAGCCCTCGGTGGCCGACTGCAACGCGGCCAGCGACGCGCGGGCGGTCGCCCCGGTCACCGACGACGGTTGCGTGGAGGCCACCTGGAGCGTGGAAGTGGTCGTCAGAGCCGGAACCGAGACGCCGACCGTGTGAGAGGCCCAGTTCTCGGTGGACGTGACGGTCCGGGACAGCCCCGCGGAGTCCTCGAAGTAGGAGTACGACGAGGTGCCCGACGGATAGATCCGGAACACGAGGTTGGCGTACGACGAGACGCTGTTGGAGATGTTCCCGCCCAGCTCGTACCCCGCGTTCAGGTTCAGCGGGATGATCGCCCCGGCCTTCGCGTAGACGGGGATCGTGTCCAGCCCGGCGTTGTACGTCTTGGTCCCCGGCCCGGTGAACCGCCCGCCGTTCCACAGGTCGTACCACTCACCGGCGGGCAGGTACACGTTCTTCGACGTGGCCCCGGCGGTGGTGATCGGCGCGACGAGCAGCTGCGGCCCGAACATGTACTGCTGGTCGAGGGCGGCGGCCGTGGAGTCGGCAGGGTAGGCGTAGCTCATCGCCCGCATCATCGGCGCACCCGTCAGCGACGACGCCTTCGCCTCCGTGTACAGGTAGGGGATCAGGTTCATCCGCACGTTCGCGAACTTCCGGAAATACGGGATCACGTTCGTGTTCCCGGTGCGCGCCTGGACGTTCCACGGCGTCCGCGCCTCCGACACGCCCGGGTTGGCCGTCTCGGAGTGATACTGCATGACCGGCGAGAACGTCGCCTGGGCGGCCGAACGCAGGTAGAGCTCGGCGCTCGGGAAGGTGCCGGTGAACCCGGCCATGTCCCACGCGGTGAACGGCACCCCCGACTGCCCGGCGGTGAGCTGCGCCCGCACCGCCTCCTGGAAGGCGGGGAACGAGGAGTTCTGGTCGCCGGCCCAGAAGATCGAGGTCGACTGCGCCCCGGCGGTCCCGGCCCGGCTGAAGATCGTCCCGTCGGGCTTCTTGCCCTTCACGTACGTGTTGTAGGCCGACAGGTAGGAGTTCGGGTAGGCGTTGTGCATCTCGTCGCCCTTGCGCCCGTCGGCGAAGGAGACACCCCGCCCGAACACCGCCTCGGAACCGTCGGTCTTGAAGCCGTCGATGCCGACGTCGTCCATCAGGTAGTCGCGCTTGCTCATCCACCAGTTCCGCGCGGCGGCCGAGGTGAAGTCGGGCACGGTGCTGTCGCCGAACCACTGGCCGGTCGGGATCCGGTAGGGCGAACCGCCCGGCTGCGTGGCCAGATAGCCCTGGGTCTGGGCATACGACCGGTCGTTGAGGTGCTGCTGCGGTGCGGTCGACGGGTTGGAGTCGAAGTTCTCCTTGAACACCGGGATCTGCCAGAGGATGACCTTGATGCCCTTGGAGTGGGCGTCGTCGACCATCGCCTTGGGGTCGCTCCACGCCGTGCCCGGCGGGAAGGTCAGATCGGTCAGCGCGAGTTTCCCGCTGCCCGGTTTCGCCGTGTACGTCGCGCCGTGCCAGACGTAGAAGGTCGCCTCGTCGCTCCACTGCTCCAGCACGATCGCGGAGTGCGGGATGTTGTTGGTGCCGGGCTTGGCCAGTTCGGCGGTGACCTCCGACTGGGTGTTCCACTCGTTGGCCGACATCCACAGGCCGAACGCCCACTTGGGCGGCAACTGCGGCCTGCCGGTCACCGCGGTGTAGTCGTCGACGATGTCCGCGGGCGTGCCCGCGAAGAAGTGGTAGTCGAGCGTCGAGTTCAACGCCCCACCGGTGTCGACGGAGAAACCGGCCAGGTCGTTCAGGTGGGTGTTCAGGTTGAAGATGGAGTAGCGCGTCGAGGGGATGTAGACGCCGTAACCGGCGGAGTTGAGGAAGAACGGCGTCGACAGGTACGTCCGCCGCCACGACCCCTGGTCGCGATACTGGTTGTAGACGTAGTTGTGCACGTCGGTGCCGCGCTGGTCGAGCCGGTCGTAGCGCTCGCCGAAGCCCTCGAACCGCTCTCCGGCGGGCGACAGGAAGTGGTCTTCGATCTTCGTGACCGTGGAGACTCCGTCGCTGGCCCAGCCGATGTTCCGGAACACCGCCGGGTCGTACTGCCGCGTGATCAGCGTCGTCCCGTCGCCCTTGTAGACCGACAGGCGGTAGGGCGTCTTCTGGATCTTCAGCACCAGGGACGACGTCGACAGCGTCAGCTCCGACGCCGAGTTGGTGACCGTGTAGCCGGACACGCCGCTGATGTTCAGCCCGCTGCCCGCGGGCGCGATCTGGGTGCGGAACCGGTCGAGAGCGGGGAAGGCGAACCGGATCTTCGGGGTGAACGACCCCGCCGAGTCGCCGGTCGTCACGTCGACCGAGGTGCCGTTGTTCACGTACGAGACGACGTTGGTGACCGTCGACCACGACGTCACCTTGAACGTGAACGGCCCCACGCTGCGCTGGCCGGTGCCGTTCACGTTGGCGTTGACGGTGTAGGAGATCGCGTCGCCCCGGACGAACGAGCCGAGGGGGATGCGCCAGTAGGAGTTGTTGCCCTGGTTGTAGTCCCAGGCGGCGCCGATCGGGGTCTGCGCGACGCCGTTCTTCGTCCAGGTGATCCAGACGGTCTGCCCGGCCTCGATCGGCCAGGTCGTGGCCCTGATCGTGACGGCCTCCCCGGCCATCGGGTCACGGGGAGAACGCTCGGTCGGTTCGGTGGAGTAGAGATCGTCGATGCCGGTCGGATTGTGGTGGACGCCGTCGAGAGCGGCTGCGGGAAGGGCGTGAAACATCGTGGCGAGTAGGGCGAGGACCACGACGGTGACGCCCGAGCGTAACCGGATCACAGGAACACTCCTCTCAAACGCGGCCAGTGCTCGGAGGCACAGAGCACTGGAGGACGCTCGATGGGCGCCGGAAGGGTGACCTCCCGCCCACCGGGCAGCACCTCGCCGGTCCACACGTCCACCCACTCGCCCTCGGGCAGGTAGGCGGCGACGTCGGTGGCGCCGGGCGCGGTGACGGGGACGACGAGCAGCGCGTCGCCCAGCTTGAACTGGAGCGGATACCGCCAGATCTCCGGCTCCCGATGATCGAAGAACAGGCCCCTCATCAGCGGTTTCCCACCGGCCACCGCGATCGCCGCCTGCTCGGTCAGGTAGGGCACCAGCCGCTCCCGGAGCTTCACGAAGTCGCGGAACACCGGGATGACCGTCGCGTCGCCGGTCTGCTCGGCGATGTTCCACGGGGTGCGGTCGCGGATGGGGGTGCGGTGGTGGTTGAACTCCGAGTGGTACTGCATGATCGGCATGAACGCCGAGGTCCCGGCCGCGCGCAGGTAGAGCTCGGCGGTGGGCAGGTCGCCGGAGAACCCGGCCAGGTCCCAGCCCCAGTAGACGATGCCGCAGGCCGAAGCCGTGATCCCGGCTCGGATCGACGACTCGAAGGCCGTCCACGTCGAGTCTTCGTCGCCGGCCCAGAACGCGCCGTGCGGCTGTGAGCCGGTGAAACCGGCGCGGCTGAAGGTGACCGGGGCCTTGCCGTGGCGGCGGAGCAGGTCGCCGAAGGCGCGGGCGTAGTTCACCGGGAACAGGCCGTTGCCGTCGTCGCCGCGCCTTCCGTCGGCGTAGCGGAGGTCGTGGCCCCAGGCGTGTTCGCCGCCGTCGGTCTTGAAGCCGTCCACGCCCATCTCCGACACGAGGTAGGCGCGCTTGGCGGTCCACCAGTCGCGGACCTCCTGCGCGGACAGGTCGGGCATCAGCGCGAGCGGGAACCACCAGCCGCGGTTCCGGTAGGGCTTGCCGTTCGCCTCGCGGACGCCGTAGCCCTTCTCGACCAGCTGCTCGGCGTCGAGCGCCGCCTGGTGGCGGGGGTGGGGGCGCATCTTCTGGAGCGGGATCTGCCAGAGCAGGACCTTGATGTCACGGTCGTGCAGTTCGTCGATCATGCCCTTCGGGTCGGGCCACGGCCCGTCGGGCGGGAAGGTGTAGTCGGCGAGGGAGTGGGGTTCGGGGGAGGGCTCGTACACCGCGCCGCGGAAGGCGGTGAAGGTGGTCTCGTCGCTCCACGCCTCGATGACCAGGGCGCCGACCGGGATGTCGTGCTCGCGGTGCCGGTCCATCTCGTGCAGCACCCGGGCCTGGGTGTTCCACTCGTTGCCGCTGGCCCACAGGCGGAACACCCACGACGGCAGCTCGGTGGGGTGACCGGCCTCGTCGAGGAACCGGGCCAGCACGGCGGCGGGGTCGCCGTCGTAGAAGGCGATCTCCAGGTCGGCGTCCGGACCGAGTTCCGCCTCGACCGTCAGCAGGTCGCCGTCGGCGGTGTACCAGGTGCGGCGCGAGGTCCGGACATGGAAACCCCACGGCTGGTCGCCGATGACGAAGGCGAAGGGCATCGGCAGGTACGTCTTCCCCGCCGCCCCCTGCCCCTTGTACTGCTCGAACACGACCGCGTCGAGGTCGTGGCCCCGCTGGTCGACGGCGTCGAAGCGCTCGCCGAACCCGACCAGGTGATCGTCTTCACGGAGCTGAAGCGAGAAACGGACTCTTCTGGGTCCGTCGGCGTCCACCAGCCACTCGACCGACCCGGGCACGACCCGGTCGGTCCCACTCACGCCGATCTTCCCGGGGACCCACCGCGCCGCCGACACCTCGAACCACCTGGTGGTACGACCGGGCTCCCGGAACCGGTAGCGGTAGCGGTTCCCGAACGCCAGCGGACCCGTCATCACCGTCCATGATCCGACCGCCGCGCGGGCCGCCTTGGCCTGGGCGGCGGCCAGGTGACCGCCGTCGGTGACGGCGGGGCCCTCACCCGAGAAGAGGCGCGTCATCGGCAGGTCGACGCCGTCGAACTCGCAGACCACCTCGGTCGCCGACGAGCGCACGCGCAGTTCGACGGGCTGGCCCTCGAACGGCAGCGAGGGGACGCGCTGGTCCTCGGAGACGGCGTAGGGGTGGCCAGAGCCATAGGGACGATGACGGATCACAGGTCGGCTCCCAGCATCAGGTACATGCCGTGCGACCACAGCAGGGGCGTGGCGACCGTGCCCCAGCGCTGTAGCCACTCGTCGTGACGGTCAGGGAAGAGCAGGACGTCGGAGACCTGTTCGGGCAGGTCACCGTTGGGGAGGGCCTGGGCGGCCATCCACGACAGGTACCTCGACGCCTCCTCCGGACGCCCGGCGGCGGCGTGGTTCAGCCCGAGGAAGCCCGCCAGCAGCACCCACCGGCCGCCGCCGTAGAAGGTGTCGGCGCGGTAGCGGTAGACCCCGCCCTCATGGGCGAGCTGCCGTTCGACCTCGGCGACGGTCGCGACGGCCACGGGGTGGTCGGGGGCGTACAGGCCGAAGGGGGCGACGCACGCCAGCAGGCTCGCGTCGACCTCGTCGGAGCCCAGCCATTTGCGCAGGTGGCCTTTTTCCGAGACGCCCTCGGCGGTGATCAGCGCCTCGATGCCGCCGATCGCCTCCTTCACCTCGGCGTCGGTGACCCCGAGCGCGACGGCGGCCCGCAGACCGGCGTGGACGGCGCCGAGCGTGGCCACGTGGCGCTGCTCGACGTGCTCCTCCCACCAGTCGTAGCAGGGGCTGTCCCAGAACGCCGCCAGGTAGCGCGAGGCCACCCGGACGGCCTCCATCGGGACGTCCACGGAGTAGCGCCCGGCGTGCTCGGCGAGCTGCCACAGCCAGGTGCCGTAGCCGTCGAGCTGATGGTCCCACCACTCGTCGGTGCCGTCGGCGCCGTCCAGGGTGAACCGGGTCGGCAGCATCTCCCCAGGTGAGAGAGGCCCGTGTCGACGGGAGATCAGGTCGTCCACCTGCGCGGTGCGCGCGGTGATGACCCGCGCGCACCACTCGTGGAAGGCGGTGACCGAGGCCTCCTCGCCGACGCGGGACATGCCCTCGGCGATGAACGCGCCGTCGCGGAGCCATGCGTAGCCCGCGTAGGCGGAGAAGGTCGGACACGCCGGATAGGCCCCCGAGGGCGACTGATTCCCGCGGATCACCTGGACGCTGCGAGACATCAAGTCGATCATGCTGGTTCTCTCCTAGCCGAGAAGGGCGTCGACCTTGGTGGCGGCCTCGGACAGCGCGTCCTCGACGGACTTGCGACCGGCCGCGGCCTCGGTGAGCTCCTGGGTGACGGCGTCCTGCATCTCCTGCTGGCGGGCGATGACCGGCGGCAGGGCGATGCTGTTCAGCGAGTCGAAGACGGCCTGGCGGTTGGCCGGGACCGGGTCCTTCAGGTAGCCGTCCAGCACGGTCTTGTCGGAGACCGGCGGGAGCTCCCACGAACCGGCGATGCGGGTCGTGGCGGCCACGTTGGAGCTGCTCAGGAACTTGGCCCAGGCGTACGCCTCACGCGGGTGCTTCGTCGTGGTCGAGGCGGCCACCGAGTTGTGGAAGACGGCGCTGGCCTTCTGGGTGTCGCCGGGCTCGACCACGACGTCCCACTCGAAAGGCACGTCCTTCAGCCCGGCGAACTGCCAGATGCCGTTGTGCCACATCGCGAGCTTGCCCGACTTGAACAGGTTGGTGTCGAAGTCGACGGTGCCGCCGATCTCGGCCTCGGTCGGCATGGTCTTGCCGACCTTCTCGACCAGCCACTTCGCGGCCTTGACGCCCTGCGGGCTGTTGAACGTCGACTTGCCACCGGCCATGAACTCGCCACCGGCCTGCTTCAGGGCCTTGTAGAACTCGAAGAACGTGACCGGCTGGTAGTCGCCGAAGACGTCCTTGGACGTCAGCTTCTCCGCCGCCGCCTTCTCGTCCTCCCACGTCCAGTCGGCGGTGGGCAGCGGCACGCCGGCCTTCTCGAACAGGGTCTTGTTGTAGAGCAGGACGACGGTGGAGAACGAGGCCGGGAGCGCGAACTGCTTGCCGTCGTGCTTGAAGGCGTTCAGCGACTCCTGCGCGTAGCCGGAGGTGTCGGTGTCGCCGCCCGCCGTGCCCAGGTCGAGCAGGCTGCCCGCCCCGGCGTAGGTGACGAAGTTCTCGTAGTTCAGCTCGAAGGTGTCGGGGGCGGTCTGGCCCGCCAGGCTGGTCTGGAGCTTGGTGAAGTACTGGTCGTACGGCGCCGTCTCGACCTGCACGTCGACCGTGGGGTTCTCCTTCTCGAACGCCGCGACGATCGTGTCGAGGTCCTTCACGTGGTCGGGCGCGGCGGAGAAGGTGAAGTAGCGCAGCGTGACCTTGCCGCCCGCGGCGGGCTCTTCCGTACGGGTCGCCGACCCCTGCGAGCAGGCGGTCGCGAGCAGAGCGGTGATCAGGGTCGCGGCGACGACCCGGGCTGATCCGGCCATGGTGGTTCCTTTACTTCGGGGGGTGTTATTTGAGGCCCGACTGGGCGACGGAGGCGATGACGTGCTTCTGGGCGAACAGGTAGAGGATGAGGATCGGGACGACGCTGACGACCGACCCGGCCATCACGACGTTCCACTCGGTGGTGAACTGGCCGTGCAGGTTGGCCAGCCCCAGCGGGAGCGTCATGAACTCGGGCGACCTGATGATCACCAGCGGCCACAGGTAGCTGTTCCAGCTCGCCATGAACCCGAAGATCGCGAACGTGGCGAGGGCGGGCCTGATCAGCGGCAGCACGACCAGGGCGAAGATCCGGAAGTGCCCGGCGCCGTCGAGGACGGCCGCCTCGTCGAACTCCTTCGGCACCTGCTGGACGGCCTGCCGGAGCAGGAACACGCCGAACGCCGAGGCGATCGTCGGGGCCAGGATCGCGAAGTAGGTGTCGGTCAGGTTGAACGTCCGCATCTCGATGAACAGCGGCACGACCAGCACTTGCAGCGGGACCATCAGCGTCGCCAGGTAGACGGCGAACAGCGCGCCCCGGCCCGGGAAGGGCAGCCGGGCGAAGGCGTAGGCCGCCATCGCGCTCGTGACCAGCTGGAACACGGTCGAGGCGACGGCGATCCAGAGGCTGTTGAACATGATCCGCCAGAACGGCATGGTCTCCAGCAGCCGGGAGTAGCCGTCGAGCGTGGCGTTGTCGGGGGCGAAGTCGGGCGGCGTCTGGAGGACGGTGCCCGCCGGGGTCAGCGAGGTGATCACCGCCCAGGCGAACGGGAACAGCATGATCAGGGCGCCCAGCGCGACGAGGGCGTATTTGCCTGCTTTAGCCATAGTTCACCCACCGGCGCTGACCGCGGATCTGGAAGACCGTGACCACCAGCACGACCGCGAACAGCAGCCACGACAGGGCGGACGCCTCTCCGGCGCGGCCGTACTTGAAGGTCAGGTTGTAGACCTGCTCGACGACGACCTGCGTCGCGCCGGCCGGTCCGCCGCCGGTCATGACGTGGACCTGGTCGAAGACCTGGAACCCGTTGATCAGCGAGATGACGACGACGAAGAACGTGCTGGGCGACAGCAGCGGCAGGGTGATGCTGCGGAACCGCTGCCAGGCGTTGGCGCCGTCGACCCGCGCGGCCTCGATGTACTCCTTCGGGATGGCCTGGAGGCCCGCGAGCAGGATGATCATCACGAAGCCCAGGTCCTTCCAGGCCGAGGCCAGGATGATCGAGGGCATCGCCCAGTCGGGGTCGGTCCACCACCCCGGGCCCTCCAGCCCGACCAGCGAGATCGCCCAGTTGACGATCCCCGAGGCCGGGTTGAGCAGCCACTTCCACAGCAGCGCCACGACGACCCACGACGTGACGACCGGCAGGAAGTAGATCGCCCGGAAGATGTCCCGGCCCTTCATGGCCCGGTTGAGCAGCATCGCCAGCCCCAGGCCACCCGCGTAGACCAGCGGGAGGTACCCGGCGATGAAGTAAAGCGTGTGCCCGAACGCGGCCCGCGTCTCCTCACTCCCGAGCAGGTCGGCGTAGTTGTCCAGCCCGACCCAGCGCATCGGGGTGATCAGGTTCCACTCGTGGAACGACGTCCAGAGCGATCCGGCCATCGGGATGAGCGTGAACAGCAGCAGCGGGATCGCACTGGGGAGCAGGAAGACCGCGACGGTGAGGGCGTACCGGAGCCGCTTCTTCGGCGGCCGGAGCGGCTGACGGGCGGGAGCCTGCGGCGGGGCTTCGGTCAGGGTCATGAGCTCGCCCCTATCAGCCGAGCGCGGACCATCCGGCCCTGTTCACCCGCCGCACCCTCGGTGTCGAAAGGGGTGGCGAGGACCAGTGCGGCGGCGCCCTGGGCCCAGGAGGTGTCGTCCCAGCTCTCGACCTCGATCTCGATGTCGCGGCGGCCGGGCATGAGCTGCCTGCGGACCGCCGTGTCGAAGCCCTCGCGCCAGTACTCCCAGTGCGCCGTCCCCTCGCCGAGGACCACGACGACCTCGGGATCGACGACGTTTATCAACCCCGCCGTCGTCCGCCCGAGGATGGTGCCGGCCTCGGCGAAGATCGCGCGTGCTCTAAGGTCGCTTGCGGCAAGGGCGCCGAGGCCGTCGACCGTCGTGACGGCCAGGCCGCGCTCTTGGGCCGAAGCCACGAGACCCGCCGCTCCGACGATCGCTTCGAGGCAGCCGTACACACCGCAACCGCACAACGGGCCGTCCACGGCGACCGGGACGTGCCCGAACTCGCCGGCGCCGCCGCGGGCGCCTCGGTAGACGCGGCCGTCGGCGACGATCGCGGCGCCGACGCCGCGGCCGATGGTCAGCACGAGGAAGTCGCGGTGGGTACGGCCCCGGCCGTAGAGGCGTTCGGCCACGGCCAGCGCGTTGACGTCGTTCTCCAGGAGGACGGGAAGCTTGAGGCGGCGGCGCAGGCGGTCGCCCACCGGCATGGCCTGCCAGCCGAGAGTGGGGGCGTTCACGGTCCCGACGGCCTGGTCGTCGACGCTGCCGGGGACGCAGACCCCGACGCCGAGCAGAGGGGGGACCCGGCCCAGCACGTCGGCGACCGCTTCCGACAGGTCGCCGAGCGCGTCGGGGGAGGAGGGGTCGAAGGGGGTCTCCCAGGTGCCGAGGACGTCGCCGTCGAGGCGGACCTCGACGATGACCAGGTGCTCGGCGGTCACCTTCACGCCGAGCGCGCGTCCGGCCGTTCCGGCCAGGCCCAGGCGCTGGGCGGGGCGTCCGCCTCTGGACGGCTGGAGGTCGAGTTCCTCCAGCATGCCCGCCGCCATGAGCGCCTTGGTGAGCTGGGTGACCGTCGCGGGGGAGAGGTCCAGCTCCTTGGCTATCTCCGTGCGGCTGAGCGGCCCGACCGTGCCGAGCAGGGCGAGGATCGCCGTCCGGGTGAGGTCACCACGATCGGTCGCAGCCATCGGGCTCACTTTCTTTATTGGTAAAGTTAGTCCCGAAATATCGCTGTTCAGTTGGGTGCTGTCAAGGGTCCGAAACCAGATCGAAACCTGTCGGAACGTCAGTGGCTCCCGCACGGGCGCACGACGGCGATCGGGCAGCGGGCGTGCCGGAGCACTCTGCGGCTGACCGAGCCCATGACCATCGACCCGGCCCGGCCGCGTCCGTGCGAGCCGACCACGACGAGGTCGGCCTCGCGGGAGGCGTCGACCAGGGCCTCGACCGGGTGCGCGGAGCGCAGGTCGTCGAAGACCTCCAGCCGCGGGTAGCGCTTGCGGTGCTTGGCGAGCTGGCTGGCGGCGACGGCGCGTTGACCGGCCCTGACCTTCTCGAGGTCGAAGGTGATCTCCGGGGCGTAGGTGTGCGTGGGCAGGGCCCAGGCGTGCAGGGCGCGCACCTCCGAGCCGTTCAGGTCCGCCTGCTCGAAGGCGTAGGAGATCGGGCGCTGGCAGTCGGCGGTCTCGTCGAGGCCGACCACGATCTCGCCGACGCGGTTCCTCGGCCGGTCGCGGACGATGACGACCGGGCCGCGGGCGTGCCCGGCGAGCTGCATGCTGACCGAGCCCAGGATGCTGCCGGCCGTCCGGCCCATGCCCCGGCTGCCGAGCACCAGCTCGGCCGACTCGTCGGCGAGCCTGCGCAGCACGTCGGCCGGGCGGCCTTCGATGCTCTGCAGGCGCATCCCGAGGCCGGGCCGCTGGTCGCGCGCGGTCTTCTCGGCCTCGGTCATGATCCGGCAGGCCGCGTCCGCGAGCTGTGCGTCGAGCTCCGGCGACTGCGTGAGCTCGTACGGAGACCGGTCGATCACATGGACGACGCGCAGCCACGAACCCCTGCGGGCGGCGTCATCCGCGGCCCATTGAACGGCCGCCAGCGACATCGGCGAACCGTCGACACCGACTGTTACATCCCTCATGACTCCCCCTTGGTTTTCGCCCTTGCTTCCATAACAACGCTTGAGCTGCGCAAATACCCAGGGCCGAAAGTCCCTAACCAGGCAAACAGTGACTTTGGTCCCTATCTAGGGACAAAGGGGACGAATACGTTTGAAGACATGATTCGCGTATTTCTCGTTGACGATCACGAAGTGGTGCGGCGCGGTGTGGCCGCGCTGCTGGAGGCCGAGGGCGACATCAGGGTCGTCGGTGAGGCCGGGTCCGTCGCGTCGGCGATCACGCGTATCCCCGCGATCCGGCCCGACGTGGCCGTCCTGGACGTCCGGCTGCCCGACGGCAGCGGGGTGGACGTCTGCCGCGAGGTCCGCAGCGCCGTGCCCGAACTGCCGTGCCTGATGCTGACCTCGTACGCCGACGACGACGCCCTCTTCCAGGCCGTGATGGCCGGGGCGTCCGGCTACGTGCTGAAGCAGATCCACGGATGTGACCTGGTGGGGGCGGTGCGCACGGTGGCCGGGGGCCGCTCGCTGCTCGACCCGAAGGCCACCACCACGATGCTGCGCCGGCTCCGCGAGGACAGTGGCCGCCGCGACCCGCTGGCCGTCCTGACCGACCAGGAGCGCCGGATCCTCGAGTACATCGGCGAGGGCCTGACCAACCGGCAGATCGGCGACGAGATGTTCCTGGCGGAGAAGACCGTCAAGAACCACGTCTCACGGCTGCTCGGCAAACTGGGCATGCAGCGCCGCACCCAGGTCGCCGTGTACGCCGCCAAGATGCAGCCCGATGGGGTCAGTTGACCGGGACGTGCCAGACGAGATGGGTGCCGCCGCCCTCACGCGGGCCCGCCTCGAAGGCGCCGCCGCAGGCCGTGGCCCGTTCCTCCAGATTGCGCAGGCCGCTGCGCCGCCCGTTCGGCGGCAGGCCGACCCCGTCGTCGTCGACGACCAGGATCACCTCGTCGCCCGCCTCCAGCGACACCTCGACCCGCTTGGCCTCGGCGTGCCGGACCACGTTCGACAGCGCCTCGCGCAGCACCGCGAGCACCTGGTCGGCGATCTCCTCAGAGACGCCGTAGTCGAGCTTCCCGTCCAGCCGCAGCACCGGCCGGAACCCCAGATCCCCGTACGTCCTGTCGACCAGTTCCGCCGCCCGCGCGCGCAGCCCCGACTCGTCGGAGCCCAGCGGGCCCTGGAGGGCGAAGATCGTCGCCCGGATCTGGCGGATGGTCGCGTCGAGCTCGTCGACCGAGTGCTGCACCCGGCCCGCCGCCTCGGGGTGCTCGATCAGCCGGACCGTGCTCATCAGCGTCATCGCCACCGCGAACAGCCGCTGGATCACCACGTCGTGCAGGTCCTTGGCGATGCGGTCGCGGTCTTCCAGGAGGTTGATCCGCTCGGCGTCGCGCCGGGCCTCGGCGAGTTCGAGCGCCACGGTGGCCTGGGCCGCGAACGAGCAGAGCAGGTTCATCGTCGAGGCGCTGAACGGCATCCGGCCCGGACGTTTGCCGAAGGCCAGGATCCCGCGCACCGACCCCGCGGAACCGAGCGGGATGGCGGCGGCCGGGCCGATCGGCAGGCCGTGGATGGTCGTGTAGCCGTCGGCGGACATGTCGGTGACCGACAGGGGCTCGCCTGTCTTGAAGGACTGGCCCGCCAGGGAGGTGTCGAGGGCGAGTTCGCCGCCGACCAGGTCGTCCATGCCGTCCATGCCCAGGGCGATCAGCGCGCGCAGTGAGGTGCCGCCGTCCGTGGGGAAGAAGACCAGGGCG
Source organism: Herbidospora sp. RD11066 (assembly GCF_054661255.1). Classification (NCBI taxonomy): domain Bacteria; kingdom Bacillati; phylum Actinomycetota; class Actinomycetes; order Streptosporangiales; family Streptosporangiaceae; genus Herbidospora; species Herbidospora sp. RD11066. Next base: position 1,273,917 of record NZ_BAAGDO010000001.1, read on the forward strand.
GTGTCGGAGTCGGCCATCTCCTTGACCCGCTCGGCCACCTGGGCCAGCACGTCGCCGGGGCCCGCGCCCGACAGCAGGTTCGTGGTCACGTCGGCGGTGGCGCGCAGCCAGATCTCGCGGCGCCGGGTCTCCTCGTACAGCCGCGCGTTCTCGATCGCCACACCCGCCGCGGTGGCCAGGGCGGTCACGACGGCCTCGTCCTCCTCGTCGAACTCGGCGCCGCCGCGCTTCTCGGTCAGGTAGAGGTTGCCGAAGACCTCGTCCCTGACCCGCAGCGGCACCCCGAGGAACGAGCCCATCGGGGGGTGGCCGTCGGGGAACCCGTAGGACTCGGGGTGGTCGGCGATCCGGGCCGTCCGCAGCGGCTGGGGCTCCTTGATGAGCTGGCCGAGCAGGCCCAGGCCGTGCGGCCAGTGCTCGATCCGGGAGATCTCCTCCTCGGTGAGCCCGACGGGGATGAACTCGACGAGACTGTGCTCGTCGCCGATGACGCCCAGGGCGCCGTAACTGGCGTCGACCAGCCGGGTGGCGGTTTCGACGATCCGCCGCAGCACCGTCTCCAGTTCGAGGTCACCGCCGATCAGGACCACCGCTTCGAGGAGGGTGTGGACCCGATCACGGGTGGCCAGCACGGCGTCGAGCCTCGTCTGGAGCTCCGAGAGGAGCTCGTCCAGCCGCATGCTCGGGATCAGCGGACGGGTCATATGCCCATCTTCCGCTCCCGAAATGGACATATCGCCCTGAGTTCGGTCAGTAGATCCGCAGGACCGAGGGGTCTGGACGATGGGCGTTCCAACCCGGAGTCAAGCCCCGGCGAGGTCCCGCCGGTTCCGCACCCCGAGCTTCCTGAAGATCTTGCGCAGGTGGTAGTCGACCGTGTGGACACTAACGAACAGCTGCGCCGCGATCTCGGGGTTGGTCGCGCCCCCGGCCGCGAGCCGTGCGATCCGGGCCTCCTGGACGGTGAGTTCCGGCCGGTCACCCGGCGTGACCGGCACCGGATCCCCGGCCGCCGAGAGCTCGTGGGCCGTCCGCTCGGCGAACCCGGCGGCGCCCATCTCGGCGAAGAGACCGTGGGCGGCCCGCAGCTGGACGCGCGCCTCCTTGATCCGCCGCTCCCGGCGGAGCCACTCGCCGTAGACCTGGTGACTGCGGGCCAGCCGTCCGGGCCCCCGGGCGCCGCGGTGATGGTCCACGGCCTCCCGGTAGAGATCGCCGTCACCACTGGTCAGCGCCCTGGCCCTGGCCAGATCGCCGAGCAGCCCCGGCGTCTTGGACGTCATCGCCAGGAGCTCCAGGCGCTCGACCAGATCGGTGTGGGGAAGCCCCGCCCGGACGGCGGCCTCGACGGCGTCGGCCAGGCAGAAGCCGAACCTCAGCCGGGGGAGGGCGGCGTCGTAACGCCCATGGGCGAGATCGGCGAGGCCGAGGGCGTAGTCGCGGTAGCCGAGCTGGTAGCCCTGACCGGTCCGCATCGCCCGCTCGGTGACCGCTTCCGCCAGCGGGCCGATCTCCCGGCCACGCCAGGCCGCCACCAGCAGCGCGCCCAGCGGAAGATCGCCCCCGCGCGCCTCCTCCAGCGCGGCCCACCGGTCGAAGAGCCGCTCGGCCTCGGTGAGCCGCCCGGCGATCAGCTCGGCCAGCCCGGCGTAACTGAGCGCGAGCGCCATCGCGATGACCGCGCCGTGCCGGGTGGCCTCGGTGTCCGACCGGACGGCCAGGGCATGCAGCGACACGTCGTCGCCGAGCAGCGCGGCGTGTGAACACGCGGCGGCCAGCCATTCGGCGGACGCTGGTTCCGCGGTTCGGACGGCGGCCACCGCCCCGGCCAGCATCGGCGCGGCGACATGGAGTCCGTCGAGGTGGAGGGCGGTGTCGGCGTCGAGGAGGAGATCGCCGACCGTGACGGCCGGGCCTGCTGGCAGCGCCCTGACCGCCTCGGCCACCCGTTGACGGTTCGGCGCCAGATCGCCGCTGATCTGCGCCTGCACGAGCGCTTCCACGAGGACATCCGTGTCCCTGAAGTGCTCGTCGGCGGCCAGCAGCGAGGCGGTGGCCGCGGCGGGCTCGCCTCGGAGGCGGTGAATCCGGGCCTGAATCCGGTACGCCCGGCTCTGGTGGCCGGGATCGGCTTCGTCGAGGAGGGTCTGGGCCATGTCGGCCGAGCCGCCCACCACCGCGGCCTCCGCCGCCGTGAGCAGGCGCCGGGTTCTGGCCGACGCGTCCGTGGACAGGGCCGCCGACCTGGCCAGGAGGGTCGCGGCGCCCGTCCAGCCGCCCCGGTCGGCGGCCCGTTCGCCGGCGCGTTCGAGTTCGGCGGCCACCGCGTCGTCGGGGCCGGTCGCGGCGGCGGCCAGATGCCAGGCCCGCAGTTCGGGATCGTCGCTCACGCCGGCGAGCGCGGCGTGCACCCGGATCCGGTCGGCGACGGACGCGTCGTGGTAGACCGCCGACCTGATCAGCGGATGCCGGAACCCGATCCGTGGCCCGATGGCCAGCAAACCCTCGACCGGCCCCGCTGCCGAGGCGCCGAAACCCAGCGCCGCCCCGGCCCGCCATAGAGTCGACGGGCTCCCCGTCGGGTCGGCGGCGGCAGTCAGCAGCAGCGCCCGCGCGTCGGGCGGCAGTGCGCGCGTCTCACCGACGAAGATCCGCGCCCCCACCGGCACCGGCTCGGGGATCGGGACCTGCCCGCTGAGCTGCTCGGAGGTCAGCGCCCGCGCCATCTCGACCAGCGCCAGCGGGTTGCCCTCGGCGAGCTCGACGATCTTCTCCTGGACGTCGCCCGCCACGACCCCCGCGACCGAGGCCGCCACCAGCCGGGCGGCGGCCACCGGGTCCAGCCCCTCGACGTCGAGCACCGGCAGCCCGTCGAGGTGGTCTCGCGTCGCGAAGATCATCGCCGTCGAGTCGGCGTGGAGGCGCCGGGCCACGAACGTCAGCACCCGGGCCGACTCCCGGTCGAGCCAGTGGGCGTCGTCCACGAGACAGAGCAGCGGCAGGTGCCCCGGCCGGGCCGCCAGCAGCCCGAGCGCCGCCACCCCGACCAGGAACGCGTCCGGCGGAGCCGACCGCTCACGGAGGCCGAACACCTGCCGGAGCGCGTCGGCCTGCGGTGACGGCAGCGTGTCGAGGTGGCCGAGGTAGGGGCGCAGGACGTGGTGGAGGGCGGCGAAGCCCAGTTCGGCCTCCGACTCGACGGCCTCGAACCGGGTCACCTCGAACTCCCCGGCGGCGATCGTGGAGGCGTACCGGAGCAGGGAGGTCTTGCCCGAACCGGGACCGCCGCGCAGGACCAGCACCCCGCTCATGCCCCGCCGCGCCTCGCCGAGGACCGCGCGCAGCCGCGCGCACTCCTCCTCCCGGCCCACCAGCTCGCCCAAACCCGCCGACCTCGGTTCGTAGTGCCCGACGCCCAAGACTACGTACACCACGGGATCGCCCCGCCACCCGGCCGCGACGACAGTGGACGCCATGCCCATGATCGATGTGTACGCGCCCAAGGGACTCATCACGAACCGCGCCGAGCTGGCGGCCCGGCTCGCCCAGGCGCTGATGCGCTGGGAGAAGGTCCCGGTCATCCCCTTCTTCCTGGACAACACCGCGGCCTTCGTCCACGAAATCGACGGCTTCTCCGACGCGGCGGGGAACACCGACCACATCCGCGTGACCGTCACCACCAACGCGGGCGCCCTCGACCGGGAGCAGCAGCTCGGCGTGGTCCGGGAGCTGACCGGCCTGGTGGCCGAGGCGGCCGGAGACCCTGGCCTGGCCGCGCGGACCTGGGTGACGCTGCTGGAGGCGGTGCCCGGCGGGTGGGGGATCGGCGGGCACGCGTACACCAACGAGGAGATCGTCCAGCACGTGCGCGCACTGCTCGGCTAGTTCTTGCGTGTCCGCGCCCGGCTCCGCCGTTGTGGTTGCGCGGGTCACGATGGAGAGGGATCTTGCTGGGGTAAGCCGATCTTTCTCAGGAGACCTCACGATGATGCCTCTTCACCTGCGCCGCCAGGGGTTCGACCCCGATCCCGAGCTGACCGCCGCCCGCGAGGAGCAGGGCGTGACGCGGGTGCCCACGCCCTACGGCCGCGAGGCCTGGCTGGTCACCCGCTACGACGACGTGCGTGACGTGCTCAGGAACGCCGAGCTGTTCAGTTACGGGCACGGGATCAACATCCCGCCGATGAACGAGGAACAGACCCGGCGCCTGAAAGCGGGCGCCCTGCTCATGATGGACCCGCCCGACCACACCCGCTTACGCCGCATGCTCACCCCCGAGTTCACGATGCGTCGCATCCGCCGCCTGGAACCCCGGGTCGTCGAGATCGTGAAAGACCACCTCGACGAGATGGAGCGCACCGGCGCCCCCGCCGACCTGGTCACCCAGTACGCCTACCCGATCCCGTCGCTGGTCATCTGCGAACTGCTCGGCGTCCCCTACGACGACCGCGACGACTTCCAGGAACGCGGCAAGGTCTTCCTCGACTTCAACCTGCCACCCGAGGCGCGCGGCAAGGCCCAGATGGAATCGGCCGCCTACATGGGCGAACTGGTCGCGCGGGCCAGGGTCGAACCGGGCGACGACCTGCTCGGCATGCTCGTGCGCGACCACGGCGACGACGTGACCGACGTCGAACTGATCGGCCTGGGCGGCCTGCTCCTGCTCGCCGGGCACGAGACGACCGCCAGCATGATCGGCCTCGGCACGCTGGCCCTGCTCCGCCACCCCGACCAGCTCGCCCTCTTCCGCGAGGACCCCGCCCGCGTCGACGGCATGGTCGAGGAACTGCTGCGCTGGCTCACCATCATCCACTCGGGCGCCCTCAAGGTCGCCACCGCCGACACCGAGATCGCCGGCGTCAAGATCGCGAAGGGTGACCCGGTCGTCGTCTCCCTCCCGGCGGCCAACCGCGACCCCGCCCTGACCAAGGACCCCGACGTCTTCGACATCACCCGCCCCGACAGCCCCCACGTCGCCTTCGGCTACGGCGCCCACCACTGCATCGGCGCCCCGCTGGCCCGCATGGAGATGCGCATCGCCTTCCCGGCCCTGTTCGACCGCTTCCCGGACCTGCGGGAGGCCGGGGAGCCGGAGTTCCGCTCGTTCAACGTCGTCTACGGCCTGACCAAGTTCCCTGTGGCCTGGTAAAAGCTCTTTCTTCCGTTACGGCTCCGCCTACCACGGCACCGCCCGCCGCCCCTGGTGGCGGGCGGCAGTCCGGCGCTCCGCACCCGCTCAGAACCCGCGCCGCAACGACTTCACCGGGGGATGCGCACCGTCTCCACCCAGCCCGGGGGAGGCGGGGCGTTCAGGCCGATCAGGGCCGCGATCAACCGGCACGACTCGGGCTCGTCCGGCCACGGGGTGTATCCGTCGGTGAGGACGATCACCACGTTGGGCCGGTCGGGCCCCGCCAGGGCAGCCGAGATGCCGACCCGCATGTCCGTGCCGCCCCCGCCCGCCAGGGTGACCTGCTCGGCGGAGGTCACCCGCGAGACGGCGTGCACGTCGGCGTCGCACGCCAGCACCGTCACCCGGTTGCCGTGCACGCCGACCTCCCGCAGCACCCCCGTCACCTCGGCCAGCGCTGCGGCGAGTTCGTCGTCGCCCATCGACCCCGACGCGTCCACCACGATCGCCACCCTCGGCAGCGGACGCCGCAGGCTCGGCAGCACCACCCCGCGCATGGCCGCCGACCGGCGGGAGGGTCGCCGGTAGGTGTAGTCGACCGCGCCACCCGCCCACGCCACCGCCTCGCGGACCGCCCCCGTCAGCACCTGCCGCCAGTCGACGACCGGTTCGAGCACCTGCTCGGCCCATCGCTTCCACCCCTCGGGCAGCGTCCCCCGGCTGCGCTGGTGCGCCCGCATCGCCTCGGCGGTGTGCCGCCGCAGCGACTCGGCCTCGACCGGCCCGACCACGGGCGCACCGCCCGGGACCTCCCACGGGGAGGGCCGCCCATGGGCGCCGGAACCGCAGTCGACCGTGTGCGACATGGCGGGCAGCTTCGGCACGTACTCCTCGAACAGCCCGCCCGTCTCCAGCCCGAACAGGCGGGGCTCCATCCGCCCCGCCGGCAGGGGGAGCCGGTCGGCGAGCAGGTCGTCGTTGATCTCGCAGTCCTGGGCGACGTTGACCTTCAGCCGATCGCGCTGCTCGGCCGCGGGCAGCCGATCGGCCCGGGTGTGATGGTCACGGAGGAGGTGGGAGACCTCGTGGATCCAGACCGCGGCCAGCTCGTTGACGGGCGTGGCCTCGACGAAGGCGGGGGAGACGTAACAGCGCCAGTGCCGGTCGACCCCCATCGTGGGCACCTGATCGCTGGGGACGATCGAGAGGGCGTACAGGGCGGGGGCGAAGTAGGGCCGATCGGTCGCCGCGCGATAGCGGGCGGCGAGCAGCTTCACCCGATCCAGGTCCGGCATCGTCAGAGTGCGCCCGACAGCTGGAGGAGGTCGACGAAGGCGTCGATGCCCGGCGGGACCGGCCACGTGAGGTCGCGCATCGAAGCCAGGTCCATCGCGGCGCGGGCCGCGACGTCGGGGACGCCCGCGTCCACCGCCTTGGCCAGCACCACCCACCCGGCCTCCCAGCGGCGCTGGGTGAGGTCGCCCTGCACGGCCGCCACGACGGCGGTCAGGAACGCCAGCTGGCGGTCACCGCGGTCGGGGAGCTTGAACGCGTCGGGGTTGGCGAGCACCCGGTCGGGGTCGGGCAGGTCGAGTTCCTCCAGGTAGGAGATGAGCTCGACGCCCGCGCCGTCGCCCACCGCGCCGACGATCGCCGCCGCCAGGGGTTCGCGGCCGGTGCCGCTCGCGTAGGCGACCGCGAGGAGCTTGAGCGCCATCTCCCACGTACGCGGCGACGGCCAGGCCCCACCCCGGCTCTCCGCGTCGGCCGGAAGGTGGTGCGTCAGCCCCGGCCGGGCGGTGAGGAACCCCGACACCGCGCCCCTGGCCCGCGCGACCGCGCCCGAGACCCGGTGGGGGTCGATGGCCGGGATCGGCGCCGTCGGCCAGGTCCCGGCCAGCCCCCGGGCGACGGTCCGGGGATCGTGCGTCCAGCGCAGGTGGACGAACCGGTTGGCCAGCGGCGGGCTCAGATGCCACCCGTCGGCCGCACTCGACGGCGGGTTCGCCGCCGCCACGATCCGCACGGGGTCGGGCAGGGTCAGGCTCCCGACCCTGCGCTCCAGCACCACCCGCAGCAGGGCGGCCTGCACGGCCGGGGGCGCCGACGACAGCTCGTCGAAGAACACCAGCCCCTCACCGGCCCTGCTCACCCGCACCGCCCAGTCGGGCGGCGCCATCGGCACCCCCGTCACGGCCGGGTCGTCGCCGACGATCGGCAGCCCGGCGAAGTCGGAGGGCTCGTGGACGCTCGCGATCACCGTCTCCATCGGCAGCCCGAGCCCGCGCGCGAGCTGCTCCAGCCCGGCCGACTTCCCGATGCCCGGCTCACCCCACAGCAGCACGGGCAGGTTCGCCGAAACGGCCAGCGCGAGCGCTTCGAGCTGCGCGCTCGCGACCGGTTCGGTCCGGGAGATTCGCAGCCGCCGGTTGATGTCGTCGGCCGCAGCCAGATTGTGGTTCACGTCGTCTTCCTAGTCGTCCCGGCCGGTTCCGATGCCGGAGTGGTCGCGGGCGGGTTCGGTCAGCAGGGCGGCCAGGTCGGTGCGCTGGCCACGGGGGATCAGGTCGGCCGGGGTCAGGCCCGCCGCGTCGGTCAGGTCGAGGCGCGCTCCGGCCGCGCGGAGGGCGGCGACCAGTTCGGGTGAGCCGCCGGACACGACCGCGGTGTGCAGCGGGGTGCGGCCCAGGTTGTCGCGGCCGTTCACGTCCAGTCCGGCCGCGAGGAGGCGGGGCAGCAGGTCGGCGTGGTCGACCAGGTAGAGCAGGTGGAGGAGGGTCTGGTGGTCGCCGTCCGTGACGTGGGGGTCGAATCCGGCGTCCAGGAGCTCCAGCACGGCCGAGGTGTCGCCGTGCTGGACGTACAGGAGCAGGTCCTGCCGCTGGCGGCCCAGCCTCTTGGGTAGACGGCCCTCCCTGGACCTCCACGCCCGCTGCGCCAGGAAGCACCCGTTCACGTCGCCGCCGAAGGCGCCCATCGCCAACTCGCGGCCCTGTTCCTCTGGGCTGTGCGGGATCAGGAGTGCGCCGTTGCCGTGGGTGACCTCGTGCCATTCGCCGCCGCAGCGGACACGTACCGGAAGGAGGGGTTCCGGGCCGCGTGGTCCTGAAGCGGTCGGCGGAAGGGCGGGGAAGAGGGCCGCCCTGACCAGGGGATGCAACTCGCCGGGGGACAACCGGCCAGCGCGCAGCAGGTCGGGGACGAGATGCCGCAGGTCGTCCACGACCTCGGCGGGAAGCCCTGAAGGGTCGAAGGCGAGGCCGACGCCCGCGGCCTCGCAGGCGCCCTGCCAGTCGCCGGCCAGGCGGCGTTCGGTGGCCTGCTCGATCATCCACCCCGGCACCGCGAAGCGGCGGACCCGCTGCCAGCGGGTCAGTTCCGGCGACATGATCACCGGTGCGGACCGTCAGTCGTCGTCTTCATCTTCGTCGTCATAGTCCTCGTAGCCGACGCCGATGTCCGGGAAGTCGCGTTCGATCTCCTTGCGGAGTTCCAGCAGGTCCTTGCGGCGGCGGCGACGGATCAGGTCGGCCAGGGACCAGTCCTCCCAGTCGACCACGTCGATCGCGCCACCCGCCGCGCGGAGCGCAGCCACCAGCGCCGGGGTGCCGTAGGCGGCCACCGCGTGGTGCAGCGGGGTGCGTTCCTGGTAGTCGGTCGCGTTCACGTCGAGACCCGCTTCCAGGAGGCGGGGGAGCAGGAGCTCGTGGTCGACCAGGTGGAGCAGGTGCAGGAGAGTGCGCTGACGGCCGTCGCGGACGCGAGGGTCGACCCCGGCGTCCAGGAGCCGGATCACGCCCTGGGTGTCGCCGTGCTGGGCGGTCATGAACAGGTCGCGGCGCTGGAACCGCAGCTTCTTGGGCACGCGGCCCTTGCCGGTCGTCCACGACTGCTGGGCCGCGAAACAACCGGACACGGCACCGCCCAGGGCGCGCATGGCGCGTTCGCGGCGCTGCTCGTCGTCGCTGTGCGGGATCTGGAGGGTGCCGCCGCCGGAGAGCACCTCGTGCCACTCTCCCGAGCACTTCACCCGGACCGGGTAGGGCAGCGGCACGCCGCTCGGGCCCGACTCCCCGGCCGGGAGGTCGGGGCGGAGCACCTCGCGGACGAGAGGGTGCAGGTCGTCGGGGGTCAGCAGGCCGGCGTGCAGCAGGTCGAGGTCGGGCAGCCGCCGCCAGTGGACCTCGGCCAGTTCGGTGTGGGGGTGGTCGGCGCGGTCGCGGATACTGCGCGCTTTGAGGCCCTCGCCCCAGGGTTCGAGCAGGATGTGGTGCGGATAGTCGGCGCTCTCGATGCGGAAGCGCTTGTCCACACCTCGTGCGGTGAGCCGGGCGACCTCGTCGGTCAGGCGCGACAGGTCCAGCGGCATGTCGGCCAGCAGTCCGAGATGGTCGAGGCGCCATTCCTTCCTCGCGCCGCCCGGGACGAGCTCCAGTTCGATGCCGGCCGCCGCGAACGCCTCCTCGACCCGGCCCGCCATGAGGAGTCCGGTCGCCCTGCCGCCCCCGACGGGCAGCTCGGCGGTGTGGCGGGCGTCCCAGAGGTGGCGGGCGTTGGTCCAGTCGACGTCTTCGAGGCCGTAGTGGTCGCCCTCTTCGTCGGCGGGGGCGAGGCGCAGGGTGAGCCGTTGCGGGCCCTCGTTCAGCAGGGGCGTGGTGACCTGGAGTTCGTCGGCGCCGTAGCTGACGAGGGTGATGCGCTGGAGGACGGCCATCGTCCCGGCGCTGTGACCGCCCCGGGGCGTGTGCCAGCGCAGCAGGTCGGGGACGAGATGCCGCAGGTCGTCCACGACCTCGGCGGGAAGCCCTGAAGGGTCGAAGGCGAGGTCCACGCCCGCGGCCTCGCAGGCGCCCTGCCAGTCGCCGGACAGGCGGCGTTCGGTGGCCTTCTCGATCATCCAGCGGGGGACGGCGTAGCGGCGGGCCTGGTGCCAGTGGGCCAGTTCCTCGCGGACCGAGCGCGGAAACACGGTGGTCATCGGTAGAGGCTTCCGATCGCGACCAGGTCGGGGTGGGCGGGGGCGGCGGGGCGCAGGCGCGGGGTGAACGACCGCTTGACCCTGCGGGGGAGGCCGGGGCCGAGGCCGACGTACTCCAGCCGGGTGTCCTCGGGCACCCCTGCCAGCAGGGCCTTGGCGCCGCGTCCGGTGAGGCCGGTGTGGCGGAGCTCCAGGCGGCGCAGCGGGCTGCCCGACAGGGCTCCGGCCAGGGCGTTCACTCCGAGGTCGCCGGTGGTGTTGGGGGGTGCGCCGAGGCTGCGCTCGGAGAGGGGGCGGCCGAGATCGAGGGAATCGATGCCCGCGAGAGCGTCGGCGAGGGCGGTCGCGCCGTTCGGGCCGATGCCGTTGCCGCCGAGGCCGAGCCGCACCGGGCGATCAGGGTCGCTCGCCGCGGCGAGGATCGCGGCGCCCTCGTCGCCGAGGTGGTTCGACTGCACGTACAGCTCCCGCAGGCCGGTGCCGGTGATCAGCGCGGCCAGCAGCGGCGCGGCGCCGGGGCCGAGGCCGTTGCCGCCGAGGAACAGCCGCTCCAGCGGGGTCTCCCTGGTCAGCAGCGCGCTGACCAGCACTTCCAGGGAGGCCATGGTCAGGCCGGTGTTGAACAGGTCGAGAGTGCGGAGCGTGGTGTTGCGGCCGAGCATCGCCGCCAGCGCGCGCACACCCGCCGCGCCGACGGGGTTCCGCTTGAGCCACAGCGCCCGCACGGTGCCGTCGCCGCCGAGCCGGTCGGCCAGGGCCGCCGTGCCGTCGGGGCCGATGCGGTTGCAGCCGAGGTAGAGGGTCCGCAGGCGGTGCCCCTCGCCGAGGGCGCCCGCGACCGCGCGCGCCCCGTCGTCGCCGATGGCGTTGGTGCCCAGCAGCAGGTGGACGGCATGGGGCGACGCCGTCGCCACCGGCAGCAGCCGGGCCACCCCGGGCACGCCCAATCCCTGCTTGCACAGGTCGACCCGCCCGTCGGGGCGCAGAGCGCCGAGCGGGAACACCTCGTCGGCGGCGACCGCGCGATCGTCGGCCAGCCGGGCGAGCAGCGGGTCGAGGTCTGCCGACGCTGCCAGGGGGACGTCGGGGTGCTCGATGGCCGGGCAGCGTACGGGCACAGGTTCCACGGTCACCACTCCACCGGTCGGAAGTCCTTCAGGAAATATCCGGAAACTGGCTGGCCGCCGACCCCCCGGACGATCGGGTCGTACACCCTCGCGGCCCCGTCGATGACGTCGAGCGGCGGCCGGAACCTGCTGTTCGCCTTCTCCGGGTGGGGCCGCTCGTCGGTGCACCAGCCGGTGTCCACGCTGTTCATGTGGATCCCGGCGGCGGCGTAGTCGGGGGCGGCGGTGCGGGTCAGCATGTTCAGCCCGGCCTTGGCCATGTTCGTGTGCGGATGGCGGACCGTCTTGTTGGGCCGCGAGAAGCTGCCCTCCATCGCCGAGACCTGCACGACGTAACGATCGGGGTGCGGCGAGGCCTCCAGCAGCCCCCGCAGCCGCGAGGTCAGCAGGAACGGCGCGAAGGAGTTCACGAGCTGCACCTCCAGCCACTCGGCCGCGTCGACCTCGTGCAACCGCAGACTCCAGCTGTTGCGCTCCCGCAGATCGAGCGGCTGCCCGCTCTCGTCGAGCAGCCCGGCGGGAAAGAGCGCCTCGATCTCGTCGGCGGAAAGGAGGGCATCCGACCCACCGAATCGAGAGGGACCCGCCGCGAGGTCGCGCGCCGTCCCGACGGCCTCCGGCCAGGCCGGCCGGGTGCCGACCTCGAAAGAGCCGTTGGCCACCCCGAAAGAGCCGTTGGCCACCCCGGGAGCGCCGACGGCTACATCGGAGGTGGCGGTGACCGCCGTCATGGCGGCGCCCGTGATGCGGATGCGGGCCGCCGGGCCGTCCAACGGCAGGCTTTCCGCCGCTCGCACCTCGCGGTGGTAGGCCGCGGGGCGGCGGATCGTCTGGGCGGCGTTGTTGACGAGGATGTCGAGGTGGTCGAACCGCTCGTGGACGACCTTCAGCAGGCCCGCCACCCCCGGCAGGTCCAGCAGGTCGACCCCGTGCACGTGTAACCGGTCGAGCCACTCGCCCGCGTCGGGCACGGCGGCGAAACGGCGGGTCGCGTCGGCGGGGAAACGGGTGGTCACCAGGACCTCCGCGCCGTCGCGCAGCAGCTTCAGCGCGGTCTGGAAGCCGATCTTCACCCGGCCGCCGGTGATCAGGGCCCGGCGTCCGCGCAGGTCGCAGCGGGCGACGCGACGGGCCAGGTTCTCCTCGGCGCACTCGGGACACAGCAGGTGGTAGACGGGGTGGACCAGGTCGTACACCGACTTGCAGGTGTAGCAGCGGCGGGTGCCGACCAACGGGCGCGGGCCCGACGAAGGGGCGGACTCGACGGGCGCGGAATCGGGGTTCTGGCTGCGGTGCCGTTCGGTCGCGGCGCTGGCGAGGTCGTCGCGCTGCCTGCGGTCGGCGTGGCGGGCGGCCTTGCGGGACTTCTTGTCCGCGCGGTAGACCTGCGCGGCGGCCTCACGCACCTTCGTCCAGCGGGGATCGCCGGGGTCGGCGGTGCGGGCCTCTTCGAGCACCCGCAGGCAGGTTTCCACGTCAGAAGCCACGCGTCCCCCCTCCGGCAAAGAAAAGTGCACGGCCGACCGGATTCGAACCGGCGTCCTCCGCATCGAATTGGGGCGCGACGACCTCTGCGCTACGACCGTGCCGCCGAAAGGCTAGCGCACCCCACCGACATTCCGGATCTTGTTCGCGAATACCGCGAATTGCACGGCCGACCGGAATCGAACCGGCGCGCTTGGACGGTGCGGTCGGCACCCTACCCCACGCGTGTCCATCCGCAGATCTCGGACACATGCTGCTTAACCTGGGAAAACAGTTCGGATCCTGGGGGAACTCCATGCGCAAGTCGCCGCACATCACCTCGCTGGCGAACGTCCGGCCCATGTTCGAGAACGATCTCGGCTCCGTCACCATGGTCGACGAGAAGGTGATGCCGATTCTGGACAAGCTGTCGCTCAAGCGGCTCTTCCTCGAACCGGGCGCGATCCGCGAACCGCAGTGGAACATCAACGCCAACCAGCTCGCCTACTGCGTCTCCGGCACGGTGCTGGTGTCGATTCTCGGCAACCTCGACACGTTCGCGTCGTTCATCGTGCGGCCGGGGGAGATGTACCACGTCGAGTCGGGCGCGGTTTATCACATCGAGAACATCGGCGACGACCGCGCCGAACTCGTCTTGGCCCTGCGCAATGAGCGGCCGCAGCACTTCTCGGTGCGCGACAGTTTCACCGCGATGACCGACGCCGTGCTCGGCAACACCTTCGACCTCCAGGCCTCGGCGTTCAAGAACTTCGAGCGGTCACCGGCGCAGCAGATCGTGCGGCGCAACGGCTCGCTCGACGTGCCGTCGAACGCCGGGCTGCCCAACGCGCGGCTGTTCGACATCGAGAGCCAGGCGCCGGTGCTGACCTATTCGTACGGCGACGCGCGGATGGCGCGTTCGCAGTTCTGGGCCGCCCTCGACGACATCTCGATGTACTCGCTCCGGGTCAGGGAGAGCGGCATGCGGGAGCCGCACTGGCATCCGGTCACCGCCGAGATGGGCTACGTCGCCAAGGGCCACGCGCGGATGCGCGTGCTCGACCCCGATCTCAGCATGGACGAATATCTCCTCGGCCCCGGCGACGTCTATTTCGTGCCGAGGGCGTACCCGCACCACATCGAGGTCATCGGCGACGAGGAAATCCACTTCCTCATTTTCTTCGACCAGCCGATGCCCGCCGACATCGGATATCGGGCCACCGCGACGGCGTTCTCACGCGAAGTCCTCGCCGCGAGTTTCGCCATCCCGGAAAGGGAGCTCCCGCAATTCCCCTTCACTCCGGTCGACCCGCTTTTCGTGAAGCGCGTCAATCCCAGCGACCCCGTAAGTAAGTGACGCCAGCAGAAAGAGCGTCAGGGTGAGCCGGAGGTCGGCGTCCAGCAGGAAGACGACGGCGGCTAGCAGCCAGCAGACCCGGGCCTTCCTCACAGCAGCATCGTGATCGGCAGCGAGCAGCCCAGCAGGGCGACCACGGCGGCGGCGCTGCCGGCGATCCACGTCGTGAGGGGCGCGTTGACCAGCGGGCCCATCAGGTCGCGGTCGCGGCAGAAGTAGACCAGCAGGAACAGCACCACCGGCACGCCGAGCGAGATGACCACCTGGCTCAGCACCAGCAGATCGGTGAGCGGGACCCCGGACAGCAGCGCCAGCACGGCCGGGGTCATCGTCACGATCCGCCGCAGGTGGACGGGCACCCGCACGTCGAGGAACCCGCGCATCACGACGTCACCGGCGAGCGTCCCGATGCCCGACGACGACAGCCCCGACGACAGCAGCGCCACCGCGAACGCCAGCGCCGCGAACCCGCCCGCCAGGGTGCCGAGCTGGGCGTGGGCGGCCGTCAGGTCGCCGGTCCAGGTGCCGCCGCTGGCCACGCCGAGCCCGGCGCCGAGCGCGATCATCGACACGTTGATGACCGTGGCCACCCCGAGGGCCAGCGAGCAGTCCCACCGCAGGATCCGCCGCACCAGCCCCGGCTGCGCGCGGGCCGCCTCGGTGGTCATCCCGCGCCCCTGCACCAGCGCGGAGTGCAGGTAGACCGCGTGGGGCATGACGGTGGCGCCGACGATCCCCATGGCCAGCAGCAACGCGCCCGCCCCGCCCAGATTGGGGATCAGCCCGGCGGCCAGCCCACCCGCCGACTGGTGGCCGGTCGCGACGATGTCGTAGCCGACCCCGGCGCCGACGAACATCAGCGCCGCCGCGCTCATCAGCTCGAACGGCCGGGTGCGCCCCTTGCGCCGCAGCTCCAGCAGCGCCAGCGAGATCACCGCCGTGGTGATCGCCGACATCCACACCGGCATCCCGAACAGCAGCTGCATCCCGATGGCCGCCCCGACGAACTCGGCCAGGTCGGTGGCGAGCACGACGATCTCCGCCTGCATCCACAGCAGCAGGCTGCCGCGCCGGGTGAACCGCCGGCGGCACAGCTCGGGCAGGTTCAGCCCGGTCGCCATGCCCAGCTTGGCCGCCTGGAACTGCACCAGGATCGCGACGAGGCTGGCGGCCACGACGACCCAGACGAGCAGATAGCCGAGGGTCGCTCCGGCGGTCAGGTTGGTCGCCACGTTCCCCGGGTCGACGTAGGCGATCGCGGCCACGAAAGCGGGCCCCAGCATGGGGGCAACTTTCCAATTTGATGGACGTATGCCGGATTTAACGAGATTGGGGCGAGCAATCACAGTGATTTCCTTGTTTGATAGGTTTTGGAAATCGCCACACCGAGTCAAATGTTCCCTTGGTTGGTCAGTCGTGAAACGCGAGTGCGCGAATTGCGCAATTCCGATAAATCCGGATATGTTCTCTTAATGGCTGACGTTCGCGAGGCCTTCTACCGGGTGCTGCGCCACCACGGCGTGAAGGCGGTCTTCGGTAACCCGGGCTCCAACGAGCTGTCCTTCCTGACGGGCCTCCCGGCCGACCTTCCCTACTACCTGGCGCTCCAGGAAGGCGCCGCCATCGCGATGGCCGACGGATTCGCCCAGGCCGGCGGCACGACCGCCTTCGTGAACCTGCACGCCGCCTCCGGCACCGGCAACGCCATGGGCTGCCTCACCAACGCGGCCGCGAGCCACACCCCGATGGTCGTGCTGGCCGGGCAGCAGGCCCGCCGCTACGTCCCCGTCGAGGCCATGCTGACCAACACCGACCCCACGAAGCTGGCAGATCCGCTGGTCAAGTGGTCGGGCGAGCCCCTGCGCCCCCAAGACGGCCCCGCCCTGCTCTCCACCGCGCTCCTGCTCGCCCGGAGCTCACCGCGTGGTGTGGTCTACCTGTCCGTTCCGCTGGACGATTGGGGCCAGCCCGCCGACGAGCCCGCGCTGACCCACCTGCTCGACCGGAGCGTCGACGGTGTCTCGCTCGTCCACGACCTCGACTCCGTCGTGACCGCGCTGAACGAGGCGTCGAGCCCCGTGCTGGTCCTGGGCCCCGGCGCCGACACCGAAGCGGGCTTCGAGGCCGCCGTCGCGCTGGCCGACAAGATCGGCCTCCCGGTCTGGACCGCCCCGAGCGCCCCGAGGGCGCCGTTCCCGACCCGCCACCCGGGTTACCAGGGCGTTCTCCCGTCGGGAGTGGGCGCGGTGGCCGAGAAGCTCCAGGGCCACGACGTCGTGCTCTGCGTCGGCGCGCCCGTCTTCCGCTACCACGCCCCCAGTCAGGCCGACTTCCTGCCCAGCGGAGTCCGCCTGTACGCCGTCACCGACGACCCCGCCGAGGCCGCCCGCGCTCCGATGGGCGTCTTCCTCGTCGGCGACCCGACCGACGCCCTGGTCAGGCTGGTCGCGATGGTGGGCAGGAGCGACCGCCCGCTGCCCAGGAGCCACTTCCTGCCCGAGGCCGAGCCGTTCACCGCCGAGGCCATCCTCGACGCCGTCGACCAGGGCAAACCCGCCAACGCGATGATCGCCTTCGAGTGGACGTCGGCCGACCTGCTGCGCGACCGCCTCACCATCACCCGCCCGAAGTCCCTGTTCTACCCGGCGGCGGGCGGCCTCGGCTGGGGCCTCCCGGCCGCGATCGGCCTGTCGCTGGGCCGTCCCGACCGCCCGGTGATCGCCCTGATCGGCGACGGCGCGATGCACTACACCCCGGCCGCCCTGTGGACCGCCGCCCGCCACCACGTGCCGGTCACCTTCGTGATCTGCGCCAACCACCGCTATCGCGCGCTGGAGGAGTTCGCCGACCTGATGGAGGTCCCGCACGGCGACTACCTCGACATCGGTGGCATCGACCCGCTCGCCGTCGCCCGCGGTTACGGCCTGGAGACCCACCACGCCGACACGCTCAAGGACCTCACCGAGTTCGTCCACGAGGGCGCCCACGCGGAGGAACCGCGGCTCGTGCTCGTCGACCAGCGTTGATCTTGGGGGAGAAGTGCCGAAAACACTCCTGGCCATCGCGATGATCCTCACGACCGCAGCCGTCCCGGCTCACGCGGAGCGGCAGCGGGAGTGCCCGGTCGTGCCCACCGTCGTCCTCATCCACGGCGCCTGG
Source organism: Herbidospora sp. RD11066 (assembly GCF_054661255.1). Taxonomy (NCBI): domain Bacteria; kingdom Bacillati; phylum Actinomycetota; class Actinomycetes; order Streptosporangiales; family Streptosporangiaceae; genus Herbidospora; species Herbidospora sp. RD11066. The sequence continues at coordinate 1,291,133 of NZ_BAAGDO010000001.1, forward strand.
GCCGGGGCGTCGAGCTGGCAGGCCCAGGTCACCGACCTCCAGCGGGCCGGATATCCGGTGCGCGCGATCGGCAACCCGCTGCGCGACCTGACGACCGACTCCGAGACCGTGCGCGACTTCCTGGACACGATCAAGGGCCCGATCGTCCTGGTCGGCCACTCCTACGGCGGCTCGGTGATCACCAACGCCGCCACGGGCAACGAGAACGTGAAGGCGCTCGTGTACGTCGACGCCGCCGCCCCCGACACCGGCGAGACCACCGCGGAGCTCAGCGGCACGGGCTCGGCCCTCGGGGCGAACGGGGCCACCCTCTACGACCAGGTCGGCTCCGACCTCTACCTGAAGCAGGACGTCTTCCAGAACTCCTTCGCCCAGGACCTGCCGAAGGTCCAGTCGGCCGTGCTCTGGGCCGAACAGCGGGCCGCCGCCACGGCGGCGTTCACGACCCCGTCGGGCGAACCGGCCTGGAAGACGATCCCGTCGTGGTACTTCATCGCGACCGGAGACAAGATCATCGTCCCGGAGTCGCAGCGGGCCATGGCCAAGCGGGCCAAGTCGAAGGTCACCGAGTTCAAGGGCGGCTCCCACCTGGCTCTGGTCTCCCACCCCGAGGCCGTGAGCCACGTGATCGAAGACGCGATCTGCTCGCTTCGCTGATCACGTACAGGAGAACCGCGACGACCGCCCACACGGCCAGCGCGCCGACCAGCGTGAGCCAGGTCGGCAGGCGGGTCGCGAACATCCACACGCAGGCGGCGAACGCGACCAGGCCGCACGCTCCGAAGACCGCGCCCATGGCGTCTTTGGCGGCCGGGCCGCGCTTGTGCTCCTCCTCTTCGATGAGGGTGAGCGTGGCGCCGAGGATGGCCGGGAACCCGAGCCAGACGCCGCCCGCGAGGGTGCCCCACCTCTCGCCGACGAGCCCGGCGATCACCGAGATGAGCGCGCCGAACGCGAACCTGATGCCCAGGTCACGGGGGCGGGTGTGGCGCAGCCGCGAGGCCTTGAACCGCACCTTCACGAGATCACCGTCCAGCCCAGCCCGGCGACGGCCGCCCACAGGATCAGCGCCCACGCCGACCCCTTGAGCGCGCCGAACCGGCGGACCAGCGGCACCGCCAGGGCGCAGTAGGCGACCAGCGCCAGCGCGCCGACGACCATGCCGAGCCCCGACTGGCTCAGCGCGTGGCCGCCCCTGCTCAGCGCGGTGACCGTCATGCCGCCGACGGCCACGGCCGGGGCGGCGGCGAAGATCCCGGCGAAGCGCTTCGGCGAGGTCGCCTCACCGAGCAGGGCGAAGCCCATCACGAGCACGCCCCCGAACACCCCCCGGGCCACGATCAACCACACGTCGTTCATGGAAGATCGTTGCCCACTGGGTGACCAGGTGATACGCGTTCACCTGCGGCTGGTCGACTCCCGCACCACCAGTTCGGGTTCGACCGTGCGGCGTTCGGTGGTGTCGAGGCCGACCATGCGGTCGAGCAGGAGCTGGAACGCCTGGCGGCCCAGAGTGGCGAAGTTCTGCCGGACCGTGGTCAGCGGCGGCCAGAAGTGCGCCGCCTCCGGCACGTCGTCGTAGCCGACCACGCTGACGTCTTCGGGCACGCGGCGCCCGCCCTCGCGGAAGGCCCTGATCAGGCCCAGCGCCATGGGGTCGTTGGCCACGAACACCGCCGTCACCGACGGGTCGCGCGAGAGCCGTTTGCCCTGTTCGTAGCCACTGTTGGCGGACCAGTCGCCGACCAGCGGCGGTGGCGCCTCGCGGTCGCGCAGGGCGTGTTTCCAGCCCTGGATGCGGTGGTAGCCGTCGATCCAGTTGACCGGCCCGCTCAGGTGGTAGACGGTCTCGTGGCCCAGGTCGAGCAGGTGCCGGGTGGCCCGGAACGCGCCCGAGTGGTGGTCGACCGCGACCGCAGGGATGGCCAGGCGCTCGCCGCCGCCGACGTCGACCACGGGCAGGTCGGGTGGCAGGTCGCGCAGGCCCTCGACGGCCGACTCGTGGGGCGCGATCACGATCACGCCGTCGACCGACTGCTGCCTGAGCCGGTCGACGCCCTCGGCGATCGACCGCCGGGTCATCGTGCCGAGGCTGGCGATGTTGACCAGGTAGTCGTGTTCGCGCGCGGCGCGTTCGATGGCGTAGAGGGTGGAGGCCGGGCCGTAGAGGGTCGTGTCGAAACTGACCACGCCGAGGACGCCCGAGCGGCCCGTCACCAGGGAACGGGCCGCGAAGTTGGGTCGGTAGCCGAGCTCCTGAACCGCCGCGAGCACCCGAGCGCGGGTCTCCGGGCGCACCTTCTCGGGAGCGTTGAGGACGCGGGAGACCGTCATCGCCGACACTCCCGCGAGGCCGGCGACGTCTTCGAGAACGGCCGCTTTGGTGCGCTCGGCCGGCCCGCCGCCGGAAGTTGTCGTCATAGTGTCCAAGCGTAGGACCTATCGGGCCGCTCGCCGCTTCGCCCACACGTCGAATGCCACCGCCACCAGCAGAACAACGCCCTTGACAAGCATCACGCGCTCGCTCGGAGACCCGATGAGCGACATGCCGTTGTTGATCACACCCATGATCAGGCCGCCGGTGATCGCTCCCACGACCTTCCCGACCCCGCCCTGCACCGCCGCGCCGCCGATGAACGCCGCCGCGATCGCGTCGAGCTCGAAGGTGTTGCCCGCGGTGGGCCCGGCCTGGTTGAGCCGTCCGGCGAAGATCACCCCGGCCAGCGCGGCCAGCACGCCCATGTTCACGAACAGCCAGAACACGACCTGCTTGACCTTGATGCCCGACAGCACCGCCGCCTGGAGGTTGCCGCCGATCGCGTAGATCTGCCGCCCGAACACCGCCCGGGTCGTGATCAGTGAGTAGGCCAGCACGAGCAGCGTCAGCAGCACCAGCACCCACGGCAGGTTCCGGAACCGGGCGAGCTGGACCACCACGAACAGGATCACCGCCGCCGCTGTGACGATCTTCAGCAGGAAGACCGGCAGCGGATCGACCGCCTGGCGGTAGCCGAGCCGGGCGGCCCTGGTCCGCCACTGCGACAGCGCCATGCCCCCGACCGCGAGCACCCCGATGAGCAGCGAGAACAGGTCGGCCCCGCCGAGCACCCCGAGCCCGATGTTGCCGAGGTAGCCGTCGGTGAACCCGTTCGAGAGCGTCCTGACCGGGTCGGGGAACGGCCCGATGCCCTGGTTGCCCAGCACGGTCAGCGTCAGCGCCCGGAACAGCAGCATCCCGGCCAGCGTGACGATGAAGGCCGGGATCCCGAAATAGGCGATCCAGTAGCCCTGCCAGGCCCCGATGATCCCGCCCGCGATGAGCGTGAGCAGCAGCGCGACCGGCCACGGCACGCCGTAGTCGACCATGAGCACGGCCGCGATCGCCCCGGTGACGGCCACGACCGACCCGACGGACAGGTCGATGTGCCCGGCGATGATGATCAGGATCATCCCGATGGACAAGATCAGAATGTACGAGTTCTGGACGATGAGGTTGGAGATGTTCTGCGGCTGGAGCAGCGCGCCCTCGGTGAGCACCGTGAAGAGCACGACGATCAGCGCGAACGCGATGTAGATCCCGCTCTGCCGGATGTTGAGCGAGACCCCGAAGATCGTGGTCCGCGCCGGGCCGGCCGGGGGCGGCCCGGCGGGGGCGGTCGGCGCGTCAGCGGGCGAAACGCTGCTCATCGGAACTCCAGGCGGGGGCCTCGGGAATATGTGGCGGTCATGCGGTCGGGTCCTTGCTGGTCACATGGGTCATGAGCGTCATCAGGCGTTCCTGGGTGGCCTCGTGCCGGGGGAGTTCGCCCGTGATGCGGCCCGCCGACAGGGCGTAGATGCGGTCGCAGAGGCCGAGCAGCTCCGGGAGCTCCGACGAGATGACCAGGACGGCCTTCCCCGCGTCGGCCAGCCGGTTGATGATCGAGTAGATCTCGTACTTCGCGCCGACGTCGATGCCCCGGGTCGGTTCGTCGAGGATCAGCACGTCGGCGTCGGTGAAGATCCACTTGGACAGGACGACCTTCTGCTGGTTGCCGCCGCTCAGCTTGCCCGTCACGCTCAGCACGCTCGGGGCCTTGATGTTCATGTCACGGCGGTAGCCCTCGGCGACGCGGTACTCCTCGTTGTCGTCGACCCAGCCCCTCTTCGCGAGGCGGCTCAGGTCGGCGGCGGAGATGTTGCGCTTGACGTCCTCGATGAGGTTCAGGCCGTAGCGTTTGCGGTCTTCGGTCGCGTAGGCGATGCCGTTGCTGATCGCGTCGCGGACGGTCTTGATCTCCACGAGGCGGCCGTCGCGGTAGATGCGGCCGGAGATGTCGACGCCGTACGACCGGCCGAAGACGCTCATCGCGAGCTCCGTCCGGCCCGCGCCCATGAGCCCCGCGAGGCCGACGATCTCGCCGTGGCGTACCGACAAAGAGGCTTTCGACACCACGAGCCGGTCGGCGGAGTGCACGGTCCAGTCCTCGATGCGGAACGCCTCGTCGCCGATCGACGGTTCGTGCGGCGGGAAGCGGTGTTCCAGGTCGCGGCCGACCATGAGGGAGATGATGCGGTCCTCCGTCACGTCGCCCGCGCGCATGTCGAGGGTGTCGATCGTGTGGCCGTCGCGCAGGATGGTCACCCGGTCGGCGATGGCGGCGATCTCGTTGAGCTTGTGCGAGATGATGACGCAGGTGATGCCCTCGGCGCGCAGGCCCCGGAGCAGGTCGAGCAGGTGGGTGGAGTCCTCGTCGTTGAGGGCGGCGGTGGGTTCGTCCAGAATCAGGAGCTTGACCTCTTTGGACAGCGCCTTGGCGATCTCGACGAGCTGCTGCTTGCCGACCCCGATGTCCGAGACGGTGGTGACGGGGTTCTCCCGCAGGCCGACCCGGTCGAGCAGCTCCTTCGCCTCGTGGTTGGTGCGGTTCCAGTCGATGAGGCCACGCCGCGAGCGCTCGTTGCCGAGGAAGATGTTCTCGGCGATCGACAGCTGCGGGCAGAGCGCCAGCTCCTGGTGGATGATGACGATGCCGAGCTGCTCGCTGTCGCGGATGCCGCCGAAACGGCACTCGCGCTCGTCGAAGGTGATCTCGCCGTCGTAGGAGCCGTGCGGGTAGACGCCCGACAGCACCTTCATCAGCGTCGACTTCCCGGCGCCGTTCTCGCCGCAGATCGCGTGGATCTCGCCCCGGCGCACGGACAGGTTCACGTCCTGAAGCGCCCGTACGCCGGGGAAGGTCTTGGTGATCTCCCGCATGCGCAGGATGTCGGCGGTCATTGCAGTTCGGAGGCCTCGTAGTAGCCGGAGTCGACGAGCGTCTGGGTGTTGGACTTGTCGACGATCACCGGTTCGAGCAGGTACGACGGGACGACCTTGTTGCCGTTGTCGTAGTCGGTGGTGTTGTTGACCTCGGGGGTCTGGCCCTTGAGCAGGGCGTCGGTCATCTTCACCGTCACGTCGGCGAGCTGGCGGGTGTCCTTGTAGATCGTCGAGTACTGCTCGTCCGCGATGATCGACTTCACCGAGGCGAGCTCGGCGTCCTGCCCGGTCACGATCGGGTAGGGCTGGTCGGAGGTCCCGTAGCCGTTCGACTTCAGCGCCGACAGGATCCCGATCGACAGTCCGTCGTAAGGGGACAGCACGCCGTCGACGTGGTCGCCGCCGCTGTAGGTCTTGGTGAGGATGTCCTCCATGCGCTTCTGCGCCGTGGCCGGGTCCCAGCGCAGGATCGCGACCGTCGAGAAATCGGTCTGCCCGCTCTTCACGGACAGGACCTTCTTGTCGATGTACGGCTGGAGCACCGACATCGCGCCGTTGAAGAAGAACGTCGCGTTGTTGTCGTCGGGCGACCCGGCGAACAGCTCGACGTTGAGCGGGCCCTTGGTGGAGTCGTCCACCTTGAGGCCCTTGAGCAGGGACGTCGCCTGCTGCACGCCGACCTTGAAGTTGTCGAAGGTGGCGTAGTAGCCGACATTGGGGGAGTTGCGGATCAGCCGGTCGTAGGCGATGACCGGGATCTTCTTGTCCGCCGCCTCCTGGAGCTGCGTGGTGATCGCGGTGCCGTCGATCGAGGCGACGATCAGCAGCTTGGCGCCCTTGGTGATCTGGTTCTCGATCTGGTTGATCTGGGTGGGGATGTCGTTCTCGGCGTACTGGAGGTCGACCTGGTAGCCGAGCTTCTCCAGCCCCGCCTTCACGTTGTCGCCGTCCGAGATCCAGCGTTCGGACGACTTGGTGGGCATCGTCACCCCGACCAGGGCACCGGCGTTACCGGCGGCGGCCGACTGGGACGCCTCCACGTCGACGGTCTTCTCGGTGGAACCGCACGCGGCCAACGCGAGAGCCAGGACGAGGGTGGCGGTGATTCGGGGGAATCTCACGTCCTTCATGGTCTGACTGTTATCGCTAACACGAATCGTGTCAACCGGTTCAGTAAGATCCGCTGACCCTTGATCGTCGCGGCGACTGCTGTTACAACCGGGCGAACCCCCTGAGAAATGCGGTGTTCCGCTTGCAGCAGTCGATCCTCACCACCGTCGCGCTCCCCGCCGCGCTCGCCCTCATCATGTTCGGCCTCGGCCTGTCGCTGACCTGGCAGGACTTCGCCAACGTGGCCTCCCGGCCCAAGGCCGTCGTGATCGCCCTGGTCGCGCAGGTGCTCATCCTGCCCGCGCTCTGCTTCGGGCTGGTCGTCCTGTTCGACCTCGAACCCCTCCTGGCGGTCGGCATGATGCTGCTCGCCGCCTCACCCGGCGGCACCACCGCCAACCTCTACAGCCACCTGTTCGGCGGCGACGTCGCCCTGAACGTGACCCTCACGGCGGTCAACTCGGTGCTGGCCGCGTTCACCCTCCCGCTCGTGGTCAACCTGTCGATCGGCCACTTCGTCGAGGGCGGGAGCGAACTCGGGCTCCAGGCCGACAAGGTCATCCAGGTCTTCGCGCTGGTCCTGATCCCGGTCGTGATCGGCATGCTGGTGCGCCGCTGGAAGTCGGGCTTCGCCGAGCGGGCCGACAGACCGGTCAGGATCGCCTCGGCCGTCGTGCTGGCGATCGTGATCGTCGGCGCGATCGTCCAGGAACGCGAGCGCCTCCTCGACCACCTCGCCGGAGTGGGCGCCGTGGCGGTGCTGTTCTCGGCCCTCAGCCTGACGATCGGCTACTGGCTGCCCCGGCTGTTCCGCGTCGAGCGCCGCCAGGCCATCGCGTCGGGCATGGAGATCGGCATCCACAACAGCACCCTGGCCATCACGATCGCGCTCAGCCCGTCGCTGCTCAACAACTCGACGATGGCCGTGCCCCCCGCGGTGTACGGAGTGCTGATGTTCGCGACAACATTGATCTTCGGTTATCTGGTCAGGGGTTGGTCCAGATCCGAGCCAGCGTCGCCGGAAAAGGGATGACCTCCGGCTCCGACAGCAGCTCCCGCAGCCGCCGGTCGAACTCCGGCAGCCGCTCGCCGAAGCGGTGGCGGGTGGACGTCGACATCGAGTAGATCTCGGCGATCCGGGTCTCCGGATCGCGCGTCAGCGTCCCCTCGGTGCGCAGGGTCAGCCGTTTCGGCCCCTGCCACCCCGCTTCGGCCAGGATCTCCTCCTCGTCGCCGAGCTTCGGCAGCCGGTAGGCGCCGAGGAACTCGGCGATCAGCTCCTTGACCTGCTGCGGAATGCGGGCCGGACGGTGGATCTCGGAGACCAGCACCAGATGGCCACCCCGGCGGACGAAGCCCCGCAGCCGGGCGGCCATCAGCGGCCGGTCGGTCCAGTGGAACGACCGCCCGAACACGACCGCGTCGAGCTCGCCCGGCTCGAACGCCAGATCCTCGGCCCGCGCCCGCAGCCACGTGATCGAGGGGTCCCGCCGGCGCCCCCTGGCCAGCATGTCGGGATCGGGATCGACGCCGATCACCCGGCCGCAGTAGGGCGCCAGCCCGACCGCGAGCAGGCCCGGACCGCAGCCGATGTCGGCCAGCACCGACTCGGGGCCGAGACCGAGGTCCTTGGCGAGGGCCTCGGGCAGCTGCGCGGCGTAGGGGAGGCGGCCGAGTTCGTAGTAGTCGGCCGCGCCTTTGAACAGATCGTCGTCTCTCGGGGGCACGTCGCGCTCCTTCCGGTCGGAGATCCAGTCCATCACAATCGGTCCATGACACATGAAGTACGCGGAGTGGTGGCCCGGGCCAAAGGCGCCCCGGTGACGTTGGAGACGATTCTCGTGCCCGACCCGGGCCCGGGTGAGGCCCTGGTCCGGGTGGAGGCGTGCGGCGTCTGCCACACCGACCTGCACTACCGGGAAGGCGCGATCAACGACGACTTCCCGTTCCTGCTCGGCCACGAGGCCGCCGGGATCGTCGAGGCGGTCGGCGAAGGGGTCACCGAGGTCGAGCCGGGTGACTTCGTCATCCTCAACTGGCGCGCCGTCTGCGGGCAGTGCCGCGCCTGTCTGCGCGGACGTCCCTGGTACTGCTTCAACACCCACAACGCCACGCAGAAGATGACCCTGGCCGACGGGACACCGCTGTCCCCGGCGCTGGGCATCGGCGCGTTCGCCGACAAGACGCTCGTCGCCGCCGGGCAGTGCACCAAGGTCGACCCGTCCGCAGGCGCGGCGGTCGCCGGGCTGCTGGGCTGCGGGGTCATGGCGGGCTTCGGCGCGGCCATGAACACCGGCAACGTCGGCCGGGGCGACTCGGTCGCGGTCATCGGCGCGGGCGGGGTCGGCATCGCGGCGGTCATGGGCGCCCGGCTGGCCGGCGCGGCGAAGATCATCGCGGTCGACATCGACGGGCGCAAGCTCGAATGGGCGAAGAACCTGGGCGCGACCCACACGGTCGACTCCTCGTCGGCCGACGCCGTCGAGGCGATCCGCGAGCTGACCGGCGGGCACGGCGCCGACGTCGTGATCGACGCCGTGGGCATCCCGAAGACGTACGAGCAGGCCTTCTACGCCCGTGACCTGGCCGGGACCGTGGTCCTCGTCGGCGTGCCGTCGCCGGAGATGAAGCTGGAACTGCCGCTGCTCGACGTGTTCGGGCGCGGTGGCTCGCTCAAGTCGTCGTGGTACGGCGACTGCCTGCCCTCGCGCGACTTCCCGATGCTGATCGACCTGCACCTCCAGGGGCGCATCGACCTGGCGGCGTTCGTGTCGGAGACCATCCCGCTCGACGGGGTCGAGGGCGCGTTCGAGAAGATGCACCACGGTGAGGTGCTGCGGTCCGTGGTGGTCTGGAAGTGACCCGTATCGATCACGCGGTGACGTCGGGGACGTTCAGCCTCGACGGGCAGACCTTCGACGTCGACAACAACGTCTGGGTCCTCGGCGACGACGAGGAGTGCGTCGTCTTCGACGCGCCCCATGACGTCGACGCGATCCTGAAGGTGGTCGGCGGCCGCCGGGTCAAGGCCATCCTGGCCACCCACGCCCACGACGACCACGTGCGCCAGGCTCCCGCGCTGGCCGAGGCGACCGGCGCCCCGATCCTGCTGCACCCCGCCGACCTGCCGGTGTGGGAGCTCACCCACCCCGACCGGGCTCCCGACGGCGAACTGGCCGACGGCCAGACGATCGAGGTCGGCGGCACGACCCTGACGGTCCTGCACACCCCGGGCCACGCACCCGGCGCCTGCTGCTTCCACGCCCCCGACCTGGGCGTCGTCTTCACGGGCGACACCCTGTTCCAGGGCGGTCCCGGCGCGACCGGGCGGTCGTTCTCCGACCACGACACGATCGTGGCCTCGATCGGGGCGAGGCTGCTCACCTTGCCGCCCGAGACGGTCGTGAAAACGGGCCACGGCCCGGACACCACGATCGCGGCCGAAAGCTGATGCGTCACGCCTTCTCGCGCGCCGACCCGCGCGAGAAGGCGCTCACCGTTCCCATGCGCCGCCTACGCAGGTGACACCCCTCGCCGCACCGGCGCCGCCAAGACGAACCTGCGCTCAAGACGAACCGGCACCGAGGTGAGCCCCGACTGACGCGGCCCCCGCACGCACGAGCAGCTTTAAGCCACCGCGGCCCCGACGCCCACGATGGCCAAGAGCAGGCCGGCCGCCGTCAGTACCGCGCCGGCGATGGCCGCGAACCGGCGGCCCGGCAGGCCCGCCCAGTACATGAGCACGTAGGGCAGGTAGCCCAGCCCGCCGAGCCCCACCCCGACCAGGGCCAGCGCCGCCAACACGCCCTTCGTCCCGGTCGGTTCGGCCCGGTCGCCCGCAGGGGTCAGCTGGGCTCGCTCGACGTCGCCCGCGTTCGAGTCGGGGGAGGCGTCGACCGGGATCGCCGGGCCGCCCGTGTCGGGCTGGAAGGAGCCCTTGCAGTCGTACCGGCCCTGACCGAGCTTTTCGCACGACACCACGGTCAGCAGGCCCGGTGTGCCGATCTGGCCGGTGGCGAGTTGCAGCGACGGCACCGCGAAGTAGACGGGTGTGGCGCAGACGATCAGCCACAGCACGATCAGGATGATTTTCCCCAGGGGGCCGGGACCCCTGCGGCCAGGGGTGACTCCGGTGAACACATCGGTGAACTCGCTCATATCGCCCATCGTGGCGGACTCGACTTGGGGTTCGCTTGTAACGCTCTGTGCCACAGAAAGTATGATCTTGACGTCCCGGAACATTTTCCGTACAGGGAGCCGAAATGGCCGACGACTTAACGAACCCGCGCGCCGACTACGCGGCCAAGCTGAACACCAATGTGCCGCACGCCGCGCGCATCTGGAACTACTGGATGGGCGGCAAGGACAACTACGCCGCCGACCGCCAGGCGGGTGACGCGGTCGCGTCGGTCTACCCCGACATCGTGACGATGGCCAAGCAGTCGCGGAAGTTCCTCATCCGCGCCGTCGGCTGGGTCGCCGAGCAGGGCGGCGTCAAGCAGTTCCTCGACATCGGCACCGGCCTGCCGACCATGCAGAACACCCACGAGGTCGCCCAGGGCGTGCACCCCGACGCGCGGATCGTCTACGTCGACAACGACCCGATGGTGCTGGTGCACGCCCGCGCGCTGCTGGTCAACACGACCCCGCAGGGCGTCACGACCTACGTCGAGGCCGACTACCACGACCCCGAGCTGATCATCTCCGACGCGAAGAACGTGCTCGACTTCACCCAGCCGATCTGCGTCATGTTCATGGGCGTGCTCGGCTACGTCGAGAAGCTCGACGAGCTCAAGTCGATCGTCGACCGGGTCATGAACGAGGTCCCGTCGGGCAGCTACATGATCTTCTGGGACAGCACCGAGGGCGACGAGATCGGCGACGGCGCCGACAAGCTGGTCGAATCGGGCGGCGTGCCCTACTACCTGCGCAGCGTCGAGGAACTGAAGTCGGTCTTCGACGGCCTCGAGTTCGTCGAGCCCGGCCTGGTCCCGCTGTCGCAGTGGCACCCCAACCTCTACGAACGCCCCATCGACTCCTACGGCGCCGTCGCGCGGAAGCCGTAGCGTTCGATTTCAGGCACCGTCGCGCGCGGGCCTCAGCTTCGAAGCGGCGGCCGGACCGGGCCGGCCGCCGTCTTCACAAGCCCTGACTTCCGTTACGGCTCCCGCCTGAGGTCAGGCGATCCACGGCCTGAAGCCGAATCAGTCGTCATCGTTGTCGTCGTCGGCCGGTTCCTGCACGATCGAACCCTTGGCGGCGTCGACGTACACCTCCTTGACGACCCCGTCGGTACCGGCGACCTCGATCTCCCACGTCGTGCCCTCCAGGTCGGACGAGACGACCCAGCCCCCTGCGACCTGCCCGAGCGCGGTGCGCTGCGCGGCGTCGACCAGCACGGCCGGGCGGGTGGTGGGCGCCTGGTCGGGGGTGTCCTCGCTGTCGGCCGAGGCGATCCCGACCCCGGCCACGCCCGCGGCCAGGGCGGCGGCGAGCACGCCGGTGGCGATGACGGTCTTCCTGCGCATATCGGTTCTCCTTCTGGTGTCGTTCCGTTCCTCCACCATCGGAGAGCGCGCCCTATCGGCGCCCTGCCGATTCCCTAACGAATCCCCAAGTCCGCGACCACCTCCGCGCCGACCGCCCCGTTCCGCACCCGCAGTTCGCCACCCGACTCCTCGGCGGTCCGCCGGGCGATGTCCAGCCCCAGCCCGGTCGACCCGGCCCCGCTGGCCCCCCGTTCGACCAGGTCACGACCGAACCCGGGCCCCTCGTCGGCGACCGTCAGCACCGCGCCGCCGGGGCGGGCGGTCAGCTCGACCGTGAAGGGCGTGCCTTCGGGGGTGTGCGCGAACACGTTCTCCAGCAGCAGGTCGACGAGCGCGGCGAGGTCTTCGGCGCGGACCGGGACGGGCAGGGGTCCCGGCGCAAGCCGTACAGAACGAGGGCGGTTCTGGTCGTCGGCCAGCGCCGACCAGAACGCGACCCGCTCGGCCACCACGAGCGCCGCGTCGCAGGCCGGGCCGGGTTCCGCGCCCGAGCGGCGGGCCTCGGTGATGACCTGGGTGACCATGCGCTCGACCCCGGCCACCGCCGCGCCCACCCGGGCGGCGTCCTCCCGGTCGCGCATCGCGTCGACCTCCAGCCGCAGCGCCGTCACGGGAGTGCGCAGCCGGTGGGACAGATCGGCGACCGACTCGCGCTCGCGCCGCAGCAGGCCGTCGATCCGGCCGGCGAGCTGGTTGAGCGCCGCGCCGACGTCGCGGACCTCCGGCGGGCCGCCGGGCGTCACCCGCGCGGCCAGATCTCCACCGCCCAGCCGCCGGGCCACGCCCGCCGCGTCGGCCACCGGGCCGATCAGCGACCGGGCCAGCCGGTCGGCGACCAGCGCCCCCACGGCCAGCAGCGCCAGCCCCATCAGGCCGAGCACCAGCCAGGTCCGGGTCACGCCCTCGCGCAGCCGCTCGGGGGAGACCAGCGCCCTGACCACCGTCGTGCCGTCGCCCTGCACCGCCACCAGCACCTCGCGCCCTTGCGGCGTGTCGACGGTCAGGCTCCGGCCGAGCTCCGCCAGCCGCACGCCCGGCCCCCTGGCGGCGGGCGCGCCGACGAACCGGTCGCCGGGCAGGAACACGGTCACGGGCACGTCGGCCTGCGCGATCGCGGCGGCCAGCGCGTCGCGGTCGCCCAACGCGGCCGTCGCGGCGACCGAACCGGCCCACGCCGCCGCCGTGGCGGTGGCGCGTTCGGCGGCCAGCGCCTGCACCAGCACGGCCAGCGGGACCAGGAACGCCACCAGCACCAGCGAGGTCGTCGCCAGCGCCAGCGACGCCAGCCGCCGCCTCACCGGGTCGGGTCGACGATCTTCACGCCGACCCCGTGCACGGCGTGCAGGTAGCGCGGGGTCTGCGCGGTCTCGCCGAGCTTGCGCCGCAGCCACGACAGGTGCACGTCGACCGTCTTGTCGCCGCCGCCGTAGGCCATCCGCCAGATCTCCGCCAGCAGTTCGCGTTTCTGCACCACCTGCCCGGCGCGGGCGGCGAGGTGGTGCAGCAGGTCGAACTCCTTCGGCGTCAGGTCGAGCCGCCGCCCGTCGAGCGTGGCCTCCCGCGCCGCCGGTTCCACCCGCAGCCCGCCCACGACGATCACCTCGGGTTCGCCCTGCTCCCGGCCGCGCCGCAGCACCGCGCGCACCCGCGCGTCGAGCTGGGCCGCGCCGAACGGTTTCACGAGGTAGTCGTCGGCGCCCGCGTCGAGCGCCTTCACGATCTCCGGCTCGGCGTCCCTGGCTGTCGCCACGATCACCGGGACCGCGCTGACCGCCCGTAACATCCGCAGCACCTCACACCCGTCGACGTCGGGCAGCCCGAGGTCGAGCACCACGAGATCGGGCCTGTCCTCCAGCGCCCGGGTCAGCCCCGCCATGCCCTGCGGCGCCGAGCTGACGGCGTGCCCCAGACCGGTGAGCGCCCGCGTGAGGGCCGATCTGACCTGGGGGTCGTCCTCGACGAGAAGCAGGTGTGCCATCCGACCGCCTTTCCGGGGTAGTCCCTGCCCAGTTCCCTCGGAAAGGCGGACGATGCGCGCAGCGGGATGGGCCGGATGGCTGCTGGCCGCGGCCTGCGCCACGAGCGTGGGCGTCTGGGCGGTCTCCCTCATCGCGCCCGGTGACGTATTGAGCCAGGCGGAGGCGGAGAGGATCCTGGTCACCGCCTCGGCGCTGCCCCCACCGCCACCGGGCGTGACCCTGCGGGCCGGAGGCAGCTTCGCCTACGAGGAGGGGTCGGTCACCGCCGCCTGCTCGGGCGGCCGGGCCGTGCTGCTGTCGTGGACCCCGGGCCAGGGCCACGGCGTGGAGGACGTCGAACGCGGCCCGGCCCCCTCGGCCTCGGTGACCTTCGAGTCGGACGACGACCGCACGACCACCGTGACGGTCCGCTGCCCCGGACCGGTCGCGTCGGTGAGCCGGGGCACCGACGACTAGCCGGCCGCGCGCCGGAACCTCGTCGCGAGGCGGTCGAACGCCGCCGCGAGCTCGGCTCCGTCGATCACCTCGAGGTCGACGTCGAGCTGGGCCAGCCACAGCGCGAGCCGGTGGGGGTCGTCGGAACCCAGCTCGACCCGGCACGTGGTCGTGTCGACCGCCTCGATGTCGACCGGGATGCGGATCTTCGCGGCGACCTCGGCGGCGGGTGCGTACACGAGGATGCGGGCGCGGTACTTCCAGGTCCCTCTGCTGACGCGTTCGACGACGTACTCGACGACGTCGTCCGCCGGGAGCGCGCGCGGCCGGAACCGGGCACCCGTCGGCGGGCGCGGTGCCATGCGGTCGACCCGGAAGACCCGCCAGTCGTCGCGGTCGAGGTCCCACGCCAGTAGGTACCAGAGCGTTCCCCAGGTCACCAGCCGCTGCGGTTCGATGTGCCGGGCCTCTTCGTCGCCGCCGGGCTTGGTGTAGCCGAAGCGGAGCCGTTCACGGCCGCGGATCGCGGCGGCGACCGCGCCGAGCACCGAGAGGTCGAGCGGACGCCCGGCCCCCGGAACGACGCTCGTCGCCTCGCGGACCGCCTCGACGCGACGGCGCAGGCGCGAGGGCAGCACCTGCTCCAGCTTCGCGAGCGCGGTGAGCGAGGTCTCCTCGACGCCGAGCCGCTGGGTCGCCACCGCGCCCAGCCCGACCGCGACGGCCACGGCCTCGTCGTCGTCGAGCAGGAGCGGGGGCATCGCCGTTCCGGCGGCCAGCCGGTAGCCGCCCGCGACGCCGGGGCGCGCGTCGACGGGGTAGCCGATCGACCGCAGCCTGCCGATGTCGGCCCGGACGGTCCGCGTGCTCACGCCGAGGCGGTCGGCGAGTTCGGAGCTCGTCCAGTCGCGTTTGAGCTGGAGCAGGGACAGCAGTTCGAGCAGGCGGGTCGAGGTTTCCAGCATGTTCCCCATCCTGCCGCCGATCGCGGAAGCAAACCTTCCGCATTGCCTGGAACCGTCTCCGCCATGAGACCTTTCCGCATCGACATCCCGCAGGCCGACCTCGACGACCTGCGCCACCGCCTGACCCACACCCGCCGGCCGATCGCCGTGCCGGGCCGGGACGACCGCGCCGACTTCAGCCGCGGCATCCCGCAGGCCTACCTGGACGAGCTCGCCGACTACTGGCGCGACGGCTTCGACTGGCGGGAGCAGGAGGCGAAGCTCAACGCCTACGACCAGTTCACCACGGTCGTCGACGGCCAGACGTTCCACATCGTCCACGTGCGGTCGGCGAACCCGGAGGCCACCCCGCTGATGCTCAACCACGGCTGGCCGGGGTCGTTCGTCGAATACCAGCGGCTCATCCCGCTGCTCACCGACGACTTCCACGTGGTCATCCCGTCGCCGCCCGGCTTCGGCTTCTCCACCCCGCTGTCGTCGACCGGCTGGGAACTGGCCCGGACGACGGAGGCCTTCGCCGAGATCATGACGCGGCTCGGCTACGAGAGGTTCGCGGCCCACGGCACCGACATGGGCTCTGGCACGGTCGGCCGCCTGGCGGCGCTCTATCCGGAGCGCGTCATCGGCACCCACATCGGCGCCGACCCCCTGCTGCTCGGGCTGGTCGGCGTCAAGTTCCCCTACCCCGACGACCTGTCCGACGACGAGATCGCCCAGATCACGGCGGTGCGCGCCGAGGCCGCGGCCGACCACGGGTATCTCCTGATGCAGAACCACCGTCCCGACACGATCGGCGCGGCGCTCACCGACTCACCGGTCGGCCAGCTCGCGTGGATCGCCGAGAAGTTCAAGACCAGGCGCCGCGGCGACCTCCGGACGCCCGACGAGTCGGTCGACCGCGACCAGCTCCTCACGAACATCAGCCTCTACTGGTTCACCCGCAGCGGTGAGTCGAGCGCGCAGTTCTACTGGGAGTCCGAGCACTCCGGGGTCGACATCCTCATGGGCTTCGGCGTGCCGACCGGATGGGCCGTGTTCGACACCCACCCGCTCCTGCGCCGCACGATGGACCCGGACAAGGCGATCGGCCACTGGAGCGAGTTCGCCGAGGGAGGTCACTTCCCGGCGATGGAGGAGCCGGAGCTGCTCGCCGACGACATCCGCACCTTCTTCCGCACGATCTAGCGGGCCGTCCAGATGAGGCGCATGTCGGGGAACACCTCGTCGGGGCCGTCGGCGATGATCCTGGTCCGCTTGCCGGTGAGGTCGTACAGCATGACCTCGAACCTCTCCTTGCCGCGCCGGCTCACCAGGACGTGCTCGCCGTCGAGCCAGCCGTCGACGCTCAGCCCTTCGGCCAGGGCGAACCGGCTGCGTTCTTCGCCGGTGAGGGCGTCGAGCACGCAGACCCGGCCGTCGTCGCAGCCGGTCAGCAGGGCGCCGTCGCGGGTGGCGTAGAGGTCGCCGGTGTCCTTCAGCTCTCTGACGACCTCGCCGGTGAGGGAGTAGATCGTGGTCGTGCCGCCGGTCTCGCGGGCGAGCGTGCCGCTCTCCGGCCCCCAGCGGAACGGCTCAGAACCGGGCACCGCGAGGTCCTCGGCAACCGAGACCCCGGTGACCGGGTCGACGACGACGAAGCCGGTGGCGGGGGAGTCCGCCTCGCTCCCCCTGACGGTCATCAGCAGCCGCGTGCCGTCGGCCGACCAGACGGGCGTCCGGCCCAGCGCGGGCCGGGCGACCGTCTTCACCTCACGGGTCGTGCCGGTCAGCCGGTCGGTGAACCTGACGAAGTCGGAATCGGGGGCCAGCACCCGGTTCCCCGGCAGGATCGCCACGAACCGGCCGCCGGGGGAGACCAGCGGGTCGGCCAGGTTGCCGATGGAGGTGAACTCCCCGGTGGCGGGGTCGCGGACATAGCTCGCTTCGCCGTCGCCCCGGGAGTCCTCATAGGAGGAGACCCAGAGCCCGTCGTCGGGGTTCTCGTGCAGCGTGATGCCGAGCGACTCGATCTCCACGTCGACCGTGGAGGTCGCGGCCATCGGCCTCGCCACGACCGGCGCGACGGCCGGAGGAGGCGCGGGCTTCGGCGCGGGCGGTTCCGGCCGGGTCACCACCACGGCCACGGTCACCGCGACCGCGGCCCCGATCGCGACCGCGGGCCACCACCTCCTGCTCCCGGACCGGGCCGGGGCTTCCTGCGGGGGGAGGGTCTGCTCCCCGAGCAGCCGCATCAGCGCCGCCTGCGCCGTCGGCCGGGCCGCCGGGTCCTTGTCCAGGCAGGCCGTCACCAGGTCGCGCAGCTCTCCGTCGAGTTCGCCCAGTTCCGGTTCCCGGTTGAGGATGCGGTTGATGACGGCGGGCACGGGTCCGGTCCCGAACGGCGGCCGTCCGGTCGCCGCGCACACGATCGTCGACCCCCACGCGAACAGATCGGACGGTGGCCCCGCCGGGCCGCCCCTGAACTGCTCGGGGGCCATGTAGGGCGGCGTACCGACGACATCGGAAGCGGTCGAGTCGCCCAGCTGGGCGATGCCGAAGTCGATCACGCGCGGCCCGTCGCGCCCGAGCAGCACGTTGGCGGGTTTGAAGTCGCGGTGCACCACCCCGGCCCGGTGGATCGCCGCGAGCGCCGTCATCGTCCCGATGGCCAGCCGCCCCAGTTCGGCGCCCTTCATCGGCCCGCGTTCGGCCAGCGCGAAGGCCAGGCTGGGCCCCTCGACGTACTCGCTGACGATGTAGGGCGACCCGTCGGCCACGCCGGTCTCCAGCACCTGCGCGGTGCAGAAGGTGCGCACCCGGCGGACCATCTCCGATTCGGCCAGGAACGCCCCGACGTCGCCGCCGCGCAGCACCTTGACCGCGACCTGCTCCCCGGAGGGCGATTCGCCCAGGTAGACGACCCCCTGGCCGCCGGATCCGAGCTGCCCCACGATCCGGTGGCCGCCGATCATCATGGGAGTACGCCGAAGCGGAAGAAGGCGCTCTCCTTCTCCTGCTCGACGGTCACCAGTACCCGTTCGACCGCGCCGAGCAGGTCCATGACCCGGAGTTCGTAGCCCTTCTTGGTCGGCACCCGCACGAGGAAGTGGCGGTCGGTGAACCACCCCTGCCAGAAGGCGTCCTTCGGGGTCGGCACCGTCGCCACCCGGGCGCCGGACCCCATGTCCCAGACGCAGATGTCGTCGGAGTTCGGGCAGAGCGTGGCCAGGCTCTTGCCCGACGGGCTGAACCAGCTCCGGTCGCGGGGGATGCCCACCCAGTGGAGCGTCCGGATCACCAGGCCCTTGGTGTCGTAGATCTCGATGCCGCGGCTGCGGCCGTCGGTGTAACCGTGCGCGACCTGGCCGTCGGGGGTGAACGAGAACGGGAAGTTCTCCGCGCTGGTGTACTCGGTCTCCACGAAGCTCGCCGTCCGCGCGTTGACGTCGACGACGACGAACCCGACCGTGCGTTCCTCTTTCGAGTCCTCAACCGTGAGCAGGACCTTCGTCCCGTCGCGCGACCAGTTCGGCACGAGCGTCTGGAGCGGTTTTTGCACCGTGTTCACGGTGAACTCGGCACTGGTCGCGAGGTCGCGGATGGTGACGTGGTCGTAGTCGGAGTTCAGGTATTTGATCCACGGGCTGGTCACCACCCGTTTCCCGTCGGGCGACACCACGGGCTCCACCCCGCGCCCGACCTCCGTCACCGTGCCGTCGGCGCGCCGGACGTACGCGGCGAACGGGTCGTCGAGCTGCAGGTAGCTGTTCAGCCGCACCGGGTCGTCGGGGCTCTCGTGCAGCACGATCGGGGTGCCGGGGATCTTGACCTCGGTCGTCTTCTCGGGCACCGAGTCGAGCTCCACCGAGACGGTCGCCGCCGTCGTCACCGAGGGCTGCGCCATCGGCACACGCACGACCTCGACCCGGGGCGGCACGGCGAGGAACACCACGAGCCCCGCGACCACCGCCCCCGCCAGGAACGCCGCGCCGAGCCGCCACGGAGGCCGGCGCCGCCGCGTCACCGGCGGCACCACCCGCCCGGTGACCTGTAACAGCGACTCCTCACCGATGAGACGTAACAGCACGTCGCTGGCGACCGGCCGGTCGACGGGCCGCTTGGCCAGGCAGGCCGACAGGACGGCCCGCAGGTCGGCGTCGATCCCGCCGAGATCCGGCGGGTCGTGCAGCACCCGGTTGACCGTCGTCGCGACCGAGTCTCCGGCGAACGGATCGCGCCCGGTGGCCGCGAACACCATCGTCGCCGCCCACGCGAACACGTCGGCCGGGGCACCCGCCTCCGCGTCGGTGAACTCCTCGGGTGCCCGGTAGGCGGGCTTCCCCACGTGCCGCGTCACCGTGGTCTCGGAGCTGCGCAGCGCCTCGTTCAATCCGAAATCGGCCACTCGGGGACCGTCGGGCCCGAGCACGACCGTCCCGGGCCGGATGTCGCCGTGCAGCACCCCCGCCTGGTGGATGGCGACGACCGCGCTCATGGTCCCCACCGCGAGCCGGTGCAGCGCCGCCCCGCTCAGAACCCCGTTTTCTTGTACGGCTTCCGCCAAAGTGGGGCCGTCCACATGTTCGGAGACCACGAAGGGCCGATCGCCGAGCGTCCCGCTCCCCAGAACCTGCGCGACGCAGAAGGCGGGCACCCCTTTGAGCGGCCCGACCGCGGCCGTGACCCTCTCCGGCTCCGCGACGGCCGCCAGCAGCCGGATGACGACCGGCGTCCCGTGTGGATCGGTGGCCAGGTAGGCGTCCTCCGGCCCCGGCTCGTCGATCTTTCCGGTGATCCGGTATTCCCCGACGACGGTGGGATCGTCGGGCCCCAGCGGAACGGCGCGCCCCATGCGGACATTATGGGCGCATACTTACGGATGCCACATCTTCTCCATCGGATGTTTGTGCACCTGCTTGTAGACCGCCCGCTGCGCCCACCGCCCCGTCGTGAGCACCCCGATGGTCAGCACCAGCACCCCGCAGGTCACGATGATCGCCCAGCTGGTGCGGTAGGCCGCCGTGAACTCCGGACCCGGCACCAGCACCGGAAGGTGCGAGGCGAGGACACTCCCGACGATCGCCACCCCGAGTGAGACCCCCGTCTGCCGCATGGTCGAGGTGATCCCCGCCGCCACCCCCGCCTGCGCGTTCGGCATCCCCGAGACGGCCGTCGTCGTGATCGCGGCGTTCATCCAGCCGATGCCGATCCCCATGAGGGCGTAACAGACGTACATGCGCAGGCCCGTGGGAAGCTCGGCCGGCACGGCGGCGAGCAGTCCCGCGCAGATCGCGGCGATGCTGCCGGTGACCATCGACGGCCGCGGCCCGTATCTCCCCACGACCCGCCCCGAGATCGGCCCCGACAGCGCCATCAGCGCGGGCATCGGCAGGATCGTCACCCCCGCCTGCAGCGGTGAGAACCCCCGGATGTCCTGCAGGTACAGCGTGTTCAGCAGCAGGAACCCGCCCTGGGCGGTGAACAGGATCAGCGCGATCGAGGTGGCCCCCGCGAAGGGTGGAGCCTTGAAGAACCTGATGTCCAGCAGCGGTTCGGTCTTGTGCAGCTCCACCGCGATGAGCGCGAGCAGCGCCGCCGCCGCGGCGAGCAGACACAGAACGGTCTGCGGTGACCCCCAGCCCACCCGAGGCGCCTCGATGATCCCGAACGTCAGCAGGAAGACCGTGGCGATGACGAGGATCTGCCCCGCCGGATCGAACCTGCGGGTGTGCGCCGCCTTCGACTCCGGCACGTCCCGCATCGCCAGCACGAACGCCGTGATCCCGATCGGCACGTTCACCCAGAACACCGCCCGCCAGTCGATGAACTCGACCAGCGCCCCGCCGATGAGCGGCCCGGCCGCGACACTGACCCCGACCACGCCACCCCACGCCCCGATCGCCCTGGCCCGTTCTCTGGGCTCGGTGAACGTGTTGGTGATGATCGACATGGCGACCGGGTTGAGCATGCTGCCACCCACGGCCTGGAGCACCCTGAACAGGATCAGAGTCTCCAGGCTGGAGGCCAGACTGCACAGCAGCGAACCGGTGGTGAAGATGGCCAGCCCGGTCTGGAACACCTTCCGCCGCCCGATCCGGTCGGCGGTGGAGGCCGACAGCATCAGGAACGAGGCGAGGGTGAGGGTGTAGGCGTCCAGCGTCCACTGGGCGCCCGAGATCGAGGCGCCGAAGGCGTGCTGGATCGAGGGCAGCGCGACGTTGAGGATGCTGCTGTCCATACCGACGATGAACACGCTGACACAGCAGATGGCCAGCACGACGCCGGGCCGGGAACACGTGGTGGCCACCCGGCTTGCGTACCCTTCCCCGGCCTTGTCGATCACGTTTTGTCGTCTGCTGGCTGCGATCTGTGAAGTCAGGGCAATCCGAGGCGGGGGTGGCTCCGAAGACCTGGCGTGAAAGGCATCGGGGGTGGGTGGCGCGGGGCGTTCGCGGCGGCCGTGGCGTTGGGCGTGGGGGAGCTGGCCGCGATCGCGGTCCGGCCGTCGGCGTCCCCGCTGGTCGCGGTGGGCGGAGCGGTCATCGACGCGACCCCGGCTGGCGTGAAGGACTTCGCGATCCGGACGTTCGGCGTCTACGACAAGGCCGTCCTGATCGGCGCGATGGTCGTGGTGGTCGGGGCCGTGATGCTGGCCCTCGGGCGCCGACCCCTTTTCGCAGGGGTGGCCATCGGGTGCGGCGCTGGGTTCGCCGCGTTGGTGGCGGCCGGTCGGCCGGGGGCGGACCTGCTCGACGTGGTCCCTTCAGTCGTCTCAGGCCTGGCCGGATCAGCGGCGTTGTGGCTGGCCGTGGCGTCAGATGGCCAACGCGTGCGACCGCCGGGGGAGAGTTCCGCACCGGAGGGGCCGCGTTTGGCGGCCGCATCACTTTCGGCGGCTGGATCGTATGGAGGCCGGAGGTTCAACGAGCGTGTGCCGGAGAGCTCCTGGGCGGAGAGGCGAGCGTCGAAGGGGTGGGCGTCGAGAGGCCCTGGATCGGAGGGCCGCCGGATTCTTTTGGTCGGCTCGTTCGGGCTACTCATTGCGGCGGCGGTCGGGGGAGTGGCCGGGCGGGTGGCCGGTGCCGGGCAGGCGGTGGCGGCGACGTTCCGGTTGCCCCGGCCCGCGAGCCCCGCGAAGCCGTTGCCCGCCGGAGTCGATCTGCGGGTCCCCGGGCTCACTCCGTTCACCACTTTGAACCGGGACTTCTACCGGGTGGACACCGCCCTGGTCGTCCCCAGGGTGGACCCCCGTAACTGGACGCTGCGGATCACCGGAATGGTCGACCGCCCCCTGGAGATCGACTTCGCCGACCTCCTCGCGCGCCCGCTCGTGGAACGTGACATCACTCTGACCTGCGTGTCCAATGAGGTGGGCGGCCCCTACGCCGGTCACGCCCGGTGGCTCGGCGCGCCCCTCCTCGACCTGCTCCGCGAGGCCGGAGTGCGGAGAGGGGCGGACCAGCTCCTCAGCACCTCCGCCGACGGCTTCACCTGCGGCACCCCGCTCACCGCCGTCATGGACGGCCGCGACGCCCTCCTCGCCGTCGCCATGAACGGCGACGTGCTGCCCGCCGAGCACGGCTTCCCCGCCCGCATGGTCATCCCCGGCCTGTACGGCTACGCCTCCGCCACCAAATGGGTCGTCGAACTGAAGCTCACCACGTTCGCCGCCGAACAGGCCTACTGGGTCCGCCGGGGCTGGGCCCCCGACGGCGAGATCAAGACGATGTCCCGCATCGACGTCCCCGCCCCACTAGCCAGGGTGCAGCCCGGACCCGTCCAGGTCGCCGGGGTCGCCTGGGCCCAGCGCCGAGGCGTCGCCGCCGTCGAGGTCCGCGCCGACGACGGCCCCTGGTCACCGGCCCGCCTGGCCGAGGTGCCCGGCATCGACACCTGGCGCCAGTGGACCTGGACCTGGCAGGCCACCCCGGGAACCCACCGCCTGGAGGTCCGCGCCACCGACGGCGCCGGACGAACCCAGCAGGTGGCCCGCGTGCCGCCCTTCCCGGACGGCGCCACCGGCCACCACTCGATCGTGGTCACGGTCCCGTGACCCGTACAAGAAAGAGGATCTGATGAAGAAGACGTTCCTGCTCGCCATGGCCACCGCCGCCATCGCCGCGACCTCGGCCTGCGGAGCCGGAACCGCGGGCACCGCTGCGGAGGCCCCGAGCGAGGCGCCCGCCTCGACCCCCGCCGCCGCTCCCGCCGAGCCGATGGCCGCGGCCCCGTTCGGCCCGGCCTGCGCGGCCGTCCCGGCCGACGGCGAGGGCAGCTTCACCGGCATGGCCGACGACCCGGTGGCCACGGCGGCCTCGAACAACCCGGTCCTGTCGACCCTCGTCACCGCCGTGAAGAAGGCCGGCCTGGTCGACACCCTCAACTCGGCCAAGGACATCACCGTGTTCGCGCCCACCAACGACGCGTTCGCCGCCATCCCGAAGGGACAGCTCGACAAGGTCCTGGCCGACAAGGAGACGCTGACCAAGATCCTCACCTACCACGTGGTCTCCGGACGCCTGGCTCCTTCGTCCCTCCCGGGCGCGACGCCCGCCACGCTCCAGGGCGGGAGTCTGGCGGTGACGGGTGCGGGCGAGGACTTCACGGTGAACGAGGCCAAGATCGTGTGCGGCGGCGTGCAGACCGGCAACGCGACCGTCTACATCATCGACAAGGTCCTGATGCCGATGTAGCCATCGGTGGCAGCCTTCGTGCCGGCGAGCGGTACCGCTCGCCGGCACGTAACGGAGACCGTGCCCGCCACGAAGTAGTGGGCGTGAAAGCGACCGAGATCACTCTCCGCCGACTGATCCAGGGTGACCAGCAGCTGCTGGTCCCGCTCTATCAGCGCCAGTACACCTGGGAGCGACAGCAGCTCGGCCAGCTCTGGGCCGACATCCGCTCGCAGGTGGATCTGCTCGCCGATCAGCGGCTGGACGCTCCCAGCCATTTCCTGGGTTCGGTCGTGCTGGCTCCCGGTCCCGATCTCGCGCCGAACCGTTCCCAGTGGATCGTGGTCGACGGTCAGCAACGCCTGACCACCCTCATGCTGGCCCTGTGTGCCCTGCGCGATCATCTCGTCCCGGAGGATCCCGGTCACCGCGAGCGCATCAACGAACTCCACCTGATCAACAAGTTCCAGAGCGGTGACCTGCGCTACCGCCTGCTGCCCACGCAGGCGGACAGGGACGCGTTCAAGGCCTGCGTCGATCAGGTGCCGGAAGGCAGGTCGGGCAGTCTGGTGGGGAACGCCTACCAGTTCTTCCGGACCGTGATCGAGGAGTTCGACGACCCCGCCGACCCCCACGACGTCGCGCGGGTGGAGTCGGTGCTCCTCGACCGGCTGAATCTGGTGCAGATCACGGTGGAGAAGGACGACAACGCCTTCCGCATCTTCGAATCGATCAACAACACGGGCATGCGGCTGAGCCAGGTCGACCTCATCCGGAACTACGTCTTCATGTGCCTCCCCACGCGAGGGCAGCGGGTCTACGACGACCACTGGAAGCCGATCCAGGACCTGCTCGACGCCAAGGCCATGGAACAGCTGATGTACCTGGTCCTGGTGCTCGACCGCGGAGACGCCGCCCAGTACAACGCCGTCTACCGAGGCCACCAGGGTCTTCTGCAGGACATGGGCAGAGACGAGTCGCGCATCGAGGACTACGTGGCCGGCCTGCACCGGCGCGCCCGCCATCTGCGCGCGATCCTCGACCCCAAGGGCGATGGCGAGATCGCCGACAGGCTGCGTTTCCTCAACGAGTGGCAGGCCACCACGACCTACCCGCTCGTCATGCGCCTGCTGGAGTTCCGGGACGACGGCCTGGTGGGGGACGAGGAGGTCGTCGAGACCCTCCGCTACGTCGAGAGCTTCCTCGTACGCCGCCTGATCGCCGCCGTGTCCACGAGCAACCTCAACCGCATCTTCCAGCGTCTCGCCGCGACGGTCACGGCGGACGACCCGGCCGGAGAGGTCCGCCGTGAGCTGTCGGCCGCACGCCTCTACTGGGCCGACGACGAGCTGCTGCGCACGGAGATCAGAAACCGGTCCTTCTACTGGCAGGGCCGCGCCGTTCAGCAGAAACTCGTCCTGCGCCGCATCGAGGAGTCCCTCGGAAGCAAGGAGAAGGTCGACCTCGCCGACCGCCGCATCACGATCGAGCACGTGCTCCCGCAGACCCTGACCCCCGCGTGGCGGGCGGAACTGGCGGCGCAGGATCCGGAAGGGGTCCACAGCAGTCTGGTGCACACACTCGGCAACCTCACGCTGAGCGGCTACAACTCCGAACTGAGCAACAACTCGTTCGCGGTCAAGCGCACGCAGCTGGGGCTGAGCGGTCTCGTCATGAACCAGGAGATCGCCGCCAACGAGACCTGGGGCGAGGCCGAAGTACGGGCCCGCGCCGAGGTGCTGGCCGACCGGGCGATCGTCATCTGGCCCGGCCCGGAGGAGACCGGCCGGGGTTCCGCCGCCTCCCGCGACTGGACCCTCCTGCACAGCGCCCTGGCCGCGCTGCCCCCGGGCACCTGGACGTCCTATTCAGACCTGGCGGAGCTCATCGGATCCCACGCGGTCCCGGTCGGCGTCCACCTGGGAAGTGTCCCGGTGCTCAACGGTCACCGCGTGCTCACCAAATCAGGCCAGGTCTCCGAGGGTTTCCGCTGGCCCGACCCTGAGGACACCCGTGATGTCACCGAGGTGCTGGCCGCCGAAGGCGTTCCCCTCGACGGTGCGGGAAAGGCCGACCCCGCGCGCCATCTGACCGCTCGTGAACTCGCCGAGCTCGTCGGTCTGCCGGGTGCGGACATCGTCGACGACGTCGGCGAGTTCGATCCCACCTCCGACGAGGTGCTGCGTCTGCTGGCACAGCTCAACGACGCGAGCGGCCCGCAGGCGGCCGGCGCCGCGCAACGCGTCATCGACCACTGGGTCAAAACGGGGGGCAACCTCATCCACGGCACCTCGGCCGGCGCGTCCTGCGGCCTGTCCAGGAAATCGGGCAATCGCGACGTCATCATCGGCAGGGTCTACGCGAAGACCTTCGAGATCCCGTTCGGCGCGCTGATGAAGCGACCGCCCTTCGACGACCTGGCCCTGCGCGAGGAGCTCCGCACCCGCCTGAACGACGCACCGGGTGTGGACATCCCGGTGGCGAAGCTCAACCTCTATCCGTCGATCCCCATCACGCGTCTGTCCGACGCCGCGGTCTTCGACGTCGTCGTGGCGACGCTCGACTGGTTCACTTCGGTCATCACGCCGGAGAACGGTTCGTGAGAAGGGGCGTGACCTCGTAGGTCACGCCCCTGACATGTGGACCTCAGAACCTCGGGCCGTTGCCCCGGCCCGTGTCGACCTTCAACTTCAGTGCGCGGGCCACGTCGCCCCACGACACGTACGAGAAGTTCGTCGCGTCGCGCTCCTCGTTCACGTTGGAGCCCGTGTCCGGCTCGTCGTGGGTGACGAGGAGACCCTTGGTGTACTTCCCGACCGGACGGTTCGTCACCGTCAGCCCGTCCGACCCGTTGATGTCGTCGGCGCCCTTGACGCCCTTCACCCGGAACGTCCCCAGCGCCTTGTTCGCCCCCCGCCGGTCATAGACCGTGAACGTGTCGTCGCCCTGGCTGGACACGATCACATACCCGGCCGAGCCGCCCGCGTAGTAGATGTCGACGCCCTCGGCGTCGGCCGTGAGGTTGTCGCCGCCGAACCCGGTGGCCTTCGGGTCGACGGGAGTGCACTCCTCGGTCTTCTCGTCGTAGGTCGCCTCGATGCCGAAGTTCTTCACCTTGTCGATCAGCTTCGGCTCGGTGGAGCCCAGCGGCAACTGCATGCGCCACAGGCCGATGTCCTCCTGGGCCGCGTACAGGGTCCCGGAGCGCTGGTCGACCGACAGCCCCTCGAAATGCGGAAGGGCACCGGGCTCGTCGCACGGCTTCCAGATCGACCCGTCGGGAAGCGGGAAGCGGGCCGGCATGGTCTTCCGCCTGATGTCGCTGTAGCCCAGTTTGCCGTTCTTCTCGACGATCCGGGCGGTCGCGATGGTGGTCGCGCCCTCCTGGGTCACGACGGCGTAGGACACGCCGGGCTTGGGCTGGTAGACGGCCAGGCCGTAGGCGGTGTGCTCCTCGTCGGCCTCGTCGCGGTCCTTGCTGAAGAGGAACTTCTGGTCGCGTGCGGTCACCTCGCGCAGCGGCTTGCGCGCCGAGGAACCCGACGGGTCGATGGCGAAGAAGCGGATCTGGTCGTTGTAGCGGTCGGAGACGACGGCCACGTCGACCTTCCGGCCTTCCAGCCGCACGCCGTAGGCGATGTCGACGTTGTTGTAGCGGCCGTCGACCGCGTCCTTGCGGGGTGCCTTGGTCGCCTTGAGCGACTGCAGCTCGCGGGACGTGAGGTCGTACACCCGCAGGCCGCCCTCTTTGGCCGTCACGATCACGATCGACTTGCGGGAGTCACGGGGGTGCACCCAGATCGCGGGGTCGTCGCCGGACGCGTTGCCGCCCTTGTCGTCGTCGTACAGGACGGGGGTCTCGTTGTCGGTCGTGACGACCTTGGGGCCCTCGGCCGAGGCGGGGGCGGCGGAGAGCAGGACGGTGGCGAGGACGCCGAGCGCCAGCGCGGCTCTGGGGGTGCTTTTCACGCGTGTGAGCGTGCCCGACCAATCTGTCGGGCGGGTTAACGCTGTGGTGCCGACAGGAGCCGGAGCATCTCCTTGATCTGGGCGTTGCGCGATTCCTCGATGCGCTTGGCCAGATCCTTCGTCGAGGTGTCCTGGCCGGTCTTCACCTCGGTGCGGGCCATGTCGACGGCGTTGTGCTGGTGGCCGGTGAGCAGGTTCAGGAAGTTCGTGTCGAACTGGTCGGCCGGGACGTCCCTGAGCGACAGGATGTCCGACGGGCGGGTGTCGTGCAGGCCGCCGTGGGCGTCGTGGGAGCCGGGGGCGGCGTCCATCGGCTGTTCCCACCTGGTCAGGCGGGTGGTCATGGTCTTCGCCTCGTCCGACTGGGTGGCGCGGATCGCCGAGGCCAGGGCCTTCACCTCGGGGCGGCTTGAGCGCTCCTCGGCTATCTTCGCCATCTCGATGCCCTGCTCGTGATGGGGGATCATCATCTGCAGGAACATCACGTCGGCCGCGTTGAACGACGGCGGCGGCGGAGCCGCGGAACATCCGGCCACTAGGGCCAGGACGATTGCCAGACGCTTCATCTATCCCTCATCGTTGATCAAAGCCGGCACGGCGCGCGGACTGCGCCGTGCCGGCGGTCTTCGGGTTCAGCTCGGTGTTACACGCGCGCCCAGAGTGCGGGCACGTTCGGCGGCTCCCAGCCCGTGAGCGAGGTGTGCGCCTGGAGACAGCGGTAGGTGGCGCCGCCGTAGGTCACGGTGGAACCGGTCGCGTACGAGACACCGGCACGCCAGGTGCCACCCGCCGGAGGCGGAGTGACGGTGGGCGTGGGCGACGGCGGACGCGGGGTGACGGTCGGCGTGGGGGTCGGCGTCGGGTTGGGGTTGCCGCCGCCACCGCCGATCTGGAGGTCGACACAGCTGTAGAACGCCATGGGCGTGTCGGCGATGTTCCAGACGGCCAGCAGGCGCTGACGTCCGGAGAAGCCGCCGAGGTTCACGTTGTGGGAGACCGTGGCGCCCGGCTGGCGTCCGCCGTCGTTGAAGACGGCGACCCGGGTGTTGCCGATGAAGTACTCCCACGTGCTGGTCGCGTGGCGGGCGGTCAGGACCCAGTTGAAGGTCACGTTCTGCCCGACCGACGTGGCCGGCCACGGCTTGCTCTCGTCGCTCAGTTGCGCGAACTGAGACAGACCGCCGTGGCAGTTCTTCTGGCCCTTGGCGCCCTCGACCGACTGCGGCTCGTAGATGATCGGGCCGCAGTTGGCCACCCGGCCCTGCGCACAGTTCGCCTGCCGGCTGGGCGGCGAGGAGATGTAACCGTGGGCGTTGGCGGGGGCGCTGAGGACGACCAGAGTCGAGGCCACGGCGGCAAGCGTCGTGACGATCGACAAGATCGTTTTCTTCATGCGAAGCTCTCCTTTTCCTGGGGGGCTTCCGAGCAATGTAAAAGAAAGTTTCCTAAGAGTAAATGGTGTAAGGGGCCTCCTGTCAGGGCGTTGGTCAACACCGTCATTTAGTTGTCGGTACACCCAGATACGGTGATCGAGACGGTCGCGTTCAAGGAGGATTTCGATGGTCGACGTCGACGACGTACGCCGGGTCGCGCTACCCCTGCCGCGCACGACCGAGCACCTGATCCGCGACCGGGTCAAGTTCCGGGTGGGCCGCATCGTCTACGTCGCGTTCTCCCGCGACGAGACCACGATGGGCTTCGGCTACCCGAAGGAGGAGCGTGCGGCCCTGGTCGCCGCCCAGCCCGAGACCTTCTTCCTGCCGGGCCCGGTCGACATGCGCTACCAGTGGGTGGAGTGCCGCCTCGACACGCTCGATCCGGAGCAGATGGCCGAACTGGTCGTCGACGCCTGGCGGATGTGCGTCCCCAAGAAAGTCGTGCGCGAACACCTGGGAGAACTGTCATGACGATTCCGACCGGCGCGATCGGCTTCGGCGCGATGCGGCTCGCCGATCCGAACATCTGGTACGGCCCCGCCGACCGTCCGGCGGCCGTCCGGCTGCTCAGGAGGGTGGCGGAACTCGGGGTGCCGCTCATCGACACCGCCGACGTCTACGCGCTCGGAGACAACGAGGCCCTCATCGCCGAGGCGCTGCACCCCTATCCCGACGGGCTGCTGATCGCGACCAAGGCCGGGGAGACCCGTCCGTCCCCCCACGAGTGGGTGCCGGTCGGGCATCCCGCCTATCTGAAGCAGCAGGCGGAGCTCAGCCTGCGGAGGCTGCGCGTCGATCACATCCCGCTCTTCTACCTGCACCGCATCGATCCGCTGGTGGCGCTGGAAGACCAGCTCGGCGCGCTGGTCGAGTTACGCGAGGCGGGAAAGATCGGGGCCATCGGGCTGTCCGAGGTGAGCGTCGCGCAGCTCGACGCCGCGCTGCGCGTCACCGGCATCGCGGCGGTGCAGAACGCGTACAACGTGGGAGACCGTGCCCATGAGGCGGTGCTCGATCGCACCACGAAACTGGGCATCGCGTTCGTTCCGTTCTATCCCGTCGCCGCCTCGAACCCCGTGGTGAGGGAGGTCGCCGGGGAGCTCGGCGCGACGCCGGCGCAGGTGTCGCTGGCGTGGTTGCTGCGGCGCGCGTCCAACATGCTGCCCATCCCCGGCACGAGTTCGGAGGCGCACCTGGTGGAGAACCTGGCCGCCGCCGAGGTGGAACTCGGCGATGAACAGTACGATCGGCTTCAGTCGGCCGGTGGGGGATAGAGCGCGATCGCCGCCGTCATCACGAACTCGATCAGCCGGTCGGCGTAGGCCGACGCCTGCGTCCGCATCTCCTCGCGGAGCTCCTCCGGCGTCGCCATGACGTGCTGCAGCACGGCCCCGAGCAGGGTGTCGAGGATCAGCGTGGGTGAGGCGTTGGCACCCAGTTCACCCCGGGCGATGGCCCGCCGGATGATCGCCCGCGCCTCCAGCACCCGCGACCGCCGGATCACCCCCGTCACGGGGGAGAACAGCTCGGGATAGGCCTTCGCCTCGACGATCAGCCGCAGCCCCGCCAGGCCGTAGGGCCCGAGGTAGTGGGCCATCATCGCCCCGGTGAGCTCCCGCAGATCCTGGCGCAGCGTGCCCGTGTCGATGTCGAACGACGGCCCGACCAGCGCCGAGTCGATGGCGTCGGCGATGAGCCGCTCCCGGCTGGGCCAGCGACGGTAGAGCGCGGCCTTGCCGATCCCCGCCCGGCGGGCGACCGCGTCGAGCGTGAACTTCGCCCAGCCCAGTTCGGCGTACAGGGCCAGAGCGGCTCTGAGGGCCTTCCGGTCGACCTCGGCGTCGCGCGGACGGCCGGGTCCCGGAATGGGCATACCGGGGTCGCTGCTCACAAGGTCAGCAGGTTAACTCCGGAAAGTCCGGCAGAACCGGCCTTCCCGGGCGGCCAGCGCCGAGGGGTCCGGGCGGTGAGATGAACGGCGTTTCAGTCAACTTGACGATTCCGCTGGTCACGTGTGACGTCAGGCGTCGGCTGCTAGCGTGGAAACCGATGCTCGATCCCCGCACGCCTGTCCTCGTCGGGGCCGCACAGGTCTCCGAACGCATCGGCGACCCCGCCTACCAGGGCCTTTCCCCGGTCGACCTGGCCGCAGCGGCGGCCGCCCTGGCGATCACCGACCTCGACCCCCGTGCGATCGACACCATCGCGGTGGTCCGCCAGTTCGAGACCTCCACCCCGCAGGCGGTCGCCCCGCTGGGCCGGTCGGACAACGTGCCCCGCTCGGTCGCGGCCCGCATCGGCGCCGACCCGGGGCGGGCGATCCTCGACGTCACGGGCGGCCAGTCGCCGCAGCGCCTCGTCACGGAACTGGCGGCGGCGATCGCGGCGGGGGAGTCGCAGGTCGCGCTGGTCGTCGGCGCGGAGGCCATCTCGACGATCGCCCATCTGGCCAAGAATCCTGACAGGCCCGACTTCACGGAACACGTACCGGGAAGCCTGGAAGATCGAGGTCACGGTCTCGACGGACTGATCGACCTCGAACTCGCCCGTCACGGCCTGACCAGCGCCACCGCGCAATATGCCCTCTTCGAGAACGCCCGCCGGGCCCGCCTGCGCCAGACCCGCGACGACTACGCCCTCGCCATGGGTGCCCTGTTCGCCCCGTTCACCCGTGTCGCCGCCCGCAACCACCATGCCGCCGCCCCCACCGAACGGTCGGCGGAAGAGCTGGTCACGGTGACGCCCCTGAACCGGATGATCGCCGACCCCTACCCGCGCTACGTGGTCGCCAGGGAGAAGGTGAACCAGGCCGCCGCCGTGCTGCTCATGTCGAGCGGGAAGGCCCGGAGTCTCGGCATCCCCGAAGACCAGTGGGTCTATCTCCAGGGCCACGCCGACATCCGCGAACAGGACATCCTCGCCCGCCCCGACCTCGGCCGCGGCCCCGCCGCGGTCCTGGCGATCACCGACGCCCTTGAACAGGCGGGCGCCACCCCCGGCGACGTCGCCGCCGCCGACCTCTACAGCTGCTTCCCGATCGCCGTCTCCAACGTCATCGACGCGATCCCGCTGACCTGCCCCCTCACGCTGACCGGCGGCCTCCCGTTCTTCGGCGGCCCCGGCAACGACTACTCGCTCCACGCCATCGCCGAGACCGTGACCTACTGCCGCGCCCACCCCGGCGCCCTGGTTCTCGTCGGCGCCAACGGCGGCCTCT
Source organism: Herbidospora sp. RD11066 (assembly GCF_054661255.1). Taxonomy (NCBI): domain Bacteria; kingdom Bacillati; phylum Actinomycetota; class Actinomycetes; order Streptosporangiales; family Streptosporangiaceae; genus Herbidospora; species Herbidospora sp. RD11066. Next base: position 1,323,686 of record NZ_BAAGDO010000001.1, read on the forward strand.
TGAGCAAATATTCGGTCGGCCTGTACGCCACCACCCCCGCCCCCTGGCGCGAGCAGTCAGACCTCCAGAGTCAGGTCGACGCCTGGCCGAAGGTGGAGACCGTCTCGGAGGCGAACGGCGAGGCCACCATCGAGACGTACACGATCAGACACAGCCGCGACGGCCGCCGGACCGGCATGGTCGTCGCCCGCCTCGACGACGGCCGCCGTTTCGTCGCCACCGCCGACCCCGGCCTGCTGACCACGGGCGAGCCGATCGGCACCCGCGTCCACGCCCGCTCATCCGCCACGGGCAACAGGGTGACGGCGAATCCTGATTGAGGCGGTGCCCGGCCACTCCGAGCGCCGGTGCCCGTTCACGCGTTCAGTCGCCTGGCCAGGCCCGTGTTGCGTGCCACGCCCAGCTGGTGGACCGCCTGTTCCAGGGCCTCGCGGTGGCCGACCAGTACGACCCATGACCGGGCCCTGGTCACCAGGGTGTAGAGCAGGCGTCGCCGCAGCATGATGCCGCCCGACTCGGCCACCAGCGGTGCCACCACGAACGGATATTCGCTGCCCTGGGCCCGGTGCACGCTGATCGCGTAGGCGTGGGTGAGGTCGTCGAGTTCGTCGAAGCCGTAGTCGACCTCGCGGCCGTCGTCGACCCGGAGGGAGGCGGTGCGGCCGGGCAGGTCGATCGCGGTGATCGTGGCGGTCTCGCCGTTGAAGACGCCCTTGTCGTAGTTGTTGCGTACCGGCATGACCCGGTCGCCGACCCGGAACACCTCGGGCCCCGACCAGAACTCGGCCACCCCCTCCCGCGCGGGGTTGCGGCGTTCCTGCAGCATCCGGCCGATCTCGACCGTGCCGGTCACGCCGCGCCGCATCGGGCAGAGCACCTGCACCTGGTCGGGCGGCACGCCCTGCTTGCGCGGAATGCCCTCGGTCGCGAGCTGCACGACCCGGTCGGCGACCAGTTCGGGGTCGCCGACCTCCTCGAACCAGAACCCGCCGCCCCCGGGCAGATCGGGCAGGTCGCCGGATCGGATGAGGTGGGCCGCCCGGACGATCCCGCTGCCTTCGGCCTGCCGGAACACCTTCGTCAGCCGCACCCGGGGCACCTCGGGGACCTTCAGCACGTCGCCCAGCACGTTGCCCGGCCCGATTGAGGGGAGCTGGTCGGTGTCGCCGACGAGGAGCAGGTGGCCGCCGTCGGGGATCGCGGCGGTCAGCCGCACGGCCAGGTGGAGGTCGAGCATCGACGCCTCGTCGACCACGACCAGGTCGGCCTTCGCGGGGGCCTCGGCGAACAGGGTCGTGCCGTCGTCGTCGGGGGCCATCAGCAGGCGGTGGACGGTCATCGCCGGCAGGCCGGTCAGTTCTGACAGGCGCTTGGCCGCCTTCCCGGTCGGCGCGGCCAGCGTCACGGTGCCGCCCATGGCGCGGACCGCGCGGGCGATCGACCGGACCGTGTGGCTCTTGCCGCAGCCGGGACCGCCGGTCAGCACGGTGACCGGGCAGGTCAGCGCCAGGGTCACCGCCGCCCGCTGGTCGTCGTGGAGCGAGGCGTCTTCGTCGTAGTGGCGCATCGGCATGCCCGAACGGGCCGACATCAGGCGCTGGAGGTGCCCGGCGAGCGCGACCTCGCGGCTGTGCAGCTCCTTTTCGTACACGATGACCCTGCCGGGCTGTTCCCCGGCCTCGACGACCACGCGGCGTTCGGCGGTGAGGACGTCGACCATCGACCGCACCAGCTCGGGATCCTGCTCGATCAGCTCGGCGGTCTGGGCCAGCACGGCGGGCATCGCCAGATAACAGTGGCCGCCCCGCGCGGCGGCCGATTCGAGGCGGTCGAGGATCGCCGCCTTGACGCGCTGCGGGCTGCGTTCGGGCACGCCGGACTTGAGCGCGATGCGGTCGGCGATGCCGAAGCCGATGCCGCGCACGCGGCCGATCAGCCGGTAGGGATCGGTGGTGACGACCTCTTCCGCGTCGCTCCCGAACGCCTGATAGATCTTGGCGGCGAGCAACGGGGAGACGCCGAAGCCCTGCAACGTCACCATGAGGGCGGCGACCGCTTTCTGGTCCAGCCAGGCCTCGACGATCTGGGCCCGCCGCTGCGGGCCGATGTTGATCACCTCGGTCAGCCGGTCGGGCTCGGCGTCGATCACGGTCAGGGTGTCCGCGCCGAAGTGCCCGACGATCGCCGCCGCCAGCCTCGGGCCGATGCCCCGGATCAGCCCCGACCCCAGATATGCCTGGATCGCCGGGATCGTCGCCGGGGTCACCCGCTCGCACGCCTCGACCGCGAACCTGCGCCCATGACGGGGATGTTCCGACCACGCTCCGATCAGCCGGAGCGTCTCGCCGGGCTGCACCCCCGCCAGCGCGCGACCGGCGGCGACGAAACCGCCGCCGCCGTCGCTCATCCGCGCGACCGTGTATTCGTCGTCACGGACGAACACCAGCCGCTCGACCGTCGCCTCCACGGGCGCAACTCTAGGAGCCCCGGGCGACAGTTCCGATTAGACGGGCACGATGTCGAACTGCTCCCATCCGCCGATGGCCGCCCGGTTGGCGATCAGCGCGGCGGCGCCGTTGTTCTCGGCGCACACATATTGGTTGTTGGCCTGGGCGCGGAGGCTGACCGAGCCGTTCGGGTTGGTCACCAGCGTGAAGGTCTCCCAGGGGCCGACCGAGGCCCGGTTGGCGATGAGCGGCGCGGCGCCCGCGTTGTCGGCGCAGACGTACTGGTTGTTGGAGCGGGCCCGCAGCGCGATCTGGCCGTTCGCCAGGTTGACGCGCTCGAACTGCTGGGCGGTGCCGGCCGTCGTGGCGTTCGCGATCAGCGCCTGACCCGCGTTGGCGGTGACGAACCTGCTGTTCACCCGGGCCCGCAGCGCCACGAACGCGGTGGTCTGCGCGAGGGTGGTCGCCGAGACCTGGTTCGACGCGCCGGAGGTGTTCCCGGCCGCGTCGCGTGCCTGGACGGTGAAGGTGTAGGCGGTGTTGGGGGTCAGCCCGGTCACGGTGAAGTTCGTCGCCGCCGTCGAACCGGCCGCCGTACCTCCTCTGTTGATCGTGTACGACGCCACGCCCACGTTGTCGGTCGACGCCGTCCACGACAGGGTGACCGAGGTCGCCGTGCGGGCGGTCACCACCAGGTTGCCCGGCACCGACGGCGCCTGGGTGTCGCCCGACACCACCGGCTGGGTCGGCCGGGTCGCGGTGAGCGGGATCTGGCCCTTGAGCATGCGTCCGCCGTCGCCGGTGAGGCGCAGATAGTAGTCGCTGGAGCAGAAGGTGCCGTCTTCGTCGAGCGCGAGGATGCCCGATCCGGCCGGAACCCAGGCCTGGGTCTCGGCGGTCTTGGCGATCTGGTTGCCCTCGTTGTACTCGTCGAACATGGAGATGTAGATGCCGTGCGATCCGGCGCGGATGGTGTTGTAGAACATGCGCCACATGAAGTCGCCGTGCGAGCGGGCCCGCGACTGGAGATCTCCCGGCATGACGCAGGGCTGGTAGTCGATGCCGCTGGCGTTGCAGTCGGCGACGTCGGGCACGACGAGGTTGGTGTAGAAGCTGTCGAGGCCGGAGATCGAGCCGGTGCGGCCGACCATCCACGGCGAGATCATGTTGAAGGCGTGGTAGACGCCGGAGAACCCGGCGCGCGAGTCGTTGATGCCCTGCCGCCAGTAGGTCGGCACGCCGCCGATGACGTAGCAGCCCTGGGCCTTGAACCAGTTGACGACGTCGAGGCACTGCGCCGGGGTGAACGGGCGGCCGGGGTCGTTGAAGCCGAAGCCCCAGATGCAGACGACGGGCTTGCCGTTCTGCTTGGCGTACATCGGGCTGGAGGTGTACGCCGACATCTTCGACGTCCAGTCGGTCTTGATCTCCGACTGGAAGTTGGTCCAGCTGGTGACGTCGTACATGATGTAGAACTTGCGGCCGTAGGCCTCGGCGGCCTGCCGCACCTTGGCGGTGATGGCGTCGCGGATCGGGCCTTCGGCGCCGTTCGGGTTGAAGCGCTGCAGGGCCGCGGTGTCGCAGTTGTAGTCGCGCATCCACCGGAAGTGGGTGTCGATGGTCTGCTGGTCCCACGACGAGAACAGGTTGGCGGTCTGGCCGTTGCCGAGGTTCTGGTAGAGCGTGGGGTAGGTGCGGGTGTAGTCGCGGTTGTCCGGCCACGACACGATCGTGTTGTTCGACGGCGAGGGCGGCACGGTGTTGTCCTGTCCGCTCCAGTGCCACCAGCGGTCGATGGGGGACCCGTCGCCACGGCAGGCGAACCAGCCCTGGTAGCCGACGGTGATCTTGCCCACCACGTCGCCGGGCGGGCTCGCCGCGTGTGCCGGGCTGGAGAGCGCGGACAGCACACCGGTCGAGGACACCGCGGCGAGGGCGGAGCCGGTTACGGCGGAGGTCATGAACCCCCGGCGGGAGACGGCCACGTTGGACTCCTTCGGTCAGGCTGAAAGAACGTGAGCGCCGCGGTGTTATCGCCGCGTAACATCGGACGGCTCGGCGTCATCTTGACAGCCGTCGACACACGAATGCAACATTCCGCCCCCGGTTGGTAACTTCCAGATGAATGGTCGGCAAGACCTTGCAGGTCAGAGTGCCTTGGTGGACCGGTCCAGCTTGGCAACTTCTGTAAAGAACCCTTCGATTTACTCGAAAAGATCGGATCTCTGTCCATTAACTTGAACGGCGGTTGAGTAGTCGCTATGGTTTGAGTACCGGAATCGAGGAGGAGTAATGGAACTGTCTGCCAGCTCGGCGTTCGACGAGGTTCGGCGGGTCGAAGAAACGGTGCGCAAGACGCGCCGGGCCTACGCGAAGGTCTTCCTGTCGATGGGCGTGGCGGCCGGCCCGTTCTGGTGGGCCGTGCTGCTCGGCCCCGCCTGGGCCTACGCCGTGGCGAGCGTGGTCTGGCTCGCTCTGATGGTCTGGCTGTTCGTCATCCCCGCGCGCTCGGGCGTGCGGGGAATGATCAGGACACCGGCGAACACCTGGTCCGGGATCGGCCTCCTGTCGACGGTGGCGTTCATCGCCCCCGCGTTCGTCGCGACCGGTCTTAAAATCGCCGGTGTGGAGAGTGCGAACTGGCTGGTGACGGCCCTGTGCGTGGTGTGTGGCCTGCCGACGATCTACCTCAGCCTGCGGATGCGGAGCGGGCGATGAGCACGGCCAAGCCGCCCGAGGAGCACACCCACCCGAGGTTCGACCTCGACGACGTCATCCACGCGCCGGTCCGGCTGTCGATCATGGCCGCGCTGGCGGCGGCCGACGAGGCCGACTTCCGCTTCCTCAAGGAGACGATCGAGGTCAGCGACTCGCTCCTGTCGAAACACCTGCTGGCCCTCGAAGAGGCGGGTTACGTCAACGCCACCAAGGGTTACGAGGGCAAACGCCCCCGCACCTGGCTGTCGCTGACCGACCAGGGCCGCGCCGCGTTCACCAACTACATGGACGTTCTGCGCCGCATCCTCGGAAACCCGTAAGCCTGCCCGGGGCACCCCTAACCCCCATTCCGGCGGCTGTGATCGCCTGGAGCACCGCGATTAGCCTGAGCGCTGTGAACGATGCTGTCGTGGTAAGGGATCTCGTCAAGAGATATAACAACATCGCGCCCCCCGCCGTCGACGGATTGAGTTTCTCCGTCGCGAAAGGCGAGGTGTTCGGTCTCCTCGGGCCGAACGGCGCCGGCAAGTCGACCACCATCGGGGTGCTGACGACGCGTGTCCTGCCCACGTCAGGCCAGGTCACCATCGATGGAGTCGACGTAGTGGGCAATTCCACGAGCGCCAAGCGCGTTCTCGGAGTCGTCCCCCAGAGAGTGAACCTCGATCGGTCGCTCAATGTCCGGCAGAATCTCCTTTTTCATGCCGCATATCATGGCGTGCCGCGTGCGGAAAGAAATCGGCGGGCCGATTCCGTGCTTGAGGGAATGGGGCTGACCGACAAGGCGAAAGCACGAATCGATTTCCTTTCCGGCGGCCAGGTGCAGCGCGTGATGATTTCCCGCGCGCTCATGCACAGCCCCCGGGTGCTGTTCCTCGACGAACCCTCGACCGGGCTCGACCCGCAGTCGCGGCTGTTCGTCCACGAGCGGGTCGCGGCCCTCCGCGACGAGGGCGTCACCGTCGTCGTGACCACCCACGACATGGACGAGGCCGAGAAGCTCTGCGACCGGATCGGCGTCATCGACCACGGCAAGCTGCTGACCTGCGACCTGCCCGAGAACCTCGCCCGCGACATCCAGGGCGCCACCACCGTCACCCTCACGATCGGCGGCGACGTCGAAGGGCTGCCCGAGGCGCTGGCCGGCCTGCCCGGCGTCGAGCGGGCCGAGGACCTCGGCGAGGGCCGGGTGCGGGTGTTCACCGACCTGCCCAGCGGCGAGATCCTCCCCGCCGCGCTGCGGCTGCTGGCCGACAGGGACCGCGAGGTCCGCGACGTGGCCGTCGGCCGCCTCAGCCTTGAAGACGTCTTCATCCACATCACCGGACGGGAAGTCAGATGACCGCGACGCTGTCGGCGCCCGAGAGCGTCGAGGAGACCACGCCGCCGCCCGCGCCGGACGTGCGGACCAGCCCGCTGCGCACCTTCGGCTCGGTGCTCTGGCGCGACCTGTACGTCATGGCCCGCGAGCCGTTCGACTTCCTGGCGCAGTCGATCGTGCAGCCGTTCTTCATGCTGTTCATCTTCGGCATGGTGCTCGCCGAGGTCGGCTTCACCGGCGACGGCTTCGCCTCCGTGCTGCTGCCCGGCATCATCGCGCTCAACGCCCTGCTGGGCGGCGTCTACGCCACCTCGCTGCCGCTGGTCTTCGACCTGGCGATCACGCGGGAGATCGAAGACCGCCTGATGGCGCCGCTGCCGATCTGGGCGGTCGCGCTGGAGAAGATCCTCTTCGGCGGGCTGCGCGGCACGCTCGCCGCGCTGGTCATGGTGCCGTTCGGCTTCCTGCTGTTCCCCAACGTGTCGTGGCCTCTTGAGGGGCTCCTGCCCGCGTTCGGCGTGCTGTTCGTCGGCGCCGTGGCCGGTGCCGCGATCGGGCTCGCGATCGGCACGTCGGTCCAGCCCAAGCGGATCGAGATCATGTTCGCGGTGCTGCTCACGCCCATCGCGTTCACCGGGTCGACCCAGTATCCGTGGCACTCGATCGCCGACCTCGAATGGTTCCAGTGGCTGTCGGCGGCCAACCCCCTCACGTACGTCAGCGAGGGCATGCGGGCCGTTCTGGTGCCCGACGTGACCTCGATCCCGCTGTGGCTCGACTTCAGCGTGCTCGGCGGCTGCTGCCTGCTGTTCGCCGTCATCGGCGTCGCGGGGTTCCTGCGCCGCACGCGCGACTAGCCCACCTGCGAGGAGCGTGATGACGTACCAGCCCGTCGCCGTGGTGGGGCTGGCCTGCCGGTTACCGCAGGCCCCCCATCCGGAGGCCTTCTGGCGGCTGCTCCGCGACGGCGTCGACGCCGTCACCGAGGTCCCGCCCGGACGATGGGACGACACCGTCCCCGCTCCCCGGGCCGGGGCCTTCCTCGACGACGTCGCCGGATTCGACGCGGCCTTCTTCGGGATCTCCCCCCGGGAGGCCGCCGCCATGGACCCCCAGCAGCGCCTCATGCTCGAACTGAGCTGGGAGGCGCTGGAGGACGCGGGCCTGCCGGGCACGCGCCGCACCGGCGTCTTCTACGGCGCCATCTGGGACGACTACGCGACCCTCACCCGCCAGCGCGACACCACCCTGATCGGCCGCCACACCCTGGCCGGGACCCAGCGGTCCGCCATCGCCAACCGGGTGTCCCACTTCCTGGGGGCGTCGGGTCCCAGCCTGGTCGTCGACTCCGGGCAGTCGTCGTCGCTGGTGGCCGTCCACATGGCGGCCGAAAGCCTGCGCCGTGGGGAGTGCGCCCTGGCGCTGGCCGGTGGCGTGAACCTCAACCTGTCGCCGGACAGCGCGCTGGCCTGCCAGGAGTTCGGCGGCCTGTCGCCCGACGGGCGCGTCCACCTCTTCGACGCCCGTGCCAACGGCTACGCGCGTGGCGAGGGCGGCGGCGTGGTCGTGCTCAAGCTGCTCGACGACGCGGTCGCCGACGGGGACGACGTCTACTGCGTGCTGCTCGGCGGCGCGGTCAACAACGGGCAGGGCGCCGGGCTGACCGTGCCGTCGGCCGTGGCCCAGGAGGAGCTGATCCGGCTCGCGTGCGACCGGGCCGGGGTGGCGTTCTCCTCCGTCCAGTACGTGGAACTCCACGGCACCGGAACTCCTGTCGGTGACCCGATCGAGGCGGCCGCTCTGAGCGCCGCCCGCGCTCCCGGGTCGCCGCCCCTCGTCGTGGGTTCGGCCAAGACCAACGTCGGCCACCTGGAGGGCGGCGCCGGCATCACCGGCCTGATCAAGACCGTCCTCGCCATCCACCACCGCGAACTCCCCGCCACCCTCAACCACTCGGTGCGTCACCCCGCGATCCCGGCCGGCATCGTGGTCCAGACGTCCACGGGATCGTGGCCGTTCCCGGAGGAGCGGCTGGTCGCGGGTGTCAGCTCGTTCGGCATGGGCGGCACCAACTGTCACGTGGTCGTGGCCGAACCTCCAGTCGCTTCGGATGAATTCATGCGGTCTGAAGGGCCGACCGCTTGGGTGCTTTCCGGCCACACTCCCGCCGCGCTTCGCGACCAGGCCGGCCGGCTGCTGGCATCGGTGGATGGGTACGACGAGCGGGACGTCGCGTACTCGCTGGTGACCTCGCGGGTCGCCTTGGAGTATCGGGCGGCGGTCGTCGGTGAGGGCGATGAGCTGCGCGAAGGGCTGAGGGCGCTCGCCGGCGGGGTGCCCGCTCCGAATGTGGTGCAGGGAGTGGCGGGGTCCGCGTCCGGGGTCGTCATGGTCTTTCCTGGGCAGGGGTCGCAGTGGGCGGGGATGACGGCCGAGCTGCTCGACGCCTCGCCCGTGTTCGCCGCCCGGATGGGCGCGTGTGCCGAGGCTTTGCGGCCGCACGTCGGGTGGGACCTGATCGAGGTGCTGCGGTCGGGGCGGGAGCTCGATGACGACGAGATCGTCCAGCCCGTTCTGTGGGCGGTGATGGTCTCGCTGGCCGAGCTCTGGCGGTCTCATGGCGTGGAACCGGCCGCCGTCGTCGGGCATTCGCAGGGCGAGGTGGCCGCCGCCGTCGTCGCGGGGGCGATCTCGCTGGCCGACGCCGCCCGGCTGGTCGTCGCGCGGCTTCGGGCATTGCGGGCCGTTCTTGGGCGGGGCGCGATGCTGGCGCTCGGGATGTCGGCCGAGGAGGCCGGGCCCTATCTCTCCGAGCGGGTCGGGCTCGCGGTCGACAACGGGCCCGGCTCGGTTGTGCTCTCCGGGGACCTCGAACCGCTCGCCGAGATCGAGGCCGAAGCGGTCGCGCTCGGGGTTCGCGCCCGGCTGCTGCCCATCGGCTACGCCTCCCACGGCCCCCAGATCGAGCAGGTGCGCGAGGCGCTCCTCACCGAACTCGCTTTCATCGAGCCGGTTCCCGCGCGGGTGCCGTTCTTCTCGTCGGTCACCGTCGGCTGGGCTCGGACCGAAGGGCTCGACGCCTCTTACTGGTACGCCAATCTTCGCGGGACCGTCCGGTTCCACGACGCCGTGACCGCGCTGACGGAGGCGGGTTACGGGCCGTTCATCGAGGTCAGCCCGCATCCGATTCTGTCGCAGCAGCTTTCGACGCTGCGCCGGGGCGAGGGGGCGCGGCGCTTCCTCACCTCGCTCGCCGAGGCCCGCGTCGCCGGGGTTCCGGTCGACTTCGGGTTCGCCGGGCGGCGGGTCAAGCTGCCCACCTACGCGTTCCAGCGCACGGACCACTGGCTGGAGGGCGCCGCCCGCGAGCGGACCGCCGTCGAGCCGGCCGAAGCTCCGGTCGCGCCTGTTTCGGCCACCTCCTATGACGATGTGCTCGCCCTGGTGAAGGGGCACGCGGCAGCCGTACAGGGATATGGGACGGCGAGCGAGATCGACGGCGCGCACACCTTCAAGAAGCTCGGCTTCGACTCCCTCGGCGCGGTGGAACTGCGCAACCGGCTGGCCGCCGCGACCGGGCTGGCCGTCGACGGCGGCATGATCTTCGACTTCCCGACGCCCGTGGCGCTGGCCCGGCACCTGTACGAGCGGCTCACCCCCACGGGGTCGTCCACCGACGCCCTCGGGGTGCTCGGTGAGCTCGACCGGCTGAAGGCCGTGCTCGGGCGGCTCGACGCCGGAGGGCCCGACCGGGACCGGATCACCGCCCGGCTCGCCGACCTGCTCGCCGAGTGGCAGGGCCCCGGCGCCGACCTCGGCTCCTTCTCCGACGACGAACTCTTCGACGTCATCGACAACGAACTCGGCATCGCCTGATCGCGTCCAGGAGACACCAGATGAGCAATGAGCAGCGGCTCCGCGACTACCTCAAGCGCGTCACCGGCGATCTCAGCCAGGTCAGGCGGCGCCTGCGGGACCTGGAGGACCGCGACCGCGAGCCGATCGCCATCGTGGGCATGGGCTGCAGGTTCCCCGGCGGCGTCACCTCACCGGAAGAGCTCTGGGAGCTCGTCGCCGGCGAGGGCGACGCCATCACCGCGTTCCCCGAAGGACGCGGCTGGGACGCCGGCCTGTACGACCCGTCGCTGTCCCGTCCCGGCACGACCTATGTGCGCCACGGCGGGTTCCTGCACGACGCGGGCGACTTCGACGCGGCGTTCTTCGGCATCTCCCCGCGTGAGGCCCTGGCGATGGACCCGCAGCAGCGGGTGCTCCTGGAGACGGTGTGGGAGGCCTTGGAGCGGGGCGGCGTCGACCCGGCGTCGCTGAAGGAGACCCGGACCGGGGTATTCGTCGGCGCGGTCACCCAGAGCTACGGCGCCCTGCGCTTCCGCGAGCCCGAGGGCCTCGACGGTCACCTGCTGACCGGCACCACTCCCGGCGTGGTGTCCGGGCGCATCGCGTACACCCTGGGCTTGGAGGGCCCGGCGGTGACGGTGGACACGGCGTGTTCGTCGTCGCTGGTGGCGCTGCACCTGGCGGTGCGATCGCTGCGCGCGGGGGAGTGCTCGCTGGCTCTGGCGGGTGGGGTGACCGTCATGGCGACCCCGGAGATCTTCGTCGAGTTCAGCCGCCAGCGTGGGCTGTCCCCCGACGGCCGCTGCCGCTCCTTCGCCGCCTCCGCCGATGGGACGGGCTGGAGCGAGGGCGCCGGCATGCTCGTGCTGGAGCGGCTCTCCGACGCGGTGGCGGCCGGGCACCGGGTCCTCGCCGTCGTCCGCGGCTCCGCCGTGAACCAGGACGGCGCCTCCAACGGCCTGACCGCCCCGAACGGTCCCGCTCAGCAGCGGGTGATCCGCCTCGCTCTCGCGGACGCGGGCCTGTCTCCGGCGCAGGTCGACGCCATCGAGGCGCACGGGACGGGGACCCGTCTCGGTGACCCGATCGAGGCCGGAGCCCTTCTTGCCACCTACGGCCAGGATCGCGAGCGGCCGGTCCACCTGGGGTCGCTGAAGTCGAACATCGGGCACGCCCAGGCGGCTGCCGGTGTGGGCGGGGTCATCAAGATGGTGATGGCGCTGCGCAACGGCGTCCTCCCCAAGACCCTGCACGTGGACGAGCCGACCCCTCACGTGGACTGGTCGGCGGGGTCGCTGGAACTCCTGCGGGAGTCGGTGTCCTGGCCGGAGACGGGGGAGCCGAGACGCGCGGGTGTGTCGTCGTTCGGCATCAGCGGCACGAACGCCCACCTGATCCTGGAATCGGCTGGAGATCAAGGGGCGTCGGGCCAGACGGTCGAAGTCGAGGCTGGTGGCCTTCGGGGTGGGGTGTTGCCCTTAGTGATTTCTGGGCGGGGGGCCGAAGGGCTTCGGGGGCAGGCGCTCCGGTTGCGGGGTTTTCTTGAGGAGCGGGGCGATCTCGCACTTGGGGATGTCGCCTATTCGCTGGTCACCACTCGGGGGGCGCTGGAGAACCGCGCCGTCGTTGTCGGGCGGGATCGGGATGAGGTGCTGGCCCGGCTGCTCGATGTCGATGGGGGAGTGGCGGCTACCGAGCGGCGGCTCGGGGTGTTGTTCACCGGGCAGGGGTCGCAGCGGGCGGGGATGGGGGCGGAGCTGTACCGGGAGTTCCCGCTATTCGCCGCCGCTTATGACGAGGTGTGTGGGTTCTTCCCGGGGCTGGCCGATGTGGTGGCTTCCGGTGAGGGGCTGGATGAGACGCGGTTCACCCAGGCCGGGTTGTTTGCGTTCGAGGTGGCGCTGTATCGGCTGGTCGAGTCGTTCGGTGTGGTGCCGCAGGTGGTCGGTGGGCATTCGGTCGGGGAGATCGTCGCCGCTCATGTGGCGGGGGTGCTGTCGCTGGCCGATGCGTGTGTGCTGGTGGATGCCCGTGGATCGTTGATGCAGGTGTTGCCGCGTGGTGGGGCGATGGTCGCCGTGCAGGCCGCATCTGCCGAAATTTCGCCCGACGTGGACATTGCCGCCATTAATGGGCCTCGGTCGGTGGTGATCTCCGGGCCCGAGGATGTGGTGCTGGCCGAGGCCGCGCGGTTCGAGAAGACCAAGCGGCTGACCGTCAGTCACGCCTTCCACTCGGTGCTGATGGAGCCGATGCTCGACGAGTTCCGGTCGCGGATCGCCGGTCTCACGTTCAATGTGCCGCGGATCCCGCTGGTCTCTATGGTCGGGCCGGACGCCGATGTCACCGACCCGGAGTACTGGGTGCGGCATGTCAGGGCCACGGTCCGGTTCTCCGAGGGGGTCGCCGCCGCCGAGGCGGATGTGTTCCTGGAGATCGGGCCCGACGGTGTGCTGTCGGTGCTCGTCGAGGATGGCGTACCGGCATGTCGGAAAGGCCGGGAGAGTGAGGCGTTGCTCGCCGCGCTCGGGGCTCTCTACGCCAAGGGTGTCCCGGTCGTCTGGGAGCAGGCCTTTCTCGGGCTCGATGTCGAGCGGGTCGAGTTGCCGACGTATGCGTTCCAGCGCCAGACGTACTGGCTGGAGTCGGTCGGTAAGGCCGAGCCGCTGGAGCCCGCGTTCTGGGAGGCGGTCGAGCGGGGGGACCTGGAGACCGTCGCGGCATGGGGGCGGCGGCATCGGGAGCAGGCCGTCATCGACGACTGGCGGTATCGGGCGGTCTGGAAGCCGGTCGCCGACGGGCCGGCGCCGGAGCTCGCCGGTGACTGGCTGATCGTGCACGACTCGCCGCTGCCCGAGGGGCTGCGGGAGGTTTTTCCCGCGTCCGCCGTGTACGCCACCTCGATGCACGAGACCGACGGGCGTGAGTTCACGGGCGTGGTGTCGCTGCTGGACGACGTACAGGACGTGCTTGAGCTTTTTCACGCGGTCGACGCGCCGCTGTGGTGCCTGACCGGGGACGCCGCCGTGTGGGGGTTCGGGCGGGTGGCGGCGCTGGAGCGGCCGGAGCGGTGGGGCGGGCTCATCGAGATCCCGGCCACGCTGGACGCGCGGGCGCGGACCCGGCTGCGGGCGCTGCTCGCGAGCGGTGAGGACCAGGCGGTGATCAAGGCCGCTGGTGTTCTTGTACGCCGTCTCGAACGGGCGCCCCTGGGAGCGCCGCCGGCCGACAGCGGGGCGTTCGACGGGACCGTGCTGATCACCGGGGGGACCGGGGCGCTGGGGGCGTGGCTCGCGCGGTCGCTCGCCTCCACCGGAACCCCTCGGCTCGTGCTCGCCGGGCGGCGTGGGGCCGCGGCGCCGGGGGCTCGTGAGCTCGCCGCCGAACTGGAGGCGCTGGGGGCGGAGGTGGCGGTCGTCGCCTGTGACGTCGCCGATCGGGACGCCCTCGCCGCGCTGCTGGCCGAGCATCCGCCGACCGCCGTTGCTCACGCCGCCGGGGTGCTCGACGACGGGGTGATCGACACGCTCACGCCCGAGCGGCTCGCGACGGTGCTGGCGGCCAAGGCCGAGTCGGCCCGTCACCTGCACGAACTCACTTCTGACCTGAAGGCGTTCGTGCTGTTCTCGTCGATCGCGGCGACCTTCGGGACGCCCGGCCAGGCCAACTACGCCGCCGCCAACGCCCGGCTCGACGCGCTGGCCGAGGAACGGCATGCGCTCGGGCTTCCCGCGACGTCGATCGCTTGGGGGCCCTGGGCGGGGCGGGGGATGGCGGCCGATGGGCCCGCCGAGGAGATCCTGCGCCGTCGCGGTCTGGCCGGGCTCGATCCCGGGAAGGCGGTGGCCGCGCTGCGGCAGGCGGTCGACCACGGTGATCCGGTGGTCACGATCGCCGACATCGACTGGGACGTGTTCGCGCCCGCCTTCACGTCGGGTCGGCCCAGTCCGCTGCTGGCCGCTTTCGCCGCGCCCGCCACGCCGACCGGTGGCCTCGACGGGCTCGTCGGCGCCGAGCGGGAGAAGGCGCTGCGGGGGCTGGTGCGTCAGCAGGTCGCGGCCGTGCTCGGGCATGCCAGCGGGGAGGCGGTCGACGCGTCCCGCACGTTCAAGGCGCTCGGGTTCGATTCGCTGACCGCCGTCGAACTGCGCAATCGTCTCAGTACGGCACTGGGGCGGCGGCTCCCGTCCACTCTGATCTTCGACCACCCGACCCCCGCCGACCTCGCGGCCGCGCTGACCGGGACCGACGCGCCCGCCGAGGAGACCCGCACGGTCGCGCGGGACGACGAACCCGTCGTCATCGTCGGGATGGGCTGCCGGTTCCCCGGCGGGGTCACCTCGCCCGAGGACCTGTGGGACCTGCTCGCCGACGGGCGCGACGCGCTCGGTGACTTCCCGGCCGACCGTGGCTGGGACATTCCCGCCGACGCCTCCTACGCGCAGGTGGGCGGATTCGTCGCTGACGCCGGGGTGTTCGACGCGGGGTTCTTCGGCATCTCGCCGCGTGAGGCCGTCGCGATGGACCCGCAGCAGCGGCTGCTGCTGGAGGTGTCGTGGGAGGCCCTTGAGCGGGCCGGGCTCGACCCCCTTGCACTGAAGGGGACCCGGACGGGCGTCTTCGCCGGTACCAACGGGCAGGACTACGCGGCCCTTCTCGACGGCCTCGGTGGCGCTGAGGGTTACGCGGTCACCGGGGCGGCGGCGTCGGCGGTGTCGGGACGGGTGTCGTACACGTTCGGCTTCGAGGGGCCCGCCGTCACGGTCGACACGGCGTGTTCGTCGTCGCTGGTGGCGCTGCACCTGGCCGTGCAGTCGCTCAGGCAGGGAGAGTGTGACCTGGCCCTGGCGGGCGGCGTGACCATCATGTCGACGCCCGGCCTGTTCGAGGAGTTCGCCCGCCAGCGCGGCCTGGCCGCCGACGGCCGCTGCAAGGCGTTCGCCGGCGCCGCCGACGGGACCGGCTGGGGCGAGGGCGTCGGCGTTCTCGTGGTCGAGCGCCTCTCCGACGCGCGGGCACGGGGGCACCGGATCCTGGCGGTGGTACGGGGTTCGGCGGTCAACCAGGACGGCGCCTCCAACGGCCTGACGGCTCCGAACGGCCCGTCGCAGCAGCGGGTGATCCGCCAGGCGCTGGCCAGCGGTGGCCTCCGGGCCTCCGACGTGGACGTGATCGAGGCCCACGGCACCGGCACCCGCCTGGGCGACCCGATCGAGGCCCAGGCCCTCCTGGCCACCTATGGCCAGAACCGGGAGACGCCGGTTGTCCTGGGTTCGATCAAGTCGAACATCGGCCACACGCAGGCCGCCGCGGGTGTCGCCGGGATCATCAAGATGGTCCAGGCCATCCGGTACGGCCAGGTCCCCCGGACCCTCCACGTCGAGGAGCCCTCTCCCCACGTCGACTGGACGTCCGGTGCGATCGACCTCGCCACCACCCATATGGCGTGGCCGACGACGGGCGGGTTGCGGCGCGCGGGCATCTCGTCCTTCGGCATCAGCGGCACCAACGCCCACACGATCATCGAACAGTGGCCGGACGAGCCGGTGGCACCGAGTGCGGAATCCGAAGGCGCTCCGGTCGTGCCGTGGGTGCTGTCGGCGAAGGACGATGCCGGATTGCGCGCCCAAGCCCAGGCTTTGGCCGCAGTGGTGGCGAGCACCGCCGATCAGGGTGTCTCCGTTGGCAGGCATCGGCCCGTGGATGTCGCCTATTCGCTGTCGTTGCGGGCGTCGTTGGAGCGGCGGGCCGTTGTGGTCGGGCGGACCGTGGAGGACTTCCTGGCCGGACTGGCTGCGATCACGTCAACCGAGCCGGTACCCGGTCGGACGGCGGTGATGTTCTCCGGGCAGGGTGCGCAGCGGGCGGGCATGGGCGTTGAGCTGGCGGCTGCGTTCCCGGTCTTCGGGGAGATTTATGCGGATATTTCCGGGCGGCTCGGGGTCTCGGAGGTCATGGCTTCCGGTGAAGGACTCGACGAGACGGCCAACACGCAACCCGCGCTGTTCGCCTTTGAGGTGGCGTTGTTCCGGCTGCTGGAGCACTTCGGGGTGCGGCCGGACTTCCTGATCGGTCACTCCGTTGGGGAGATCGCGGCTGCGCATGTGGCCGGGGTGCTCAGCCTGGAGGATGCCTGCACGCTGGTGAAGGCGCGGGGTGCGCTGATGCAGGGGCTTCCCGCCGGTGGGGCGATGGTCGCCATCCAGGCCGCACCTGGCGAAATTTCGCCCGACGTGGACATTGCCGCGATAAATGGGGCGCGGGCGGTGGTGATCTCCGGGCCGGAGGACATCGTGCTGGCTGAGGCGGCGCGGTTCGAGACGACCAAGCGGCTCACCGTTTCGCACGCGTTCCACTCGTCGCTCATGGACCCGATGCTCGCTGACTTCCGTCAGGTCGTCTCGGAGCTCACGTTCAACGCACCAGAGATTCCGATCATCGGGGCCGACGTCACGGACCCCGAATACTGGGTCGCCCACGTCAGGAACACCGTCCGGTTCCACGACGGCGTCCAGGCCCTCGAAGCCGAAGGCGTCACCCGGTTCGTCGAGGTCGGTCCCCGGCCGGTGCTCACCGCGATGGCCTCCGGTGAGAACGTGTGGGTGCCCCTCGCCAAACCCGCAAGCGATGAGGTCACCGCCTTCTACGAGGGACTCGGTGTCATCCACGCCTCGGGCGCCGACGTTGACTGGCACCTCCACGGCACCCGGGTCGACCTCCCCACCTACCCCTTCCAGGGCAGGAACTTCTGGCCCCGCCGTCCCCTCCTCAACCCCCCGGTCCAGCTGGCCGACGGCGGTCTCCTCCTCCAGGGCAGGCTCTCGCTGACCAAGCACCCCTGGATCGCCGACCACGTCGTCAACGGCACCGTCCTGTTCCCGGGCACCGGTTTCGTCGAGCTGGCCATCCAGGCGGCCACCCACGCCGGATGCGCCCTCGTCGACGACCTGACCGTCGAGGCCCCGCTGGTCATCGCCCCGGCCGCGGAGGTCCAGGTCGTCGTGGCGGCCCCGGGCGACGACGGGCGTCACGCCTTCGCGATCCACGCCCGCTCCGACGACACCCACACTTGGACCCGCCACGCCTCCGGCACCTTCAGCCCGACCCCCGCGACGCCTCACCAGGTGGAGCGCGCGGGCGACCCGATCGACGTCACCACCTTCTACGACGGCCTCACCGACCTGGGCTTCGGGTATGGCCCGGCCTTCCAGGGCGTACAGAAGGCATGGAAAGACGGCGACGACGTCTACGCCGAGATCCACGGCCCCCGCGACGCGCAGGGGTTCGCCCTGCACCCCGCCCTGCTCGACGCCGCCCTCCAGGCCTGGCTGCTGGGCGAGGGCGCCCGCGGCGGGATGGTGCCGTTCTCGTTCACCGACGTCGCCCTCCACGCGGAGAGCGCGTCGTCGCTGCTGGTGAAGCTGACCAGAACCGGCCCCGACGCCATAGCCGTCGAGGCGACCGACCTGAGCGGGCGCCCCGTGGTCTCGATCGGCGAGCTGGTGCTGCGGCCGATCGCGGCCGGGCCCCGGAGCGACTCCCTGTTCCGGATCGACTGGCGACCGGTGCCGATCCCGGCCACCGAGGCCGCCCCGGCCGTGGTGGTCGACCTCGAAGACCCCGAGACCACGCTCGCCCTGCTCCAGCAGTGGGACCGGCCGGAAAAGCTCGTCTTCGTCAGCCGGGGCGACACCCTGGAGACCGCCGGATCTCGCGGCCTCATCCGGTCGGCGCAGTCGGAGACGCCCGGACGTTTCGTCCTCGTCGACACCGACGGCACCCCCATCGACGACGCGCTCCGCCTCGACGAACCCGAGATCAGGCTCCGCGACGGCCGCGCCTTCGTCCCGCGCCTGGCCCGGGTCGAAGCGGGCCTCGACCTTCCCGACGGCCCGCACCGGCTGGAGATCACCCGCAAGGGCACCCTCGACGGCCTCGCCTTCCGGCCCGTCGACACCCCGGACCTCGCCCCGAACGAGGTCCGTGTCGGTGTCCGGGCGGCAGGGCTGAACTTCCGCGACGTGCTCAACGCGCTCGGCATGTATCCCGGCGAGGCGGGCCTGCTCGGCGCGGAGGTCTCCGGTGTCGTCCTGGAAGCGGGCGAAGACACCCCGTTCGCACCGGGCGACCGGGTGTTCGGCATGGCGCAGGGCGGTTTCGGCCCTCAGGTCGTGACCGACGGACGCCTGCTCGCGAAGGTGCCCGAGGGCTGGTCGTTCGAGGTGGCGGCGTCCATCCCGATCGTCTTCCTCACGGCCCTGTACGCCTTCACCGACCTCGGCGACCTCAAGCGCGGCGAGAAGGTGCTCATCCACGCGGCGGCCGGCGGCGTCGGCATGGCCGCGGTCCAGGTCGCCAGGCACCTGGGCGCCGAGATCTACGGAACCGCCTCCGAGTCGAAGCAGCACGTCCTCGAAGGCCTGGCCGGGATCGCCAGCTCCCGCACGCTCGATTTCGCCACCGAGTTCCCGCAGGTGGACGTGGTCCTCAACGCCCTGGCGGGCGAGTTCGTCGACGCCTCGATGGGGCTGCTCAACGAGGGCGGCCGCTTCCTGGAGATGGGCAAGACCGACATCCGCGACGGCGCGGGCTACCGCGCCTTCGACCTGTCCGAAGCCGGGCCCGACCGCATCCGCGAACTGCTGGAAGACCTGTGCGGCCTCTTCGAGGCCGGGATTCTCACGCCGCTCCCCGTCAAGGCGTGGGACGTCCGCGAGGCCAAGGACGCCTTCCGCTACGTCTCCCAGGCCAAGCACATCGGCAAGGTCGTCCTCACGGTCCCCGAACCGGTCGACAGGAACGCCACCGTCCTCATCACCGGCGGCACCGGCGCGCTCGGCACCCTGCTGGCCCGCCACCTCCAGCGCCAGGGCTTCACCGACCTGCTGCTCGTCAGCCGGACCGGCCGCACCACCGTCGAAGGCGTCCGCGCGAGGGCCTGCGACGTGACCGACCGCGCCCGGCTCGAAGAACTCGTACAGACCGAGAACATCCGGGGCGTCGTCCACGCCGCCGGGATCCTCGACGACGGCGTGATCGCCTCGCTCACCCCCGAGCGGCTGAGGGAGGTCCGCAAGCCGAAGCTCGACGCCGCCCTCCACCTGCACGAACTGCTCGGCGACATCCCTCTCTTCGTGCTCTTCTCCTCGGCCGCCGCCGCGTTCGGCACCGCGGGTCAGGGCAACTACGCCGCCGCCAACACCGAGCTCGACGCCCTCGCCGAACTCCGGCGCGCCCAGGGACTCGCCGCGACCTCGCTGGCCTGGGGCCTGTGGGCCGGCGGCATGGGGGAGACGCTCGACGCCACCGACGTGCGCCGGATGGCCCGGACCGGCATCGCCCCGCTGCCCCCGGACGAAGGTCTGGCCCTGTTCGACCGGGCCGTCGCCCGACCGGAGGCGCACCTGCTGCCGCTCAAGCTCGACCCGTCGGTGGTCGAGTCGGGCCAGGTCCCGCCGCTGCTCAGAGGCCTGTTCACCGTCGCCCCCCGGCGCACCACCGCCGCCGCGAAGCCCACCGCGACGCTCGACCTGCTCGACCTGGTCAGGGAGCACGCCGCCGCCGTGCTGGGCCACTCGGACACCGACGCGATCCAGCCCGCGCGCACCTTCCGCGAGCTCGGCTTCGACTCGCTGACCAGCGTCGAGATGCGCAACCGGCTGAACGCCGCCACCGGCCTCCGCCTCCCGGCGACCATGATCTTCGACTACCCGACCCCGGCCGCGCTGGTCGAACACCTCCAGGGCGCGACTCCCAAGCAGACCGTCACGCGGAAGCGCGTCGACGACGACCCGATCGTCATCGTCGGCATGGCCTGCCGGTTCCCCGGCGGGGTCGGCTCGCCCGAGGACCTGTGGCGGCTGGTCGCCGACGAGCGCGACGCGGTCTCCGGGTTCCCCGCCGACCGGGGCTGGTCGGTCCCGTTCGACCTCGACCCCGACCGGCAGGGCGCGACCTACGTCGAGAAGGGCGCGTTCCTCGACGACGCCGCCGCGTTCGACGCCGGGTTCTTCGGCATCTCGCCGCGTGAGGCCCTGGCGATGGACCCGCAGCAGCGGCTCCTCCTGGAGACCTCGTGGGAGGTCTTCGAACGCGCCGGCATCGACCCCGGCACGCTCAAGGGCACGCCGGGCGGCGTGTTCATCGGGCTCAGCGCCCACGGCTACGCCACCGGACTCACCCGCGTGCCCGAAGGCGTCGAAGGCCACCTGCTGACCGGCACCACCACGAGCGTCGCGTCGGGGCGCCTCTCGTACACCTTCGGGCTGGAAGGTCCGGCCGTCACGGTCGACACCGCGTGTTCGGCCTCGCTGGTCGCGCTGCACCTGGCGGTCCGGTCGCTGCGGTCGGGGGAGTGCTCGATCGCGCTCGCGGGCGGCGCCGCGATCATGGCGGACACGGGCATGTTCACCGAGTTCAGCCGCCAGCGCGGGCTGGCGCCCGACGGGCGGATCAAGCCGTTCGCCGCCGCCGCCGACGGCACCGCCTGGGGTGAGGGCGTCGGCATGCTGCTCGTCGAGCGGCTCTCCGACGCCACGGCCAACGGGCACCCCGTGCTGGCGGTGGTCAGGGGCTCGGCGGTCAACCAGGACGGCGCGTCCAACGGCCTGACCGCGCCGAACGGGCCCTCCCAGCAGCGCGTCATCCGGCAGGCGCTCGCCGACGCCGGGCTGACGCCCCAGGACGTGGACGCCGTCGAGGCCCACGGCACCGGCACCAAGCTCGGCGACCCGATCGAGGCCCAGGCCCTCATCGCCACCTACGGCCAGGACCGGGAGCGGCCCCTGCTGCTGGGCTCGCTGAAGGCCAACATCGGGCACACCCAGGCCGCGGCCGGTGTGGCGGGTGTGATCAAGATGGTCATGGCGATGCGCCACGGTGTGCTGCCGCGCACGCTCAACATCGACGCGCCCACCCCGCACGTCGACTGGGCCGACGGCGCCGTCGAACTGCTCACCGAGGCCCGCGACTGGACCTCCCCGGTGAGACGGGCGGCCGTGTCGTCGTTCGGCATCTCCGGCACCAACGCCCACACGATCCTCGAACAGGCCCCCGAACAGCAGACGCCGCCCGCCTCTGAAGCGCCGATCGTGCCGTTGGTGCTGTCGGCGAAGACGGTCCCGGCGCTCCGTGCTCAGGCCCGTGAGCTGCTTCCGTACGTCCAACGCGACCTCCCCGCGACGGCCCGCGCCCTGGCCGCCAGGACCTCCCATGAGCACCGCGCGGTCGTCCACGACATCGAGGGGCTGCGCGCCCTGGCCGCCGACGCGCCCACCGGGACGGCCAGGCCGGGAGCGCTGGCGTTCCTGTTCACCGGGCAGGGCAGCCAGCGCGTGGGCATGGGGCGTGACCTGCGGGTCTTCCCCGTGTTCGCGGAGACCTTCGACCGCATCGCCGAGTTGGTCGGGCTCGACCTCGACGCGATCGTCCGCACCGGCGAGGACCTCGACGAGACGGGACACACCCAGCCCGCGATCTTCGCCCTCGAAGTGGCGCTGTTCCGGCTGCTGGAGTCGTGGGGCGTGACGCCCGACCACGTGGCGGGCCACTCCATCGGCGAACTCGCCGCCGCCCACGTCGCGGGCATCCTCACGCTGGAGGACGCCTGCACCCTCGTCGCCGCCCGCGCCGCGCTGATGCAGGCGCTGCCCAAGAGCGGCGCGATGGTCGCCATACAGGCCGCGCCGGGCGAAATTTCGTCCGATGTCGATATCGCCGCGATCAACGGGCCGAACGCCGTCGTCATCGCCGGGGACGAAGAGGCCGTGCTGACCGAGGCCGCGCGGTTCACCACGACCAAGCGGCTCAAGGTCTCCCACGCGTTCCACTCGCGGCTGATGGACCCGATGCTGGCGGACTTCCGCCGCGTCGCCGAATCGGTCACCTACCACCCCGCCACGATCCCGTTCCGGGGCGGCGACACCGCCGGGTACTGGGTCGACCAGGTCAGAGGCACCGTCCGGTTCTGGGACGACCTTCAGTACCTGACCGAACGCGGCGTCACCCGGTTCGCCGAACTCGGCCCCGACGCCACGCTGACCGCCCTCGCCCAGCAGGCCGTCGACGAGCCGTACACCTGGGTCAGCGCCCTCCGGGCGGGCAGGCAGACCGTCGCCGACCTGCTCGCGGGCCTCTACCAGGCCGGGCAGCACGTCGACTGGCCCGCCGTTCTCGGCGAAGGGCCGAAGGCGGACCTACCGACCTACCCGTTCCAGCGCGAGCGCTACTGGCTGACCAGCGAACCTGACGGCCTCCCCGACGACCTGCGCTACGACACCACCTGGACCCCCTTCACCCCCGCAACCGCTCCAGCCACGGGCACCTGGCTCCGCGACTTCGCCCCCACGACAGACCGGGCGGCGTTGGCGGAGGTGCTCAGTTCGTACAGGGACATCGACGGCATCATCGCCACGGGAACCCTGGCAGAGCACGTCACTCTGGTTCAGGCGCTCGGCGATTCCGGGAGCACGGCCAAGCTGTGGATCCACACCGAGAACGCCGAGACCGACCCCGAACAGGCGATGATCTGGGGCTTCGGCCGCGCCGCCGCCCTCGAACACCCCGCCCGCTGGGGCGGCCTGATCGACACCACCGGAGACCCCCTCCCGGTGATCCTGGGAGCGGGCGGCGAAGACCAGATCGCGGTCCGCCCCGACGGCACGTTCGCCCGCAGGCTCATCCGAGCCCCGCGCCCCCGCAGGATGCGCGACTGGCGGCCCACCGGCACCGCGCTGATCACCGGCGGCACCGGCGCACTGGGCGGGCACGTCGCCCGCTGGCTCGCCGACCAGGGCACCGGCCACCTGCTCCTGGTGAGCAGAAGCGGCGCCGACGCGCCGGGCGCCACCGACCTGGCCGCCGACCTGACGGCCAGAGGCGCGAGGGTGACCTTCGCCGCCTGCGACGCCGCCGACCGCGAGGCCCTGGCCGCGCTGGTCGCCGAGCACGAGATCACCACCGTCGTGCACGCCGCCGGAGTCAGCCACATGGCCCCGCTCAGCGACACGTCCATCGAAGAGTTCCAGCGGGTCGTCGACGCCAAGACGAAGGGCGCCGCCCACCTCGACGAACTCCTCCCGGACGTCGACGCGTTCATCCTGTTCGCCTCGATCTCCGGCGTCTGGGGCAGCGGCGGCCAGGCCGCCTACAGCGCGGGGAACGCGTTCCTCGACGGACTCGCCCGCGACCGGCACGCCCGGGGGCTGGCCGCGACCTCCGTCGCCTGGGGCCCGTGGGCCGAGATCGGCATGGCCGCCGACGGCGACGCCCGCGACCACCTGGCCAGACGCGGCCTCACCGGCCTGCCGCCCGGCCTGGCCACCACCGCGCTCCGCGAGGCGGTCGAGAGCGGCCGGCCCACGGTCACCGTCGCCGACGTGCGCTGGGACCGGTTCGCGCCGTCGTTCATGTCGGGCCGTCCGAGCCCGCTGCTCAGCGGTTTCGCCGAGGCCGAAGGCGACCAGCACACCGAACTGAGCCCCGCCGAGCTCTTCGCGCTGGTCCGCGCCACCACGGCGGCGGTCCTCGGCCACGCCACGCCCGAGACGATCGAGCCCGACCGGCCGTTCAAGGAGCTCGGGTTCGACTCGCTCACCGCCGTCGAACTGCGCAACCGCCTGACCACGGCCACCGGGCTGAAGCTGCCCGCGACGCTCGTCTTCGACTACCCGAGCGTGGCGGCGCTCGCCGGTCACCTGGCGGGGCAGAGCCGCGAGGCGGAGGCCGCCGTCCGGACGACCGCCGCCGACGAGCCGATCGCCATCGTCGGCATGGCCTGCCGTTACCCGGGCGGCGTGCGCACGCCCGAGGACCTGTGGGAGCTGGTCGCGACCGGCGGCGACGTCGTCTCCGGCTTCCCCGCCGATCGCGGCTGGGACCTCGACGACCTGCGTTCCGGCCGGTCGTCGGCGCACCACGGCGGGTTCCTCGACGACGTGGCCTCCTTCGACGCCGCCTTCTTCGGGATCTCGCCCCGTGAGGCCGTCGCGATGGACCCGCAGCAGCGGCTGCTGCTGGAGATCGCCTGGGAGGCGTTCGAGCGCGCCGGGCTCGACCCGCTCGCCCTGAAGGGCACCCCGACCGGCGTCTTCGCCGGCTCCAACGGGCAGGACTACGCGACCCTGCTGACCGGCGGCGACGAGACCGACAGCTTCTTCGCCACCGGCAACGCGGGCGCCGTCGTCTCCGGCCGCCTCTCCTACGCGTTCGGGCTGGAGGGCCCGGCCGTCACCGTCGACACGGCGTGTTCGTCGTCGCTGGTCGCGCTGCACCTGGCCGTCCAGTCGCTGCGGCGCGGCGAGTGCTCGATGGCGCTGGCGGGCGGCGTGACCGTCATGTCGACGCCGACCGCGTTCGTCGAGTTCACCAAGCAGCGCGGGCTCGCCGCCGACGGCCGGTGCAAGGCGTTCTCGGCCGCCGCCGACGGCACCGGCTGGGGTGAGGGCGCCGGGCTGCTCGTCGTCGAACGCCTCTCCGACGCGCTCGCCCAGGGCCACCCCGTGCTCGCCGTGATCAAGGGTTCGGCGATCAACCAGGACGGCGCGTCCAACGGACTGACCGCCCCGAACGGCCCGTCGCAGCAGCGCGTCATCCGCCAGGCCCTCGCCGACGCGGGTCTCGCGCCCCGGGAGGTCGACGCGGTCGAGGCCCACGGCACCGGCACCACCCTGGGCGACCCGATCGAGGCCCAGGCCCTGATCGCGACCTACGGCCAGGACCGCGACGACCCGCTCTGGCTCGGCTCGCTCAAGTCGAACATCGGGCACACCCAGGCGGCCTCGGGCGTCGGCGGCGTCATCAAGATGGTCATGGCGATGCGCCACGGCGTGCTGCCGAAGACCCTCCACGTCGACGCGCCCACCCCCCACGTCGACTGGGCCGGCGGCAGCGTCGAACTGCTCACCGAGGCCCGCGACTGGACCGCCCCCGTGCGGCGCGCCGCCGTCTCGTCGTTCGGCATGAGCGGCACCAACGCCCACACCATCATCGAGTCCTTCGACTCGCCGGAACCCCCGCCCGCCGCGGAGGCCGACGTCCCGCTCATCGTGACGGCCCGGTCGTCCGAGGCGCTTCAAGCGGGTCTTGTACGGCTTCGCACCTCCCTTCCCCGCACGACCGACGTCGCCCACTCGCTGCTGACCACCAGAGCCCGCCTCGATCACCGGGCGGTCGACCTGGGCGACCGGACCGTGACGGGAGCGGTCGTCCCCGGCGGCGACCGCGTCGTGATGGTCTTCCCCGGCCAGGGTTCGCAGTGGCCCGGCATGGCCGCCGAACTCATGGACACCTCACCGGTGTTCGCGGCCCGGATGACCGAATGCGCGGCGGCCCTCGAACCCCACGTCGACTGGTCGCTCCTCGACGTGATCGGCGACGGACTGCCGGAACGGGTGGACGTGATCCAGCCCGTGCTGTGGGCGGTGATGGTCTCCCTGGCCGAACTCTGGCGGTCCCACGGAGTGGAACCCGCCGCAGTGGTGGGCCACTCCCAGGGCGAGATCGCCGCGGCCTGCGTCGCGGGGGCGCTGTCGATCGAGGACGCCGCCGCAGTCGTGGCGCTCCGCAGTAAGGCGATCCTGGCGCTGGCCGGGCGTGGCGGCATGATGTCCGTCGCCCTGCCCGCTTCGGAACTCGAGCTGGACGACCGGTTGTCGATCGCCGCGATCAACGGCCCGTCGTCGGTTGTGGTCTCGGGCGATGTGGACGCTCTCGAAGAACTCCGAGGGTCTCTGACGGCGAGGACCCGGGTGATCCCGGTCGACTACGCCTCGCACTCGCATCACGTGGAGGAGATCCACGACGAGCTGCTCGCGCTGCTGTCGGAAATTTCACCACGTGTCAGCGATGTCCCGTTCTTCTCCACGGTGACCGCGTCGTGGCTCGACACGACCACGATGACCGGCGACTACTGGTTCCGGAACCTCCGGAGCACCGTCCGGCTGGAGGAGGCCACCCGGGCGCTCGTCGAGCAGGGTTACGGCTCGTTCGTCGAGGTCAGCCCGCATCCCGGTCTGCTGGTCGGCATCCAGGAGACCCTCGACGCGATGGAGTCGGGGGCGGCCGTGACCGGCACCCTGCGCCGCGGCGAGGGCGGCCTCGACCGGTTCCGCACCTCCCTCGCCGAGGCCTACGTCAGGGGCGCCGGGGTCGACTGGAAGATCACGGGTGAGCGGGTCGACCTGCCCACCTACGCCTTCCAGCGGCAGCGCTTCTGGCCGGTGGCCGGGAAGAAGGCCGTCGCCGAGGACGGCGCGTTCTGGCGGGCCGTCGACAGCGGCTCCCTCGACCTCGACGTCTCCCGCGAGGCCCTCGACGAGGTCCTCCCCGCGCTGACCGCCTGGCGCCGCTCCCGCGACGAGCTCGCGATGCTCGACGGCTGGCGGTACACGATCACCTGGAAGCCCGTGCAGGTCGGCGGGGCTCCGGCGGGGCGCTGGCAGGTGCCCGCGTCGCTCTCGCTGGACCTTCCCTCCGAGGGCGACCTCGAAGGCGTGATCCTGCACAACCCGTCGGTCGAGGAGCTGCTGTCCGAGCTCCGGCGGCCGAAGGCGAAGATCTGGGTCGTCACCTCGGGCGCGGTCTCCACCGGCTCCGCCGACCGGGTCGACCACCCCTCCCGCGCCCAGCTCTGGGGCATCGGCCGGGTGGCCGCACTGGAGCACCCGCAGATGTGGGGCGGGCTGATCGACGTACCGGAGGAACTGGACGAGAAGGCGGCCGCCCGCCTGGTCGCGGTCCTGGCCGGGGCGGAGGACCAGGTGGCGATCCGCGCGGGCGGGGTGTTCGCGCGGCGGTTGGTCCACGCGCCGAAGCCCACCGGATCGGGCGGCTGGACACCGCGCGGAACCGTCCTGGTCACCGGCGGCACCGGCGCGCTGGGCGGGCACGTCGCCCGCTGGCTCGCCGCTCAGGGCGCTTCGCGGTTGATCCTGGTGTCGCGCCGGGGACTCGACGCCCCGGGTGCGGCGGACCTGGTCGCCGAGCTCGGTGACCTGGCGACCGTGGTAGCTTGCGACCTCGCCGACCGCCGTGCGGTCGAGGAGCTCGTCGCGGCCTATCCGATCGACGCCGTGGTCCACACGGCCGGGGTCGCCCGACCGGCTCCGATCGCCGAGACCACTGCCGGCCTCGTCGCGGAGACCTTCGAGGGCAAGGTCGCCGGCGCCCTCCACCTGCACGAACTGCTTCCCGACCTGGACGCCTTCATCCTCTACTCGTCCAACTCCGGAGTCTGGGGCGGCGGCGGCCAGGCCGCCTACGCGGCGGCCAACGCCTACCTCGACGCCCTCGCCCACCACCGCCGCGCCAACGGCGGGAAAGCGACTTCCATCGCCTGGGGCGCGTGGGCGAGCGGCGGCATGACCACCGGCGACGTCGGAGAGGAGCTGCGGCGCCGGGGTGTGCTGGAGATGCGTCCGGAGCTCGCACTGGCCGCGTTGCGGCAGGTCGTGGGCGCCGACGAGACGTTCATGGCGGTCGCGGACATGGACTGGGAGCGGTTCGCGCCCTCGTTCACCTCGGGCCGCCCGAGCCCGCTCCTGGCCGACCTGCCCGAGGTGCAGGAGGCGCTCGCGGTCGAGGACTGCGCGGCCGAGGTGACGCTCGACCGGGCCGCGCTGCTCACCCTGGTCCGGCAGCAGGCCGCCGACGTGCTCGGACACGCCTCGATCGACGCGATCCCGCCGGGCAGGGCGTTCAAGGAGCTGGGCGTCGACTCGGTCACCGCCGTCGAACTCCGCAACAAGATCAGCGCCGCCCTCGGGGCCAAGCTGCCCGCCACGCTCGTGTTCGACCACCCGACCCCGGCCGCCGTGACCGACCACCTCCTCGGCGCCACCGTCCCGGCCGCGCCGGTCGCCGCCGCCGTCGACGAGGGCGAACCCATCGCCGTCGTGGCGATGAGCTGCCGCTTCCCTGGTGGTGTCCGCACCCCCGAGGAACTGTGGGAGCTGGTGCTGGCCGGAACCGACGCGCTCGGCCCGTTCCCCCGGAACCGGGGCTGGGACCTGGACGACCTGGCCGCCCGCAGCGTCGCCACCGAAGGCGGATTCGTCTACGACGCCGACCACTTCGACGCCGGTTTCTTCGGCATCTCGCCCCGCGAGGCCGTCGCGATGGACCCGCAGCAGCGGCTCGTCCTGGAGGCGTCGTGGGAGGCGATCGAACGGGCCGGCATCGACCCGGCGTCGCTGCGCGGCACCCAGGCGGGCGTCTTCGTCGGCGCCGCCACCTCGCACTACGGTCGCGGCGACTCGTCGGAGGGCGCGGAGGGCTACCTCCTCACCGGTAACGCGACGAGCGTGATCTCCGGGCGGGTGGCGTACACCCTCGGTTTGGAAGGGCCCGCCGTCACGGTCGACACCGCCTGCTCGTCGTCGCTGGTGGCCCTCCACTGGGCCGCGCAGGCGCTCCGGCGCGGCGAGTGCTCGCTGGCGCTGGCCGGTGGCGTGACCGTGATGTCCACCGCCGACGCGTTCATCGAGTTCAGCCGCCAGGGCGGGCTGGCCGCCGACGGCCGCTGCAAGCCCTTCGCCGACGCCGCCGATGGCACCGGCTGGGGCGAGGGTGTCGGCCTCCTGCTCCTGGAGCGCCTGTCCGACGCGCGGGCCAACGGCCACCCCGTCCTCGCCGTCGTCGCCGCGACCGCCGTCAACCAGGACGGCGCCTCCAACGGCCTGTCCGCCCCGAACGGCCCGTCGCAGCAGCGCGTGATCCGCCAAGCCTTGGCCAACGCGGGCCTGTCGGGGCGCGATGTCGACGTGGTCGAAGCCCACGGCACCGGCACCCGGTTGGGTGATCCGATCGAAGCGCAGGCGTTGCTCGCCACCTACGGCCAGGACCGCGAGACCCCGCTCTACCTGGGCTCGGTGAAGTCGAACATCGGCCACACCCAGTCGGCGTCGGGCGCGGCCGGGGTCATCAAGATGGTGATGGCCCTGCGCGGCGGCGTCCTGCCCGCCAGCCTCCACACCGACGCGCCATCGGGGAACGTCGACTGGACCGCCGGCCGCGTCGAACTCCTCACCGAGGGCCGGCCATGGCCGGTCACGGGCCGCCCGCGCCGAGCCGGGGTGTCGTCGTTCGGCGTGAGCGGCACCAACGCCCACACGATCCTCGAAGAGGCCCCCGCCGAACCCGCTCACCAGCCGGAACCCTGCACCTTGCCGATCCAGCCGTGGACGGTCTCCGGAAAGACCGCCGAAGCCCTCAAGGCCCAGGCGGCTCGACTCCGCGCCCACCTCGCGGGGGAGGACCCCGCACCCGGCCTGGCGTATGCACTGGCCACCACCCGCACCGCCCTCGACCACCGCGCCGTCGTGGTCGGCTCCACCCGAGACGACCTCCTCACAGGCCTGGCCGCCATCGCCCAGGGCGACCCGTCGGTGATCCGGGGCGTCGCGAGGCCGGACGGCAAGCTCGCCTTCCTCTTCACCGGCCAAGGCTCACAGCGCCCTGGTATGGGCACCCGCCTCTACGAAACGTTCCCCACCTTCGCCGAAGCCTTCGACGAGGTCCGCGACCGGTTGGCTACGGCGGGTGTGATCAGCAACGGGGACCTGGATGACACCGGGGTCGCGCAGCCTGCGATCTTCGCCTTTGAGGTGGCTCTCTATCGGCTTGTCGAGTCGTGGGGGCTTGTGCCCGATCACGTCGCGGGGCATTCGGTGGGGGAACTGGCCGCTGCGCACTGTGCCGGGGTTCTTTCCCTCGACGACGCGTGTGCGCTGGTCGCGGCGCGAGCTTCGCTGATGGGGGCGCTGCCTCCCGGTGGCGCCATGGTGGCCGTTCAGGCCTCGGATGCCGAAATTTCGGTTGATGTGGATATCGCGGCGATCAATGGGCCCACGTCGGTGGTCATCTCCGGGCCGGAGGACGTCGTACTGGCTGAAGCTGCGCGGTTCGCTACGACCAAGCGGCTGAAGGTCTCGCACGCGTTCCACTCGCGGTTGATGGATCCGATGCTGGAGGAGTTCCGTAGCGCCATCGCGGGGCTCACGTTCCACGAGCCGGTCATTCCGTTCGCGGGCGGGCGGGATGCCGACTACTGGGTTCGGCATGTGCGCGACACCGTTCGGTTCCGGGACGCCGTCGAGGCGCTGGAGGCCGATGGGGTCACCGCGTTCCTGGAGATCGGGCCCGATGCCGTGCTCACCGCCATGGCCGCCGAGTGCCTCAGTGAGCGTGCCGATGACACGGTTCTGGTCGCCGCGCTGCGCTCGGGCCGGGACGAGGCCGAGACCCTGATCACGGCCATATCCCGGTTGCACGTGCATGGAGTCAGTCCCGACTGGGGGTCGGTCTTCGGCGGGTCTCGCCGTGCCGATCTGCCCACTTACGCGTTCCAGCGGCAGCGGCACTGGCTGGAGCCCGTCGCCGCCGGTGACACGGGATGGGACTCCGCCGACCTCGCGGGGCTCGCGGACGAGCTCGACATCGAGGTCGAAGGGCTGCGGGGCGCGGTGGCGTCCTGGCGGGCGCGGCGGGCCGATCCGGCCGACGGTTGGCGTTACCGGGTCGACTGGAAGCCGGTCTCCGGATCCGGCGGGGTCTTCCTGCCGGGTGAGTGGGTCGTGGTGGCGCGGGCGGGGTCGGGGGTGGTGACGGGGGTCGTACAGGCCCTGGAAGACCACGGTGCGCGGACCCGCACGATGATCATCGGCGACGGCGAGGTGCCCGCTGTCGGCGGGTGCGCGGGGGTGGTCTCGCTGCTGGATCTGGACGGCACCGCGCGGCTCGCGCGGGTGACGGAGGCGCGGATCTGGGCCGTCACCCAGGGCGCCGTGGTGGCCGAACGCGGCGACGCGGCGCCTGATATCGAGCAGGCGCAGGTATGGGGGCTCGGCCGGGTGGTCGCTCTGGAGGCGCCCACTCGGTGGGGCGGACTGATCGACCTTCCGGCGAAGCCGGGTGACCGCGATTTCGAGAACCTCTGCGCGGCGCTGGCCGGTGCCGAAGACCAGGTCGCGATCCGGCCGTCGGGGCTGCTCGCCCGGCGGGTGCTGCGGGCGCCCGCACCTCGGATCGAGACGGTGTGGCGTCCGCGCGGGACCGTGATCGTGACCGGTGGGACCGGCGCCCTCGGTGCCCACACCGCTCGCTGGCTGGCGGCCAACGGCGCCGAACGGCTGGTCCTCACCGGGCGGCGCGGGCTCTCCGCACCCGGCGCGGTCGAGCTCGCCGAAGAGCTCGGGGCGACCGTCGTGGCCTGCGATGTCACCGATCGCGATGCGGTCGCGCGGTTGCTCGCTGCGTATCCGCCGGACGCTGTCGTGCACACCGCCGGGATCGGCCATCACTCGCTGCTGGCCGACACCACGCCGGAGATCTTCGCCGAGGTGCTCGGCGCGAAGGTCACCGGTGCTCTCGTCCTGGACGAACTGCTGGTGGACACACCTCTCGTGCTGTTCTCCTCCATTTCCGGGATCTGGGGGAGCGGCTACCAGTCGGCCTACGCCGCAGCCAATGCCGCCCTCGACGCGATCGCCGAACGCCGACGGGCCCGGGGGGTGTCGGCCACGTCCATCGCCTGGGGGCCCTGGGCCGAGGGCGGGATGGCGGCGTCCGAGGGGATCGAGGAGCATCTGCTGCGTCAGGGCCTGCGGGTCATGGCACCCGCGGCGGCCGTGGCCGCCATCGGCACCGCGCTCAGCCTCGACGAGACCACGATCACCGTCGCCGACGTCGACTGGGAGCGGTTCGCCCCCACGTTCACCTCAGGCCGCCCGAGCCCGCTGCTCGGCGACCTCCCCGAAGTGCGCGCGGCCATGGACGCCCTGGCCGTGGACACCGCCGCCGGAGGATCCGCGCTGGTCGAGACGCTCGTGCCGCTGTCTCCGGCCGACCGGGAGAAGGCGCTGCTCGATCTCGTCCGCGCCCAGGTCGCCGCCGTGCTCCGCCACGACGGCACCGAGGCGGTCGACGCTGGCCGGGCGTTCAAGGACATGGGCTTCGACTCCCTGGCCGCCGTCGACCTCCGCAACAACCTCTACGCCGCCACCGGGGTGAGGCTGCCCGCGACGGTCGTCTTCGACCACCCGACCCCGGCCGCGCTCGCGGCCCGGCTCACCGGCGAGCTCTTCCCCGCCGTGACCGCCACGGCCCTCGACGAGGTCGGGCGCCTGGAGCGCGCGCTGTCCGGGCTGACCCCCGACGGCGCCGAACGCGACGAGGTGACCGCCCGGCTCCAGGCGCTGCTGGCCCGCTGGAGCGGCGCCCCGGCCGAGGACGACCTTGACGAGGTCTCCGCCGAAGACCTGTTCGACATCATCCAAAAAGAGTTCGGAAAGTCGTGAGGAGCTGACGTCCAATGGCAGACGAGCAGAAGCTTCTGGAGCACCTCAAGTGGGTGACCACGGACCTGCGCCGTACCCGCCGCCAGCTCCAGGAGGCCGAGGACCGCGACCACGATCCGATCGCGATCGTGGGCATGGCGTGCCGCTATGCGGGCGGGGTCCGCTCGCCGGAGGACCTGTGGTCCCTGGTCTCCGAGGGCCGCGACGCCATCGGCGGCTTCCCCACCGACCGGGGCTGGGACGTCTCAGGTCTTTATCGGTACGACGTGGTGTCGTCCACGACCACCGAAGGCGGTTTCGTCGACGGCGCGGGCGGCTTCGACGCGGCCTTCTTCGGCATCAGCCCGCGTGAGGCCCTGGCGATGGACCCGCAGCAGCGCTGGGTTCTGGAGACCGCCTGGGAGGCGGTCGAGAGCGCCGCCATCGACCCGGCGTCGCTGCGCGGTGTCCGGGCCGGCGTCTTCGTCGGCACCAACACCCACGACTACGTCTCCCTGCTCGGCGGCGAGGGCCTCGAAGGCCACCGGGCGGTGGGCAACGCGGCGAGCGTCGTGTCGGGGCGGGTGGCGTACACCCTGGGCCTCGAAGGTCCGGCGGTGACGGTCGACACGGCGTGCTCGTCGTCGCTGGTGGCGCTGCACCTGGCCGTTCAGTCGTTACGGCGCGGCGAGTGCACGATGGCGCTGGTCGGCGGCGTGACCGTGATCGCGACCCCCGACATCTTCGTGGAGTTCAGCCGTCAGGGGGGCCTGGCGGCCGACGGCCGCTGCAAGTCGTTCGCGGCCTCGGCCGATGGGACGGGGTGGGGCGAGGGCGTGGGCGTCCTCGTGGTCGAGCGGCTCTCCGATGCTGTGGCGGCCGGGCATGAGGTCCTGGCTGTTGTACGCGGTTCCGCCGTCAACCAGGACGGCGCCTCCAACGGGCTGACGGCGCCCAACGGTGCCGCCCAGCAGCGGGTGATTCGTGCTGCGCTGGCGGATGCGCGGTTGACGTATGACCAGGTGGACGTGGTCGAGGCGCACGGGACGGGGACCCGGCTCGGCGACCCGATCGAGGCCACGGCGCTGCTGGCCACTTACGGTGAGGAGCGCCCTCGGCCTCTTTACCTGGGGTCGCTGAAGTCGAACATCGGCCACACCCAGGCGGCGGCCGGTGTCGGCGGCGTCATCAAGATGGTCCAGGCCATACGGCACGGCCTCATGCCCCAGACCCTGCACGTGGACGAGCCGACACCCGTCGTGGACTGGTCGGCGGGCGAGGTCGCCCTGCTGGATGAGTCACGGGCGTGGCCGGAGACGGGAGAACCGAGACGCGCGGCGGTATCGGCCTTCGGCGTCAGCGGCACGAACGCCCACGTCATCCTCGAAGCGGGACCTACGCCTGCGGAGGTGCCGGACGGTTCGGTCCCGGTAGCGGGTGTTTCGTCTGCAGCCGGTTCGGGCGCGCGTGTGGTTCCGGATGGGAAGCCTTCATCCGGCGGTGGCCTAGTGTCTGGGAGCGCTTCCGGGCCGTTTGTGCTTTCGGCCAAGTCGGAAGACGCTCTTCGGGCGCTGGCCGAGCGGGTTTCCCGCTTCCTTGAGCGGCCGGGGGTCTCGGCTGCCGATGTGGCCTATTCGCTGGTGGCCACTCGGGGGACCTATCCGCATCGGGTGGTGACGAACGACCTCTCCGACGTGCGGGGGCGGGTCGCCCGGGATGTGCGGCTCGGGGTGTTGTTCACCGGGCAGGGGTCGCAGCGGGCGGGGATGGGGTCGGAGCTGTACCGGGAGTTCCCGGTGTTCGCCGCCGCTTATGACGAGGTTTGTGCGTTCTTCCCGGGGCTGGCTGAGGTCGTGGCTTCGGGGGATGGGCTGGATGAGACGCGTTTCACCCAGGCCGGGTTGTTCGCGTTCGAGGTCGCGCTCTATCGGCTCGCGGAGTCGTTCGGTGTGGTGCCGCAGGTGGTCGGTGGGCATTCGGTCGGGGAGATCGTCGCCGCCCACGTTGCCGGGGTGCTGTCGCTGGCTGACGCGTGCGCGCTGGTCGATGCCCGTGGATCGTTGATGCAGGCGTTGCCGCGTGGTGGGGCGATGGTCGCCATCCAGGCCACATCTGCCGAAATTTCGCCCGACGTGGACATTGCCGCCATTAATGGGCCTCGGTCGGTGGTGATCTCCGGGCCCGAGGATGTGGTCCTGGCCGAGGCCGCGCGGTTCGAGAAGACCAAGCGGCTGACCGTCAGCCACGCCTTCCACTCCGCACTCATGGAACCGATGCTCGACGAGTTCCGCTCGCGGATCGCCGGTCTCACGTTCAACGCGCCGCAGATCCCGCTGGCCTCGATGGTCGGCCCGGACGCCGACTTCACCGACCCCGAATACTGGGTCGACCACGTCAGAGCCACCGTCCGGTTCTCCGACGGCATCGCCGCCGCCGATGCGGATGTGTTCCTGGAGATCGGGCCCGACGGCGTGCTGTCAGCGCTGGTCGAGGATGGCGTACCGGCCTGCGCCAAGAACAGGGAGCGGGACGCCTTCGTCAGCGCCCTCGGGCGGATCTTCGAATACGGCGTCCCCGTCCACTGGGAGAAGCTCTTCGAAGGGGCGAAGAAGATCGCCCTGCCGACGTACCCCTTCCAGCACGAGACCTTCTGGCCCGCCCCCCGCGAGGCCGGCGTCGTGGAGACCGCCGCCGACTCCGGGCTCTGGGACGCCATCGAGAG
The DNA here is from genome assembly GCF_054661255.1 of Herbidospora sp. RD11066. NCBI lineage: Bacteria > Bacillati > Actinomycetota > Actinomycetes > Streptosporangiales > Streptosporangiaceae > Herbidospora > Herbidospora sp. RD11066. Next base: position 1,359,023 of record NZ_BAAGDO010000001.1, read on the forward strand.
CACCGACCTGTCCGCCCTCGCCGGCACCCTCCAGGTCGACGATGCCTCGCTGACCGCAGCCCTGCCCACCCTGAACGCGATGTCCGCCTGGCGGCGCAGGCTCCGGGAGGAGAGCGTCGTCGACGCGTGGCGGTACACGATCACGTGGAAGCCCTTCAGCCCCCCACCGGCCAAACTCACCGGGCGCTGGGTCGTCGTCGGCGAACGCGGCGCCGACGTCGCGGCGGCCCTGGCGGCCAAGGGTGCGCAGGTCGTCAGCGTCAGCGCCGGTGACCCCATGCCGCCCGAGCCGATCAGCGGCATCGTCTCGCTCCTGGCCCTCGACGAGCGGCCCCACGGCAGCCTGACCGAGGGCACGGTCGCCACGATCGACCTGGTCCGCACCCTTGGCGTCACCGCGCCGATCTGGTTCGTCACCCAGGGGGCGGTTTCTGCGGGGGCTGAGGTGACTTCCCCCGTACAGGCGCAGGTTCAAGGGCTCGCCCGGGTGGTCGCCCTCGAATACCCGCACCTGTGGGGCGGCCTGATCGACCTGCCCGCCGACCCGACCGGCGCCGACCACTCCCGTCTGGCCGACGTGCTCGCCACCGACGAGGACCAGGTCGCGATCCGCGCGGGCGCGATCAAGGTCCGCAGGCTGACCCCCGCCCCGGCGAGTCAGCGGGTCGATGACGGTTGGACGCGCGGGACCGTTCTGGTCACCGGCGGGACCGGTGCGCTCGGCGCGCGGGTCGCCCGGTGGCTGGCCGCTCAGGGGGCCGCGCACCTGGTGCTCACCAGCCGTCGCGGGCGGTCCGCTCCCGGAGCCGAGGCGCTGGAGGCGGAACTGACCGCGCTCGGCGCGCGGGTCACGATCGCCGCCTGCGATGTGTCCGACCGGGCGGCCGTCGAAGAGTTGCTGCGGGGGATCGAGGTCACCTCGGTCGTCCACGCCGCGGGAGCCAGTCAGTATCTCCCGTTCGACCAGGTCGGCCCCGAGGAGTTCGACCGGATCGTCGCCGCCAAGGCCGCCGGGGCCGCCCATCTCGACGCGCTCTGCGGCGACCTCGACGCTTTCGTCCTGTTCTCCTCGATCGCCGGGGTCTGGGGGAGCGGCGGTCAGGGCGCCTACGCCGCCGCCAACGCCTACCTCGACGCCCTCGCCGAGAACCGCCGCGCGCGCGGGCTGGCCGCGACCTCCGTCGCCTGGGGCCCGTGGGCCGAGGGCGGCATGGTCGCCGACGGCGAGGCCGAGGACCTCCTCAGCGCCCACGGCCTGCCCCTGCTGCCGCCCGACCTCGCCCTCGCCGCACTCCGGCAGGCCGTCGAATCCGGCGAGGCGCCACATATCGTCGCCGACGTCGACTGGGCCACCTTCGCGCCGATCTTCGCCGCCGCGCGCCGTCGTCCACTGCTCGACGATCTTCCTTCTGTACGTGAACCGCTCGCCCCCACCTCCACCGAGTCGACGTTCACGACCGAACTCCGCGCGCTGCCCCCCGCCGACCGGCTCCGACTGCTGACCGGTCTCGTGCGCCGGGAGGCCGCGGCCGTGCTCGGGCACGCCTCCGCCGACACGCTGGCCGCCGACCGCCCGTTCAAGGACCTGGGTTTCGACTCGCTGACCGCCGTTGAGCTGCGCAACCGGCTGTCGTCGGCGACCGGCCTGCGGCTGCCGTCGACCCTGGTCTTCGACTACCCGACCCCCGACGTCGCCGCCGCGTGGCTGCACGACGAGATCCTCGGCGAGACCTCCGGCGAGATCCCCGCGACCGTCACCACCGCGACCGACGACGACCCGATCGTCATCGTCGGCATGGCCTGCCGCTATCCCGGCGGCGTGCGCTCACCCGAGGACCTCTGGGACCTGGTCGTCACCGGCCGCGACGCCATCGGCGGCTTCCCCGCCGACCGAGGCTGGGACGTCGACTCCCTCGCCGACGGCCGCTCCCACACCCTCGAAGGCGGTTTCCTGTACGAAGCGGGCGACTTCGACGCCTCCTTCTTCGGCATCTCCCCCCGCGAGGCACTCGCGATGGACCCCCAGCAGCGATTGCTCCTGGAGGTGTCGTGGGAGGCGATGGAACGCGCGGGCCTCGACCCGCACGCCCTGAAGGGCACCCGCACGGGCGTCTTCACCGGCACCAACTCCCAGGACTACGGCAACCTGCTGGTCGACGCCGCCGAGGACGTCGCCGGCTACGTCGCGACCGGCAACACCGCGAGCGTCATGTCGGGCCGGGTGTCGTACACCTTCGGCTTCGAAGGCCCGGCGGTCACGGTCGACACGGCGTGCTCGTCGTCGCTGGTCGCGCTGCACCTGGCGATCCAGTCACTCAAGCAGGGCGAATGCGGCCTGGCCCTGGTCAGCGGCGTGGTCGTCATGTCGACGCCGGGCCTGTTCGTGGAGTTCTCCCGCCAGCAGGGCATGGCCACCGACGGCCGCTGCAAGGCCTTCGCGGGCGCGGCCGACGGCACCGGCTGGGGCGAGGGCGTCGGCGTCCTGGTCGTGGAACGCCTGTCGGAGGCCCAGTCGAAGGGCCACCGAATCCTGGCGGTGGTACGAGGCTCCGCGGTCAACCAGGACGGCGCCTCCAACGGCCTGACCGCCCCGAACGGCCCGTCGCAGCAGCGGGTGATCCGTCAAGCGCTGGCCAGCGGCGGCCTCAGGGCTTCCGATGTGGACGTGATCGAGGCCCACGGCACCGGTACCCGGTTGGGCGACCCGATCGAAGCCCAAGCACTGCTGGCCACCTATGGCCAGGACAGGGAGACCCCCGTCCTCCTGGGTTCCATCAAGTCGAACATCGGCCACACGCAGGCCGCTGCGGGTGTCGCCGGAATCATCAAGATGATCGAGTCGATGCGCCACGGCATCGTCCCGAAGACCCTCCACCTCGACGAGCCTTCACCCCACGTCGACTGGACGTCCGGCGCCATCGACCTCCTCACCGACCAGCAGCCCTGGCCGGAAAAGGAAGGCCCCCGCCGCGCGGGCATCTCATCCTTCGGCATCAGCGGCACCAACGCCCACACGATCATCGAACAGTGGCCGACCGAGCCGGTGTCACCTGCGGACCCGACAGACACTCCAGTCGTGCCCTGGATCCTGTCGGCGAAGGACGCCGCCGGACTACACGCCCAAGCACAGGCCTTGGCCGCAGCGCTGGCGACCGCCGCCGGTCAGGACACTGCCGTGACGGCTGCCCAGCCGATCAGTGGCCGGGCCGCTGCAGCGGACGAGTATCGGCCCGCCGGTCAGAGCGCTGCCGTGATGGCTGCCCTGCCGACCGCTGGCCGGGAAGCCGCAGCGGGTGAGTGTCGGTCCGTTGCCGCAGCAGAGGCCACCGCCATGGTGGCCGGTTCGGTGGATGACGGCCGGGATGGTGCAGCGGGCGGATATCGGTCTGTCGACGTCACGGGGTTGCCTGCCCAGGCTCAGGCTTTAACCGCAGCCGCAGCGGATGTCGCCTATTCGCTGTCGTTGCGGGCGTCGTTGGAGCGGCGTGCCGTTGTGGTCGGGCGGACCGTGGAGGACTTCCTGGCCGGGCTGTCGGCGATTACCGCCACGGAGTCGGTGGCCGGTCGGACGGCGGTGATGTTCTCCGGGCAGGGTGCGCAGCGGGCGGGCATGGGCGTGGAGCTGGCGGCTGCGTTCTCGGTCTTCGGGGAGATTTATGCGGATATTTCCGGGCGGCTCGGGGTCGCGGATGTCATCGCCTCGGGTGAAGGGCTCGACGAGACGGGCAACACGCAGCCAGCGTTGTTCGCGTTCGAGGTGGCGTTGTTCCGGTTGCTGGAGCACTTCGGGGTCCGGCCGGACTTCCTGATCGGTCACTCCGTTGGGGAGATCGCGGCTGCGCATGTGGCCGGGGTGCTTTCTCTCGAGGATGCCTGCACGTTGGTCAAGGCTCGTGGGGCGCTGATGCAGGCGCTTCCCGCTGGTGGGGCGATGGTCGCCATTCAGGCCGCACCTGGCGAAATTTCGCCCGACGTGGACATTGCCGCGATAAATGGGGCGCGGGCGGTGGTGATCTCCGGGCCGGAGGACATCGTTCTGGCTGAGGCGGCGCGGTTCGAGACGACCAAGCGGCTCACCGTCTCCCACGCGTTCCACTCGTCGCTCATGGACCCGATGCTCTATGACTTCCGTCAGGTCGTCACAAGGCTCACGTTCAATGCGCCCTCGATCCCGATCGTCGGCGCCGACGTCACCGACCCCGAGTACTGGGTCGCGCACGTCAGGAACACCGTTCGGTTCTCCGAGGGTGTCGAGTGGCTGGAGGCCGAAGGGGTCACCCGGTTCGTCGAGGTCGGTCCCCGGCCGGTGCTCACCGCGATGGCCTCCGGTGAGAACGTCTGGGTTCCGCTGGCCAAGCCCGGCCGCGATGAGGTCACCGCCTTCTACGAGGGGCTCGGCGCCATCCACGCCTCGGGCGCCGACGTCGACTGGCACCTCGAAGGGACCAGGGTCGACCTCCCCACCTACCGGTTCCAGCACCGCCGCTACTGGCCCGAGCCCGTCGTGAAATCCGGCGACCCGGAGGCCATGGGCCTGGCCGACGCCGACCACCCGATCCTCGCCGCCGCCGTCGCCCTCCCCGATGGCGGGCACCTCCTCACCGGCCGCGTCTCCCTCCAGTCGCACCCCTGGCTGGCCGACCACGTCGTCGGCGGCCGGGTGATCTTCCCAGGTACCGGCTTCGCCGAGCTGGCGCTGAGGGCCGGCGTCCAGGCCGGGCTGCCCCGGATCGAGGAGCTCACGCTGGAGTCCCCGCTGGTGGTCCCGGCCACGGGTGCGGTGCGGCTTCAGGTCACGGTCGACGCGGATGGCGCGGTCGCGATCCATACACGTACAGAAGCCGAGGTCTGGACCAGGCACGCCACCGGCTCACTGAGCCCGGAAACCGGCCAGGGGACTTCGTTCAGGACCTGGCCGCCCGACAGCGCGACCGCTCTGGACATCGAAACCTTCTACGCCACCCTCGACGGCTTCGACTACGGCCCGGCCTTCCAGGGGCTGAAAGCCGCCTGGCGACGGGGAGACGACGTCTTCGCCGAGGTCGGGCTCGACGAGGCCGAAGGGTTCGGCATCCACCCGGCGCTGCTCGACTCCGCACTCCACGCCGCCGCCTTCCTCGGCGCCGAGCCCGGGGTCCCCTTCTCCTGGCAGGGCGTCACGCTGCACGCCGACGGCGCGACCACCCTTCGCGTCAGGCTCACCAAGGACGGCACGGTCGAGGCCGCCGACGGCCGAGGCGAACCGGTCATCACGATCGACCGCCTCACCACCCGGCCCCCGGCCACGGTCGAGACGGCCGCCGACTCGATGTACCGGCTCGACTGGGTGCCCGCCGTCGCCACCGCCCTCGAAGGCGTCGTCGCCGAGCCGCGCACCGCGCACGAGGCGCTCGCCACGGTCCGCGACTGGCTGGCCCGGGACAGTAGGACACCGCTGGTGGTCGTGACGCGGCGCGCCGTGTGTGCCGTACCGGACGAGGATGTCGACGACCTCGACGCCGCCGCCGTGTGGGGGCTGGTCAGGTCGGCGCAGACCGAGAACCCGGGGCGGTTCGTCCTCGTCGACACCGACGACGTTCCACTCCTCGCGGGGGACGAGCCGCAGGTCGCCGTCAGGGGCGGGCGGGTGCTGGTGCCGCGGCTGGTGCGTGCAGGGGTGACGCCGGGGCGGGTCAATGGTGTCCCTGGGGTGGGGTTGACGCCTCCGGACGGCAAGGCTGGGTGGCGTCTGGAAATCGCCTCGAAGGGCACGCTCGACGGCCTCGTGCTGGCCGCGGCCGCCGAGGGGGATGCTGCGTTGCGATCGGGTCAGGTGCGGGTGGGGGTGCGGGCGGCGGGGCTGAACTTCCGCGACGTCCTCAACACGCTGGGGATGTATCCGGGAGAGGCCGGGCCGCTGGGCGGCGAGGTCGCCGGGGTCGTGCTTGAGGCCGCCCCCGACGTGACCTCCGTCGCCGTGGGCGACCGCGTGTTCGGGATGGCCAACGGCGGCTTCGGGCCGCGCGTCGTCACCGACGCCCGGACCGTCGCCCGGATACCCGACGGCTGGTCGTTCGAGACCGCGGCCGCGATCCCTCTGGTCTTCCTCACCGCCCTGTACGCGTTCACCGACCTCGCCCAGGTCAAGAGCGGCGAGAAGGTGCTCGTGCACGCCGCCGCCGGCGGGGTCGGCATGGCGGCCGTCCAGATCGCCCGGCACCTGGGCGCCGAGGTCTACGGCACCGCGTCCGAGTCGAAGCAGCACGTGCTCGAAGGGCTGGCGGGGGTCGCGAGCTCGCGCACGCTCGACTTCGCCGACACGTTCCCCAAGGTCGACGTGGTCCTGAACGCCCTCGCGGGCGAGTTCGTGGACGCCTCACTCGGGCTGCTGAACGAGGGCGGCCGGTTCCTGGAGATGGGCAAGACCGACATCCGCGACGGTATCCCCGGATATCTGGCCTTCGACCTCGTCGAGGCCGGTCCCGAGCGCACTCAAGAGCTCCTCTCTGAGTTGAAAAGCCTCTTCGAAGCCGGGGTGCTCACACCGCCGCCCATCACGACCTGGGACGTGCGCAAGGCCAAGGACGCCTTCCGGTTCGTCTCCCAGGCCCGCCACATCGGCAAGGTCGTGCTCACGATCCCGTACGTCGACAAGGACGCCACCGTCCTGATCACCGGCGGCACGGGGGGACTCGGCCAGGTGCTCGCCCGCCACCTCCTCGACCAGGGCTTCACCGACCTGCTGCTCGTCAGCCGGTCGGGCCGTTGCGACCTCGAAGGGGTCCGGACCCGGGCCTGTGACGTCTCCGACCGCGCCCAGCTCGAAGAACTCGTCCAGGCCGAGGACATCCGGGGCGTCGTCCACGCCGCCGGGGTGCTCGACGACGGGGTCGTCGAATCGCTGACGCCGGAGCGGCTCGACGCCGTACTCGCGCCGAAGGCCGACGCCGCGCGGCACCTGCACGAGCTGCTCGGCGACGTACCGCTGTTCGTGATGTTCTCCTCGGCGGCCGGAGTGTTCGGGTCGGCGGGACAGGGCAACTACTCGGCCGCCAACGCCGTCCTCGACGCGCTGGCCGCGCACCGGCACGCCCACGGCCTGGCCGGCAGCTCGCTCGCGTGGGGGCTGTGGTCGGGCGGCATGGGCGAGGCGCTCGGCGCCGACGGGCGGGGGCGCATCACCCGGGGTGGGATGGCCGCCCTCTCACACGCCGACGGGCTGGCGCTGTTCGACCTGGCCGTCCGGTCGGGTGCGCCGCACCAGATTCCCATGCACCTCGACCTGCGCGGACTGCGAGAAGGTCCGGTTCCGCACCTGATGCGGGCGCTGGTCCGGCCGACGGCCAAGCGGGCGACCGCCGCCGCCGGAGACGGCTCCTCGCTCGCCACCAAGCTGGCGGGGCTGGCCGAGGCCGACCGGCACGACCATCTCACCGAGCTGGTCCGCGCGCAGGCCGCCGCCGTGCTCGGGCACGGTTCGGCCGAGGCGGTGCCGGTCGCGAAGGCGTTCAAGGAACTCGGCTTCGACTCGCTCACCTCGGTGGAGCTGCGCAACCGCCTCAACGCGGCCACCGGCCTGCGGCTCCCGGCGACGCTGGTCTTCGACTATCCGACCCCCAACGCGCTGGCCGCCTACCTGGCGATCGGCCTGGTCGGCGCGCCCGCGCCGGTCGCGCGGGCCACCGCCTCCACCGTCCTGGACGAACCGGTCGCGATCGTCGGCATGAGCTGCCGCTACCCCGGCGGGGTACGCACTCCCGACGACCTGTGGCGGCTGGTCGCCGAAGGCGGCGACGCGGTCGGCGGGATGCCGGTCAACCGGGGCTGGGACCCCGGGCTCGCTTTCAACGGCGGTTTCCTCCACGACGCGGACGCCTTCGACGCCGACTTCTTCGGCATCTCCCCCCGCGAGGCGCTCGCGATGGACCCGCAGCAGCGGCTCCTCCTCGAAGCCTCCTGGGAGGTGTTCGAGGGCGCCGGGATCGACCCCGAGACACTGAAGGGCAGCGAGACCGGCGTCTTCGTCGGCGCCGCGACCAGCGGTTACGGCGCCGGAGCGGGGGGCGACCTCGAAGGCCACCTGCTGACCGGTGGTGCGACGAGCGTGGTCTCCGGCCGGGTCGCCTACACCTTCGGGCTCCAGGGTCCGGCGATGACCGTCGACACGGCGTGTTCGTCGTCGCTGGTGGCGCTGCACCTGGCCGTGCAGGCGCTGCGGCAGGGCGAGTGCGATCTGGCGCTGGCGGGCGGGGTGACCGTGATGGCCACGCCCGGCATGTTCACCGAGTTCGCCCGGCAGGGTGGGCTGGCCACCGACGGCCGCTGCAAGCCCTTCGCCAACGCCGCCGACGGCACCGGCTGGGGCGAGGGCGTCGGCGTCCTCCTCGTCGAACGCCTCTCCGACGCTGTTCGCAACGGCCACCAGGTGCTCGCCGTCGTCAGAGGCTCGGCCGTCAACCAGGACGGCGCCTCCAACGGCCTGACCGCCCCGAACGGCCCCGCCCAGCAGCGGGTCATCCGGCAGGCCCTGGCCAACGCGCGGGTGCGTCCCGACGAGGTGGACGTCGTCGAGGCGCACGGCACCGGGACCACGCTGGGCGACCCGATCGAGGCGCAGGCGCTCCTCGCGACCTACGGCCAGGACCGGGAGCACCCGCTCCTGCTGGGCTCCCTGAAGTCGAACGTCGGCCACACCCAGGCCGCCGCCGGCGTCGGCGGCGTGATCAAGATGATCCAGGCCATGCGGTACGGAACCGTGCCCGCCAGCCTCCACATCGACCGCCCCAGCGACCACGTCGACTGGACCGAAGGCGCCATCGACCTGCTGACCGATCCGGTCGCCTGGCCCGAGACGGGCAGGCCGAAGCGTGCGGCGATCTCGTCCTTCGCGATCAGCGGCACCAACGTCCACACCATCCTCGAAGAAGCCCCGGCGACCGAATCGAACCGTTCGTCGGACGGTGGAGTGGTGCCGTGGGTGCTCTCGGCGCGGACCCCGGAGGCGCTGCGGGAGCAGGCCGCCAAGCTGGCCGAGCAGGTCACCGGCCTTGTGCCGGCCGATGTGGCCTACTCGCTGGCCGTTACCCGGACCGGGTTCGCGCATCGGGCAGCCGTCGTCGGGGCCGACACCGCGAGCCTCGTCGAGGGGCTGCGGGCGGTCGCGGCCGGGATGGCTCCGCTGGAGGGCGAGGTCGCGACGGGTGGGGTGGCGTTCCTGTTCACCGGGCAGGGGGCGCAGCGGGCCGGGATGGGGCGTGAGCTCTACGACGCCTTCCCCGTGTTCGCCGAGGCGTTCGACGCGGTCTGTGACCATCTCGACCCCGACATCCCCCGGGTGATCCTTTCGGGGGAGGGGCTCGACGACACCACGTACACGCAGCCTGCGCTTTTCGCTTTTGAAGTCGCGCTGTTCCGGCTGGTCGAGTCGTGGGGGGTCACTCCCGCGTTCCTCGCCGGGCACTCCGTGGGTGAGCTCGCCGCCGCACACTGCGCGGGGGTGCTGTCGCTGCCGGATGCCTGTCGGCTGGTCACCGCGCGGGCCGCGCTCATGGGGGCGCTTCCCTCCGGAGGGGCGATGGTCGCCATACAGGCCACGCCGGGCGAAATTTCGTCTGATGTCGATATCGCTGCCGTCAACGGGCCCCAGGCGGTCGTCATCGCCGGAGACGAAGAGTCCGTTCTCCGCGAGGCCGCCCGGTTCGGGAAGACCAAGCGGCTCAAGGTCTCCCACGCCTTCCACTCCGGCCTGATGGACCCGATGCTCGACGACTTCCGGCTCGTCGCCGAGAGCGTCACCTACCACGAACCCCGCATCCCGATCGTGGGCGCGCGGCCCGGCTCGCCTGACTACTGGGTCGAGCACGTGCGCGCCACGGTCCGCTTCGGTGACGCGATCGCCGAGCTGGAGCGGCAGGGTGTGACCACCTTCGTCGAGATCGGGCCCGCGCCGATCCTCACGGCCATCGGCCCCGACTCCGTCACCGGCGAGGGGGCACACTGGCTGCCGGGGTGTCGCGAGGGTCGTACAGAGACGGAATCGGTTGCCCTGCTGGTCGCGGGGCTGCACGTGGCCGGAGTGCGGCTCGACTGGGACGCCGTGCTCCCCGAGGCCGCCCGCGTGCCGCTGCCGACCTACGCCTTCCAGCACCGCTCCTACTGGCTCGCGCCGGTCGAGAACGAGTTCTGGGACGCCGTCGACGCGCTCTCCCCGGACGAGCCGATCAGCGCCCTCATCGACCGGCTCCCGGCCCGCCGCCGTGACCGCTCCGAGGCGCTGCGGCACCGGGTGGTGTGGGCGCCGTTCGAGCCGGGCACCGGCACGCTCTCCGGAAAGTGGCTGGTCACCGACCCCGAGCTCGCCGCCGTCGTCGCGGACGCGGGGGCCGAGGTGGTCACGACGCCCACCGCCGACCTGGCCGGAATCATCTCCTCCGGTACGGTCACCGCCACCCTCGATCTCCTCCAGGCCGACATCGAGGCCCCTCTCTGGTGTGTCACCAGGAACGCCGCGACCGACCCCGAGCAGGCCATGGTCTGGGGTCTCGGCCGCGCCGCCGCCCTGGAGCACCCCGGACGCTGGGGCGGTCTGATCGACCTCACCGGTGGGGCCGAGCGGCTGGCCGACGTGCTGGCCGATCCCGCCGGTGAGGACCAGATCTCCATCGGGCCCGGCGGCATCCGGGTCCGGCGGATCGAGAAGGGCGTGCCGACGCGGGCCGTGCGCGACTGGCGGCCCGAGGGCACCGTGCTGGTCACCGGCGGCACCGGCGCCATCGGGCGCAGGGTCGCTCGGTGGCTGTACGACCAGGGCGCCCGCGACCTCCTCCTCGTCAGCCGTTCGGGGCCGGAGGCGCCGGGCGCGGCCGACCTCGCCGCCGAGCTGGGCGCCACCGTCGTGGCCTGCGACGTCGCCGACCGCGACGCCCTCGCGGCGCTGCTGGCCGACCACGACGTCCGGGCGGTCTTCCACACGGCGGGCGTGCTCGACGACGGCGTCATCGACGCGCTCACCCCGGAGCGGCTGGCCACCGTCCATGCGGCCAAGTGCGCCTCGGCCCGCAACCTCGACGAACTGACCTCCGGCCTCACCGCCTTCGTGCTGTTCTCCTCCGTCGCGGGCGCGATCGGCTCGGCCGGCCAGGCCGGGTACGCCGCCGCCAACGCCTACCTCGACGCCCTGGCCGCCGAGCGGCACGCCCGGGGCGAGGTCGCGACCTCGATCGCGTGGGGCCCGTGGGCGGGCGGCGGCATGGCCGCGGGGCACGACCGGCTCGGGCGGGCGGGGATGACCGGGCTCGACCCCGACACCGCGCTGACCGCGCTGCGGCACGCGATCGACCGCGACGACGCGGCCCCGATCGTCGCCGACGTCGACTGGGACGTGTTCGGCCCCGCCTTCACCGCGGCCCGGCCGAGCCCGCTGATCTCCGGGCTGTTCACCCCGGCCGCCCGCGACGAGGGCCCCGGCCTGGCCGAGCGGCTCGCCCCGCTGGGCACCGACGACCGCGAGCGCGCCGTGCTCGACCTGGTCAGGGCGCAGGCCGCGGCCGTGCTCGGGCACGCGGGAGCCTCGGCGATCGGGCCGAACCGGGCGTTCAAGGACCTGGGCTTCAGCTCGCTCACCGCCGTCGACCTGTGCAACCGGCTGCGCCGGGCGACCGGACGGCCGCTGCCCAAGACGCTGATCTTCGACTACCCGACGCCGGCCGCGCTGGCTTCGTACATTCTCGGGCTGCTCTTCGAAGCCGAGGACCCCGAGGACGCGCGCCTACGCGCGGCCCTGCTCAGCCTGCCGCTCGCGCGGCTGCGCGAGGCGGGGCTGGCCGAGACGCTGCTGCGGCTCGCCGAGGGGCGCGCGGCCGAGGAGACCGACGACTCCGAGCTGATCGACGAGATGGACACCGAGGCGCTCATCCGCATGGCGCTCGAAACCACCGACTCATGATGACGCCCGACGTGTGGAGCTGATGATGACTACGCCCGATCGCCAGGTCGTTGAGGCCCTGCGCTCCTCGTTGAAAGAGACCGAACGGCTCCGCCGCCAGAACAAGCGGCTCGTGGACGCTGCCAGGGAACCGATCGCCGTCGTCGCGATGGCCTGCCGGTTCCCCGGCGGAGTCCGGTCGCCGGAGGACCTGTGGCGGCTCGTCGCCGACGGCGCGGACGCGGTCACCGGCTTCCCCCGGGACCGCGGCTGGGATCTGGCGTCGCTGTTCGACCCCGACCCCGACGCGCCCGGCACCTCCTACGTCGACAAGGGTGCCTTCCTCGACGACGTCGCCGGGTTCGACGCGGAGTTCTTCGGCATCTCGCCCCGCGAGGCCCTGGCGATGGACCCGCAGCAACGTCTTCTCCTGGAGACGTCGTGGGAGGCGTTCGAGCGTGCGGGGATCGATCCGGAGTCGCTGAAGGGCAGCAGGGCCGGGGTCTTCGTCGGCACCAACGGACAGGACTACGTCAACCTCCTGCTCGACGGCGAGGAGAACGTCGAGGGCTACCTCGGCACCGGCAACGCGGCCAGCGTCGCCTCGGGCCGCCTCGCCTACACCTACGGCCTGGAGGGCCCGGCGGTCACCGTCGACACGGCCTGCTCCTCGTCGCTGGTGGCGCTGCACATGGCCGTCCAGTCGCTGCGGTCGGGGGAGTGCTCCCTCGCGCTGGCGGCCGGGGTGACGATCATGTCGACGCCCGGGGCGTTCATCGACTTCTCCCGGCAGCGCGGCCTGGCCCCCGACGGGCGCTGCAAAGCGTTCGCGAACGCGGCCGACGGCACCGGCTGGGGCGAGGGCGTCGGCGTGCTGCTGGTGGAGCGGCTGTCGGACGCCCTAGCGAACGGCCACCCGGTGCTCGCGGTCGTGCGCGGCTCGGCCATCAACCAGGACGGCGCGTCCAACGGGCTCACCGCGCCCAACGGTCCTTCGCAGCAGCGGGTCATCCGGGCCGCCCTGGAGAACGCCGGGCTCTCCTCCCAGGACGTCGACGTCGTCGAGGCCCACGGCACCGGGACCACCCTGGGCGACCCGATCGAGGCGCAGGCGCTGCTGGCGACGTACGGGCAGGAGCGGGAGACGCCCCTCTGGCTGGGCTCGGTGAAGTCGAACATCGGCCACACCCAGGCCGCCGCCGGTGTGGCGGGGGTCATCAAGATGATCCTGGCGCTCAAGCACGGTCTCCTGCCGAAGACCCTGCACGTGGACGCCCCCTCACCGCACGTCGACTGGACCGCCGGATCGGTGGCGCCGCTGACCGAGCCGGTGCCGTGGCCCGCCGGGGACCGCCCGCGCCGGGCCGGGATCTCGTCGTTCGGTTTCAGCGGGACGAACGCGCACACCGTCATCGAAGAGGCCCCCGCCGTGGCGCCCGCCGCTCCCGGGGTCGCCGGGCCGGTGGTGCCGCTGATCGTGTCGGCGGGTTCGCCCGAGGCCCTCCGGGACATCGCCGCCGGGCTGCGGGGTGTGCGGGCGCCGCTGGCCGACGTCGGCCACTCGCTGGTCACCACCCGCGCCATGCTCGACCACCGGGCCGTGCTGATCGACGGCGCCGAGGTCGCGCGCGGGGTGACCGGTTCCGGTGACGGCCGCGTGGTCATGGTGTTCCCCGGCCAGGGGTCGCAGTGGGCCGGGATGGCGGCGGAACTGCTCGACACCGCGCCGGTGTTCGCGGCCCGGATGGCCGAGTGCGCCGAGGCGCTCGCGCCCTATGTGGACTGGTCGCTGCTGGACGTGGTGCGCGGCGGTTCGCTGGAGAACGTGGAGGTCGTGCAGCCGGCGTTGTGGGCGGTGATGGTGTCGCTGGCCGAGCTGTGGAAGTCCTATGGCGTGACGCCCGCAGCCGTGGTCGGTCATTCGCAGGGTGAGATCGCCGCCGCATGTGTGGCCGGGGCGCTGACCTTGGCTGATGCGGCTGCCGTGGTGGTGCTGCGGGCCAGAGCGCTGCGTCCGCTGGCCGGGCGCGGCGGCATGATGTCGGTCGCGCTGCCCGCCTCGGCTTTGGCGTTGGACGACCGGCTGAGCGTCGCCGTCGTCAACGGGCCTTCGTCGGTCGTGGTGTCGGGGGATGTCGAGGCGCTGGAGGAGCTGCGGGATCGCATCGACGCGCGCACCCGGATTCTCCCGGTCGACTACGCGTCGCATTCGCATCACGTGGAGGAGATCCGCGAGGCGGTGCTGACCGCGCTGGCGGGGATCTCGCCGCGCGCTTCCGAGGTGCCGCTGTTCTCGACGGTGACCGCCGAATGGCTCGACACGTCGTGCATGGGCGCGGAGTACTGGTACGAGAACCTGCGCAAGACCGTGCGGCTGGAGGAGGCCGTGCGGGCGCTCGCCGCCCAGGGGTTCAGCGCGTTCGTCGAGGTCAGCCCGCATCCGGGGCTCGTCGTCGGCATCCAGGAGACCCTGGAGGAGATCGACGACGCCCCCGCCGTCGTGGGCACCCTGCGCCGCGACGACGGCGGGCTCGCCCGCTTCTACGCCTCCCTCGGCGAGGCGTGGGCCGCCGGGGCGCGGGTCGACTGGACGGCCGCCTTCCACGGCGGCGCCCGGGTCGACCTGCCGACCTACCCGTTCCGGCGGCAGCGCTACTGGCCCACCCCGGCCGAACCCGTCGTGGCCGTCGAGGACGCCGCCTTCTGGGAGGCTGTCGAAACCGCCGACCTCGACGCCCTGGCCGCCCTCGACGTCGAGGTCACGGGCGGGCTCGGCGACGCGCTTCCGGCGCTGTCCGAGTGGCGGCGCCGCCGCAGGCGGGTGAGCGGCACCGACAAGCTGCGCTACACCGTCACGTGGAAGCCGGTCGTGTTCACCGGCCGTCCCGCCGGGCCCGTCCTCGTCGTCGGCGGTGAGCCCGGCCTGGTGGAGACGCTCGGCCGTCACGTCGACCTGGTGACCGAGCCGTGCGACGGCCTCGCCGGAGTGATCTCCTTCGCCGCTTTGGACGACTCCCGCGAGCCCGGCCACCCCTCGACACCCGCCGCGTTCGCCGCGACCCTGCGGCTCGTCCAGGAACTCGGCGCGACCGGGATAGACGCCCCGCTGTGGTGCGTCACCAGGGGAGACGCGCCGGAACAGGCGCTCGTCTGGGGCTTCGGCCGGGTCGTCGCGCAGGAGCACCTCCAGCGCTGGGGCGGCGTCGTCGAGATCCCCGAAACCTTCGACGACCGGGCCGCCGAACGCCTCGCGTCGGTGATCGCCCAGTCGGCCGAGCAGGAACTCGTCATCGGGACGACCGGCGTCACCGCCCGGCGCCTGACCCGCGCCCCTCTCGGACGGCGCGAACTGCCGGTGCGGACCCCCTCGGGCACCGTGCTGATCACCGGCGGCACGGGTGCGCTCGGCGCGCAGGTGGCCCGCTGGTTCCACGAGCGCGGGGCGACCGGCCTGCTGCTGGTCAGCCGGTCGGGCCCCGCCGCGCCGGGCGCCGCCGAACTGGCGGAGGAACTCGGCGCGACCGTGGTCGCCTGCGACGTGTCCGACCGCGACCAGCTCGCCGCGCTGCTGGCCGAGCACCCGGTGACCGGCGTCGTCCACACCGCCGCGATCCTCGACGACGCCGTCGTCGACGACCTCACCCTCGACCAGGTCGACCGGGTGCTGCGCGTGAAGGCCGACGCGGCCGTCAACCTGCACGAACTCGTCGGCGACGTCGAGTTCTTCGTCCTGTTCTCCTCGTTCGCCGGGTCGTTCGGCGTCGCCGGTCAGGGCAACTACGCCCCCGCCAACGCCTTCCTCGACGCCCTCGCTCTGCACCGCCGCTCGCTCGGCCTCAGGGCCACCTCGATCGGCTGGGGACACTGGGGCGGCGGCGGCATGGCCGACGGCGGGGTCGTCGAGGAGCAGATGAAGCGCCGCGGCGCCAAGTCCCTCGACCCCGAGGCGGCCCTCACGATCCTCGGCCAGGCCATCGACGCCGACGAGACCTTCCTGGCCGTCGCCGACATCGACTGGGACAACCTCACCCACGTCTTCGCCTCCGCGCGTCCCGTCCCGTCGCTCACCGACCTGCCGGAGATGCGCCGCATCCTCGCCGCCGCCCAGGACGACGCCGTCTCCGCCCTGCGCGGCCTCCCGGCGGCCGAGACCGGACGGCGCCTGCTCGACCTGGTCCGCACCCACGTCGCCGGCGTGCTCGGACACACCGGCCGCGACGCGGTCGCGGCCGACCGGGCGTTCAAGGAACTCGGCTTCGACTCGCTCACCGCCGTGGAACTGCGCAACCGCCTCGGCGCCGCGACCGGCCTGCGCCTGGCCTCGACGCTCGTCTTCGACTACCCGACCCCGGCTGCGCTGGCCCGGCATCTGACCGGCGAACTGCTCGGTAGTGATGATGGGATTGCGGTCGCCCAGGTGAGCGCCGTGGACGGCGATCCCATCGCGATCGTCGGAATGAGCTGCCGGTTCCCCGGCGGCGTCGCCTCACCCGAGGACCTGTGGCGGCTCCTCGCCGACGGCGGCGACGCCATCGGTCCGTTCCCGGAGGACCGTGGCTGGGACCTGGCCGACCTCGCCGGGCGCTCCCACTCCCTCGAAGGCGGCTTCCTGTCCGGAGCGGCCGATTTCGACGCGGCGTTCTTCGGTATTTCTCCGCGTGAGGCGCTGGCGATGGACCCGCAGCAGCGCTTGCTGCTGGAGACGTCGTGGGAGGCGCTGGAGCGGGCCGGGATCGACCCGTCGTCGCTGAAGGGTTCGTCCACGGGCGTCTTCGCCGGGACCAACGGCCAGGATTATGTGAACCTGCTGCTCGACGGCCCCGAGGCCGAGGGTGGTTACGTCGGCACCGGCAACACGGCGTCGGTGCTGTCCGGGCGGGTGTCCTACTCGCTCGGCCTGGAAGGCCCCGCCGTGACGGTGGACACGGCCTGTTCGTCGTCGCTGGTCGCGTTGCACATGGCCGCGCAAGCGCTGCGGCAGGGCGAGTGCACCCTTGCCCTGGCGGGCGGGGTGACCGTGATGGCCACGCCGGGCCTGTTCCTGGAGTTCTCCCGCCAGCGCGGTCTCGCCGCCGACGGCCGCTCGAAGGCCTTCGCGGCCCAGGCCGACGGGGCAGGGTTCTCCGACGGTGTCGGCGTGCTGGTGCTGGAACGCCTCTCCGACGCGCGGGCGAACGGGCACGACGTGCTGGCGATCGTCCGGGGCTCGGCGGTCAACCAGGACGGCGCCTCCAACGGCCTCACCGCCCCGAACGGCCCGTCCCAGCAGCGGGTGATCCGCCAGGCGCTCGCCTCGGCCGGTCTCGACGCTGCACAGGTCGACGTCGTCGAGGCCCACGGCACCGGCACCGCGTTGGGCGACCCGATCGAGGCCCAGGCCCTCCTCGCGACCTACGGCCAGAACCGGCCCCGCCCCCTGGGGCTGGGCTCGATCAAGTCGAACCTGGGCCACACGCAGGCGGCGGCCGGCGTGGCCGGTGTGATCAAGATGGTCCTGGCCATGCGCCACGGTGTACTCCCGCGCACCCTGCACGTCGACGCCCCCACCCCGCACGTCGACTGGTCTTCGGGCTCGATCGACCTCCTCACCGAAGCCGCGCCTTGGCCCGAGACGGGCGCTCCCCGGCGTGCGGGCATCTCATCGTTCGGCATCTCCGGCACCAACGCCCACACCATCATCGAACAGGCCCCATCCGCAGACCCTGTCGCGGCCCCGCCTTTCACCGGCCCCCTGGCCTGGCCCATCACAGCCGCGACCGCGACCTCCCTCCGCGACCAGGCCGCCCGCCTGACCGAGGCCCTCGAAGCGGACCGGGCGTTTGAAGCAGACCTGGCGCCTAGAGCGGGTCAGGCATTTGAGGCAGACCGCGCGATCGGCGCGGACCAGGCGCTCGGAGCAGACCTGGCGCTTGAAGCAGACCTGGCGCTTAGAGCGGGTCAGGCACTTGAAGCGGACCGGGCGACCGGAGCGGACCGGGTGATAGGGCCGGGCACAGCTGCGCGGATTCCGGGCGTCGGCCCTGCCACGCTGCCGCCGGGGCGCGCGGTCGCCCTCGCCCGCGCTCTGGCCACCACCCGGGCCGCTCTCACCGAGCGCGCCGTCGTGGTCGGCGCCACGGAAGAAGAGCTCCGCGAGGGGCTCGCCGCCGTCGCGGCTGGCCGCACCGCACCTTCGGTCATTTCCGGTACGGCTACCGCCGGACGCATGGCCTTCCTCTTCACCGGCCAAGGTTCCCAGCGGGCGGGCATGGGCCGCGAACTCCACGAGACCTTCCCCGCCTTCGCGCAGGCCTTCGACGAGGTCTGCGCCCAGCTCGACGTGGCCGCGCTGGCCGGCCTTTCCGGATCGGCCCACGCCCAGCCGGATAGTCGGCATTCGGGTGCGGATGCGATCGGCGACGCGGATGTCGGTGTTTCCGGGTCGGCTCATGCCCGGCCCGATGGTGAGGTCCGGGGTGCTGATGCGGTCGGCGACGCTGATGTCGGTGTGTACAAGTCGGTTCGTGCCCGGCCGGGTGGCCAGAATTCGGGTGCGGATGCGTTCCGTGACACGGGTGTCGGTGTTTCCGGGTCAATTCATACCCGGCCTGATGATGCGGTTCCCGGCGCGGATGCAATCGGCGACGCAGGTGTTGGCGTATCGGGGTCGGTTCGTGCGCGTCTGGATGTGGCTGCTGCCATCGCGACGGGGGAAAGTCTCGACGAGACCTGGGTGACGCAGCCGGCGTTGTTCGCGTTCGAGGTTGCCCTCTACCGGCTGGCCGAGTCGTGGGGGGTGCGGCCCGACTTCCTGGCCGGGCACTCCATTGGCGAGATCGCTGCCGCGCATGTGGCTGGAGTGCTGTCGCTCGAAGACGCGTGCACGTTGGTGACGGCTCGGGGTGCGCTGATGCAGGCGCTTCCGGCCGGGGGCGCGATGGTTGCCGTACAGGCCACACATGGCGA
The DNA here is from genome assembly GCF_054661255.1 of Herbidospora sp. RD11066. Classification (NCBI taxonomy): domain Bacteria; kingdom Bacillati; phylum Actinomycetota; class Actinomycetes; order Streptosporangiales; family Streptosporangiaceae; genus Herbidospora; species Herbidospora sp. RD11066. The sequence continues at coordinate 1,377,870 of NZ_BAAGDO010000001.1, forward strand.
AATTTCGCCTGACGTGGACATTGCCGCCATTAATGGTCCGCAGTCGGTGGTCATCTCCGGGCCCGAGGACATCGTGGACGCCGAGGCTGCTCGGTTCACCGCGATGGGGCGCAAGACCAAGCGGCTCACGGTCTCGCACGCGTTCCACTCGCGGCTGATGGACCCGATGTTGGAGGACTTCCGCAGGGTGGCGGAGTCGCTCACGTACAACCAGCCGGAGATTCCGATCGTCTCCGGGCAGCTCGCCGACGTCGCCGACCCCGGCTACTGGGTCGACCATGTCCGGGAGGCGGTGCGGTTCGCCGAGGGGATCTCCTGGCTGGAGGCCGAAGGGGTCACCCGGTTCGTCGAGATCGGGCCCGAGGCCGTTTTGACCGCGATGGGGCAGGAGTGCGTCGAAGGCGAGCACGCCTGGATTCCGCTCGTGCTGGCCGGGCGGGAGGCCCGGGCGGCCGTCGAAGGGCTCGCCCGGCTGCACGTCTCCGGCGCTCCGGTCGACTGGGACGCCGTCTATCCGGCGGGGCCCCGGGTCGAGCTGCCGACCTATGCCTTTGAGCGGCGCCGCTACTGGCCCGCTCCGACGGCCCGTGCGGGTGACGTCGCCGGGCTGGGGCTGGACGCCGCCGGGCATCCGCTGCTCGGCGCGGCCGTCGCGCTCGCCGGGGGTGGGACCGTGCTCACCGGGCGGCTGTCGGTGCGGACACAGCCGTGGCTGGCCGACCACGTCATCCACGGCCGGATTCTGCTGCCGGGCACCGCGTTCGTCGAGATGGCGACCCGGGCCGGTGACCAGGCGGGCTTCGGGGTGCTCGACGAGCTCACCCTCGAAGCGCCGCTGATCCTGCCGGAGCAGGGCGGCGTGTCGGTCCAGGTGACCGTGTCCGGCACCGAAGTGGCGATCTTCTCCCGTGGCGACGACACCGCTGAGTGGACCCGCCATGCGGTGGGCGTCCTGTCGGCGGAACCCGCCGCGACGCGGCCCGCCGACCGGCCCGAGGCCGACCCGATCGACCTCACCTCCCTCTATGACGACGCCGCCGCCGTCGGGCTCGGTTACGGCCCGGCGTTCCAGGGGCTGCGCGCCGCCTGGCGGGTGGGCGACGACATCTGGGCCGAGGTCGTCCTGCCCGACGACGTCGACGCGCGGGGCTACGGGCTCCACCCGGCCCTTCTCGACGCGACTCTTCACGCCATTGGTCTGGGTGGGTTCGTCCGCGACCCGTCGCGGGGGCACCTGCCCTTCTCCTGGAACGACGTCACCCTCCACGCGACGGGCGCCCGCGCCCTGCGGGTGCGCCTCTCCCCGGCGGGTACCGACGCCGTCTCCCTGCACGTCACCGACCTCGACGGCGGCCCCGTCGCCACCGTCGGCGCGCTGATGCTCCGCCCGGTCACGGCCGAACAGCTCGGCGGCACCCCGGGCACCATGTTCGGCGTCGACCTGGTCGAGGTCACCACCACGGAGGACGTCGAGGCGACCGCCGCCCGCGTCGGCACGCCCCACGAGGCGCTCGCGCTCATCCACGACTGGCTACCCCGAACGGGCACCCTCGCCCTGGTGACCGACGGCGCGGAGACCGACCCCGACCAGGCCGCCGCCTGGGGCCTGGTCCGCACGGCCCTGGCCGAGAACCCCGGCCGCTTCACCTTGATCGACGGCCTGGCCACCGAGCCGACCTCTGGTCGGTACGAGGGCCTAGCCGAGGGGAGCTCCAGTCGGTCCGCGCAGGTCGACGGCCTGGCCACCGAGAGGGACTCCGGCCGTTCCGCGTTGATCGACGGTCTGGTCGCCGGTTCGCCTGACGACAGCTCTGGTCGGTCCAGGCTCATCGACGGCGGTTCCGGTGGGCTGGTGCGGGTGCCGAAGGGGGAGCCGCAGGTCTTCCTCCGGGACGGCAAGGTCTTCGTGCCCAGGCTGGTCCGGGTGCCGGTGTCGCAGGCGCGTCCTGTTTTCGGGGATGGCGTCATCGTCATCACCGGAGGGTCGGGGGCGCTGGCGGGGCTGGTCGTGCGGCATCTCATCGACGTTCAGGGTGTCGGTGATCTGCTGCTCATCTCCCGCACGGGTGGGGGACCCTCAGGGCTCGGCGTGCGGACCGCCGCCTGTGATGTCACCGACAAGGGCGCTCTCGCGGCGCTGCTCGCCGGGGAGAACGTCGCCGGGGTGATCCACGCCGCCGGAGTGCTCGACGACGGGCTGGTCTCGGCGCTGACCCCCGAACGGCTCGACGCCGTGCTGGCCGCCAAGGCCACCGCCGCGCGGAACCTCGACGAGGTGCTGCCCGACGTGCCGCTGTTCGTACTGTTCTCCTCGGTCGCCGGAGTGCTCGGCGCGGCCGGGCAGGGGAACTACGCCGCCGCCAACGCCGCCCTCGACGCGCTCGCCGCCCGCCGCCGCGCGCAGGGACGGCACGCGGTCTCGCTCGCCTGGGGCATGTGGGACCACGGCATGGTCGCCGGGCTCGACGCCGCCGGCCGGGCGCGCATCGCCCGTAACGGGGTCGCTCCGATGGCCGCCGATCACGCCCTCGCCCTCTTCGACGCCGCTCTGGTCAGTGACCGGGCGCTGCTGGTTCCGGCCCGGATCGATGCCACGGTGCTGCACGCCGCCGGGGGAGTGCCGGGAGCGTTGCTGTCGGGGCTGGTGCGCCCCGCTCGCCGTCAGGTCGCCGCAGCGTCGCCTTCGACCGGGGATCTGCTCGGGCTGGTCAGGGCGCAGGTCGCGCTCGTGCTCGGGCATCGTGACGGCGACGACGTCGCGCCCGATCGGGCGTTCTCGGACCTCGGGTTCGACTCGCTGACCGCGGTCGAGCTGCGCAACCGGCTGGCCTCGGTCACCGAGATCCGGCTTCCGGCGACGCTGGTCTTCGACTATCCGACGCCCGCCGCGCTGGCGGCGCATCTGGAGGAGAAGCTCTCCGGTACGCGCAGGCAGGTCGAGACACGCACGGCCACCGACACGGACGAACCCATCGCCATCGTGGGCATGAGCTGCCGCTATCCCGGCGGGGTGCGGTCGCCCGAGGATCTGTGGCGGCTGGTCGCCGAGGGCCGCGACGGCATCACCGAGTTCCCCGTCAACCGGGGCTGGGACGTGGACGCGCTCTACGACCCCGACCCTGGGCGCACCGGGAAGACGTACACGAAGAAGGGCGGTTTCCTGCACGACGCCCCCGGCTTCGATGCCGCCTTCTTCGGTATCTCGCCGCGTGAGGCCCTCGCGATGGACCCGCAGCAGCGCCTTCTGCTGGAGGCGTCGTGGGAGGCGTTCGAGCGGGCTGGGATCGATCCGGCGGCGCTGAAGGGCTCGATGACCGGGGTGTACGCCGGGATCATGTACCACGACTACGCCTCCCGGCTGCCCGCGCTGCCCGACGGGGTCGAGGGGTATCTCGGCACCGGGAACTCGGGGAGCGTGGCGTCGGGGCGGATCGCGTACACCTTCGGGCTCGAAGGGCCTGCGGTCACCGTCGACACGGCGTGCTCGTCGTCGCTGGTGGCGCTGCACCTGGCCGTGCAGGCGATCAGGCGCGGGGAGTGCACGATGGCGCTGGCGGGCGGTGCGACCGTGATGTCCACCCCGTCGACCTTCGTCGACTTCTCCCGCCAGAAGGGCCTGGCCGCCGACGGCCGCTGCAAGTCGTTCGCGGCCGGGGCCGACGGCACCGGCTGGTCGGAGGGCGTCGGCATGCTGCTCGTGGAGCGGCTGTCCGATGCGGTGCGCAACGGCCACGAGGTGCTCGCCATCGTCCGAGGTTCGGCGGTCAACCAGGACGGCGCCTCCAACGGCCTCACCGCCCCCAACGGCCCGTCTCAGCAACGGGTCCTCCGGCAGGCCCTCGCGGGCGCCGGGCTGCGCCCCGACCAGGTCGACGCGGTCGAGGCTCATGGCACCGGCACCGTCCTCGGCGACCCGATCGAGGCCCAGGCCGTGATCGAGGTGTACGGCGGGACCCGTCCCCACCCGCTGCGGCTGGGCTCGGTGAAGTCGAACCTCGGCCACACCCAGGCCGCCGCCGGAGTGGCGGGCGTCATCAAGATGATCATGGCGATGCGCCACGGAGTTCTCCCGCGCACCCTGCACGTCGACGAGCCCTCTCCCCACGTCGACTGGTCGGCCGGCGCCGTCGAACTCCTCACCGAGCCCACCCCCTGGCCCGAAACGGGCCAGCCCCGCCGCGCCGCCGTCTCGTCCTTCGGCATCGGCGGCACCAACGCCCACACGATCATCGAACAGGCCCCCGAACCCACAGGCACTTCCTCTTCCGGTACGCCCCTGCTCCTGTCGGCCAAAACCAAGGAAGCCCTGCGGTCACAGGCCGAGCAACTCCAGGGAGCTCTGGCCGAAGAGCGCAACCTGGCCGCTCTGGCGGAAGAGGCCGCTCTGGCCGACCTCACGCACACCCTTGCCACCCGCCCGCTACTGGGCGAACGCGCCGTCGTCACCGCCACCGACCGGGCCGCAATCCGCGCAGCCCTGGAGGCCCTGGCCCACGGCGACGATCACGTGGATGTCGTCACTGGCACGGCCGGCCACTCGAAGATCGCTTTCCTGTTCACGGGCCAGGGCGCCCAGCGCGCTGGAATGGGCCGCGAACTCTACGACGCCTTCCCGGTCTTCGCCGAAGCCTTCGACACGGTCCGCGAACAGCTGGAGGCGGCCACGTCAGTCGTGGATGGCAGCTATGGCGGTTCGTCCGGGATCGTCGGCCCAGAAGTAATGGGCGCCAATGGCGGCTTCGGCGTTGAGACATTCGGCCAGACCCCGGTCTTCGGCCCAGACGCGTCGGGTGTCGCCGGTGGCGTCGGCGAAGGCACTCCTGGTGTGGCTGGCACCTCAGATCTACGCACGGCCAGTGTGGATGGCGCTTTTAACGCGGGCGTGTCCGGCGTGGCCGGTGGCTCTGATGGGGGCGGCCAGGGTTCTCCATCCGGGCCTGGTCGTCTCGATGTCGCCGGGGCGGTTTTCGCTGGTGAGCGGCTCGATGAGACCTGGGTTACGCAGCCCGCGCTCTTCGCCTTCGAGGTCGCTCTCTTCCGGCTGCTGGAGTCGTTCGGCGTTCAGCCCGACTACCTGGCCGGGCACTCCGTCGGTGAGCTGGCCGCTGCTCACGTCGCCGGGGTCCTCTCGCTGGAGGACGCCTGCACGCTGGTGACGGCGCGGGGCGCGCTGATGCAGGCGCTTCCGGCAGGCGGTGCGATGGTCGCCGTTCAGGCCGCACATGCCGAAATTTCGCCCGACGTGGACATCGCCGCCATAAACGGCCCGCAGGCAGTGGTCATTTCAGGGTCAGAAGACGCCGTTGAGGCCGAGGCTGCGCGCCTGAGCGCGATGGGCCGCAAGACCAAGCGGCTCACCGTCTCGCACGCGTTCCACTCCCGCCTCATGGACCCGATGCTGGAGAATTTCCGCCGGATCGTCGAAGGGCTGAGCTTCCACGAGCCGCGCATCCCGATCGTCTCCGGCCCGGGAACGGCCGACGTCACCGACCCCGGCTACTGGGTCCGGCACGTCCGTGACACCGTGCGCTTCGCCGAGACCGCCGAATCGCTCGCCGGCGCGGGGGTGACCACGTTCGTCGAGGTCGGGCCCGACGCGGTCCTCGCCGCGCTGATCGACGGTGCGGTGCCCGCCATCCGCAAGGGGCGGCCCGAGCGGGACGCCCTGGTCGCCGCCCTGGCCAGACTGCACACCACGGGCGTCAAGGTCACTTGGCCCACGACAGGCCGTCGCGTCGCTCTGCCGCCCTACCCGTTCGAGCACGAGCCCTACTGGCTGGAGGCCCCCGCCGGTGCCGGGGATGTCACGGCGGCGGGGCTCGCCGCCACCGGGCATCCGCTGCTGGGCGCCTCGGTGGCCGTCGCCGACGGCGGGCTGATCCTCACCGGGCGACTGTCGACGCACCTCCACCCCTGGCTGGCCGATCACGTCGTCGGCGGCGAGGTCGTCGTACCGGGCACTGCCATCGCCGAGCTCGCGCTGCACGCCGCCGCCCAGGTGGGCTGCGCGCTCGTCGAGGAGCTCACGCTGGAGACGCCCCTCTACGTGAGGGGCGCGGTGCAGGTCCAGGTGGCGGTGTCCGAGCGGAACACGGTCACCGTGCACTCCCGGATCTCCGACGACGACCCGTGGACCCGTCACGCCACCGGCCTGCTCGCCGCCGAGGCGCCCCACGGCACCCCCATCGGCGTCTGGCCGCCCGAGGGTGCAGTGCCGATCGAGCTCGACGACCTCTACGACCGCATGTCGCGCGGCGGGCTCGACTACGGCCCGGCCTTCCGGGGCGTCACCGTCGCCTGGTCGCGCGACGGCGACGTCTACACCGAGGTCTCCCTTCCCGGCGGCGACGGATACGGCCTGCACCCCGCCCTGTTCGACGCCGCCCTGCACGGCGTCGCCCTCTTCGACGACCTGGCCGGTCTGCCGTTCTCCTGGTCGAACCTGTCGCTCCACACGGCGGGCGCGCGGTCTCTTCGGGTACGTCTCACTCGCGCCGAGGGCACCACGATCGGCCTGTCCGTCTGGGATGAGCACGGCCACCCGGTCGCGACCGTCGGTTCGCTCACCCTGCGCGCCCTCACGCACCGCCCGGTCGACTCGCTCTACCGCCTGACCTGGGTCCCGGTCACCGGCGAGACCGACACCGACGTCGACCACGTGACGGTGGCATCCGCCCATGATGCTCTCCAGCTCGTACAGGAACGACTGCGGGCGGACACCACGGCCAGGCTGGCCGTGCACAGCGCCGACGCCGCCGTCTGGGGTCTGGTCCGGTCGGCCGAGACCGAGAACCCGGGGCGGTTCGTCCTGGTCGACGGCGATGGGCCGATCCCGGCGGGGGAGCCGCAGGTCTCCTTCCGCGACGGCGTCGCCCACGCTCCCCGATTGGTCAGGGCGTCGGTTCCGGCGGGGGTCCCCACGCCCGTCGACGGGCCGGTGCTCGTCACCGGTGGGACCGGGGCGCTCGGGCGCGTCGTGGCTCGTCATCTGGTCGAGCGGTACGGAGTCCGGGAGCTCATCCTGGTCTCCAGGTCGGGCGGTGCGGTCGAACTCGGGGTCGACGCCCAGGTCACGGTCATCGCCTGCGACGCCGCGGACCGGGACGCCTTGAACCGAGCCATAGGAGGGCGACGTCTGGCGGGGGCCGTACACGCGGCGGGTGTTCTCGACGACGGCGTGATCGAGCAGCTCGACGGCGAGCGGCTGGCGCGGGTCATGCGACCCAAGGCGGAGGCCGCGCGCAACCTCGCCGAGCTCGTCGGCGACGGGTTCCTGGTGCTGTACTCCTCGATCGGCGGGGTGATCGGTGCGGCGGGGCAGGCGAACTACGCCGCCGCCAACGCCGCCCTCGACGCGCTCGCCGAGGAGCGCCGCGCGGCCGGGCGGCACGCCGTCTCGCTGGCCTGGGGCCTGTGGGAGTCCGGCATGGCCGGGACCCTGACGGACGACGACCGCGAGCGCATCGCCCGCGCCGGGATCGCGCCGCTGACCGACGACGAGGGGCTCGCCCTGTTCGACGCCGCGCTCGCCTCGGACGAGGCGGTGCTGATCCCCGCCAAGATCGACCCGGCCGCGCTGGCCGCCGGTGGGGGAGTGGCGGGGGCGCTGCTCCGGAGCCTGGTCCGGCCGCGCCGGGCGGTGAAGAACACGGCCGTCAAGCCGCCCGCCGACGAGGCCGAGGTGCTCGCGCTGGTCCGGACGCAGGTCGCGCTGGTGCTCGGGCACCGGGACGCCGCCGTGGTCCGGGTCGACCAGGCGTTCACCGAGCTCGGGTTCGACTCGCTGACCGCGGTCGAGCTGCGGAACCGGCTCAACGCGGCGACCGGGCTGCGGCTGCCGGCGACGCTGGTGTTCGACTTCCCGACCGTCGAACTACTCGCGGCCTACCTCAAGAAGCAGCTGCTCGGCGAGTCACAGGAGCGGGTCCGCACGAAGACCGTCGCGTCCGACGAGCCGATCGCGATCGTCGGCATGGCCTGCCGTTACCCCGGCGGGGTCGCCTCGCCCGAGGACCTGTGGCGGCTGGTCGCCGGGGGGCACGACGGCATCACCGAGTTCCCGGCCAACCGGGGCTGGGACGTGGACGCGCTCTACGACCCCGATCCCGGGCGGGTCGGGAAGACGTACACGAAGCAGGGCGGTTTCCTGCACGACGCGGGCGAGTTCGACGCGGCGTTCTTCGGGATCTCGCCCCGTGAGGCGCTGGCCATGGACCCGCAGCAGCGGCTCCTGCTGGAGACCTCGTGGGAGGCGTTCGAGCGGGCCGGGATCGACCCGCGCGCGATGCGCGGCTCGCGGACCGGCGTGTTCACCGGCGTGATGTACCACGACTACGCCTCACGGCTGTCGGCGCTGCCCGACGGCAGCGAGGGCTACCTCGGCACCGGCAACGCGGCCAGCGTCGTGTCCGGTCGCGTCTCCTATGTCTTCGGGCTGGAGGGCCCGGCGGTCACCGTCGACACGGCGTGTTCGTCGTCGCTGGTCGCCCTGCACTGGGCCGCCCAGGCGCTGCGCAGCGGCGAGTGCGAGATGGCGCTGGCCGGTGGCGTGACCGTGATGGCCACCCCGGCGGCGTTCCTCGACTTCAGCCGCCAGCGCGGCCTCTCGGCCGACGGCCGCTGCCGCTCGTTCGCGGCCGGAGCCGACGGTACGGGCTGGTCGGAGGGCGCGGGCATGCTCCTCGTCGAACGTCTCTCCGACGCGCTCGCCCACGGCCACCCGGTGCTCGCGGTCCTGCGCGGCTCGGCGGTCAACCAGGACGGCGCCTCCAACGGCCTGACGGCGCCCAACGGCCCCTCGCAGCAGCGAGTGATCATGGCCGCGCTCGACAACGCGGGGTTGGCCCCCGCTGACGTCGACGCCGTCGAAGCCCACGGCACCGGCACCACCCTGGGCGACCCGATCGAGGCCCAGGCCCTCCTCGCGACCTACGGTCAGGACCGCCCCGAACCGCTCCGGCTGGGCTCCCTGAAGTCGAACATCGGCCACACACAGGCGGCCGCTGGCGTCGGCGGCGTGATCAAGATGGTCATGGCGATGCGGCACGGGGTCCTGCCCAAGACCCTGCACGTGGACGAGCCCTCCCCGCACGTCGACTGGTCGGCCGGATCGGTGGCGCTCCTGACCGAGGCGGCCACCTGGCCCGAGACGGGCCGCCCGCGCCGGTCCGCGGTGTCGTCGTTCGGCTTCAGCGGGACCAACGCCCACGCCGTCTTGGAAGCACCGCCCGCTTCCGGCATGACGCCCGCTTCTGGCATGTCGACCGGGCCGGATAAGGCGCCCGTTTCGGATATGCCGCCCGTTGATGTTCCGTGGCTGCTCTCGGCCAAGTCGCCCGAGGCGTTGCGAGCTCAGGCCGCGCGCCTCCGCGACCACCTGCCCGCCGACGCTTCCCCGAACGGGGTCGCCCAGGCGCTCCTGACCACCCGGGCCCACCACGAATACCGGGCCGCCGTGCCCGCCGGCAGGTTCGACCTTCTCGACATCCTCGCGGCGGGTGGCGAGGCTCCGGGCGTGGTCCGGGGTCGTGTACGTCCAGAGCTCCGCCTGGCCTTCCTCTTCACCGGCCAAGGTGCGCAGCGGACGGGCATGGGGCGCGGCCTCTACGACCGCTTCCCCGTGTTCGCCGAGACGTTCGACCTGGTCAACGGCCACCTCTCTGGGAAAGCCGACAGCAGCGGATCTCTTGATGAGACCGGGGTCGCGCAGCCTGCGATCTTCGCGTTCGAGGTGGCGCTCTACCGCCTCCTGGAGTCGTTGGGCGTCAGGCCCGAGGTCGTGGCCGGGCACTCGATCGGGGAGATCGCGGCCGCCCATGTCGCCGGGATCCTGTCGATGGAGGACGCCTGCACACTCGTGTCCGCCCGTGCCTCGTTGATGCAGGCGCTTCCGGGCGGTGGGGCGATGGTCGCCATACAGGCCACGTCAGGCGAAATTTCGGGAAATGTCGACATCGCCGCCATCAACGGCCCCCGCTCCGTCGTCATCGCCGGCCCGGAAGACGCCGTTCTCGCCGAGGCCGCCCGCTTCGCCACCACCAAGCGCCTCAAGGTCTCGCACGCCTTCCACTCCCGCCTGATGGACCCGATGCTCGAAGAGTTCCGCCAGGTCTGCGAATCACTCACCTACAACGAACCGGTCATCCCGTTCGAGGGCGGCAGGGACGCCGGCTACTGGGTGAGGCACGTCCGGGACACGGTCCACTTCAAGGACACGATCGAGCGGCTGGCCGGGCACGCGTTCGTGGAAGTCGGGCCTGACGCGGTGCTCACCGCGATGGCCGCCGACTGTCTCGACGACCCCGCCCTCCTGGTCCCCACGGCCAGGCGCGACGGCGACGAGATCGCCGACTTCCACACCGCCCTCGCCACCCTCCACACCCACGGTGCGAAGGTCACCTGGCCCGTCGTCGAAACCCCGCGCGTCGACCTCCCCACCTACGCCTTCCAGCGCACGACCTTCTGGCCCACCGGCGAGCCCGCCGCCACCCCCGGATCCCACCCGCTCCTCGGCGCCGAGATCGACCTCGCCGACGGCGGCAGTGTCACCTCGGGACGCCTGTCCCTGAGCACCCACCCGTGGCTGGCCGACCACCTGGTCATGGGCCAGGCCGTGGTCCCGGGCGCGGCGCTGGTCGAGATGCTGCTCGACGATCTGGTGGAGGAACTGACCCTTGAGGCGCCATTGGTCGTGCCTCAGGCGGGAGCCGTACAGATCCAGATCTCCAAGGAGGCGCCCGACGGCGCCGGGCGGTGCGCGGTCGCGATCCACTCACGCACGGGGGACGACTGGACCCGGCACGCCTCGGGCGTCGTCGCCCCGGCCACCGCCGCGCTCGGCGCCGACCTGACCGTCTGGCCGCCGCCGGGCGCCGAGCGGGTGACGATCGAGGGCGTGTACGACGGTCTCGCCGCCGCCGGGCTCGAATACGGCCCGGTCTTCCAGGGACTCCAGGCGGTCTGGCGGCGCGACGACGAACTGTTCGCCGAGGTCGCCCTCGACGGCGAGGCGGGCGGCTTCGGCCTCCACCCCGCCCTGCTCGACGCCGCCCTCCACACGATCGCCGTCACCGGCGGCCCCGCCCGCCTCCCGTTCTCCTGGACCGACGTCGCCCTGCACACCCGCGGTGCGACCGCCGCCCGGGTGAGGATCGCGGCGACCGCCGACGACACCTACGCCATCGACCTGGCCGACACCGAGGGGCGGCCCGTCGTCTCCATCGGCGCGCTGGCCCTGCGCCGGATCGCCGCCCCCGACGCGCTGTTCCAGGTCGACTGGATCCCGGCGGCTCCGGCCGAGACGCTGACCGCGACGACGATCCACCCGGCGACCGCGTCCGAGGCGCTGGCCGAGGTGCAGAACCGGCTGCTCGACTCCGGCGACGGCCCGCTGGTGGTCGCCACGCGGGGTGCGTTCGCGGGGAACCTCGACGCCGCCGCCGTCTGGGGGCTCGTGCGGGCCGCCGAGTCGGAGCATCCGGGCCGGTTCGTGCTGGTCGACGGCGACGGGCCGATCCCGGCCGGCGAACCGCAGGTGGTGTTCCGCGACGGCGCGGCGTTCGTGCCCCGGCTCGCCCGCGCGGCAGCCGCTCCCGGGCAGGTCACCGGCCGCATCCTCATCACTGGCGGCACGGGCGCGCTCGGCGCGGCCCTGGCCCGCCACCTGGTCCGCAACCATGGTGTACGCGACCTCGTCCTGGTCTCCCGCACCGGCCACGCCCCCGAACTGCACGGTGAACTGACGGCGCTGGGCGCGGCGGTGACGATCGCCGCCTGTGACGTCGCCGACCGCACCGCACTGGCCGGTCTGCTGGCCCGCCACCCGATCGACGGCGTGATCCACCTGGCCGGGGTGCTCGACGACGGCGTCATCGAGTCGCTCACCCCCGAGCGCCTGGAGACCGTCTGGCGCCCCAAGGTCCAGGCGGCGGTCAACCTGCACGAGCTCGCCGGAGACGTCGGCCTGTTCGTGCTGTTCTCCTCGCTCGCCGGGGTCATGGGCGCGGTCGGCCAGGCCAACTACGCCGCCGCCAACGCCGCCCTCGACGCCCTCGCCGAACACCGCCGCGCGCAGGGGCTCCCCGGCCTCTCGCTCGCCTGGGGCCTGTGGCGCCAGGACGGCGGCATGACCGGCCACCTCGACGACGCAGCGCTCGCCCGGATGGCCCGCGCCGGGGTCGCCCCGCTCACGACCGAAGAGGGCATGGCCCTGTTCGACGCCGCGCTCGGGGCCGACCGGGCGCTGCTCGTCCCGGCCCGGATCGCCTTCGGCCCGGCCGACGAGGCACCGCCGATCCTGCGTGGGCTGGCCCGGCCGGTCAGGAAGCGGGCCGAGACCTCCGGGTTCCGCGACCGCATCGCCGGACTGCCCGAGGGGGAGCGCGACCGGCTGGTGCTCGAACTGGTCCGCACCCACGTGGCCGGGGTGCTCGGCCACGCCGGACCGTCGGCCGTGGAGCCGGGGCGCCCGTTCATGGAGCAGGGCTTCGACTCGCTCACCGCGGTCGAGCTGCGCAACCGGCTCGGCGCGGCCACCGGGCTCCGGCTGCCCGCCACGGTCATGTTCGACTATCCGTCGCCGCTCGGCCTGGCCGGGCACCTGTCGGCCCGCCTGACCGACGACGGCCCCGGCGGCACCCCCGCCCTGGCCGATCTCGACCGCCTGGAACTGCACCTCGCCGCGATGTCCGCCGACGAGATCGACCGGGCCGGGATCGCCGGGCACCTCCAGGCGCTGCTCGCCCGCCTCGCCCCCGCCGAAGTCGAGACCTCGGAGCAGCTCATCGGTGACACCGACGATGATCTCTTCGATTTCATCGACAAGGAATTCAGCTAGTCACCCCGACGATCGCAGAGGGTTCCCATGTCTAACGAGGACAAGCTCCGAGACTATCTCCGGCGGGTGACGGCAGACCTGCACCAGACCCGTCGCCGCCTCCAGGACTTCGAGGCCGCCGACCGGGAGCCGATCGCGATCGTCGGCATGGGCTGCCGCTACCCGGGTGACGTGCGCTCGCCCGGCGACCTGTGGCGGCTCGTGTCCGAGGGGCGTGAGGGCATCTCGCTGCCGCCGGAGACCCGGGGCTGGGATCTGGCCACGCTCCACCACCCCGACCCCGACCACCCGGGCACCGCCTACTCGTTCGAGGGCGGTTTCCTGCACGGCGCCGAGGAGTTCGACGCCGAGTTCTTCGGCATCGGCCCGCGCGAGGCCCTGGCGATGGACCCGCAGCAGCGGCTCCTGCTGGAGGTGTCGTGGGAGGCGTTCGAACGCGCCGGAATCGACCCGCACTCCCTGAAGGGCTCGGCGACCGGCGTGTTCGCCGGGGTCATGTACCACGACTACGCGACCCGGCTGGGCGCCGTCCCCGACGGCGTCGAGGGATATCTGGGCACCGGCAACGCCGGCAGCGTCGTGTCCGGACGCCTCTCCTACACCTTCGGCCTGGAGGGCCCGGCCGTCACCGTCGACACGGCCTGCTCCTCGTCGCTGGTCGCCCTGCACCTGGCGGTCGAGGCGCTGCGGCGCGGCGAGTGCTCACTGGCGCTGGCCGGTGGCGTGACCGTGATGGCCACTCCCGCGGCCTTCGTCGAGTTCTCCCGCCAGCGCGGCCTCGCCTCCGACGGCCGGTGCAAGGCCTTCTCCGCCGACGCCGACGGCACCGGCTGGGGCGAGGGCGCCGGGGTCGTCGTGGTCGAACGCCTCTCCGACGCCCTGGCCAACGGCCATCCCATTCTTGCTCTGGTACGCGGTTCGGCGGTCAACCAGGACGGCGCCTCCAGCGGCCTGACCGCCCCGAACGGCCCGTCGCAGCAGCGGGTCATCCGCCAGGCCCTCGACGTGGCCCAGCTCGCCCCGTCGTACGTCGACGTGGTCGAGGCCCACGGCACCGGCACGACCTTGGGCGACCCGATCGAGGCCCAAGCCCTGCTCGCGACTTATGGGAAAGACCGCCTCCTGCCCTTCTACCTGGGCTCCCTGAAGTCGAACATCGGCCACACCCAGGCGGCGGCCGGCATCGGCGGCGTCATCAAGATGGTCGAGGCGATGCGCCACGGCGTGCTCCCCAAGACCCTCCACGCCGACGAGCCCAACCCCCACGTCGACTGGACGGCCGGAAACGGCCGCCTCCTCACCGAGTCGGTGACCTGGCCCGAAACGGGCCGCCCCCGCAGGGCGGGCGTGTCGTCGTTCGGCTTCAGCGGCACCAACGCCCACGTGGTCCTGGAGCAGGCCCCTCCGGTGGACGACCGCGAGGTCACCCCCGCTGCCGTGCTGCCGTGGGTCGTCTCCGCCCGCACCCCCGAAGCGCTCGACACCCAGGTCACCCGCCTGAAGACCTTCCTCCGCGACCACCCGGAGGTCCCGGCTGCCGACGTCGCCTACACCCTGGCGACCGGCAGGGCCGCCCTCGACCGCCGAGCCGTCTTCCTCTCCTCGCTGGACGAGGGCCCGCTGCGCGGAAAGGCGACCCAGGGCGGCCTGGCCTTCCTGTTCACGGGCCAAGGCGCCCAGCGCGCCGCGATGGGGGCGGAGCTGCGCGCGTCCTTCCCCGTCTTCGCCACCGCCTACGACGAGGCGATCGACACGCTGGTCGGTGCGTCCGAGGGGCTTGGCAGGTTGCGGGAGGTGATCGCCTCGGGTGATGGGCTCGCTGAGACGGCGTTCACGCAGGCCGCCCTTTTCGCCTTCGAGGTGGCGCTGTTCCGGTTGTTCGCCTCTTGGGGGGTGCGGCCCGACTTCCTGGCCGGGCATTCGATCGGGGAGGTGGCCGCGGCGCACTGCGCGGGGGTGCTGTCGTTAGAAGACGCCGCCAGGCTGGTGGCCGCGCGGGGTGCGCTCATGCAGGCGCTGCCGCGGGGTGGGGCGATGGTCGCCGTACAGGCCACGGCGGGCGAAATTTCGGGAAATGTCGATATCGCTGCCGTCAACGGCCCTCGGTCTGTGGTGATCTCGGGGCCGGAAGAGGCCGTGCTGGCCGAGGCGGCGCGCTTTGAGAAGACCAAGCGGCTCACCGTCTCGCACGCCTTCCACTCCCGCCTGATGGACCCGATGCTCGACGACTTCCGGGCCGCGATCGGCGGGCTGACCTTCCACGCCCCGGAGATCCCGGTCGTGACCTCGGGTGATGTCACCTCCGCCGACTACTGGGTCGCGCACGTCCGTGACGCGGTGCGGTTCGCCGACGCCGTGCGGCGGCTGGAGGGCGACGGGGTGACCCGGTTCGTCGAGATCGGGCCCGAGGCGGTGCTGACCGCGATGGGGCAGGAGTGCGTCGAGGGCGACCACCTGTGGGTGCCCGCCGTGCGGGCGGGCCGGGAGGTCGCCGCGATCACCGAGGGGCTGGCCCGGCTGCACGCCGACGGGTGCCGCGTCGACTGGGCGCCGTTCTTCCCCGGCGCGCGGCTGGTCGAGCTGCCTACCTATCCGTTCGAGCGGGAGTCGTACTGGCTGCGGGCCCCCGAGGGCTGGGCCGGGGACGTCGCCTCGGCGGGGCTCGGGCCGACCGGGCATCCGCTGCTGGCCGCCTCGACCGCCATCGCCGGATCGGACGGCCTGCTGTTCACCGGCCGCCTGTCCGTGCCGACCCACCCGTGGCTGGCCGACCACACCGTCGACGGCGTGGTCCTGCTGCCGGGCGCCGCGCTGGTCGAGCTGGCCGTACGGGCCGGTGACCAGGCCGGATGCGACGTGGTCGAAGACCTCACCATCGAGGCCCCCGTGGTCCTCACCGAACCGGTCAGGATCCAGGTCTCCGTCGAGCCCCCCGACGACCACGGCCGGCGGCCGTTCCAGATCCACGCCCAGGCCGGTGACGACCCCTGGACGCGGCACGCCACCGGCGTCCTGACCAGTGGCGCCCCCGCGCCCGACCCCATCGCCTGGCCGCCGCCGGGCGCCGAGCCGATCGACCTCGACGGCTTCTACGACGGCCTCGCCTCGGTCGGGCTCGGTTACGGCCCCGCCTTCCGCGGCCTGACCGCCGCCCACCGCTCGGGCGGCGACGTCTACGCCGAGGTCGCCTTCGGCGGCGACACCGCCACGTTCGGGCTGCACCCGGCGCTGCTCGACGCGTCCCTGCATGCCATCGGCCTCGGCGCTATCACCTCCGACGGCCCGATGCTCCCGTTCTCCTGGTCGGACGTCGCCCTGCACGCCACCGGCGCCACCTCCCTCCGGGTGCGCGTCACCCCGGTGAGCGCCGACACCGTGGCCATCGCGCTCGACAGCACGTCGGGCGTGCCGGTCGCCCGCATCGGCGCGCTCACCCTCCGCGCTCTCCCCACCGGCGCCCTCGCCCGGCGCCGCGACGACCTGCTGACGGTCGAATGGACGCCCGTCCCGGCCACGGGGGAGCCCGTCGAGGCCCTGGTGGTCAGGCCGCGTGACGTGGCGGAGGCGCTTGAAGTCGTACAGGAGCAGATTTCGCGTGACGGCGTGGTCGCGGTGGTGGCCGCGAGCGAAGGAGCGGACCTGGACCAGGCCGGGATCTGGGGCCTGGTGCGCTCGGCGCAGTCGGAGCACCCGGGCCGGTTCCTCCTGATCGACGGCGACGTGGACGTCGCGCTGCGCACGGGTGAGGAGCAGGTGCGGGTCCGCGACGGCGCCGCCTTCGCGCCCCGGCTCGTGCGGACGACCGGTGCACAGGTCCCCGAGGTACGCGGTCCTGTGCTGGTCACCGGCGCGACCGGCGCACTCGGCGGGCTCGTCGCCCGGCATCTCGTCACCGCCCACGGGGTGACCGAACTGGTGCTGGTCAGCCGGTCGGGCCGGGCCCCCGAACTGGTCGGGGAGCTCACCGGGCTGGGTGCCCAGGTGACCGTGCGGGCCTGCGACGTGGCCGACCGCGAGGCCGTGGCCGCGCTGCTGGCCGACCATCCCGTACGCGGGATCGTGCACGCCGCCGGAGTACTCGACGACGGCGTCATCGAGTCGCTCACGCCCGAGCGCCTGGAGACCGTCTGGCGCCCCAAGGTCCAGGCCGCGGTCAACCTGCACGAACTCGCCGGAGACCTCGACCTGTTCGTGCTCTTCTCCTCGGCCGCCGGGGTCTTCGGCAACCCCGGCCAGGGCAACTACGCCGCCGCCAACGCCGCCCTCGACGCCCTGGCCGCCCACCGGCGGGCCCTCGGACTGCCCGCGGTCTCGCTCGCGTGGGGGCTGTGGGAGGAGCGCGGCACCATCACCGCCGGCCTCGACACCGGCAGGCTGACCCGGGCCGGGAGCACCGCGCTCACCTCGGACGAGGGCCTGGCGCTGTTCGACGCCGCGCTCGCCGCGCCCGAGGCCCTGCTTGTCCCGATCAAGCTCGACCTGCGCGGCGGCGGCGACCGCGTCCCGCCGATGCTGCGGGCGCTCGTGCGCCCGGGAGGCCGCCGGGCCCTCGCCTCGGCCGTGAAGGTGACCGGGCTCGACGCGGCCGGAGCGCTCGACCTGGTCAGGACCCAGACCGCGCTCGTCCTGGGCCATGCCGGGCCGCAGGCGGTGGACCCGCAGCGCGGCTTCGCCGCCCTCGGCTTCGACTCGCTCGCGGCGGTGGAACTGCGCAACCGCCTCGGCACCGCGACCGGCCTGCGCCTGCCCGCCACCCTGATCTTCGACTACCCGACCCCCACCGCCCTGGCCGACCACCTGGCGGGGGCCGTCGCCCCCGCTCCGGAGACGGTGACGAAGGTGGCCGACGAGCCGATCGCGATCGTGGGGATGGCCTGCCGCTACCCCGGCGGCGTGCGGTCGCCCGAGGACCTGTGGCGGCTCGTCGCCGCCGGTGGCGACGGCATCTCCGCCTTCCCCGCCGACCGGGGCTGGGACCTCGCCGCCCTGCTCGGCGACCGCGACGCCGAAGGCTCCTCCCACACCGGCGAAGGCGGTTTCCTGTACGACGCGGGCCACTTCGACGCCGCCTTCTTCGGCATCTCCCCCCGGGAGGCCGTCGCGATGGACCCGCAGCAGCGCCTGCTGCTGGAGACCTCGTGGGAGGTGTTCGAACGGGCCGGCATCGACCCGCACGTGGTGAAGGGCTCCCGGACGGGCGTGTTCGCCGGAGTCATGTACCACGACTACGCCACCCGCCCCGGCACCCTCCCCGAGGGCGTCGAGGGCTACCTCGGCACGGGCACCTCGGGCAGTGTGGCGTCGGGCCGCATCGCGTACACCTTCGGCCTGGAGGGTCCCGCCGTCACGGTCGACACGGCCTGTTCGTCGTCGCTGGTGGCCCTGCACCTGGCGGTCCAGGCGCTGCGCAACGGCGAGTGCGAGATGGCCCTGGCGGGCGGCGTGACCGTGATGGCCACGCCGGGCGCGTTCCTGGAGTTCAGCCGCCAGCGCGGGCTCGCCCCCGACGGCCGCTGCAAGCCCTTCGCCGCCGCGGCCGACGGCACCGGCTGGTCGGAGGGCGTCGGCGTCCTCCTCGTCGAGCGCCTGTCCGATGCCGTGGCCAACGGGCATCCGGTTCTCGCTCTGGTACGCGGTTCCGCGGTCAACCAGGACGGCGCGTCCAACGGGTTGACCGCCCCCAACGGTCCGTCACAGCAGCGGGTCATCCGGCAGGCGCTCGCCGGGGCGGGACTCCGCCCCGGCCAGGTCGACGCCGTCGAGGCCCACGGCACCGGCACCACCTTGGGTGACCCGATCGAGGCCCAGGCGGTCCTCGCCACCTACGGCCAGGAGCGCGACCGCCCGCTGTGGCTCGGCTCGCTGAAGTCGAACATCGGCCACACCCAGGCGGCCGCCGGTGTCGGCGGCGTGATCAAGATGGTCATGGCGATGCGGAACGGGGTCCTGCCCAAGACCCTTCACGTGGACGAGCCCTCACCCCACGTCGACTGGACGTCCGGCGCGGTCGGGCTCCTGACCGAGCCGGTGGCGTGGGAACGGCGGGAGGAGCCGCGCCGGGCGGGGATCTCGTCGTTCGGCTTCAGCGGCACCAACGCCCACGTGATCGTCGAAGAGTTCGCCGAGGCCGGTGCCCGGATCGTGCCGTCAGGGCGGACCCCGGCGCGGCCGGGTGAGAACGCCGTGGTTTCGCCGGTTCGTCCCGTTACCGGAGCCGTGCCCGGTGGGATGTCCGGCACGTCGCCTGAGGCGGCCGGAGCGCATGGTGTGATTTCGCAGGGTCGTCCCTTGCTGCCGTGGCGGATCTCCGGTGCCTCGCCGGAGGCCGTCCGGGCGCAGGCCGGGCGGCTGGTGCCGATCGACGCCGCCTGGGCGGATGTGGCCACGTCGCTGCTGGGGCGGACCGCTTTCGAGCACCGCGCCGTGGTCTCGTCGGCTGCCGAGCTTCGGGCGTTGGCGGATGGGGCGGGGCCTGTCGGTAGGCGTACCGACGGAACTTTGGCTTTTCTCTTCACGGGGCAGGGCTCCCAGCGGGCGGGCATGGGACGCGACCTCTATGAGGCCTTCCCGGTGTTCGCCGAGACGTTCGACCAGGTCTGTGGCCATTTCTCGGCCGCTGCCGGTTCGGGCCACAGTGGGACGCGCGTCGGCTCTCGGGGGAATACCGACTCCCGTATCCATGGTGAGACCGGTGCGGAAGCCATCGGGAATGACGGCGCCTCCGCTGTGATGGGGGGCGGACTCGATCTGGCCGGTGCCGTTTTCGGTGGGGGGTCGATTGGTGAGACCGGGGTGGCGCAGCCTGCGATCTTCGCCTTTGAAGTGGCGCTCTATCGGCTGATGGAGTCGTTCGGTCTGACGCCTGGGGTCGTGGCCGGGCACTCGATCGGGGAGATCGCCGCTGCGCATGTCGCGGGGGTTCTCTCGCTGGAGGATGCCTGCGCGCTCGTGGCGGCTCGGGCTTCGTTGATGCAGGCGCTTCCGGGTGGTGGGGCGATGGTCGCCATACAGGCCGCGCCGGGGGAAATTTCGTCTGATGTCGATATCGCCGCCGTCAACGGGCCGCGCTCGGTGGTGATCGCCGGGCCGGAGGAGACGGTGCTCGCGGAGGCCGCCCGGTTCGAGAAGACCAAGCGGCTGAACGTCTCGCACGCCTTCCACTCCCGCCTGATGGACCCGATGCTCGACGACTTCCGGCGGGTGTGTGAGGAGCTGACCTACCACGAGCCGGTCATCCCGTTCGAGGGCGGCCGGGACGCCGACTACTGGGTCCGGCACGTCCGGGACACCGTGCGGTTCTACGACACGATCGAGCGGCTCAAGGCCGCGGGCGTGACCGTGTTCGCCGAGGTCGGGCCCGATGCCGTGCTGACGCCGATGGTCGACGGCGACGTCGTGCCGCTGCAGCGGGGCACCTCCGAGGTCGCCGCCCTCACGACGGCGCTGGGTGCCCTTTGGGTGTACGGCTTCGACGGCGACTGGGCCGCCTCCTTCGAGCGCGGCACCCGCGTCGACCTGCCGACCTACGCCTTCCAGCACGAACGCCACTGGCTGGAGCCGGTCCCGGAGACCGGCACAGCCGACGGTGAGTTCTGGTCGGCCGTCACCCGCGACGACGCCGAAGGGCTGGCCGCCGAACTCGACCTGCCGGCCGAGCAGGTCGCCGGTGTACTGCCCGCGCTCGCCGACTGGCACCGCCGCCGCCAGACCCGCGACCGGCTCGACGCCTGGCGCTACTCCGTCACGTGGGCGCCGGTGGAGACGTCGGGGCGGGTGTCGGGGACCTGGCTCGTCGTCCACGACGGGGTCGAACCCGAGGTGGCCGAGGCCCTGCGCGCCCAGGGCGCCGAGGTCGTCGCGACCGCACTCTGTGACCCGCTGCCCGAAGGCACGTTCGCGGGGGTGATCTCGGCGTTGTCGCGGCTCGACGATGTCGTGGCGCTCGTCCAGGCCGGGATTCCGGCTCCGCTGTGGTGCCTGACCTCGAACGCCGTCGCCGTGAAGGCGGGGGAGCGGGCGGGGCTCGACCCCGGGCTCGCGTCGATCTGGGGGTTCGGGCGGGTCGCCGCGCTGGAGTACCCCGACCGCTGGGGTGGGCTCGTCGACGTCGCCGAAGGGTGCGCTGACCGGGTTTCGGCGGTGCTCGCCGGGGGCGAGGACCAGGTCGCCGTGCGGCCCTCGGGTGTGTTCGGCCGCAGGCTCACCCCGGCGGGGGACCGGCCCGTCCAGGAATGGCGGGCTCCGGAGCGGGTGCTGGTCACGGGCGGTACGGGTGCTCTCGGCGCCCATGTCGCCCGCTGGCTCACCGAGCGGGGCGCGCGGCAGCTCGTGCTCGCCGGACGGCGGGGGCCCGACGCTCCCGGTGCGGGTGAGCTGGCCGCCGAGCTGACCGCGATGGGGGCCGAGGTCTCAGTCGTCGCCTGTGACGCCGCCGACCGCGACGCGCTGGCGGGGCTGCTGGCCGCGCATCCCGTCGAGGCGGTGTTCCACACGGCCGGGGTGCTCGACGACGGGGTCATCTCGTCGCTGACGCCCGAGCGGCTGGAGACCGTCCTGCGGGCCAAGCGCACCGCCGCCGAGAACCTGCACGACCTCGCCGGAGACCTGACCGACCTGGTGCTGTTCTCCTCGCTCGCCGGGGTCATCGGCTCGGCCGGGCAGGCCGGATACGCCGCCGCCAACGCCTACCTCGACGCCTTCGCCGAGGCCCGCAGGGGAGCGGGGCTGCCCGCCACGTCGATCGCCTGGGGCCCGTGGGCCGAGGGCGGCATGGCCGACGACGTCGCCGACAGGATGGTCCGCAGCGGGCTGCCGCCCATGCCCGCCGACCTGGCGATCCGGGCCCTCCAGCGCACCCTCGACCGGGGCGACGTCGCGCCCGTGGTCGCCGACGTCGCGTGGGAGCGGTTCGCGCCCGCCTTCACCGCCACCCGGCCCTCGCCGCTCCTCGGGTTCTTCTCCCCGGGCGGCACCGCGCCGAAGGCCGTCGCCGGGCCACTTCGCGACGGAGACCTGCTCGGGCTGGTCAGGGAGACCGTCGCCGCGGCGCTCGGGCACGCCTCCGTCGACGGGGTCGAGCCCGGCAAGGCGTTCAAGTCGCTCGGGTTCACCTCGCTCACGGCGGTCGAACTCCGCAACCGGCTGCAGGCGGTGACCGGGCTGGCCCTGCCGCCGACGCTGATCTACGACCATCCGACCCCTGCCGCACTGGCCGCGCACCTGTCGGCCGAACTGGGGGGCGGGAGCCGTACAGAGACGAAGACCGTCGTCATCAGCGCCGACGACGAGCCGATCGCGATCGTGGGCCTCGGCCTACGGTTCCCCGGCGGGGTCGAGACGCCCGGCGACCTGTGGCGGCTGCTGCTCGACGGCGGCGACGCCGTCACCGGCTTCCCCCTCGACCGGGGCTGGGACGTGGACGCGCTCTACCACCCTGACCCCGACAATCCGGGCACCTCGTATGCCAGGGAGGGCGGCTTCCTGACCGGCGCCGCCGACTTCGACGCCGCGTTCTTCGGCATCTCGCCCCGCGAGGCCCTCGCGATGGACCCGCAGCAGCGGCTGCTGCTGGAGATCTCGTGGGAGGCGATGGAACGCGCGGGCATCGACCCGGCCGCGCTCAAGGAGTCGCGGACCGGCGTGTTCGTCGGCACCAACGGCCAGGACTACGTGAACCTCGCCGCCCACGCGGAGGGTGTGGAGGGCTACCTCGGCACCGGCAACGCGGCCAGCGTCGTGTCAGGCCGCCTGGCCTATGCATTCGGGTTCGAGGGCCCGGCCGTGACCGTCGACACCGCCTGCTCGGCCTCCCTCGTCGCCCTGCACCTCGCGGTCCAGGCACTGAGGCAGGGAGAGTGCTCGCTGGCGCTGGCCGGTGGCGTGACCGTCATGTCGACGCCCGGCGCGTTCATCGAGTTCTCCCGCCAGCGCGGGCTCGCCGCCGACGGCCGCTGCAAGGCCTTCGCGGGGGCGGCCGACGGTACGGGCTGGGGGGAGGGCGCCGGGGTCGTCCTCGTCGAACGCCTCTCCGACGCGCTCGCCAACGGCCACCGGGTTCTCGCCCTGGTACGTGGTTCGGCCGTCAACCAGGACGGCGCCTCCAACGGGTTGACCGCCCCCAACGGCCCCTCGCAGCAGCGCGTCATCACCCAGGCCCTCGCCAACGCCCGCCTGACCTCCCGGGACGTCGACGTGGTGGAGGCCCACGGCACCGGAACCACCCTGGGCGACCCGATCGAGGCCCAGGCCCTCCTCGCCACCTACGGCCGGGATCGGGTCGAACCGCTGCGGCTCGGGTCGATCAAGTCGAACATCGGCCACACCCAGGCCGCCGCCGGGATCGCCGGGGTCATCAAGATGGTGCTGGCCCTGGAGCACGGCGTGCTGCCCAAGACCCTGCACGTCGACCAGCCGACCCCGCATGTCGACTGGTCGGCGGGGGCGGTCGAACTGCTCACCGAGACGATCCCCTGGCCGGAGACGGGCAGGGCCCGCCGCGCGGCGGTCTCGTCGTTCGGCTTCAGCGGCACCAACGCCCACACCATCCTGGAGGCTGCCCCGCCCTCCACACAGGAGGAAGCCTCCGAGGGCCCGTTCCCGCTCCTCCTCTCGGCCCACACGGATGAGGCACTCAAGGCACAGGCCCGCCGCCTGGCCACCCACCTGACGGACATCGCCCCCACCGTGGCCGCGCGGGGTCTTTCGGTCGATTCGTCGGCCACCGGAACAGCCGGTTCGGCCCGGGACCGGATCGAGGCCGCTGCCGTCCTCATGACCGACCAGAGTGCGCTGGTCGACCCGAATGACGCTGGATCGGCGGGAAACCGTGAGGGCTCCACGGTCGAGTCAGATAGGGCCGTGGTCCCGGTCGGCTGGGATTCGCATGCCACGTCTCTGGCCGATGTCGCGTTCACGCTGGCCATGGGCCGTGGGCTTCTCCCGCGGCGGGCTTCCGTGGTCGCTCGGGACCATGCCGAGGCCGCCGCTCTGCTGAACTCGTTCGCCGATGGTGGGCTCTCCGAGGAGGGGCACGCCGCGCCCTCGCTCGCCTATCTCTTCACCGGTCAGGGCGCTCAGCGTCCGGGTATGGGGCAGGGGTTGTACGAGCGGTTCCCCGTCTTCGCCGAGGCCTACGACGCCGTGCTCGATCTGCTCGATCCGGGCCTGCGGGAGGTGGTGGAGAGCGGTGCCGGGCTCGACGACACCGTCCACACCCAGCCGGCGATCTTCGCCTTCCAGGTCGCGCTGTTCCGGCTGATCGAGTCGTGGGGCGTCCGGCCCGGCCACGTCGCGGGTCACTCGATCGGTGAGATCGCCGCCGCGCACGTCGCCGGGATTCTGTCGCTGGCGGACGCCTGCGCGCTGGTGTCCGCGCGGGCCTCGCTGATGGGGGCGCTACCGCCCGGCGGGGCGATGGTCGCCATACAGGCCACGTCAGGCGAAATTTCGCCCGATGTCGATGTCGCCGCGGTCAACGGGCCTCGCTCCGTCGTCATCGCGGGGCCGGAAGAGGCGGTGCTCGCGGAGGCGGCGCGCTTCGAGAAGACCCGGCGGCTCAAGGTCTCGCACGCCTTCCACTCCCGCCTGATGGACCCGATGCTCGATGACTTCCGCCGGGTCTGCGAAGGGCTGACGTACCACGAGCCGGTCATCGCCTTCGACGGCGGCCGGGACGCCGCCTACTGGGTCGACCACGTCAGGAGGCCGGTCGACTTCCTCGCCGCCATGCGTGCCCTCGAAGGCGCCGGGGTCACGGCCTACCTGGAGATCGGTCCCGACGGCATCCTCACCGCCGCGGCCGCCGACTGCCTGGAGAACGAGGCGCTCCTGGTCGCCTCGGCCCGCCGCGACCGCGACGAGGCGACCACCCTGCTGGCCGCCGTCGCCCGCCTCCACACCCACGGTCTCACCCCCGACTGGGCGGACATCCTCCCACCGGCCCGCCTGACCGACCTGCCGACCTACGCCTTCGAGCGCCGCCGCTACTGGCCCGAGGCGGCTCCCCGCCGGGCCGACACCGCCGACGCCGGTTTCTGGGACGCGGTCGACCGGGGCGACCTCGACGCCCTCGCGGGCACCCTGGCCCTCGACGACCACGAAGCACTGGGGACGTTGCTGCCGTCGCTGGCGGCGTACCGGAGAAGGAACCAGGACCATTCGGCCGCCGACGGCCTCCGCTACCACCTGCGCTGGACGGAGATCACCCCTGCCCCGGCCGCGACACCCGGGACCTGGCTCGTCATCGGCCCCGACCACGGCCTCACCACCGCCCTGGAATCCCAGGGCGGCCGGGTGGTCGTCCTCCAGCTGCCCCCTGCCCGTGAGGCGATGGCCGTGGCCCTGCGCGGGCTCGACGGGACCCCCTTCGACGGCGTCGTCTCGACCCTCACTCTCGACGGCCGGCCTCTCGCCGAGACCCTGTCCCTGGTCCAGGCTTTGGGCGACGCCGGAATCGGCGCACCCCTGTGGATCGCGACCCGCACCGGGCAGAAGGGCGACCCCGCCTGGGGCCTCGCCGTGGTCGCCGCGCTGGAGCACCCCGAACGCTGGGGCGGCTTCATAGACCTCCACGACGATGATCTCGACCCCGTGCGGCTCCTCGCCGCGCTCACCTCCGGTGAGGACCAGGTCGCGCTGACCGCCGACCGCACGCTGGCCCGCCGTCTGGTGCGCCCCGCCGCCTCCTCTCCTGTACGTTCCTGGCGACCCACCGGCACCACCCTGATCACCGGGGGAACGGGGGCACTGGGCGGCCACGTCGCCCGCTGGCTGGCGCGCAACGGCGCCGAACGCCTGCTGCTCGTGAGCCGCCGCGGCCCCGACGCCCCCGGCGCCGCCGAACTCGCGGCGGAGCTGGGCGCCACCGTCGTGGCCTGCGACGTCTCCCAAAGGTCCCAGGTCGAGGCGCTGCTCGCCGAACACGACGTCACCTCGGTCTTCCACGCTGGCGGGGTCCTCGACGACGGCGTGGTCGAGTCGCTCACCCCCGAACGGCTGGCCACCGTCATGGCCGCCAAGGCCGACGCCGCGCGGCACCTCGACGAGCTCACCGGCGACCTCGACGCGTTCGTCCTGTTCTCCTCCTTCGCCGGCACGCTCGGCGTGGCCGGCCAGGGTAACTACGCCGCCGCCAACGCCGCCCTCGACGCCCTCGCCAGGGATCGCCGGGAGCGCGGCCTGACCGCCACGTCCATCGCCTGGGGTCCCTGGGACGAAGGCGGCATGGCGGGCGGGGAGAAGGCGGCCCGCATGCGCAGGGGAGGCATCAAGCCGCTCGCGCCGGGCCGGGCGCTGGCGGCGCTCCAGCGGGCGCTCGACGACGACGAGACCCATCTGGTCGTGGCCGACGTCGACTGGGACGTGTTCGCACCCGCGTACACCCTGACCCGCAGGAGCCCTCTGGTCAGCGGCTTCGCCACCGAACCCGGGCACGACACCGCGAACCTGGCGGCGCGGCTCGCCGGCGCGCAGCCCGCCGAGCGGGAGCGCATCCTGCTCGACGCCGTGCTCGCGCAGGTCGCGGCCGTGCTGGGGCACACGGGGGCGGGGGAGATCCCGCCGTCGAGGCCGTTCAAGGAGCTCGGGTTCGACTCGCTCACGGCGGTCGAGCTGCGCAACCGGCTCGGGGCGTCCACGGGCGTGAAGCTCCCGGCGACGCTGGTCTTCGACTATCCGACCCCGCAGGCCCTCGCCGGGCTGCTGAAGACCACGCTGCTGCCCGACGAGTCGGAGGGCGCGGCCGTGCTGGCCGAGCTCGACCGGCTCGACGACGCGCTCGCGTCGGTGCCGGCGGACACGCTGACCCGCACGAAGATCACTCTGCGGCTCCAGGCGCTGCTGTCGCGCTGGACCGGTTCCCCGGGCGCCGACGGCGGCGCGGCGACGCTCGACGACGCGTCCGACGAGGAACTGTTCGCTTTATTCAATGGTGGCCTCGGGCGCTAGCCCGCCATTCATTCGCTATTCGGGGAAACCCCTGCCGATCGGTGTTCTCGCAGGTGGAGGACGGGTTCGGTAGGGGTGCCCAGGGGTTGTTGGCCCGATATATCGCCACATAGCGTTGCGAACGAAATTCGCGAATTGGCGATAGGTGTGAAAAGCACAAATGCCGACTACCTGGGCCGGACACTCTTACGGGGTGGCATCGAATGGCGAATGAAGAGACCCTCCGCGAGTACCTCAAACTGGCCATGGCCGATCTCCAGCAGACCCGGCATCGCCTGAGGGAGCTGGAGACCGACGCGACCGAACCCATCGCGATCGTCGGCATGAGCTGCCGCTTCGCGGGCGGCGTGCGCACCCCCGAGGACCTCTGGCGGCTGCTCGCCGAGGGCGGCGACGCCGTCGGCGGCTTCCCCGCCGACCGTGGCTGGGATCTCGAGTCCCTGTACGACCCCGATCCCGACCGCCCCGGGACCAGCTACACCCGGGAAGGCGGATTCCTGACCGGCGCCGGAGACTTCGACGCCGGTCTGTTCGGCATCTCGCCCCGCGAAGCGCTCGCCATGGACCCGCAGCAGCGGCTCCTGCTGGAGACCTCCTGGGAGGTCCTGGAGCGCGGCGGCATCGACCCCCTGTCGCTGAAGGGCACCCAGACCGGCGTGTTCATCGGCACCAACGGCCAGGACTACGCCGGCCTGCTGGTCGCCTCCGAGGAGCCGGTCGGCGGCTTCGTCTCCACCGGCAACGCCGCCAGCGTCGTCTCGGGCCGCATCAGCTACGCCTTCGGCCTGGAGGGCCCGGCCGTCACCGTCGACACGGCGTGTTCGGCCTCCCTTGTGGCGCTGCACCTGGCCGTCCGGTCGCTGCGCTCGCGGGAATGTTCGGCCGCCATCGCGGGCGGCATCACGATCATGTCGACGCCCGGCGCCTTCGTGGAGTTCTCCCGCCAGCGCGGCCTGGCCGAAGACGGCCGCTGCAAGGCCTTCGCCGCCGCCGCCGACGGCACCGGCTGGGGCGAGGGCGTCGGCATGCTCCTGCTGATGCGCCTCTCGGACGCCCAGCGCCTCGGCCACGAGGTCCTCGCCGTCGTCAGGGGCTCGGCTGTCAACCAGGACGGCGCCTCCAACGGCCTCACCGCCCCCAACGGCCTGTCCCAGCAGCGCGTGATCCTCCGCGCCCTCGCCGACGCCCACCTGACCACGGCCGACGTGGACGCGGTCGAGGCCCACGGCACCGGCACGACGCTGGGCGACCCGATCGAGGCCCAAGCGCTTCTCGCCACCTACGGCCAGGACCGGACGGAACCCCTCAAACTCGGCTCCGTCAAGTCGAACCTCGGCCACACCCAGGCGGCGGCCGGCGTGGCGGGAGTCATCAAGATGGTCCTGGCCCTCCGCCACGACCTCCTCCCCAAGACCCTTCACGTCGACGCCCCCACTCCTCACGTCGACTGGACGACCGGCGCGGTCGAACTCCTCGCCGACGCCCAGCCCTGGCCCAAGGGCGACCGCCCCCGCAGAGCGGGCATCTCGTCCTTCGGCGTCAGCGGCACCAACGCCCACACGATCATCGAAGAGGCCCCCGCGCCCGAGGCAGCCTCAGGGCAGCCCGAGAAGCCGGGCGGGCCCCGGCCCACCACGCCGTGGGTCATTTCGGGTAAGACCGCCGGCGCGCTGCAGGCGCAGGCCGGTCGCCTTCGTGACGTCACGGCTGCTCCTGAGGACGTGGCCTTCTCCCTGCTGACCACCCGGGCCACGCTGGAGCACCGCGCGGTTGTGTTCGACTCGGCCGCTCTCAGTGCCCTTGCCGAGGGCGAGCCGGCGCCCGGCCTTGTCAAGGGGCTCGCGTCTCCCACTGCCGATCGGGTCGCGTTCGTCTTTCCCGGTCAGGGTTCTCAGTGGGTCGGTATGGCGGCCGAACTGATGGACACCTCGCCCGTTTTCGCCGCGCGGATGGAGGAGTGCGCCGCGGCCCTTCGGCCGCACGTCGGCTGGGACCTCGTCGAGGTCGCCCGGGGTGGCGAGCTGGAGCGGGTCGATGTGGTGCAGCCGGTGCTCTGGGCGGTGATGGTCTCGCTGGCGGAGGTGTGGCGGCATCACGGGGTCGAGCCGTCGGCCGTCGTCGGGCACTCCCAGGGCGAGATCGCCGCCGCCTGCGTCGCGGGCGCGTTGAGCGTCGAGGACGCCGCCGCCGTCGTGGCCCTCCGGAGCAGGGCGATCCTGGCGCTGGCCGGGCGCGGCGGGATGATGTCGGTCGCGCTGCCCGCCGCCGAACTCGACCTGGACGACCGCCTCTCGATCGCCGCGATCAACGGGCCCTCGTCGGTCGTCGTCTCGGGTGATGTGGATGCCATCGAAGAACTCCGCGCTTCCACAACGGCGAGAACCCGCGTCATCCCGGTCGACTACGCCAGCCACTCGCACCACGTCGAAGAGATCCACGACGAACTCGTCCGGCTGCTGGCCGACATCGCGCCGCGCAGCAGCGAGGTCCCGTTCTTCTCCACGGTCACTGCGACCTGGCTCGACACCACCACGATGGATGCCGAGTACTGGTACCGGAACCTCCGCAACACCGTCCGCCTGGAAGAGGTCACCCGGGCCCTCGCCGACCAGGGGTTCGGCACGTTCGTCGAGGTCAGCCCGCACCCCGGACTCACCTCCGCCATTCAGGACACCGCCGACAACGCCACCGTCGTCGGCACGCTGCGCCGCGGCGAGGGCGGCCCGGCCCGGTTCCTGACCTCGCTCGCCGAAGTCCACGTGGCGGGGACCACCGTCGACTGGAAGATCACCGGCACCCGGGTCGCGCTGCCGACGTACCCGTTCCAGCAGGAACGTTTCTGGCCCCGCCCGCCCGCCGGCACCGGCGACGTCACCGCAGCCGGACTCGCCGCGCCCGGCCACCCGCTCCTGGGTGCCGCGG
The DNA here is from genome assembly GCF_054661255.1 of Herbidospora sp. RD11066. Lineage (NCBI taxonomy): Bacteria > Bacillati > Actinomycetota > Actinomycetes > Streptosporangiales > Streptosporangiaceae > Herbidospora > Herbidospora sp. RD11066. Next base: position 1,407,571 of record NZ_BAAGDO010000001.1, read on the forward strand.
CACCTCTGGCCGACTCCGGTGGGTTCCTGTTCACCGGGCGGATCAGCCTGCGCACCCACCCCTGGCTGGCCGACCACGCCGTCGACGGCACCGTCCTGCTCCCCGGCACCGCCTTCGTCGAGATGGCGCTGCGCGCGGGGGACGAGACCGGCTGCGCCCTCGTCGAAGACCTCACCCTTGAGGCCCCGCTGACCCTGACCGGCCAGGAGTCGGTCACCGTCCAGGTCGCGGTCACCTCCGGCCGGTCGATCACGATCCACTCCCGGCGCGGCGACGACGACCCGTGGACCCGCCACGCCACCGGCACCCTGGCCCCCGCCGCTTCGGCAGGGGAGGGGCTGGAGACCTGGCCGGTGGGCGAACCCGTCCAGCTGGAAGGCTTTTACGAGGCGCTGGCCGAGACCGGATTCGCCTACGGACCGGCGTTCCAGGGCCTCAAGCGGGCCTGGCGCGACGGCGCCGACCTCTACGCCGAGATCGCCCTCCCACCGGCCCCCGGCTTCGGCATCCACCCGGCCCTGCTCGACGCCGCCCTCCACACCGGGTTCCTCCGCCAGGACGGCGCCCCGGGCCTGCCGTTCGCCTGGTCGGACGTCGCCCTGCACGCCACCGGCGCCACCGAACTGCGCGTCCGCCTCACCCCGACGGGCCCCTCCACGGTCACTCTCACCATCGCCGACCCGACCGGCGCCCCGGTCGCCACCATCGGCGCCCTGACCTCCCGCGCCCCCGAGAAGGCCACCACCCACCACGACGCCTTCTACACGCTGACCTGGCAGCCGGTGACCCCGACGACCGAAGCGCCGGACCACACGGTGGTCCGCTTCGCCCCGGAACCCGCCGGCGACCTGGCCCGAGCGGCCCGCCAGGCCACCGCCCGAGCGCTGGAACACCTCCAGGCCGACACCGAGGGCGTCGTCGTCTTCGTCACCTCGGGAGCGGTGGGCGTCGGCGAGGAGGACGTCCACGATCTGGCGAACTCCCCCATCTGGGGCCTGGTCAGGTCGGCTCAATCGGAGACGCCGGGGCGCTTCGTCCTGGTCGACACCGACGACGAAACACTGATCGCCGAAGCGGTCGCGACCGGCGAACCGCAGGTCGTGGTGCGCGACGGAGAGTTCCTCGCCCCCCGCCTCGCCCGCGCCCCGCTCCCCGAGACGGCCCCCGAGTTCTCCGGCACCGTCCTGGTCACCGGCGGCACCGGCACCCTCGGCGGGCTCGTCGCCAGGCACCTCGTCACCGCCCATGGCGTGACAAGCCTGGTCCTGGTCAGCCGCACCGGGCAGGCCCCCGATCTCCTCGCGGAGCTCACCGCCCTGGGTGCCGAGGCCGTGATCGAGGCCTGCGATGTCACCGACCGCGCCCAACTGGCGGAGGTCTTCGAAAGACACGACATCGGCGCGGTCGTCCACACGGCGGGCGCGCTCGACGACGGGGTCGTCGCCTCGCTCACTCCCGAGCGGCTGGACGCCGTGTTCGCGCCCAAGGTCGACGCCGTCGTGCACCTGCACGAGCTCACCGACGCCCCGCTGATCCTCTTCTCGGCCGCCGCCGGGATCCTCGGCGGGCCGGGGCAGGGCAACTACGCCGCCGCGAACGCCTTCACCGACGCCCTGGCCCGCCACCGCCGCCACCACGGCAAGCCGGCGACCGCGCTGGCCTGGGGTTTCTGGGCCGAGCGCAGCGGGCTGACCGGCCACCTCGACGACGCCCAGGTCGGCCGCATGGGCCGTTCCGGGGTGGCGCCGCTCTCCTCCGCCGAAGGGCTGGCGCTGTTCGACGCCGGTGTGGCCTCGGGTGAGCCGCTGATCGTGCCGGTCCGGCTCGACCTCGCGGCGGTGCGGCGGTCGGGGCAGGTGCCGCCGCTGCTGCGCGGGCTCGTCCGGGCGCCCGCCAGGCGGGTCGCCGAGAGCGCGGGGGCCGAGTCGTTCGCCGACCGGCTGGCCGCCGCCCCTGACCGGGAGCGCTACCTGCTCGACCTCGTCGCGGCGCAGGTCGCGACCGTGCTCGGGTACGCCACCCCCGAAGCCCTCGACACCACCCGGGCCTTCAAGGAACTCGGCTTCGACTCCCTCACGGCGGTCGACCTGCGCAACCGGCTGGGCGCCGCCACCGGGCTCAAGCTTCCGGCCACGCTCGTGTTCGACTACCCGAACCCCGAGGCGCTGGCCGCGCACCTGTCGAGCCGCTTCTCCGGCACCACGGCGACCGTCAGGAAGCGGACCGCCGTCGCCGACGAGCCGGTCGCGATCGTCGGCATCGGCTGCCGCTACCCCGGTGGAGTGCGCTCGCCCGAGGACCTCTGGCGGCTCGTCTCCGAGGGCGTCGACGCCGTCTCCGCCTTCCCCGCCGACCGGGGCTGGGACCTCGAGGCCTTGTACGACCCCGACCCCGACCACCCCGGCACCAGCTACGCCCGCGAGGGCGGCTTCCTCGACGGCGTGGCCGACTTCGACGCCTCCTTCTTCGGCATCTCCCCGCGTGAGGCCCTCGCGATGGACCCGCAGCAGCGCCTGCTGCTGGAGACCTCGTGGGAGGCGTTCGAGCGGGCCGGCATCCGCCCCGAGACCGTCAGGGGCAGCCTGACCGGCGTGTTCGCCGGGGTCATGTACCACGACTACGCCTCGCACCTCATCGCCGGCGGCGACGACCTGACCGAGCTGGAGGGCTACCTCGGCAACGGCAGCGCGGGCAGCGTCGCGTCGGGGCGGGTCGCCTATTCGTTCGGCCTGGAGGGCCCGGCCGTCACGGTCGACACCGCGTGTTCGTCGTCGCTGGTCGCGCTGCACCTGGCCGCCCAGGCGCTGCGCAACGGCGAGTGCGACCTGGCCCTCGCGGGCGGCGTGACCGTCTTGGCCACGCCGGGCCTGTTCACCGAGTTCAGCAAGCAGCGCGGCCTGGCCGCCGACGGCCGCTCGAAGGCGTTCGCCGCCGCCGCCGACGGCGCCGGGTTCGCCGAGGGGGCGGGCATGCTCCTGCTGGAGCGCGTCTCCGACGCCCGCCGCCACGGTCACCCGATCCTCGCCCTGATCAAGGGCTCCGCCGTCAACCAGGACGGCGCCTCCAACGGCCTGACCGCCCCCAACGGCCCGTCCCAGCAGCGCGTCATCCGCCAGGCCCTGGCCGGGGCGGGCCTGACCCCGCAGGACGTCGACGCCATCGAGGCCCACGGCACCGGCACGACGTTGGGCGACCCGATCGAGGCCCAGGCCCTCCTCGCCACGTATGGCCAGGACCGCGACGAACCCGCACGGCTGGGCTCCATCAAGTCGAACATCGGCCACACCCAGGCCGCGGCGGGCGTCGCCGGTGTCATCAAGATGACCATGGCCCTCCGCCACGGCCTGCTCCCGAAGACCCTCCACGTCGACGCACCCTCACCCCACGTCGACTGGACCGAAGGCGCTGTCGAACTCCTCACCGAGCCCCTCCCGTGGCCCGCCGGAACCCGCCCCCGCCGCGCGGCCATCTCGTCGTTCGGCGTCAGCGGCACCAACGCCCACACCATCATCGAAGAGGCCCCCGCCCCCAAGCCCAGCCGAGCCCCCAAGCCGGAGCCTCGCGGGGCGGGTGGCCCGGAGCTCCACCAGGCCTCTGAAGCGTCTGCCGGCTCGGCCATCGACCCGGTGCGCCCGGCCGTCTGGCCCGTTTCGGCCAAGTCGGGACCGGCCGTCGATGCCCAGCTTGCCCGGCTCCGCGAGGCCGTTGACGCAACCACCTCTCCGCACGACATCGCCGCCTCCCTGATCGAGACCCGGTCGGTCTTCGACCACCGCGCCGTGCTCGTGGGCGCGACGACCACAGACCTGCTCGCCGCCACCCCGATCAAGGGAAACGTGGTCCCGGGCGGCGACCGCGTCGTGATGGTCTTCCCCGGCCAGGGTTCCCAGTGGATCGGCATGGCGGCCGAGCTGATGGACACCGCCCCGGTCTTCGCCGCGCGCCTCAACGAATGCGCCGCCGCATTGCGCCCCCACGTCGACTGGGACCTCATCGAAACCGCCCGGAGCGGCGAGCTCGACCGGGTCGACGTGGTCCAGCCGGTGCTCTGGGCCGTGATGGTCTCGCTGGCCGAACTCTGGCGCTCCTACGGCGTGGAACCCGCCGCCGTCATCGGCCACTCCCAAGGTGAGATCGCGGCGGCCTGCGTCGCGGGCGCCCTCAGCATCGACGACGCCGCAGCGGTCGTGGCCCTCCGCAGCAAGGCGATCCTGGCGTTGGCCGGTCGCGGCGGCATGATGTCGGTCGCGCTGCCCGCCGCCGAACTCGACCTAGGCGACCGCCTCTCGATCGCCGCCATCAACGGCCCCTCGTCAGTCGTCGTCTCCGGCGATGTGGACGCCATCGAAGAGCTCCGGGCGAACACAGAAGCCCGCACCCGCGTCATCCCGGTCGACTACGCCAGCCACTCGCACCACGTCGAAGAGATCCACGACGACCTGATCCGCTTATTGGCCGAAATCTCGCCCCAGAACAGCCACGTCCCGTTCTTCTCCACGGTCACCGGCGACTGGCTCGACACGACCACGATGACCGGCGACTACTGGTACCGGAACCTCCGCAACACCGTCCGCCTGGAGGAGGCCACCAGGGCCCTCGTCGACCAGGGCTACGGCTCGTTCGTCGAGGTCAGCCCGCACCCCGGCCTCACGTTCGGCATCCAGGAAACCCTCGACGCCATGGAGTCGAGCGCCGCCGTGGCCGGCACCCTGCGAAGGGGCGAGGGCGGCCTGGACCGCTTCCTCGCCTCGGTCGCCGAGGCCCACGTCAAGGGCGCACGCGTCGACTGGAAGATCACCGGCAACCGCGTCGACCTGCCCACCTACGCCTTCCAGGGACAGCGCTTCTGGCCCGCCCCTGCCGAACCGGCCCCCGCGACCGCCGGGGACACCGCCTTCTGGCTGGCCGTCGACGACGGCTCCCTGGACCTCGGCGTCTCCCAAGAGGCCCTGGACGAGGTCCTCCCGGCGCTCACCGCCTGGCGCCGCTCCCGCGACGAACTCGCCGTCCTCGACGGCTGGCGCTACACGATCACCTGGAAGCCCGTGCAGGTCAGCGGTGCTCCGACGGGCCGTTGGCAGGTCCCCGAGACGCTCCCGCTGGACCTTCCCACCGAGGGCGACCTCGAAGGCGTGATCCTGCACAACCCCTCGCTGGAGGAGCTGCTGGCGGCCGTAAAGAACCCGGAGGCGAAGACCTGGGTCGTCACCTCGGGCGCGGTCTCCACCGGAAAGGCCGACAGGGTCGACCACCCCGAGCGGGCCCAGCTCTGGGGCCTGGGCGGAGTCGCCGCGCTGGAGCTCCCCGAGAGCTGGGGCGGCCTGATCGACGTACCGGAGGAACTGGACGACCGAGCGGCGGCCCGCTTGGTCGCGGTCCTGGCCGGAGACGAAGACCAGGTGGCGATCCGCGCAGGCGGGGTGTTCGCCCGGCGCCTGGTCCACGCCCCGAAGCCGGCGAGTACCGGAAGCTGGACCCCGCGCGGCACCGTCCTGATCACCGGGGGAACCGGCGCGCTCGGCGCGCACGCCGCCCGCTGGCTGGCCCGCAACGGCGCCGAGCACCTGATCCTCGTGTCGAGAAGGGGCCCCGACGCCCCGGGCGCGGCCGAACTCGCGGAAGAACTCTCCGCGACGGTGGTCGCCTGCGACCTCTCCGACCGCCGGGCGGTCGAGCAACTGGTCGCGGAACACGCGATCGACGCCGTCGTCCACACCGCCGGAGTCGGCCAGCGGACCTCGCTCGCCGACACCACCCCCGAGGAACTGCGCGAGGTCGTCGCCGCCAAGGTCGACGGCGCCCGCCACCTGCACGAACTCCTCCCGAACCTGGACGCCTTCATCCTCTACTCGTCCAACTCCGGAGTCTGGGGCGGGGGAGGCCAGGGCGCCTACGCCGCAGCGAACGCCTACCTCGACGCCCTCGCCCACCACCGCCGCGCGAGCGGCGCCAAGGCCACCTCGGTCGCGTGGGGCGCCTGGGCCGGAGACGGCCTCGCGTCCGGCGACGCGGGCGACCACCTGCGCCGGCGCGGCCTGCGCCCGATGGACCCGGCCCTGGCCATCGCCGCGTTGCAGCAGGTCATGGACGCCGACGACACCTTCATGGCCGTCGCCGACGTCGACTGGGACCGGTTCGTCCCCGGCTACGTCGCCGAACGCGCCCGCCCCCTCATCGCCGACCTGACCGAAGCGCGACGCATCCTCGACGAGGAGACCGGCCCCGCCGAGGAGGTCTCCGGCCTGGCCCGCCGCCTGGCCGCGCTCACCGGCACCGAACGCCGCCGCGCGCTGCTCACCCTCGTCAGGGAGCAGGCCGCCGGGGTGCTCGGCCACGCCGACGCGACGACGGTCGACGCCCGCCGGGCCTTCCGCGAGATCGGCTTCGACTCGCTGACCGCCGTCGAACTGCGCGACCGCCTGAAGACCGCGACCGGCCTGCGCCTCCCGGCCAGCCTCGTGTTCGACCACCCGAACCCGGCCGCCCTGGCCGACCACCTGGAACGCGAACTGGTCGGCGTGTCCGCGGAGACGGGCCAGGCCCAGGCCGCGTCCACGAGCGACGAGCCGATCGCCATCGTCGCGATGGCCTGCCGTTATCCGGGCGGCGTGCGGACCCCGGAGGACCTCTGGAAACTCCTGTCCGACGGGACCGACGCCATCGGCGCCTTCCCCGCCGACCGGGGCTGGAACGTGGACGCGCTCTACGACGCCGACCCGGACAGCAGCGGGACGACGTACACGAAAAAGGGCGGTTTCCTGCACGACGCGGGCGGCTTCGACCCGGGCTTCTTCGGCATCTCGCCGCGCGAGGCCCTCGCGATGGACCCGCAGCAGCGCATCCTCCTCGAAGCGTCGTGGGAGGTCGTCGAGCGGGCCGGCATCGACCCGGCGACCCTGCGCGGCACCCCCGCCGGGGTGTTCGTCGGCGCCTCGACCCAGGGCTACGGCACCGGACTCGAAGCCGCGCCGGAGGGCGCGGAGGGATACTTCCTCACGGGCAGCGCGACGGCGGTGGTGTCGGGACGGGTGGCGTACACCCTCGGTCTGGAAGGGCCCGCCATCACCGTCGACACGGCCTGCTCCTCGTCGCTGGTGGCCCTGCACCTGGCGGTCCAGTCGCTCCGCAACGGCGAGTGCACCCTGGCGCTCGCGGGCGGCGTGACCGTCATGGCGACGCCGGGCGCGTTCATCGAGTTCTCCCGCCAGCGCGGCCTGGCCGCCGACGGCCGCTGCAAGGCCTTCTCGGCCGACGCCGACGGCACCGGCTGGGGCGAGGGCGTCGGCCTCCTGCTCCTGGAGCGCCTGTCCGACGCGAAGGCGAACGGGCACCGCGTGCTCGCCGTGGTCAGGGGCTCGGCCGTCAACCAAGACGGCGCCTCCAACGGCCTGTCGGCCCCCAACGGCCCGTCGCAGCAGCGGGTGATCCGCCAGGCGCTCGCCAACGCCGGCCTCACCACCAAGGACGTCGACGTCGTCGAGGCCCACGGCACCGGCACCCGACTGGGCGACCCGATCGAAGCCCAGGCGCTCCTCGCCACCTACGGCCAGGACCGCGACACCCCGCTCTACCTGGGCTCGGTCAAGTCGAACATCGGCCACACCCAGTCGGCCTCCGGCGTCGCCGGGGTGATCAAGATGGTCCTCTCGCTCGACCACGACGTCATCCCGCGCACCCTCCACGCCGCCGAGCCCACCCCCCACGTCGACTGGACCGCCGGGTCCGTCGAACTCCTCGCCGATCCCACGCCGTGGCCGTCATCCGACCGCCCGCGCCGGGCCGCGGTGTCGTCGTTCGGCGTCAGCGGCACCAACGCCCACGTGGTCATCGAGCAGGCCCCCGCCGCCGTGGCGCGGCGGGAGGATCCCGCCGCGTTCGTGCCCTGGTTGCTGTCCGCGCGTACCGCCGAGGCCCTCAAAGCAGGTGTTGTACGGCTTCGCGAACACATCGGCGCCACGACCCCGCTGACAGGTCTGGCACACACCCTCGCCACCACCCGCACCGTCTTCGAACACCGCGCCGCGATCACCGGCTCGACCCGCGACGACCTGCTGACCGGCCTCGACGCGATCCTCGCGGGCCACCATCCGCTCCAGGGCGTCGTGCGCAGCGACCCGGCGACGGTGTTCCTGTTCACCGGGCAGGGCTCGCAGCGGGCGGGGATGGGCTCCGGCCTGTATTCCAGGTATCCCGTTTTCGCCGACGCCTTCGACGCGGTCTGCGCCCGCTTCGACCTCGACCGTCCCCTGCACGACGTCATCGCCACGGGGGAGGGCCTCGACGACACCGCCTACGCCCAGCCCGCGATCTTCGCGCTGGAGGTGGCGCTGTTCCGCCTGCTGGAGTCGTGGGGCGTGACCCCCGATGCGGTGGCCGGACACTCGGTCGGCGAACTGGCCGCCGCGCACTGCGCCGGGATCCTCTCGCTCGACGACGCGTGCGCACTGGTCACGGCACGGGCGTCGCTGATGGCCGCGCTGCCTTCCGGGGGCGCGATGGTGGCTCTCCAGGTTCCTCCTGGGGAAATTTCACCCGATGTCGACATAGCGGCCATCAACGGACCGACGTCGGTGGTCATCTCCGGACCTGAAGACGCAGTACTGGCCGAGGCGGCGCGCTTCCCCACCAGCAAGCGGCTCAAGGTCTCGCACGCCTTCCACTCGCAGCTGATGGACCCGATGCTGGACGACTTCCGCCGCGCCATCGCCGGGCTCACCTTCAACGAGCCGGTCATCCCGTTCGAGGGTGGGCGGGACGCCGACTACTGGGTCCGGCACGTGCGCGACACGGTCAGGTTCCACGACACGCTGACCCGGCACGCCGGGGCGGTCTTCGTGGAGATCGGCCCCGACGCGGCGCTCACCGCGATGGCCGACGCGCCGGTCATCCCGACCCTGACCCGCAGCGTCCCCGAGACCGAAGCACTGATCACGGCCCTGGCCACGCTGCACGTGCGGGGCGTCGCCGTCGACTGGGCGCAGGTCATCCCTTCGGGCGCCGACGTCGACGCGCCGACGTACCCGTTCCAGCGGGAGACGTACTGGATGAAGGCCGCCCCCGGCACCGCCGCCGGAGCCGCCGGCCTCGGCATCGGCGCCGCCGGACACCCGTTGCTCGGCGCGGCCGTGCCCCTGGCGGGCGGGGACGGCTTCGTCTACACCGGCCGCCTGGCTCTGGCGACCCATCCGTGGCTGGCCGACCACGCGGTCATGGGTGTCGTGCTGCTTCCCGGGACCGCGTTCGTCGAACTCGCTTTGACGGCGGGCTCCCCGGCCGGTTGCGACCGGCTGGAGGAACTGACCCTGGAGGCGCCGCTCATCCTGCCGGACCAGGGCGGAGTCCAACTCCAGATCGTCGTCGGCGAACCCGACGCCGTGGGGCACCGCCCGGTGACGATCCACTCCCGCCCCGAGGGCGACGAGCCGTGGGTCCGCCACGCGAGCGGCCGGTTGTCCGTGGCGACTGCCGTTCCGGCGGAGTTCGAGGTCTGGCCCCCCGCCGGAGCGGTCTCCGCGCCGGTCGACGACCTCTACGACCGCCTGGCCGAATCGGGCTTCCCCTACGGCCCCGCCTTCCAGGGCGTCGTGGCCGCCTGGACCCGCGATGACGAGGTCTTCGCCGAGGTCTCCCTGCCGTCGGCGGAGTCCGGCTTCGGCCTCCACCCCGCCGTCCTGGACGCCGCCCTCCACAGCGGCCGCCTGGCCCCCGGCGCCGAGTCCGACGAGCCGGGCCTCCCGTTCTCGTGGACCGGCGTCGAACTCCACGCGTCCGGCGCGACGGAGGTCCGGGTCCGGCTGACCGGCTCGGGAACCATCAGCCTCGACCTGACCGACCTGACAGGCCGCCCGGTCGCGACAGTGGAGGGCTTCACCTCCCGCCCGGTCAACGGGGAGCGGCTGCGCGCGGCGGGAGCCCGCAACGACTCGTTGTTCCAGGTCGACTGGACCCCGATAACCGTCACCCCGGCATCTCCGGGCCACTGGACGACCCTCGGCGACATCGGCCTTGAGCTACCTATCTGGAACCTGACGCCCAACGAGCTATCCGGAATCGTGCCTGGCCTGGGCTCCAACGCACTGGTTGATGCAGTGTCCGACATGGTGCCTGGCGGGCTGTCTGACCGGATGTCTGACGAAGTTCCCGGCGGAACGTCTGGCGCGGTGCCCGATGTGGTTTTCGCGCCGATCGTTCCTTCGGGCGACGTCGTCTCCGCCACCCATCGCGCGGTCATCGAGGCGCTGGACTTGGCGCAGATGTGGGTCGGGGACACCCGATACGTGTCGTCGCGATTGGTGGTGGTGACGCGAGGTGCCGTACACGACCAGAACCCGGACCCCGCCGGCGCCGCAGTGTGGGGCCTGATCCGCTCCGCTCAAGCGGAACATCCGGGACGTTTCGTCCTGGTGGATGTAGGCGGTACTGGGACTGGTGCCCCGCCGCCGAGTGCCTCCTCGGCCGAAGGCGCGCTGTTCGTCGGCGAGTCGGCCATTGGCGCCGTGTCTGATGGCGGGGTGTTCGGCGGACCGCTGGCCGATGGTGTGTTGTCCGCTCTGGCTGCCGTTGTGGCCTCGGGGGAGGCGCAGGCGGCGATTCGTGGCGGTGCGGTGTTCGTGCCCAGGTTGGCGCGGATGGTCGTCGAGGAGGTTCAGCCGGTCGACTTCTCCGGGCCCGTCCTGGTCACGGGCGCTACCGGAACGCTCGGCGGGCATGTCGCGCGGTATCTGGTCACGGCCCACGGGGCCGGTGAGCTGGTGCTGCTTTCGCGTCGGGGGATCGACGCGCCTGGCGCGGCCGAGCTGGTGGCCGAGCTCGAAGGGCTGGGCGCCCGGGTGAGCGTGAAGGCCGCCGACGCCGCCGACAGGGATGCGCTGGCCGCCGCGCTCGACGGGGTCGCGATCGGCGCGGTCGTGCACGTCGCGGGGGTGGTCGACGACGGGATCGTCGAGTCGCTCACGCCCGAGCGGCTGGCCACCGTGATGCGGCCCAAGGTCGACGCCGCGTGGAACCTCCACGAGCTCGCCGGAGACGGCGCGTTCGTGCTGTTCTCCTCCGCCTCCGGCATCTTCGGTGCCCCCGGCCAGGGCAACTACGCCGCCGCGAACTCCTTCCTCGACGCGCTCGCCCAGCATCGCCGCTCGATCGGCCGCCACGCCACCTCGCTCGCCTGGGGCATGTGGGCCGACCGCAGCGCGATGACCGGCGACCTGCTCCAGGCCGACCTGATCCGCATCACCCGTTCCGGCGTCGGCGCGCTGTCCACGGAGGAGGGGCTGGCGCTGTTCGACACCGCCGTCGCCTCCGGGCACGCCGCCGCGGCGCCGATGCGGCTCGACCTCACCTCGCTCCACGCGCAGGCCCGCGCCGGCGCGCTGCCGCCGCTGCTGCGCGGGCTGGTCCGGGCTCCGGCCCGGCCCGCCGCCGCCCCGGCGGCTCCGGAACTCCCGGCCCGGCTGGCGGGGCTCGACCCCGACGGGCGCGCGCGGGTCCTGCTCGATCTGGTCTGTACGCACGTCGCCGGTGTCCTCGGGCACTCCTCTGGCGCCGCCGTCGACCCCGAGCGCGGCTTCACCGAACTGGGCTTCGACTCGCTGACGGCGGTCGAGCTCCGCAACCGCATCAACGCGGTCACCGGGCTGGCCCTGCCCGCCACGACCGTCTTCGACTATCCGACCCCGGACGCCCTGGCCCGCCACCTGGACGCCGGGCTCCCCCGTGACGGTGAGACCGCCCCGCCCGCCCACGCCGAGCTCGACCGGCTGGACACCCTGCTCGACGGCCTCCGGCCGGACGACCGGGAGCGGGCCTACCTCACCGGACGTCTGCGCGGCCTGCTGGCCAAACTGAGCGACCCCCGCAGTGCCGCCGAGCTGGACACGGCCACGGCGGACGAACTCTTCGACCTGCTCGACAACGAGCTCGGAGTCTCCTGAGATGGTGACGTCAGATGGTGAATGAGGAAAAGTATCTCGACTACCTCAAGCGTGCGACCGCTGACCTGCGCGAGACCCGACAGCGTCTGCGCGAGGCCGAGGAGCGTGACCACGAGCCGATCGCGATCGTCGGGATGAGCTGCCGCTATCCCGGGGGCGTGCGGTCGCCGGAGGACCTGTGGTCACTGGTGGCCTCGGGAGGTGACGGGATCTCCGTCTTCCCCACCGACCGCGGCTGGGACCTGGACTTCCTCGCCCGCGGCTCCTACGTCACCGAGGGCGGCTTCCTCCACGAGGCCGCCGACTTCGACGCGGGTTTCTTCGGCATCTCCCCCCGGGAGGCCGTCGCCATGGACCCGCAGCAGCGGCTTCTCCTTGAGGTGTCGTGGGAGGCGATCGAGCGCTCGGGCCTCGACCCGGCGTCGCTGAAGGGGTCGAAGACGGGCGTCTTCGCCGGGGTCATGTACCACGACTACGCCTCCCGCCTGCGCTCCCTGCCCGAGGACGTCGAGGGTTTCCTCGGTACGGGCAACTCGGGCTCCGTCGTGTCCGGACGCGTGGCGTACACCTTCGGTCTGGAAGGCCCGGCCGTCACGGTCGACACGGCCTGTTCGTCGTCCTTGGTCGCCCTGCACCTGGCCGTCACATCGCTCCGCAGCGGCGAGTGCGACCTGGCCCTGGCGGGCGGCGTGACCGTGATGGCCACGCCGTCGTCGTTCCTCGACTTCAGCCGCCAGCGCGGCCTGGCCCCCGACGGCCGGTGCAAGTCGTTCGCCGCCGGCGCCGACGGCACGGGCTGGTCGGAGGGCGTCGGCGTCCTCCTGGTCGAGAAGCTCTCCGACGCGATCGCCAACGGCCACCCGGTCCTCGCCGTCGTGCGCGGCACCGCCGTCAACCAGGACGGCGCCTCCAGCGGCCTGACCGCCCCCAACGGCCCGTCACAGCAGCGCGTCATCCGCGCCGCCCTGGAGAACGCCCGCCTGAGTCCCACCGAAGTGGACGCGGTCGAAGCCCACGGCACCGGCACGTCCCTGGGCGACCCCATCGAGGCCCAGGCCCTCCTCGCCACCTACGGCCAGGACCGGTCGGAGCCGTTGTGGCTCGGCTCCCTGAAGTCGAACCTGGGCCACACCCAGGCGGCGGCCGGCGTCGGCGGCATCATCAAAATGGTCATGGCCATCCGCGCGGGCGTCCTCCCCAGGACCCTCCACGTGGACGAACCCACCCCCATGGTCGACTGGACCACCGGCCAGGTCTCCCTCCTGACCGAACACCGCTCCTGGCCGGAAACCGGCAACCCCCGCCGCGCGGCCATCTCGTCCTTCGGCATCAGCGGCACCAACGCCCACACCATCATCGAACAGGCCCCGGCCGGACAGAACTCCTCCACACCCGATATTTCGGATATGTCGCCCGCTCCGACAAAGGGGCGGCGTGGTGCGCCGAACACGGGTGTGCGGTCGGTTTCCTCCGCCACCACCGATATTTCGGAAATGTCGACAGGTGAGACGTCGGGGACGTCAGCCCATGACCCATCGATCGCGCCCGACATTTCGGAAATGTCGGCCGATGGGTCGTCCATCTCGTCCGGGCCGGTCGTGCCGTGGATTCTGTCGGCGCGGTCCGAGGGGGCGCTTCAGGCGCAGGCTGATCGGCTTCGCCGGTTCGTCACCACCGAAGACGTTGCCGATGTGGCGCTTTCGCTTACCCACCGCTCCTCGATGGAGTGGCGCGGGGTCGTGGTTGGGGACCGGGAGCGGCTGGTCGGTGGGCTGCGGGCGGTCGAGGCGGTTCAGGCTCGGCGGGGGCGGACCGCGTTCGTGTTCACCGGGCAAGGGGCGCAGCGCGACCACATGGGGGCTGAACTCCACCGGGAGTTCCCCGTGTTCGCCGCCGCCTTCGATGAGGTCCTGACCCGTTTCCCGGGGCTGCGGCTCCAGGGTTCCGAGTTGAACGAGACCGCCACCACCCAGGCCGCGATCTTCGCCTTAGAGGTCGCGCTGTTCCGGCTGTTCGAGTCGTTCGGCGTCCGGCCCGATGTCGTGGCCGGGCACTCGATCGGGGAGATCGCCGCCGCGCACTGCGCGGGTGTGCTGTCGCTCGACGACGCGTGCACGCTCGTCAAGGCGCGGGGTGCGCTGATGCAGGCGCTTCCGCCCGGTGGGGCGATGGTCGCCATCCAGGCCGCACATACCGAAATTTCGGGCAATGTCGATATCGCCGCGATCAACGGCCCGGACTCGGTCGTCATCTCCGGCCCCGAGGCCGACATCCTGGAAGAGGCCGCCCGCCTGGCCGCCCTCGGCCGCAGGACCAAGCGGCTCACCGTCTCGCACGCCTTCCACTCGGCCCTCATGGAGCCGATGCTCGACGACTTCCGCCGCGCCCTCACCGGGATCTCCTTCCACCCCCCGGCCATCGACTTCGTCTCGTCGGTCGAGGCGGGGGCCGATGTGACCGACCCCGGCTACTGGGTCAGGCACGTCCGCGCCACGGTCAGGTTCGCCGACGCCGTCGAAGCGCTCGACGCCGTGCGGGTGCTGGAGATCGGGCCGGACGCCGTGCTCTCCGCCATGGTCGACGACGCCGTCCCGGCGCTCCGCAAGGACCAGGACGAGGTCACCGCCTTCCACCGCGCCCTCGCCGGGATGTGGCAGCGCGGCGCCACCGTCACCTGGGACTTCCCGGGCGCCGAACGGGTCGACCTGCCCACCTACGCCTTCCAGCATCACCGCTACTGGCTCGACGCCGGTGAGCCCGACCACCACCCCGTCGACGGCACCTTCTGGGACGCCGTCGAACGCGAGGACCTCGACACCCTCGCCGGCACACTCGACGTCGAACGCGCATCGCTGGAGGTCGTCCTCCCCGCCCTCGCCGGATGGCGCCGCCAGCGCCGGGAGAGCTCGCGCGTCGACCAGTGGCGCTACCGGGTCGAGTGGACCTCCGCCCCGCCCACCGGCTCCATCGACGGCCGGTGGCTCATCGTCGCCCACGAGGGCGTCGAGACCCCCGTACTGGACACCGAGACGATCATCGTCGAGGCCACTGACGACCGTGAGGTCATGGCCGCGCGGCTCGGCGCATACGACGACATCCAGGGCGTTCTCGCCGTCAAGCCGTCACCCGCGCAGGCGCTCGCGCTCACCCAGGCCATCGGCCAGGGCAGGCTCTGGATCCTCACTGAGGGCGCCGTCGGTATCGGCGGCACCGACACGGTCACCGACCCTGACCAGGCCATGCTCTGGGGCTTCGGCCGGTCGGCCGCGCTTGAGGCGCCCGACCGTTGGGGTGGGCTGGTCGACGCCGTACTGGACGAACGCACCACGCCCCTGCTGAACCAGGTGCTCGCCGGGACCGAGGACCAGGTCGCGATCAGGCCCTCCGGCGTGTTCGCCCGGCGCCTCGGCCGTGCTCCGCTCGGCGGACCGTCCTGGACACCGTCGGGGACCGTCCTGGTCACCGGCGGCACCGGCGCGATCGGCCGCCGCGTGGTCCACTGGCTGGCCGACCAGGGCGCCGAGGTCGTCGTCGCGAGCCGCAGAGGGCTCGACGCGCCGGGTGCTGCCGAGCTGCCGGCCACCGTCGTGGCCTGTGATGTCTCCGACCGTGACCAGCTCAGGGCGCTGCTGGAGCGCACGCCGGTCACCGCCGTCGTGCACGCCGCGGGAATTCTCGACGACGGCGTCATCGACGGGCTCACCCCCGAGCGACTGCACGCCGTCATCGCCGCCAAGGCCGACGCCGCCCGCAACCTCGACGAGCTGACCGGCGACCTCGACGCCTTCGTCACCTTCTCCTCCCTGGCGGGCGTCGTCGGCGCCGCCGGGCAGGCCAACTACGCCGCCGCCAACGCCTACCTCGACGCCCTCGTCGAGAAGCGCCGCGCCGACGGCAAGCCCGGCACGTCCATCGCCTGGGGTCCGTGGGCCGACGGCGGCATGGCCGACGACGACGAGGTGGCCGCGCGCCTGCGCCGTGGCGGTCTCACCGCCCTGCCGCCCGGCCTGGCGCTCGACGTGCTCGGACAGGCGGGACCCGGCGTCGTCGCGGTCGCCGACGTCGACTGGGACCGGTTCGCCCAGGGCGTGCCCGGTCCTCTGCTGAGCAACCTGACGGAGAGCCGTCCGGTCAGGGCCGACGCCCCCACCGGCCTGGCCGGACGGCTCGCGGGACTCGGCGGCGCGGCCCGCGACCGGCTCCTGCTCGACGTGGTCAGGGACGCCGTCGCGGTCGTCCTCGGCCATCCCTCCTCCGCGTCGGTCGAGACGACGCGCGCCTTCAAGGACCTCGGCTTCACCTCCCTGACGGCGGTCGAATTCCGCAACCGGCTCGCCGCCGCCACCGGCCTCTCACTGCCACCGACTCTGGTGTACGACCACCCGACCCCCCTCACCCTCGCGGGCTTCCTCGGCGGGGAACTCGGTGAGGGACACGCCCCCGCCGACCTCGCCCCCGTGGTCGTGGCCGCCGACGACGAGCCGATCGCGATCGTCGGCATGGGCCTGCGGTTCCCCGGTGGCGTCTCCTCGCCGGAGGACCTGTGGCGGCTCCTCGTCGACGGCGGCGACGCCGTGTCGGAGCTGCCGATGGACCGCGGCTGGGACCTCGACGCCCTCTACCACCCCGACCCGGAGAACCCGGGCACCTCCTACACCCGCGAGGGCGCGTTCCTGCGCGGCGTGGCCGACTTCGACGCCGACTTCTTCGGCATCTCGCCCCGTGAGGCGCTGGCGATGGACCCGCAGCAGCGGCTCCTGCTGGAGACCTCGTGGGAGGCGTTCGAGCGGGCCGGCATCGATCCGCTGTCGCTCAAGGGCGGACGTACCGGCGTGTTCGTCGGCACGAACGGACAGGACTACGCGCAGCTCGCCCAGCGCGCGCCCGAGGGGTCGGAGGGCTACCTCGGCACCGGCAACGCGGCCTCCGTGGTGTCGGGACGGCTGGCGTACACCTTCGGTCTCGAAGGTCCGGCGGTCACGGTCGACACCGCCTGCTCGGCCTCGCTGGTGGCGCTGCACCTGGCCGTCCAGGCACTGCGGCAGGGGGAGTGCACGCTCGCGCTGGCGGGCGGCGTGACCGTGATGTCGACGCCGGGCGCGTTCGTGGAGTTCTCGCGGCAGCGGGGGCTGGCCCCCGACGGGCGGTGCAAGGCGTTCGCGGCGTCCGCCGACGGCACGGGCTGGGGAGAGGGCGTCGGCGTGCTCGTTGTCGAGCGCCTGTCCGACGCCGTGCGCGACGGTCACCCGGTGCTGGCGATCGTCCGGGGTTCGGCCATCAACCAGGACGGCGCCTCCAACGGGCTGACCGCCCCCAACGGCCCCTCGCAGCAGCGGGTCATCCGGCAGGCGCTCGCCAACGCCCGCCTGACCACCGCCGACGTCGACGCGGTCGAGGCCCACGGCACCGGCACCACCCTCGGTGACCCCATCGAGGCCCAGGCCCTGCTCGCCACCTACGGCCGCGACCGCGCGGAACCGCTGCGGCTCGGCTCGGTGAAGTCGAACATCGGCCACACCCAGGCCGCCGCCGGTGTGGCGGGCGTGATCAAGATGGTGCTGGCGCTCCAGCACGGCGTCCTGCCCAAGACGCTGCACGCCGACGAACCCAGCCCCCACGTCGACTGGACGTCCGGCGCCGTCGAACTCGTCACCGAGACGATCCCCTGGCCCGAGACCGGCCGTCCGCGCCGCGCGGCCGTGTCGTCGTTCGGGTTCAGCGGCACCAACGCCCACACGATCCTGGAGCAGGCCCCCGAGCCCGCCCCGATCGACGACGCCACCCCGCTGGAGATCACGCCGTGGGTGCTGTCGGCCAAGACCCCCGAGGCGCTGCGCGCCCAGGCGGCCCGGCTCCGCGACCACTCCGGTCAGGACGTGGTCAACGTCGGCTACTCCCTCGTCACCACCCGCGCCTCGCTCGACCACCGGGCGGTCGTGTTCGACCCGGCCGCCCTCGACGCGCTCGCCGCCGGGCGCACCGGCCCCGGCCTGGTGTCCGGCGTCGCCGCCCGGGACGCCGAGCGGGCCGTCATGGTCTTCCCCGGCCAGGGTTCGCAGTGGGCCGGCATGGCCGCCGAGCTGATGGAGACCTCGGCCGTCTTCCTCGACCGCCTGGGCGAGTGCGCCGACGCGCTGGCCCCGCACGTCGACTGGTCGCTGCTCGACGTCGTCCGCAGCGGCGAGATCGAGCGGGTGGACGTCGTCCAGCCCGCGCTCTGGGCCGTCATGGTCTCCCTGGCGGCCGTCTGGCGGTCGTACGGCGTCGAGCCCGCCGCCGTGGTGGGCCACTCGCAGGGCGAGATCGCCGCCGCCGTCGTGGCGGGCGCGCTGTCGATCGAGGACGGCGCCGCCGTCGTGGCCCTGCGCAGCAAGGCGATCCTGGCGCTGGCCGGGCGCGGCGGCATGATGTCGGTCGCGCTGCCCGCCGCCGAGCTCGACCTGGACGACCGCCTCTCGATCGCCGCGATCAACGGGCCGTCGTCGATCGTCGTCTCGGGCGACGTGGACGCGCTCGAAGAACTCCGCGCGTCGGTGAACGCGCGAACCCGGGTGATCCCGGTCGACTACGCGAGCCACTCCCACCACGTGGAGGAGATCCACGACGAGCTCCTGGAGCTCCTCGACGGCATCTCGCCGCGTGACAGCGAGGTCCCGTTCTTCTCCACGGTCACCGGCGACTGGCTCGACACGACCACGATGGACGCCGCCTACTGGTACCGGAACCTGCGGAGCACCGTCCTGCTGGAGGACTCCGTGCGGAGCCTCGTACGCCAGGGCTACGGCGCGTTCGTCGAGGTCAGCCCGCATCCGGGCCTCACCGCCGGGATCCAGGAAAGCGCGGCGAGCGCCGCCGTCGTGGGCACACTGCGCCGGGGCGAGGGCGGCCTGGGCCGCTTCCTGCGCTCCGTGGCCGAGGCCCACGTCCAGGGCGTCCCGGTCGACTGGCCGGCCGTCTTCTCCGGTACGGGCGCCGTCCGCGTCCCCCTGCCGACCTACGCGTTCCGGCGCGACCGCTTCTGGCCGTCCCTCCCGAAGACGGCACCGGCGCAGGGCCCGGCCGACGCCGCCTTCTGGGACGTCGTCGGCCGCGCCGACCTCGGCGAACTGGCCACCACGCTGGGCATCGAGAACGGCCCCGCCCTGGCCGAGGTGCTGCCCGCCCTCTCCGCCTGGCACCGCTCGCGCCAGGAGTCGGGCGAGCTCGACGGCTGGCGCTACGCGATCGACTGGAAGCCCGTCACCCTGCGGCCCGGCCCCGCCACCGGCACCTGGCTGGTCGTCGTCCCCGAAGGCGGCGACGACCGGGGAGTGGCCGCGGCCCTCGGCGGCACGGTCGTCGAGGTCGGCGCCCCCGACCGCGCGGCCTATGCCGAAGCCCTCACCCCGGCCGACGGCGTGATCTCGCTGCTCGGCACGCTCCCCGCGACGCTCGCCCTCGTCCAGGCCCTCGGTGACGCCGGGATCGGCGCCCCGCTCTGGTGCGTCACCGACGCGTCGACCGGCCCCGACCAGGCCATGCTCTGGGGCTTCGGCCGGGTCGCCGCCGCCGAGCACCCCGACCGCTGGGGCGGCCTGATCGACCTGGCCGACGGCTACAACCGCGACGACCTCCTCGCGGCCCTGCACGGCCCGGAGGACGAACTCGCCATCAAGCCGTCGGGTGTCTTCGCCCGCCGTCTCGTCCACGGGACGCGACCGGCACGCACTCCGCGCGACTGGATGCCCGAGGGCACGATCCTGGTCACCGGCGGCACCGGCGCCCTCGGCGCCCAGGTCGCCCGCTGGCTCCACGACAAGGGCGCCCGCGACCTGCTCCTGGTCTCCCGCTCGGGGCCGAACGCCCCCGGAGCCCAGGAGCTCGCCGAGGAACTCGGCGCCACGGTCGTGGCGTGCGACGTCTCCGACCATGACCAGCTCGCCGTCCTCCTGGACACCCACCCGATCGCTGGCGTGGTCCACACGGCCGCGATCCTGGACGACGCCGTCATCGACGCCCTGACCACCGCCCAGGTCGAGAGGGTCACCCAGGTCAAGGTCGACGCCGCCCGCAACCTGCACGAACTCACCGGCGATCTCTCCCTGTTCGTCCTGTTCTCCTCCTTCGCCGGTTCCTACGGCGTGGCGGGCCAGGGCAACTACGCACCGGGCAACGCGTACCTCGACGCCCTCGCCCACCACCGCCGCTCGCTGGGCCTCAAAGCCACCTCGATCGGCTGGGGCCACTGGGCCGGCGACGGCATGGCCGGTGACGACGTCGTCGAGGAGCAGATGAAGCGGCGCGGCGGCCGGTCGCTCGACCCCGCCAAGGCGCTGACCCTGCTCGACCAGGCCCTCGCCCTCGACGAGACGTTCGTCGCGGTCGCCGACGTCGACTGGGCCGCCTCGACCGACGGCCGTACCGGCGCCTCGATCCCGCCCGCGCTGAGCGACCTGCCCGAACTCCGCGACCGGGTCACCGCCGTCGCCGCTCCGGAGACCGTCTCCGACCGGCTGGCCGGGCTGTCGCCCGCCGACCGCGACCTCCTCGTGCTCGACCTGGTCAAGAGCCAGGTCGCCGACGTGCTCGGGCACGCCTCGGCCGAGGCCGTCGACCCGGGCCGGGCGTTCAAGGAGCTCGGCTTCGACTCGCTGACCTCCGTCGACCTGCGCAACCGGCTCGCCGCCGCGACCGGGCTGCGGCTGCCGGCCACGCTGGTGTTCGACCACCCGAGCCCCCGCGTGCTGGCGGCGTACATCAGGGACGAACTGCTCGGCACCCAGGCCGCCGTCGCCGCCGTGACCGCCACGGTGAGCTCCGACGAGCCGATCGCCATCGTGGGCATCGGGCTGCGGCTGCCCGGCGGGGTCGGCACCCCCGGCGAGCTGTGGGAGATGCTCTCGACCGGCGCCGACGGGATCGGCCCGTTCCCGGCCGACCGGGGCTGGGACCTCGACGGGCTGGTCAGCGACGCCGCAGAAGGCGGCTTCCTGGACGGCGCGGCCGACTTCGACCCTGCCTTCTTCGGCATCTCGCCCCGCGAGGCCCTCGCGATGGACCCGCAGCAGCGGGTGCTCCTGGAGATCTCGTGGGAGGCGCTGGAGCGGGCGGGCATCGACCCGTCGTCGCTCAAGGGCACCGCGACCGGCGTCTTCGCCGGCACGAACGGCCAGGACTACCTGCCGCTGCTGATGACCGCGACGGAGGACGTCGGCGGTTATGTCGCCACCGGCACCACCGCCAGCGTGCTCTCCGGCCGCATCGCCTACAGCCTGGGCCTGGAGGGCCCCGCCGTCACCGTCGACACCGCGTGCTCGGCGTCGCTGGTGGCGCTGCACATGGCGGTCCAGGCCCTCAGAAGCAACGAGTGCTCGCTGGCCCTCGCGGGCGGCGCGACGATCATGTCCACGCCGGGCCTGTTCGTCGAGTTCTCCCGCCAGAAGGGCGTCGCCGCCGACGGCCGCTGCAAGGCGTTCGCCGACGCGGCCGACGGCGCCGGTTTCTCCGAGGGCGCGGGCATGATCGTCGTGGAGCGCCTCGCCGACGCCGAGGCCAACGGCCATCCGATCCTCGCCGTCATCAGGGGCACCGCCGTCAACCAGGACGGCGCCTCCAACGGCCTGACCGCCCCCAACGGCCCCTCGCAGCAGCGGGTCATCAGGCAGGCCCTCGCGAACGCCCGCCTGACCGCCCGCGAGGTCGACGCCGTCGAGGCGCACGGCACCGGGACCACCCTCGGTGACCCGATCGAGGCGCAGGCCCTGCTGGCGACGTACGGGCAGGAGCGCGACGAACCCCTGTGGCTCGGCTCGGTCAAGTCGAACATCGGCCACACCCAGGCCGCCGCCGGGATCGCCGGCATCATCAAGATGGTCCTCGCGCTGGGGCACGCCGAACTGCCGCCGACCCTGCACGTCGACGCGCCGTCGTCGCACGTCGACTGGTCGGCGGGCGCGGTCGAGCTGGTCACCGAGGCGATGCCGTGGCCCGAGACCGGCCGCCCGCGCCGGGCCGGTGTGTCGTCGTTCGGCCTGAGCGGCACCAACGCGCACATCATCCTGGAGCAGGCCCCCGAGCCGGCCCCGATCGAGGCCGCCACCCCGGCGGAGATCACTCCCTGGGTGCTGTCGGCCAAGAGCCCCGAGGCGCTGCGCGAGCAGGCCGCCCGCCTGCGCGACTGGCCGGTCGCCGACCCGGCCCGCGTGGCCGCCTCGCTGCTCGCCACCCGCGCCCTGCACGACCACCGGGCCGTCGTCCTCGACCGCTCCGCGCTGGAGGCGCTGGCCTCCGGACGGTCGGCCGCCGGGCTGGCGCGCGGCACCGTGAACCCGGCCGCCGGCCAGGTGGTGATGGTCTTCCCCGGCCAGGGCTCGCAGTGGGTCGGCATGGCAGCCGGGCTGCTCGACTCCTCGCCGGTGTTCGCGGCGCGGATGGAGGAGTGCGCGGCGGCGCTGGAGCCGTACACGGACTGGCCGTTGATCGAGACGGTGCGCGGCGGCTCGCTGGAGCGGACCGACGTGGTGCAGCCCGCGCTGTGGGCCGTGATGGTCTCGCTGGCCGCGCTCTGGCGGTCCTACGGCGTCGAGCCCGCCGCCGTCGTCGGCCACTCGCAGGGGGAGATCGCCGCCGCCGTCGTGGCGGGCGCTCTCTCGATCGAGGACGGCGCCGCCGTCGTGGCCCTGCGCAGCAGGGCGATCCTGGCGCTGGCCGGGCGCGGGGGCATGATGTCGGTCGCGCTGCCCGCCTCCGAACTCGTCCTGGACGACCGCCTGTCGGTCGCCACGATCAACGGCCCGTCGTCGGTCGTGGTCTCGGGCGACGTGGCGGCCCTGGAGGAACTCGGTGCGTCGCTGAGCGTGCGGACCCGCGTCCTCCCGGTCGACTACGCCTCCCACTCGCACCACGCGGAGGAGATCCACGACGAGCTCATCCAGCTGTTGAGCGAAATTTCGCCCCGCGTCAGCGATGTCCCGTTCTTCTCCACCGTCACCGCGGCCTGGCTCGACACCACGGTGATGGACGCGGAGTACTGGTACACCAACCTGCGGCGCACCGTGCGCTTCGACGAGGCCGTCACCGCGCTCGCCCAGCAGGGATTCGGCACGTTCATCGAGGTCAGCACGCACCCGGTGCTGACCGTGCCGATCCAGGAGACGCTCGACGCGCAGGGCTCCGCCGCCTCGGTCCTCGGGTCGCTGCGGCGCGACGAGGGCGGCCTCGGCCGCTTCCTGACCTCGCTCGGCCAGGCCTTCGCCGACGGCGTGCCGGTCGACTGGAAGCTCGACGGCGCCCCGGTCGAACTGCCGACCTCCGCCTTCGTGCGCCAGCGCTACTGGCCCACCCCGGCCGCCCCGGTCTCCTCCGGCGACCCCCTCGACGACGCCTTCTGGACCGCCGTCGAGCAGGAGGACCTCGACGGCCTGGCCGCGCTCGACCTCGGCCCCCTGGGCGACGCGCTTCCGGCGCTGGCGTCGTGGCGGCGCCGCCGCCGGGAGACGTCGGCGGTCGACGCCCTGCGCTACGTCCTCACGTGGAAGCCGCTCACCCCGCCCGCCCGGAGCCTGACCGGCACCTGGATCGTCGTCACCGACGAGCCCGGCCACCCGATCGCGGCCGCCCTGACCGCCCACGGCGCCGAGGTCGTCGTCGTGGCCCCTGGAGACGACCTGACCGGTGTCCCGGCACCGGCCGGAGTGGTCTCGCTGCTCGGCCTCGCCGCGACCGCCGACCTGCTCCGCGCACTGAACGGCACCACCGCGCCGCTCTGGATCGTCACTCGGGGCGCGGTGAGCGTCGGCCGTTCCGACGGCCCGATCGACGTCGACCAGGCGCCGCTCTGGGGCCTCGGCCGGGTGATCGGCCTGGAGCACCCCGACCGCTGGGGCGGCCTGATCGACCTGCCCGCCGACCTCGACGACCGGGCCACCGCGCGCCTGGCCACCGTGTTGGTCGGCATCGGCGCGGAGGACCAGATCGCCATCCGCCCGTCGGGCGTCTTCGCCGCCCGGCTCACCCGCGCCGGGAGCGAGACCGGAACCCCGTGGCGCCCCGGAGGCACCGTGCTGGTCACCGGCGGCACCGGCGGCGTCGGCCGCTTCGTCGCCCGCTGGCTGTACGACCAGGGCGTCCGCGACCTGCTGCTGGTCAGCCGTTCGGGGCCCGACGCCCCGGGCGCCGCCGACCTCGTGACCGAGCTGGGCGCGAAGGTCGTCGCCTGTGACATCGCCGACCGCGACAGCGTGGCCGCCCTCCTGGCAGAACACCCCGTGACGTCGATCTTCCACGCCGCCGCCGTGCTCGACGACGGCCTGGTCGAGACCCTGACCGCCGAACGCTTCGACCGGGTGCTGGCCGCCAAGGCCGGCGCCGCCCGGCACCTGCACGAACTGGCCGGGGACCTCGACGCGTTCGTCCTGTTCTCCTCGATCGCCGGGACGCTCGGCGCCGCCGGGCAGGGCAACTACGCCGCCGCCAACGCCTACCTCGACGCCCTCGCCGGGCACCGCCGCTCGCTCGGCCTCACCGCCACCTCGGTGGCGTGGGGCCCCTGGGCGGAGGCGGGCCTGGCCACCGAGGAGAAGATCGAGGCGCGCATGCGCCGCAGCGGACTGACGCCGATGCGGCCCGCCCTGGCGCTGGCCGCGCTCCAGCGGGCGCTCGACTGCGGCGACACCTCCGTCGCCGTCGCCGACGTCGACTGGGAGAAGTTCGCCCCCGCCTTCACCGCCGCCCGGCCCCGGCCGGTGCTCGACGGAGTGCCCGAGTCGCGCCGCACCGAGACCCCGGCCCAGGCCGAGCCCGTCGCGGCGGCCGGACTGTCGGAGCGGGAGCTGCTCGATCTGGTCCGCACCCAGGTCGCGGCCGTGCTGGGGCACGCCACCCCCGACACGATCGAGCCCGGAAAGCCCTTCAAGGACCTGGGCTTCGACTCCCTCACCAGCGTCGAGCTCCGCAACCTGGTCGCCACGGCGACCGGCCTGCGGCTCCCGGCCACGATGGTGTTCGACCACCCGACCCCCACCGCCCTGGCGGTGTTCCTGCGCGGCGAGCTGACCGGCGTACAGGAGGAGGACACCACGCCCCTCACGGCCGCCGCCTCCGACGAGCCGATCGCCATCGTCTCGATGGGCTGCCGGTTCCCCGGCGGGGTCACCACCCCCGAGGAGTTCTGGGACCTGCTCGCCGGGGGAGTCGACGCCGTCGGCCCGTTCCCCGCCGACCGGGGCTGGGATGTCGAGGGCCTGTACGACCCCGACCCCGACAGCCCCGGCACCAGCTACGCCCGGGAGGGCGCGTTCCTCTACGAGGCCGCCGACTTCGACCCCGGATTCTTCGGCATCGCCCCCCGCGAGGCCGTCGCGATGGACCCGCAGCAGCGGCTCCTGCTGGAGACCGCCTGGGAGGCCGTCGAGCGCGCCGGGATCGACCCGTCGTCGCTGAAGGGCACCCCGACCGGCGTCTTCGCGGGCACCAACGGCCAGGACTACGCAGCCCTGCTCATCGCCGGACAGGTCGACACCGACGGCTACCTGACCACCGGCAACGCCGCCAGCGTCGTCTCCGGCCGCCTGTCCTACGCCCTCGGGCTGGAGGGCCCGGCGGTCACCGTCGACACCGCCTGCTCCGCGTCGCTGGTCGCCCTGCACCTGGCGGTCCAGGCGCTCCGCCAGGGCGAGTGCACGCTCGCGCTGACCGGCGGCGTCACCGTCATGGCGACGCCGGGCGCGTTCATCGGGTTCAGCAAGCAGCGCGGCCTCGCCGAGGACGGCCGCTGCAAGCCCTTCTCCGACGAGGCCGACGGCACCGGCTGGGGCGAGGGCGCCGGAGTCCTCCTCCTGGAGCGCCTGTCGGACGCCGAGCGCAACGGCCACCCGGTCCTCGCGGTGATCCGCGGCTCGGCCGTCAACCAGGACGGCGCCTCCAACGGCCTCACCGCCCCCAACGGCCCCTCGCAGCAGCGCGTCATCCGCCAGGCCCTCGCCAACGCGCGGCTGACCGCCCCCGAGGTCGACGCCGTCGAGGCGCACGGCACCGGCACCCGCCTGGGCGACCCGATCGAGGCCCAGGCGCTCCTCGCCACCTACGGCCAGGACCGGGACGAACCGCTCAAGCTGGGCTCGTCCAAGTCGAACATCGGCCACACGCAGGCGGCGGCGGGCGTCGCGGGCGTCATCAAGATGGTGCTCGCCCTCCAGAACGACCTGCTGCCCAAGACGCTGCACGCCGACCGCCCCTCCACCGAGATCGACTGGACGGCCGGCCGCGTCGAACTGCTCCACGAGGCTGAGGCCTGGCCCGCCGGTGAGCGGCCGCGCCGGGCCGGCATCTCCTCGTTCGGCGTGAGCGGCACCAACGCCCACGTGATCATCGAGGAGGCGCCGCCCGCCGTCCCGGCCCCGGTCGCGGCGAACACGGGCCTGTCGACCGTGCCGTGGCTGCTGTCGGGCCGCAGCGAGGAGGCGCTCCGCGCCCAGGCCGCCAGGCTCCGCGACCACCTCGCCGACGACGCCGACCCCGCCGCCGTCGGATACACCCTGGCCACCGCCCGCGCCTCCTTCGAGCACCGGGCCGTCGTCGTCGGCCAGGAGACCGAAGGGCTGCTGCGCGGCCTCGACGCCCTCGCCACCGGGGGCGCCTCGGCCGGGCTGGTCGAGGGGGTCGTCTCCGACGGGCTGCTCGCCGTGCTGTTCAGCGGCCAGGGCGCCCAGCGCGCCGGAATGGGCCGCGAGCTCTACGAGAGCTTCCCCGTCTTCGCCGAGGCGTTCGACCAGGCGTGCGCGCACCTCGACGCGGCGCTCGACCGGCCGCTGCGCGACGTCATCTTCGCCGCCGACGGCATGAACGACGCGCTGCACCAGACGATGTACACGCAGGCGAGCCTGTTCGTCATCGAGGTCGCGCTGTTCCGGCTGGCCGAGTCGTGGGGCCTGCGGCCCGACTTCGTGGCCGGTCACTCGATCGGCGAACTGACCGCCGCCCACGTCGCCGGGGTGCTGTCCCTGGAGGACGCGTGCACCCTGGTCGCTGCGCGCGGCGCGCTGATGCAGGCGCTCCCGCCGGGCGGCGCGATGATCTCGATTCAGGCGTCCGAGGACGAGGTCCGGCCCACCCTGGCCGGAGACGTCGACATCGCCGCGATCAACGGGCCGAGGGCCGTCGTCGTCTCCGGCGACGAGGCCGACGCCTGCGCCGTCGCCGACCTGTGGGCCGCGAAGGGCCGCAAGACGAAGAAGCTCAACGTCTCGCACGCCTTCCACTCGCCCCACATGGACCCGATGCTGGCCGACTTCCAGCGGGTCGCCGCCGGGCTGACCTACCACCCGCCGCTGATCCCGGTCGTCTCCAACGTCACCGGCGCGGTCGCGACCGAGCTGACCGAGCCCGGCTACTGGGTCAGGCACGTGCGCCGGGCGGTCCGGTTCCGCGACGGGATCGCCGCGCTGGCGGCCGAAGGGGTCACCCGGTTCGTCGAACTCGGCCCGGACGGCGTGCTGACCGCGCTCGCGCAGGGCTGCCTCGACGACGGCGGCCTGCTGCTCGTCCCGGCGCTGCGCGGCGACCGGCCCGAGGGCCACGCCCTGATGACCGCCGTCGCCCGGCTCCACGCCCACGGTGTGGCGCTCGACTGGGAGGCCGTGTTCGACGGGCCGAGGGCCAAGGTCGACCTGCCGACCTACCCGTTCCGGCGCGGCCGCTTCTGGCCCGACATCGCCCCGCACCTCCCGGTCACCGAGGACAGCGGCTTCTGGGACGCCGTCGACAGCGGCGAACTGGCCGGGCTCCTCGGCGTCGACGCCGACCGGCCGTTCTCGGAGGTCCTCCCCGCCATCACGGCCTGGCGGCGCGGCCGCCGCGACGAGACCGCCGACTGGCGCTACACGACCACCTGGGTTCCCGTGGACGGCGGCACCACGACGATCCCCGGCACCTGGGTGCTCGTCGGCGACGACCCGTCGATGGCCGAGACCCTCGCCGTCGGGGGCGCCGACGTCATCAGCGTGCCCGCCGACACCCCCGGTGAGCGCGTCGCCGAGATCCTGCGGGAGGCCGACGGCCTGGCCGGGGTGGTCTCCCTGCTCGGTCTCGACGTACGACCCCATCCCGACCACCCGGCCCTCACCCTGGGCCTCGACCGGACCGTCACGCTGGTGCGGGCCGTCGTCGAGGCGGGGGTCGAGGTGCCCCTGTGGTGCGTCACCCGGGGCGCGTCCGGCCCGGACGTCACCAGCGCGGAGCAGGCCCAGATCTGGGGCCTGGGCCGCGTGGTCGGCCTGGAGCACCCCGCCCAGTGGGGCGGTCTCATCGACCTGCCGCCCGTCTTCGACGACCTGGCCCGCATCGGCCTGCTGACCGCCCTCTCCGGCTCGACCGGTGAAGACGAGGTGGCTGTGCGCGAGGGCCGGGTGCTGGCCCGCCGGCTCGTCCGGGCGCCGCTGACCGGGACGCCCGACGGGTGGACCCCGCGCGGCAGCGTGCTCATCACCGGCGGCACCGGCGCCCTGGGCGCCCACGTCGCCCGCAAGCTGGCCGAAGAGGGCGCCGAACATCTGGTGCTCACCAGCAGGCGCGGACCGGACGCCGAGGGCGCCGCCGAACTCCAGGCGGAGATCGAGGCGCTGGGCGCCCGGGTCACCATCGCCGCCTGCGACGCCGCCGACCGCGCCGCCTTGGAGGAACTGCTCGCCACGCTGCCCGACCTGACGGCGGTCGTCCACGCCGCCGGTGTCCTGGACGACGGCATCGTCGTCTCGATGACCCCCGACCGGCTCGAATACGTCCTCAAGCCGAAGACCGAGGCCGCCCGCCACCTGCACGAACTCACCAGAGACCGGAACCTCGACGCGTTCGTGTTCTTCTCCTCGGCGGCCGGCACCCTCGGCGGCGCCGGGCAGGGCAGCTACGCCGCCGCCAACGCCCACCTCGACGCCCTCGCCGAGATGCGCCGCGCGGAGGGCCTGCCCGCCACCTCGATCGGCTGGGGACCGTGGGCCGACGGCGGCATGGCGGCCGACGGCGGGCTGGTCGAGAAGCGGCTGCGCCGCAGCGGCATGCCGCCCATGCGCGCCGACCGGGCGCTCGCCGCGATGCGCGGGGCGGTCGACCACGGCGACACCGTGCTGATGATCGGCGACGTCGACTGGGCGCGGTTCCACCCGGCCTACACCGCCACCCGGCCCAGCCGCCTGGTGATGGACCTGCCCGAGGTGCGGCGCGCCCTGGCCGCCGCGGCCGAGTCGCGCACCGACGACCGGTCGGAGGCGAACGAGCTGGCCGCCAAGCTGGCCGCCGCCACCGACGCCGAACGCGACCGCCTCGTCACCGAGCTGGTCCGCGCCCACGTCGCGATCGTCCTCGGCTACGAGCGCACCGACGCGGTCGCGCCCACCCGGGGCTTCCTCGACCTGGGCTTCGACTCGCTCACCGCCGTCGAGCTGCGCAACCGCCTCGCGGCCGTCACCGGCCTGCGGCTGCCCTCGACCCTCGTGTTCGACTACCCGACCCCGATCGCCCTGGCCCGCTTCCTGCGCGGCGAGATCGCGCCCGGCGGCGGCCCCGCCGACGCGATATCCGGCGACCTGGACAAGGTCGAGGCCGCCCTCGCCACGCTCGACGACGAGGACGCCGCCCGGATCCTGACCCGCCTGGAGACCCTCGTCGCCCGGTTCCGGCCGGGCGCGGACGCCGAGGACGAGGCGCTCGACTTCGCCTCGGACGACGAGATCTTCGACCTGATCAACAAAGAGTTCGGCAAGTCCTGAACCTCGCCCTTCCAGGAGTGATGAGAGTGGCAAACGAGGACAAGCTCCGGGAATACCTCAAGTGGGTGACCGCGGACCTGCGGAAGGCCCACCGGCGCCTGCGCGAACTGGAGTCGGGCGAGCAGGAGCCGATCGCGATCGTCGGAATGGCCTGCCGCTACGCCGGGGGAGTGCGCTCACCGGAGGAC
The DNA here is from genome assembly GCF_054661255.1 of Herbidospora sp. RD11066. Classification (NCBI taxonomy): domain Bacteria; kingdom Bacillati; phylum Actinomycetota; class Actinomycetes; order Streptosporangiales; family Streptosporangiaceae; genus Herbidospora; species Herbidospora sp. RD11066. Next base: position 1,437,427 of record NZ_BAAGDO010000001.1, read on the forward strand.
CTGTGGCGGCTGCTGGCGGCCGGCGGCGACGCCGTCGGGGAGTTCCCGCACGACCGGGGCTGGGACACCGACGCCCTCTACGACCCCGACCCCGACCACCAGGGCACCTCCTACGCCAGGGAGGGCGGTTTCCTCGACGCGGCGGGCGACTTCGACGCGGACTTCTTCGGGATCTCGCCGCGTGAGGCGCTGGCGATGGACCCGCAGCAGCGGCTCCTGCTGGAGACGTCGTGGGAGGCGTTCGAGCGGGCCATGATCGACCCCGCCTCGGCGCGCGGCACCTCGGTCGGCGTGTTCGTCGGCAGCAACGGCCAGGACTACGCGTCGCTGCTGATGAGCGGCACCGAGGGCGTCGAGGGCTACCTCGGCACCGGCAACGCGGCCAGCGTCGTGTCCGGCCGCATCGCCTACGCGCTCGGCCTCGAAGGCCCGGCGGTCACCGTCGACACGGCGTGCTCGGCGTCGCTGGTGGCGCTGCACATGGCCGTCCAGTCGCTCCGGTCGGGGGAGAGCTCCCTCGCCCTGGCGGGCGGCGTCACGATCATGTCGACGCCGGTCGCCTTCATCGACTTCTCCCGGCAGCGTGGTCTCGCGCCCGACGGTCGCTGCAAGGCGTTCGCGAACGCGGCCGACGGCACCGGCTGGGGCGAGGGCGTCGGCATGCTGCTCGTCGAGCGCCTGTCGGACGCGCGGAAGAACGGCCACCCCGTGCTCGCCGTCATCCGCGGCACGGCCGTCAACCAGGACGGCGCCTCCTCCGGCCTGACCGCACCCAACGGCCCCGCGCAGCAGCGCGTCATCAGGGCCGCTCTGGAGAACGCCTCCCTCACCACCCAGGACGTGGACGTCGTCGAGGCGCACGGCACCGGCACCACGCTCGGCGACCCGATCGAGGCGCAGGCGCTCCTGTCGACCTACGGCCAGGACCGCGACCGCCCGCTGTGGCTCGGCTCGGTGAAGTCGAACCTCGGCCACACCCAGGCGGCGGCCGGCGTCGCGGGCGTCATCAAGATGGTGATGGCGCTGCGGAACGGCGTCCTGCCCAAGACCCTGCACGTCGACGAGCCGTCGTCGCACGTCGAGTGGGACGCGGGCGCCGTCTCGCTGCTGACCGAGGCGGTGCCGTGGCCCGCGGGCGACCGGCCGCGCCGGGCCGGGATCTCGTCGTTCGGCGTGAGCGGCACCAACGCCCACGCGATCATCGAGGAGACCCCCGCCGACGAGGACGCGGAAGAGATCGTGCCCGGCCCCCCGCCGCCGTCGGTCCCGTGGGTGCTCTCCGCCAAGACCGCTCAGGGTCTCGACGATCAGCTGGTACGTCTCCGCGCCCACGCCTCGCGCACTTCCGCGCCGGTCGCGGACGTGGGTCTCTCCCTCGCCACCACCCGCACCGCCATGGACCACCGGGCGGTGCTGATCGACGGCGCCGAGGTCGCGCGCGGCGTGACCGGTTCCGGCGACGGCCGCGTGGTCATGGTCTTCCCCGGCCAGGGCTCGCAGTGGACGGGGATGGCCGCCGACCTGCTCGACACCTCACCCGTCTTCGCGGCCCGGATGGCCGAGTGCGCCGAGGCCCTGGCGCCTCACATCGACTGGTCGCCGCTGGACGTGGTGCGCGACGGTTCGCTGGACGACGTCGAAGTGGTGCAGCCCGCGCTGTGGGCGGTGATGGTGTCGCTGGCCGAACTGTGGAAGTCCTACGGCGTGACACCGGCCGCAGTGATCGGTCATTCGCAGGGCGAGATCGCCGCCGCGTGTGTGGCCGGGGCGCTGACCTTGGCCGATGCGGCGGCGGTGGTGGTGCTGCGGGCGCGGGCGCTGCGTCCGCTGGCCGGGCGCGGCGGCATGATGTCGGTCGCGCTGCCCGCTTCCGCTTTGGAATTGGACGACCGGCTCAGCGTCGCCGTCGTCAACGGCCCCTCGTCGGTCGTGGTGTCCGGTGATGTCGAGGCGCTGGAGGAACTGCGGGATCGCATCGACGCCCGCACCCGGATCCTCCCGGTCGACTACGCCTCGCACTCGCACCACGTCGAGGAGATCCGCGAGGCCGTGCTGACCGCGCTGGCCGGGATCTCGCCGCGTGCCTCCGAGGTGCCGGTGTTCTCCACGGTGACGGCCGATTGGCTCGACACCTCCGTCATGACGGGGGAGTACTGGTACGAGAACCTGCGGCGGACCGTGCGGCTGGAGGAGTCGGTCCGAGCGCTGGCCGAGCAGGGCTACACCACGTTCGTCGAGGCCAGCCCGCATCCGGGGCTCATCGTCGGCATCGAGGAGACGCTCGAGAACGTCACCGTCGTCGGCACGCTGCGCCGCGACGAGGGCTCGCTCGCCCGGTTCCACACCTCGCTCGGCGAGGCCTGGGTCTCCGGCGTCGAGGTCGACTGGACGCCCGCCTTCGGCCGGGCCGCCACGACCGACCTGCCCACCTACGCCTTCCAGCGCACCCGGTTCTGGCCCACCTACGTCCCGCCGCTGATCGTCACGCCCGAGGAGCAGGTGTTCTGGTCGGCGGTCGAGGCCGGGGACCCGGCCGCCGTCGCCGCCGCCCTCGACGTGGCCGACGCCGCCGACATCGACGGGCTGGGCGGCACGCTCCCGGTGCTGTCGGCGTGGCGGCGGCGCCAGAAGAACGCCGACCCGGCCGACGACCTGCGCTACCGCGTGACGTGGAAGCCAGTGCCGCAGGTCAGGGAGGGATCGCTGACCGGCACCTGGCTCGTGGTGGTCGCCGGATCGGGTGAGCCCGAGATCGTGCGGGGGCTGGGCGACCGGGCCACGCGGGTAGTCACCGTCCCGATCAACGGGCTCTCGCGGGACGAACTCGCCGAGCGCCTGCCCACCGACGTCGCCGGGGTCGTCTCCCTGGTCGCCCTCGACGGGTCGCGCGACGGGATGGCCAGGACCGTGCTGCTCGTGCAGGCGCTCGGGGACGCCGGGATCGACGCGCCGCTCTGGTGCCTCACCCGGGGAGCCGTGGCCACCGGCCGGGGGGACATCGTCACCTCGCCCCTCCAGGCGCTCGTCTGGGGGCTCGGGCGCGTGGTCGCCCAGGAGCACCTCCAGCGCTGGGGCGGCGTGGCCGACCTGCCCGCCGAGATGGGCGAACGTGACTTCGACCGGCTCGTCGCGGTGCTCGGCGGGATCGGGGAAGAGGAAGTGGCCGTCCGCGAGGGCGGGGTCTTCGGGCGGCGGCTCTCGCGGGCGCCGTTCCAGGGCGGGGAGGTCGCTGAAGACGTACCGGCCGGAACGATTCTGATCACCGGCGGGACCGGCGCGCTCGGCGCGCACGTGGCCCGCTGGTACGCCGGACGCGGCGCCGACCACCTGCTGCTGGTCAGCCGGAGCGGCCCCGACGCGCCCGGCGCCGACGACCTGCGGCGCGAACTCACCGACCTCGGCGCCCGGGTCACCGTCGCGGCGTGCGACGTCTCCGACCGTGACGCGCTCGCCGCGCTGCTGGCCGAGCACCCGGTCAACGGGGTCGTGCACACCGCCGCGATCCTGGACGACGCCGTCGTCGAGGACCTAACCCCCGCCCAGATCGAACGGGTGCTGCGGGTCAAGGTCGACGCGGCCGTCAACCTGCACGAACTCGCCGGCGACGTGGAGAGCTTCATCCTGTTCTCCTCGTTCGCCGGGTCGTTCGGCGTGGCCGGGCAGGGCAACTACGCCCCCGGCAACGCCTTCCTCGACGCCCTGGCGCACCACCGCCGCGGCCTCGGGCTGCCCGCGCTGTCGGTCGGCTGGGGCCACTGGTCGGGCGGCGGGATGGCCGACCACGGGCTCGTCGAGGAGCAGATGAAGCGCCGGGGCGGCCGGTCGCTCGACCCCGCGACCGCGCTGACCATCCTCGGCCAGGCCCTCTCCGCCGACGAGACCTTCCTGGCCGTCGTCGAGATCGACTGGGACGGCCTCGCGCACATCTTCAGCTCCGCCCGCCCGCTGCCCGCCCTGTCCGATCTGCCGGAGATGCGGCGCATCCTCTCGCGCCCCGCCCCCGAGTCGGCGCCCGCCACGGGCGACCTTTCCGCGCTGGCGGACCTCCCGGCGGCGGAACGGCTCCGGCGGCTGCTCGCCGTCGTGCGCACCCACGTTGCCGGTGTCCTCGGGCACGCCTCCCCGGACGCGGTCGAGGCCGAGCGGGCGTTCAAGGAGCTCGGCTTCGACTCGCTCACCGCCGTCGAACTGCGCAACCGCCTCGGCGCCGTCACCGGCCTCCGCCTGCCGACCACGCTCGTCTTCGACTACCCGACCCCCGCGGCGCTGGCCCGGCACCTGAAGGACGAACTCTTCGGCGCCGACGACGTCGCGGCCCCAGTGGCCACGGTCGCGGTCGACACCGACGACCCGATCGTCATCGTGGGCATGGCCTGCCGCTTCCCCGGCGGCGTCTCCTCACCCGAGGACCTGTGGGCGCTGCTCGCCGGGGGACGCGACGGCATCGGCGACTTCCCGACCGACCGTGGCTGGGACCTCGACCGGTACACCGACCCCGACGGCTTCCGCCTCCAGGGCGGCTTCCTGTCCGACGCGGCCGGGTTCGACGCGGCGTTCTTCGGCATCTCGCCGCGTGAGGCGCTGGCGATGGACCCGCAGCAGCGGTTGCTGCTGGAGACCTCCTGGGAGGCGCTGGAGCGGGCCGGGATCGACCCGCTGGCGCTGAAGGGGTCGTCCACCGGCGTCTTCGCGGGCACCAACGGCCAGGACTACGCGACCCTGCTCGTCGGCTCCGGTGAGGACGTCGGCGGCTACCTCGGCACCGGCAACACCGCGTCGGTGCTGTCCGGGCGGGTGTCGTACACGCTCGGCCTGGAAGGTCCCGCCGTCACCGTCGACACCGCCTGTTCCTCGTCGCTCGTCGCGCTGCACATGGCCGCGCAGGCGCTCCGGCAGGGCGAGTGTTCGCTGGCGCTGGCGGGCGGCGTGACCGTGATGGCCACGCCGACCCTGTTCGCCGAGTTCTCCCTCCAGGGCGGGCTCGCCGCCGACGGCCGCTGCAAGGCGTTCGCCGAGCAGGCCGACGGGGCCGGGTTCTCCGACGGCGTCGGCATGCTCGTCGTCGAGCGCCTGTCCGACGCCCGCGCCCACGGCCACCCCGTGCTCGCGGTGGTCGCCGGTTCCGCCGTGAACCAGGACGGCGCCTCCAACGGCCTCACCGCCCCCAACGGCCCGTCGCAGCAGCGCGTGATCCGCCAGGCCCTCGCCTCGGCCGGTCTCACCGCCTCCCAGGTGGACGCCGTCGAAGCGCACGGCACCGGCACCCGCCTCGGCGACCCCATCGAGGCCCAGGCCCTGCTGTCGGCCTACGGCAAGGGCCGGGAGACGCCGCTGTGGCTCGGCTCGGTGAAGTCGAACATCGGCCACACCCAGGCCGCGGCCGGCGTGGCCGGTGTGATCAAGATGGTCCTGGCGATGCGCCACGGCCTCATCCCGCGCACCCTGCACGTCGACGCCCCCACCTCCCACGTCGACTGGGCGGGCGGCTCGGTGGTCCTGGCCACCGAACCGACCCCGTGGCCCGAGACGGGCGCCCCGCGCCGCGCGGGCATCTCGTCGTTCGGCATCTCCGGCACGAACGTCCACACGATCATCGAACAGGCCCCGGTGCGGGATTCGGTGAAGATCACCGACCCCGGATCGACCCCTAACCCGGGGGTCCCGGCGGCCTGGCTGGTCTCCGGTGCGAGCGAGGCCGCGCTGCGTGCCCAGGCGGCCGGTCTGAGCCGTCATCTGGCAGGTGAGCAGGGGTTCGACCCCCGTGATGTGGGGTTGTCCCTGGCCACCACGCGATCAAGTCTTGAGCATCGTGCAGTTGTCGTCGCCGGTGACCGGGATGGGTTGATGTCGGGTCTGGACGCGCTGGCCGAGGGGCGACCCGCCCCCGGCGTGGCGGAGGGTGTCGTACGGCCGGGAGGCCGGACGGCGTTCCTGTTCACGGGACAGGGAGCGCAGCGGACCGGGATGGGCCGCGAGCTCCACGCGGCGTTCCCGGCCTTCGCCGAAGCCTTCGACACGATCTGCGCCCGGCTCGGCGTGGCCGACGCCATCGCGACCGGTGAGCGGCTCGACGAGACCGAGGTGACGCAGCCGGCGTTGTTCGCCTTCGAGGTCGCCCTCTACCGGCTGGCCGAGTCGTGGGGCCTGCGCCCCGACTTCCTGGCCGGGCACTCCATCGGTGAGATCGCTGCCGCGCATGTGGCCGGGGTGCTGTCGCTCGACGACGCGTGCACCCTCGTCACGGCCCGGGGTGCGCTGATGCAGGCGCTTCCGGCCGGGGGCGCGATGGTCGCCATCCAGGCCGCACATACTGAAATTTCCGGAAATGTCGACATCGCCGCCGTCAACGGGCCGCAGTCGGTGGTCATCTCCGGGCCCGAGGACATCGTGGAGGCCGAGGCCGCGCGGTTCACCGCGATGGGCCGCAAGACCAAGCGCCTCACCGTTTCCCACGCCTTCCACTCCCGCCTGATGGACCCGATGCTGGCGGACTTCCGCCGGGTCGTCGAAGGTCTGACGTTCCACCAGCCGCAGATCCCGATCGTCTCCGGCCAGCTCGCCGATGTCGCCGACCCCGGCTACTGGGTCGACCATGTCCGGGAGGCGGTGCGGTTCGCCGAGGGGATCTCCTGGTTGGAGGCGGAAGGGGTCACCCGGTTCGTCGAGATCGGGCCCGAAGCGGTGCTGACCGCCATGGGGCAGGAGTGCGTCGAAGGTGAGCACGCCTGGATCCCGCTCGTGCGGGCCGCCGACGAGGTGGGCGCGTTCGTCGAGGGGGCCGGGCGGGTGCACGTGTCCGGTGGGACCGTCGCCTGGGCCGAGGTGTTCACGGGGGCCCGGACGGTCGACCTGCCGACCTATGCCTTCCAGCGGCGCCGCTACTGGCCCAAGCCGGCCGCGCTGCTGCTGGCCGAAGGCGGTCACCCGCTGGTCGGACCGGCGGTGCCGCTGGCCGACGGCGGGCTGCTGTTCAGCTCGCGCCTGGTGCCCGCGCTCCACCCGTGGCTGGCCGAGCACGTCGTCGGCGGCACGCCGATCCTGCCCGGCGCGGCGTTCGTCGAGATGGCCGTCCACGCCGCAGACCAGGTCGGATGTGGCCACGTCGAGGAACTGCTCATCGAGACGCCGCTGGCGCTGCCCGCGGCCGTGCGGATCCAGGTCGTCGTGGGCGAACCCGACGAATCGGGCCGCCGGAACCTGACCGTGCACTCCCGGGCCGACGACGCGCCCGCCGACCTGCCGTGGGTCCGCCACGTCAGCGCCACCCTCGCCGAGACCGGCGCCCCGGGCGAGCCGCTGACCACCCGGCCGCCGGACGGCGAAACCATCGACGTCGACGGGTTCTACGACACCCTCGCCGGCTTCGACTACGGGCCCGCCTTCCGGGGGCTGCGCAGTGCCTGGCGGCAGGGCGCCGACGTCTTCACCGAGGTCACCCTGCCCGAGGAGACCGACCCGGCCGGGTTCGGCATCCACCCGGCGCTGCTCGACGCCGCCGTCCACGGCACCTTCCTCACCGAGCTCTCCGTGACGGGCCTGCCGTTCTCCTGGACCGGCGTCACCCTGCACGCCACCTCGGCCACCGCGCTCCGCGTCAAGGTGACGCCCACCGGCGCCGACTCGGTCAGCCTCACGCTGGCCGACGCCGACGGACGGCCGGTCATGACCGTGGACGGGGTGCTGTCCCGCCCGATCCCCGCGCACACCGCGCCCTCGGTGAACGAGTCGCTGTTCCGGGTCGACTGGACCCCGATCGACCTGCCCGCCACCGACGGCCTGCCGGGTGACGTGGTCGTCGCCCGCGTCGAGCCCGGCCCGGTCGGTGAGGTCGCCGCCCGCACGCTGGAGCTGGTGCAGAGGTGGCTGGCCGACGACCGTCCGGGACGCCTGGCCGTGGTCACCGAGAACGCCCTGCCCGGCGATGTCGCGCTGAACGCCGCGTGGGGCCTGGTCAGGTCGGCGGAGTCGGAGAACCCCGGCCGGTTCGTCCTGATCGACACCGACGGCACCCCCTTCGACGCCGTCTTCGCCACCGACGAGTTCCAGGTCAAGCTCCGCGACGGCCGGGCCTACGCGCCCCGGCTGGTGCGCTCGATCTCCGGGCTGGTGCCGCCGGGCGACCTCTGGCGGCTGGACATCCCCGTGAAGGGGACCCTCGACGGGCTGGCCCTCACGCCCTACGAGGCGCCCGCTCTCGCGGCCGGTGAAGTTCGCGTCGGTGTACGAGCGGCCGGTCTCAACTTCCGCGACGTGCTCAACGCGCTCGGCATGTACCCCGGTGAGGCCGGGCTGCTGGGCGGCGAGGTCGCCGGTGTGGTGCTGGAAGCGGGCGAAGGCACGCCGTTCGCCGTCGGCGACCGGGTGTTCGGCATGGCGCAGGGCGGCTTCGGGCCGCAGGTCGTCACCGACGCGCGGCTGCTCGCGCCGGTTCCCTGCGGTTGGTCGTTCGCGACCGCCGCGTCGGTCCCGGTCGTCTTCCTCACCGCCCTGTACGCCCTCACCGACCTCGGCGGCCTCAAGCGCGGCGAGAAGGCCCTGATCCACGCCGCCGCCGGCGGGGTCGGCATGGCGGCCGTCCAGATCGCCAAGCACCTCGGGGCGGAGGTCTACGGCACCGCGTCCGAGTCGAAGCAGCACGTGCTCGAAGGGCTGGCCGGGGTCGCCAGCTCCCGCACGCTCGACTTCGCCGACGAGTTCCCCCAGGTGGACGTGGTTCTCAACGCGCTCGCCGGGGAGTTCGTCGACGCCTCGCTCGGGCTGCTGAACGAGGGCGGCCGGTTCCTGGAGATGGGCAAGACCGACGTCCGATCGGGCCAGGGCTACCGGGCCTTCGACCTGTCGGAGGCCGGGCCCGACCGGATCCGCGAGCTGCTCGTCGAACTCCTCGGACTGTTCGAGGCGGGCGCGCTGACCCCGCTGCCGCTGCGCAGCTGGGACGTCCGCCGGGCTCCTGACGCGTTCCGGTTCGTCTCCCAGGCCAGGCACATCGGCAAGGTCGTGCTCACCGTTCCCGAGCCGGTCGCCAAGAGCGGCACCGTCCTGATCACGGGAGGGTCCGGCGCTCTCGCCACTGTTCTGGCCGGACATCTGCTCGCCCAGGGCCACACCGACCTGCTGCTGGTCAGCCGGTCGGGCCGGGCCGGGCTTCAGTCCGACTTCGTGCGCACCGCCGCGTGTGACGTCTCCGACCGGGAGGCCCTGGCCGCCCTGCTCGCGGGCGAGACCCTCGCCGGGGTGATCCACACGGCCGGGGTGGTCCGCGACGGGACCATCGAGTCGCTCACCCCCGACGCCCTGGACGCCGTCCTGGCGCCCAAGGTCCAGGCCGCGCTCAACCTGCACGAGCTCGCCGGGGACGTGCCGCTGTTCGTGCTGTTCTCCTCCTCGGCCGCGACGTTCGGCTCGGCCGGGCAGGGCAACTACGCCGCCGCCAACACCGCGCTCGACGCCCTGGCCGCCCACCGGCGGTCGCTGGGACTCCAGGCTCACTCGCTGGCCTGGGGACTCTGGGCCGGAGGCGGCATGGGCGGCGAGCTCGACGACGCCGACCGGGAGCGCATCTCCCGGGGTGGCATGGCGCCGCTCACCCACGCCGAGGGTCTCGCGCTGTTCGACCTCGCGGTCTCGCTGGACGAGGCGCTGCAACTGCCGATGCACCTCTCGGTCGCTCCCGGCGCGGGGCCGGTGCCGCCGATTCTGCGGGCGCTGGTCCGGCAGCCGGTCCGGCGGGGGGTGGCCGCCTCTGCGGGTACCTCGTCGCTGGCCGGGCAGCTCGCCGCTCTCACCGGGGCCGAACGCGAACGGGCTCTGGTGGATCTGGTGCGGGGTCAGGCCGCGATCGTGCTGGGGCATGGGTCGGCGGAAGCCGTACCAGCACAGAAGGCTTTTAAAGAGCTCGGCTTCGACTCGCTGACCAGCGTGGAACTCCGCAACCGGCTCAACGTCGCCACCGGGGAGCGGCTGCCCGCGACCCTGGTGTTCGACTACCCGACCCCGTCCGCGCTGGCCGGGCACCTCGCCGACCGGCTGCTCGGCGCCGAGGCCGCCGTCGCCGCCCCCGTCGCCGCCGTTCTCGACGACGAGCCGATCGCGATCGTGGGCATGAGCTGCCGATACCCCGGTGGTGTACGGAACCCGGAAGACCTCTGGGACCTCGTCGCCGCCGGCGTCGACGGCATGGACGCCTTCCCCGCCGACCGAGGCTGGGACCTCGACGCCCTGAACGCCATGGTCGGCGAGGGCACCCGGTTCCGCGAGGGCGGCTTCGTGCACGACGCGACCCGCTTCGACGCCGACTTCTTCGGCATCTCGCCGCGCGAGGCGCTGGCGATGGACCCGCAGCAGCGGCTCCTGCTGGAGACCGCGTGGGAGGTCTTCGAGCGGGCGGGCATCGACCCGTCGTCGGTGCGCGGCGCCCAGATCGGCGTCTTCGCGGGCGCCGCTTCCTCCGCTTACGGCACGGGCCTGTACGACTCCTCCGGCGCCGACGGCTACCTGCTCACCGGCACCGCGACGAGCGTCGTGTCGGGCCGGGTCGCCTACGCCTTCGGGCTGGAGGGCCCGGCGGTCACCATCGACACGGCGTGCTCGTCGTCGCTGGTGGCGCTGCACCTGGCCGTGCAGGCGCTCCGGCAGGGCGAGTGCACGATGGCTTTGGCGGGTGGCGTGACCGTGATGGCGACGCCCGGCATGTTCATCGAGTTCTCCCGCCAGCAGGGCCTCGCCTCCGACGGCCGCTGCAAGCCCTTCGCCGCCGCGGCCGACGGCACCGGCTGGGCCGAAGGGGCCGGGATGCTCCTGGTCGAGCGCCTCTCCGACGCCCGGCGCAACGGCCACGAGGTCCTGGCGATCGTCCGGGGCTCCGCCGTCAACCAGGACGGTGCCTCCAACGGCCTCACCGCTCCGAATGGTCCGTCGCAGCAGCGGGTGATCCGCCAGGCGCTCGCCAACGCCCGCCTGACCACTGCCGACGTGGACGTGGTCGAGGCCCACGGAACGGGCACCCGCCTGGGCGACCCGATCGAGGCCCAGGCGTTGTTGGCCACGTACGGTCAGGACCGCGCCGAGCCGCTGCTGCTCGGCTCGATCAAGTCCAACATCGGGCACACGCAGGCGGCGGCGGGCGTGGCCGGCGTGATCAAGATGGTCATGGCCATGCGGCACGGGGTCGTCCCCGAGAGCCTCCACATCGACGAACCCTCCCCCCACGTCGACTGGACCGAAGGCGCCGTCGCCCTCCTCACCGAACCGATCGCGTGGCCCGCGACGGGCCGCCCCCGCCGCGCGGCGGTGAGCTCCTTCGGGATCAGCGGCACCAACGTCCACACGGTCCTGGAACAGGCACCGGAGGCTGTCCAGGCGCCGAGCACCCCGAACCCCCGCGCTGGAGCAAATGCCGAAATGTCGGGCGAAAAGCGCCCGACCACCACCAAGCCGGGCACGCGAACCATGGGCACAAGCACGGCGGACGCGAGCACGGCGCTTGCGGGCACGTCAGCCGGGGGCGCGAACGCCGCAGGTCCGGCGATCGCGGGCAAGGAAGCCGGTGGTGCGGGCTCCGGGGATGGTTCGGATCGGCGGTCGCCGGTCTTGTGGCCCGTGTCCGGGAAGAACGCTGCCGCTCTTGCGGCGCAGGTCGGGGCGCTTCGGGACCATCTTGTCCGCAATCCGGAAATTTCGGTTGATGGGGTCGCGGTCACGCTGACCCGGGCCCGTGCCGACCTTGAACACCGCACCGTCGTCATCGGTCATGACCGTGACGAGTTGGTCGCCGGGCTGGGCACCGCCCCGATCAGCGGCGTCGTGCGGCCCGATGGGAAGGTGGCGTTCCTGTTCACCGGGCAGGGCGCGCAGCGGGCGAACATGGGCCGCGAGCTCTACGACGCCTACCCCGCCTTCGCCGAGGCCCACGACGCCGTGACGGCGAAGCTGGACATCGGTGACGACCTGAGCCAGACGGGCAACGCCCAGCCCGCCGTCTTCGCCTTCGAGGTCGCCCTCTTCCGGCTCTTCGAGTCGTGGGGTGTGCGGCCCGATGTCGTCGCCGGGCACTCCATCGGTGAGATCGCCGCAGCTCACTGCGCGGGAATCCTCTCGCTCGACGACGCCTGCGCGCTGATCTCCGCCCGTGCCTCGCTGATGCAGGCGCTTCCGGCCGGTGGGGCGATGATCGCCATACAGGCCGCGCCGGGCGAAATTTCGCCGGATGTCGATATCGCCGCCGTCAACGGCCCCAACGCCGTCGTCATCTCCGGCGCCGAGGCCGCCGTGGAAACCGAGGCGGCGCGGTTCAAGAAGAAGCGTCGCAAGACCAAGCGCCTCGACGTCAGCCACGCCTTCCACTCCCGCCTGATGGACCCGATGCTCGAGGACTTCCGGCGGGTCGCCGAAGGGGTCACGTACAGGGAAGCGGTCATCGCCTTCGACGGCGGCCGGGACGCCGACTACTGGACCGCCCACGTGCGGGACACCGTCAGGTTCCACGACACCGTCACGCGGCTGGAGTCGCAGGGTGTGACGGTGTTCGTCGAGATCGGGCCCGACGCGGTGCTGACCGCGATGGCCGCCGACTGCGTCACGGTGACCGACGAGCCCGCGCTGCTGATCCCGGCCACCAGAGCCGACCGCGGCGAGGTCGAGACGGTGCTGACCGCCGCCGCCTGGCTGCACGTCCACGGCACCCCGGTCTCCTGGCCGATCCCCGAGGCGGCCCCGGTCGCTCTGCCGACCTACGCCTTCCAGCGCCGTCACTACTGGCCCGAGGCCCCGGCCCTGCCGGTCGCCGACCCCGTCGACGCCGCGTTCTGGGACGCCGTCGAGCGCGAAGACCTGGAGAGCCTGGCCACCACGCTCGACGTCGAGGGCGACGCCCTCGCGGGGCTGGTGCCGGTGCTGTCGTCGTGGCGGCGGCGCCGCTCCGAGCGGACGGCCGTCGACGGCTGGCGCTACCGGATCGACTGGAAGCCGGTCGCCGACCGGCGGGCCGAGCTGACCGGCACCTGGCTGGTCGTCGTCCCGGACGCCGGGCACGACCTGGCCGTCCAGGCCGCCGACGCGCTCGGCGCCCACGGCGCCCAGGTGCTCACCATCCCGGTCGACACCCTGACCGCCACCCGTGAAAGCCTCGCGGCGCTGGTCGCGGACGTGCCCGGCCCGCTGGGCGTGCTGTCCCTGCTGGCGCTGGACACCCGCATCCTGCCGGGCCACGAGGCCACCACGGCCGGGCTCGCGGCCACCTCGGCGCTGCTCCAGGCCCTCGGTGACGCCGGGGTCGGGGCGCCGTTGTGGGCGGCGACGTCGGGGGCGTACACGACCGAGCCCGAGCAGGCGATGGTCTGGGGGCTCGGCCGGGTCGCCGCGCTGGAGCACCCCGACCGCTGGGGCGGCCTGATCGACCTGCCCGCCGCGCTCGACGACACCGCCAAGTCCCGCCTGGTCGCCGCCCTCACGGGCGAGGAGGACCAGCTCACCCTGACCGCCGACGGCCTGCGCGCCGCCCGCCTGGCGCACGCCGCGCCGGGCGTGCCGTGGACGCCGTCGGGCACCGTGCTCGTCACCGGCGGCACCGGCGCGCTGGGCGGCCACGTCGCCCGCTGGCTCGCCGCCAACGGGGCCGAGCGTCTGGTGCTGGTCGGCCGCCGGGGCTTGGAGACGCCCGTGGCCGAAGAGCTCAGAGCCAGCGGGGCCGAGGTCACCTTCGCCGCCTGCGACGTCGCCGACCGCGACCAGCTCGCCGCGCTCCTCGGCACGGTCAGGGTCGACGCGGTCGTCCACGCGGCCGGTGTGCTCGACGACGGCGTGCTCGACGCGATGACCCCGGCCCGCTACGAGACCGTGCTGCGGGCCAAGGCGCTGGCCGCCCGGAACCTGCGCGACCTGCTGCCCGGCCTGGAGACGTTCGTGATGTTCTCCTCGATCGCCGGCACCCTGGGCGCCGCCGGCCAGGGCAACTACGCCGCCGCCAACGCCTACCTCGACGCGCTCGCCCAGAGCATCGGGGCGACGTCCATCGCCTGGGGCCCGTGGGCCGAAGGCGGCATGGCCGCCGCCGACGGCACCGAGAACCGCGCCAGAAGGGGCGGCCTGCCCCCGATGGCGCCCGGTTCGGCCGTGACCGCCATGAACGCCGGGGTCGGGATGGTCGCCGACGTCGTCTGGGAGCGGTTCGCGCCCGGATACGCCGCGATCCGTCCGGGCCGCCTGATCGCCGACCTGCCCGAGGTCCGGCCGGTTCTGGAGGCCCTCGCGGGCCAGACGACCGGCGCCAACTCCCCGGCCGCGGCCGTGGCCGCGCGTCTGGCGGGGGCGTCGCAGGAAGACCGCGACAAGATCCTGCTGGAGACCGTCAGGGCCCACGTCGCGGCCGTGCTCGGCCACGACGGGCACGAGAGCGTCGAGCCGGGGCGTCCGTTCAAGGACTTCGGGTTCACCTCGCTGACCGCCGTCGAGTTCCGCAACGTGCTCGGCGCGGCCACCGGGCTGCGGCTGCCCGCCACCCTCGTCTACGACTACCCGACCCCCCGGGCGCTGGCCCGCTACCTGGGCATGGAACTGCCCCGGGAACGCGACCCGCTCCTCACCGAGATCGACCGGCTGGAGCGCGCGCTCACCGGCGCGGAGGCCGACGACGGCACCCGCGACGAGGTCACCGCCCGCCTCCAGGCACTCCTGGCCCGCTGGTCGGGCCCGCAGGACACCGGGGACGACGTCGCCGAGCGCCTCAGGGACGCCTCACGGGACGAGCTCTTCGACTTCATCGACAACGAGCTGTAAAACTCCTAAGGCCAGGTGAAACCGCGAAATGAAGGACGAAGAGAAGCTCCTCGACTACCTCAAGCGGGTGACAGCCGATCTTCACCAGACGCGTCGCCGGTTGAAGGAGGCCGAGGCCGCCGGGCACGAGCCCATCGCGATCGTCGGCATGGGCTGCCGTTTCCCCGGCGGCGCCGACTCCCCGGAGGGCCTGTGGGAGCTGCTGGCCGCCGGTGCCGACGCCGTCGGCGGCTTCCCGCTCGACCGCGGCTGGGACGTCGACAACCTCTACCACCCCGACCCCGGCCACCCCGGCACCTCCTACGCCCGTGAGGGCGGTTTCCTCCGGGACGTGGCGGCGTTCGACGCGGCGTTCTTCGGCATCTCGCCCCGCGAGGCGATCGCGATGGACCCGCAGCAGCGGTTGCTGCTGGAGACGTCGTGGGAGGCGCTGGAGCGGGCCGGCATCGACCCGCACGGCCTGCGCGAGTCGCGGACCGGCGTCTTCGTCGGCACCAACGGCCAGGACTACGTCTCGCTCGCCTCCACCGCCGAGGGAGTCGAGGGCTTCCTCGGCACGGGCAACGCGGCGAGCGTGGTGTCCGGGCGGCTGGCGTACACCTTCGGTCTTGAAGGCCCCGCCGTCACGGTCGACACGGCCTGCTCGGCGTCGCTCGTGGCCCTCCACCTGGCGGTCCAGTCGTTGCGCTCGGGCGAGTGCTCGCTGGCGCTCGCGGGCGGCGTGACCGTGATGTCGACTCCGGGCGCTTTCGTGGAGTTCTCCCGCCAGCGCGGCCTGGCCGCCGACGGCCGCTGCAAGGCGTTCGCCGCCGGAGCCGACGGCACCGGCTGGGGCGAGGGCGCCGGCATGCTGGTCGTCGAACGCCTCTCCGACGCCCTGCGCCACGGTCACCCCGTGCTGGCCGTCGTCCGGGGCTCGGCCGTCAACCAGGACGGCGCCTCCAACGGCCTCACCGCCCCCAACGGGCCGGCGCAGCAGCGGGTGATCCGCCAGGCACTCGACAACGCCCGCCTGACCCCCGCAGATGTGGACGCCGTCGAGGCCCACGGCACCGGCACCTCGCTCGGCGACCCCATCGAGGCCCAGGCCCTGCTCGCGACCTACGGTCAGGACCGCGAGGAGCCGCTCTGGCTCGGCTCGGTCAAGTCGAACCTCGGCCACACCCAGGCCGCCGCGGGCGTGGCCGGAGTGATCAAAATGGTCATGGCCCTCCGCCACGGCCTGCTCCCGCGCACCCTCCACGTCGACCAGCCCTCACCCCACGTCGACTGGTCGTCCGGCGCGGTCGAACTCCTCACCGAGCCCGTCCCGTGGCCCGCGGGCGACCGTCCCCGCCGAGCGGGCGTCTCCTCCTTCGGCTTCAGCGGCACCAACGCCCACACCATCCTCGAAGAGCCCCCGGCACAAGAACCGGCCGCGGTGGCAGAGGGCCGCGCCTGGCTCCTCACCGCCGCCACCGCAGAGGCCCTCAAACAGGGTGCTGTACGGCTTCGCGCCACCCTTCCCGCCACGAACCCCTCGTTCAGCCTGTCCCAGAAAACGCAGCTCCCGATCCGCGCGGCGGTGCTGGCAGGCGACGAGCCGGCCCTGACCGCGTTGGCCGAAGGCCGCCCCCACCCGGGAGTCGTGTCGGGCACCGCCCGCCCCGACGGCAAGCTGGCCTTCCTCTTCACCGGCCAGGGCTCACAGCGCGAGGGCATGGGCCAAGAGCTCTACGCGACCTTCCCCGCCTTCGCCGAAGCCTTCGACCAGGTCCGCAACGGCCTGGCGGACAACGGCGGCGCGGACGGTGGGCTCCTTGACGAGACCGGTGTTGCTCAGCCTGCGATCTTCGCGTTCGAGGTGGCGCTGTTCCGGTTGCTGGAGTCGTTCGGGGTGCGGCCCGATGTCGTGGCGGGGCACTCGATCGGGGAGATCGCCGCGGCGCACTGTGCCGGGATTCTCTCTCTGGACGACGCCTGTGCACTCGTGTCGGCCCGTGCCTCGTTGATGCAGGCGCTTCCGGGCGGTGGGGCGATGGTCGCCATTCAGGCCGCGCCGGGCGAAATTTCGGGAAGTGTCGACATCGCCGCCGTCAACGGGCCGAACGCGGTCGTCATCTCCGGGGCCGAGGCCGAGGTTCTGGCCGAGGCGGCGCGGTTCGAGAAGACCCGGCGGCTGAAGGTCTCGCACGCCTTCCACTCCCGCCTGATGGACCCGATGCTCGACGGCTTCCGGGCCGCCATCGCGGGCCTCACCTTCTCCGCCCCGTCCATCCCCTTCGCCACCGCCCACGACGGCGGAGTCACCTTCGACGCGGGCCGGGACGCCGGCTACTGGGTCGGCCACGTGCGCGACACGGTGCGGTTCGCCGACACAATGGCCGGGCTCTCGGATGTCACGACATTTCTGGAGATCGGCCCCGACGCGGTGCTCACCGCGATGGCCGCCGACCAGACCGAGGCCGTCGCCCTTCCCGCCCAGCGCGCCGACCGGGGCGAGCTGTCCTCCTTCGTCCTGGCCCTCGCCGGGCTGCACGTCAACGGCGTCGACTACGACTGGCGCACCGCCCTGGCGGGCGGGCCCGGCCCCCACGTCGACCTGCCCACCTACGCCTTCCAGCGCCGCCGCTTCTGGGCCGACCCCCCGGTCCGCCCGGAGAGTGTGACCACCTGGCGCTACCAGGTGAACTGGACCCCCCTCACCCTGAACGCCCAGGTCACCGGCCGCTGGCTCGTCATCGGCGGCCCCATCGACCGATCGGTGCCCACCGGCGAGACCCCCGAGACCGCCGGGACCTGGCTCGGTGAGGTCTTCACCGACGCGGTCCACCTGACCACCGTTCCCACCGTCGAGGAGCTGGCCGTGCTCGGCCCCTTCGACGGGGTCTTCTCCACGCTGGCCCTCGACACCGCGATCGAAGACGGCCACACCGCCGTCACGCGCGGTCTGGCCAGGACTCTCGCGCTCGTCCAGGCCGGAATCTCCGCGCCGTTGTGGGTCGCCACCCGTGGCGCCGTCTCCACCGGGACCGGCGACCCGCTGACCGACCCGGCCCAGGCCGAGATCTGGGGGCTCGGCCGCGCCGCCGCCCGCGAGCACCCGGACCGCTGGGGCGGCCTCGTCGACCTCCCGCCGATCCTCGACACCGCCGCCGTCGAGCACCTGCGCCGAGTGCTGGCCGGAACGACCACCGACGACGAACTGGCCATCCGCGACACCGGCATCCTCACCCGCCGACTGGCACGGGCCACGAACACCACCGCGACATCGCCGATGCCCGCCATATCGGAAATGTCGGGTGCGGCGAAGGGCTCCGCTCCCGCTTGGCGGCCTCACGGGACCGTGCTGGTCACCGGCGGAACCGGCGCTCTGGGGGCGCACGTCGCCCGGTGGCTGGCCGACAACGGCGCGGCCCGGATCGTCCTCGCCGGGCGACGGGGGATCGACGCCCCGGGCGCCGTCGAGCTCCAGGCCTCCCTGACCGGGGCCAGGGTCGACGTCGTCGCCTGTGACGTCGCCGACCGGGACGCCTTGGCCGCACTGCTCGCCGAGACCCCGGTCACCGCCGTCTTCCACGCCGCCGGTGTGCTCGACGACGGCGTGATCGACGGGCTGACCCCCGAGCGGCTCGACACCGTCCTCAAGGCCAAGGTCACCTCGGCCAGGAACCTGCACGACCTCGCCGGAGACGTCGACGCCTTCGTCCTGTTCTCCTCGCTGGCGGGCACGCTCGGCGGAGCCGGTCAGGCCTCCTACGCCGCCGCCAACGCACACCTCGACGCGCTGGCCCACCATCGCCACGACCTCGGGCTCCCGGCCACGTCCATCGCCTGGGGCCCCTGGGCCGACAAGGGCATGGCGGCCGACCCGTCGATCGGTGAGCGGCTGCGCCGGGGCGGGGTCGCCGCGCTCGACCCGGCCAAGGCCGTCAAGGCACTGGCCCAGGCCCTGGAGAACGGGGACACGAACGTCGCCGTCGCCGACATCGACTGGCCGGTGTTCGGGCGGGCGTTCACCGCCCCGGTGCTCGCCGACCTCGTCGACCACGGCGCGCCGCCGCGTACCGAAAAGGGCAACACCGTCCGCGACACCCTGCGCGACCTGCCCGCGAACCGGCACGCCGACTACCTGCTCGACCTGGTCGCCGGGCACGCGGCGGCCGTGCTGGGGCACGAGACGGCGCTGGAGGTGGCGGGGGAGCGGGCCTTCAAGGAGCTCGGGTTCACCTCGCTGTCGGCCGTCGAACTGCGCAACCTGCTGGGCGCGGCCACCGGCCTCCGCCTCCCGGCCACGATGATCTACGACCACCCGACCCCGGCCGCCCTCGCCGAGTTCCTCCACCGCGAACTGCTCGGCGACGACGGAACCGACGACACCGCGGTCGTCACCGCCGCCGACGACGAGCCGATCGCCATCGTCGGCATGGGCTGCCGGTTCCCCGGCGGCGTCGCCTCGCCCGAGGACCTGTGGCGGCTGCTCGCCGAAGGGGGCGACGCGGTCACCGAGATCCCCGCCGACCGGGGCTGGCACCTCGACCACGACGCCGGGTCCGACCGCGCGGGCACCTCGCACTCCCGTGAGGGCGCGTTCCTGACCGCCGCGGGCGACTTCGACGCCGAGTTCTTCGGCATCTCCCCGCGCGAGGCCCTCGCGATGGACCCGCAGCAGCGGCTCCTCCTGGAGACCTCGTGGGAGGCGCTCGAGCGGGCCGGCATCGATCCGTCGTCGCTGCGAGGATCGCGTACCGGAGTCTTCACCGGCACGAACGGGCAGGACTACGCGACGCTGCTGATGGGCGGCGGCGCCGACGGCGCGGAAGGCTATGTCGCGACCGGCACCACCGCCTCGGTCCTGTCGGGCCGGGTCTCCTACACCCTCGGGCTGGAGGGCCCGGCGGTCACCGTCGACACCGCGTGCTCGTCGTCGCTGGTCGCGCTGCACATGGCCGCCCAGGCGCTGCGCCAGGGCGAGTGCACGTTGGCCCTCGCGGGCGGGGCCACGATCATGTCGACGCCGGGGCTGTTCATCGAGTTCTCCCGCCAGCGCGGCCTGGCCCCCGACGGACGGTGCAAGGCGTTCGCCGCCGCCGCCGACGGCACCGGCTGGGGCGAGGGCGTCGGCGTGCTCGTCGTCGAACGGCTCTCCGACGCGCGGCGCAACGGCCACGAGATCCTCGCCGTGGTCCGGGGCTCGGCCGTCAACCAGGACGGCGCGTCCAACGGCCTGACCGCCCCCAACGGACCCTCCCAGCAGCGCGTCATCCGCCAGGCCCTCGCCTCGGCCGGGCTCGACCCCACCCAGGTCGACGCCGTCGAGGCGCACGGCACCGGCACCAAACTCGGCGACCCCATCGAGGCCCAGGCGCTCCTCGCCACCTACGGCAAGGGCCGCGAACGCCCGCTCCTGCTCGGCTCGGTCAAGTCGAACATCGGCCACACCCAGGCCGCCGCCGGAGTGGCCGGAGTGATCAAGATGGTCCAGGCCATCCGGTACGGCCTCCTCCCGCCCACCCTCCACGTCGACGCCCCCTCGCCCCACGTCGACTGGACCGCCGGATCGATCGACCTGCTCACCGAGGCCACCCCGTGGCCGGAGACCGGCGCCCCCCGCCGGGCGGGCATCTCGTCGTTCGGGATCTCCGGCACGAACGTCCACACGATCATCGAGCAGGCCCCGGCCGCCGAACCCGCCGACGATCGCGAGCCGGTGCCGGTCGTCGCCTGGCCGCTCTCGGGCCGCACCGAGGCCGCGCTCCGCGACCAGGCCCGCCGCCTGCGCGACCGGCTGGAGGTCTCCACCCTCGACCCCGCCGACGTGGGCCTTTCCCTTGTACGATCCCGCGCCGCCCTCCCGCACCGCGCGGTCGCCCTGGGACCCGACCCGAAGGCCTCCCTCGACGCCATCGCCGAAGGCCGCGGCCTGACCGGCGTGACCATGCCCGGCCGCACCGCGTTCCTGTTCACCGGCCAGGGCTCCCAGCACGCCGCGATGGGACGCGGCCTCTACGACGCCTACCCGGCGTTCGCCGAGGCCCACGACGACGTCGCCGACCGCCTGATCATCGGCTCCGACGTCGACGAGACCGGCACCACCCAGCCCGCCCTGTTCGCCTTCCAGGTCGCCCTGTTCCGCCTGCTGGAGTCGTGGGGCGTCACCCCCGACCACGTCGCCGGCCACTCGGTGGGCGAACTCGCCGCCGCCCACGTCGCGGGCGTGCTGTCCCTCGACGACGCCTGCGCCCTGGTCGGCGCGCGGGCCACCCTGATGCGGGAGCTCCCGCCCGGCGGCGCGATGATCGCCGTCCAGGCCACCGAGGACGAGGTCTCGTCGGGCCTCGACGTCGCCGCCGTGAACGGCCCCCGGTCGGTCGTCGTCTCCGGCGACGAGGACGCCGTCATCTTCGAGGCCGCGCGCTTCGCCGCGATGGGCCGCCGCACCCGCCGCCTGACGGTCTCGCACGCCTTCCACTCGGCCCACATGGACGCCATGCTGGCCGACTTCCACCGCGTCGCCGCCACCCTGACCTTCCACGAGCCGGTGATCCCGTTCGTCGCCCACGGCGACGTCACCACCCCCGCCTACTGGGTCGGCCATGTCCGCAACACCGTTCGGTTCGCCGACGGCATCCGCCGCCTGGAGGCCGAGGGCGTGACCCGGTTCGTCGAGGTCGGCCCCGACGCGGTGCTGACGGCGATGGGGCAGGAGACGTACACGGGAGAGGCCGCCTGGATCCCCGTCTGCCGCAAGGGCCGCCCCGAACCGGAGACCGCCGTCGAGGCGCTCGCCCGCCTGCACGTCGCGGGCGGCACCGTCGACTGGACGGCGTTGTTCACCGGCGCGACCCCCGTCGACCTGCCCACCTACGCCTTCCAGCGCACCCGCTACTGGCCCAGGCCCGCAGTCTGGGCCGGGGACGCCGCCGGACTCGGCCAGACCCCCGCAGGGCACCCGCTGCTCGGCGCCGCCGTCACCCTCGCCGAGGGCGGCGTGGTGCTGACCGGCCGCCTGTCCCCGCAGACCCAGCCGTGGCTGTCCGGCCACCGCGTGATGGGCCGCGTCATCCTGCCCGGTACGGCCTTCGTCGAGATGGCCATCAGGGCCGGTGACCAGGTCGGCTGCGGAGTGGTCGAAGACCTCACCCTGGCCGCGCCGCTGCCCCTGCCCGACCAGGGCGGCGTGCGCGTGCAGGTCACCGTGGGCGTCCCCGACGATTCGGGCCGCCGGTCGGTGACCGTCCACTCCCGCGACGAGACCGCCCCCGACGACACCCCCTGGACCCGGCACGCCGCCGGAACCCTGGCCGTGACCGCCCCGAGCGGTCCCGGCACCCTGACGACCTGGCCGCCCGCCGGGGCCGAGCCGGTCGACGTCACCGGCCTCTACCCGGGCCTGGTCGCCCTCGGCTTCGACTACGGCCCCGCCTTCCAGGGCATCACCGCCGCCTGGCGCCTCGACGAGGCCGTCTACCTCGACGTGGCGCTCCCGGACGACGACCACGCCGACGCCGCCCGCTTCGGCCTCCACCCGGCCCTGCTCGACGGCGCCCTGCACGGGGCGTTCCTCCAGCGCCTCGGTGACGGCGAAGGCTGTCTGCCCTTCTCGTGGACCGACGTCGCCCTGCACGCCTCGGGCGCCACCCGCCTGCGGGCCCGCCTCACCCAGACCGGCCCCGACACGGTGTCGCTGCTGGTCACCGACCCGGCGGGGGCGCCGGTGGCGTCGATCGGCGCGCTGGTGGTCCGCCCCGCCGAACGCGCCACGGCTCCTTCGACGGTCGCCGACTCGCTGTTCCGGGTCGAGTGGACGCAGGTCGCCCTCCCCGACACCATCGCCGACGACGTCACCATCGCCGACCTCGCCCCCGGCACGGTCGCCGAGGTCACCGAGACGGCCCTGACGCTCATCCAGGACTGGCTGGCCAACGACGAACCCGGCCGCCTGGCCTTCGTCACCCGCAACGCGCTGCCCGGCGACGTCGCGCTGAACGCGGCGTGGGGCCTGGTGAAGTCGGCCCAGTCGGAGAACCCGGGCCGTTTCGTCCTCGCCGACACCGACGGCACCCCGCTCGACCACGCCCTCACCCTCGACGAGCCTCAGCTCATGCTGCGCGACGGCCGGGCCTTCGCCCCCCGCCTGATGCGCAACTCCGGCGGCCTCGTGCCGCCTGACGTCCCGTGGCGCCTGCACATCGAGACCAAGGGCACCCTCGACGGCCTCACCCTCGCGCCGATCGAGCGCGCCGCGCTCCAGCCGCACGAGGTGCGGGTCGGTGTGCGCGCCGCGGGCCTGAACTTCCGCGACGTGCTCAACGCGCTGGGCATGTACCCCGGCCCGGCCGGGCTGCTCGGCGGCGAGGCGGCCGGCGTGGTCCTGGAGGTGGGCGCCGACGCGCCGTTCGCGCCGGGGGACCGGGTGTTCGGCATGGCGGCGGGTGGCTTCGGCCCTGAGGTCGTGACCGACCACCACCTGCTCGCGAAGATGCCCGACGACTGGTCGTTCGAGGTGGCGGCGTCCATCCCGATCGTCTTCCTCACCGCCCTGTACGCCTTCACCGACCTGGGCGACCTGAAGCGCGGCGAGAAGGTCCTGATCCACGCGGCGGCGGGCGGGGTCGGCATGGCCGCCGTCCAGGTCGCGCGTCATCTGGGCGCCGAGATCTACGGCACCGCCTCGGAATCGAAGCAGCACGTCCTCGAAGGCCTGGCCGGAGTCGCCAGTTCCCGCACCCTCGACTTCGCCAACGAGTTCCCCCAGGTCGACGTGGTCCTGAACGCCCTGGCGGGCGAGTTCGTCGATGCTTCGATGGGCCTGCTCAACGAGGGTGGCCGCTTCCTGGAAATGGGCAAAACCGACATCCGCTCGGGGGAGGGCTACCGTGCCTTCGACCTCTCGGAGGCCGGGCCCGAGCGCATCGGCGAGCTCCTCGCCGAGCTGGGAAGCCTCTTCGAATCGGGCGCCCTGACACCACTGCCGATCCGGACCTGGGACGTCCGCCGGGCCCCGGAAGCCTTCCGCTTCGTCAGCCAGGCCAAGCACATCGGCAAGGTCGTCCTCATGGTCCCCGCACCGGTGGACAAGACCGGCACCATCCTCCTCACCGGCGGCTCCGGCGCCCTCGCCACGGTGTTGGCCGGCCACCTGCTGGCCCAAGGCCACACCGACCTGCTGCTCGTCAGCCGCTCAGGCCGGGCCGACCTGGCAGGCATCGCCCAGACCTGGGCCAAGTACGACGAAACCGTTCAGGCCGTCGGTCAGGTCGCCGGATGTGTCCGTACCGCCGCGTGTGACGTCTCCGATCGTGAGGCTCTGGCGGATCTACTCGCGGGTGAGACGCTCGCCGGGGTCGTCCACGCCGCCGGGGTGCTCGACGACGGGGTCATCGAGTCGCTGACACCCGAGCGGCTGGCCAAGGTGCTGGAGCCCAAGGTTCAGGCCGCGGTCAACCTGCACGAGCTGGCCGGTGACGTCGCCATGTTCGTGCTGTTCTCCTCGGCCGCCGCCACGTTCGGTGCCGCCGGGCAGGGCAACTACTCCGCCGCCAACACCGCGCTCGACGCCCTCGCCGCCCACCGCCGATCGCTGGGACTCCCCGCCCACTCGCTGGCCTGGGGCCTCTGGGCCGGTGGCGGGATGGGCGGTCTGCTCGACGACTCGGAGAAGGGGCGCATCTCGCGGGGCGGCATGTCGGCCCTGGCCATCGCCGACGGGCTCGCGCTGTTCGACCTGGCCCTGCGCGCCGACGAGGCGCTCCAGCTGCCGATGCATCTCGACCTGCGCGCCATGCAGGGCGGCCCGGTCCATCCGCTGCTGCGCTCACTCGTGCGGGGTCCCGCCCGTGCGGTCGCCTCGGCCGCCGACGCGACCTCCTCCCTGGCGCGCACGCTCGCCGGGCTCGCCCCCGCCGACCGCGAAAAGGCTTTGACCGATCTTGTACGCGGCCAGGCGGCCATCGTGCTGGGACACGCCTCGGCGGAGGCCGTACCGGGCGGAAAGGCCTTCAAGGAGCTCGGGTTCGACTCGCTCACCAGTGTCGAGCTGCGCAACCGGCTCAACGCGGCGATGGGGGAGCGGCTGCCCGCCACCCTCGTCTTCGACTACCCGACCCCCGTCGCCCTCGCCGCCCACCTGGGCGAACGACTACTGGGCGGCGAAGCGGCGCAGGCCGGACCGGTCGCGGTCGCCTCGACCGACGAGCCGATCGCCATCGTCGCCATGAGCTGCCGATTCCCCGGCGACGTCAGATCGCCCGAGGACCTGTGGGCCCTCGTCGCGGAGGAGCGCGACGGCATCACCGGCTTCCCGGTCAACCGCGGCTGGGACCTGACGACCGAAGGCGCGTACATCAGGCTCGGCGGTTTCGTGCACGACGCCGACGCCTTCGACGCCCCCTTCTTCGGCATCAGCCCGCGCGAGGCCCTGGCGATGGACCCGCAGCAGCGGCTCCTGCTGGAGACCTCGTGGGAGGCGTTCGAACGGGCCGGAATCGAGCCCGCCACGCTGAAGGGCAGCCAGACGGGCGTCTTCGTCGGCGCCGCCTCCGCCGGATACGGCACCGGCGCCGACCCCTCGGAAGGCCTCGACGGCCACCTGCTGACCGGCGGCGCCACCAGCGTCGTGTCCGGCCGCGTGGCCTACACGTTCGGTCTGGAGGGCCCGGCGGTCACCGTCGACACGGCGTGCTCGTCGTCGCTGGTCGCGCTGCACATGGCGGTGCAGTCGCTCCGGTCGGGCGAGTGCACGCTGGCGCTGGCGGGCGGCATCACCGTCATGGCCACCCCGAGCATGTTCGCCGAGTTCTCCAAGCAGCAGGGTCTCGCCGCCGACGGCCGCTGCAAGCCCTTCGCGGCCGCCGCCGACGGCACCGGCTGGGCCGAGGGCGTCGGCCTCCTCCTCGTCGAGCGCCTCTCCGACGCCCGCCGCAACGGCCACGAGATCCTGGCCGTCGTTCGCGGCACCGCCGTCAACCAGGACGGCGCCTCCAACGGCCTCACCGCCCCCAACGGCCCATCGCAGCAGCGGGTCATCCGCCAGGCCCTCGCCAACGCCGGCCTGACCCCCGCCGACGTGGACGCCGTCGAGGCCCACGGCACCGGCACCCGCCTGGGCGACCCGATCGAGGCCCAGGCCCTCATCGCCACCTATGGCCAGGACCGCACCGAGCCCGTCCGCCTCGGCTCCATCAAGTCGAACCTCGGCCACACGCAGGCGGCGGCGGGCGTGGCGGGCCTGATCAAGATGGTCATGGCGATGCGCCACGGGGTGCTGCCCCGCAGCCTCGGCATCGACACCCCTACCCCTCACGTCGACTGGACCGAGGGCGCCGTCGAACTCCTCACCGCCGCCGCCCCGTGGCCGGAGACCGGCCGCCCCCGCCGCTCGGCGGTGTCCTCCTTCGGCATCAGCGGCACCAACGTCCACACGATCATCGAAGCCGGAGAACCGGCCGCCCAGCCCGACGGCATCACCCTCCCGGTCGTGCCGTGGATCCTGTCGGCCCACGACGAACCCGCCCTGCTCGACCAGGCCCGCCGCCTCCGCACCGCCATCGCCGACACGGACCGGCCACTCACAGTCGGCCGCGACACGACGATCGAGCGGACCTCTTCGGGCGCCGGGGTCGCAGACCCGAATGTCGCGGAGCCGGATCTGGCTGATGTGGGGCGCACGCTTGCGGTTGGGAGGGCCGCACTGGAGCATCGGGCCGCTGTTTCCGGAGCCACTCGCGAGGCTCTGGTGGCCGGGCTCGACGCGCTGATCGAGGGCCGGTCCGCCTCTCAGGTCGCCCGGCCCGATGGGCGCACCGCGTTCCTGTTCACCGGGCAGGGTGCGCAGCGGGCGGGGATGGGGCGGGAGCTCTACGACGCCTACCCCGTCTTCGCCGAGGCCTTCGACGCGGTCTGTGCCCAGCTCGACGCGAGCACCCGCCTGGACGTGGCCGACGCCATGGCGAGCGGTGAGCGGCTGGACGAGACCGAGGTCACGCAGCCCGCGTTGTTCGCCTTCGAGGTCGCTCTCTACCGGCTCGTCGAGTCGTGGGGCGTGCGAGCCGACTTCCTGGCGGGGCATTCCGTCGGGGAGATCGCGGCCGCGCATGTGGCCGGGGTGCTCTCGCTGGAGGACGCCTGCACGCTGGTGGCTGCGAGGGGTGCGCTGATGCAGGCGCTTCCGGCCGGTGGGGCGATGGTGGCGGTCCAGGCCGCACATGACGAAATTTCGCCTGACGTGGACATCGCCGCCATCAACGGGCCGCAGTCGGTGGTCATCTCCGGGTCCGAGGACATCGTGGAGGCCGAGGCCGCGCGGTTCACCGCGATGGGCCGCAAGGTCAAGCGCCTCACGGTCTCCCACGCGTTCCACTCCCGCCTGATGGACCCGATGCTGGCGGAATTCCGCCGGGTCGTCGAAGGGCTCACGTACAGCCAGCCGCACATCCCGATCGTCTCCGGCCAGCTCGCCGACGTGACCGAGCCCGGTTACTGGGTGCGGCACGTCCGGGACGCCGTCAGGTTCGCCGAAGGCGTCGCCTGGCTGGAGGCCGAGGGGGTCATCCGGTTCGTCGAGATCGGGCCCGAGGCGGTGCTGACCGCGATGGGGCAGGAGTGCGTCCAGGGCGACCACACGTGGGTGCCGCTGGTCCGCAAGGGGCAGGAGGCCAAGGCGCTCGTCGACGGGATCGCCCGGCTGCACGTCTCGGGCGCCCACGTCGACTGGGCCACCTTCTTCGCCGGGGCCCGGCACGCCGATCTGCCGACCTACGCGTTCCAGCGCCGGTCGTACTGGCCGAAGCAGGCGGTCTGGATCGGCGACCCCTCGGGCTTCGGCCAGACCCCGGCCGGACACCCCCTGCTCCAGGCCGCCATGCCGCTGGCCGAAGGCGGCCAGGTCGTCCTGACCGGACGGCTCTCGCCCCAGACCCAGCCGTGGCTGACCGACCACGTCGTCGGCGGACAGGTGCTGCTGCCCGGCACGGCCTTCGCCGAGCTCGCCGTCAGGGCCGGTGACCAGGCCGGTTGCGGCACCGTAGAGGAACTGACCATCGAGGCGCCATTGGTCGTCGACGGCGCGGCCCACCTCCAGGTCGTCGTGGGCGAACCCGGCGACGAGGGGCGCCGGACGATCACCGTCCACTCCCGCGCGGAGAACGCCCCCGCCGACCGCCCCTGGACCCGCCACGCGACCGGCACCCTGATCCCCGGCACGTCCACCGGCGAGCGCCTCGACGTCTGGCCCCCCGCCGGCGCCGAGCCGATCGACGTCAGCGGCTTCTACGACGACCTGCCCGGTTTCGCCTACGGCCCCGCGTTCCAGGGGGTCCGGGCCGCCTGGCGGAACGGCGCCGACGTCTACCTGGAGATCGCCACCCCGGCCACCGACACCGCCTCCTACGGCCTGCACCCGGCGCTCCTCGACGCGGCCCTGCACGGCACCTTCCTCGCCGAAGGCGTGACCGGCGGCCTGCCGTTCACCTGGAGCGACGTCACCCTGCACGCCTCCGGCGCCACCTCGCTGAGGGTCAGGCTGACCCCGCGCGGCGCCGACGCGATCACCCTGGCGGTCGCCGACCCCACCGGCGAACCCGTCGCCACCGTCGGCTCGCTGCTGCTGCGCCCGATGGCCGCGCCCCGGGCGGCGACCTCCTCCGACGCGCTGTTCCAGGTCGACTGGACCCCGCTCGACCTGCCCGACGCCGACCTCCCCGCCGACGTGACGATCACCGAGATCGCCCCCGGCACCCCCGAGGACGTCGCCCGCCGCACGCTGGAGATCCTCCAGACCTGGGACGCCCCCGGCCGCCTGGCCTTCGTCACCCGCAACGCCCTCCCCGGCGACGTCGCGCTGAGCGCCGCGTGGGGCCTGGTGAAGTCGGCCCAGTCGGAGAACCCGGGCCGCTACGTCCTGGTCGACACCGACGGCAGCCCCTACGCCGCCGCCCTGGCCACCGACGAACCCCAGCTCATGATCAGGAACGGCGTGGCGTCCGTCCCCCGCCTGGCCCGCGCCGACCTGGGCCTCCCCGTCCCGGGCGAGGTCTGGCGCCTCGACACCCCCGCCAAGGGCACTCTCGACGCCCTCACCCTCACGCCCTATGAGGCCGCCGACCTCCTCCCCACCGAGGTCAGAGTGGGTGTACGAGCTGCGGGTCTCAACTTCCGCGACGTGCTCAACGCACTGGGGATGTACCCGGGCGAGGCCGGACTCCTGGGCGGCGAAGTCGCCGGCGTGGTCCTGGAAGCAGGCGAAGACACCCCGTTCGCTCCAGGAGACCGCGTGTTCGGCATGGCCGAAGGCGGCTTCGGCCCTCAGGTCGTGACCGACGGCCGTCTTCTGGCGAAGATGCCCGAAGGCTGGTCGTTCGAGGTGGCGGCCTCGATCCCGATCGTCTTCCTCACCGCCCTGTACGCCTTCACCGACCTCGCCGCCTTGAAGCGCGGCGAGAAGGTCCTGATCCACGCCGCGGCGGGCGGTGTCGGCATGGCGGCGGTGCAGATCGCGAAGCACCTGGGCGCCGAGATCTACGGCACCGCGTCGGAGTCCAAGCAGCACGTCCTCGAAGGCCTGGCGGGAGTCGCGAGCTCCCGCACCCTCGACTTCGCCACCGAGTTCCCCCAGGTGGACGTGGTCCTGAACGCCCTGGCGGGCGAGTTCGTCGACGCCTCGATGGGCCTGCTGAACAAGGGTGGCCGCTTCCTGGAAATGGGCAAGACCGACATCCGCTCGGGGGAGGGCTACCGAGCCTTCGACCTCTCCGAGGCGGGCCCCGACCGCATCCGCGACCTCCTCGCCGACCTGGGAAGGCTCTTCGAGTCAGGCGCCCTCACCCCCTTGCCGGTGAAAACCTGGGATGTCCGCCGGGCCCCCGACGCCTTCCGCTTCGTCTCCCAGGCCAAGCACATCGGCAAGGTCGTCCTCACGGTCCCCGCCCCGATCGACAAGGCTGGCACGGTTCTGATCACCGGCGGCTCCGGCGCCCTCGCCACCGTCCTCGCAGGCCACCTCCTCGCCCAAGGCCACACCGACCTGCTGTTGGTCAGCCGCTCAGGCCGAGCCGACCTGGAAGGCATCGCCCAAAGCGCCACCGCCTTCAACCCGGCCCGAGAGGACGCCGCCCAGAGCGGCCAGGGTGCCGAAATGGTCGCCGCGTTCGTCCGTACCGCTGCCTGTGATGTCTCCGACCATGAGGCTCTGGCCGAGCTGCTCGCGGGGGAGAGGCTCGCCGGGGTCGTGCACGCCGCCGGGGTGCTCGATGACGCGACCATCGGGTCGCTCACGCCCGAGCGGCTCGTGAAGGTCATGCGGCCCAAGGTCCAGGCCGCGCTCAACCTGCATGAGCTCGCGGGGGACGTCGAGATGTTCGTCCTGTTCTCCTCCGCAGCCGCCACGTTCGGGGCCGCGGGGCAGGGCAACTACGCCGCCGCCAACACCGCGCTCGACGCCCTCGCCGCGCACCGCCACTCCCTGGGGCTCAGGGCGACCTCGCTCGCCTGGGGTCTGTGGGCCGGCGGCGG
Source organism: Herbidospora sp. RD11066 (assembly GCF_054661255.1). Taxonomy (NCBI): domain Bacteria; kingdom Bacillati; phylum Actinomycetota; class Actinomycetes; order Streptosporangiales; family Streptosporangiaceae; genus Herbidospora; species Herbidospora sp. RD11066. Next base: position 1,467,688 of record NZ_BAAGDO010000001.1, read on the forward strand.
CATGGGCGGCACGCTCGGCGACGCCGAAACCGGCCGCCTCAGCCGGGGCGGGATGAACGCCCTGTCCCACGACGAGGGCATGGTCCTGTTCGACCTGGCCGTCAACGCCCCCCGCCCGCTCCTGGTCCCCATGCGACTGGAGATCGCCGACGCCGGGGGGCCGGTGCCTCATCTGCTCCGGTCGCTGGTCCGCACCCGGCGGTCGGCCGCGCAGTCCGCTCCCGAGCGGGGGCCCTCGCTGGCGCAGCGGCTCGCGGGGCTGTCCGTACACGAGCGGGAGCAGGTGCTCGTCGACCTGGTCTGCGGGCAGGCGGCGGCCGTCCTGGGATACGACAAGGTTCCGCCGCACCGGGCGTTCAAGGAGCTCGGGTTCGACTCGCTGACCAGCGTCGAGCTGCGCAACCGGCTCAACGTCGCCACGGGCCTGCGGTTGCCGGCCTCGATGGTGTTCGACCACCCGACCCCCGAGACGCTCGCCGCCCATCTGCTCACCGAGATCGCTCCCGCCGAGATGGCGGGGGCGGAACCGGTGCTCAGGGAGCTCGACCGGCTCGACTCGCTCGTCTCCGCCCTCGGGGGTGACGACCAGGCGGCCGTCCTGGCGCGGCTCCAGGCGTTGCTGTCCCGGCACGGCACCACGGCCGCCACGGCCTCGATGTCCGGCCTCGAGTCGGCCACCGACGACGAGGTCTTCGACCTTCTCGGCAAAGAGTTCGGAATCTCCTGATGTTGATCGCGCGCCCAAGAGGTGAGACCCCGTGACTGACGACAAGCTGCGATATTTCCTGAAGCGCGTGACCGCGGAGCTGCACGAGACCCGCGAGCGCCTGCGCAAGTTCGAGGCCGGTGAGCACGAGCCCATCGCGCTGGTCGGGATGGGCTGCCGGTTCCCGGGAGGCGTCCGGTCGCCCGAGGACCTGTGGGAGCTGGTACGCGACGGCCGGGACGGCGTGGTCTCGGTGCCGCGTGACCGTGGCTGGGGCGACTCCGTCATGGAGGGCGGGTTCCTCGACGAGGCGGCCTCCTTCGACGCGGGGTTCTTCGGCATCGCCCCCCGTGAGGCGCTGGCGATGGACCCGCAGCAACGGCTGCTCCTGGAGACCTCCTGGGAGACCTTCGAGCGGGCGGGCATCGACCCCGGCACGCTGAAGGGCAGCAGGACCGGTGTCTTCGTGGGCGCGTCGTCGTCGGGCTACACCTCGGTGCTGCAGTTCGTGGAGGGCGTCGACGGGCATGTCCTCACCGGCACCACCACGAGCGTGGCGTCGGGGCGGATCGCGTACACGCTCGGTTTCGAAGGGCCCGCCGTCACGGTCGACACGGCGTGTTCCTCGTCGCTGGTGGCGCTCCACCTGGCCTGCCAGGCGATCCGCAACGACGAGTGCACGATGGCGCTCGCGGGCGGCGTCGCGGTGATGGCGACGCCGGGCATGTTCAGCGAGTTCGGGCGGCAGCAGGGTCTCGCCGGGAACGGCCGGTGCAAGTCGTTCGCGGCCTCCGCCGACGGCACCGGCTGGGCCGAGGGCGTCGGCATGCTGCTCGTCGAGCGGCTCTCCGACGCCATCGCGAACGGGCACCAGGTGCTCGCGGTGATCCGCGGCTCGGCCGTGAACCAGGACGGCGCCTCCAACGGCCTGACCGCCCCCAACGGCCCCTCCCAGCAGCGGGTCATTCGCCAGGCGCTCGCGTCGGCCGGGCTCGCCCCCGCCGAGGTCGACGCCGTCGAGGCGCACGGCACCGGCACCGTCATCGGCGACCCGATCGAGGCCCAGGCCCTCATCGCGACCTACGGCCAGGACCGGCCCGAGCCGCTCTGGCTCGGCTCGATCAAGTCGAACATCGGCCACGCCCAGGCCGCCGCCGGCGTCGGCGGCGTCATCAAGATGGTCATGGCGATGCGCCACGGGACCCTCCCGAAGACCCTGCACGTCGACGAGCCCTCCCCGCACGTCGACTGGGCCGCCGGGAACGTCGAGCTGATCACCGAGACCCGCCCCTGGCCCGAGACGGGCCACCCGAAGCGCGCGGCGGTCTCGTCGTTCGGCATCAGCGGCACGAACGTCCACACGATCATCGAAGAGGCCCCCGAACCGGCCGAGACGACGGCTCCGACGCGGCCCGACTTCCTGCCGTGGCTGCTCTCCGGGCGCACGCCCGAGGCCGTCCGGGCGCAGGCCGCGCGGTTGCGCGAGCACCTCGACCGGCACCCCGAGCTGGACCCCCTCGACGTCGCCTTCTCACTAGCCACCACCCGCGCCGCCCTCGACCACCGCGCGGTGTTCGCCGCGCCCGGTGGCGAGCGCCCGCTGCGGATGCTGGACGCGCTGGCCGGAGGGCCGGACGAGCGGGGGCTCGTCCACGACGCGATGAGGGTCCGGGCCAAGGCCGCGTTCCTGTTCACCGGGCAGGGCGCACAGCGGCCGGGCATGGGCCGGGAACTGCACGCCGCGTTCCCGGCCTTCGCCCACGCCTTCGACGAGGTCTGCGCCGCCCTGGAGCCGAAGCTCGGGCTGCCGCTGCGCTCCCTGGTCTTCGAGGGCGCCGACCTCGACCGGACCGTCCTGGCGCAGAGCGCGCTGTTCGTCTTCGAGATCGCGCTGTTCCGGCTGGTCGAGTCGTGGGGCGTGACCCCGTCGTACCTGATCGGGCACTCCGTCGGTGAGCTCGCCGCCGCCCACTGCGCGGGCGTGCTCACTCTCGACGACGCCTGTACGCTGCTCGCCGCCCGCGCCACCCTCATGCAGGCCCTGCCGGAAGGCGGCGCGATGGTCGCCGTCCAGGCCGCGCCGGGCGAGGTCACCGGGAACATCGCCGCCGTCAACGGGCCCCGCTCGGTCGTCGTCTCCGGCGACGAGGCCACCGTCCTCGCCGAGGCCGCCCGCTTCGGGAAGACCAAGCGCCTTGCCGTCTCGCACGCCTTCCACTCGGCTCTTATGGACCCGATGCTGGCGGAGTTCGGCGCGGTCGCCGCCGGGTTGACGTACACGACCCCGAAGATCCCGATCGTCTCCACGGTCACCGGCTCCGTGACCCCCGAGATCGCCGAACCCGGCTACTGGGTCCGGCAGGTCCGCGAGGCGGTGCTGTTCGCCGACGGGATCGCCGCCGCCGACCGCGCCGGGGTCACCGCCTACCTGGAGCTGGGCCCCGACGGGGTGCTGTCGGCGATGGCGCAGGACTGCGCCGGGGACGACCCCGTGTTCGCCCCCGCGACGCGCCGCAACCGCTCGGAGCCCGAGGCGCTGATGGAGGCGCTGGCCCGGCTGCACGCCCGGGGCGTCGCCGTCGACTGGGCCGCCGTCTTCGCCCCGACCGGCGCCCGCCGCGTCGACCTGCCGACCTACGCCTTCCAGACCGACCACTACTGGCCCGCCCCCGCGACCTGGGCCGGCGACCCCGCCGGGCTCGGGCTCGCCCCGGCCGCCCACCCGCTGCTGGGCGCGGCCGTCTCGGCCGCCGGGGCCGACGGGCTGCTGCTCACCGGACGCCTGTCACTGGCGACCCACCCGTGGCTGGCCGACCACGCCGTCATGGACACCGTGCTGCTGCCCGGCACCGCCTTCGTCGAGCTCGCCCTGAAGGCCGCCGAGCAGGTCGGCTGCGACCGCGTCGAGGACCTCACGCTGGAGGCGCCGCTGGTGCTGCCGGAGGAGGGCGGCGTTCAGATCCAGGTCTGGGTGGCCCCGGCCGGTGACGCCGGACGCCCGTTCACGGTGCACTCGCGGACCGGTGACGACGAGTGGACCCGGCACGCCGAAGGGGTGCTGACCAGCGCTTCCGTGGCGATCGAGCCGTCGCCCGCGTGGCCGCCCGCCGACGCGACCGCGATCCCGGTCGAGGACTTCTACCCCGCCCTGGCCGCCTCCGGGTTCGGCTACGGCCCCGCCTTCCAGGGCCTGCGCGCCGCCTGGCGGCTCGGCCCCGAGGTGTACGCCGAGGTCGCCCTGGAAGAGGCCGACCCGGCGTTCGCGATCCACCCCGCCCTGCTCGACGCCGCCCTCCACGGCCTCTCGCTGCGCGACGGCGCGGGCGAGCCGCTGCTGCCGTTCGCCTGGCGCGGGGTGAGCCTGCTCGCCCCGGGTGCCTCGGTGCTGCGGGTGCGGCTGACGCCCACGGGCGAGACCTCGGTGGCCGTGAAAGCCTGGGACGAGGAGGGCGCCCCGGTCCTCGGCGTCGACTCGCTGGCGATGCGTCCCCACGTCGCGGCCCCGGCCGCGCAGGACTCGCTGTTCCGGATCGACTGGGCGGCCGTGCCCGCCCGCGAGACCCCGTCTGGGACGACCGTCGTCGTCGGCGAGACCGACTTCGGGCTCGCCGGGCCCTCGATCGCCTGGTACACCGACCCGGTCGCCCTGGAGGACGCCGTCGGTGCCGGGGCCGAGGTGCCCGCGACCGTGCTGTTCCCCTGCCACGTCGACCCCGAGCTCGCTGAGGACGACGTCGCGTTCGCCGTCCGGCTCGCGGTGCAGGGCGTGCTGGCGATGATCCGCTCGTGGTTCGGCGACCCCCGGTTCGCGGACTCGCGGCTGGTGTTCGTCACCCGTCGCGCGGTCGCCGTGGGGGAGGAGGGGGTCGAGGATCTCGTCCAGGCTCCCGTGTGGGGTCTGGTGCGCTCGGCGCAGTCGGAGCACCCGGGCGTCTTCACGCTGCTCGACATCGATGGGCCCGGCCACGTCCTGGAGGCCGTCGGCACCGGCGAACCGCAGGTCGCCGTCCGCGACGGCAAGGTGCTGGCCCCGAGGCTGGCCCGCGCCACGACGGGCGGCCCGGTTCCGGCGCTCGACCCCGACGGGCTCGTCGTCGTTACCGGCGCCACCGGTTCGCTCGGCCGCCTGATCACCCGCCACCTCGTCACCGAGCACGGCGCCCGCGACCTGCTGCTGCTCAGCCGCAGCGGCGGCTCCGTCGACGTCGACGGGGTCACCTATGAGGCCGTGGCCTGTGACGTCGCCGACCGCGACGCCCTAGAGGCGGCCATCGGCGGACGCCGGGTCGGAACCGTGGTGCACGCCGCCGGTGTGCTCGACGACGGCGTGGTCGAGGGGCTCACCCCCGACCAGGTCGACGGCGTGCTCCGGCCCAAGGTCGACGCCGCCCTCCACCTGCACGAACTCGCCCCCGACGCGGGCCTGTTCGTGATGTTCTCCTCCGCCTCCTCGATCTTCGGCGGCCCCGGCCAGGCCAACTACGCCGCCGCCAACGCCTTCCTCGACGCGCTCGCCGCCCACCGCCGCGCCTCAGGTCTCCACGCGCAGTCGCTCGCGTTCGGCCTGTGGGCCGAGAGCGGCATGTCGGGCCGCATGGAGGAGGCCGACCTACGCCGCCTCTCCGACGCCGGGCTCGCGCCGCTCACCCACGACGACGGCCTGCGCCTGTTCGACCAGTCCCGCGCCGCCGGTGACGCGCTGCTCGTGCCGGTCCACCTCGACACCGCGCTGATCCGGTCGCGCGCCGCCGAGCACGGCGTCGCGCCGATCTTCCGAGGTCTGGTACGCGTCCCCGCCCGCCGCACCCAGATCTCCGCCGCCGGGGCCTCGCTCGCCCGTCGACTGGCGAGCCTGCCGGAGGCGGAGCGGGACCGGGAACTGCTGACGCTGGTCCGTACACAAGCGGCTCTGGTGCTCGGCCACAGCGGGACCGACGCGATCGACGGCGGGAAGCAGTTCACCGAGCTGGGCTTCGACTCCCTGATGGCGGTCGAGTTCCGCAACCGCCTCGGCGCGGCCGTCGGCACCCGGCTGCCCGCCACGCTGATCTTCGACTTCCCGACCCCGGCCGCGCTCGCCGGGCACCTGCGCGGCCTGCTGCTCGCGATCCCCGTCGAGACCGTCGCGGCCGAGACGGCCGTCGCGGCCGACGAGCCGATCGCGATCGTCGGCATGGGCTGCCGCTATCCCGGCGGGGTGCGCTCGCCCGAGGACCTGTGGCGGCTCGTCTCGACCGGCGGCGACGGCGTCTCCGGCTTCCCGACCGACCGGGGCTGGGACCTGGCCGGAATGTTCAGCGACGACCCCGAGCGGCCCGGCGCGACCTACGTCCGCGAGGGCGGGTTCCTGCACGACGCCGCCGACTTCGACGCCGCCTTCTTCGGCATCTCGCCGCGCGAGGCCCTGGCGATGGACCCGCAGCAGCGGCTGCTGCTGGAGACGTCGTGGGAGGCGTTCGAGAACGCCGGCCTCGACCCGGCGACGCTCAAGGGTTCGCGGACCGGGGTCTTCGCCGGGGTCATGTACTACGACTACGCCTCCCGGCTGCCCGCGATCCCGAGCGGCGTCGAGGGGTATCTGGGGACCGGCAACTCGGGCAGCGTCATCTCGGGCCGCCTCTCCTACGTCTTCGGGCTGGAGGGCCCGGCGGTCACGGTCGACACCGCCTGCTCGTCGTCGCTGGTGGCGCTGCACTGGGCGATCCAGTCGCTGCGGCGCGGCGAGTGCACGATGGCCCTCGCGGGTGGCGTGACCGTCATGTCCACTCCGGGGACCTTCGTCGACTTCAGCCGCCAGCGCGGGCTCGCCACCGACGGCCGCTGCAAGGCGTTCTCCGCCGCCGCCGACGGGACCGGCTGGGCCGAGGGCGCGGGCGTGCTCGTCGTCGAGCGCCTCTCCGACGCGGTGCGGAACGGGCACCGGGTCCTCGCGGTGGTTCGCGGTTCGGCGGTGAACCAGGACGGCGCCTCCAACGGCCTGACCGCCCCGAACGGTCCTTCGCAGCAGCGGGTCATCCGGCAGGCGCTCGCGGCGGCCGGGCTCACCACCACCGATGTGGACGTGGTCGAGGGGCACGGCACCGGGACCCCGCTGGGCGACCCGATCGAGGCCCAGGCCCTCCTCGCCACCTACGGCCAGGAGCGGGAGACGCCGCTGCTGCTCGGCTCGATCAAGTCGAACATCGGGCACACCCAGGCGGCCGCGGGCGTGGCGGGCATCATCAAGATGATCATGGCCATGCGCCACGAGACCCTCCCCAAGACCCTCCACGTGGACGAGCCCTCACCCCACGTCGACTGGTCGTCGGGCGAGGTCGAACTCCTCACCGACCAGGTCGCCTGGCCCTCGGTGGACCGGCCCAAGCGGGCGGGTATCTCGTCGTTCGGCATCAGCGGCACCAACGCCCACGTGATCCTGGAGGAGCCCCCGGCCGCACCGGTCGGAATCCGGCGGCCGTTCGATCCGGAACGGGGAACGGCTGTTTCGCCCGGTTCCTCGGCACCTGGTTCCGGCGCGCACGCCCGGGCGGCATCCGGCGCCGCTGCCACCGCGACACCTTCCGGGCTTTCATCGCCTTTGCCGTGGTTGCTGTCGGCGAGGTCCCCTGAGGCTCTGCGCGCTCAAGCCGCCCGGCTGGCCGATCATCTTGTTACCCATGACGTCGACTCGCGGGACGTCGCCTACTCCCTGGCCACCACCCGCGCCCCCCTGGAGTACCGCGCCGCCGTGACCGGACCCGAAGGGCTGGCCGCGCTCGCCGCAGGTGACCCCGGCGTCATCACCGGTGTCATCACCGGCGTCGCCAAGCCGGGCGAGGTCGCCGTGCTGTTCTCCGGCCAGGGCGCCCAGCGCGCCGGTATGGGCCGGGAACTGGCCGCCGAGTTCCCCCTGTTCCGCGAGGTCTACGACGGCATCGTCGCCCGCTTCGACGGGCTCGCCGACGCCATCGCCACCGGTGAGGGGCTCGACCAGACCAGGTACACCCAGGCCGCCCTCTTCGCCTACGAGGTCGCCCTCTACCGGCTCGCCGAGTCGCTCGGCCTGCGGCCCGGTCACCTCGCCGGGCACTCGATCGGTGAGATCGCCGCCGCCCACATCGCGGGCGTCTTCTCGCTCGACGACGCCTGCACCCTGGTCAGGGCACGGGGCGAGCTCATGCAGGCCCTCCCGGCGAGCGGTGCGATGATCGCCGTCCAAGCCACCGAGGACGAGGTGCTCGCCGCCCTCACCGGCGAGGCGAAGGTCGCGGTCGCCGCCGTCAACGGGCCCGGCTCCCTGGTGATCTCGGGCCCCGACGACGACGTCACCGAACTGGCCGCCTGGTTCGCCGACCAGGGCCGCCGCACCCACCGGCTCGCCGTCAGCCACGCCTTCCACTCGCCGCTGATGTCCCCGATGCTCGACGACTTCCGCGCGGTCGCCGCCGGGCTCACGTACAGCAGCCCGGAAATCCCCGTCGTCTCCAACGTCACCGGCACGATCGCGACCGACCTCACGTCGCCCGACTACTGGGTGCGGCACGTGCGGCAGGCGGTCAGGTTCGCCGACGGGGTGAACACGCTGCTCGACGCGGGCGTGGGCACGTTCGTCGAGGTCGGGCCCGACGCGACGCTGACCGCGATGGCCGCGCAGTGCGCCGGCCGGCCCGCCGCGTTCGTCGCGCTCAGCCGGGCCGGGCGCGACGAGCCCGCCGCCCTGCTGGCCGGGCTGGCCGAACTGCATGTCGGCGGTACGACCGTCGACTGGGCCGCCATCGCCTCGGGAGACCGGGTCGACCTGCCGACCTACGCGTTCCAGCGGGAGCGCTACTGGATGGAGGCGCCCCCGGCCCCGCCGGGCGACGTCACCTCCGCCGGGCTCGCCGGTGCCGGGCACCCGCTGCTCGGGGCGGCCGTGCCGCTGGCCGACAGCGAAGGGGTGCTGTTCACCGGCCGCCTGTCGACGGCGACGCATCCGTGGCTGGCCGACCACGCCGTCATGGACACCGTGCTGCTACCCGGGTCGGCCTTCCTCGAACTGGCCCTGCACGCCGGTGAGCGGACCGGCTGCCCGGTGGTCGACGAGCTCACCCTCGAAGCGCCGCTGGTACTGCCCGAAGGCGTGTCTGTGCAGCTCCAGCTGGTGGTCGGGGCGCCGGACGGGAGCGGAAGGCGTACCGTCACCCTGCACTCGCGACCCGACGCCGACGACCAGCCCTGGACCCGCCACGCCGACGGCCTGCTCAGCCCCCTGAACCGTGCGGGGGAGGCCCTCACCGCCTGGCCGCCGCCTGGTGCGAGCGAGGCCGACTCCGAGGACCTCTACGACCGGCTCGCCGAGGCCGGGTTCTCCTACGGCCCGCTCTTCCAGGGCCTGAAGGCGGCCTGGCGCGACGGCGACGTCCTCTACGCCGAGGTCGCCCTGCCCGACCCCGCCCACGCCGCCGGATTCGCGCTGCACCCGGCCCTCCTCGACTCCGCCCTGCACACCGCCTTCCTCGGCTCGGGCTCCCGCGAGCACGGCCTGCCCTTCGCCTGGACCGGCGTCGCCCTCCACTCCACGGGCGCCACCCGTCTTCGGGTACGCCTCACGCCCGGCGACACCGGCACGACCGTCGACCTCGCCTCGGCCGACACCGGAGCCCCCGTCGCCACCGTCACGTCCCTGGTGACCAGGGCCGTCTCCCGTGAGCAGCTCGCCGTCGCCGGGACCGCCCGGCACGAGTCGCTCTTCCAGATCGACTGGGTCCCGGTCCCCGCCCCCGGCGTCACCGGCCCGGTGCGCTGGGCGCTGCTCGGCGAGGCCGCCCTCGACCTCGGCCCGGACGTCGTGGTCGACCGCCACGCGGACCTGCTCGCCCTCGACGAGTCGACCACCCCGGTGCCCCCGGTCGTGGTGGCCCACTGCAGCCTCGACAACGGCGACCTCGCCGAGATCGTCGAAGACGACGTGGCCCTCGGCGCCCGCGTCGCCACCCAGGGCACCCTGACCCTCCTCCAGTCGTGGCTCTCCGACCCCCGCTACACCGAGTCGACCCTGGTCCTGATGACCACGGGCGCCGTGGCCCCGACCCCCGACGAGGCGGTCACCGACCTGGCGTTCGCCGCGGTCTGGGGCCTGGTGCGCTCGGCCCAGTCGGAGCACCCCGGCCGGATCGTGCTGGTGGACGCCTTCGACGCGACGGCCCTGGCCGCCGCGATCTCCTCGGGCGAACCGCAGGTGGCCGTACGCGAAGGAAAGGTCCTCGCCCCGCGACTGGCCCGCGTCGCCACCGGCGGCGAACGGCCGATCGAACTGCGCGGCCCGGTGCTGGTCACCGGCGCGACCGGCGCGCTGGGCGGCGCCATCGCCCGCCACCTGGTCACCGAACACGGCGTCACCGACCTGGTCCTGACCAGCCGCCGGGGCCCCGGCCCCGACCTGGTCGACTCGCTCACCACACTCGGCGCCACCGTCACCGGCGCGGCCTGCGACGTCGCCGACCGCGACGCCGTCGAGGCGCTGCTGGCCACCACCGAGGTGGGCACGGTCGTCCACGCGGCCGGGGTCGTCGACGACGGCGTGCTCTTCTCCCTCACCCCCGAACGGCTGGAGAACGTGCTGCGGCCCAAGATCGACGCCGCCTGGAACCTGCACGAGCTGCTGCCCGAGGTGCCGCTGGTCCTCTTCTCCTCGGTCGCCGGCGTCTTCGGCGCCCCCGGCCAGGGCAACTACGCCGCCGCCAACACCTTCCTCGACGCCCTCGCCGGTCACCGCCGGTCCCACGGCACCCCGGCGCTCTCCCTGGCGTGGGGCCTGTGGGAGGAGCACGGCGCCGACGCGGACGTCCGGCGGATGGGTCGCGGTGGCGTCCTGCCGCTGTCGATCGAGGAGGGCCTGGCCCTGCTCGACGACGCCCTGTCCGCCGACGCGGGCCCGGTCCTGTCGCCCATGCGGCTCGACACGGCCGCGCTCAGGTCGGCGGCGACGGTCCCCCCGCTGCTGCGCGGCCTGGTCAAACCCCGCGTCCGCCGAGACGCCGAGGCCGTGGTCGACCTGTCCCGCCGCCTGGCCGGACTGCCCGCCGCCGAACGCGATGCCGCGATCCTGGAGACGCTGCGCCTCCAGGTCGCCGGGGTGCTCGGCCACGCGACCGCGGGCGCGGTCGACGAGGACCGGTCGTTCCGCGAACTCGGCTTCGACTCGCTGATGGCCGTCGAGTTGCGCAACCGCCTCGGCGCGGTGACCGGCTCGCACCTCCCCGCGACCCTCGTCTTCGACTACCCGACCCCCGGCGCGCTCGCGGCGCACCTGCGCGACCTGCTGGTCCCGCAGGAGGGCCCGCCCCCGGTGCCGCTCCTGGAGGAGCTCGACCGGCTCGAATCGGCCCTCTCCACGCTCTCGGCCGGCGCGCTCACCGAGATCGCCCCCGACGAGGACGACCGCAGACGCATCACCCAGCGCCTCAAGGCCGTCCTGTCCCGATGGGACGACGTCCAGGGCTCCCTCGTCGGCGTCGCGGCCTCCCTGGAGTCCGCCAGCGACGACGAGATCTTCGACTTCATCGACCGACGGTTCGGCAAGGCCTGATCGCGGACCCACGACTGAGTAGGTGGCTTGGTGGCGAACGAACAGAAGCTGCGGGAGTACCTGCGGTGGGTGACCGCCGACCTCGACGAGGCGCACCAGCGGCTCCGCGAGGTGGAGGAGCGGGACCGCGAACCCATCGCGATCGTCGGCATGGCCTGCCGCTACCCGGGCGGAGTGCGCTCGCCCGAGGACCTGTGGGACCTCGTCGCCGCCGGCCGCGACGGCGTCTCGGCCTTCCCCACCGACCGGGGCTGGGACCTGGGGGGGTTGTACGACGCCGACCCCGGCACCGAGGGCGCCTCCTACGTGAAGGAGGGCGGCTTCCTGCACGACGCCGCCCGCTTCGACGCCGGTTTCTTCGGCATCTCCCCACGTGAGGCCCTCGCCATGGACCCCCAGCAGCGGCTGCTGCTGGAGGTGTCGTGGGAGGCGCTGGAGCGCGCGGGCGTCGACCCTTCGGCGTTGAAGGGCTCGTCGACGGGCGTCTTCGCTGGCGTGATGTACCACGACTACGCCTCCCGCCTGCGAGCGTTGCCGGAGGGCGTCGAGGGTTTCCTCGGTACGGGCAACTCGGGCTCCGTCGTCTCCGGACGTGTGGCCTACACCTTCGGTTTGGAAGGTCCGGCCGTCACGGTCGACACGGCCTGCTCGTCGTCGCTGGTCGCCCTGCACCTGGCGGTCCAGGCGCTCCGCCAGGGCGACTGCTCGATGGCCCTGGCGGGCGGCGTGACGGTGATGTCGAGCCCCGCGGCCTTCCTCGACTTCAGCCGACAGCGAGGGTTGGCGGCCGATGGCCGCTGCAAGTCCTTCGCCGCCTCGGCGGATGGAACGGGCTGGTCGGAGGGCGTCGGCGTCCTGGTCGTGGAACGCCTCTCGGACGCCCGCAAGAACGGCCACCCCGTCTACGCGGTCGTCGCCGGTTCGGCGGTCAACCAAGATGGCGCCTCCAGTGGCCTGACCGCCCCCAACGGTCCGGCGCAGCAGCGGGTGATCCGCGCCGCGCTGTCCAACGCCCGCCTGACCCCCGCCGACGTGGACGCCGTCGAGGCCCACGGCACCGGCACGGTGCTGGGCGACCCGATCGAGGCCCAGGCCCTCATCGCGACCTATGGTCGTGACCGCACGGAACCGCTGCGGTTGGGCTCGCTGAAATCCAACATCGGCCACACGCAGGCGGCTGCGGGTGTCGGCGGCGTGATCAAAATGATCATGGCCATGCGCCACGGGATGCTGCCCGGCACCCTGCACGTGGACGAGCCGACGCCGCAGGTCGACTGGTCGGCGGGCGCGGTCGAACTCCTCACCGAACCCCGAGAGTGGCCCGCAGGGAACCGCCCGAGGAGAGCGGCGGTGTCGTCGTTCGGCTTCAGCGGCACGAACGCCCACGCCATCATCGAAGAACCCCCGGCTCTGCAACCCGCACCCGGCAGCACAGCCGGCGCCGTGGCCGGTGGCCCTGGTCGTGCAACGTCTGGCGCCGCGGCTAGCAAGGCTGGCGGTGCTACTTCTGGCGGTGCTACTTCTGGCGGCGCGCCCGGCGGCGTGTCTGGCGGTGTGTCCGGTAGCACTGGCGGCGGTGCTGGTGGTGCGACCGGTGTTTCGCCTGATGGCTCAGGCAAGGGCTCGGCTCGTCACATAAGTGATGGCGTGGCTCGTGGCAAAGCCGGTGGCTCGACTGGTGCCGTGGCGGGTGGATTCGCCGGTGGCACAGCTGGCGGCTCGACCGAGGACCTGGCTGATGGCTCGGGCGTTGGTCCGGCCGGTGGTCCAGGCCAGGTGTTTGAGCCTGCTACGCCCGGCCTGGACATTTCCGAAATTTCAGGTCATGAGCCGGTCGTGCCCTGGGTGGTGTCGAGCCGGACCTCGTCCGGGCTCCTCCTCCAGGCGACTCGGCTCCAGGCCTCCTCCTTCGACGACATCCACGACGCCGGTTGGTCGCTCGCCGGGCGGACCGCCTTCGAATGGCGTGGCGTCGTCGTCGCCGACCGCGAGGGGCTGCCCACCGGACTGGCCGCGATCGAGGGTGTACGAGCACGCCGCGGCAAAACGGCGTTCCTGTTCACCGGGCAGGGCGCGCAGAGGGCGGGGATGGGCCGCGAGCTGTACGCGGCGTTCCCGGTGTTCGCCGAGGCCTTCGACGCGGTCTGCGCCCAACTCGGGACTTGGCTCGACGTGGCCGCTGCGATCGCGACCGGGGCGCGGTTGGACGAGACCGAGGTCACGCAGCCGGCGTTGTTCGCCTTCGAGGTCGCCCTCTACCGGCTGGTCGAGTCGTTCGGGGTGACGCCCGATGTCGTGGGTGGCCACTCGGTCGGCGAGATCGCGGCGGCCCACGTGGCCGGGGTGCTCTCGCTCGAAGACGCGTGTGCGCTGGTCACGGCCAGGGGTGCCCTGATGCAGGCGCTTCCAAGGGGCGGCGCGATGGTGGCCGTCCAGGCCGCAGCGGGCGACATTTCAGGAAATGTAGACATAGCCGCGATCAACGGCCCCCGCTCGGTCGTCATCTCCGGGGAGGAAGAGGCCGTCCTGGCCGAGGCGGCGCGGTTCGAGAAGACCCGGCGTCTGCCGGTCTCCCACGCGTTCCACTCCCGCCTCATGGACCCGATGCTCGACGCCTTCCGCCGCGTCGTCCGGGGACTGCGCCTCGACCCCCCGAAGATCCCCATGGTCTCCGCGGTCGAGGTCGGCGCCGACGTCACCGACCCCGAGTACTGGGTCCGCCACGTCCGCGCCACCGTGCGGTTCGCCGACGCGGCCGGTTCGCTCGACGTGGCCCGGGTGCTGGAGATCGGCCCCGACGCGGTCCTGTCGGCCATGCTGCCGGACGCCCTCGACGGCTTCGCCGCCCAGCGCCGCGACCAGCCCGAGGTGACCGCCTTCTATCGCGGCCTGGGCGCCCTCTGGTCACACGGTGCGACCGTCGACTGGAAGGCCGCCTTCCCCGGCGGCACCCATACCGAACTCCCCACCTACGCCTTCGAACACGCCCACTACTGGCTGGAGGAGCCCGAGGGCGCCTTCCGGGCCGACACCGCCGACTCGGCCTTCTGGCTGGCGGTCGAGCGCGGCGAACTCCCCGGCCTGCTGAACGTCTCGGCCGACGACCCCCTGAGCGCCGTCCTCCCGGCCCTGACCGCCTGGCACCGCGACAGCGCCGACCGCACCCGCCTCGACGGCTGGCGCTACCGCGCCGAATGGACCTCGGTACCCCCCGCGCCCCCGATCCTGACGGGCACCTGGCTGACCGTAGTCCCCGCGCGGGAACCAGGAGTTTCTCGGCTGGCGGCCGCCCTCACCCGCGCGGGCGCCCGCGTCGTCACGGTGGAGGCCACGGCCGACCGCGCGGAAATGACCGCCCGCCTCCGCGAGATCGGCGACGTCACGGGGGTCATCTCCCTGACCGCCCTGTCTGGGGTCGGATACACCGAAATTTCGGGCGCGAAGCGCCCGATCCCCGCGGACGCTCCGGGCCAGGTAGAGACTCGTGGGGAGTCGGCAGCCCGGGTCGACGGCCCAGATCGACAGGAGCGCCTGGCTCATGCGGAGGGTGCCGGCCGCGCACAGGATCCGAGTGGCGCAGACAACGTGGATCACACGGGCCAGCAGGAGCACACCGCTCGTCCAGGTCTGGAGTTCTCGGCTTCACCCGAGGGCGTCCGTGGCGCGGTGCAGGCGCCGGATATTTCTGGACTCGCCACCCCACCCCACCTCGTCGACACGCCCCCCGACATCGCCACCGGTCTGGTCCTCACCCTGACCCTCATCCAAGCCCTCGGCGACGCCGGGATCTCCGCCCCCCTCTGGTGCCTCACCTCCGGTGAGTCGGACCCCGTTCAGGCCATGACCTGGGGTTTCGGCCGGTCCGTCGCGCTGGAGCACCCCGACCGCTGGGGCGGGCTCATCGACGTACAGGACCTGGAAGACCCCCGGATCCCCGCCGTCCTCGCCACCCGCACCGAAGACCAGGTCGTCATCCGCGACTCCGGCGTCTTCGCCAGAAGGCTGGCCAAGGCCGGTCCCGCCACCGGCTCCGCGGGCTGGACCCCCCGGGGCACCGTCCTGGTCACCGGCGGAACGGGCGCGGTCGGCGCGCACGTCGTCAGGTGGCTGGCGCGGAACGGTGCCGAGCGGGTCATCGTCGTCTCCCGCCGGGGCGCCGACGCCCCCGGCGCGGCGGAGCTGCTCCAGGAGCCCAACGTCGGCGTCGTCGCCTGCGACGTCGCCGACCGCGACCAGCTCGAAGCGCTGCTGCACGACAACGCCATCACCGCCGTGTTCCACGCCGCCGGGGTCCTCGACGACGGGGTCGTCGACGCACTCACGCCCGAGCGGGTCGCCGCCGTCGTCACGGCCAAGTGTGTCGCCGCGTGGAACCTGCACGAGCTCGCCCGCGACGTCGAGGCCTTCGTCGTCTTCTCGTCGCTGGCGGGTGCGGTCGGGTCGGCGGGGCAGGCCAACTATGCCGCCGCCAACGCCTATCTCGACGCTCTCGTCCAGGCCAGGCGGGAGAACGACCTCCCGGGCACGGCCATCGCCTGGGGTCCGTGGGCCGGTGGCGGGATGGCCGCCGACGAAGTGGGGGAGCGGCTGGTCAGGGCGGGGCTCACCCCGATGCCGCCGGACCTCGCCGTGGGGGCGCTCGCCAAGGCGCTGGCCAACGGCGACGCGCTGCTCACCGTTGCCGACGTCGACTGGGACGTGTTCGCCCGCGGCTTCACCGCCGTCCGCCCCAGCCCCCTGCTGGCCGACCTGGCGGAGACCCGCCAGGAGAGCGCCGCGCCGCCGAAGGTGGCGGACATGGGCGCGCTGGTCCGGCAGACCGTCGCCCTGGTCGCCGGGCACGACCCCGCCGGTGTCGACCCCGCCAGGGCGTTCACCGAGTTCGGGTTCACCTCGCTGATGGCCGTCGAGCTGCGCAACCGGCTCACAGTGGCGACGGAGCTGAAACTGCCTCCGACTTTGGTGTACGACTACCCGACCCCCGCCGCCCTCGCCGAGCACCTCGACGGACGTCTCACCGGAACCGGCGACCGGGCCGTCGAGGCCGTCGTCACCGTCGCCGACGACGAGCCCATCGCGATCGTCGGCATGGGCTGCCGGTTCCCCGGCGGCGTCGACTCGCCCGAGGACCTCTGGAAGCTGCTCGTCGAAGGCCGCGACGCCATCACCGACCTCCCGGCCGACCGGGGCTGGGACGTCGACGCCCTCTACGACCCCGACCCCGACAACCCGGGCACGTCGTACACCCGCGAAGGCGGCTTCCTGCACGGCGTGGGCGACTTCGACGCCGACTTCTTCGGCATCTCGCCCCGCGAGGCCCTCGCGATGGACCCGCAACAGAGGCTCCTCCTGGAGACCTCGTGGGAGGCGTTCGAACGGGCCGGCATCGACCCCCTGTCGCTCAAGGGCGGTCGTACCGGAGTCTTCGTCGGCACCAACGGCCAGGACTACGCGAACCTGCTGCTCGCCACCCGCCAGCTCGTCGAGGGCCACGTCGGCACCGGCAACGCGGCCTCGGTGGTGTCCGGACGGTTGTCGTACACCCTCGGTCTGGAAGGGCCCGCCGTTACGGTCGACACGGCCTGTTCCGCGTCGCTGGTCGCCCTGCACCTCGCCGTGCAGGCCCTCCGCCAGGGCGAGTGCACGCTGGCGCTGGCGGGCGGGGTGACCGTCATGTCCACTCCGGGTACCTTCGTCGAGTTCTCCCGCCAGCGCGGGCTGGCCGCCGACGGCCGGGTCAAGGCGTTCGCGGCGTCCGCCGACGGCACCTCCTGGGGTGAGGGCGCGGGCCTGCTGGTCGTCGAGCGGCTGTCCGACGCCCAGGCCAACGGCCACCCGGTCCTCGCGGTGATCAAAGGTTCGGCCGTGAACCAGGACGGCGCGTCCAACGGCCTGACCGCCCCGAACGGCCCGTCTCAGCAGCGCGTCATCCGCCAGGCCCTCGCGAATGCCCGCCTGACCACCGCCGATGTCGACGCCGTCGAGGCCCACGGCACCGGAACCACTCTCGGCGACCCCATCGAGGCGCAGGCCCTCCTCGCCACCTATGGCCAGGACCGCGTGGAGCCGCTGTGGCTCGGCTCGGTGAAGTCGAACATCGGCCACACCCAGGCCGCCGCCGGTGTGGCCGGCGTGATCAAGATGGTGCTGGCGCTCCAGAACGGCGTCCTGCCCAAGACCCTGCACGTCGACGAGCCCACGCCCCACGTCGACTGGACCCTCGGCGACGTCGAGCTGGTCCGCGACACGATGCCGTGGCCCGAGACCGGCCGTCCCCGCCGGGGGGCGATCTCGTCGTTCGGGTTCAGCGGCACCAACGTCCACACGATCCTGGAGCAGGCCCCGGAAACCGCCACGACCGAGACGAGAGAGGACACCGGCCCGGTCGCGTGGGTGCTCTCCGGGAAGTCGCCCGACGCCGTCGCGGGCCAGGCGCTCCGCCTGCTCGACACCGAGGCGCCGATCGCCGACGTCGCCCACGCGCTGGTCAGCACCCGCGCGCTGCTCGACCACCGCGCCGTCGTGGTCGGCGACCGCGCCGCCCTCCGCTCGGGCCTAGAGGCACTGGCCTCCGGGCGCGCCGCCGACAATCTCGTTCGCGGTACGTCTCTGGGCGACCGCCCCGTCATGGTCTTCCCCGGCCAGGGGTCGCAGTGGGTCGGCATGGCCGCCGAACTGATGGACACCTCCCCGGTCTTCGCCACCCGCCTCCAAGAGTGCGCCGCCGCGCTGAGCCCGCACATCGACTGGGACCTCATCGAGGTCGCCCGGGGCGGTGAGCTGGAGCGGGTCGACGTGGTGCAGCCGGTGCTGTGGGCCGTGATGGTCTCCCTCGCCGAACTGTGGCGCTCCTACGGTGTCGAGCCCGCCGCAGTGGTGGGCCATTCCCAGGGCGAGATCGCCGCGGCCTGCGTGGCGGGCGCGCTCTCGATCGAGGACGCCGCCGCCGTGGTCGCCCTCCGGAGTAAGGCGATCCTGGCGCTGGCCGGGCGCGGCGGCATGATGTCCGTCGCCCTGCCCGCGTCGGAACTGGACCTCGGCGACCGCCTCTCCATCGCCGCCGTCAACGGCCCGTCGTCGGTCGTCGTCTCCGGCGACGTGGACGCCATCGAAGCACTCCGCGCCTCGGTAGAAGCGAGAACTCGCGTCATCCCGGTCGACTACGCCAGCCACTCGCACCACGTCGAAGAGATCCACGACGACCTGATCCGCTTGTTGGCCGAAATCTCGCCACAGAGCAGTGATGTGCCGTTCTTCTCCACGGTCACCGGCGACTGGCTCGACACGACCACGATGACCGGCGAGTACTGGTACCGGAACCTCCGCAACACCGTTCGGCTGGAAGAGGTCGTGACCGCGCTCGGCGATGCGGGCTACGGCGCTTTCATCGAGGTCAGCCCCCACCCCGGCCTCCTCGTCGGCATCGAGGACACCCTCAGGAAGACCGGCAGCGAGGCGGCCGTGCTCGGCACCCTGCACCGCCGCCAGGGCGGCCTCGACCGCTTCCTCCTCTCACTGGGCCAGGCCCACGTCACGGGCGTCGGCGTCGACTGGCGAACCACCGGCACCCCCGCCGACCTCCCCACCTACGCCTTCCAGCACCGCCGCTTCTGGCCCGTCGCCGCCCCGGCGGCCCCCGCGGCGGAACCGGCGGACGCGGCGTTCTGGCAGGCCGTCGACAACGGCGACCTCGACCTCGACGTCTCCAGGGAGGCCCTCGACGAGGTCCTCCCCGCCCTGTCGGCCTGGCGACGCGCAAGGTCGGAGCACAGCGAGACCGACGCCTGGCGCCACACGATCGTCTGGAAGCCCGTCACCCTCCCGGCCCGCCCGCTGCCCGGAAACTGGCTGGTCATCGTGCCGGAAGGCGCCCCCGACCGCGGCCTCCCCGCCGCCCTGCGCGGCGCCCGCGTCCTCGAACTCGGCACCCCCGACCGCACGACCTACGCGCAGACGCTCGCTCCCACTGACGATGAGCTCGCCCCCGCCGACCGCGCGGCCCACGCGCAAGCGCTCACCTCTGTCGACGGGGTGATCTCCCTGCTCGACACGCTGCCCGCGACGCTCACCCTCGTCCAGGCTCTCGGCGATGCCGGGGTCGCGGCTCCGCTCTGGTGTGTCACCGACCCGCAGGCGGGCCCCGACCAGGCCATGATCTGGGGCTTCGGCCGGGTCGTCGCGACGGAGCACCCCGACCGCTGGGGCGGCCTGATCGACCTCTCCGACGGCTACGACCCCGCCCACCTCGCGGCGGCGCTCGCCTCCGACGAGGACGAACTCGCCATCAAGCCATCGGGTGTGTTCGCCCGCCGTCTCGTCCACGGGACGCGACCGGCCCGCACTCCGCGCGACTGGATGCCCGAGGGCACGATCCTGGTCACCGGTGGCACCGGCGCGCTCGGTGCCCAGGTCGCCCGCTGGCTCCACGACAAGGGCGCCCGGGACCTTCTCCTGGTCAGCCGCTCGGGCCCGGACGCTCCGGGGGCTGCGGAACTGGCCGAGGAACTCGGCGCCACCGTCGTCGCCTGCGACGTCTCCGACCGTGACCAGCTCGCCGACCTGCTGGAACGGCACCCGGTGAGCGGAGTGATCCACACCGCCGCGATCCTGGACGACGCCGTCATCGACGCCCTCACCGCCGATCAGGTCCACAAGGTCCTCAGGGTCAAGGTCGACGCCGCCCGCAACCTGCACGAACTCACCACCGACCCGGCCTTCTTCGTCCTGTTCTCCTCCTTCGCCGGCTCCTACGGCGTCGCGGGCCAGGGCAACTACGCCCCCGGCAACGCCTATCTCGACGCCCTCGCCCACCACCGCCGCTCGCTGGGCCTCAAAGCCACCTCGATCGGCTGGGGCCACTGGGCCGGCGACGGCATGGCCGGTCACGACGTCGTCGAAGAGCAGATGAAGCGCCGTGGCCTGACCCCCCTCGACCCGGCCAAGGCGCTGACCCTGCTCGACCAGGCCCTCGCCTGCGACGAGACGTTCGTCGCGGTCGCCGACATCGACTGGAGCCGCGCCCCGCTCCGCCCCCTGCTCGCCGACCTCCCCGAGTTCGCGGGCCGCCGCAGCGAAGAGCCCGCCATGCCGGCCCTCTCCGGCAAGGATCTACTCGACGTCGTACGCGGGCAGGTCGCCGAGGTGCTCGGTCACGAGTCGGGCGATGCCGTCGACCCCGGCCGGGCGTTCAAGGAGCTGGGCTTCGAGTCGCTGACCGCCGTCGAGCTGCGCAACCGGCTGGCCCTGGTCACGGGGCTCCGGCTGCCCGCCACGCTGGTGTTCGACCATCCGACGCCGAAGGCGCTGGCGGCGTACATCAGCAGGGAACTCAGTGGCGACGGCGAAGCCGAGCAGCAGGCGGCGGTGGTGGCCGCCTCCGACGAGCCGATCGCGATCATCGGCATGGGCTGCCGGTTCCCCGGCGGCGTGACGGGGCCCGACGACCTGTGGCGGCTGCTGTCCGAAGGGCGCGACGGCATCGCGCCGTTCCCCGGCGACCGGGGCTGGGAGCTGGAGAGCATCGCCAGCGAGTCGCTCGAAGGCGGTTTCCTCGACGACGCCTCCGGTTTCGACCCGGCCTTCTTCGGCATCTCCCCGCGCGAGGCCCTCGCGATGGACCCGCAGCAGCGCGTCCTGCTGGAGGTCGCCTGGGAGGCGGTCGAACGGGCCGGTCTCGACCCCGCCACGCTCAAGGGCGCGCCGGTCGGGGTGTTCGCCGGCACCAACGGCCAGGACTATCTCCCACTGCTCATGCACGCCACCGAGGACCTCGGCGGCTACCTCGGCACCGGCACCACCGCGAGTGTGCTGTCGGGGCGGATCGCGTACACCCTGGGCCTCGAAGGTCCCGCCGTCACGATCGACACCGCCTGTTCGTCGTCGCTGGTCGCCCTGCACATGGCGGTCCAGGCGCTCCGCAACGGCGAGTGCTCGATGGCTCTCGCGGGCGGTGTGACGATCATGTCCACGCCGGGCCTGTTCGTCGAGTTCACCCGCCAGCGCGGAGTCGCCTCCGACGGCCGCTGCAAGGCGTTCGCCGCCGCCGCCGACGGCGCCGGGTTCGCCGAGGGCGCCGGGATGATCGTGGTCGAGCGCCTCTCCGACGCCCTGGCCGCCGGGCATCCGGTCCTGGCGGTCGTGCGCGGCTCGGCCGTCAACCAGGACGGCGCCTCCAACGGTCTCACCGCCCCCAACGGCCCCGCCCAGCAGCGGGTGATCCGGCAGGCGCTCGCCAGCGCCGGTCTGACCGGCAAGGACGTCGACATCGTCGAGGCCCACGGCACCGGCACCTCGCTCGGCGACCCGATCGAGGCGCAGGCGCTCATCGCCACCTACGGCCAGAACCGCGACGAACCGGTCAGAATCGGCTCGGTCAAGTCGAACATCGGCCACACCCAGGCCGCCGCCGGGGTCGCCGGACTCATCAAGATGGTCCTCGCCCTCCAGCACGCCGAGATGCCCGCCACCCTCCACGTCGACGAGCCGTCACCGCACGTCGACTGGACCGCCGGAGCCGTCGAACTCCTCACCGAACCCCGCGCCTGGCCCTCATCCGGCCGCCCGCGCCGCGCCGCGGTGTCGTCGTTCGGCCTGAGCGGCACCAACGCCCACACCATCCTCGAACAGGCCCCTCCCGTTCCCGCCGTCGAGGAAGAACCGGGCGTCACGGTCTGGCCGCTCTCGGCCCGCACCTCCGAAGCCCTGAAGGCGCTGGCCACCGGCCTGCGCGGTCGTACCGACCACGCGAAGGTCGCCGCCGCGCTCACCGCCCGCACCGCGTTCGAGTACCGCGCCGTCGTGCTGGCAGACGACCACGTTGATGGACGTCTCCCGCTCGGCGACCAGGCCGGAGTCGTCACCGGCGAGGCCGCCCCCACCGGCCCGCTGGTCTACCTCTTCACCGGCCAGGGCTCCCAGCGCCCCGGCATGGGCGAGGAACTCAAAGCGGCCTACCCCGTCTTCGCCGCCGCCCATGACGAGATCTGGTCGCGCCTCGACCTCACCACCGACGACCCCGAGGACACCGGCTGGGCCCAGCCCGCGATTTTCGCCTTCGAGGTCGCCCTCCACCGGCTCCTGGAGTCGTGGGGCCTCACACCGGACGCCGTCGCCGGTCACTCGATCGGCGAGATCGCCGCCGCCCACGTGGCGGGCGTCCTGACGCTCGACGACGCCTGCACTTTGGTGTCGGCCCGCGCCTCCCTGATGTCGGCCCTCCCGAAGGGCGGCGCCATGGTCGCGATAAAGGCCACGGCGGGCGAAATTTCGCCTGACGTCGATGTCGCCGCCGTCAACGGCCCCGACTCGGTCGTCATCTCCGGCGACGAGACCGTCGTCCTGGCCGAGGCGGCCCGCTTCGAGCAGACCAAGCGCCTGACCGTCTCCCACGCCTTCCACTCGCGCCTGATGGACCCGATGCTCGACGACTTCCGCCAGGCCATCGGAGGAATCACCTTCCACGACCCGACCATCCCCTTCGAGGGTGGCCGGACCATCGACTACTGGGTGAACCACGTCCGCGACACCGTCAGGTTCCACGACACCCTCCAGCGCTTCCCCCAGGCCACGTTCGTCGAGATCGGCCCCGACGCCGTCCTCGCCGCCATGGCCGAGGGCGCCGTCGCCACCCAGCGCCGGAACCGCCCCGAGGCCGCCACCCTGCTCATGGCCGTCGGCCGGTTGTTCACCCGGGGCGTCGACGTCGACTGGTCGCGGATCCTCCCCGGCCCAAAGGCCGACCTGCCGACCTACCCCTTCCAGCGGCAGCGTTACTGGCCGGCCCCGGCCCGCGCCGCCGAGTCGCCCTGGCACTACGACGTCACCTGGCAGCACCTCGACCCGGTGCCGCCCGGCAAGGCGACCTGGCTGGTCATCACCCCCGGCACCGCCGACGCCGGGCTCACCGAGGCGCTGCGCGAGCAGGGCGACGACGTCATCCCGTTCGCCGTCGACGCCCTCGACCCCGACTGGACCGGCCTGCCCGACCACGCCCACGCCACCGGCGTCCTCTCGCTGCTGGCCCTCGACACCCGCCCGATCGCGCCGGGCGTCCCGGCGGGCCTGGCCGCCACCGCGACCCTGGCCACGGCCGGGCTGAGCGCCCCGCTCTGGGCGCTCACCCGCCAGGGCGACCCCGACCAGGCGATGACCCGCGGCCTCGGCCGGGTCGCCGCCCTGGAACAGCCCCACCGCTGGGGCGGCCTCGTCGAGATCCCCGACGCCCCGGACGCGTCGCTGCTGCGCGCCGCGCTGGCGTCCGGCGAAGACGACCTCACGATCGACGGCGGCGTCAGAGCCCGCCGCCTCACCAGGTCAGGCCCGTTGCCCACCGCCGAATGGACCACCTCGGGCACCGCCCTCATCACCGGCGGCACCGGCTCGGTCGGCGCCCACGTCGCCCGCTGGCTCGCCGGTCGCGGCGCCGATCACCTCCTCCTGACCAGCCGCCGAGGCCCGAACGCCCCCGGCGCCGACCGCCTCAAAGCAGAGCTGGAGGCCACCGGGGTCGCCGTCACCATCGCGGCCTGCGATGCCGCAGACCGTGCACAACTGAAGGAACTGCTCGCCGCGCACGACGTCAGGTCGGTCTTCCACGCGGCCGGGACCCTCGACGACGGCGTGATCGAATCGCTCACCCCGGGCAGGTTCGCCACGGTCGCCAGGGCCAAGGCCGTCGCCGCCTGGAACCTGCACGAACTCACCGGAGACCTCGACGCGTTCGTGCTCTTCTCCAGCATCGCCGGGACGCTCGGCGCCGCCGGTCAGGGCAACTACGCCGCAGCCAACGCCTACCTCGACGCCCTGGCCGAACTCCGCAGGGCGCGCGGACTCCCGGCGACCTCGGTCGCGTGGGGCGCCTGGGCCGAAGGCGGCATGGCCGGAGCCGAGATCGGCGAACGCCTGAAAGCCAGGGGGCTGCCCGCCATGCGTCCCGACCGGGCCGTCGCCGCGCTCGGCCGCCTGCTGGCGTCCGGGCAGGCCACCGGCGTGGTGGCCGACGTCGACTGGCCGCGCTTCGCCCCCGCCTACGCCGCGGCGAGGCCGCGCCCGCTGATCGCCGCGTTCGCCGTGGCCGGGACGACCGCGGAACCCCCGCTGGCCGACCGGCTCGCCGCCCTGCCCGAGGCCGAGCGCCCCGCGGCGGTGCTGTCGCTGGTGCGGTCGCGGGTCGCGGCGGTGCTCGGCATGGAGTCGGCCGACCAGGTGCGGCCCGGCCAGTCGTTCAAGGAGCTCGGCTTCGACTCGCTGACGGCGGTCGAACTGCGCAACCTGCTCGGTACGGCCACCGGCCTGACCCTCCCGGCGACGCTCGTCTTCGACCACCCGACCTGCGCCGACCTGTCCGCCCACCTTCTGGCCGAGGTGCTGCCCAGCGCCGAGGAGAGCAGGCGGACCGAGCTCGACGGCATGGAGACCCGCCTCGCCGCCCTCGCGGAAGACGACCGCGCCGGAGTCACCGCCCGACTGGAGGCCCTGCTCGCCCGGCTCCGCGACCCCGGCGACACCGGCCTGTACGCCGACCGCCTCGACACCGCGACCGACGACGAGCTCTTCGAGCTGTTCGACAAGGAGCTCCGATGACGAACGAAGAGAAACTCCGCGACTACCTCAAGCGGGCGATGGTCGACCTGCACGCCGCCAAGCAGCGCATCACCGACCTGGAGGCGGCCGACCGGGAGCCCATCGCGATCGTCGGCATGGCCTGCCGGTTCCCCGGCGGCGTCACGACCCCCGAGGAGTTCTGGCGGCTGCTCGCCAACGGCGGCGACGCCCTCAGCCCGCTCCCCGACGACCGGGGCTGGGACCTGGCCTCCCTCTACGACCCCGACCCCGACACCCCCGGCACCTCCTACGTCCGCGAGGGCGGCTTCCTGGAGGGTGTGGCCGACTTCGACGCTGCGTTCTTCGGCGTCTCCCCGCGCGAGGCCCTCGCGATGGACCCCCAGCAGCGCCTCTTCCTGGAGACGTCGTGGGAGGCCGTCGAACGAGCGGGCATCGACCCCCGTTCTCTCAAGGGTTCGGGTACGGGGGTCTTCGCCGGCACCAACGGCCAGGACTACACGGGGCTGGTGCTCAGCGCCCCGCCCGAGGGCGTGGAGGGCTACCTCGGCACCGGCAACGCGGCGAGCGTGCTGTCGGGACGGGTGTCGTACACCCTCGGTCTGGAAGGGCCCGCCGTCACGATCGACACGGCCTGCTCCTCGTCGCTGGTGGCACTCCACCTGGCCGCCCAGTCGCTGCGGCGCGGCGACTGCACCCTCGCCCTGGCCGGGGGCGTGACCGTGATGGGCACGCCGTCGGCGTTCGTCGAGTTCAGCCGCCAGCGCGGGCTCGCCTCCGACGGCCGGTGCAAGGCGTTCGCGGCCGGGGCCGACGGCACCGGATGGTCCGAGGGCGTCGGCGTGCTCCTCCTCGAACGCCTCTCCGACGCCATCGCCAACCGCCATCGCGTGCTCGCGGTGGTGAAGGGCTCCGCCATCAACCAGGACGGCGCCTCCAACGGCATCACCGCCCCCAACGGCCCCTCGCAGCGCCGGGTGATCCGGCAGGCCCTCGCCGACGCCGGGCTCGACCCCGCCGACGTGTCGGCCGTCGAGGCCCACGGCACCGGGACGACCCTCGGCGACCCCATCGAGGCCCGTGCCCTCATCGACACCTACGGCCGCGACCGCGACGAGCCGCTGCTGCTCGGCTCGGTGAAATCGAACATCGGCCACACGCAGGCGGCGGCCGGGGTCGCGGGGATCGTCAAGATGGTCCTGGCCCTGGCGCACGAGGAACTGCCCCGCACCCTGTACGTCGACGAGCCGTCGCCGCACGTCGACTGGTCGGGCGTGGAACTGCTGACCCGTCCGGCCGCCTGGCCGCGCGGGGAACGCCCCCGCCGCGCCGGGGTGTCGTCGTTCGGCTTCAGTGGCACCAACGCCCACGTCATCCTCGAAGAGGCGCCGGTTGTCGAACCGGTCGTCCACGAGGACGTCCCGTGGGTGATCTCCGGCCGCACCCACCAGGCGTTGCGTGCTCAAGCGTTAAGGCTCAAATCGAAGGTCGGCCATCAGGGCGTGGGGCATGCGCTCGCCACCGCCCGCACCGCGTTCGAGCACCGCGCCGTGCTCCTCGGCGACGACCACGCGCACCTGCTCGACGCGATCGCCCGGGGTGACAGCCCCAGCGGCGCCGTCCAGGGCGTCGCGGTGGAGGAGGCGAAGGTCGCGTTCCTGTTCACCGGCCAGGGCGCCCAGCGTCCCGGCATGGGACGCGAGCTCTACGACACCTACCCCGTCTACCGCGAGGCGTTCGACGAGGTCTGCGCCCGGTTCCCCGGCCTCGCCGACGTCGTCTGGTCGGGCGAGGGGCTCGACGAGACCGCGCACACCCAGGCGGCGCTGTTCGCCGTCGAGGTCGCCCTGTTCCGGCTCGCCGGATCGTTCGGCGTCACCCCCGACGTCGTCGCCGGGCACTCGATCGGCGAGTTCGCCGCCGCCCACGCGGCGGGCGTCCTCACCCTGGACGACGCGTGCGCGCTCGTCGGCGCCCGGGGCGCGCTCATGCAGGCGCTCCCGAAGGCCGGGGCGATGGCCGCGATCGAGGCGTCCGAGGAGGAGGTGCGCGGCACCCTCACCGGCCGCACCGCCATCGCCGCCGTCAACGGCCGGGCCTCGGTGGTCGTGTCGGGGGAGGAGGCCGCGGTGCTCTCGGTCGCCGGCTTCTGGTCGGAGGCGGGCCGCAAGACCAAGATCCTCCAGGTCTCGCACGCCTTCCACTCGCCCCTGATGGAGCCGATCCTCGCCGACTTCGCCAGGATCGCCGGGAAGGTCACTTTCCACCCGCCGCGCATCCCGTTCGTCGCCCACGGCGACGTGACCACACCCGGCTTCTGGACCGCGCACATCGTCGAACCGGTCCGCTTCCTGGCCACACTGCGCGAGCTGGCGGCACGGGAGGTCACGGCGTACCTGGAGATCGGCCCCGACGCCGTGCTCACCGCGATGGCCGCCGACGCGGGCGCCACCGTTCAGGCACCGTGCCTGCGCCGGGGCCGGCCCGAACAGCGGACCTTCCTGACCGCGCTGGCCGAACTCCACGTCCACGGCGTGCCCGTGCGGTGGGCGGAGCCCGGAAACCCGGTCGACCTGCCGACCTACGCCTTCCAGCGCCGCCGCTTCTGGCCCGGCGTGCGCCTCCCCATTGCGCCGCCGGTGCAGGCCGAGCGCACCCCGATCCTCGCCGACCGCCCCGAGGGCGACCTCCTCCAAGCGGTGGTGACCCTGTCGGCGGCGGTGCTCGGCCACGACGACCCGGCCGAGATCGAGCCGGGCCGCCGCTTCCTGGAACTCGGCTTCGACTCGCTGGCCTCCCTGGAGCTGCGCCGCCGCCTCTCCGTCGCGACGGGCCTCGACCTCCCGGCCAGCCTCACGTTCGACCACCCCACGCCCGCTCTGCTCGCGAAGTTCCTCGGCGCCGAACTCACCGCCCCCGCGCCGAGGGGCGACGGCGGCATCCTCGGCCTGCTCTACCGCCGCGCCGCCGAGACCGACCGCCTCGACGACTTCATGACCCTGGTCTCCGACGCCTCGGAGTTCCGCCCGGTCTTCACCGACCCGAGTGAGGTCACTCCCGATCTCGTACGACTCTCCTCCGGCCCCGACCACCCGGTGATCATCGGCTGCAGCGGCATGACGGCCGCGGGCGGCCCCCACGAGTTCGCCCGCTTCGCGGCGGGCCTGCGCGGCCTCCGCCAGGTCGACGCCGTGGCATTACCCGGCTTCGCGGCAGGAGAGGACCTCCCCGCCACCGGCGAGGTAGCCCTCCGAGCCCAGGCCAGAACCATCGTGGACGCGGTCGGCACCACCCCGTTCGTCCTCGTCGGCCACTCGGCTGGCGCGATCATGGCCCACGCCCTGGCCCGCCACATGGAGGAGGCCGGAGTGGGCCCCGCCGGACTCGTGCTGGTGGACGTCTACCCCCCGTTCAGCGAGGTCCTGACCGGCTGGCAGTCAGAGCTGGCCGGGGGAGTCCTGGCCGAGACGACCGTCCCCCTGGACGACCACCGCCTGACCGCGAGCACCGCCTACGCCCGCCTGTTCATGGAGTGGAAGCCCGAACCGCTGGCCGCCCCAGTCCTGCTGGTCCGCGCGTCGGACCCCCTGGGCACCCCCGTCGACGGCTGGCAGGCCACCTGGCCCCACGACCACACGGCCGTCGACACCCCTGGCGACCACTTCACCATGATGGGCGCCCACGCGGGCGCCGTCGCCGCGGCCGTGAACGACTGGCTGACCGCGGCCGTCCCCACCTTGAAGGAGCAGACCGCATGAACGACGACCTGTGGATCCGCCGGTTCCATCCGGCGCCGAAGGCCCCCGCCCGCCTCGTCTGCCTCCCGCACGCGGGCGGCTCGGCGAGCTTCTACCTGCCCGTCTCCTCGATCATGTCGCCCAAGGTGGACGTCCTGGCCGTCCAGTATCCGGGCCGCCAGGACCGCCGGAGCGAACCGCTGATCCCCGACCTGATGACCCTGGCGGACCGGATCGCCGAGGTGCTGTCCCGCTGGGTCGACCGCCCCACGGCCCTGTTCGGCCACTCGATGGGCGCGGCCTTGGCCTACGAGGTGGCGTTACGCCTGGAAGCGGCCGGCACCCCACCGGTCGGCATCTTCGCGTCGGGCCGCCGCGCGCCGTCGACGAAGCGGACCGAGAACGTCCACAAGCGCAGCGACGACGGCCTGGTCGCCGAACTGATCCGCCTCAGCGGCACCAACGCGAGCCTCCTCGGCGACGAGGAGGTCCTGCGCATGGTCCTCCCGGCGACGAGAAACGACTACCGCGCCATCGAGACCTACGTCTGCGACCCGAACCAGCGCCTGACCGTCCCGATCGTCGCGATGACCGGCGACAACGACCCCAAGACCACCGTCGAGGAGGCCCGCGCCTGGCAGCACCACACCGAGGGAGCCTTCGACCTGCGCGTCTACCCGGGCGGCCACTTCTTCCTGACCCCCCACGCGGCCGACGTGATCGCCGTGATCAACCGTTTCCTGACCTCGCAGAGGAAGGTGCGCGATGACAGTCTTGTCGGACAGTGAGCTCAGCTCCCACCTGAGGAAGTCGAAGGCCGCCCTGTGGTCGGTAGGCGCCCTGGGCGACCCGTATGCCCTGGTCTTACGCGGCCTCGACGACCCATATCCCGTCTACGAGAAGATCCGCGCCTACGGCCCGATGTCGAAGAGCCGCCTGGGCACGTGGGTGACGGCCGAACACGACCTGGCCCACGAACTGTCCCGCGACCGCCGCTTCGGCGTCCGCTTCAAAGACGGCCGCCGGGTCGCCCCGTCGGTGCCCCAGTTCGACAACTCCTTCGTCGGCATGGACGCCCCCGACCACAACCGCCTCCGCCGCATCGCCGCCCCCGCCTTTTTGCCGCGCGTCGTGGAGCAGTACCGCGCGGAGGTCGAGAAACTCTGCCACGACCTGATCGACAAGATCGACACCAGCGGCGAGTTCGACCTGATGGAGAGTTTCGCCCGCCAGGTCCCCGTCAACGTGATCGCCAGCCTGTTCGGCATCACCGAGGAGCAGCGCCCCCAGTTCCAGCGCTTCTGCAAGGGACTCACCCACACCCTCGACGGCAACCTGACATTGCCCGCGGCACGTGACCTGGCGGAGTCGATCGAGGGCATGAACACGTTGGTCGCCGAACTGATCGAAGAGCGCTCGGCGCGCCCGGCCGGGGATGTCATCAGCCGCATCCAGAAGGCGCTGGAAGGCGACAAACTCACGGTGCCCGAGGCCGTGACCATCTGCACCATGCTGTCCCTGGGCGGCAGCGAGACGACGGTCAACATGATCGGCAGCGGCATCCTGGCCCTGCTCGACAACCCCGACCAGTGGGACCTCCTGACCAACGACCCGAGCCTTTCGACGGCGACGGTGGAGGAGTCGTTGCGGTTCGACACCCCGGTGCAGATCCAGGTACGGGTGGCACATGAGGAGGTGGAAGTCGGCGGCGTGTCGTTGGGCGTCGACGAGGTGGTCGCCATCATCAACGCGGCCGCCAACCGTGACCCCCGCGTCTACAGCGACCCGAACTCTTTCGACATCACCCGCGAGAACCCGGCTGACCATTTGGCGTTCTCAGGCGGCGCCCACTACTGCGCCGGAGCGCCCTTGGCTCGCCTAGAGGGCGATGTGGCCTTCCGCGCATTGGCGGAACGGTTGCCGGAGATGAAGCGAGCCGGCGAGGTGAAGCGCCGCAAGTCGGGCGTGATCCGCGGCTTGCTGGAATTCCCCGTCACGGCATGATCGAAAAGTGCGGGTCCGCGCAAGGGCCCGCACTTCCTTTTTCTGTACGAATTGAGCTCATGAATTGCCGAAGTGATTCATGATGGCGATGTAGAGGTCGTCAATCTCCTTGGGCCGTGCTTGCCGCATGGCGAAGAACCTGCCTACCTGGGGCTTGCTGCGCCCCCACTCTTTCTTGGCCTGCTCGAAAAGCTGTGGGTTGGTCCGGTCGAGGAAAGCCTCGAATTCGCCTTGTTTATCGCGATCGTTGCCGAACTCATCGGCGAGAGTGAAAACACCCGCCCTGGCCCAATGGGCTTTCCACTCGGCGAAATCCTCGCGGGTGGGCTGGCCACCTGCCGGGCGGTCCTTCTTCTTGAGGCATCTGGCCAAGACGCTGTCAGGCAGCAGTGCCGGCCCATCGGCGACGACAGCCCAGGGGACTCCAAAGGCGTCGAGATAGTCGATGTAGCCCCCGAACGCCTTGTCTCCATTGACGGTGATGATCGGAATATTCGCCGCTTCAGGATCGGGAAGACCCAGGCCGGCCGTGTCCTGCCACCACTGTGCGAGTGCGCCGACCTCGGTAGACCCCTCACAAAGGATGACCCGAGAGGCGAACAGAAGCGCACGAACGTGAGTGGGCTCCAGCAGCTGCAGCCACCGAGTCAGGTCGTCGTCGGAGACGTCACTGATGCGCTTGACCAGTGGGCCTTTTGGACCAGGCGCCAGGCGGACGATTCCCCGCAGATCATCAATTCCGGAAACCGGCACCATGTCCGGGCTATGCGTGATGATCAGACTCTGGCCGGCCTTACGGAATGCAGACATTGCCCGGCGCTGCATCGTCGGTTCCAGGTGGACTGCGGGCTCATCTAGAAGAAAGAAGCGCCCCGGCGGGCCGGCGAGCAAGGTGCTCAGCACGGCAACTTCCTCTATTCCTGCGCCCGAGAGTTCGAGTGGTATCTCCCCAGTTGGGGTGATCACCGTCGGCTCGATAGTTACGCTTGGAGCCTTCTCGCTGGCTGCGTGGGACGTGCGTAGTCCGAATTTCCGGTTGGTGAGCCAGGTAAAGGTGTGCTCTATCGCGGCATAGGTCTCACGTTGCGTGGCGCTTCCATTTTTGAGCTGGAAGAGGCGCATTCCGATATTGCTACCATCGCGCAGATCCATGAACGAGTTCATTTCACCCACGCCGAAAGTCCTTCTGGTCGGAACACGACGGTTCGCTGTTAGAATGGTGGCTCTGCGAAGGATGCATGCTATGACTTTACCGAATTGGAAACCGTGTTCGTAGGGCTGCATATCCAGCTCGGTGGCCAGCTCCATCAGGCTGAGAGGTAAGTTTACCTTTGGGCTAACGGCTCCACATACTAAATCTATCAATGAATCTGGAAACTTGACGAGTGCGGCCGAAAGGTCGATCTCTTCGATGTTGATCGTGTGGGTGAGTAGTTCTCGTGGGTTCCGGGCTATGGACCTATCAAGCAGGAAATCGGCGACTTCGATCCTGCTTTTTTGGGCAATTTCTGATGGCGAGGCCGAAGTGGAGTGCAGGTATCCTTCTCGAGGGCCGTTGTGTAGATAAATTATCCACTTCTCCCCGCAGTGTTCGAACTCCCAGGCTGCACTCCATGGGGCTGGGTTCATGGCATCGAAGTGGATCTTTAACCTTCCCGACCATAGGGGAGCGACCGAAGCCAAGGTGATTTTGTTGCGGGCATGCATGTCGATCTCGGTGGAGAGCTCGGAGTTTCGATATGTACCGGTCGAAAACGCGGCCTGGATGAATTTCTGAACTAGGGACTTCTCCCATGGTTGGTCGAGCGTAATATCGAGGGCAACGTCGAATGAGGGCGAGCCGTCTCGGCCTGCGGACAGGTAGGTGTGTAGCGAGTCCACTTTCGGATTTCCGGAGATGTGCTCCATGACGGAGCGAACGATGTCGAGGCATCGGCCGACATTGGTCTTTCCGGCTCCGTTCGGGCCGGTGATGATCGTCAGGTCCGGTTCAAGGGTCAGATCCAGTTCCTCGAAGGAAAGGAATTTACTCGCCCTGATTCTTGACAGCAGCATCCCGGGCCGCACTCCTTGTTCGCTTGGCCAAAGCCGCCAGGGTATCGAAGCAAAGAGTGAAGTGCGAGATGTATCCCCAGACGCAATATGGGTTTTGTCCTTATTTGTGCAGTTGAAAACTGTACACAAACTACACAAAAAGAAGAGGGCGGCCCTTTGGGTCGCCCTCTGGTCGTTCAGGTGGAAGCTGTCAGTGCACGCTCTCCAAGTCCCGATCGTGCCCGTTGTCCTCCGGTGCGTTGTCCTGCTGCTCCCGGACCGCCTTCTCGTGGCGGTTCTGGATGGCGGTTCCCCACCACATCATCGCGATGCCGACCACGACGAACGCGACCGCCACCGGTACCCGCCAAGGATCTTCCAGATGCAAGGCGAGGAACCAGAGCTTCGTCTCGCTATCGTTGAAGATGAGCCACAACGGCACGAGCCCCTGCGGGAACAGCGGAATCCAGCACACCACCCACAGGAAGAACACCAACGCCTGCTTCCCAGGAGGCAGCTTCACCTTAGGCCGCCCCACCGACAACGTCGCGTCGTCGGAAGAACCGGGCGTCACGGTCCCCCCAGAGCGCATCAGGCTGAGGAGTTCCGGGCCCTTCAAGGCAAGCCGCTGCTGGGCCAGGCGCCCGAGCCACACCGCCAGCCACGCCCCGGTTCCGACCCCGACCGCCACCGCGAGCCACGACACGACCGGCAGGTCGAAGCGGTCGCCCAGGTAGGACAACCCGGCCGCGGGCAGAGCGGTCACGATGACCAGGAAGAGCATCATGATGACCTGGCCGAAGATGTTGCCGGCCTCCAGCGGGTTGCCGCTGCGCTTGTTCGGTTCGGTCACCGGGACCAGCATGTAGACCGACACGAAGGCGATCAGGCCCGCGCCGCCGCCCAGGACGGCCCCGAGGATGGACAGGGCCCACGGCCAGGTCCAGCCCTCGCCGCCGATGATGGTGCCGGCGACGGTGAAGACGATCGCGACCGGGGCGACGCGGAGCAGCCACGCGATCTGGCGGCCGCGGACCTCGGCCTTCTCGGTGCCGGGGGTGACCAGGTTCAGCCACAGCGAGGTGCCGTCGAGGCCGAACAGGTTCGCCGACGTCGCGGCGGCCATGACGACGACCAGGACTCCGGCCCACGGCAGCATGCCGTACCAGTCGATGATGATCGGGACCATCGTGTAGAGCAGGCCGAAGAAGATGGCGAACCACAGCAGGTGGGTGCGCATCAGGTCGCGGGACCAGGTGCGCAACTCCTTGGCCGCCACCGCGCCGGTCGCGCCGCGGGCGGCGACGCGGTCGAGGAAGCCGCCTTCGGCGCCGCTGCCCTGGGGGACCCAGTGGAGCGGCTTGGTGGTGGTGCGGCGGACCAGCAGGACCGACCAGACCAGCAGCGACAGGGCGATGATCGCGCAGATGCCGAGGAGGGCCGCGGCGACGACGAGCCAGTCGCCGCGGCCGGCGGCGTCGACGGCCGCCATGCCCCAGCCCGACGGGAGCCAGTGCACGGTGGTGGAGAAAGCGTCGGGCAGGCCGTATTGCAGCAGGTCGAGCTGGACGACCGCCCAGACCAGCACCCACGACTGGTTGAGGATGACGTTCATCGACGAGTTGACCAGCGCGGCCAGGATCGCGCCGATGCGCGAGCGCACCGCCACGCCGAGCACGCCGATCATCAGCCGCGACAGCGCCACGACCAGCACCAGCTGGAGCGGGATCGCCACGAGCGCGACCGTGAAACCGGCCACGCCGTGGGCCGTGGAGTAGACCGCCAGGGCCGAGAAGGCGATCAGGCTGATGATCGGGGCGATGCCGACGAACGCCGTGCCGAGCAGGCCGAAGGCCAGTTTGCGCGGGTTGACCGGCAGCAGCGAGAAGTGCTCGGGCCGGACGCTCTCGTCGCCGCCGCCGGTGTAGATGGGGCCGAGCATCCAGCCGAACAGCCAGACCGCGAAGAGCCCGGCGAGCAGGTCGGCGTTGACCTCGGGGGAGGCGATGTCGGTGCCGGCCACCACGATCGTGCCGATGGCCAGGATCAGCCCGGCCAGGCCGCCCATCACCATGCCCGCGGCGCGGGAACCGCCGATCGAGTGCCGGAGCACCGTCAGCTTCATGCCGATCAGGACGCCAACCATGACGGCCCCTTCATAGCGTCGACGTGGGCGCCGACGAGCTCGACGAAACGGTCTTCGAGGGTGCCGCCCGCGCGGACCTCGTCGAGCGGCCCGGCGGCGGCGACGCGGCCCTTGTCGATGACCGCGACGTGGTCGCACAGCTGCTCGACCAGCGCCATCACGTGGCTCGACAGCACGACGGAGCCGCCGCCCGAGACGAAGCTCTTGAGCATCGCCCGGATCGTCAGCGCCGACACCGGGTCGACGGCCTCGAAGGGCTCGTCGAGCACGAGCAGGCGCGGGCCGTGGAGCATGGCCGTGGCCAGGCCGATCTTCTTGCGCATGCCGGTGGAGTAGTCGATGACCAGGGTCCGTTCGGCCTGGTCGAGTTCGAGGATCTCCAGTAGTTCCTTGGCCCGCCCGTCGGCGGTGGCCTTGTCGAGGCCGCGCAGGCGGCCGAGGTAGGTGAGCAGCTCACGGCCGGTGAGCCGCTCGGGTAGTGCCAGCCCGTCGGGCAGCACGCCCACGCGGGCGCGGGCGTCGATCGGGTCGGCCCAGACGTCCACCCCGAAGATGCGGGCGTGGCCGGAGTCGGGGCGGAGCAGGCCGACGGCCATGGACAGTGATGTGGTCTTGCCGGCGCCATTGGGGCCCACCAGACCGTAGAACGATCCAGGGGGCACGGACAGGGTCACATGGTCGACCGCGACTTTCGGGCCGAACCGCTTGCTGAGTCCCTCCAATTCCAGCGCGGGAGCAGACCCTGCCTCGGGGACCGATTCCGTACCTGGTAACGGAGACGCGTGCACGATAGCTCCCTCGTGTTCGAGACTTCTCGTGTCCACGTTATCGAAACAATGGCTTGTCGGAATGCTCCAGACCGCATGTCAAGACGGCCGCAATCCCAACGCTGTCAGGGAAAACGACCGCCACCAGCGAAAACGCGGGGCCTCCCCGACGACCCCTGAACGACCCCAGAGAAGTTTCCGCTCTACGCCCAATGCGTGACGTTAGGGGTGGCTCGGCGGGCTCGGATAGCCGAATGATAATCCCAGAAAACCGGCGGCCCATAGCCTCCATATCGCCAGAGTAATGGGAATCCCTGAGCAGAGGGGGAGGCCATGGGCCTTGTGGAGAGAGCGGAGGCGTTCGCCGCGCTCGAAGGACTGACAGCGGACGCCAGGTCGGGCAAGGGCCGGGTCGCACTGCTGACCGGCACCGTCGCCACCGGTAAGAGCGAACTTCTGTACGACTTCGCCGAACGGGCGTCCGATTTCGGCGTCCTGGCGGTGACCGCATCGGGATCGCGGGCGGAGCAGAACCTGCCCCTCGGGGTGCTGGGCCAGCTGATCCTCGACGCCCCGCTGACGCCGGACGACCGCGAGCGCGCGATGGGCCTGATGGCCGAGAGCGCGGCCCTGGCGGCCGGGCGTGAGGTGCACGACGACGACCCGACCGGCGCCGTGATGGAGCCCGTCGACGTCCAGGTCGTGCACGCGCTGTGCACGATCCTGCTGGAACTATCGGAGCGCCATCCGCTGCTCATCGTGGTCGACGACGTCCACCACGCCGACCGGATGTCGCTGCTGTGCCTGGCCTATCTGGCCAGGCGGGTGCGGTTCGCCCGGATCGTCGCCGTGTTCGGGCACCCCGACCACGGCCGCTACATCGAGACCTTCTTCCAGACCGAGCTGATGCGCCAGCCGCACGCCCGGCGCATCCACCTGGCGCCGCTGTCGGCGTCCGGTGTCACCGCACTGGTCGCCGAGCGGCTCGGCCGTCCGGTGGCCAACCGCTTCTCGTCCGACTGGTTCGCCATGTCCGGCGGCAACCCGCTGCTGGCCGCCGCCCTCATGGACGACTACGAGAGCGTCGCCCGCAACGCGTCCGAGCCGCCGGCCGAGCTGGTCGTCGGCGACCGTTATGGGCAGGCCGTGCTGTCGTGCCTGCACCGGGGCGAGCCGATGACCCTCCAGGTCGCGCGTGGCCTGGCGGTTCTCGGCAGCACCGAGTCGCTCGCCGTGCTGCTCGGGCTGACCCAGACCGGCGTGACGCAGTCGTTGCAGGCCCTGTCCGCCTGCGGCGTCGTGGGCGGGGGCGCGTTCCGCCACGAGGTGGGACGGGCCGCGGTCCTGACCGACATCGGCGCCCTGGAGCGGGCCGACCTCCACCGGGCCGCCGCACGGCTCGCGCACGAGGGCGGCGCGGCACCCGCCGCCGTCGCCGACCACCTGCTCCAGGCCGGACCCATCGGCGCCCCGTGGGTGGTGCCGGTGCTGGAGGACGCCGCCAGGGGCGCGCTGCGCGAGGGGCGCGTCAAGACCGGCGTCGCCTATCTCCAGCTCGCCGCCCGCGAGTGCACCGACGAGCAGCACCGGATGCGCATCCTGACGATGCTGGTCAGGGCCGAGTGGCGGATCAACCCGGGAGCCCCGGCCGCCCACCTGGCCGAGCTCACCGGCGCCCTCCAGCGGGGGCAGCTGCGGGGCGGCGACGCCGCCGTGCTGGCCCGCGCGCTGCTGTGGCACGGCCGCACCACCGACGCCCGCGAGGTCCTGGAGCACCTGGCCACGGACGCCGACCTGTCGGACGCCGAGACCGCCGGAGAGCTGGCCGTCGCCCACCCGTGGCTGCGCGTCACCCATCCGTCGTTCCTGGCCGAACTGCGCGCCGCCCACCCGGAGGCTCCCGGCCCGTTCGGCGGCGAGCCGGTCAGGCGCGCGGCGATGTCGGTGGCGGCCAGCCGTCGGCTGGAGGCCACCTCGGCGCTGGCCGAAGTGCTGACCCGGGGCCCGCGCGAAGGGCTCGCCGACGGAGTCGACCGGCTGCTGCGCGGGTCGCGCCTGGAGGAGACGTCCCTCGACACCGTCGAGAGCGCCCTGCTCGCGCTGACCTACGCGGGGGCCTGCGACCGGGCCGTCACCTGGTGCGACCTGTTCAGCGTGGAAGCCGCCTCCCGGCACGCGCCGAGCCGTCAGGCCCGGCTCGACGCCATCAGGGCGGAGATCGCGATCCGTCAGGGCGACCTGCCGGCCGCAGAGCAGAGCGCCCGCCAGGCGCTCGCCACCATCCCCGCCACCAGCTGGGGCGTCGCCGTCGGAGGCCCGATCTCCGGCCTCGTGCTGGCGGCCACCGCCATGGGCCGCTACGACACCGGCGCCGAGTTCCTCGACCGTCCCGTCCCCGACGCGATGTTCGAGACCCGCTACGGCCTGCACTACCTCTATGCCCGGGGCCGCTACAGCCTGGCAACCGGTCACCCGACCTCCGCGCTGCGCGACTTCCAGGCGTGCGGCGAGCTGGTCCGCAAGTGGGAGCTCGACGTGCCCGGCTTCCTCCCGTGGCGGATCGACGCCGCGGAGGCGTGCCTGCGCACCGGGCGACAGGACCAGGCCCGTCAGCTCGTCGAGTCGCAGCTGCGCCGCTGCGGCCCGGCCACCAAGCGGGTGCAGGGCATCGCGATGCGCGTTCTCGCCGCCACCGGCGAGATCCGGCACCGGCCGATGCTGCTGCGCCAGTCGGCGGAGCTGCTCCAAGTGGGCGGCGACCGCTACGAACTCGCCCGGTCCCTGCTGGACCTGGTCGAGGCCTACCAGGCACTCGGGGAGTACCGCCGCGCCGGGATGATCACCGGCCGGGCCCTGAGCGTCGCGAAGGAGTGCCAGGCCGAACCGCTGGTCCGCAAGCTCCTGCGCGACGGCGCCGACGAGAAGACCCCCGACGCCGCGCCGGCCCCCACCGCGGGACTGTCCGACGCCGAGCGCCGGGTGGCCGTGCTGGCGGCGGCCGGATACACCAACCGTGAGATCGCCGGAAAGCTCTACATCACGGTGAGCACGGTCGAACAGCACCTGACCCAGACGTACAAGAAGCTGAACGTCACCCGCAGGGCGGACCTTCCGCCCAGCTTGGAGTTCGGCAGCCCGTTGACGACCTGACCCGGAGGTATCGCGTGCACATTCAGGAGGAGATCGGAAAGGTCCCCGCATCGGCCCGGCTGCCGGTCGAGACGATGCGGGACCGGATCGCCGAGCTGGCGCTCATCAGGGAGAGCGTCCTGCGAGGCCCGGACGAAGAGGCGACGCTGCGCCAGCACGCCAAGGGCAAGCTCACCGTCCGAGAACGCCTGGACGTGCTGCTCGACCACGGATCGTTCGTGGAGATCGAGGTGTTCCGGCGGCACCGCGCCACCGGCTTCGGCCTGGAGCGCAAGCGCCCCCACACCGACGGCGTCGTCGCCGGGTGGGGCAAGATCTTCGGCCGGGACGTCATGGTCTACGCCCACGACTTCCGCATCTTCGGCGGGGCGCTCGGTGAGGCCCACGCCACCAAGATCCACAAGGCGATGGACCTGGCCGAGGCGGCCGGGGTGCCTCTGATCAGCCTCAACGACGGCGCCGGCGCCCGCATCCAGGAGGGCGTCACGGCGCTCGCCGGATACGGCGGCATCTTCACCCGCAACGTGCGCATGTCGGGCGTGATCCCGCAGATCAGCGTCATGCTCGGCCCGTGCGCGGGCGGCGCCGCCTACTCGCCCGCGCTGACCGACTTCGTGTTCATGGTCGAGGGCACCGCCCAGATGTTCATCACCGGCCCCGACGTCGTCAAGGCCGTCACCGGTGAGGAGATCAGCCAGAACGACCTGGGCGGCGCGGGCGTGCACGGGAGCCGGTCGGGCGTCGCCGGGTTCGTCCACCCCGACGAGGTCACGTGCCTTGAGGACGTGCGCTACCTGATGTCGCTGCTCCCGGCCAACAACCGCGAGCTGCCGCCCTCGGTGGTGCCCGCCGATCCGCCGAACCGTCCCACCGACGCGCTCGTCGACCTCGTGCCGGCCGATCCGGCGCAGTCGTACGACATGGCGTCGGTCATCGAGGAGATCGTCGACGACGGCGAGTTCTTCGAGTTCCACGCCAACTGGGCGCCCAACCTCATCACCGGCCTGTGCCGCCTCGACGGCCACGTCGTCGGCATCGTCGCCAACCAGCCCAAGCACCTGGCGGGCGTGCTCGACATCGGCGCCTCGGAGAAGGGCGCGCGCTTCATCCAGATGTGCGACGCGTTCAACATCCCGCTGGTGTCGCTGGTCGACGTGCCCGGCTTCCTGCCCGGCGCCGACCAGGAGCACAACGGCATCATCCGGCACGGCGCCAAGCTCCTGTACGCCTACTGCAACGCCACCGTGCCGCGCGTCCAGCTCGTCGTGCGCAAGGCGTACGGCGGCGCGTACATCGTGATGGACTCGCGGTCGATCGGGGCCGACCTGTCGTTCGCGTGGCCGACCAACGAGATCGCGGTCATGGGCGCCGAGGGCGCCGCCAACGTCATCTTCCGCCGCGAGATCGCCGCCGCCGCCGACCCCGCCGAGCAGCGCGCCAAGCGGGTCGACGAGTACAAGACCACCCTGATGCACCCCTACTACGCGGCCGAGCGCGGCCTCGTCGACGACGTCATCGACCCGCGCGAGACCCGGGCGGTGCTGACCCGCTCGCTCGGCCTGCTGCGCGCCAAACACGCCGAGCAGCCGCAGCGCAAGCACGGCAACCCTCCGATGTGAGGCCCTGATGCCACCCGAGATCGAAGTCGTGCGTGGCGAGCCCACGGAAGAGGAACTGGCCGCACTGGTCTGCGCCCTCCTCCTGGCCGCCGCGCCAGCCCCGCCCGCCACCGGAGCCAGCCCCGAAGTGCGATGGTCGCCGCAAGGCCACCGTTCCGCGCGTTCCTGGGCCACCCCGGCCGTCCCGCGAAGGCCACGATGAAGCTCAGCAGAATCCTGATCGCCAACCGCGGCGAGATCGCGGTGCGGATCATCCGCGCCTGCGCCGACGAGGGCCTGACCAGCGTCGCCGTGTACGCCGAGCAGGACACCGACGCCCTGCACGTGCGCCTGGCCGACCACGCCTACGCGCTCGGCGGGCGGACCCCCGCCGAGACCTATCTCGCCATCAACAAGATCATCGAGGTCGCCGTCCGGTCGGGCGCCGACGCCGTGCACCCGGGCTACGGCTTCCTCGCCGAGAACGCCTCATTCGCCGAGGCGGTCCTGAACGCGGGCCTGACCTGGATTGGGCCGCCTCCGCACGCGATCCGCTCGCTGGGCGACAAGGTCGCCGCCCGGCACATCGCCCTGCGCGTCGGCGCCCCCTTGGTGCCCGGCACCGAGAACCCGGTCTCCGGCGCGGCGGAGGTCCGGGAGTTCGCCGCCGCCCACGGTCTGCCGATCGCCATCAAGGCCGCCTACGGCGGCGGTGGCCGCGGGCTCAAGGTCGCCCGCACCATGGAGGAGATCCCCGGCCTCTACGAGTCGGCGGTCCGCGAGGCGGTCACGGCGTTCGGCCGGGGCGAGTGCTTCGTCGAGCGCTACCTCGACCGGCCCCGCCACGTCGAGACCCAGTGTCTCGCCGATCGCCATGGCGGTGTCGTGGTCGTCTCCACCCGTGACTGCTCACTCCAGCGCCGTCACCAGAAACTCGTCGAGGAGGCCCCCGCGCCGTTCCTCACCGACGCCCAGAACAGGCTCCTGTACGACAGCTCCAAGGCCATCCTGCGCGAGGCCGGCTACGTGGGGGCCGGGACCTGCGAGTTCCTCGTGGGGGCCGACGGCACCATCTCGTTCCTGGAGGTCAACACCCGGCTCCAGGTCGAACACCCGGTCAGCGAGGAGGTCACCGGCATCGACCTGGTCCGCGAGATGTTCCGCATCGCGGCCGGGGAGGCCATCGGCTACGACGACCCGCCCGCACGCGGCCACTCCATCGAGTTCCGCGTCAACGCCGAGGACCCGGCGTCGAACTTCCTGCCCACACCCGGCCACATCACGGCGCTGCGCGCGCCCGGCGGCCCCGGCGTGCGGCTCGACTCCGGCTACGTCGAGAACCAGACCGTGCCGGACACGTTCGACTCCCTGGTGGCCAAGCTCGTCGTCACCGGATCCACCCGCGCGCAGGCGTTGCGGCGGGCCAGACGGGCGCTGGCCGAACTCGTGGTCGACGGCCTGCCGACCGTCCTGCCGTTCCACCGCGCCGTGGTGACCGACCCCGACTTCGCCGACGAGCCGTTCGCGGTGCACACCCGGTGGATCGAAACCGAGTTCGCGGCCCGGATGCCCAAGCCGGAGGAGCCGGCCGAGATTCCGGCGCCGGGTCCGCGCGAGCGGATCGTCGTGGAGGTCGCCGGACGCCGTCTCGACGTCGTCCTCCCCGCGTCCATGAAGACCACCGGCGTCCAGCAGCAGGCGGTGCGCCGGCCCAAGCGCGGTCCGGGCGGCGCCACGGCGGCGGCCGGGGGAGACGCGCTGGTCAGCCCGATGCAGGGCACGATCGTCAAGGTCGTGACGGCCGACGGCGCCGAGGTGGCGCAGGGCGACACCATCGTCGTGCTGGAGGCCATGAAGATGGAGCAGCCGCTGACCGCGCACAAGCCGGGCGTGGTGCGGGGGCTGGCCTCCTCGGTCGGGCAGAGCGTCTCGGCCGGATCGGTGATCTGCGAGATCGGCTAGTTCGTCAGTTCACGCCGGGTTCGGCGGGTTCGGCTAAGGGGACCACGATGGCCGTCAGGATGAGGCCCTCGCTCGCCAGCCAGCGCCCGCTGAACCCGGTGATCCGGCGGCCGTTGACGCGCGGCCCGGTGACCAGCAGGCGGGCGTCGAACGTGCCGCGCGCCGGGTCGAAGTGGATGATCGCGTCCTCGAAGTTGAGCCAGGCGTTGGCCAGCGGATACCACGCCTTGTAGACCGACTCCTTGGCGCAGAACAGCAGCCGGTCCCACGGGACCGACGGGTGCGACCGGCACAGCGCGTGGATCCGCCTGCGCTCCTCGGGCAGCCCGACCGCCTCCAGCACGCCCGGCGGCAGCGGCTCGGCCGGTTCGGCGTCGATGCCGATGGAGGCGACGGTCGAGTTGAGCCCGACCACGGCGCCCCGGTAGCCCGCGCAGTGGGTGATGCTGCCGACCAGATCGCCCGGCCAGAGGGGCTCGCCGCGTACACCCGGAAGAATGGGCGCCGGCGGGCGGTCGAGCTTGCGCATGGCGAGGCGCGCGCAGGCGCGCGCGGTGGTGAACTCCCGGCGGCG
Source organism: Herbidospora sp. RD11066 (assembly GCF_054661255.1). Taxonomy (NCBI): domain Bacteria; kingdom Bacillati; phylum Actinomycetota; class Actinomycetes; order Streptosporangiales; family Streptosporangiaceae; genus Herbidospora; species Herbidospora sp. RD11066. Next base: position 1,510,475 of record NZ_BAAGDO010000001.1, read on the forward strand.
CTTGTCGACGGCGGCGGCGATGACGGCCTCCTCCTCGGGGAAGAGCGGAGCGCCGAGCCGGTCGTCGACGGTGTCGGCCGCCTTCACGAACGGCGGCAGTATCTGCTCGATCATGGCCTTCCCCTGGTATTCGTCACAGTGACCACACAATGACCACGCTAGGCAGGCGGGCCCGGAGGGTGAACTCCCCGCGGGCACGTCACGGGTCGCCCACCTGGGGGTAAGGGCACTAGGGGGATCACTTCAGCCCGAGCCGCGCGCCGATCCGGCCGCAGAGCCGGCGCCCCGCGGGGGAGTCCATCCGGGCGCAGAGCTCCTGCGCCTCGGTGAGCGCCTCGCGCGCGGCCTCCGGGTCGCCGGACGCCTGGTAGGCGTCGGCCACCAGCACCAGCGCCTCGGCCTCCAGCATCGACGCGTTCATGCGGTTGAACAGCATCAACGCCTCGCGCAGATGGGGCAGCCCCTCCTCGGGGTGGCGCCGGGCCAGCGCGAGCTCGCCCAGGCCGACCTTGATGCGGGCCTCGGCCAGGCGGTGACCGGTCGTGGTGGCCAGCGTGAGCGCCTGCCGCAGCGCCGCGTCGGCGGCCTCGTGCGCGCCGGTCCGCAGCCGGGCGAGGCCCAGCCCCTGTAGGGCGTACGCCTCACCGGTCCGGTCGCCCATCTCGCGGACGACCCGGAGCGCCTGCTCGAAGATCTCCGACGCGTCGTCCGGTTCCTCGCTGCGCAGCAGGGTGCTGCCCATGCGGTGCAGGACCTGCGCCTCCACCCGGCGGCTGCCGCCGTCCCTGGCCAGCCGGAGGGCCTCGGCGAGCAGGCCGGTCGCGCCGCGCAGGTCGTCGTGCTCCAGCCGCAGCTGGGCCAGGCTGTTGATCACGTACGCCGCCGCGATGCGGTCGCCGGTGCGCCGGAAGATCTCCAGGGCGCGCTCGTAGTAGTCGCGGGCCTCGTCGAACCGGCCGACCATGCGGTCGAGCAGGGCGAGGTTCCTGATCACCAGGGCGATGCCCAGGTCGTCCGGGAGGCCCTGGAACAGGGTGAGCGCGGCGTCGAGGTTGGCGCGCGCCTCGGTGAACCGCTGCTCGGTGATGTGCAGCGAGCTGAGCGAGTAGAGCATCGCGGCCTGGCCGCGCACGTCGCCGGCGGCCCGGGAGGCGGCGAGGGCGATCTCGTGGGTGTCGCGCCAGTCGTCGAAGTAGGCGCGCGACTCGAACAGGGTGACCGCGCTGATCGCCAGGTCCCACGACAGGTCGGCGAACCCGGCCTGGGCCGCCTGACGGATGCCCGCGACCAGGGTGAGGCGCTCGCGTTCGTACCAGTTCAGCGGGGCGCTGACGAGCTGGGCGACCAGCTTGTCGGGGAGCGGCCAGCGTGTCGCGCCGCTGTGGACCTGGGTGTGGTCGCCGCCGTACTCGTTGCGGTGGGCGGCCTCGGTGAGGAAGAGCAGGCCGCCCAGCACCCGGCCGAGCGCGGCCCGGCGTTCGGCCGCGCTCTCCTCGGCGGCCAGGCGCTCCCGGGCGAACACGCGGATCAGGTCGTGGAACCGGTATTGGCTGTGCACGCCGTGGCCGATGCCGGTGGTCTCGATGAGCTGCGCGTCGGCGAGGTCGTCGAGGAGGTCCTGCGTCTCGTAGAGGGGACGGTCGAGCAGCGCCGCGCTGACCCACGCAGAGAAGGCGGAGAAGTCGAGGATGGCCAGCCGCCGGAACAGCCGCCGGGTGTCGTCGGGGATGCTCTCGTACGTCAGCGAGATGCTGGCCCTGATCCCCATCTCGCCGTGCTTGAGCTCGTCGAGCCGGTGGGCCTCGTCCTCCAGACGCCCGGCGAGCTGCTCGATGCTCCAGTGGGGGCGGGCCGACAGCCGGGCGCCCGCGATGCGCAGCGCCAGCGGCAGCTTCCCGCACAGCTCGGCGAGGTGGGCCGCCGCGTCCATCTCGGCCCCGACCCGGTCGGCGCCGGCGATCCGCGACAGCAGCTCGATCGACTGCTGGAGGTCGAACACGTCGACTTCGACGTGGACGGTGCCCGGCAGGCCCGCCAGGCGTCCCCGGCTGGTGATGACGACCGCGCAGCCCGAGTCGCCGGGCAGCAGCGGCGTTACCTGGCCCTCGGTGCTGGCGTCGTCGAGCACGACCAGCGTGCGGCGGTCGGCCAGCAGGCCCCGGTACATCTCGGCGCGCTCGTCGAGGCTGTCGGGGATCGCGTTGCCGGGCACCCCGAGGGCGCGCAGGAACCGTTCGAGCACGTGCATCGGGCTGATCGGACGGGAGGCGCCGCCGTGCAGGTCGGCGTAGAGCTGCCCGTCGGGGTAGAGGTCGGCGATGCCGTGGGCCGAGTGCACCGCGATGGTCGACTTGCCGGTCCCGGCCTTGCCGATGATGCCGATGATGGGCACCGCGTAGCGGGTGCGGTCCTCGGCGGCCAGCAGGAGGTACTGCCGGATCTCCTCGACCTGTTTGGAGCGGCCGGTGAAGTCGGCGATGTCGGTGGGCAGCAGCCGGGGCACGCTCGCCGGCGGGACAGGCGGGGGAACGGGCGGCGGGGCCTGCGGCTGCTGGGTGGTGGACGGGCCCGCGTCCACGATCAGCGCGGGACGCGCGGCGGTCGGCGGGGCGGCCAGGCGTTCGTCGGAGGTGAGGATGGCGTACTCGAGCTGCTGCAGCTGCTCGTTCGGCTCGATGCCGAGTTCCTCGATCATGGTGCGGCGGGCCGTGCGATAGACCTGGAGGGCCTCGACCTGGCGTCCCGAGCGGTAGAGGGCCAGCATCAGCTGGCCGCGCAGGCGTTCGCGCAGCGGATAGTCGTCGACGAGCGTGGTCAGTTCGCTGACCAGTTCGTGGTGGTGGCCCAGGTCGAGTTCGAGCTGGAGGCAGTCTTCGTTGGCGGTGATGCGGTCCTCCTCCAGCCGTCCGGCGGACGACTGGACGAACCGGCTCTCGATGCCCTCCAGCGCCGGCCCGCGCCACAGGGCCAGGGCCTCGCGGTAGGTGCGCACGGCGTTCTCGTACTCACCGCTCTCCCGCGACCGGCGGGCCTGGACGGTGAGGGTCTGGAAGCGGTGGGAGTCGACGGAATCCAGGTCGGTGCGCAGGGAGTAGCCGGTCGACTGGGTGGTGATGATGCCGGGCTCGCCGTGTTTGCTGAACAGGCGCCGCAGGGCCGAAATACAGATCTGTACCTGCGATCTGCTGGTGTTGGGCGGGTTGTCGCCGTAGACCGCCTCCACCAGGCGGCCGATCGTCACGCCGCGGTTGGGTTCGAGCAGCAGCACGGCGAGGACGGTCTGCTGCCGGTTGCTTCCCAGGTCCAGGCGGTCGTCACCGACGACCACCTCAAGCGGTCCGAGAACGCGGAACTCCACCTCGCAGCCCCCTGCAGGGATTCAGCAGTCTCTCGCCCGCGGACCGGTTCCAGATGTCGGAGTAACCGGTCAGCGTGGAAAAGGAATGGGAGTGAGCTGCTGTTACGCTTTGTGTCACTCTGGATCAGGATCATACATCTTGTGCAGATTTGGAGCCAGCGCGGCTTGACCTAATTGCGCCAGATTTGTCGAGTTATTGTAGCGGTAACATCGGTGTCATCAGACATTGGCCGTGTATATCCCGCCAATTGTTACTGCTCGGTATCTCACAATGCGGAACCGGCTAGTCCCAGGGGGTGTCCTGGGTGACGCCGCCGGTGGGCGACGGCGAGGGCAGCGGGCTCGGGGTCATGACCGGGACGTCGTCGGCGAAGACGGGCTGCGTGGCGAGCAGCGTGGTGCCGGCGGTCAGGGCGCCGATCGCGATCAGCGTGGAGGCGATGGCCCGGGCGGCGGTGGCGGTGCGGCGGTTCTGCATGAGATTTCCCTCCGGTCGTTTCTTCCGGTCCGAGAATTCGTTTTCTTCGCGCTTTCTCGGTGGTGTCTTCAACCTAGAAAAGGCCGCCATCCGCCCGTTATCGGATCGCTCTCGACCCTCCATCCACCTCCTTCAATAGCCGTCGGCCCGCGCGAATAGCGAACGCATAGGGAATCGATAGCGCGCGTTGCCACCCTCGGTCTGCAACCGAATTCAGCGGAGCGACTCGCGTGTGCGCGCGGGTCTGAAAGTGGGTGTCCTGGAAATGAGCATCACGTCGCAAGCGCTCGACGGCGTTTACGGCCGGGTGGCCGCAGGCGTGCGCGCCCGGCTGGAACAGGCCGTGGATCTCGGCTGGCGGCGTCTGGGAACGGCGGAGACCGACGGGCGCGGCCGCATCCTCGACTGGGCGGCCGACGATTTCGAACGCGGCCTCTACCGCATCGTGTTCGACAGTGATCAGTATTTCGTCGGCCTCGGGCTCAACGCGGCCTATCCGGAGATCACCGCGATGTTCCGGATCGCCGACGAGTCGGACTCCTGCCTCATCCAGGTGACCCTTTCGCCCCACTCGTATTCCATCTACTTCGGGACCGACAACTAGGGATTCGCCGTGAACCGCAACAGCAGAGGGGTGCGGCGCTACGACACACCCGCGCCCGTTTCACTTCCCGGCCGCACCTGGCCCGACAACCGCATCACCCGCGCGCCGCGCTGGCTGTCGACCGACCTGCGCGACGGCAACCAGTCGCTGGCCGTGCCGATGGACCCGGCCCGCAAGCGGGCCATGTTCGACCTCCTCGTCGGCATGGGCTACAAGGAGATCGAGGTCGGCTTCCCGGTCGCCTCGCAGGACGACCACGACTTCCTGCGCGACCTCATCGAGCACGACCTGATCCCCGGCGACGTGCGGATCTCGGTGCTCACCCAGGCCCGCGACGACCTGATCCGGCGGACCGTCGAGGCGCTGCGGGGCGCGCCGCGCGCCAACGTGCACATCTACAACGCGACCTCGCCGCAGTTCCGCGACCTCGTGTTCGGCCTGACCCGCGACGAGTGCAAGGACATGGCCGTACAGGCCGTGGGCCTGATGATGAAGTACGCCGACCGCACCCTGGCCGGCACCGACCTCGGGTTCCAGTACTCCCCGGAGCTGTTCAACGACACCGAGCGCGACTTCTCCCTGGAGGTCTGCGAGGCGGTCATGGACGTCTGGGAGCCGGGCCCCGGCCGGGAGATCATCCTCAACTTCCCGACCACGGTCGAGCGCGACACCCCCAACGCGTTCGCCGACCAGATCGAGTACCTGCACCGCAACCTCTCCCGCCGCGAGCACGTCTGCCTGTCGGTCCACCCCCACAACGACCGTGGCACCGGCGTCGCCTCGGCCGAGCTGGCCCTGATGGCGGGGGCGCAGCGGATCGAGGGCTGCCTGTTCGGCAACGGCGAGCGGGCCGGCAACGTCGACCTGGTCACCCTCGGGATGAACATGTACAGCCACGGCGTCGATCCGGGCATCGACTTCTCCGACCTCGGCCGGGTGCGGCGCACGGTCGAGCGGTGCAACGGGCTGCCGGTGCACCCGCGCCATCCGTACGGGGGCGACCTCGTCTTCACCGCCTTCTCGGGCTCCCACCAGGACGCCATCAAGAAGGGCTTCGACGCCCTCGCCCGGCAGGCCCACGAGGCCGGCCTCGATCCCGAGGAGCTGCCGTGGCGGGTGCCCTATCTGCCGGTCGACCCGGCCGACGTCGGCCGTACCTACGAGGCGGTCGTGCGCATCAACAGCCAGTCGGGCAAGGGCGGGGTGGCCTACGTCCTGGGTGCCTGGCACCACCTGAACATCCCGCGTGACCTGCGGGTCGACTTCGCCCGGGTGGTGCAGCGCCACACCGACGCCGAGGGAGGCGAGATCTCCCCGAAGCGGCTCGGCGATCTGTTCCACCGCGTCTACACCTCGGCGCTGCCCGTCCCGCTGGCGTTCCCGCCGGGCCTGGTCTCGGCCGAACTGCACCTGGACGCGGGCGAGTTCGACGTGAGCGGCGGCCGGTCCGACCTGGTCGCGGCCCTCCGCGAGGAACTCCTCGCCCGGGGCGTGGAGGTCCGGGCGGTCGAATGGACCGCCGCCGAGGCGGGCACCACCGGACGCGTCGCCGTCTACGCGCACTGCCACGTGGGCGAGCACGCGGTCTGGGGCGCCGGGGTGGAACTCGACGCGACGACGGCCGCGCTCCGCGCGGTCAGCGCGGCGGTGGGCCGGTCGGCGTGGAGCCTGCTCAGCAGCGCCACCCCGAGGCAGCGCCGGGCCAGCCTCGTCGAACACGGCTAGTCGAACACGGGTATCGAGCGGGCGGGACCTCGGTTCCGCCCCCTTCGATTCGGCGAATGTCTGTGGTATTCCACCGGTAGTCTGTCGCTTATCACGAAATCAGCCGGTGAGAAAACCCCCGCACATTGCTCATTCGCGCCACAAAACACCCGGCTCCGAAAATTCTCTCCGTCAACTCTCGTAACGAACACCGAAATATCGGCAATATGACGATATGACTTCATCGGACGACGACATCGAGCGTGCCTTCCGCGCACTGAAGCACGACCCGAGCCCCGCCGTCGCGATCGAGGCCGCCCGGTTGGTCGATCAGCGCCTGAAGAACGCCGGCCCCACACCCGGGCTCGTCCAGGCCGCCGCCACCGCGCACTCGCGCGCCGGTGAGCTCCTCCTGGAGAAGGCGGTGCCCGGTCTCGGCATCTCCTTCGTGGACGCGGCCGTCATGGCCCGGCGTACCTCCAAGGATCTGACCGAGGTGGCGAAGCACTTACGCACCGCCGCCCGCCACGACCCGCACGACGCCCACACCCTCCTGCTGCTCGGCTCGGTCGCCCTGGCCACCGGCGATCCCTCGATCGCCCTGAAGGAGGTCGGCGAAGGCCGCCCCACCGACCGTGAGCACGCCCAGATGCTCGGCACCCTGTACGCCTGCCTCAACGCCGTCGACCCCGGCACCCCGGCGGGCCGCCGCCTCGCGATCCTGCGCGCCGCCGTGGCCGCCCCGCCGAGCCTGATGCGCCCGCCCGCGCTGCTGGCCCTGGGCAACCTGCTGACCACGCAGTCGGAGGAGCCGGCGGAACTGGCCGAGGGCGTCGACGCCCTGGTCGAGCTGATGGAGCAGTCGAAGCCCGGCGACCCCGAATACGACCACGCGCTGATCCTGGTGCTGGCCGCGATGTGCCGCCACCTGACGGTCGACTTCCCGGCCGACTTCGGCCGCCTGGCCGTCGTCCTGCCGTGGGGCAGCCGCGACGACCTCACTCTCGCGTGCGCCGCCGCCTGCCGGGCGCGGGTGGAGCGGGAGCCCGAATACCTTACCGAGGCCGCCCGCCACCTGCGCAAGGCCGTCGACCGCTCGCGGCCGGACGACCGGGAGAACTTCCTGCTGGCCGGGGCCGGGCTCTGCCTCTTCTACGACCGGTTCGTGGCCAAGTTCGCGCTCGAATGGCTCAACGCGGCGGACGAGTGCTGCGACATCCTGGAGTCGCTGCCGTACAACACCGATGTGTCCGCCATGCGCCGGAGGATCGCCGAACAGCGCACCGCTTAGGGCAATATGTCCCCTATGACCGACATGCTCTCCCGGTACGTCCGCCTGCTCGCCGCGTCCGCCGACGCCCACGTCGCCCTCCAGGGCGGCCGGGTGGAGCGGAGCGACGACATGTGGATGGCCGACCTCGGGGGAGCGGGCGGGTTCGCCAACGGCGCGACGCTGCTGCGGGAGCCGGAGAACCCGGCCAAGCTCGCGGCCGAGGCGCTCGAGTTCGCCGACCGCGACCCGGGCGCCGGTGTCTTCTATTTCTGGGGCGGCTGGCCGCTCCCCGAGCCGGTCGCGCCCTGGCGCCCCGACGGGCACCCGCCGATGATGATCCGCGACCCTTCGGAGTTGCCGAAGCTCGCCCACCACGTGGAAGAGGTGACCGGCGACCCCGCCGAGTTCGAGGCGACGCTGGCGCGGTCGTACCCGCTCGACCGCGAGGGCTGGCGGCCCGGCCGCCTGTTCAGCCGGGACATCCACGCCACCGGCTGGCGGCTGTTCCTCGGGCGCCTCGACGGACGGCCGGTGGCGACCTCGGCGGCGTACACGCTCGACGGCCTGACCGAGGTCAACTACGTCTCGGTGGCCCCCGAGGCGCGTGGCCGGGGGTTCGCCGCCGCCGTCACCTACGCCGCCTCGTGTGCCGACCCGGCCGCCTCGGCCATGCTGCTGGCCAGCGACCTCGGCCTGCCCGTCTACGAGAAGATGGGCTTCCGGACGGCGCTGCCGCACTTCCACATGTGGGCCTACGACCGCTGACGCGGCGGGAGCGGGAAGAAGCCGCTGGTCCGGTTCACGTAGTCGACGAACTCCTGGCCCTTGCTCTTCGCCATGCGCTTCTCGGTGAGGGCCTTCCCGCTCTTGGAGATCAGCAGGTACGTCATCAGCCACGGGCTCACGATCGTCACGAGCGCCCACGGCGAGCCGATCGCGATGAGGAACAGCCCCCACCACACGGCGGCGTCACCGAAGTAGTTGGGATGACGCGTCCACGCCCAGAGCCCCTTGTCCATGACCTTCCCCTGGTTGGCGGGGTCGGCCTTGAACCGGGCGAGCTGCGCGTCGCCGATCGTCTCGAACGCGAACCCGACGATCCAGAACGCGACGCCGAGCCAGGTGAAGACGTTGAGCGCCTGCGGCTGGTACATGGCGACCTGCACCGGCCACGACACGATCCACATGACCGCGCCCTGCGGGAAGTAGATCTTCTTGATCACGAAGGGGGCCACCGCGCCGGTGTTCTGGCGCATCATGGCGGCGTACCTGGGATCCTCGCCCTTCCCGCGGTTGCGGTGGTGGATGTACGCACCCAGCCGCACCCCCCAGATCGCGGTGAGCACGAGCGCGAGCAGGGACCGCACGAGGTTCCCCTCGCCGATCAGCAGGGACAGCACGAACGACACGACCGCCACGACCACGAAGCCGAGGCCCCAGACCGAGTCGACGATCGACTGGTTGTTCGTGCGCAGGGCGTAGGCCATGGTCGCGGCCATCGTGAGGGCGACGGCCACGAGAGTCACGGCCAGATTTATCCAGATCACTTGGAGACGTCTACCCGTTCGATCAGGACTGCCACACCGAGCCCGGCCGCGCCGCTGACCGATGCGACACCGTAACGTCCGCCCAGGCGCTTCAGGTTCTCCGCGCACTGCCCGACCATGATCGCCCCGGTCGCGCCGAACGCGTGGCCCATCGCGATGGTCCCACCACTGGGGTTGAGCCGGTCGGGTCCCGCCCCGAGGTCGCGCCGCAGTTTCAGGCAGAGGGCCGAGAAGGCCTCGGCGAACTCGAAGACGTCGATGTCGTCGGGGGTCAGCCCGGCCCTGGCGATGACCTTCTCGATCGCGACCTGCCCGGCGGTCAGCATGATCACCGGGTCGACGGCGGCGGTGGCGGTGCCCACGATTCTGATGGGACCCGGTGAGGTGCCCAGCACGAGGAGCGCGGCGCCGTCGGCCAGCGCCGGCGATGAGCCGACCGTGTGGAGGTGCTCGATCGCGCCCACCTCGGGATGGGCCTTCAGCGCGATGGCGTCCTGGTTCGGATCGGCGAAGGCGGGCTGGAGGGCGGCGAGCGACTCCATCGTGGTCCCGGGCCTGATCAGCTCGTCGCGGTCGAAGGGCGACCCGTCGGCGCGGGTCATCGGGATCACCGCGTTGGCGTAGTCGCCCCGGTCCCACGCCTGGGCCGCCTTGGTGTGGGTCTCGACGGCGTAGGCGTCGAGCTCCTCGCGGGTCCAGCCGTCGATGGTCGCGTTGAGGTCGGCGGCCACGCCCATGTGGATCGAACCGATCGCGCCGATCGTCGCCGGGTCGGTCCAGAGAGGCGCGCGGTCGCTGAACATGGCCACCCGGGACACGCTCTCGACGCCCCCGGCGACCGCCAGGTCCATTTCTCCGGTACGAATACGCGCCGCCACCTGCGCCACCGCGTCGATCCCACTGGCGCAGAAGCGGTTGACGGTACCGCCGGGAACTCCGTCGCCCCAGCCGGCCAGCAGGGTGGCCACCCGCGCGAGGTTGCCGCCCTGCTCGTCGACCTGGGACGCCGACCCGACGATCACGTCTTCGACGGCGGCGGGGTCGAGCCCCCGATCGACCAGGGCGCTCTGGAGATCGGCGACCAGGTCGACCGGGCTCCGGTGGTGCAGCGAGCCCTTCGCGGAGCCCTTGGCCCGGGGCGTGCGCACATAGTCGTGGACGTAGACGTCAGGCATGTTTGCACTCTAACTCTGTCTGTTGTAGTACGAATACATGGCCGTATGGATTCTGGGCGGACACCAGACCGATTTCGCCCGCAACTGGACCCGCGAGGGGCTCGACTTCGCCGACCTGACCGAGGAGGTCGTGCGCGGCACCCTGGCCGACGCGGGCGTCGACGCCGCCGACATCGGGGTGATCCACGTCGGCAACGCCTTCGGCCAGCTCTTCACCGGCCAGGGCCAGCTCGGCGGCATGCCCGCCACGGTGATCCCCGAGCTCTGGGACGTCCCCGCCACCCGCCACGAGGCCGCCTGCGCCTCCGGCGGCGTCGCCCTGCTCGCCGCGATGGCCGACATCGAATCGGGCCGGTACGACTCCGCCCTGGTCCTCGGCCTGGAACTGGAGCGCACCGTCCCCGGCGACGACGCGGCCGGCCACCTGGGCGCGGCGGCCTGGATCGGCCACGAGGGCCGGGACGCGAAGTTCATGTGGCCCCACATGTTCAGCGCCCTGACCGATGAGTACGACCGCCGCTACGGCATCGACGAGGCCCACCTGCGGGAGATCGCCCGGCTCAACTTCGCCAACGCCGCCGCCAACCCCAACGCCCAGACCCGGAAGTGGTCGTTCACGCCGGAGAGCTTCGACGCCGACGACGTGGCCAATCCGATCGTGGAGGGCCGGGTCAGGCGTACCGACTGCTCCCAGATCACCGACGGCGGCGCCGGGGTGGTGCTGGTCGGCCGCCGATTCCTGAAGCGGAAGGCGATGGCCCAGATTCTCGGCTGGGGCCACCGCACGGTCGGCCTGCCCCTGGAGCAGAAGCTCACCCGCAGCGCCGGCGACCGCTACGTCCTGCCGCACGTCCGCCGGGCGATCACCGACGCCTTCACGCGAGCCGGTCTCGGCGGAGTGGACGAAATCGACGGCATCGAGACCCACGATTGCTTCACCATGTCGGAGTACGCCGCGATCGACCACTTCGGCATCACCGAACCGGGGGAGAGCTGGAAGGCGATCGAGAACGGCGACCTGGAGATCGGCGGCCGCATCCCCGTCAATCCCAGCGGCGGCCTCATAGGTGGCGGCCACCCTGTCGGGGCGACCGGCGTACGGATGGTGCTCGATGCGTGTAAGCAGGTTTCGGGGCGGGCGGGGGCGTACCAGGTCGAGGGGGCGAGCCGGTTCGGCACGCTGAACATCGGCGGCAGCACGACCACGACCGTCGGCTTCGTGATCGGGACAGGGGAGTAGAAGAGTGGACGTCGATGTCGTCGCACGGGTCCTGTCGACCCTGCCGGAAGACGACGACCATCCCTACCGCACGGGTCCGTGGCGCCCCCAGACCACCGAGTGGCGGGCCGACGACCTCGACGTGATCGGCGAGATCCCTCCCGACCTCGACGGCGTCTACCTGCGCAACACCGAGAACCCGGTCCACCCGGCGATCGAGCGCTACCACCCGTTCGACGGCGACGGCATGATCCACGTGCTCGGCTTCCGCGACGGGAAGGCGTTCTACCGCAACCGCTTCGTCCGCACCGACGGCTTCCTCGCCGAGGCCGAGGCGGGCAAACCCCTCTGGGCCGGGCTGGCCGAGAAGCCCTCCCTGTCGCTGCGCGACGGGTGGGGCGCGCGGGGCCGCCTGAAGGATTCGTCGTCCACCGACGTCATCGTGCACGCCGGTGTGGCGCTGACCAGCTTCTACCAGTGCGGCGACCTCTACCGGCTCGACCCGCTGACCCTGGAGACGCTCGGGAAGACCACCTGGAACGGCGACTTCGACGTCTCCGCCCACACGAAGGTCGATCCGCGCACCGGCGAACTGCTGTTCTTCAACTACGGCACCGACGAGCCCTACATGCACTACGGCGTCGTGTCCCCGGACAACCGCCTCACCCATTACGTGGACGTCCCGCTCCCCGGCCCGCGCCTGCCCCACGACATGGCGTTCACCGAGAACTACGCGATCCTCAACGACTGCCCGATGTTCTGGGACCCCGCCCTGCTCTCCCACGGGAAGTACGCGGCCCGCTTCCACCCGGACATACCGCTGCGCATCGGCGTGATCCCCCGCACGGGTTCGCGGGTCCAGTGGTTCGAGGCGGCCTCGACCTACGTCCTGCACTGGGTGAACGCCTACGAAGAGGGCGACGAGATCGTGCTCGACGGCTTCTTCCAGGAGGACCCCGAGCCGAAGGACATCGGCGACGGCAGCTACTACCAGCGCATGTTCCGTTTCCTCGCGCTCGACCGCATGAAGACCAAACTGCACCGCTGGCGCCTGAACCTGAAAACGGGTCAGTGCCGGGAGGAAAGGCTCACCGATTCCATCACCGAATTCGGCGTGCTCAATTCCGCGTACGGGGGAGTCGGCTACCGCTACGCCTACGCCGCCACCGGCGTCGAGGGCTGGTTCCTGTTCGACGGCCTGACCAAGCACGACCTGGTCACCGGGAAGGAGGAGACGTACAAGCTCCCCGAGAACGTCTACGGCAGCGAGCCCGCCATGGCCCCCCGCACCGGCTCGGCCTCGGAGGACGACGGCTACCTGATCACCCTGACGACCGACATGAACGAAGACCGCTCGGAGTGCCTGATCTTCGACGCCGCCCGGGTGGCCGACGGCCCGCTGGCCAGAATCCGCCTCCCCGAGCGCATCTCCAGCGGCACCCACGCGACCTGGGCGGCCGGAGACGCGATCCCCGGCTGGCGCACCGCCGACAGGCCCGAACAGGCGGTCGGGCTTGGGTGACCGGCCCACCCTCCTCGAACCGGGGGGCACCAACGCGATCGGGGTGACCCTCGGCCTCATCGGCGACGAGTGGAACCTCCTCATCCTCCGCCACGCCGTCATGGGCGTCCGCCGCTACGGCGAATGGCGGACCGCCCTGCCGATCTCCCACGCCGTGCTCACCGGCCGGCTGGCCCGCCTGACGGAGACGGGCGTCTTCGAGAAGGCCGAATACGCGGGCGGGCGCCTCGAATACCGCCTGACCAAACGCGGCCGCGACCTCTGGACGGTCCTGCTCACGGTCTGGGCCTGGGAGTCGGCCTGGGTCCCCGACCACACCGAACCGTTGCCCGTGATGATCCACCGGGGCTGCGGCTCGGAGTTCGTGCCGATCCTGGCCTGCCACGCCTGCCTCGACGCCGTCCGCCCCCGCGACGTCACCGGAGAGTTCGGTCCGTCCGGGACGTGGGAACGCTCGGTCCCGGTCGGCTCGACCCGCCGCCGGTCCGCCTCCACCGAGGCGGGCCTGTTCCCCCAGACCATGACGCTGATCGGCAACCGCTGGTCGTCGGCGATCCTGGGCGGCGCCTTCCAGGGGTTGCACCGCTTCCGCGACTTCGAACAGCGCCTGGGCGCCCCGCCCGCCGTCGTCGCCGACCGCCTGCGCGTCTTCCGCGACCTGGGCATCTTCGAACAGGCGCCGTCCCCCGACCGCGCCGACTGGACGACCTACCACCTCACCGACAAGGGCCGCGCGTTCTTCCCCGTCGTGGTCACCGCCATCGCCTGGGGCCAGCGCTGGTTCCGCGCCCCCGAGGGCCCGGCCCTGATCTACCGCCACCGGGGCTGCGACCAGTGGTTCACTCCAAGGCTGCTCTGCGGCAAATGCGGCGTCTCCCTGCGCGGCCACGACGTCGCCGTGGAACGCTGCTGACATGGACCTCTGGTACGACCGCCAAGGCGCAGGCGACCCCCTGTTCCTACTGCATCCGGGCGGTGTCGACTCCCGCGCCCTCGACGTCAACGCGGCCGCGCTGAAAGACCACTTCACCGTCTGGCGCGCCGACCGCCGCGGCCACGGCCGCACCCCCGACACGCCCGGCCCCTTCAGCTTCGGCGCGATGGCCGACGACATGATCGCCTTCCAGGACGAGCACATCGGCCCCGCACACCTCCTGGGCTGCAGCGACGGCGCCGCGGTGGCGTTGACCATTGCCCTCAAGCGACCCGATCTGGTGCGGAAGCTGATCTTGGTCGCGGGCGTCTTCCACCACGACGGCTGGCTGCCCGGCGTGCTGGACACCGACGAGGCCACCCTCGCCTGGCTGGGCCGCAGTTACGGCGAGGTCTCACCCGATGGTGAGGGTCACTATCGGGTCGTCGCGGCCAAACTCGCCGAGTTGCACGCGCGCGAACCGTCGTACAGGGAAGAAGATCTGAGCCGTGTCACCGCCCGCACCCTGGTGATGGTCGGCGACGACGACGAAGTGCGCCTTGAACACGCGCTCAGCCTCTATCGCGCGCTCCCCGACGGGGAACTGGCCGTGGTCCCGGGCACCTCCCACGGCCTCCTCGTGGAGAAACCGGAGCTCTGCCACCAGATGATCACCGACTTCCTCCAGAACGACCCGGTACGGACCTACGCTCCGATCCGGCGCCGATAGTTCGCCCGGTGATGGCTTCGCCGGTGAAAGTGTTGTGGGCGAAACCATCGGGTCGATCAGCGACGGGCCGGTTCCAACGGCCGCGGTATCTCCGGCTCGTCTTTTGCGCGCCTGGACACCGGGCGGCCGAGCAGGATGCCCGCGAAGGTCAGCGCCAGCCCGGCGAACTGGATCGCGGTCAGGGTCTCGGCCGCGACCAGGGTGCCGACGACGACGCCGGTGACCGGGTTGAGCAGGCCGATGAGGCCGACCGTGCCGGCCGGGAGGTGGCGCAGGCCCGTGAACCAGGCGGTGAAGGCCACGGCGGTGGCGATCACCGAGACGTAGGCGTAGGCGCCGATCGCGGGGGCGTCGACGACCGGCGGGGCGCCCTCGACGATGATCGCCACGGGGAGCAGGAGCAGGCCGCCGAAGGTGAGCTGCCAGGAGGTCGAGGCCAGCACGTCGACCCCTCCGCCCCAGCGCTTGGCGAGGATGAAGCCGACCGACGACAGGACCATCGCGGCCACCGACGCCAGCACACCCCAGCCGTTCACCGTCTCGGCGCCGGTGAAGACCGTCAGGGCCACCCCGGCCACGCCCACCCCGGCCCCGAGCAGGTGGGTGACGGCCGGGCGTTCGGAGACCAGGCCCCAGGCCAGCAGCATCATCACCATCGGGGAGGTCGCCATGATGGTGGACGCGACGCTCGACGGCAAGAGTTGCGCGGCCAGGTAGATGAGGGCGAAGAACACGCTCATGTTGAGGGTGCCGAGCACGAGTGAACGCCACCACCACGAGCCGCGCGGGAGGGTTCGCTTCAGCAGGAGGAGCAGCAGACCGGCGGGGAGGGCGCGGAACACGGCGCCGTAGAGCGGGTGGTCGGCGGGGAGGAATTCGTGGGTGACGTAGTAGGTCGTGCCCCACGCGATGGGGGCGATCGCCGTGATCGGCACCCACCGCCAAGTAGCTTCCATGGAAAGTAATATTAGCTTCCCGGGAAGCTATATCCTGACGCGCGTGATGGATCACGTCGCGCGCATCCAGCAGGAATGGGCCCGCGAGCGGCCCGACGTCGACGTCAGTCCGGCCGGGGTGATCGGGCGGCTGCACCGGGTCGGCGGCCACC
This sequence comes from Herbidospora sp. RD11066, assembly GCF_054661255.1. Classification (NCBI taxonomy): domain Bacteria; kingdom Bacillati; phylum Actinomycetota; class Actinomycetes; order Streptosporangiales; family Streptosporangiaceae; genus Herbidospora; species Herbidospora sp. RD11066. The sequence goes on from NZ_BAAGDO010000001.1 coordinate 1,526,106, forward strand.
TGACCGAACGGCTCTGCCTGGTCTACCGGCGGTTCGGGCTGGCCGAGGGGGAGTTCGACGTGCTGGCCGCGCTGCGCAGGGCCGGTCCGCCCTTCGAGCGGGCGCCCGGCGAACTGGCCGCCCACACCATGGTGACCACGGGCGCGATGACCAAGCGCGTCGACCGGCTCGAACAGTCGGGCCTGGTGACCCGCCGCCCCAGCGAATCGGACGGCCGGGGCCGCGTGGTCGCGCTCACGACGGCGGGTCTGGAGCTGATCGACGCCGCGTTCACCGAACACATGGCCAACGAACGCCGCCTCCTCGACGCCCTCCCACCGGAGGACGCCGAGCGGCTCGAAGCGATCCTCACGAGGTGGCTGGCGGTCTTCGAGATCCCCGCCGAAGACCCTCCCGGAAACCCCTGACTCCACTCCTGCCGGTGGCCACACTCCGGGCGAGGCGCGGTCGGCCTGCCGGAGGTCCGGCATGGCGAGAGTCGGTGGCCGCCCGGTCGGGTGTGTGCGCACCCGAAGTCGCCGGGGCGGCCACCTTCGCGCCCGAAGTCGCCCAGGGACGGCCACCTTCGCACCCGAAGCCGCCCACGGACGGCCATCTTCGCGCCCGAAGTCGCCCGGGGCGGCCACCTTCGCGGACGGTCAGCGGCGGAAGGGGCCGGTCACGCAGTAGGTGATGCCGCCCGACGACGAGCCCGACGTCCCCCGCTGTGAGGAGAAGTAGAGGCGGTCGCCCGCGGGGCTGAAGGCCGGGCCGGTGATCTCCGAGGAGCCCTGGCCGGTGATGCGGAGGAACGGGGAGATCTTGTCGTCGGGGGTGATCATGCAGATCTCCATGTTGCCGCCGTCCTCGGCGACATAGAGGTCGCCCGAGGTGGCACCCGTGACGTTGTCGACGCCGGTCAGCGGGGGAGTGCCCGGTGAGACGAGGCTGTCGTCGTAGGCCAGCTCATAGGTGTTGTTCGCCAGATTGACCTGCCAGACGCGGTTGTCGCCCTTGGTGGTGAACCAGACGGTGTCGTTGGCGTAGTAGCAGCCCTCGCCGCCGTTGAACGACTTCGAGCCGGAGACCTGGTTGCGGGTCAGGGTCGGCGAGCCGTCGGGGTCGGGGATGGTCGCCCAGGTGAACGAGCCGCTCGTGGCCGAACCGGCCACCATGACCTGGAGGGTCCCGGCCGACAGGTCGCCCCAGGTGGTGGGGACGAAACGGTAGAAGCGGCCGTTCGTCTCGTCTTCGGTCAGGTAGATCACCTTCCTGACCGGGTCGGCCGCCGCGGCCTCGTGGGTGAACCGGCCCATCGCGGGGCGCTGCACGGCGGTGCCGCCGAAGGGGTAGGTCTCGTACACGAAACCCCTGCTGACCTCTTCGCACGACAGCCAGGTGTCCCACGGGGTCTTGCCGCCCGCGCAGTTCTGCCGGGTGTTCGACAGGATCCGGTTGGCCGACACCACGTTGCCACTGGAGTTGAAGCGGATCGCCGAGGCGCCGCCGCTCGGGTTGATCTCGGAGTTGGAGACGTAGATCCAGCCCGATCCGTCGGCGAAGCAGGCGCCGCCGTCGGGGGCGTCGTGCCAGGTGTACGAAGTTCCGGAGACCACCTGCCGAGATCGCGCGATCACCCGGCTGGTGAAGCCCGCGGGGAGCAGGATGCCGTTGGCGTCGGCCGCCAGCAGGGCACCGTAGGGGCTGGTCGCGGGCTGGGCCGGGGCCGCCAGGGCGGCACCTTGCCAGAGGGTTCCGGAGAAGGCGACAGTGCTCGCACCCAGGACGGAAGCGCGAAGGAAATTGCGTCTTTCCACGTTTTCTTACCTCCTTGACTGGGACTGTAAGCCGGGCGATGTTTACACACGGTGAACGCCGCGCGGGCACCGAGTGACGGGTTTGGTCGAGCCGAGTTTCCGGCATCATCCCGGGATGAGGCCCTATACCCTGCCGTTGATCAGCGACTCCGCCGACGCCGGCACCGTCGGCGGGAAGGGCGCCTCCCTCGCGCGGCTGGCCGAGGCGGGCCTGCCGGTGCCGGGGGGCTTCCACGTCACCACCGCCGCCTGCGCCGCCGGGATGACCCGTGAGGTGTCCGCGGAGATCACGGCGGCCTACCGGGCGCTGGGCGACGACGTGCCGGTGGCGGTGCGCTCGTCCGCCACCGCCGAAGACCGGCCCGACGCCTCGTTCGCCGGGCAGCACGACACCTATCTCGGGGTGCGCGGCGTCGCCGCGGTGCTCGACGCGGTGGAACGCTGCTGGGGCTCGCTCGACAACGACCGGGCGCGGGCCTACCGGGAGCGGCTGGGCATCGGCCGGCCGGGCATGGCGGTGGTCGTCCAGGAGTTGATCGACGCGTCCGTCTCCGGGGTCATGTTCACCGAGCTCGACGGGAAGCTGGTGATCAACTCGGCGTGGGGGCTGGGGGAGACCGTGGTGGGCGGCACGGTCACGCCCGACGTCTTCTCCCTCGACCGCGAGGGCCACATCGACGAGACGATCTCCGAGAAGACGGTGATGGCGGGCACGTCGGGGCTCGTGCCGGTGCCCGGTGACCTGCGGCTGGTCCCCACGCTGACGCGCGAGCAGGTCATGGCGCTGGCCGGGCTGGGCAGGCGCATCGAGATCCTGTACGGCATGCCGATGGACGTCGAATGGGCGATCGCGTCAGCGAAGCCGTACATTCTGCAGGCGCGGCCGATCACCGGGCGGCGGGAGGTCTGGAACGACTCGCTGCGCGGCGACTACCTGTGGAGCAACGGCAACCTCGGCGAGGCCATCCCCAGCGTGATGACGCCGGTGACCTGGTCGGTGATCGAGCGGTTCATGGCCGACGCCATGATCACGGGGTCGTTCGCCGGGCATCCGATGTGCGGGAACATCGGCGGGCGTTTCTACATGAACCTGTCGGTCCTGCTCACGATCGGCGAGTCACTCGGGCTCAGCAGGGTGATCCGCGACAGTCTGGAGCCCGTCTTCGGCCACCTCCCCGAGGGCACTGACATCCCCCTGCTGCCGGTGACGAAATCCCGGCTCGTACGCGAAATGCCGCCCCTCCTCCGAGGCAGGCTGGCCCTGGTCGGCTACGCCCGGAGGCTGAACCGCGCACTGCCCCGCGCGCGGCGCCGCGCCGACGACCTGCGCACCCTGATCGCCGTCAGCAACGACCTGCCCCGCCTGTGGCGTGAGGCGGTCGAACCCTACTTCCGCGAGTGCAACCGTCTCCTGGCCGCCGCCGGACGCCAGGACGCCGGCAGCCTGATCTTCCTGCGCAACCGCCTGGAGCGCCTCGTCGGCCCCGCCGACGCCAACGCGCTGACCAGCGGATTCGGCGCCCGGCTGGAGAGCATGGGCCCGCTGCTCGGCCTGGGCGAGGTGCGGCGGGGCAAGATGTCCCGGCAGGACTACGCCCACCGCTGGGGCCACCGCTGCGCCGACGAACTCGAACTGTCGGCCCCCCGGCCCGGCGAAGACCGGGAGTGGCTCGACCGCGAACTCCTGGGCCTGAGCGAAGACCCGATCGCGCTGCTGAACAGGCAGGAGGAGGTGTCCCGCGCGGCCTGGCGCCGGTTCAGGGAGACCGACCCGCGCAACGCCTACCGCTACTGGGGGCGGATCCGGCGGTGGGGCGAGATCGTCCAGGCGCGGGAGGAGGCCAGGTCGGAGGCGGTCCGGGCGTTCTGGGTGCTGCGCGACTGGGTCCGGCGGGCCGGGTCGGTGACCGGGATCGGCGACGACGTCTTCTTCCTGCGCGTCGGCGAGATCCTCTCGCTGCTCAAGGGCGATCGCGGCGTGCTCGCGCTGATCGACCCGCGCCGCGCGGCCTACGACCACTACCGCTCGCTGCCCGCCTACCCGGGCGTGATCCGGGGCCGCTTCGACCCCGAACGCTGGGCCGCCGACCCCGACCGGCGGGCCGACTACGCGGGCGCCCACGCGGGGATGCCCGCCCGCAACGGCTCGATCAGCGGCTTCCCTGGCGCGGCCGGAGTGGTCGAGGGCATCGCCCGCCTCATCCCGTCGATGGACGAGGGCGAACACCTGGCGGCGGGGGAGATCCTGGTCACGACGGTGACCAACGTGGGCTGGACCCCGCTGTTCCCCCGCGCGGCGGCGGTGGTCACCGACATCGGCGCGCCCTTGTCACACGCGGCGATAGTCGCGAGAGAGCTGGGCATCCCCGCAGTGGTCGGCACCGGCGACGCGACGTCTCGGATCCGCGACGGCGCCCGGGTGCGGGTGGACGGTGCGGCGGGGACGGTCGAGGTTCTGGACTAGAAAAAGCAGGCCGGGGCCGGTCACGTGCTCGGTTGGAGAAGCCGGTCGGCCGGGTTTCACACTCGACCAGCGAAGAGGCCGGGCGGTTGAGGCGCTGGGCCGAAGATGCTGGCTGGGCGGATCCGCACGGGGCGTTGAGGTTCTCGGCTGGGGGAGAATGGCCGGGTGGGCGAGACGGGGTGTCCTTGCGGGTCCGGCAAGGCGTACAAGGAGTGTTGCGGGCGGTTCCACTCGGGGGAGGCGGCGGCGCCGACCGCCGAGGCGTTGATGCGGTCGCGGTTCTCCGCCTATGCCAAGGGCGACACCGCCTATCTGCTCACCACCTGGGCGGCGGCGACCCGGCCCCAGCGGCTCGATCTCGACCGGAAGACCCGGTGGACCAAGCTGGAGATCGTCGAGACCACCGGCGGGTCGGCGATCCACACCGAGGGCACCGTCAGTTTCCGGGCCCACTACGCCGAGCGCGGGCAGACCGGCGTGATGGCGGAGAACAGCACGTTCACCAGGGAGAACGGGCGCTGGGTCTATGTCGCCGCTCTCTGACCTCGGCCTGCGCCGCTACCCCGACGACCCTCGCGACCCCTTCCGGGCCTGGGACGCCGCCGACGAATACCTCCTCGACGAACTCGGCGAACCGCAGGGCACGGTCGTCGTGTTCGGTGACCGCTGGGGCGCACTCACCACCGCGCTGGCCGCCCACGACCCGGTGCAGATCACCGATTCCCACCTGACCCAGCAGGCCACGCGGGCCAATCTCGACTGGCTCGGGCTGGCGGAGCCGCGCCTGCTCTCGGTGCTCGACGCTCCGCCGCCGCGCGTCGACACGCTGCTCATCCGGATCCCGAAGAGCCTCGCGCTGCTGGAAGACCAGCTCATCAGGCTCGCGCCGTCCGTCCATGACGAGACCAGGATTCTCGGTACGGGCATGGTCAAGGAGATCCACACCTCCACGCTGGCCCTCTTCGAGAAGATCCTCGGCCCCACCCGCACCTCGCTCGCGGTCAGGAAGGCCCGGCTGATCTTCACCGAGCCACGCCCGGCGCAGGCCGTGAGCCGGTTCCCCGTGACGTACACCCATGAGGGTCTTGAGCTGGTCAACCACGCCGGAGTGTTCTGCGGCGACCGGCTCGACATCGGCACCCGGTTCTTCCTCAGGCACCTGCCCGAGACCACCAAGGGGCAGCGGGTCGTCGACCTCGGGTGCGGCAACGGGATCGTCGGGGCGTTCGTGCTCCGCGACAATCCGGACGCCGACGTGCTGTTCGTCGACGAGTCCTACGCCGCCGTCGCCTCGGCCCGCGCCAACGTCGAAGGGCCGGCCGAGTTCCTCGTCGGCGACGGGCTGGCCGACGCCGAGCCCGGGTCGGCCGACCTCGTGCTGTGCAACCCGCCGTTCCACTCCCACCAGGCCGTCACCGACGCCACCGCGTGGCGGATGTTCACGCAGGCCAAACGGGCCCTCAAGCGCGGCGGCGAGCTGCGGATCGTCGGCAACCGGCACCTCGGCTACCACGTCAAGCTGAAGCGGCTGTTCGGCAACGCCGTCGTGGTCGCGGGCGACCCGAAGTTCGTGGTGCTGAGTTCGGTGAAGGGCTAGAACGCGCGCCGGTGGAGGGCCTTCATGGTCTCCTCGAACACGGGGACCGGGCCGTCGACGATCACGCCGGGGGCCACCTCCTGGATCGGGAGGGGGCGCACCGGCGCCGACGGCGCGCCCCACCCGTCGCGCCACCCGGTCAGCTGAGCGGCCGAGACGACGTACAGAATGCACCCAGGCCGACCCACGCGTGGGCCGACGAGCACATCGGGCAGTGTTCGCCGGAGGTGTAGACGGTCGCTCCCGCCCGCTCCTCCGGCGTCATGTGGTTGGCGGCCCAGCGGGCCAGCTCGAACTCGGGGTGGAGGGTCTGGTCGCCGCCGGACGTGCGGTTGTGGTCTTCGGCGAGCTTGACGCCGTCGGCCGTGGCCAGGACGGAGCCGAACGGCTCCTCGCCCTTCTCGAACGCCTCGTGGGCCAGTTCGACACAGCGCGCCAAGTGCAGCATGTCCGTCTCGGAGACCCCGTTGCTCAAGCTCGTCACCCTTTCACCGCGCCGACCAGACCGTTCACGAAGTAGCGCTGGAGGAACGCGAAGAGCGCGACCACCGGCAGCACCATGATCAATGATGCCGCGAGCACCTCGTTGTAGCGGACGACCGTACCGGAAATAAGGGATTCGAGCCCGAGGGGCAGCGTGTAGAGCGACTCGTCGTTGAGGGACACCCGGCTGAGGACGTACTCGTTCCACGTCGGGACCGCCGTCAGGACCGCGATCGTGATGTGCGCGGGGCGGGTCAGCGGCAGGTAGACGCGCAGGAAGATCCGCACCTCGCCCGCGCCGTCGGCCCGCGCGGCCTCGCGCAGCTCCTTCGGAATGCTCCGGTACGCCGCCGTCAGCAACAGCACCGTCAATGGAGCGGTGCCGTTGATGAAGGGCAGCACTAGCCCCATGTGGGTGCCGAGCAGGCCGAGCCGGTTCTCCAGGATGACCACCGGCAGCAGCATCGTGATCCCCGGCACGAACAGCAGCGCCACGAACAGCCAGTAGAGCGGCTTCGCGCCGGGGAACCTGAGCACCGCGAACGCGTAGGACGCCAGGCTGTAGACCACCAGCACGCCCAGCACCGTCAGCCCGGTCACGACCAGGCTGTTGCGGAAGTAGTCGACGAACGCGAGCTGGTTCCAGGTCGTCACCAGAGTGTCCAGGGTGGGCTCGCGCGGGATCAGGTGACCGCCGTCGAGGATCTCCTCCCGGGTCTTGAACGCCCCCGACACCATCCACAGGAACGGATAGAGACTCAGCACGGCGTAGATCGCCAGAGCCACGTAGGCGGCCGTCTTCGCGATACGGGCGGCGGTCACCGCACCCTCCTCAGCAGCCGGGCGTTGGCCAGCGTCAGCAGCACGGCCCCCACGAACAGCAGCCAGCCCAGCGCGCTCGACAGGCCGAGCGTCGGCGCCAGCCCCTTGAAGAAGGCCAGTTCGTAGGTCTCCAGCGCGAGCACGTTGGTGTGCCCGCCGGGCCCGCCGTTCGTCATGATCAGGAAGATCTGGAAGCCGTGCAGCGAGTCGCGCACGCCCAGCAGCACGATCCCGGTCGTCATCGGCGCCAGCAGCGGCACGATGATCCGCCACAGCACCTGGCGGGGCGCCGCGCCGTCGATGCGCGCCGCCTCGACCATGCTCGGGTCGATCGCCTGCAGCCCGGTCAGGTAGAGCAGCGTCGCGGTCGGCACCGCCGACCAGACCAGGATGAGGATCAGCGTCCAGAGCGCGGTGGACGGATTGGCCAGCCACCCCTGCGGCTGCTCCAGCGAGCCGAGGCCTGCCGAGCGCAGCATCAGGTTGATCGAGCCCTCGGGTTCGAGCAGGTAACGCCAGGCGTAGTAGGTGGCGATGCCGGTGGTGACGTACGGGAGGAAGTACACCGAGCGCAGCAGCCCCCGCAGGCGGCGCACGGAGTTGAGCATCACCGCCAGCGGCAGCGAGATGAGCACCGTCAGCAGGGGCACCGCCACGCAGACCTGGAGGGTGTTCCAGGCCGCGCGGCGGACGCCGGGCGCCAGCGACGGGTCGGCCCACAGCAGGTCGGCGTAGTTCTCCAGGCCCACCCAGATCCACTCGGGGGTGAACCCGTTCCACGACGCGAAGCTGAGGGCCAGACCGCTGCCGATGGTGTAGACGCCCATCACCGCGAAGAGGGCCACGGCCGGGAAGACGAACGCCCAGCCGGTGGCCCACTCCTTCCAGCGGCTCGCCATTCTTACTCGGCCGACTTCCACATCGCTCCGAAGATCGCGTCGAGTTCCTTGCCGGCCGCCGCCGGGTCGAGCTCCTTCAGCGGCGACAGCCGCACGAACGCGTCACCCGGCTTGACCTGGTCGTATCCACCCGGGAAGAACGTCGTGTCCCCGGCGTCGTAGGTGTCCTCCGGGGCGCCCGTGAAGTACTTCTGCAGCGCGGCCAGTTCCGGGCCCATCAGCGTGGCCGCCTCGGCGCCCAGGTCGGTGGCCGGAAGGTCGAGCGACTCCTTGGCCACCAGACCGGCCCCGGCCGGCGAGGTGACGTAGTCGAGCCACTTCAGCGCGGCTGCCCGGTTCTTGGACGTCGCGGTGACACCGAGGGAGGTCAGAGCCAACGGGGCCATCACGATCTGCTTGTGCGCCCCCGAAGCCGACGGCGGGATCGGGAAGGTGAGCACCTTGTCGGGCGACATGCCGTTCTGGGCCAGGAACGCCAGGGTGAACGTGCCGCCGACGTTGTAGGCCGACTTGCCCTGGGCGAACGCGATGTCGGCCTCGTCGATCCCGAGGGTCGTCGCGCCGGGCATCCAGTAGGGCGTGATCTGCGAGTAGACGTCGAGCGTCTTGACGCCGTCGGGCGAGCCGAACCCGTTCGCGGTGTCCTTGCCGAACAGTCCCTGGAACTTCTCCTTGCCCAGGTAGGCGTGGGCGAGCGGCTGGTAGATCCAGTTGAACCCGACCTGGCTGACCTTCAGGCCGAGCGAGAGGCCACCCGCCTGCGGGTCCTTCTCCGTGGACGTCTTCAGCGCCGCCACGAACTCCTCCCAGCTGGCCGGGGGGGTGTTCGGATCGAGCCCGGCGGCGGCGAGCTTCTCCTTGTTGGCGTAGACGATGCCGAACGCGCCCGCCGTGAACGGCACGGCGTACATTGACCCGGCCTTGGCCTGCTTGAACGGCGAGTCGGACGCCGCCCGGTCGATGCGGCCCTGGTCGAGCACGCCCGCGTTGGTCGTGGACGGCAGGAACCGCGCCCGCCACGCGTCGTTGACGTCGGCGCTGATGTCGGCGAGCAGGCCGGAGGCGCCGAGCTCCAGGTCCTCGCCCGCGGCGTGGGCCTCGAGCACGTCGGGCAGGTCGCCCGTCTGGGCGGCGCTCTGGATCTTGCTCTTGAAGACGTCGTCGGGCGTGACGGCCTCGATCTTCACGGTGATGCCCGATTGGGCGGTGAACTGCTCGGCGGCCTTCTGGAGCGCGGTCGCGTGCGACTGCTTGAAGGTCCACATCGTTATCGACTGCCCTGACGCCGCCGGCTCGCCCTGCTGACCACCGCCACCGGACGAACAGCCGGCCATCGCCAACGTGGCGACGGCGGCAAGGGACAGGATTCGCGCTTTCATTGATGCCATATCGGCCCCCTGGGGGTGGGACGCAAATCGTTAAGACTGAACCGTGAATTTACACGCGGGAAATCCTCTGTCAAGGGTCAGGCCGACTGGCGTCGTACGAGACGGGCGGGGATGATCGTCTCCGTCGAGCTCTCGGTGACGGTGCCGGAAAGGCGGGCGAGCAGGCGTTCTCCGCAGGCGCGGCCGATCTCGCGGGCCGGGTTGGCCATCGTGGTCAGGCGGGGCGAGACCAGGCTCGCGGCCTCGATGTCGTCGAAGCCCATCACCGCCAGGTCGTCGGGGATGCGCAGGCCACGGGCGATGGCGGCGTCGAGCGCGCCGAGGGCCATCAGGTCGTTGGCGCACAGCACCGCGTCGGGCGGTTCGGGCATGCCGAGCAGCCACGATGTCCCGCCCGCGCCGCCCGAGCGGCTGAAGCTGGTGTGCACCACGAGCCGGGGATCGGCCTCGATCCCGGCCGACGCGAGCGCCAGCCGGTAGCCCGACACGCGCTCGGCGGCGGGCCCCTCGGCGCGCGGCCCGCAGACGAACCCGATGCGCCGGTAGCCGGTTTCGAGCAGGTAGCGGGTCGCCTCGGCGGCGCCGCCCTCGTCGTCGCTGTGCACCAGGTCGACGCCATCCTGCACCTGCACGCCGCCCAGCCGCACGACCGGCAGCCCGGCCTCGATGACCGGCAGGAGGTCTTCGGCGTGGGTGTGGAAGACGGCGAACGCCAGGCCGTCGACCTGCCGGGCGATCATCTGCTCGATCGCGGCACGTTCCATGTCGCGGTCGCCGTCAGTGTTGCTGATGATCTCGTCGTACCCGGCCGGCCGGAGCACGTCCTGCAACCCCCGGGCCAGCGCCGGATAGAACGGGTTGGTGATGTCGGGGATGACCAGCCCGATCGTCTGGCTGCGGTTGGTGCGCAGGCCGCGCGCCAGCACGTTGGGCCGGTAGCCGAGCCGGTCGATCGCCTCCAGCACCCGCCGCCGGGTCTCGGCCGCGACCGGCCGCCGTCCGTTGAGGGTGTGGGAGACCGTGGTGGCGCTCACACCCGCGGCCTGCGCGACCAGCAGGATGCTCGGCCGCCGCGCGTCGGTTCGAGGCGCGGGCGTCCGCCGGGGCGGGGGCGCCGCGAAGGAGGCCAGCGCGTCTTTGAGCTCGTCGCGGGCCTCCTCGGCCGCCGTGGGCGCGGGCACGCCGTCGGCCACCCGCAGGATCGCCGACTCCCACACCCGCCGCGCCGCCGCCGCGATCAGCACCCCGGTCACACCGGTGCCGAGCTCCTCCTCCCGCGCCGCGAACGCCTCCCGCGCGTGCGCCCGCAGGTCGGCGTTGTCGCGGTAGACCCGGGCCCGCTCCTGGTCGAGCACCCCGGTCGCCGCCACCCACCCCGCCACGACCTGCGGCACCGGCTCCCCGGGGAGCGGTCCGCGCGGCAGCAGGGGCGGGTCGGCGTCGAAGTAGAGCTGCTCCTTGGCCGGGAAGTAGTTGAACACCGTCTTGACCGCGACGTCGGCCTCGGCCGCGACCTCCGCCACCGTCACGGCCGCGAACCCGCGTTCGGCGAACAGCCGCAGCGCCGCCCCGGTGATCGCCCGGCGCGTCTCGGCCTTCTTCCGCTCCCGCCGATCCATGGAGGGATCGTATATCCACACGCACCTTGCACCGGATGTAACTTCGTCTACGGCGGCTCGATGCCTCCGTCCGGGCGGCGCACGCGGCCCGACCACCGTTCGTGGAGGTGCTTGGTCGGGGGGAACTTCGCGGCGGCGGTCTCGTCGAGGTCGACGCCCCAGCCCGGGGCGTCGTGGGGGAAGAGATAGCCGTCGACCGGGTTGATCGTGCCAGGGAAGACCTCGATCACCGGGTCGGGGTAGACGTGGCCCTCCTGGATCTGGAACGCGTGGGTGGTGACGTCGAGCGCGATGTTGGCCGCGGCGCCGACGGGGGAGACGTCGGCGGGGGAGTGCCAGGCGGTGCCGACCCCGTTGAGCTCGCAGAGCGCGACCAGCTTCCGGCCCGGCGTCAGCCCGCCGACCGCCGAGACGTGCAGCCGCAGCAGGTCGACCCCGCCGTTCATCACGAGCCGCGCCGCGTCGGCGACCGACCCGAGCTGCTCGCCCGCCGCGATCGGCATCGGCGCCGCCGCCCTCACCTCGGGCAGCCGGTCGTAGTACTCGGGCGCGATCGGATCCTCCAGGAAGAACAGCCGGTACGGTTCGAGCGCCCGCGCCAGCTGGATCGCCTGCTTGACCGTGAGCCGGGAGTGGACGTCGTGCAGCAGCCCCGGCTCCTCGCCCAGCTCCTGTCGGGCCCGCTCGAACAGGTGCGGGGTCTCGCGGAGGTACCGCTGCACGTCCCAGCCGTCGGGGTAGGGCGATTGCGGATAGCCGTTCGGGGACCCGGGAGCGCCGTAGTGCCCCAGTCCGGGCGCGCCGGTCTGGAGCCGGACGTTGCGGTAGCCCGCCTCCAGCAACGCGCGGGCGTGGTCGAGGGTGGCGTCGATGGTGGCGCCCTCGGCGTGCAGATAGGTGTCGGCGGCGGCTCTGACCCGGCCGCCGAGCAGCTCGTACACGGGCATGCCGGCGCGTTTGCCCATGATGTCCCAGAGCGCCTGGTCCACCCCCGAGAGCGCGCTGTTCAGCACCGGCCCGCCCCGCCAGTACGACGAGTAGTGGACCATCCGGATGATGTCCTCGATGTCGGCGGGATGCCGCCCGATCAGCAGCGGCCCGACGTGCTCGTCGACGGCGGCGGCCACGGAGTGGAAGCGCTGCGTGAAGGTGGCACAGCCGAGGCCGTACAGACCGGGCTCGGAGGTGTCGACCCTGACCACCACGAGCGGCGGCCCCTCGGGCGCGGTCACGATCGACCGAACCCCGGTGATGCGCAGGCCGTCCCGAGGCGGCCAGGGCGCCTGAGTCTCGTCGATCATGCGGCGGCTCCGGGGAAGAGGTGTTCGGCGTGGAAACCGAGCAGTGTTTCGGCCACCGTCAGGTCGATGGGTGCCTCGTGGCCTTCGAACCTTCGTCGGCGCTCGACGTCGGGATGGAACCGGTCGAGGAGGTCCTCGGTCGGTTGCGGCGCGAGGGTGGTCGGGGCGGTCACGAAGGCGGCGTGGTACCCCGTGAGGGGTGCGGTCAGGGCGAGCCAGGCCGCGCGGGCGGCGTCCCGATCGTCCAGATACGTCCACAGTTCTGAGGCGCCCGAGCCGGGGTCCTCCGCATAGCGCGCGGCGGTCGTGTCGAACTTGTCGCCGGGGCCGCCGAGCAGCGGGTAGCGCAGGGCCACCACGCCCATGCCGAAGCGGCGGGCCATCATCTCGCCGGTCGCCTCGTCGGCCTGTTTCGACAGGCCGTAGGGGTCCTCGTTCTGGAGGGGGAGCCGTTCGTCGACCGGCAGGTAGGCCGGGTGGAGCGGCTTGGCCGCCCACGGCATCCCCGTGACCGAGAAGCTGCTGGCCAGGGCCACCCGGGAGATCCCCGCCTGGCCCGCCTCCTCCAGCACCACGAAGGTCGACCGGGTGTTGCCGCAGTAGACCTCCTCCGGCGTCCCGAGCGTCGGCGCCGGGATCGCCGCGAAGTGGAGCACCGCGTCGACCCCGGCGAGCGCCCGCCGGACCGTCGCCGGATCGCCCGCGTCACCCACCACGGCATCGGGCCCGTCGGGTGGCACCCGATCGAGCCTGGTCGCCTCGACCCCCAGCTCCGCCAGCAGCGCGAGCGTGGCCCTTCCCAGCCTGCCCGCGGCCCCCGTGACCAGCACCCGGCGGGGTGTGTCGGCCATTCGATCACCCTCCTGCAAAACGATTTGCTTCTGAGCAAAACTCGCCATGCAGGGGTTTGTCAACGCACTTCGCGGGGTGATCTTATAGCCGCTATAGCGCGGCCACCTTCAGGCGTTCACCGAGACGGGGATCGTGTAACCCTGGCGACAGGTGTCACTCAGGAGCCCTCCGTCACATCCCTTCACCCAGAAGGTGAACCGGGCGGCGTACCCACCGCTCGTGATCTGACCGGCCGGAACCGGGTGCGTGACCCTGCCCGAAGTCCGGGAACCGCTCTTGGTCCTGTACGACGGATACTGCAGCGCCAGCCCGCCCAGGTCACCGGGCGGGTTCGCGTTCCAGTAGACCCGCCAGTAGTCGTAGTTGAACGGGTTCGTCGGCCCCCACCGGAACACCGCCTTCCCGTTCTGCCGGTAGGCCGCGACGATCATGCGGTGCCCCTGGTCGGGCGACCACGCCACCTGGCCCCACTGGAAGCTCTGCCGCCGCCCGTTGGCGTTCGGCACGCTCCTCTCCTCCCCGGTCGGACAGCCGAGCGGGGAGTTCTGGCCGCCGAGCGAGTGCCAGTAGTCGCCGATCAGCCCGTACGGCTGAATCGAACACGGCGCGGCGGACGCCGCGGTGGCGGGGAACACCCCGGCCGCGACGGCGGCGAGGGCGAGGGACACGCGGAACGGGATTCGCATCGAAGGCTCCTTCGTCTAGGCCTTCACGATGCGACCGGCGCCCCTCCCGCCACAGCGGGGCCATCCCTACGGAAAACGGATGAAACCCGGGGGTACGTGGGAGGCCAGCCAGACCCCGTTCGCGCTGACCCGGAACTCGTGCCCGTCGGCGTGCATCGCCCCGGCCTCGATCGTCAGGATCACCGGACGCCCCCGCCGCGCCCCCACCCGGGAGGCCGTCTCGGCGTCGGCCGACAGGTGCACGTCATGGCGGGCCATCTTCCTGATCCCGTCGGCGCGGATCGCGTCGAGGGCCGAGGCCACCGTGCCGTGGTAGAGCAGCGCGGGCGGTTCCGCGGCGGGCAGGTCGAGGTCGACCTCGATCGAGTGGCCCTGGTTCGCGCGGATCCGGCCGTCGGAGATCACGTAGCGCTTCTTGTCGTTGGCGTCGACCACGCGGTCGAGTTCGGCCCGGTCGATGGGGAATCCGTGGGCGGCGGCGGCCGCGAGCAGGTCGTCCACGGGAGTCCAGCCGTGCTCGTCGAGGGTCAGGCCGATGCGTTCCGGCTCGTGCCGCAGGTGCTTGGCCAGGTACTTCGAGATGCGCACCAGGCGTTTTTCTTCCATGGCGGAAATTGTGCCGAAAAAGTGTTGTCCGCAGGTGGTGAAGGGGTCTCCGGTTCAGACATCCCCTACGAAGGACAACCATGACTCAGACAGTTCCCCGCCGGCGCATCGCGCTCGTGGGCGCCCTCGCGGCAGCCCTGTGCGCGTCCCTGTTCACCGCTGTCGCGCCCGCGGAGGCCGCCGACACGCTGGTTTCGCAGGGTCGGCCCGCGGTGGCCTCGTCGGTCGAGCGGGGCGACCTGTCGGCGGCCGCGGCCTTCGACGGCAAGACGAACACCCGCTGGTCCAGCAAGTTCGCCGACCCGCAGTGGATCCGTGTCGACCTGGGCAAGGTCACGCCGATCAGCCGGATCGTGCTCAACTGGGAGGCCGCCTACGCGACCGCCTTCCAGATCCAGACCTCGAACGACGCCGCCTCGTGGAAGACGATCTCCACCACGACGGCCGGCAAGGGCGGCGTGCAGACGATCAACGCGTCCGCGAGCGCCCGCTACGTGCGCCTCTACTCCACGAAGCGCAAAACCGTCTACGGCACCTCCCTCTGGGAGTTCCAGGTCTTCGGCACCGGCTCCGGCTCCGGCACCCCGACGCCCACGCCGACGACGACCACTCCCAAGCCGACCCCCACGACCACCCAGCCGAACGCCACGGTCGGTAAGAAGGGTGTCGCGGTCTGGCAGATCCCCGGCGTCAACGCCGCCGTGACCAACGCCCAGGCCAGCTGGTACTACACCTGGGCCGTCGACCATCAGAACATCACCACCCCCGCGAACAGCCAGTTCGTCCCGATGATCTGGGGCGTCAACAGCGTCACCGACGCCAACCTCGCCAAGGCCAAGGCCGCCGGTCCCTACCTGCTCGGCTTCAACGAGCCCGACTTCAAGGACCAGTCGAACATCACCGTCGAGAAGGCCCTGGAGCTGTGGCCCCGGCTGGAGGCGGCCGGCAAGATCCTCGGCGCCCCCGCCGTGGCATGGGGCGGCGACCGCGCGGGCGGCTGGCTCGACCGCTTCATGACCGGCGCCAAGCAGAAGGGCCTGCGCGTCGACTTCATCCCGCTGCACTGGTACGGCGGCGACTTCGTCACCGAGCGCGCCGTCGGCCAGCTCAAGGGCTACCTCCAGGCCGTGTACGACCGCTACAAGAAGCCCATCTGGCTGACCGAGTTCGCCCTGATCGACTTCAGCAACGGCACCCGATTCCCGACCGAGGCCCAGCAGGCCGCGTTCGTGACCGAGTCGGCCAAGATGCTCCAGTCGCTCCCGTTCGTCGAGCGCTACGCGTGGTTCGGCATCGGCGCGGGCGCCAGCGGCGTCAACAGCGGCCTGTTCCGCGACAACGGCACCCCCACCCAGGCGGGCCGCGCCTTCCAGGCTCTGCCGCGCTAGTCACCCACGCGGCAGGACCCCATCCCGGGACCCGAACCCCCCGGTAGTTCGCGCCCGGGTCCCGGGATGGCCATGCGTGAAGAGCCCGTTCGGTTGCGGCGAAGGCGACCGAACGGGCTCTTTCCGTACGAGATACTCCGACGATGCTCCGGTTATTGATCACCGCGGCCCTCGTCATGGCAGGCGCCTCGGCCGCCGGGGGCGAGAAGCCGAAGAACCCCTGGCCCGAGGCCTGGATCGTCGTCGCGACCATGTGCGGCTACTTCGCCGACGAGGATCGCTGCCCGGAGGGCGAGGCGACGCTCACCCAGGCTCAGAAGGTGCGCGCCGCGCTGACCGCCGACCCACGTGTCACCGAGGCTTGGATCGAAGACGGCCGGGAGCTGGCCCAGACCATCAATCACGACAAACTGTGGACCAACGGCGTGGACCGGATCGAGGACCGCACCCGCATCTCGATCAGCACCTTCTCCGACGACGGGATGTTCCTGGCCGTCGAGGCGAGGGTCGCCGACCGGGCCGACCTCCCCGGTGTGGAGGCGGACGCGGGCGAACTGCCCGGCGTCGACGTGGTGAGGGTCGACCCCGCCGGCTTCTGGTCAGACCGGATCGACCTCTACGTGAGCATGTGCGGAGACCCCGCGAAAGAACATCTGGCCTGCAAGGGCCGAGGAGCCGCGACCCGCGCCGAGAAGGACGCCGTCGCCGCCCACCTTCGCGGTCTCCCGGGCGATCCGGTCGTGTACGAGCAGACCCCGGCCCACAACCTGTGGGAGTCCAGGATCTACTGGGACCGCTTGGAGCGGTCGGGTCACTTCGACGCCGTCGAGGCCGATTTCACCCCGATGTTCTACGTCGACCTGGCCGACACGACCAACCGGATCGACATCCTGTACCGGGCGATCGGCCTTCCGGGGGTCCTGGAAGTCGGAATCTCATGACCCTTTCGTGCGACATAATCCGAAAATGCTTCGCTTGTTGATCTCCGTTGCCCTCGTCTACGGGGGCGCCTCCGCCGCCGGAGGGGTGGCCGCGAAGGACCCCTGGCCGGAGGGCGGGAGCCTCGGGGTCTACATGTGCCCGGAGGAGTCCGTGGTTGAGGGCTGCGACGCGGGTCGGGCGACGCCCGAGATGGTGGCGGCGGTCCGTAAGGTGCTGGAGGCCGATCCCCGCCTCACCGATCTGACCTACACCAGCCCCGAGGAGATGGTGGCGGACGTGAACGCGTCCGGCGAGGACACCAGGTCCAACGTCACTCCACTCCTCACCGAGGAGGAGATGGCGGAGGTGGGCATCAGCGAGGACGAACCGCTCGTCGAACTCGCGGAGACGGGCGGCATGTTCAACGCCACCATCGCGCGCACGGCCGACCTCGTGGCGGTCGAGGCCGACTATCCCGGCTATCCGGACTCGCCCGATCTTCCCGGATCATGGGGTGCCTCGGTCACTCCGAAGTCGTATTGGGAGGGCAAGGGCGATCTGGTCGTCGCGATGTGCGGGGAGCGCCCGAAATGGTCGTCGAACACCTGTGCCGGAGGCCGGGGTCAGGCCACGCGCGCCGAGATCGACGCCGTCGAGGACGTGCTCAGGGGGATCGACGGCGGGGTCGTCTATCCGGTGAGCCGGGCCTTCACGCTGTGGAGCGAGAGCGAGGGCGACATCCGCGAGTCGCTGGGCGAGCCCCTCGAACCTGACCCCTTCGAGGTCACCGAGGCCTACTACGGCGAGATGTTCGTGATCGATCTGGCCGCCACTCCGGACTCCGCTCTGCTCGACCGGCTGATCGAGATGCCCGGGGTGCTCTATGTCGCCTGATCGGTCGCTCCGCGACATGCAGGAGCTGACCTCGCGCCTCTGGTTCCCCGGTGCTCGCTGGCACATCGGCGACCTCGCTTGGGGTCTGCGCCAGCACCTCGGCCGCGAGCACGAGTGGCCCACGAAAGTGTGGCGGTCGGGTGGCGAGGTCGTCGCGTGGGGGTGGGCCGAGCTGCCCGGTCACCTCAACCTCCAGGCCGTCGACGAGCACTGGGCGGGGGAGGTGCTCGACTGGTTCGCCGGGATCACCGAGCCCGAGAGCGTCGTCGTCTCCAGCGCCGAACCCCACCTGATGCGCGCCGTCGAAGCGCGCGGGTTCGTCCGGGTGGAAGGGCCCTTCTTCCTGCATCTCGTACGCGACCTGGAAGAACTTCCCGCCCCGGCGCACCCCTGCCACCCTGTCACCGACGTTGCCGGAAGGGTCAGAGCCCACCGCGAGGCCTTCTACCCGTCGAGGGTCACCGAGGAGAGCTATCGGGTCGTCCAGGGGACCTGGCCGTACAAGAAGGAGCTCGACATCTTCGTCGAGGCCGGAGGCGAGACGGTCTCCTACTGCCTGGTCTGGCTCGACGAGGCGAGGAAGGCCGCGCTGGTCGAGCCCGTCGGCACCGTCCCCGACCACCGGGGGAGGGGGCTGGCCAGAGACGTCTGTCTCGCCGCCCTCCACGCCGCCAGGGAGCTCGGCGCCGAGATCGCCACGGTCAGCCCGCGAGGTGACGACGCCTGGCCGATTCCGGCTCGTCTGTACCTTTCCATGGGGTTCACCCAAGTTGCCCGGACCGTGCACTATGGTGTGGCCCGAGGATAAGGAGACCTGGTGGACCTGAAGGCTACGTTCGACGCCATCGACGCCGACCACGACGGATACGTCACCGAGGCGGAGATCGTCGCCCACTTCCCCCACCTGCCCGCCGAGGCGCTGGGCGCCTACGCGACCGGGCTCGACGCCGACGGCGACGGGCGTTATTCGTTCGAGGAATTCTCCCGGCTGCTCACTCCATAAATAACGCGACATTTATGGAGTCCATTTTCTTCCAGAAGAGCGGCATTTAAAATTCGGTCGGATCGCCGTTCGACCGGAGGAAGAGAATGCGACTTGACGAGGTGGCGGCGGCCATCGTCGCCGAGGTGTCGCCCGAAGAGGCCGAATACTTCCCGGCCATCGCGCGGGCCGTCCGGCGTGACCCGGGGCGGGCGTTCGAGCCCGGAACCGACGACCTCCTGGGCTTCGGCATCGCCGACATCGTGACCCTGGCCAGCCCGATCGTGCTCGCGGTGCTCAGCGCCGCCGCGACCGACACGCTGTCCAACCTCCTGGAGACCATGGCGACCGGCACGGCCAAGAAGGCGCTGGGCCGGTTCCGCCGTAAGAAGGACCCGGAGATCGCCGCGGCGGAGACGCCGGTCGAGTTGACCGAGGAGCAGAAGAAGGACGCCGCGCGGGCGGCCGAGGAGATCGCCCTGTCGATGGGCGCGGACGCGACGTTCGCGCTCCGCCTGAGGCAGGCGCTCTACGCCCATCTGTCAGGCGAGAGGTGACCGGAGACGGGGGTGAGCGCGCGCCACGGCTCAACCCCTTCCTGCTGCCGTCGTCTACGACGTCGCGCTTCCTGATCCTCATCCTGACCACCGTCGCCGGTTCGCTGTACGTCAACCTCTGGCTGCGCACCATGTGGTGGTCGGTGCGGGAGACCCCCGAACACGTGCGAGCCGCGTCGTGCCTGACCGGGCTGCGTTCCGGGGCGATGGAGGACGCGACCGCCGTCCTCGACCGTTACGCCGCGTGCGCGGTGCGGGTCACGGCGATCGACTCGCTCATCCCCGTGGCGATGCTCGCCGCGCCGCTCCTGGCCGTGGTGGTGCTCTATCTGCTCCATCCCGTCTGGGCCCGGCGCCATGGGCTCGACCCTCTGGAGACCGTCGGAGAGGGGCCGAACCACGACGCGGTCGTCGCCCGGTTCGCGGCGGTCGTCGCCGAGGAGACGCCGGGCAAGGTGGTCCGGGTGCTCGTCGACCCGGCCCGCAGGGGGGTCAGCGGGCGCACGTTCGGCCTGCCCCGGCGGCACACGATCGTGCTCAGCATCGGGACCGTGGTGGCGTACCGGAAGGAACCGCAGGTCGCCGAGGCGGTGCTCCGGCACGAACTCGCGCACATCCGCAACCGCGACGTCGGCGTCGCCCATCTCACGGTGGCGATCTGGTGGGCGTTCCTGGTCACCGAGGCGGTTCCCGCCGTGGTCGCGAGCGTTCTGTGGAACCCCTCCCTGCTTCCCGGGTGGGCGATCTTCCTCCCGGTGATCCTGCTGGTGCTGTGGTCGTCACGCACGGCCGTGCTGCGCGCTCGTGAGCACCACGCCGACGTCCGGGCCGGGGACACGCCCGATCGGCGGGAGGGCATGGAGGCGGCCGTCAAGCGCGGCGACCCCCTGCCCTGGTATCGGCGCCTGGGCAACCATCCCGGGCCGGGCCGCCGGGCGGCGGTGCTGGCCGACCCCGGACGGCTCCTGCGGCCGGGCATCGGCGAGATGGCCACCACCGGCCTGCTGGCCGGCCTCTGTTTCCCGCCCGTACTCGACGCCTTCGCCTACGTGAACTTCGAGGCCGGGAACGACGTGCGGCACATCCTTCCCGGCATTCTCTTCGGTGCGCTGCTGTCGGGCATCGCGCTTGTCGGGATCTGGCGTGCGGCGGCCGCCGGGCTGATGGGCGGCGGTACGACCCTGGCGGCCGCGGCGGCCATGACCACCGGGCTGCTCGCGGGCCTGTGGTTCACCGCGACGCAGAACCGCGGCTTCTGGGCGGCGGTGTTCCAGGCTCCGCTGAGCGCGGCGCTGATGGCCGCCGGTCTGCTGCTGCTCCTGTGGCTTTTCCTGACGTGGGCGAAGGCGTGCGCGACGGCCTGGCTGCCCGTGGCCGGCGGGACCCGGTCGATCACCCTCGTCGCGGTCGCGGTCGGGGCGGTGGTCGTCGGGCCGTGGCTGGGGATGTGGCACCAGGGCACGCTGCTCCTCCTCGACGTCGCCGACGGGCGCCAGCTCGTGTCGATCCTGGCGCTGTTCGCCGCGCGCCATCCCCTCTTCCTGTTCACCATCGTGCTGGCCGCCGTGTTCCTGGTCGCGGCGGGCGCCCGCCGGGCCCGTCCGGCGCGGCCGCTCGCCCTGTTCCTCGACGACGTGCCCCCTGCTCCGTTGCGGCGCGCGTACTCACGGTTCCTCGCCGCGCTCGTGCCCGCGATGGGAGCGGCCGCCGTGCTGGCCGTGGCCGGATTCGCATTGCAGCCGTGGCTGGCGGCCGAGACCCGCGCCGGGCGGCAGCTCGAGGCGGTGTACACGCTGATCGGCATCGCGGTCGCGCTGTCCGGGGTGGCCGCGGTCGTCATCGGCGTGCTGACGGGCGGCCGGCGGCGCACCCTGTGGGCCGCTGCCCACACGACGTCGGCACTCGCGGTCGCGGGTGTCCCGATGGCGCTGGTGGTGCTCGGCCACACCGCGCTCGCGGAGTGCGGCTGGGCGCGGGCGGCGTCCTGCTACACCCAGGGCGGCACATTCGTCGGCGCGCTGGGCAGCTACTACACCCTCACCTTCGCCTACGCGCTGTTCCCCGCCCTCGTGGTGACCGCGGTCGCCGGCCTCGTCCGGTCCCTGCGCGCCGGTGACGACGGCGTCCGGGCGCCCCGGAAGTGGCCTCTGCGGGCGGCCGCGATCGCGGCGGTCACCGTGGTGGGGGCCGCGGGCGCCACCGGCGCGGTGACGCAGTGGCTGCCCTACATCGGCGCGGCCGATCAGCCTCCGGCGCGCTGGAGCCCCGAGATCGTCGAGGCGCTCCGTCAGCCGATCCGGGAGCGCAGCCTGCCCCCGCTCGCCACCTGCCAGGAAGCCCTCTCCGCCCATCGGGGGACGAGGGCCGGTGACGTCCTCAGCGCCGACCAGGGCTACTGGCTGACGGTCGCCCGGTTGGTCAACCGGATCGCCTCGGCCGACGACGACGGCCTGCGCATATTCGCGCAGGCCGGATACGTCTGGTTCGGGAAGTACGACGCCGACATGGTGGGCCGGACGGTCTCCCGTCTGGCCCACTACTGCACGCTCACCGTCGCCGAATCGGCCCCTTAGGAGAAGCAGGCCGGGACGCCCCTGTTCGCCCCCAGCCGGAAGGCTCTCATCCGCTCCGCCGCGCTCCCGTAGTCGCCGACCTTCGTCCACGGCGTGTCGCCGGACAGCAGTCGCAGGATGGTGTGGACCTCTGCCGTGTCGCCGCGCTCCCAGACCAGATTGCCGTCGCGGGCCGCGCCCGCGAGGGCCGCTCCGGCGAGGCAGTCGGCCTGGAGTTCGTCCTGGACGGCACGCAGCCACGGGACGTGGGCCTGGACCGCGTGACCCCATTCGTGGGCGATGACGTGGTAGATCCAGCCGTCGCCGTACTTGTAACCCTCGGACATGAGGTTGACGTCCCAGGTGATGTAATGCGCGTTGCCGCCGCAGTAGAAGGCGTTGAGCGGGGTGGCCCGTTGTCCGCCACAGATCGGGCGATTGGCGCTCCTACCGTTGTAGCCGCCCAGGATGCGCGGCGGAACATAGCGAACGTTGAAATAGTCGTACCAGTGATCGGCCCAGAAAGCCCTGGTCACCGACAGTGCGGCGCGGATGTCGTCGCGGACGTCATCGGCGGCCGAGGCCGGGCGAGCCCCGAAACCGATGGACGCGAGAACGAGTAGGAGTGCGGGAATCACCCGTAATCTTGATCTCATGTGAATTCTCCGTATTCGACTACTCGCAGGCTATCCGCGCCGTTAATGGTGCAATAGATGGCGACCGAGAGATAAGTCCGTACGGTAATTCCACTATTTATTTGACATTTATGGAAATGTGAATTCCGCTCACCTGTGGCCGCTGGCTTCGGAAGACTACTTAGCGTGACGAGTGGTTCGTGGCATTGACCCGACCTGTACTGCCCCGTAACAATATGGACGTCTCGGGCTTGGCGGCGGTGGCACGTCATGAGTCAAGCAGGGTTTTTTAGAACCGTAGACGCGTTCGGCGTGCGCGTCCTCCGACACTGGGGACCCAGCGTGCCGTAGGCCGGCAGCCATCCGACCTCTCAAGCTGTCCCTTCGGAGATATATCGAAAGGGAAGCGGTGATGGTGGAGCAGAGTCGGACGGGCGTCTGGTTCGTTGGAGTTCGGGGGTCGGTCGCGACGACCGCCATGGCGGGTGCCGCCGCGGTGCGTCTAGGGCTCACCGCCCCCGTCGGCCTGGTCTCGGAACTGCCGGACTTCGCACAGCTTCCGTTGCCCGCGTTCGGGGAGCTCGTGTTCGGTGGCCACGACGTCGTGGCCACCCCTCTCGCCAAGCGCGTGGAGCAGTTGACCAGTTCGGGCGTCGTCCCGGCCAACATCGCCTCGGCGGTGCTGCCCGAGGTGACCGCGGTCGAGGCGGAGATCCGCGACGGCGTCCATGTCGAGGACGCGGTGCCGCAGCTGCGCGTCGTCGAGCGGCTGGCGGCCGACATCGTCAGCTTCCGTGAGCGGCACGGGCTCGACCGGGTGGTCGTGATCAACGTGTCGTCGACGGAGCCGCCGAGCGCCTACCGTCCCGAGCACGACGACCTCGCGGCGCTCACGAAGGCGATGGAGGTCGACGCCTACGTGCTGCCGCCGAGTTCGGTGTACGCGTACGCCGCCTTCGAGGCCGGGTGCGCGTTCGTCGACTTCACCCCGTCGACGGGAGCGCGCCTGCCCGCGCTGGACGAGCTGGCCAAGTCGCGCGGCGTTCCCTACGCCGGCAGCGACGGCAAGACGGGCGAGACGCTCATGCGGTCGGCGCTCGCGCCGATGTTCACCACGCGGGCGCTGCGCGTCCTGTCGTGGTCGGGCACCAACCTGCTGGGCGGCGGCGACGGCGCCACCCTGGCCGACCCGGCCGCCGCGGCCAGCAAGACCGCGAGCAAGCAGCGGGGCATGGCGAAGATGCTCGGGTACTCCGCGGGGGGCGACGTCCACATTGACTACGTTCCTGACCTGGGCGACTGGAAGACCGCGTGGGACCACATCCTGTTCGAGGGTTTCCTCGGCGTCCGGATGACGATGCAGTTCACCTGGCAGGGCTGCGACTCGGCGCTGGCCGCGCCGCTGGTCCTCGACCTGGCGCGCTTCACCGCGTGGGCGCACGGCCAGGGTGAGTCGGGCGCGCTGACCCCGCTCGGCTTCTTCTTCAAGGACCCCGTCGGCACCGACGAGCACCGGTTGCTCGCCCAGTTCGACGCACTGCGAGAGTGGGCAGGCAGATGACGCCCGACGAACTACGGGCCGCCCTCGACCTCACCCCCGAGGCCGAGGCGTGGCTCGACGAGTCACGGACGAAGATCGCCGACGACCCGGCGAAACTGGCCGTGCTCTTCCCGGCCGCCGGGCGCAAGGTCGGCCGGGGTCCCATCGAGAGCCTGAACGGGTGGACGGCCGACGACGCCGCCCGCGCCCTGCTGCTCGACGCCCTGCCGCTGCCCAAGGCGGCGGCGGTCTCCCAGGCGTACACCGACGGGGACAACGCCGAGAAGCGGGCCGTGCTGCGCGCGCTGCCGATCCTCGGCCTCGGTGACGAGGGGCTGCCGCTGGTCCGCGACGCCCTGCGCACCAACGACACCCGGCTCGTGGCCGCCGCCATGGGCCCCTACGCCGCCGCCCACCTCGACGACGAGGGCTGGCGGCACGGCGTGCTCAAGTGCGTGTTCGTCGGCGTCCCCCTGGCCGCGGTCGCGCATCTCGCCGACCGCGCGGACGCCGAGCTGGCCCGCATGCTGTCCGACTTCGCGAAGGAACGCGAGGCGGCCGGCCGTGTGGTGCCGGACGACGTGCACCTCGTGCTCACCCTCGTAGACCAGGAGGCCTAGCCCGTGCGTATCTTCGACCCGCACATCCACATGACGTCGCGGACGACGGACGACTACGAGGCCATGTACGAGGCCGGCGTGCGCGCCCTGGTCGAGCCCGCCTTCTGGCTGGGCCAGCCGCGCACCGGGGTGCGCTCGTTCCTCGACTACTTCGACTCCCTCGTGGGCTGGGAGCCCTTCCGGGCCGCGCAGTTCGGCATCCGCCACCACTGCACGATCGCGCTGAACCCGAAAGAGGCCAACGACCCGCGCTGCGTGGACGTGCTCGACGAACTGCCCCGCTACCTCGCCAAGGACGGCGTGGTCGCGGTCGGCGAGGTCGGCTACGACTCCATGACCAAGGAAGAGGACCACGCCTTCACGCGTCAGCTCGACTTGGCGAAGGAGCACGAGCTGCCGATCATGGTCCACACCCCGCACCGCGACAAGGCCGCCGGCACCAGGCGGACCCTCGACGTCGTGCGCGAGTCGGGCATCGCGCCCGGCATGGTCGTGGTCGACCACCTCAACGAGATGACCGTGAAGATGGTCGTCGAGTCGGGCAGCTGGGCCGCGTTCTCGATCTACCCCGACACCAAGATGGACGAGGACCGCATGGTCCGCATCCTCCAGGAGTTCGGCACCGACCGGATCCTGGTCAACTCGGCCGCCGACTGGGGGCGCAGCGACCCGCTGAAGACCCGCAAGACCGGCGACGCGATGCTGGCCGCCGGATTCAGCCCCGACGACGTCGACAAGGTGCTGTGGCGCAACCCGGTGGAGTTCTACTCCCAGTCGGGCCGCCTCGACCTGTCCGACCTGAAGACCGACGAGACCTTCGAGGGCAACTCGGTCCTGCGCGGCGTGCGCAAGGACGCCTGACATGCGGCTGCGTCATCCCGACGGGTCGACGGTGCACGTCGCGTACTGCACCAACGTCCACCCCGCTGAGAACCTGGAGGGTGTCCTCGGCCAGCTCGCGCGGTTCGGCGAGCCGGTCAGGGAGGCCCTCGGGGTCGACCGCCTGGGCCTCGGCCTGTGGCTGGCGCGCGACGTCGCGACGGCCCTGGTGGAGGACCCCGTCCAGGTGGTCCGGCTCCGCCGCGAGCTCGCGGCGCGCGGCCTCGAGGTCGTCACGCTGAACGCCTTCCCCTACCGGGGGTTCCACGACCCGGTGGTGAAGCGGAAGGTGTACGTCCCCGACTGGACCACGCACGACCGGCTCCAGTACACGCTCGACTGCGCGTCGGTGCTGGCCGGGCTGCTGCCCGAGGACGCCGCCCGGGGCAGCGTGTCGACGCTGCCGCTGGCGTGGCGGACCGACTGGAACACGGCCTCGTCCAAGGCCGCGCTCTCGCGGCTCACCGAGCTGTCCGAGGGGCTGTCGAAGCTGGCCGCCTCCAGCGGGCGGACCATCCGGGTCGCCCTCGAACCGGAGCCCGGCTGCGTCGTGGAGACCATCGAGCAGGCGTGCGAGGAGTTCGCCGCGCTCGACCACGACTGGCTCGGGGTCTGCCTGGACGTCTGCCACCTGGCCGTCCAGTTCGAGGACCCGGTCGAGTCGCTGGCCCGGCTGAAGGCGGCGGGGCTGCCGGTCGTGAAGACCCAGGCGTCGTGCGCGCTGCACGTCGACGAGCCTGCCAAAGCCCGGGAGGAACTCGCGGCCTTCCACGAGGAGCGGTTCCTGCACCAGACGCGGGAGCGCGGCGGCGGTTCGTGCGACGACCTCGACGAGGCCCTCGCCGGGCTGCCCGGCGACGACGCGTGGCGGGTGCACTTCCACCTGCCCCTGCACGCCGACCCCGAGCCGCCGCTGTCGAGCACGAGCGGCGTACTGAACAGCACTCTGGAGGCTCTTTTCGGCGGGGCGACGGCGGTCACCGACCACGTGGAGGTCGAGACCTACACCTGGCAGGTGCTGCCGGAGGACCGCCGCCCGCAGGGAGACGCGGGCCTGGTGGCCGGGCTGGCCGCCGAGCTCGCCTGGACGCGTGACCGCCTGGTCGCGCTCGGACTGGAGGACGTGTCCCGATGACGAGATGGCTGGCCCGGTTGCTGATCGCGGTGCTCTGCCTGGGCACGACGACGGTCCTCCTGGAGGGCCCGGCGTTCGCCCACGGCCAGCTCGTCGAGTCGACCCCCGAGAAGGGCGGGACCCTCGTCGATCCCGTCCAGACCGTGACGCTCTGGTACACCGAGGCGCCGCCGAGCAATGCCCACTTCACCGTGACAGGACCCGACGGGAAGCGCGTCGACGAGAGGTGGCTGATCGGGGCGACCAAGCGGCTCGACGAGCCGGTCACGGAGCTCTTCCTGATCGACGGGAAGTGGGAGCCCCGGCTCTACCACGAGGGTTTCTCGGTCGAGGTCCCGGTGGCCTATTGGCCCAAGGTCGGTGAGTACACGATCGCGTGGCTCTCGATCGCCAGCGACGGCGAGCAGGTCAAGGGCGAGGTGAAGTTCACCTACGCCGGCAAGCCGACCAAGGCCCCCGACGGCTGGAAGGCCCCGACCGACGGTCCCGACCCCGGTCTGCTCGCCGCGATCGAGGCGGCCCACGAGGCCGACAAGGCCCCGGCCGCCCTCCCGAGCACGGACACCACCACGACGACCCAGGTCCTGCCGACCACGGCGCCCAGTACCGCTGCGTCTCCGGTGGCGGCGCCCGCCACCGGAGACGACAGCCCGCTGGTGTGGCTGATCCCGGTCGTGCTGGGGCTGGGCGTGGTGTTCCTGCTGGCGCGGGCGATGCGACGTCCACCGGCGAAGAACACGAAGAAGAAGCAGCCCGGCAAGTCGGGCAACCCCGCTCGGCCCGCCCCGCGCAAGGTCGGCGCGAAGAAACGTTAGTTGGAGAACCGATGAAATACGTTGCCGCGCTGCTCGTGGCGGTCCTGGCCCTCTCGGGCTGTTCGACCGGCGGGCCCGCCGCGGCGGTCGGCCCGATCAAGGAGATCACCGTCACGATCTCCGGCAAGAAGGTCACCCCGCCCCCCGGCCGGATCGAGGTCGGTCTCAACCAGGGCATCAAGATCACCGTCACGAGTGACGTCGCCGACGAGGCGCACGTCCACGGGTACGACAAGGCCGCGACCCTGCTGCCCAACCACCCCTCGGTGATCTCGTTCCTGGCCGACCAGACCGGCCTGTTCGAGGTGGAGACGCACGACCAGGACCTCCAGCTCTTCCAGCTCGTGGTGAGCTGATGCTCCTGGCCCACGGCGTGGGGGGTCGTCAGGACCTCCCCATCCCGTTCTCCGCCGCCCTGATCGGCGCGATCATCTGCCTGCTGGTGTCGTTCGCCGCGCTGGGCTTCCTCTGGCGGGAGTCCCGGCTCGGCGTCGGCCTCGACGAGGCGGCCCCGCTGCCCCGGTTCCTCCAGTGGCGGGTGCCCGAGTGGGTGTGGCGGGCGGTCGGCCTGGTCGCGACGGCGTACTTCCTGATCGGCTTCTTCGGCCCCGACGACCCCGACAACCCGACGGCCGGTGTCGTCTACGTGCTGTTCTGGGTCGGCCTGGTGCCGCTGTCGCTGATCTTCGGCGGGGTGTGGCGCCTACTCAACCCGCTGCGCACCGTCGTGCTCCTCATCAGGGGCGACCGGTCTTTCAAGAAGCTGCCCGAAGGGCTGGGTTACTGGCCGGCCGCCGCCGGGCTGCTCGCGTTCGTCTGGCTGGAGCTGGTGGCTCCCGGGCGCGTGACGCTGCCCGTCATCGGGGCGTGGCTTTCCGTGTACGCCCTCGCGATGCTCGCCGGAGGTCTCGTCTACGGCGTGGCCTGGTTCGACAAGGGCGACACGTTCGAGGTCTACAGCGACCTGGCCGGCCGCCTGTCGCCGATCGCCCGGCGCGACGACGGGGTGCTCGTCTGGCGCAACCCGCTCGACGGCATGACCACCCTGCGCCCGGCCCCCGGGCTGACCGCGCTGGTCATCGTGCTGCTCGGGTCGACCATGTACGACAGCTTCTCCAACGCGCCGGTCTGGGTCAGGTTCGTCCAGGAGAACAGCCTGCCGTCACCGGTGCTCGGCACGCTCGGCCTGCTGGTCGTGATCCTCATCGTGCTGGGCGCCTACGAGCTGGCCACCCGCCTGGCCGGGCGGCGCGGCATGGCCGAGCAGGGCCGGACGGCGGGCGAGATCGCCCACTCGATCGTGCCGATCGCGATCGGCTACATCCTGGCCCACTACTTCACGCTCTTCCTGTACGAGGGCCAGCGCACCCTCGCCCTGCTCTCCGACCCGCTGGTGACCGGCGCCAACTGGCTCGGGACGGCGAACTGGACCATCCAGTCGGCCTTCCTGACCCCCGCCGCCGTGGCTATGCTCCAGGTCACCCTGATCGTCATCGGCCACGTCCTCGGCACCGCCCTGGCCCACGACCGGGCCCTGGTGCTGTTCCCCCGCAGGACGGCCGTGGCCGGGCAGGTGCCGCTGCTGATCCTGATGGTCGTCTACACGGTGACCGGGCTCATGCTGCTGTTCGCGGCCTAGAACGGGCCACCCGGAAGCCGAGATCGTCGATCTTGAACGTCGGGTGGCTCTTTCTCCGGCACGACGCGCGCAGCGCCCTCGGCCCGTCGTGCGCGCCGCCGCCCCGGAACACCCGGTAGTCGCCGTAGACCTCGGGGTCGTAGAGGTCGGACGTCCATTCCCAGACGTTGCCGATCATGTCGTACAGACCGAAGGCGTTGGGCTTCTTCAGGCCCACCTCGCGGACCTCACCGCCGTGCCAGGCGATCTCGTCGAGGTCGCCGTAGGTGTCGCCGCGCGACCCGGCCCGGCAGGCGTACTCCCACTCGGCCTCGGTCGGCAGCCGGAACCCGTGGCGCTCGCAGTAGGCCTGCGCGTCGTGCCACGAGACGTCGGTGACCGGGCGGCGGTCGCCCGGGACGCCGTGGAACTCCTCCCGGGTCACCGGGTGGGCGGCGAGCAGGAAGGGCTCGATCTCGACCGTCCACCCGACGTCGCGCGCCTCGTCGCGGAGCAGGATCACGCCGCCCGGAATCTCGATCATCTATGAGAACTTGGTCTTCGGCCGGGGCTCCAGCACGCCGTCGACGTAGATGTCGAGCTTCTCGTTGTAGAACGCGACCAGCCCGGCGATCTTCTGGCTCTCGGGCAGCGGCGTCCGGTACGACCAGGCGAGATCCTTGACCCCGTTCACCGACCAGTATTCGGCCGACCCCTTGTAGGGGCAGTGCGTCACCGAGTCGGTCGCCTCCAGCAGGTCGAACCGCACGTCGGTCTTGGGCAGGTAGTAGCGCGCCGGAAGCCCGGTCTCGAACAGGATCCGCCCGTTCTTGGAGTCGGCCACGGTCTCCCCGTTGACCTCGACCCGGATGTGCCGCGACGACGGCAGGATGTCGACGCGGGTGTACGGGTCGCGCGGGTGGAAGAACACCTCTTCGTCCTCCTCGAACCAGGCGTCCATGGAATCCCAGTCGAACCGGACGAACTCGCGGATCTCCTCGATGGGCGAGTCGGCGTACACCACCGCGCTCGCCTCCCTGCCCCCCGAGGTGACGGTGTAGAGCGTGGCGTCACCACGCGAGGGCGAGTGCTGGCCCTGCCCGGCCTCCTTCAGCGCCCCGGACGCGACGTCCTTCAGCGGGAAGTAGTAGGCGGGGTAGGACGGGTTCTCCCACACCAGCAGCGCCGACGACGTGTCGGCCACCGGCAGCCCACCGAGATAAACGCGCACACGCTTGGCCGTCGGCTCGACCCGGACCCGGCCTCTGGTTGTCGTCATACGCACCGAAACCACAGTTGTGGGGGAGATATTCCTGCGGCACTCGCCGGAGTGCCGCTTTGTGGCCGACCATTTCCCGGGTTAAAGGCCGATCCCGACGGCGATCTATATTGATATTTCCCGCCGAGGCATATACTCCTCAAGGCCAACAACCTTGGAGTGTGCCGAGTGCGTAAACTGCCAAAGATTGTCAACGAGGCAGATACCGTCCTTGCGCTGGTGATCGCAATCGGCGTCGGTATCCTCGGGCTGACGTCCGTCGCTTCCGATTCCGTTATTCAGAATGCGATTTTGGTGACGCTGGGCATTTTATCGGTGTCCATTCTTCGTGACCGGTGGCGGCGTGGTGACGCCACCGACGAGACACTCGCCGGCCTGCGCGAGGTGTCGGCCGCGCTGGCCTCTTTCCGGCAGGCGCAGACGACCATCGACGAGATGAGAACCACCCTGGGGGAGGCGCGGGTCGCGCTGAACAGCCAGGCGCTGGTGCATGGTCTCACCACCGCCCAACAAGTGGCCGACGAATGCACGCAGGCCCGCGAGACGAGCAGTCGCTGGATCTTCCGCGGTGGCACCGGCACCTATATCCGGGCAGTGACCCTGCCAGGTCTCGTGAGTGTGGCGCGAAAGGAGCGCCGCCCGCTTCAGGTGCGCCTGGAGATCCTCGATCCCACCAACGAAGACGTTTGCGACCGCTACGCTAGTTTCCGCTATTCGATTTCGCCGAACCCGGATGGAATTGGCGAAATATGGACGAAGGAACGCACCCAGCTCGAATCTTATGCGACTCTGCTGGCCGCGTGCTGGTACCAGCTGGATTACACTCTGCTGGATATCAAGGTGGCGCTGACGAGCATCATGGGGGTCTTCAGATACGACATGTCCGACAGCCGGATCGTCATCACGCAGGATGACGGGGGCGCCATAGTCGTCCCGCAGAAGGGCTTCCTCTACAAGTCCTACGAGACCGAGCTAGCGAACAGTTTCGAGCAGGCGAGGAAGGTCGACCTGGCACCGGCGAAGCGGGTCAGGCTCAGTGTCCAGCCTACGCCGGGTGAAGTGATCAATGTCTTCGCGGCCATCAACATTCCGCTGGTGGTTTCACATGACCTTGTTCCCGACATAATCGAGAAGGCGATCCATGCTCGGAATCCCTACATCTAAGGTCGAAGCCGTCCGCGAACTCCTTCTCGCCAGGTGCGTCGATCGGATCCTCGACGAGATGGGACACGACGTGATGGCGGCGGGTGCGGTTCCGGTGCGGCACCCGCTGGGTTTTCTGTGCTTCCCCATTCACCGGGCGACCGCCTTCGGGGTCTGCCTGCACGTATGGTCGGACAACCTGGATTTCGAACCCCCCACGACGTCACAGGTCCACGCCCACAGCTGGGACCTGCTCAGTTACGTCGTGACCGGCGAGATACGCAACGACATCATCGCGGTGGTGCCGGATCCCGGCGCTGCGACCCATCGACTCTGCACCATACATCCCAGTGACGACGGTGATCAGATAAAGCCGACGGAGCAATTGGTCAGTCATCATCTGGTCAGTTCGGAAAACCTCAGCCAAGGGCAGTTCTATACTCTGGCCACCGGCCTTTTCCACACCACCACGGCTCTGCGCGAGACGGTGACGATCGCCATGGCCGAGAACCAATATGCTGCTCCCGAGCTCAGTCTCGCGAGCATTTCCACCCGGCCTCACACGGTGATGCGCCGGCCCGGCGGACCCGCCGACATAAAGATCGCGGCACGAATTCTTGGAGTTGAACAGTGAGCGTTTTCGAGAGGAGTAGATCTCATATGATCGACTATCTTCAGGCCGCTCGCGAGGTCGCGATCCATGTGGCGGAGGACGCGGGTAAACTCATCAGAGCGGGGGCTGAACAGAGTTTCTCGGTCTGGCGAAAAAGTGATCGCGACCTGGTGACCGAACTTGACTATGCGGCCGAGCAGTTGATCATTGAACGGCTCAGGAGCAGCTATCCGAGTCATCATGTGGTCTCCGAGGAGTCCGGGATGCTGGTCGGCGACAGCTACTGGAGCTGGCTGATCGATCCCCTCGACGGCACCAACAACATCGCCCTCGGGCTGGCCGCCTACGCGGTCGGCCTGACCTTGTGCGACGGGGAGGTGCCCGTCGTCGCCGTCGTCCACGACCCCATATCCGGCCGCACCTGGTCGGCCGTACGCGGTCAGGGCGCCTACGTGGGGCGCGAACGCCTGAGGCGGCGCCCCCGCAACGACGGGCGCGACATCCTGGCGTGGACCCAGGGCTACCAGGTGAACCCCGACGACCCGATCGCGACGGCGCTCAAGCTGCAGCTCGACCGTAAGGCCACCCGGGTCGTGCGCCTGTGGGCGCCGCTGGTCGCGTGGGTCATGCTCGCACGCGGTGACCTCGGCGGGTTCGTCGGCTATCGGGTCGGTGAGCTCGACCTGCACGGCGGCGCGCTGATCGCGACAGAGGCCGGTCTCCAGATTCTCGACCCGTCGGGAACCCCCTTCGACTCGACGTTCAAGAGCCTCGACGAGAACCGTTCATTCATCGCAGGTACCAGCGACCGGCTGCCCGGGCTGATCGACCTCTGGTCGTCCGCCGAGGAGATGAGCGGGCGCATGGACGGACTGTGGGCCGGCTCTCCGGCTGCCGGAGACCCCACCTAGCTCTCGAGAACCGGAGCCGGCCGATGGGGGCGATCCGAGCCGCCGAACTGCGCGCTCTGCCACGTTTCCGCCTGTCGCCCGAGGTCACCCTCTACCGGATCTATCCGTGTTGCTGGCCACTGGCGCCGAGCCCGTCCTCGGCGGTCGTTCCCGGTGTCCCCGCCTGGTTCTGCGGGGAGGGCGACCACCGTTTCGACTTCCCCAGGGGAAACGCCGGCACGTGTTATCTGTCGACCTCCGAGACGGGTGCCGTGATCGAGGTCTTCGAGCGTGGCGCACTCCACGAGGCCGGGGCCGGCCAGCGGCGGCTCGCGGTGCTGACCGTCCGCAGGCCCGTGGAAGTGCTTGACCTGACCGGGTCGGCCGACGCGGGCGAGGGCAGCATCGTCAGCCGGATCCTCGGCGAAAGAGGACCCATCGGCGGCCACGACGCCTACGAGTTCAGCCAGCGGTTCGCCTGGGACCTGTTCTGCCAGGGGATCTCCGGCGTCAAGTGGCTGTCCTGCAGAGATCCCGATCGGAAGTCGGAGAACCTCGCGATCTTCCGCGCCCGCAGCGGCGCCGACGCCGGGTCGGTCTTCCGGGTCGACCAGACCCGTGAACTCTGCCGGGTGCTCATCACCTCGGTGGGCGAATCGCTCTGTGAGTCGCGTCGGCTCGATTCGGTCGCGCGCTAGGCGCTGCCGGGGTGCTTCAGACGAAGGACCGAGGGGTTCGATCCTTCCAGGGCATGGCCTGTTCCAGCTGGGCCGTGATCCTGAACAGCAGATCCTCCCGCCCGTACGCGGCGGCGATCTGCACCCCGATGGGCAGCCCGCTTTCGCTGTGCCCGAGGGGGAGGCTGATCGCGGGCTGCCCGGTGACGTTGAACACCATGGTGAAGGGGCCATAGTCGAACATCGAGGTCAGCCACGACGTGAGGGTGTGATCGGGGTCGTCGTACCGCAGCGTGCCGTGCGGCGCGGGCAGACGTCCGAGCGTCGGGGTGACGAGCAGATCATGACCGGTGAAGAACCCCGCCACCGACCGGGTGACCTGGTTCTGCGCTCCGAAGGCCGCCATCAGATCCAGCGCGCCGAACCCCTTGGCCACTTCGAGCACTCGCCGCGAGACCGACTCCATCAGCTCTGGATCGGGCTGTCTGGGCGCCAGCAGCAGGAGAGACGCGATCGCCACCGCCTCGGCCACCGTGCTCCGCATGACGGCGTCCCAGTCGACGACCGGGCTCGCGTCGGTGACCACATGCCCCATCGCCTCCAGCACCCGCCCGGCTCGGTCCGTGGCCTCGGCGACCTCCCGATCGACGTCGGCGCCCGACCAGGCCTCGGTGGTGACCGCGACGCGCAGTTTCCCGGGGACCCGCTCGATCTCCTTGGCGTAGGGCCGGGCCGGAGGCGGCGCGGTGTACTTGTCGCCGATGCCTGGTCCGTGGACGGCGTCCAGAAGGTGGGCCGCGTCACGGACGGTGCGGGTCAGCGCGAACTCGTACGCCATCCCGAGCATGGGCTCTCCCATGTCGGGCCCGCACGGAACACGCCCCCGGCTCGGCTTGAGCCCGACCAGCCCGCAGCAGGAGGCCGGAACCCGGATCGAACCGGCCCCGTCGCTGCCGTGGGCGAGGGGAACCGCCCCCGCGGCCACCAGCGCCGCCGCGCCCCCGCTGGACCCGCCCACCCTGAGCTCGACGTTCCACGGATTGCGGGTCGGCCCGAACCTGACCGACTCGGTGGCGAAACTGAGCGCCATCTCCGGCGCCGTCGTGAGCCCGAGCGTGACCAGCCCGGCAGCCCGGAAGCGGGCCATCAGATCGCTGTCGTGCCGGGCCGCGACCCCGTTGATCGCCCGGCTCCCGAGGAAGAACGGAACCCCCTCGGCCACCGGCCCCTGATCCTTGATCAGAAACGGCACCCCGGCGAACGGCCCGTCTTCTGAGTAGTCGAGCGCCGGCTCGAACACCGGCAGAGCCAGCCCGTTGAGCTCAGCATTCGCCAGGGCCAGAGCCCGCCGGGCGACGTCCTCCACGTCCTTCCGGGTGACCTCACCGGCGCCGATCAGCTTCCGGAGCCCGATGGCGTCGTACGTCGTGTACTCGTGAATCTCCACGCGAGAGTCCTCTTCATCGATCACATACGGCTCTACCGCCGCGACGGGCGGGAGGAGCGGTGCAGCAGGCACCGCCAAAACAAGACAGCCGTGAACAGAGGCGGTGATCCCCACGCCTCTGTCAGATGATCGAGATATACCTACGCTCGCGCCATGATGCGGGCCATCCTGGCAGCGCCCCTTGTTCGCTGTCGACCAGATTTCCCTGGCATCGGCGGATCAGAATTTGTCCGGTCAGAAAGGTGATCACGAGCTGGCAGTTGCAGGATGCCGAGCGACAGTTCAGCGAGGTGGTCCGTCGTGCTCGCACCGAGGGTCCGCAAGTGGTCTCCCTGCACGGGGAGGAGGCCGCGGTGGTGGTCGGCATCGAGGAGTTCCGCCGACTTCGCGGCGCGGTTCCCGATCTCAAGAGCCATCTGATCGAAGATCCCTACTGGGACGATGACGTGGAATTCCCCCGAGACCGTTCGCTGCCCCGCGAGATCGAATTCTGATCCATGGGCTATCTCCTCGACACCAACGCCATCTCCGAGGTCGGAAACGCAACGACCTTCTGTAGGTCACCTTCCCGAACTGCACATCAGCGCCCTGACCATCGGAGAGGTCCGCGCGGGCATCGAGCGGTGCCGCCGGCGCGACCCCGTCAAGGCGATCACTTTGGAACGGTGGCTGCACGGTCTCCATCGGCAGTTCGGTGACCGCATCGTGCCGGTCACCACGGCGGTCGCCGAGGAGTGGGGCCGTCTCAACGCTGTCCGGCCACTGCCCTTCGCCGATGGATTGGTCGCGGCGACCGCGCGTGTCCACGGCTGGACCCTGGTCACCCGCAACGTGCGCGATTTCGCCGGCACCGGAGTCTCGGTCGTCGATCCCTTCAGCGAGTGATCAGCGAGGGCAGCAGTTGACCTCAGGGCGGGTGGTGGTGGATCTGCCGTCGACGAGGCGGTGGATCCGGCAGGTGGTGGCGGGCAGGTCGGGGGTCGCGACCACGAGCGCGAGGTCCTCTTTCGCCAAGCGGTCGACCGGCCCGGCGTGCGAGGGCGAATCGAGGAGCAGAATCCGGGGATTGGCTATCAGGGCGCGGCCGATGGCGGCGGCCTGATGTTCCTCGGGGGTCAGGTCACCGGGATGGGCGCGGCGTTTCTCTTTCAGGTACGGATAGAGCTCGTAGACCCGGC
Source organism: Herbidospora sp. RD11066 (assembly GCF_054661255.1). NCBI lineage: Bacteria > Bacillati > Actinomycetota > Actinomycetes > Streptosporangiales > Streptosporangiaceae > Herbidospora > Herbidospora sp. RD11066. The sequence goes on from NZ_BAAGDO010000001.1 coordinate 1,562,382, forward strand.
CGAGAGACCATGACCCGGGGGCCGCCCAATGCGTGCCGACCTGGAGATTTTCCTCCACGGTCAATGACGTGAACAATCGGTGGTCCTGCGGCATGAGACATAATCCACGGGCTTTCCGCCATTCCGGACGTTCCCGGGTGATGTCGATGCCATTGAGGTGGATCGTCCCGTGGGATGCCGGGTGAAGGCCGGCGATCGTGCGCAGCAGCGTCGACTTCCCCTACTACCGAATTAGGGAGGATATTAGAGATATCACCACGAAAGTGCAGGTCAGAGACGGAAGGGCACGCAACATGGCAGGTTCGGAGTTCACCGGGAAGGTCATCGACGGTATTCGCTTACGGGTGGTCCCCGCCGACAGGGAGACCGCCGGATACGCCCGCCGGAGTCTGGACAAGGAGGGGACCGGTGCCGGGGTCGGTTCCCAGATGGAGCAGCAAGACGAGAAGGTCACGCAGTGGCCCATTCCGCCGATCTCCCGCCGGTACGTGGACAACGACATCAGCGCCCACGACCCGGACGCCTACCGTCCCGACTATGAGCGCCTCAGGGCCGACATCGTGGCCATGTATGTCGGACGGGTTGTAATCCGGGATGCGTCGCGGCTTCACCGGCGGGTGGACACCGGCCTGACGTTCATGAAGCTCTGCATTGAGTACCAGGTGGTTGTCTGGTCCGTGCATCGCGGCGCACCCTACGACTTCACCAGCGCGCAAGGCCGCGCCGACTTCATCGCCGACACCAACGCGGCCCAGCACGACAGCGGCCAGCGTGGCCAGAACGTGGCCGTGGCCCGCAAGCGCCAGGCCAAGACCGGTGCCTGGGGTGGCGGGGTTCGCGCCTACGGATGGGGTGTGGACACCGGCCTTGTCCAGGCGGTGTGTGTGAACCCCAAGGCCAGCCCGTTGGAGCGGGTGTACGAGAGCACCGTCCGGTCATCGACATGACCAAGCACAACCCGGAGGAGGCGGCCGAGATCGCCTGTTGGGCCGACGAGCTTCTCAACGGCGTTCCCCAGGCGATGATCATGTCAGATATGGCCAGGCGTGGCGTCCTCACCCAGGCCGAGAAGGACGGGCGCAAGCGCCGACGCAACGGGGAGGAACTCACCAAACCGGCGGAGTGGGGTGGCCGGACCATGTGGCAGATCCTTCTCAGCCCCCGCACCGTGGGTGACATGGTCTACCAGGGTGAGGTCATCGTTCGTGACGTGCTCCCGCCGATCATCAGCAGGCAGCAGCAGGAGGCGTTACGCGCCCTGCACACCATGCCCGGACGCGACCACGGGCCAGGCCCCGCCCCCAAGTGGCTCGTCAGCCTGATCATGCTCTGCGGCATCTGCGACGACGGGGAAACCTTCGTGAAGTCCCACGGCGCGGACGCCGCCCGCAACTACCGGTGTGAAACGCGAGGCCACGCCAAGACCCCCGCACCCGAGGTAGACGAGCACATCGAGTACGCGGCCATGGCGCGATTGGCCCGCCCCGACCTGGTCAACCTGTTGCCCGCCCCCGTCGCAACCGTCGACTTCGCAGCCCTGCAAGCCGAGATCACAGCGCTTGAGGCGGGCAAGGCCCAGGCCACCAAGTCCCACAGGCAGTTCCTTCTCACCGGCAAGGGGATCACCCTGGAGTTGCTGGAGGAGGTGACCACCCAGGCCGATGAGGAGATCGCCAAGCGGCATGCCCTGATCGATCAGGCGACCGTCAAGAGCCCCCTGACCCCTTTCGTCGGCGCGACGCCGGAACGGGTCCGCGAGCTGTGGATGTCGCTCAGCCTGGGCAAGAAGCGCGAGATCCTCCGCATGATCATGGTCATCAAGGCCATGCCCGGGCCGGAGCGCAGGAACGCCAAGAAAGCCCCGATCGCCGACCGCGTCAAGATCTTCCCGATCCTCCACCTCGTGCCAGAAGCGACGCCAGACGCCGCATAGTCGCCGCATCCAGCGGAGGCCAGTCCGCCACCAGCTCCACCGCAGCCGCCCACTTCACCGGATCCAGAGGAGCCGCCCCGGCGCCGACGTCCCCGCCCTGACCGACCGGCGAAGACTCAGGCCCACCACCAAGATCACTAAGTGACGCGGGGTTCCGATCGCCCGAACCGACAGCCCGGCCCTTGGCCCCCCGCCCGCCGACGCCCGACCGCCGCCGTGACCCCACCGACGAGGCCCCAGGCCCCCCAGCAAGATCAACATTGGGGGTGGTTCCCTGGTCGGCCTCGCCGCATCTCCCGCCCCCCCCCCCCGCCCCGGGGGGGGGGCGCCCCCCCGCCAACCACACCC